>NZ_CP199742.1:452500-1637500 GCF_052658035.1 Rhodopseudomonas sp. RCAM05734 | reverse complement strand
AGCTGTTACGCTTTCTTTAAAGGATGGCTGCTTCTAAGCCAACCTCCTGGTTGTTTTGGGATTCCCACATCCTTTCCCACTTAGCCACGAATTAGGGGCCTTAGCTGTAGGTCCGGGTTGTTTCCCTCTCCACGACGGACGTTAGCACCCGCCGTGTGACTCCCGCGCATTACTTTCGGGTATTCGGAGTTTGGTTGGGGTTGGTAAGACGGTAAGTCCCCCTAGCCCATCCAGTGCTCTACCCCCCGAAGTATTCACGCGAGGCGATACCTAAATATCTTTCGCGGAGAACCAGCTATTTCCCAGTTTGATTGGCCTTTCACCCCTAACCACAGGTCATCGGAGTCTTTTTCAACAGACACCCGTTCGGTCCTCCAGTGAGTGTTACCTCACCTTCAACCTGCCCATGGCTAGATCACTAGGTTTCGGGTCTAATACAACGAACTTAACGCCCTATTCAGACTCGCTTTCGCTGCGCATACACCTATCGGCTTAAGCTTGCTCGTTAAATTAAGTCGCTGGCCCATAATACAAAAGGTACGATGTCACCCAGAACGTATCTTGGGCTCCATCTGTTTGTAGGTGTCCGGTTTCAGGTCTATTTCACTCCCCTCGTCGGGGTGCTTTTCACCTTTCCCTCACGGTACTAGTTCACTATCGGTCGATGAGGAGTACTTAGGCTTGGAGGGTGGTCCCCCCACGTTCAGACAGGATTACACGTGTCCCGCCTTACTCTAGGATATATCATTGCATTACCCGTACGGGACTATCACCCTCTGAGGTACAGCTTTCCTGACTGCTTCCGGTTGTCTTTGATATACCACTGGCCTGGTCCGCGTTCGCTCGCCACTACTAACGGAGTCTCTGTTGATGTCCTTTCCTTCGGGTACTTAGATGTTTCAGTTCCCCGAGTTCGCTTAGAACCCCCTATGAATTCAGGAGCTCCATACCTTCAACTGATAACCGGAAATCCAAATCCACCACACCTTGCGGCATGATGCATTTAGAGTTCCGGCTATCGAAGGTGGGTTTCCCCATTCGGAAATCCGTGGATCAAAGCTTCTTCGCAGCTCCCCACGGCTTATCGCAGCGTAGCACGTCCTTCATCGCCTCTCATCGCCAAGGCATCCACCGAACACCCTTAAGGCACTTGATTGCTCTCATTATCTATATCCACCCCACTCGGCAGAATGGGAACTGCTTGCTGCTTGCGTAACAACCCGAGTGTCAGAGACACAGGGTCGAAAACGCAAAACCGCACGCCAGGCGGTCAAGCCCAGGCGCACTTCAAGCAGCGGATATGATTAGAAAGACCAGCTTGCTTCGTAAGATCGAACCGACAACGAGGCGGTCAAGCTTCGTTGGAAAAGATGTTTGTCACGGAAGCGATGCAAGCAAAGCGTTCGTGAAAACAATCTTGGAGATTACATAGATGGTACCGCAGATTGCTCTGCAGATCCTCTATTCGGATCGATCTCCTCTTTACGATGTCAGAAATCACGCACGCCGCATCCCGAAGGACACGTCATGCGAAACGATGTTCCGCGGACTTTCAAACAGCTGCTGCCCGATGGCGCATGCTGTGAACACACTGGATGAAGAAAGTTGAATGGTCAGAAAGATCTCATCGCCATCCATCAGAAAAGTTTCTGGTGGAGGCAGACGGGATCGAACCGACGACCTCATGCTTGCAAAGCACGCGCTCTCCCAGCTGAGCTATGCCCCCGTTCCAGAAGAACTCGGCTTGAACAGTGATTGGTCGATCGTTCGTCTTCGCCAGCTCGCTTGCGCAAGCAAAGGCTGGTGGGCCTGGGAAGACTTGAACTTCCGACCTCACGCTTATCAAGCGCGCGCTCTAACCAACTGAGCTACAAGCCCTAACTACAAAGGGCTGCCCAGCGTATCCCGGCTTGCACCAGGAACGTCACAAGCACGCCCCAGCGTGTGTTCGTCCGCGAAGAAAGAGAAACGAAGACGGCGGTGTCCCGCCAATGCAGCCTAACGATCCGAAAACCGTTGGCCACTGATGTTTCAAAAGAGGATCGATAGTGCAAGCACTGAAGATCCATCCTTAGAAAGGAGGTGATCCAGCCGCAGGTTCCCCTACGGCTACCTTGTTACGACTTCACCCCAGTCGCTGACCCTACCGTGGTCGGCTGCCCCCTTGCGGTTAGCGCACTGCCTTCAGGTAGAACCAACTCCCATGGTGTGACGGGCGGTGTGTACAAGGCCCGGGAACGTATTCACCGTGGCATGCTGATCCACGATTACTAGCGATTCCAACTTCATGGGCTCGAGTTGCAGAGCCCAATCCGAACTGAGACGGCTTTTTGAGATTTGCGAGGGGTTGCCCCTTAGCGTCCCATTGTCACCGCCATTGTAGCACGTGTGTAGCCCAGCCCGTAAGGGCCATGAGGACTTGACGTCATCCCCACCTTCCTCGCGGCTTATCACCGGCAGTCTCCCTAGAGTGCTCAACTAAATGGTAGCAACTAAGGACGGGGGTTGCGCTCGTTGCGGGACTTAACCCAACATCTCACGACACGAGCTGACGACAGCCATGCAGCACCTGTGCTCCAGGCTCCGAAGAGAAGGTCACATCTCTGCGACCGGTCCTGGACATGTCAAGGGCTGGTAAGGTTCTGCGCGTTGCGTCGAATTAAACCACATGCTCCACCGCTTGTGCGGGCCCCCGTCAATTCCTTTGAGTTTTAATCTTGCGACCGTACTCCCCAGGCGGAATGCTTAAAGCGTTAGCTGCGCCACTAGTGAGTAAACCCACTAACGGCTGGCATTCATCGTTTACGGCGTGGACTACCAGGGTATCTAATCCTGTTTGCTCCCCACGCTTTCGTGCCTCAGCGTCAGTAATGGGCCAGTGAGCCGCCTTCGCCACTGGTGTTCTTGCGAATATCTACGAATTTCACCTCTACACTCGCAGTTCCACTCACCTCTCCCATACTCAAGACTTCCAGTATCAAAGGCAGTTCTGGAGTTGAGCTCCAGGATTTCACCTCTGACTTAGAAACCCGCCTACGCACCCTTTACGCCCAGTGATTCCGAGCAACGCTAGCCCCCTTCGTATTACCGCGGCTGCTGGCACGAAGTTAGCCGGGGCTTATTCTTGCGGTACCGTCATTATCTTCCCGCACAAAAGAGCTTTACAACCCTAGGGCCTTCATCACTCACGCGGCATGGCTGGATCAGGCTTGCGCCCATTGTCCAATATTCCCCACTGCTGCCTCCCGTAGGAGTTTGGGCCGTGTCTCAGTCCCAATGTGGCTGATCATCCTCTCAGACCAGCTACTGATCGTCGCCTTGGTGCGCTTTTACCACACCAACTAGCTAATCAGACGCGGGCCAATCTCTCGGCGATAAATCTTTCCCCGTAAGGGCTTATCCGGTATTAGCACAAGTTTCCCTGTGTTGTTCCGAACCAAGAGGTATGTTCCCACGCGTTACTCACCCGTCTGCCACTGACATATTGCTATGCCCGTTCGACTTGCATGTGTTAAGCCTGCCGCCAGCGTTCGCTCTGAGCCAGGATCAAACTCTCAAGTTGGACTTGAACTTTGAACCGGCTGATCACATCGTATTGACGAGGTCCCACCATACTTGGTCAATCAAACCGAAGCCCGACCAACCTGCCGTCCGCGCTTCACAGCGCAAACAACGATGGTGTAACCTTTGTATCAAAACGTGTACCGCCGAAGTCTTTCGTCCGGCCTCAATCCAAAATCACCAGCTTGCGCCGAATGACTAGAGATCGAGACCCGCAAGGACTCCGCCGTCCACGTTTCTCTTTCTTCATCTAAACTTGTCAAACAACCCGATGTCGCAAAACATCGCCCTCCCCTAAGAGAGAAAATTCGTACTGATATCTTCCAAAGTGAAGGTCATCAGGCTGTGTTCCGAAGAACACCAGCGCCCCGAAGGGAGCGAACCTTTAGACCTCCCGGAGGAAGGAAGCAACCCTCTTTTTCAGAATAATTTGAAGGTCATTCTTTCGAAATTCCCGCAAATCACCCATCAAAGGAGGCCGTCGGCTTCGTGACGAAACCGACACCTCAACACGACGCCAAATCCCAACCGAAACCTGTCGGCTGTTGATTCACTCTTCGCGTTGAGGAGCTTGTGAAACACTACGATGCGCCTGGACCCGTAGGCCCCGGCGCCGCCGCGCTCAGTGGCCGGGTTATAGGCGCCCGCCATCGAAGCTGTCAACGTCGAATCGTCACAAAATTGAATGACGAATCACAAGAAAGATGCCGCCTGCTCAAAAGCCCTTGAAAACAAGGCTCCGCAGACAACGGCGCGGGCAATTTGCGCACACGCCGACCCATGGATGGTTCGTCAAAATGCGCGCCATGCTTGCCGCCAGAGAGCGGCACCCCGAGGTCTCGCCATAACAACCTGGCGAGCCTCGCTTCGTTCCCACCTGGGTGGCTCGTGCGCTGCAATACATGGTTCGCTCTGCGCAAAAGTCATGTTGGGACGCCCCCGCCCGATACCGTCGGCGGTTCGGGCAGCACGCAAATAATACCTGCGGCAAGGCATCGCAGGTACCCGATCGAACTGATCCGCGCGATGCGCGAGCCCGGCGCAGAGGCAAACTTGAGCGATTTGGCCCGGGAAACTGCAGAGGATACCAGGCTCTCCCCCACGCGCCTCAATCATTTCAATTTTTCATAAAACACCGCCGATTAACTATTTCGCCGGATGTTGTGGAGGGCTTGAGACGCGGGACTCCGGAGTGAACATGCGTAAACAGACAATTCTTGTTGCCGCCGGCTGCCTGGCGGCCGTGGGCTCGGTCGCCGTCGCCGCCCGGCACTATATGGGCCACACCCCGGCGCAGACCGAGGCGAATGCCACCGGTGCCAGGACGGAACTGACCACCGGCGCGATCGAGGCGCGATGGCCGAAGCCCGGCGCGGAACCTGCAGCGGCACCGGCCGTGCAGCCCGTCGCGACCACGCCGCCAGCGGCTGAGAAGCGCACCGCGGCTGCAAAGCCGGTCTGCAACAATCCGAACGCGCTCGGCGTCTCGCGCACCATCCAGCTGGATACGACCGGCGGCCCCGGCCTCGGCATGTCGCAATACCGCGAATACGACTTCCTGCAGCCCGGTGAAGTGGTGCTGACCTTCGATGACGGGCCGTGGCCGGTGAGTACGCCTGCCGTGCTAGCCGCCTTGAGCGCCCAGTGCGTTCAGGCCGTGTTCTTCCCGATCGGCAAGCACTCGACATGGCACCCCGATATCCTGAAGCAGGTGATCGCGGCGGGCCACAGCGTCGGCTCCCACACCTGGTCGCACCAGAACCTGGCGAGCAAAACCCCGCAGGAAGCCCGTGACGAGATCGAGAAGGGCATCAGCGCCGTGTCGATGATGGCCGGAACGCCGATCGCGCCGTTCTTCCGCTTTCCGCAATTGCGCCAGACGGCGGACCTGAAGGCCTATCTCGCCGAACGCAACGTCACCGCGTTCTCCATCGACATCGATTCCGAGGATTTCCGCATCCACAAGCCGGATGTCCTGGTGACCTCGGTGATGACCAAGCTGAAGAAGGCCGGCAAGGGCATCATCCTGATGCACGACCTGCACAAGTGGAGCGCCGCCGCGCTGCCCGAGATTCTCGCCCAGCTCAAGGCCGGCGGCTACAAGGTGGTGTTCATCAAGCCCAAGGAGATGCTGACCACGCTGCCGCAATACGACGCGATGGTGACCGCCGCGCAGCCGCAAAAGACCAGCAGCAACGCCAAGCCGATCGCCAGCATCATGCAGAACGTGGATTAACCGGTACGTATCCCGGACGCAGTGCATTGCGCCGCCTTTTGGCGGCGGAGTGCACTGCAGATCCGGGATCGCCACAGACTCCGGCGCCCCGGTACGGTCCCGGATCTGCGGTGCAGTACGCCTCCTGCGGAGGCGTACTGCACCGCGTCCGGGACACAGGTCCTCTGTCGTTACACCGCCGCGAACTTGTGCAGATCTTCCACCAGCCGCCGGGCAAACTGTTCGGCGGGCGGGCTTAGTTCTCGTTGCGCCGACACCATCAATCCGATCCGCAGCGTGTTGATGCCCGGTGAATTCAGCGGCCGCCAGGCGATATCGCCCTGCTCGATCTCATGCAGAAAGCCCAGCCGGGTGAACAGCGACACGCCCATGTTCAGCATCACGGCCAGCTTCAGCATCTGGATCGAGTTGGACAGGATGGTCGGCTTGAGCTGGCTTTTGAACGTCGCAAAGGCAGCATCCATGTCGGCGCCCCTGGGCAGCGGACCGGACTGCGCCAGCATCGGGTAGCGGCTGACTTCGTCGAAATCCACCGCAAGCTTGTTGGCCAGAGGATGGTCGGCCCGCATCACCACGCCGATCGGCGCCGAGATCTCGGCCATGAAGCGCACCGAATGGGGGATTTGACCGACGAAGGTGAAGCCCATGTCGATGTCCCCCGCCGCCACCATGGTCGGCACTTCGGGTGGCTGCGCCGCCATCACCGAATAGGTGACCGCCGGAAAATCGACGCGGAAGCGATCGATGGCGCGCGGCAGGAAATCCACCAGCAGGGAGTCCAGCGCCGCGAGCGCCACGTGGCCGGAGCGCGCCGCCTTCAGGTCGTCGATGGTGACGCGCACGCGGTCGAAATCATGCAGCGTGTCGACCACGTGGCGCAGCAGCAATTCGCCGGCGACGGTCAGCCGCATGCCGCCGGGCAGCCGGTCGAACAGCGGCGTCCCCAGCCGGTTCTCGAGATTGATGATCTGCCGGTTGAGCGCGCTGGCCGCGACATTCAGGATTGCCGCCGCCTTGCGGATCGAGCCGACCCGGGCGACTTCGCGAAAATAGTACAATGCGGCAGCGTGGAGCATCGGTCGTCACGTCCCTGCGGCGCGAACAACCCGGCTGTCCGCCGCCTCAACGACCCTTCCAGTTCGGCTTGCGCTTTTCAACGAAAGCCTGCACGCCCTCCCGTGAATCTTCCGAGACCAGCGCCTCGACCAGCGCCGGCAGCCGTGTCGCCTGCGCCTCGGATGCGCTGAGATGCGGCGTCAGGCGGACCACCTGCTTGATGGCGCGCACCGATAGCGGTGCACAGGCCAACACATGCTGGAGCCAACGGTCGACGGCGTCATCCAGCGCTGCGCGCGGCACCACCTCATTGATGATGCCGAGGGTCAGCGCCTCGTGTGCGGGCACGCGCCGTCCTGTCAGCATGATGCCCATGGCGGCGCGAAACGGAATCTGCCGCTGCAGCAGGGTCATGCCGCCATCGAGCGGCAGGCGACCAACCCGCGCCTCCGGCAGGCTGAAGGTCGCCTCCGCCGCCGCGACGATGATGTCGCAACCGAGCACCATCTCGAAACCGCCGCCGGCAGCATGGCCGTTGACCCGCGCAATGACCGGCACGTCAAGCGTCTTGCGCAGCGCGATGCCGCCGAAGCCGTTGGGGCGGCCAGCGGCCCAGTATTCCAGGCCGGACGCGTTGCCGCTGTTCTTCATGTCGGCGCCAGTGCAGAAGGCCCGCTCGCCGCCGCCGGTGAGCACCACCGCGCGGACCTCACGATTGCCCTCAATGGATTGCCAGATCGCCTCGAGCTCGCGCTCGGTGGCGGCATCGACAGCGTTCAGCACCTCCGGCCGATCGATGGTGACCCGCGCGACGTGGTCGGTGACCTCGAAATAGACCGGCATTATTCGGCCGCCTGACTGGCCATGCCCAGCTCTGCAAGCACCGCATCCGTGTACTGGCCGAGATGGGCGGGCGGAATGCGGATCGACACCGGTGCGGCATCCATGTGGATGGGCGAGCCGATCACCCTGACGCGCTCGAACTCGCCATCGGCTTCCATGATCATGCCGTTGACCGCGGTCTGCTCGTCGGCCAGCGCTTCGGTCAGGGTGCGCACCGGCGCGCACAGCAGGTCCTGCTCTTCCAGCCGCGCCAGCCAGTAGGCAGTGGTATTGCTGGCAAAGCGCGTGCGAAAGATATCGTGCAGCGCCGGCTTGTTCTCCACCTGCACCGCATGGGCGGCGAAGCGCGAATCCGGCGACAGGTCGTCGATTTCCAATGCGGTGCAGATGTCGCGCAGCGGCTGCGCCTTGAAGGCGCCGACCAGCGCGATGGCACCGTCGCTCGTCTCGAATACGCCGGACAGCGGCATCGCGCCCCAGTTCACTTCGCGACCGCGCATCAGTTGCGACGCGCCTTCTTGGGTCTGCGCCGCCAGCATGGAATCGTACAGCGAGACGCTGATGCGCTGGCCACGGCCGGTCTTGGCCCGTTGCAGCAGCGCGAGCAGGACCCCCTGCACCATGTGCATGCCGGCGGAATAGTCAGCGAAGGTGGTCGGATAGATCGACAGCGGCAGATGCGGATCGGAGCGGCGGTGCATGGTGCCGGACAATGCCTGCGCCAGCACATCCTGACCGCCCTTGTGAGAATACGGACCGGTGAGGCCGAAGCCGGTGCCGACTGCATAGATCAGCTTGGGGTTGATCTTCGACAACTCCTCGTAACCGAAACCGAGGCGTTCCATGACGCCGGCGCGGAAATTGTTGACCACCACGTCGGCGGTCTCGATCAGTTTGAGCACCACCGACTTGCCCTGCGGGCTGCGGGTGTCGAGCACGATGGAGCGCTTGTTGCGGTTCAGCGAGCAATAGACCGGGCCGAGCAGGCCGGCCGGATCGTCGGGGAACGAGGTCCGCGACAGGTCGCCGGTGCCGGGCTTTTCAATCTTGATGACGTCGGCGCCGTAATCGGCGAGCATCTGCGTTGCCACCGGCCCCATCATCACCTGGGTGAAGTCGATCACCCGGATGCCGTCGAGCGGCATGTTGCTGTGGTCGGTCACGCGGCAGTCTCCATCACGCGGGCATTGGCAGAGGGAATGTCGCCGGGGTCGCCGCCTTGGGCGCGGACCCTGGCACAGATCGCAGCGGGATCGACCTGCTTCAGCGGAATGTTCGACGACAGAGCCAGCGCGGCGGCGACGCCGGCGGACTGGCCCATGGACATGCACGGCGGAATTTCCCGCGACAGTTTTTGCGCCGACTCCGTCGCCGAGTAATGCCGGCCGGCCACCAGCAGGCCCTCGACCTCCTTTGGCAGCATGGCACGGTACGGCGTGTAGTAATCGCGGCCGCGCGCCACCGTGTCGGCAAAGTGCACACGGTTGTTCACATCGTCCTTGGTGACGACATATTCGCCTTCCAGCAGCCGGGTCTGGCGCACGCCGAGTTGCGGCGCGACGTCAATCACAAAACACTTCTCGAAGCCGGGCATGTTGGCCCGGACGAAATCGACCAGCGCATAGATGCGCTTGCGGCCCTCGAAATCGGCGCGAGTCTGGTCCTCGACCTTCATGGCGTCGTAGCCGGTCATGTGCGGGCAATTGCACCAGACGACGCCCGGTAGCGGCGTGCTCAGCCACCAACGGTCCCACGACCCGCCGACGGTGCGTTTTGCCAATTTGTCGACCTTGGCAAAGGCTTCCGGATCTTCGTAGCGGAAGCGCTCGGCCGGTTCCGTATCGACCCCGCCGAGACGGAACACCGTGGTGATCATGTAGGCGCCGTCAGTGAACTTCGCGCCGGCAGCTGCGGCGACATCGAGATCGCCCGAGGTGTCGATGATGACATCGCCCATGATCGCCTGGCGGCCGGCCTTGGTGTCGCAGATCACGCCGGTGATGCGGCCGTCGCGCACGATCGCCTTCGAAAACCACGAATGCAGCCGGACGTCGACGCCAACCTCGGCGATCAGGTCGTTGGACGTGCGCTTCCAGGCGTCCGGATCGAATGCCGCGGCCATGACAATGCCGGCCGGCTTGCCATTGGAGCGGAAATCGAACAGGCCCCAATGCGCCCAGCGCTTGTAGACCTCCCAGTCCTGACGGCGATCTTCCGGCGGCGGATAGACGCAGGCGCCGATTCGGGCCATGCGTTCGATCATCTCCATGCACACGCCGGTGACGGTGACTTCCTGGCCGTTGTTCATGTCGTCGAGCACCAGCACCATGCCGCCCGAGGCGAGACCGCCGAGATAGGGATAGCGCTCGATCAGCGTGACCGAACAGCCTTCGCGCCGCGCCGCGATGGCCGCAGCGAAACCCGCAGGACCGCCGCCGACCACGACCACGTCGGATCGGGTGACAACCGGCACGGATCCCGCGGATTCAGGGATGAATTCGGAATGCGACATGGCATTTCTCCGTTCAGGTGGGCGCGATCGGCTGCCAGCGGATCACGAGGCGCTCGATCAGCGTGATGGTCAGGAAAAACGTCACCGAGAATGCCGAGCCGACGATCACGGTGGCGTAGAGCATCGCACTGTCGAAGTTGTAGGTGGACTGGATGATCAGCGCGCCGATGCCCGTGGTCGAGCCGATCCATTCGCCGACGATGGCGCCGATCACCGCCGTCGAGGCGGCGATCTTCAGCGCCGAGAACAGGTAAGGCACCGAGTTCAAGAGACGCAGCTTGAAGAAGATCTCGGTCTTCGAGGCCGAGAGCACCTTCATCAGTTCGAGCGACTGCGGATTCACCGATTCCAGCCCGCGCACCATGTTTACCAGCGTGGGGAAGAAGCAGACCAGCGCGGCGATGGCGATCTTCGGCTCCATGCCGTTACCGAGCAGCAGCACGAGGATCGGCGCCTTGGCGACGACGGGGATGGAGTTGACCAGCACCACCACCGGGAAGAACGCCTGCTCCATGGACTTCTTGTGCACGAACACCGTGGCGATGATGATCGCCGAGAGGTTGCCGAGCAGGAAGCCGGACAGCGCCTCGACGGCGGTCGGCCACAGGTTGGCCATCAGGATGCTGAACTTGCTGACCAGCGTCGCGGCGACGAGTTGCGGCGACGGCGCCACGAAGGTCGGCACCTTGAGGATGTAAACAACGGCCGCCCAGGCGCCGATCAGCGCCAGGATTCCCGCGACCGGCAGCAGCCGGCGGCGCATCCGGGCGCGGCGCTGCTGTGTGCGGTAGATATCCTCCGCGGCCTTGATGCTGACCTCGCGCGACGTCAGCAGGGTGTCGTTGCTGGAGATAGCGGTCAATGCACACTCCCCAGATGGGCGCGCAGCCGCGCGGCGATGGTCACGAATTCGGCGGTGTCGCGAATGCTGAGATCGCGGTCGCGCGGCAGGTCGATCTGTTCCCATGCGGCGACGCGGCCGGGATTGGCCGACAGCACCAGCACGTGCTCGGCGAGGAATACCGCCTCGTAGACCGAGTGGGTCACGAACAGGATGGTCGTACCCGTCTCCGCCCAGATGCGCCGCAGTTCGGCGTTGAGCCGGTCGCGGGTGATTTCATCGAGTGCACCAAAGGGCTCGTCCATCAGCAGCAGCTTCGGGCCGCCGAGCAGCGCGCGCGCAATGGATACGCGCTGGCGCATGCCGCCGGACAATTCATGCGGAAAACTGTTTTCCCAGCCGGCGAGCCCGACCAGTGCCATCAACTCGCGCGGCGTCGCCGCACCCGGCGCCAGCGCGCGGCGTCCACCGACCTCGAGCGGCAGCTCCACATTCTGCAGAGCCGTGCGCCACGGCAACAGCGCCGCATCCTGAAACACGAAGCCGAAGGCGCGCGCGCGGCGGGCGTCTTCCGGCGTCGATCCGAGCACCGACGTTTGCCCCTCCGACGGAGCGATCAGATCCGCAACCACCCGCAGCAGCGTGGACTTGCCGCAGCCCGATGGGCCGAGCAGGCTGGTAAAGCCACCGGGCTGCACCGAGAACGACACGTCCTCCAGTGCCGTGACGGTGCGGCGCTCGGTCATGAAACGGACCGAGACGCCGCGGCAGTCGATGGCGGGGGCGGTCATGGGCATATCCCTGTCAACCGAGCTTGGCGCGGCTGTCGGCAGTCATCTTCAGAATGTCGAGAGTCATCACCTCATCGAGCTTCGGCACCCGTTTGGTGAACTGGCCGAGCTCGGCATAGAGCGCGATCTGCTCCTGCCATACCGCTGGATCCATGGCGCCCCATCCCCCGGTCTTGGTGGTGTCGGAGAAGGCGTATTGCAGCATGACTTTCGCGGCTTCGATCTCGTCGGCACGGTCCAGGTTGGGGAATTCCTTGACCAGGAAATCCACCGCCTTGTCCGGCTCGCTGCGCGCGAATGCCCACCCCTTCGACGTCGCCCGCAGAAACTTGGCCAGCATCTCCGGCTTTTTCGTCAGGGTGTCGACAGTGGCGTAATAAGGCAGCGCATAGAGCCTGACGCCGGTGTCCCACAGCCGCATGTCGACGCGCTGGTCGCCGATCACCTTCAGGGCCGTGGTGTTGGTCAGCCAGCCGGTGACCACATCGACCTGGCCGGTGAGCAGCGGCGTCATGTCGGCGCCGATCGGGATGATGGTGACATCCTTTTCCGCGATCTTGTTCTTGGCCAGCAGCGCCCGCAGCAGGATCACGCCGGTCGACTGGATGCCGACCTTCTTCCCGATCAGATCCTTGGGCTCGCGCACGGGATTCTTATTCAGCGAAAAGAACGTGTAGGGGTGGATCTGCGCGCCGCTGGCGAAGCACTTGATCGGAATATCCTGCGACACCGCCAGCATCAGCGACGGGCTCGAGGAAACCTGGCCGGCCTCATAACGGCCGGCGGCCACGACGGCGACGCCGTCGATGTTCGGCCCGCCCGGCTGCAGCTTGAGCTCGATGCCTTCGGCCTCGTAATAGCCCAGCGCCTTGGCGCAGACCTCGCCGAGCTGGTTGCCCGACGACAGCCAGCCCAGTTGCAGATTGAGCACCGATTTTGTCTGGGAGAAGCTTTCCACGCTGAGGATCGGCCCGAGGCCCAGCGCCGTTGTGGCGGTCAGAGCACCCTTGATGACATCGCGACGGTTGAAGGACGACATGCTGTGGACCCCTCGACTTGCGGGCTGCGCCGCCGGTTAAGCCAACTTCAGAAAATTAACCACGCAATTCCCCGTGCGCGCCAGCGCTATATTTCGCGATATTCGTGCTAATTTTTCGCACAGCTCCATTATTTGCGCAGTTGATCATCTCTGTTGCAGCGGCCTCGCGATCGTGGCCTTGGTTGGGGAGGTATTTCCCCAGAGGGACTGTGACCATGCAATCAACTGAGACCGGTCTGGACATCTACGCGCTGCTCGGCCTGGCCACAGCCGCAGCCAGGCAAAGTCCGAACCGCATTCGACAGGTCGGCGCCATCATCCTGACCTGCGACGACGGCGAGCCAATTGCGGCCTGCAACACCTTCCCCAAAGACGTCGCCGATCTCGCCTGGCGTCATGAGGGCGACGGGCGTTTCGTCTGGATGGAGCATGCCGAACGCAACGCGATCTTTGCCGCTGCGCGGCAAGGCCGACCGCTGCAGGGCGCAACTATCGCCAGCACCTTCTTTCCGTGCATCGACTGCGCACGGGCGATCGTTCAAACCGGCATTGCGCGGCTGGTATCTCCCGAACCGGCGCTGGAAGATGCGGTTTGGGGCGAATCGTTTCTGCGCTCGCGCGTCATTCTTGAGGAAGGCGGCGTCGAACTGGTCCTGCTGGACAAACCGTAGGCAAGGAGCAAATTCGCGTTTCTCACCGCGTCGCGGAAAGCGTCAGCCATTCTTCAGCACCGGGACGCGCACACCGCTGCGTTAACGTCAGGGCCGGTTCAGAAAAGTCCGGGGCTGAGGTCGATACCGTAGGTCAGCAAGAGGATGGCGACGAAGAGGCCCGCGGCGCAGATGATGCGGAGGTCGAGAAACGCCGACTGTTTCTTCTCGGCATTGGCGAGATCGATCGCGGGCTTCGGAACAATGATCATAGCAACCTCCAAAAGCATCGAATATCGATGAGTCGGAGCTGGCGCGCCGATTGTTCAATCGCCAAGCCGGAATTGCGCGTCGAAAACGCCGGCCAAGGCCTGCATGGTGGTCGGCCTGAGCCCCCGATGACCAACCAGGGGACAAACGTGAGCCTTTGTTTCAGAAGCCCGCCACAGCAATGCCGAGCCGAGACATGCACAATGACACCCCGACAGGAGGCGAGGCCCTGACCGCCGCTTCACAAGAACATCGCGCCCCAACGCAGCCATTTTGATCCAAACTGGCCAAGCCGGGCGTTGCCGACGCCCGGACAATCGGCTAAATGAACAGCATGCACCCGTAGCTCAGCTGGATAGAGCGTTGCCCTCCGAAGGCAAAGGTCACACGTTCGAATCGTGTCGGGTGCGCCAATTCATTGTTGGGCGCCGCATAAGTTTGGACTCGCGCCAGTGAGGCTGGACTCAGCGCCACATAAGTTTGGACTGTTTCCTCTGGGCAGCCTGCCTGCTGGTCTCGCTAGGTTGCGCCTACACTGCAATTTCACCCGGCTGCCCCAGCATTGGCAACGCGGACGCGCCGGTGAGGTCGACCGCGCTTGACGCTTTATTTCGTTCGCAATTGTGGATCGGCGGGATCATCACCCGGATTTGCGCCCAAGATGTCCCCTCCAAGGCAGCACAAGCGCTCCCCCGCCGACTATGGCGACGACGGCAGGCGTGTCGGATGGGCTTCTGCACCCTCCATCCAACTTGGAAAGCGCCGATTCGTCTCCCCCGGAGCCGAATCGGCGGCGGATCCTGCTTTTGTTGGATATAACGATGCGGAGAAGACGGCTGTGGAAGGCGCCCAAGAAACTTGTCCCTGGAGCATGATGAAGGACACCGCAGCTTCTACGTGTAGTCGTTTTCCGGATCCCAGGCTCCAATGAGTTCGATGTCCTCTCGCGAGTGGTTTATGGAGACACCGAGATGGTTCAGATGGCCTGTTCGGAGCGCATCGCTTCCATTGCGAGGCGCGCGATTGTCGCCACCGTTGCTGCATTTGCTAGTGGTGCTGCGTTGGCGCAAAATGACTCATCAAGGCCCGGAACAGCGGCGTCCACGCCCGTGTTTATGGAGTCCTCGCTGCTCGGAGCCCTGCGTCAACTGACCAATCCGGGAGGCCTTCGCTCCCGATTGGAGCAAGCAGGACTGCAGTTCACGTTTTCCTACTACAGTGACCCTTTTGGAAACCCTGTGGGCGGGGTGCTGCGGGGGTCAGGTTATGACGGCCGCTTCGGCGTCATTATAGATGCAGACCTCGAAAAGCTGGTGGGCTGGATGGGAGGGACCTTTCACGCCAGTTTCCATCAAATTCACGGAACGCAATTCAGCACCCGCAATCTCAATAATCTCATGACTACAAGCGGGATCGAAGCCCCTCCCTCGACGCGGTTGTTCAACCTCTGGGTCGAACAAAAGATCGGAAGCCTGATCAACCTGCGCGTCGGTCAGTTCACGGCTGCGCAAGAGTTTCTGGTCAGTCAGAATGCCAATCTATTCGTCAACGCCACATTCGGGTGGCCGGCCAGCACTGCCCAGAACCTTCCGAGCGGCGGCCCCGCGTATCCGGAAGCCACGCCGGGGGCACGCATCCAGTTCTCGCCAACCAAAGAGCTCGCCTTCAAGGCTGCGATCTTCAACGGCGATCCAGCTCAGGCCGGGAATCGGAAATCCAGTGCAGCGCGATCCGTTTGGTGTTGCATTGCGTGTGAACGATGGAGTGGGCCCCTCGGGGCGGACAGGTTCAGGCCACTGGATTGACCGTCTGCCGGGCGTGTTGCTTCTCAAATTGCGCGGGGCTGATATAGCCGAGAGCGGAGTGTAGCCTTCGGGTATTGTAGACGTAATCAATGAATTTTGGAAGATTCTCGGAAACATCGGCGTAGGTCTCGAAAGCCATTGGATAGACACCCTCAACCTTGAGCGTCTTCATGAAGCTTTCGGCCTTGGCATTGTCGTACGGATTTCCTCGCCGACCCATGGATCCTTTGATGTAGTGCTCGGCAAGGTAGTCGCGGTAGATCTTAGCAGCGTATTGGGATCCGCGATCAGAATGATGGACGCAGCCAGGCGGCGGCTTTCGCTTCTCGATCGCGACTGACAAGGCGGCGAGCGTCAATCGCGCGTCGATGGAGCGGCTGATGGCATGACCCACGACCCGCCGGGACCAGGCATCCAGAATGACAGCGACATAAACGAAGCCACCAACGATGGTGACGTAGGTGATATCGGCGACCCAAAGTTGGTCGGGGCCGTCAAGCGCCACGGTTTTGGCAAGGTTGGGAAAGATCGGCTGGTCGTGGTCGCTATCCGTCGTTGTCGTGAAGCGGCGGCGCATTCTGGGTTGGAGGTCATGCTCGCGCATGAGACGGCGGACCTTCTTGTGATTGACGACCATGCCTTGCTGCCTGAGGGCAGCTTGGACCCGACGCCAGCCATAGTGCTCGAACTCGTCGCAGATTGCAGCCATCGCCGCGACGATGGTTGTGTCATCGGCCGCACGGATCGGTTCGTCATAGAAAGTAGAACGGGCCATTCCCATCAGCCTGCATCCCTGGGCAACGCTGATGCCGCGGGGTCTACAATTGCGGACGTAGTCTCGCTTTTCAGCCGAGGTCGTGGCCGAAGAGCCCCCTTTAGAAACTCCAACTCGAGAGCCTGCTTGCCGACCAGGCGCTCAAGTGCAGCAATGCGCGCTTCATAGGTCTCGAGCAGACCGGCTGAAGCGACGTCCTCGTCGAGCGCGCCTGCCTGATACTTTTCGATCCAGATGCGGATCAAGTTACGGGAGACATTATGCCGCTTCGCGAGGCCGTGCAGCGTCTCGCCGCCCAGATACTCCTGCGACACCTGACGTTTAAACTCGACGCTGTGGGTTCGGTGCTTTCTCATGGCCTTCATCCTCTGAAAGGCCGGCCGTCCGGTCAATTACTGAAAGCCAATCTGTCCACCTTGGAGGGCCCACTCCACGATCCGCCCCTCTTTATCGCGGAATTGACCTACCTGTATGGTCAAGAGCACGCCAACGGAATGCGGGAAAATCCGAATCAGGAGGGCTCCCGCAGGGCGGCGTTGCGCGGACAATCATCTGCCACGGATCTACCTGGCGCCATCAAGATCGGCGCAATGATCCATACGGGCTTGTTCGCCGATCAGCGTTTCGACACGCAAAGCTCATTGCTGGCCGTATCTGGAGGTCTTCCGCTGCAGCATCGCGGAAACTACGCGGTTTATGGCGTTGTCGATCAGATGTTGTGGCGATCCGCGAGTGGAAGCGATCAAAGCTTGAGTGTTTTTTTGCGAGGGACGTGGGCTCCCGGCGCACAGAACGTCATTGATCTCTATTTGGATGGCGGAGTGACCTTCAAAGGCCCGATTGCATCTCGCCCGGACGACACGATGGGTATTGCGTTCGCCTACGGCCGCATCTCCCCGCAGTCAGCGGCCTTCGACCGAGACCTTGCTGGCATCGCGGGAACGCAGATGCCGGTGCGCAACTTCGAGGCCGCTCTGGAATGGACCTATCAGTGGGAGGTCGCCGACAACTGGTTTTTTCAGCCCAACATCCAGTACATCATGCATCCTGGAGGCAATGTTCCGAGCCCGCTCAATCCTGCCAGCACATCGCCAGTTCCGGATGCCTTAGTGTTCGGGATGCGGACGACCATTAAGTTTTAACAGCCAATCGATCAATGTACGACACGTCGCCGCCGTTCATTTCCCCGAATGTCATTCGGCTTGCAATATTGACCCCCTAAGCCGGGGGATCGGCGTCCAAAATTGACCCCCTAATGTTGGTCTGTTGCGCTGCCTGCTTCTTAACAAAGCAGGTGGTCGGAGATGCTGATCGTGGAGACGATTGCCCGGATACGGCGCGAGCATTTCATCAAGGGCAAGACGATCAAGGAGATCGCCCGGGACCTGAAGGTATCTCGGAACACGGTGCGGAAGGTGCTGAGGTCGGGCGAGACATCGTTCGAGTATGAGCGTGCGGTTCAGCCGCGTCCGAAGCTGGGACGATGGGCAGCAGAGCTCGACAGGGTGCTGGCGGCCAATGCGACCAAGGCCGCTCGCGAGCAACTGACGCTGATCCGGATCTTCGAAGAGCTGCGCGGCCGCGGTTACGACGGTGGCTACGATGCCGTGCGGCGTTACGCCAGACGATGGAGTACGGACCGTGGACAATCGACGGCTGCGGCCTACGTCCCGCTGAGCTTTGCGCCGGGAGAAGCCTATCAGTTCGACTGGAGCCACGAGGTGGTTCTGCTCAATGGCGTGACGGTGATGGTGAAGGCCGCCCACGTCCGGCTGTGCCACAGCCGCATGCTGTTTGTGCGGTGCTACCCGCGCGAGACGCAGGAGATGGTGTTCGACGCCCACGACCGGGCGTTTGCGCTGTTCAAGGGTACTTGCGGGCGCGGCATCTACGACAACATGAAGACTGCAGTCGAGACGATCTTCGTCGGCAAAGCGCGCCTCTAACAACCGAGGCTATCAGCGGCGCGCTGTAGGCCAGTTTGAATAAACGCGTCAGAGGATGGCTAATCGGAACTGCGAAATTAGATTACCTTGCTACTTGGAATCGGTGTCTTTGGATTGTCGGTGGGGAGCCCATGAAGCGCGACCGAATCAAGGAGGCAATGGAGTCCGGAGAAAATAATCTCAGGACCATGAAGCTCATTCACAACTGGTGCGCCCATGCCAAAATCGTCAAGCACGGCGGCGTCGGCCTCGTTGAACAGCAGACCGGCCTACCTATAGGGCACCATCTTATCGAGTGTCCTCACGCACCAGCTGGCGGTATGGCCGCTTTTGATCTGGCTGATACGGCAATCGATTTTTACGACCGGAACTGCCACGACTGCATGTTCCGCAAGCCACTCGGCATGCCGAACATAACAATTCTCATCGCAGAACGAGATAAGCAGAAGCGCGCACGCGACCAAGAGCAAGAAAAGGCCGCACGGCAGGTAGCTGACAAGCTCACTGCACGCGAAGCGGTAAGGGCGGCGAAGGCCGTAACGCCAAATATGATCGAGATGCCCGCCTATGTGACGCATGCCAAAACGGCACGTGTTGCGGCTGGCTTAGCCCTCAGTGGGGTTCCACAAAGCCTCGCGCCCGAATGTGGCGTGTGCCCGTTTCTCATTTATGAGCCAGTCCAGACTTATGTGGCTGTTCACCCCTTCCAGTCCAATTTTATCTGGCACGCAGTCCAATTTATCCCTTCACATTGAGGGAAAAACACCAATGATAACAATAGTTCGGGTCCAAGCTAATGTGGCGCCCGACATTCATCGAGCACGCTACAGCGAGCTGCAAGCCGTGCTGGCGCGTAGCCGTCCTGATCTAGGAATCCAAAAATCCACGCGAAGGCGACGTTGCCCTGATGCGGGCATCAATGGGATGCGGAACGCTGATGCGGACAGCGCGCGACGTGCGTGGATTTTTCCGCTATGTGCATCTCGCCATGACGGCAGTCTTGAATTGCTGATGGCGGGTGGCCAGCAACCATTGCCATCGCGCGCGTCAGGCGGCATGGTCCGCCCTCCCCGAAATCCGCTGAAAGATCGAACGTGCTGCCCTGGATTCTGATCGATACGGCCGACGTGCCCGGCGGCGGCGAAGAGCTGCGGCTGATGCGGCGCGGCACCGAGCTCACCATCAAGCTCGGCCAGAACGAGCTGATGAGCAGCCGGCTCAGCGGCTCCGAGGAAGCGCTGGCGACCTTGGCCTGCTTCCGCATCAAGGCGCTGGCGGCACCGCGCATCCTGATCGGCGGCCTCGGCATGGGCTTTACGCTGCGCGCCGCTTTGGCCGTTTGCGGCCCGCAGGCGCGCATCACCGTCGTGGAGCTGGTGCCGGCGATCATCGCCTGGGCACGCGGACCCATGTCGGAGCTGTTCGGCGACTGCCTGACCGATCCGCGCGTCGAACTGCGCGAGGCCGACGTGACGCAAGCGATCGCCGCGGCGCGCTCAGCGTTCGACGCCATCCTGCTCGATGTCGACAACGGTCCAGAGGGACTGACGCGGCAAAGCAATGACGCGCTGTACAATCTGTCCGGCCTGCGCGCGGCCTTTGCGGCGCTTAGCCCCGGCGGCGTGCTGGCCGTGTGGTCGTCCGGCCCCAACGCCAAATTCACCGAGCGATTGAAGACGGTGGGATTTCAAGCGGAGGAAATCAACATCCGCGCTACCGGAAAACGCGGCGGCGCGCGGCACGTGATCTGGATCGCGACGCGGCCGGTGACGTCCTGACGGTCCTGCAGGACGCAGCCGCCGGCAAGACCCGATGCGATTGCTGCGCTCCGGCGAATATTTTCCATGCCTAAAATAGGTGCGGCAGTGCCCAATCCGTGACGCCGCGCGATCCAACTATTCGTGCGGCCTGAGACAAGCGCATGGCGGGCCACTGACCCTAGGCTTCCTTCGGAATTGATCCATGGCGCTGCCATGGCAACCTCGAAGGAGAAACCAATGCAAAAGCGTGTTTCCACCGGAGTGACAATGCGGCCGCGCATCGCGGCCATGGCGCTCGGTGCCGTGCTGATCGCAGGCGCCTGCGTTCCGATCTCGGCAAGTGCGGCCGTACCCGCCGCCTGCGCCGCGTTGCAGAGCAAATACCCGGACTGGAAGGGCAAGACCCTTGTCAATGCCATCAACCCGCATACGCCGGGCTACGAGTCGATCGATCCGAAGGATCCCAACAAGTATATCGGCTTCGACATCGATCTCGGCGAGCAGATCGGCGAGTGCCTGGGCTTCAAACTGACTTACAAGGCGGTGACTTTCGCGGCGCTGTTGACCACATTGCAGAGCGGCCAGGCCGACATCGTGATCTCCGACATCTACGCCACCGAGGAACGCGCCAAGGCCGGCGACTTCATCACCTATTCCAAGGTGTTCGACGGCGTGCTGGTGGCGAAGGGCAATCCGAAGAAAATCACCGGCATCAACACCTCGCTGTGCGGCACGGCCGCGGCGGAAAATACCGGCTACGTTGAAGTGCCGCTGATTCAGGCGCTGGCCCCGGAATGCAAGAAGGAAGGCAAGGCCGAACCGACCATCCAGCTCTATGACAACAATGCCAACTGCATCCAGGCGATCCTGGCCGGTCGCGCCGACACCTACATCAACGACGTCAACACCGTCGACAACGCCGTGAAGGCCTATCCGGACAAGCTCGAGAAGGCCGTCGCCGTCACCATCCCCTACCAGGTCGGCATTGCCGTGCCGAAGGACAAGCCCAAGTTCCGCGACGCCGTGCACGCCGCCATGATGGAGATCTACAAGTCGGGAGACCAGGCGGCCCTGTTGAAGAAGTGGAATCTCGATCCCAACAACCTGATGGAGCCCGGCCTGTTGATCGTCAAGTAAAGGGCGGCTGACCGAAGGAGCCGCAGGGTGGGCAAAGGCGCTTCTGCGCCGTGCCCACCGCCTTCGCTGAACGCCGACGGTGGGCACACTTCGCTTTGCCCACCCTACGATCGACTGCTCATCTAAGGACTGCCGGACGCCATGGAGCTGTTCCTTCACTATCTCAGCATGCCGTACATGATGCAGGGCATCCAGGTGACTCTCCAGGTCACCGCCCTGGGTCTGGCCGGCGGGCTGGTGCTCGGCGTGATCCTCGCGGGGATGCAGTTCAGCAGCTTCAGGCTGCTGGCATCCTTCGCCAGGGTCTACGCCGTGATCTTTCGCGGCACGCCGCTGATTCTGCAGATGGTGTTCGCGTATAACGCGTTGCCGCAGATCGGCATCAAGCTTCCTGCCATTCTTGCTGCCGGTCTGGCACTGGCCTGCAACGAGGCGCCGTTCATTGCCGAGATGTTGCGCGCCGGCGTGCTCGGTGTGGACCGCGGCCAGGTGACGGCCGGACAGGCACTGGGCATGACGCCGGGCATCCTGATGCGTCGGATCATCGCTCCGCAGGCGATCCGCTCCATGATCCCCGGTTTCGGCAACGAGGCCGTCAGCGCGCTGAAGAATTCGTCGCTCGCTTCGGTGATCGCGGTGCAGGAGCTGACGCTGCGTTCGACGCAGCTGGCGTCCTCGACCTTCGATTTCTTCTCGATCTTCTTCGCCTCCGGCCTGATCTATCTGCTGCTGACCGCGGCGATCGCCGTGATCCAGCTGCTTCTGGAGTGGAAGTTCGATCTCGACCGCACGAAGAAGCCAACGGAGCTGATGCAGTTCCTGCCGTGGTATCGCGCGCCGCTGGTGCCAGCAGCTGCGGCAACCTCGCCGGCAGATGAAGCCGCAGAATCCGCAGCGACCGTGATGGACGCCAGGCCAACGCGCGCCGATCGCACCTCGCGCTCGGCCTCGCTGGCCGGCAATGACGTGCTGGTCGAGGTCACCGATCTCTACAAGGCCTATACCGCGCCGGTGCTGGCCGGCGTCAGCCTGACGGTGCGGACCGGCGAGGTCGTGGCTTTGCTGGGTCCAAGCGGATCGGGCAAGAGCACCCTGCTGCGCTGTATCAACCATCTCGAAGGCTGGGACGCCGGCATTGTGAGAATTGGCGGCCGCCGCATGGGATTCAGCGGCGACGGCAAGGCGCTGTCGCCGCGCGCCATCGCCGAAGAGCGCGCCAGCGTCGGCGTCGGCATGGTGTTCCAGCAGTTCAACCTGTTCAGCCATCTCACCGCGCTGGAGAACGTCGCCGGCCCGTTGCGCTGGGTTCACGGCATGTCGCGGCCGGACGCCGAGCGCCGGGCCCGCGAACTGCTTGAACGCGTCGGCCTCAGCCATCGCGCCGATGCGTTGCCGCGACATCTGTCCGGCGGGCAGCAACAGCGCGTCGCCATCGCGCGGGCTTTGGCCCCGAACCCGAAGGTGCTGCTGCTCGACGAACCGACCTCGGCGCTCGACCCGGAACTGGTCAACGAGGTGCTGGAAGTGATTCGCCGGCTCGCGGTCGAGGACGGGCTGACCATGATCATTTCAACCCATCGGCTGCGCTTTGCCGACGAAGTGGCTGACCGCGTGGTGTTCCTCAGCGGCGGCTCGATCATCGAGGAAGGGCAGGCGCATGAGGTGCTAACCCGTCCGCGCAATCCGATCACCCAGCGCTTCCTCCGCGTGATGGAGGCGGACAAGCCGCCTGCGCCACTGCCATGACGCCGGTGCTCCCATCACGCCTGAATACGCCAACGCCAGTCGAGGCCTTCGCATGAAACATCATCTGCTTCCCGTATCGCCGGCCAACGTCCACTGGGGCTATTTCAGCAAGGCGGTTGCACCCGCCCTCACGCTGAAGTCGGGCGACCGCGCCACCATCGAGACGCTGACCCATCACGCCAACGACGACTACGAGCGCATGATCGCCGACGATCCCGGCGCCGAAAGCGTGTTCAAGTGGACCCGGGAGCACAAGGCCATCGTCCGCCGCGGCGCCGGCCCGACCGAAGGTCCGTTCATCCGCGGCTCCGGCGAAGGCGTCGGCGTGCACCTGCTGACCGGCCCCGTCGTCATCGAAGGCGCGGAGCCCGGCGACGTGCTGGAAGTGCGCATTCTCGATGTCCGGCCGCGGCCCGCCTGCAAGGCCTGTCATGCCGGCAAATGCTTCGGCTCAAATGCCTCGGCAAATTGGGGTTTTCACTATCACGACCTGATCGAGGAGCCGAAGCCGCGCGAAGTCATCACCATCTTCGAACTCGACACCTCCGGCGAACCGTTCGCCAAGGCGGTCTACAACTACGTCTGGACGCCGCAGACCGATCCCGACGGCATCGTGCATCCGACCATCGATTATCCGGGCGTGCGCGTCGACCACTCGACCATCAGGAAACGCGACAACATCATGCAGAACGTCCGCGTTCCCGCCCGGCTGCATTTCGGCACCATGGGCCTCGCGCCGTCCGAGTCCGATTTCGTCAGTTCGATTCCGCCGAGCTATACCGGCGGCAATATCGACGACTGGCGCGTCGGCAAGGGCGCCAAGATGTTCTATCCCGTCGCGGTGCCCGGCGCGTTCTTCTCGGTGGGCGATCCCCACGCCGCCCAGGGCGACAGCGAACTCGGCGGCACCGCCATCGAGACCTCGCTGACCGGCGACTTCGAATTCATCCTGCACAAGCAGGCGGACCTCGGCGGCACCGTACTGGAAGGGCTGACGCATCCGATGCTGGAGACCGACAACGTGTGGTCGGTCTATGGCTTCACCTATCCCAACTATCTCGCCGAGCTGGGACCCGATGCGCAGACCGAGATCGCCAACCATTCCAGCCTCGACCGCGCCATGCGCGATGCCTTCCGCAAGCTACGCCGCTTCCTGATGACGGTTCACCATCTGAGCGAGGACGAAGCCATCTCGCTGCTGTCGGTGGGCGCCGACTTCGGCGTGACACAGGTGGTCGATGCCAACTGGGGCGTGCACGGCACGATCCGCAAGAACATTTTCAGGTGCGACTGATCCGGTGAAGCCGACGCGACATGATGCCCATCGGACGTGGCGGCCTTGGGCTTTGACCACATGATGCCTACAATGCCCAATTTTTGGCACAGCAGTTGCTTGGATTGGTCCGATTGGGGTCGATCCATGAGCTTTCGCCCGTTCACCAGCGAATCCTATTCCGAAGGCGACCGTCCGGAAGCCTGGCGCGACGTGTTGCGCGCTGTCGGCCTTCAGCCCTCACCGACCACCACGGTTCCCAGCGGATACGCCACGGCGTCGCGACGGCGCAGCGACGGCGTGGCGCTGGCGAAATTGTCCGCGGGATCGCAGGCCGTGTCGCCGTTGCGGGATCTCGCCGACGACATGCCGATCGTGCTGCTGCCGTCCGAAGATGGCGTCACGCTGCGCACCCCCGCCGGGCACCAGATCATTTCCGCCCGGCAATTGCTGCTGTTGCCGCGCAACGGCGACTGGAGCGTCGCGTTTCCGCGCGACATGCGGGCGATCGTCCTGTCGGTAACCTCGGAGGCCTTTCACGGCCGCAAGATCGGACAGTCCGGGCTTGCCGACGTGCGCATCATGCCGCCCGGCGGCTTTACCGACATCTTCTCGCGCACGCTCGAGTCGGCGGCGGGCACGCTGGAGACGCTCACCGACATCGAATGGGCCGCAGTCGCGCAAAGCCTCGCGGACCTGCTGCCGACCTTCATGCGCCAGCTCGGCGTGCCCGCGATATCCGCCGGCACCGCGACGCAGGGCGCGATCCTGCACCGGATCTGCCAGACCATCGAGCGGCGGCTGGGCGACCCCGATCTTGCGCCGGCTCGCGTGGCCCAGGCCGAGGGCATTTCCGAGCGCTACCTGCAGAAGCTGTTCGAGGGTACCGGCGGCTTTACGCATTACCTGCGCGAACGACGCCTGCAGCGGACCTGGGCCGACCTGTCGAATCCGGCGGAGGCGCATCATTCGATCTCGGAGATCGCCTACCGCAGCGGCTTCAACGACTCCGCGCATTTCAGCCGCACCTTCCGCCATCGCTTCGGACTGTCGCCGCGCGAGTTTCGCCAGCAGGAAAGCGAACGCGGCGCTGCCTCCGCCGTCACGGCAGGGCAACGCGGCTGGCCGCAGGATGCGCTGGCGCAGTTGCGCAGCCATCATCCGCTGCCGCCTGCCCGCACGACGACCGCACCCTCCGATTCAAATTGCGGACAGAGCGATGCTGTCAGCGATCACAGCCATCATCATCTCGCGGTCGAAGCCGCGCGGGTGCATTGGGGCTATTTCAGCCGCGCCCTGCCGCCGCAGGCGGAGGTCAATTCCGGCGATACCATCACCATCGAAACGCTGACGCAGCACGCCTCCGACGACCCGGAGCGCATGATCGTCGGCGATCCCGGCGCGGAAAGCGTGTTCCGCTGGACCAAGGAGGGAAAGAACGTCGACCGCCGTGGCGCCGGCCCGATGGACGCATCGGTCTATGGACGCGGCGCCGGCGAAGGCTTCGGCGTCCATATCTGCACCGGTCCGGTCCACGTCCGCGATGCGCAGCCCGGCGACGTGCTCGAGGTGCGCATTCTCGACATCGTGCCGCGACCGAGCCGCAGCGACGCGTTCAAGGGCCGGGTCTTCGGCAGCAGCGTCGCCGCGTGGTGGGGCTACCACTACAACGAGTTTCTGGCCGAATCGCCGCCGCGCGAGGTGGTGACCATCTATGAGATCTTCTGCGATGACGGCGCCGCGCATGCGCGGGCGCTCTATTCCTACCGGTGGGCGCCGCAGACCGATCCGTTCGGCGTGCTGCACAGCACCTATGACTATCCGGGCGTGCTGGTCGGCCCCGCATCGGTAAAGCGGCGACACAATGTGCTCGACGGCATCAGAATTCCGCTGCGGCCGCATTTCGGCGTGATCGCGGTGGCACCGCGCGAAACCGACCTCGTCGATTCGGTGCCGCCGTCCTACTTCGGCGGCAACCTCGACAACTGGCGGCTCGGCAAGGGATCGACCGTCTACCTGCCGGTCTCGGTGCCGGGCGCGTTGCTGTCGGTCGGCGATCCCCACGCCACCCAGGGCGACGGCGAACTGGCTGGCACAGCCATCGAATGTTCGATGACCGGAACCTTCCAGCCGATCCTGCACAAGAAGGCCGATCTCGCCGGACGCGCGTTCGCCGACCTCACCTATCCGCTGATCGAAACCGAAACGGACTGGGTGCTGACCGGCTTCAGCCACCCGAACTACCTGGCGGAATTCGGCGCCAACGGGCAGAGCGAGGTCTATGCCAACTCCTCGCTGGATCTCGCCATGAAGGATGCGTTCCGGAAGATGCGCCGCTTCCTCATGAACATCAAAGGCCTCAGCGAGGACGAAGCCATCGCGCTGATGTCCGCGGCCGTGGACTTCGGCGTCACCCAGGTCGTGGACGGCAACTGGGGCGTTCACGCCATACTCAGCAAGCGTCTGTTCGAAGACGTCCCGCAAACCTAGCCTGCCAAGGATATTTTCATTGAAGTTTCACATGATCGCAGGCGGACCGACGCCGGTCGCGCCTTTCAGCCATGCCGTGGAGACCGACGGCTTTGTTTTCGTCACCGGACAGATGCCGGATACGCCCGACGCGCCGGGCCAGCTTCCGGAGACGATCGAGGCGCAGACCCGCGCCGTCATGGCAAATCTCAAGCTGGTGCTGGCCGGCGTCGGGCTCGGCTTCGAGCACGTGGTGATGAGCCGGATCTATCTCACGCGGTTCAAGCAGGACTATGCGGCGATGAACGACACCTATCGCGGCTATTTTGCCGAGGGTCGACTGCCGGCGCGCACCTGCGTCGGCGTGACCGGACTGGCCTATGATGCGCTGATCGAAATCGATCTGGTCTGCAGGCGCCCGCCTGGATAGCGCGCGCCGGATCGATCGCTGGAAGGGCCCGGCGTCGCACTAGCGGCACCGGGCATCTTCCCGCTACTCGACCTTCAGGTTTGCCGCCTTGACGACCTTTTCCCACTTCTCGGTCTCAGCGGCGACCATCTTTCCGAAGGCTTCCGGCGGCCCGATCAGCGGTTCACCGCCGAGATCGATCAGCTTCGCCTTGACCGCGGGATCGGCCAGCACCGCATTCACGTCGGCATTGAGCTTGGCGATGATCTCCGGCGGAGTCTTCTTCGGCGCGCCCACACCGAACAATGCGCTGGCCTCATAGCCCGGCACGGTCTCGGCGACGGTCGGCACGTCCGGCAAAAGCGCGGAGCGCTCGGCGGTCGTCACCGCCAGCGCGCGCAGGCTGCCGGCGCGGATGTGCTGGATGATCGAGGGCATGTTGTCGAAGATCACCTGTACCTGACCGCCGAGCATGTCGGTGATCGCCGGCGCGGCGCCGCGATAGGGAATATGCTGCATCTTGGCGCCCGACATCATCATGAACATCTCGCCCGAGAGATGCACGGACGTGCCATTGCCGGACGAGGCCATGTTGATCTTGCCGGGGTTGGCTTTGACCTCGGCAATGAACTCGGCGACATTTTTCGCCGTGACGTCCTTGGCGACGGTCATCACATTGGCAGTGCGATGAAACGCCGCCACAGGCGCGATGTCGCGCAGGAAGTTGAAGCTCAGTTTGCCGTACAGGCTGGCGTTGATGTAGTTCGCCGGGTTGACCAGCAGGATGGTGTAGCCATCGGGCTCCGCATTGACGACCGATTCGGTACCGATGTTGTTGCCGGCACCGGGCTTGTTCTCGACAACGAACTGCTGGCCGGTCCGCTCGGAGAGCTTCTGGCCGATCAGCCGCGCCAGAATATCGGTGGCGCCGCCGGCAGGATAGCCCACGACGAACCTAACCGGCCGCGTCGGGTAGTCCAGCGCGAAAGCGCTGCCGATCGAGGTGCAAGCAGAAAAGCCCAGCGCGATCAGACCGATCGCCGCGCGAAGTGAAACCATAATTCTCTCCCGGCTGCCGCAGCTTGATGCGCGGTCAGTGTGTATTGACATACCCTGAATTGACAGCATGGTAGCGTAGCAAACAATGCAACTATCGACCAGTGCGACCTCGATGCGCACCGCTGTCTGCTTGCCGGAACCTCGACGGCAACCCGGGCAAAATTTCGTCCTGCGAAACCAGCCGGCCACCGCACGCACCGCCAGCGTCGGATCGCGGCGCCGATTGCTCCTGCCCCCATCCGATGGCACAAGCATAGCAACAACAAACGGAAGCCGTCGCCGCGCAACAGCGGATCTCGATGCGGTCTTCCACCGGGAGGAATAATGGTGAATCCAGCGACAGTGCCAGGCGTGGTCGGTCCGTTCGCAGGCATGGATGTGCCGTGGCTGTTGAAGATGGTCGCCGAGACCCGCCGCGATCATCCGTTTCTGATCTGGGCGCCGTTCGATGCGCCGGCGCGGCACTGGACCTATGGCGAATTCCACGACCGCGTCGGCGCGCTCGCTGCGGGACTTGTCCGGCGCGGCATCCAGCCCGGCGACTTCATTCTCGTGCATCTCGACAACTGCATCGAGGCGATGCTGACCTGGTTCGCCTGCGCCGAACTCGGCGCCATCGTCGTCACCACCAACACCCGCTCGGCGCCGGCGGAGCTTGAATACTTCGCCGGCCATTGCGGCGCGGTCGCTGCCATTACCCAGCCGTCCTATGCCGAACTGGTCGCCGCCAACTGCAGGAACCTGCGCTGGATCGCGGTCATCTCGCACGATGCCGGTGCCGCGCCCGCGACGGGCCATCCCGTGGCGCAGGCCGACCGCTTCGAAGCGCTGTTCGCGGATGCCGTCGACCGGCCGCAGCGGCCGACCGATCCGTTCGCCTCATGCAGCGTGCAGTACACCTCAGGCACCACATCGCGACCGAAGGCCGTGCTGTGGACCCATGCCAATGCGCTGTGGGGCGCCAAGGTCAATGCCGCGCATCAGGACCTGCACGCCGCCGACGTGCACCTCGCCTTCCTGCCGCTGTTCCACACCAATGCGCTGGCCTATTCGGTGCTTGCGAGTTTGTGGGTCGGCGCCAGTTGCGTGATCCAGCCGCGTTTCTCCGCGCGCCGGTTCTGGTCTGTCGCGGCCGAGCATCGCTGCACCTGGAATTCGACCATCGGCTTCTGCATGAAGGCACTGCTCGAACATGAGATCCCGAAGCAGCATACGTTCCGGCTGTGGGGCACCGCGTTCTGCGAACCGCCGGCCTTCGCCACCTTCGGCATCAAGATCATCGGCTGGTGGGGCATGACCGAAACCATCACCCACGGCATCATCGGCGAGGTCGACCAGCCCAACACGCCGATGGCCATCGGCCGCGCGGCCACCGAATACAGCATCCGCGTCACCGACGACGATGGCGCGCCGACGCCCGTTGGCGATACCGGCAACCTGTCGATTCTCGGCGTGCCCGGCCTGTCGCTGTTCAAGGAATACCTGCACAACGAGGCGGCCACGCAAGGGAGTTTCGACGCCCACGGCTACTTCATCACCGGCGACCGCGTCACGCTGCTCGACCGCGGTTTCATCAGGTTCGGCGACCGCGCCAAGGACATGCTGAAGGTCGGTGGCGAGAATGTCGCGGCTTCGGAGATCGAGCAGGTCGTCATCGCTGTGCCCGGCGTGCGCGAAGCCGCCGTGGTCGGCATGAAGCATGCGATGCTCGACGAGGTTCCGGTGGTCTTCATCATCCCGCATGCCGGCGTGGGCAACATGCCGCCGACCCTGCACGACCATGTCATGGCCGCCTGCCGCAACGCGCTGGCCGACTTCAAGGTGCCGCGCGAAATCCGCTTCGTCGACGAGATGCCGCGTTCGACGCTGGAGAAAGTGGCCAAGGCGGAGTTGCGAAAACTGCTGGTGTGAAACGAGGCCCCGGCGCGGGCGCGCATTCGTCGTTCCCCGGATGCTGCGCAGCGCGGCGCTCTTGCGCCGTAGTGCGCTGCTGATCCGGGGTCCAGCTGTTCTGGAAACCGGGATCCCGGATCTGCGGAGCAGCATGCGATGCTGCGCATCGCCATGCCGCACCGCGTCCGGGATACAATCGTTGCTAATACGACCCCAGCGCCACCGGACGGAACACCTGCAGCAGTTGCTGGTCGAGCTTGTCGCCCATCTGTTCCATCATGGCGAAGGCCTTGATGTGGGTGAACGGCAAACGATACGGCCGGTTCTCGATCAGCGCGGAATAGATGTCGACGATGGTCATCAGCCGCACGATGTCGCTGATCTGGTCGCCGCGCAGCGCATCGGGATAGCCCGATCCGTCGAGTTGCTCATGATGGTGCAGAACCACGTCGAGCATCTCGCGCGGGAAACTGCCCTGCTCCAGCAGCGCGTCGAAACCGAGCCGCGGATGCTTGCGCATCTCGGCCATTTCCTCGGCGGTCAACGCACCCGGCTTGTCGAGAATGGCCACAGGGATGAAGGCCTTGCCGACGTCGTGGATCAGTGCGGCGCGGGTCAGCCGGCGCTGATCTTCCTCGCGCATGCCGAGATGCTGCGCGAAGGCGACGGCGAAGCCGGTGACGAACAGGCAGTGGCGATAGGTGTGGGTATGATGGCGCCCGACCGCCGCCAGCCACTGGCGCAGCGACGAGCGTTTGATCGCCCGCATGATCTGGTTTTCCGCCTTCATCACGTCGCTGAAGGTCAGCGGGATGCCGGCCGGCAGTTTCTCGAAGATCTGCACCATCACCGCATGGGCGGCCTCGACGCCGCGGCTTAGCGCCTTGCCGCTCGCGGTCGCGTTGGCATCCTGGTCATGCGGATCCGGAAAGGCGGCGCGTACGCGCTGCAACACGCCGCGCGCATCGAAAGGCCGCGCGATGGTGTCGGTCGCGCCCAGTGCCCAGGCCTGCATCGACCCGTGATGCAGGGCATCGGCCAGCACGAACAGCCGCGGCACCTGCTGATAGGCCTTGCCCTGCAGCTTGTTGCGGATGCGCTGCACGCTTTCCGCCGAGCGCAGATTGATATCGACGACGATGCCGGACAGATGTGCGGCCGGTGCATCGGGGATTTCCGAGGTCGAAATCGTCTCGACGTCACCGACCCTCTGCAACAGGTCAGCCAGTTCGGCGCTGCGATCGCTGCGGTCCGATGCCAGAAGCAATCGGCGACGAGCCGCGCTTTGCGTTCCTGAAACTGTCATATGTCCTCGACCGATCGCGACAAGCCTGAACGGAATACCTACCCGGAAACAGGTTCCCGAACGTTAAGCGGCATTGCTAAAAATTGCGTTTCGCTTGCCGGTTGCCGGTCATGGCGAGTCGCACGTGACTGGAATGAGTCGCGTTTGACTAAAGTTCGACGGGCCGAGCCGCGGCAGAGCCGCGTGCGTGCAGAGAAATCCGATTCGAATGTCAAACAGCCAGGTGCTCTCGTTCTCGCGGCGCCGATGGCGTCCGAGGTGCGAGCAGTCCTCCCCTCCAGACATGAGGGGAGCGGCGCGCCGGCAGGCGCGGTTGTGGTGGTTGGGGCGCGATCCGCGCCGCCGTCGCAACGGCGAAGCAGGTCGCGGCGCCTGCGGGCGCGCCACCGCGGGGTTTATGGCAAGGGGACCGTGCTTCCGGGCTGGCACGTGAACTCCCTGTGGGAGCCACTCCGGCGGGATTTCGCCCGCCTTTCGCCATCCGCGTCCAGCCACTCAAGGCAGAGCCCCCGTAGTAGGGCCCGGACGGTGACCCCAGCCTCCCGGGACGTGCTTGCGAGGCACGCGCGCGGGACACCGCATCCTGCTCCATTCTCAAGACGCCTCATGACAGCGCCCCTCGTTGAGCAGGACGATGAGACTATAAGTCTGAGATAGGATAATAGTCTATGGTGATAATGAAGAAATTTGCATCGTGTTCACACGCCGCTCTCGTTTCCCGGACGCGCTGCGGCGTGGCAGCGATGCGCAGCATCGCGAACGCTGCTGCGCAGATCCGGGATCCCGTTGATTTCAGCAAAGCGGGGCCCCTGATCTGCGAAGCACCACGCCGCAAAAGCGGCGTAGTGCATCGCGTCCGGGGAACAGGGCTCGCGCGGACGGCACGCAGCCCCGGCGCCCGCATGTTGTCAGCCACGGCCGATCGACTATCATGCCAGTCACCACGGCACGGCCGCACGATGCGTCGGCCGATGACCGCACAATTCTGAAAGGCACTTCGCATGAGGCGACTGATTGGCGCTGCGCTGCTGTTGGCGGCCGTCGCGGCGGCTCCGCAAGCTTTGCAGGCACAGCAGATCGTGCGGCATGCGCCGTTCATCGCCTCGCTGTCCAACAACACGCCGCTGCAGTTCGGCATGGCGCCGACTGATGCAGCGCGCGCGCTGGATACGCCGCTGGCTTATGTGCGCGGCCGGCGGGGCGACGAGACCCTGCTGGCGATTCGCGCCTATGGCGGCAGCGGCTTCTTCGAACGCCGCAACCGCCTCTATCTCCAGTTCCGCCAGGGACGCCTCACCGGCTGGAAGGGCGACTGGGGCAGCGACTGGCTGGCGCAATAGCGCGCTTGTGTCTTGCCGGTCGAGATGCGACCTGCAAACAGACCTCACTTGCAACAACCGATGGATGATCCGTGGGACAAGACATTGCGCTGACCGCTGCCGACAAGTTCGAACTCGGCGCCTATCGCACCACGCCGGCCGGGACGCCGAAGGGCGCGGTGGTGGTGATCCAGGAGATTTTTGGCGTCAATCATCACATCCGCACGGTGTGCGATCGCTTCGCCATGCAAGGCTATGTGGCCGTGGCGCCGGCGATCTTCGACCGGGTCGAGCGCAATTTCACCTCCGGCTATTCGCCCGTGGAAGTCGCCATCGCGCGAAAATTCGTCGCCAACCCGGACTGGGCCGCGTTCATGCTGGACACCCAGGCGGCCATCGATTCGGTGAAGGATGTCGGCCCTGTGGGCATCATCGGCTTCTGCCTCGGCGGCAGCGTGGCCTATGCGGCGGCCACCAAACTGACCGGCCTCAGTGCCGCAATCGGCTATTACGGCGGGGCCATCGTGCGCTTCGCCGACGACAGACCGACCGTGCCGACGCAACTGCATTTCGGCGAGAAGGACCACGGCATTCCGCTGGCGGACGTCGAGACCATCCGCGCCAAGCGGCCGGAGGTAGAAGTCTTCGTCTATGACGGCGCGCAGCACGGCTTCGGCTGCGACGAACGCTCCAGCTACGACAAGCCCAGCGCCGAACTCGCGAAGCAGCGCAGCCTGGCGTTTTTTGCCAAGCATCTGGTGAAGTGACTTCACCTCTCCCCGCCTGCGGGGAGAGGTCGAGACCTGAGCGAAGCGAAAGTTTCGGGTGAGGGGCAGCCGGAGCGTCTCATTAACTCCCCCTCACCCGGATTACTCGCTGCGCTCGCAATCCGACCTCTCCCCGCAAGCGGGGAGAGGTGAAGCAGGTGCGTGCTTCGTGAGCGTAGAATGCGTTCGCCGACCCGCACGGTACCTTGTCTACTCGCCCTTGACGCCGGCGGTCTTTGCCACCGCTGCCCAGCGATCGAAATCGCGGCGCAGGGTCTTCTGGAACGACTCGGCGGAGTCCCCGACCGCGATGAGATTGACCGCCTGCAATCCGGCCACGCCTTCCGGCGACCTGATGATGCGGCCGAGTTCGGCGGACAGCTTGTTGACGATGTCCTTCGGCGTCGCCGCGGGCACGAACACGCCGACCCAGCCTTCGGCCTCGAAGCCGGGATGACCGAGTTCGGCAAGCGTCGCCACATTGGGCAGCTTGGGTTTGCGCGTCTCGCCGCCGACCGCCAGCGCCCTGATCGTGCCGGCCTCCAGCTGCGGGCCGCCGGTGGTGAAGTCGATGAAGGCCGCGGTAACCTGATTGCCGAGCAGATCGTTGAGCAAGGGCGACGCGCCGCGATAGGGTACATGGGTCATCTCGATGCCCGCGGTCTTCTTCAGCAGTTCGCCGTACAGATGCGACGTCGTCGCATTGCCGAAGGACCCGTAGGGGTGCTTGCCGGGACTGGCCTTGGCCAGATCGACCAGATCCTTCACCGACTTCATCGGCTGCGCTGCCGGCACCACAAGCACGATCGGCGACAGCGCCACTTGCGTGACCGGCGCAAGGTCCTTGAACACATCGTAGGGCAGGTTCGACACCAGGCTGGGCGCCTGAATGATCTGGGTGATGGCAACCAGCACGGTGTAGCCGTCGGCCGGCGCCTTGGCGGCATAGTCATTGCCGATAACCCCGCCGGCGCCGGACTTGTTCTCGACGGTGACGGGCTGCTTCCAGGCATCCGACAGCTTGTTAGCCAGCAACCGCGCGGCAACATCGGTGGCGCCGCCGGGAGCATAGGGCACGACGAAGGTGATTCGCCGCTCGGGATACGACCCCGCCGTCGTCTGTGCCGACGCGGTCGCCAGCGTGCCCCAGACCATGGCGACCGCCACGGCAACCCCACGCACGACCCGACTCGACGGATTGGTCCTCATCGTCTTCTCCCTCTGAATTTTGGTGTGACGCTATCGCGCCACATCGCCGCGAGTTGACCTCGCTTGTTCCCTGCTTATCGCGTGGGATCGATTCTTGATACGGCGTGCGGCGTGGCGCGATGCGGATGCGCTGATCTGGCGCAGTCCGGCATTCCCTGCGACACATCCGGTGAAGCCGTTCGGATAGAGGCATCCCCGGCGCCACACTCTCATCTGTCATCGCCCGGCCGGGCGCGCAATCGCGCGCCAGGACCGGGCGACCCAGTAATCACTGGCGTGAGTGATAGTACCGCATGGCCTGCGTTTACTGGATCGCCCGCTTTCGCGGGCGATGACAGCGGCGTGTGACGCGGCGACGCGCGATCAGAACCAGCGTTCGCCGACCAGCACGGTATCGCCGGGATCGAGCAGGGTGCCGAGCGGCACCACGCTGCGCAGCGCGCCGTCGATGGTGGCGTGGGTGAGCGTCACCTCGTCGCGCCTGGCGCGCGGCGAAAAGCCGCCGGCGATGGCCACCGCGCTCTCCACCGTCATGTTGGGCACGTAGGGATACTGACCGGGAGCCGCGACCTCGCCGAGGATAAAGAACGGCCGGTAGGCCTCGATTTCCACCGCCACCGAGGGTTCGCGGATGAAGCCGTTGCGCAGCCGCCCGGAGATCTCGGTGGCGAGGCCGGCGGCGGTCCTGCCGCGTGCCTTCACCGGGCCGATCAGCGGCATGGCGATGACGCCGCTGGCGTCGATGGCATAGGTGTTGGTCAGACCCTCCTGGCCGTAGACCACGACGCGCAGCCGGTCGCCGGTGTCGAGCTTGTAGCTGGCGTCAAAGCTGGAGACCGCGGGCGCGCTATAGCGTGCCGGCGCGGCGGCATAGGCCTCAAGCGGCGGGCGATTGGTTGAAGCAAAGCCGGAGCGCAGCGCGGCGATGGCGCCGCCGGAACCGGCCCGCGGTGCGGCGGCCGGCGTGCCATAAGCCAAGGCGTCGAGATCGCTCTGCGGCTGGACCGAGGCCACCGGCCCGGATCGGCCCATGCAGCCCGACAGCGCCAGCGCAGCAAGCGCGGCCATCATGGTCAATCGAAACGCGCGCACACAAAACACCACAACATCCCTCACTGCGAGACAGCTTCGGTTGTGAATGATTATGGTTAAAAAACCGTTTGGTCGTGCGCGGACAGCAAAAGCCCGCCCGCGGAGGCGTCCGCGGGCGGGCTGGAGATGGCAGACGCTGCGCGCGATCTCAGGCGCTGACGCCGGCCCCGATCGGGCACGACACCCCGGTGCCGCCGAGGCCGCAATAGCCGGCGGGGTTCTTCGCCAGATATTGCTGATGATAGTCTTCGGCGAAATAGAACTCGCCGGCCGGCGCGATCTCGGTGGTGATGGTGCCGAGACCCTTGGCCGACAACGCCTTCTGATAGGCCGCCTTCGACGCGTCGACGGCCTGGCGCTGCGCATCGCTGAAGGTGTAGATCGCCGAGCGATACTGGGTGCCGACGTCGTTGCCCTGGCGCATGCCCTGGGTCGGGTTGTGGCTCTCCCAGAACGTCTTCAGCAACTGCTCGTAAGAGATCTTGCGGGGATCGAACACCACCAGCACCGCTTCGGTGTGGCCGGTGCGGCCCGAGCAGGCCTCTTCATAGGTCGGGTTCGGCGTGTGGCCGCCGGCATAGCCGACCGCCGTGGTGTAGATGCCGTCGCCGAGTTCCCAGAACTTGCGTTCGGCGCCCCAGAAACAGCCGAGCCCGAACACGGCCTGCTCCAGGCCTTCCGGATAGGGCGGCTGGATCGGACGGCCGTTGACGAAGTGCGTCTTCGCGGTGGCCATCGGCGTGGCGCGGCCGGGCAGCGCCTCGGCGGCGGTGGGCAATGCGGTGGTCTTGCGCATGAACAGCATGATCATCTCCCTGCGCGCTTGCCAGCGAAGTGGCATCCGGTTCGCTGGACCAACGCGCGCATCTGACGGACAACAGCGCCTAGCCGGAGGACCGGATCACTCCCGCCGGCGACGCCCTGAGCTCAATTGGCAATATAGGTATTTACGCGGGAAACGGCAGGTCTGTTACGGCACGGCGCCGGCATGACAGGCAGAGCCAGTGCGACGATCGCTCAGTTGCGCGAATAGCCGATCAGCGGCTTGCGCGGCCGGAACAGCAGCAACAGCAGGATACCCAACACCCCCATGACCGCCCAGGCCGGCTGGTTCAGGATGATTTTCACCACGCCGTTCCACAACCATGGCGAGACTCCCTCCACCATGGTGCGAAAGGCGGCCTGGCTGGCCTGGTGGATGTCGTTCCAGAACTCGCCCAGCCGGGTCAGCCGCAGCGCCTGGTCGGCAATCGAGCGGGCACCGTCATAGACCAGGAAAAAGAACCCGCCGGCCAGCAGCAGCAGCCCCACCAGACGGAAAAACCCCCGGATCATGCATCACCCTCTCGTCAATACCGCCCGGCATTAGCCGCAAGGCAAGAGAAATTCAACCTCGCCAGCGGCTTAGAGGCAAATGAAGGTCGTTCCGGGGCGCCCGGAGGCCGGCTTGCGCCCGCGCCCCCGGACGCGCCAATTGGCGCGTCGGGGAACGACAGCCTTGCCCCCCGGAAAGCGTTGACGCCCAAAACCCCGCCCTCTATAAGGAGCGCCAATGGCGGCGGGTGAAATCCTGCCGCCGCTGTTCTTTGAGCGGCGTGCCCCGTGAGCTGGTTAGCTCCGAGGATAGCATTTTCAGGAACACCCCGGAAACAACATCAGCGTCGGCCCATTTGAACGGCGGACGTCAATCAGCCCGGCACCCGCGTGCGGGTCGCTGCTGAAGGATCGAGAGAATGGCCAATACGACCTCCGCCAAGAAGGCGACGCGCAAGATTGCCCGCCGCACCATCATCAACAAGTCGCGCCGCACCCAGATGCGCGGTTCGATCCGCACCGTCGAGGAAGCCATCAAGCTCGGCGACCGCGAAGCGGCGCTGCAGGCGATGAAGAAGGCGGAGCCGGAATTGATGAAGGCTGCGCAGCGCAACATCGTTCACAAGAACCTGGCGAGCCGCAAGGTGTCGCGCCTCGTGCACCAGATCGCCAAGCTCGCCGCAAAGTAAAACGGCCACGAAATTTCGACGTTGCAAAAGCCCGGCTCAGCCGGGCTTTTTTTATGCGCCGTCGGCGCGCGTGATGTGTCCATCGTTTTCAATGACGCACACCAAATCGTCGGCGGTGAAATGCGCGTCAAGCAATGTCGCGTGCGCGACTCGCGGAACAACCGTAGAATTACGGAGGACAACGTCGCGGATGGCCACCCGCGCTCGCTTTCAAAAAAGCAACAGCGCTGCAGCGCGATTCGGAATCCGCTGTCGAGGGTTACCCTGACTCAACGCACAGAAAAAAACGCGCGCGCGTAGTCACTTATCGGCATAGCGAGGAAGAGCAGTTGGAAAACGCGCCATGGCTACCTTCAAACGTAAACGATTTGTGAATTTATTTTTGTCGAACGTCCGGCTTGCAACAGAGCCTTCACATTTCGATTCAGTGCGTGGATTCAAAACCTTGCTTCGACACCCCAACGGCCTCCGGCGATTTTGCGGAATGCGCGGCCGATTTCCTGCCGCCACACGAGAATCAATCCGTTGCGAGAAATAAGCCATCGTGTATTTCTTAGCTCGTTCGCGGCGCCCACGGTTCTTCAGATCAGCGCGATTGAGGAACCAGGGCGGACATGCAGATCAGCGGCGGTGTGCAGGTTAGCGACGCTTTCCAAGCTTCGGTCGGGTTGCCACTCATAGCAATATGGGGACGGATGTTTTGTGTCGAAATTTCTCTGTCGGCTCCCAAATGGGAACGCCTCACAAAAGAGAATGCGTGCAGGATAACGTGGCTCGCCGCAGCGGAAGGTGAAGGAACAGAGGGTTGAAGAGCGGGCAAGATAGAAGTGATGCGGCATCTAACGTCTGACACTTAGACGCCGCGGACTGACCTTGTTACAGATTTGGAATGACAGCTTGCTGCGTGCGACCGCAGCGAGTGGGGGAGGCTTTATGCGCAACGGGACTACGACGGCCTTTCAAGACGTGCCATCGGCTGCGGCCGACAATCGCAACGTCAGCTGCAACGCCAGCGCCATTGCGCGGCCTACCGCACGCGCCCCCGACGGACGCTCGAGTACGCGCTGACCTCGCGAAAGCCTCATTTTCACCAGTACTGACCGGCCCGCGGCGTTCCGCCGACCGGCTGGCCTGTGCCCGAAGACGAGGTCTCGCCCGAGGTCGCGCCGCGCATGCAACCGCGCGGACATACAGCGGCAGCGAGTGCCGAATACCAACTCACCGGAAAAGTCGTCAAACAATGTCAAATATCGAACAGGATCGCTGGTCTCGGGTCAAAGGTCGGCTGCGCTCGAGCGTTGGAGAGGACGTCTACTCCAGCTGGTTCGCGCGGATGGATCTTGAAAGCGTGCACGACGAAAGCGTGCACCTGTCGGTGCCGACGCGGTTTCTCAAGAGCTGGATCCAGGCGCATTATGCCGAGCGCGTGCTGAGCTGCTGGCAGGCGGAGATGCCGCAGGTGCATCGTGTCGACGTCACCGTGCGCACGGCAATGCGCGTGGCAACGCCGGCGAAAGAAGCTCCCGCGCCGATCGAGCCGCGCCGCAGCGAGGGCCGCGACGGCCGCGCTCCGGAACTGCGCAACACCGCGATCGCGCCGGTGTCGGCCAGCCATGAAGCGCTCGGCGGCTCGCCGCTCGATCCGCGCCTGACCTTCGGCAGCTTCGTGATCGGCCGCTCCAACACGCTGGCCCATGCCGCCGCCCGCCAGGTCGCGGAAGGCCGCCGCGGCGACAGCGTGATGTTCAATCCGCTCTACATCCATGCCGGCGTCGGTCTCGGCAAAACCCATCTGCTGCAGGCGGTGACCTGGGCCGGCAATTCCGGCACCGAGCGCAAGGTGCTGTATCTGACCGCCGAGAAGTTCATGTACGGCTTCGTCGCTGCGCTGAAGACGCAGACCGCGCTGGCCTTCAAGGAAGCGCTGCGCGGCATCGACGTGCTGGTGATCGACGACCTGCAGTTCCTGCAGGGCAAGACCACCCAGGCGGAGTTCTGCCACACGCTCAACGCGCTGATCGACGCCGGCCGCCAGGTGGTGATCGCCGCCGACCGTCCGCCGTCGGATCTCGAAAGCCTCGACGAGCGGGTGCGCTCCCGCCTTGCCGGCGGCCTGGTGGTCGAAATGGGCTCGCTTGGCGAAGACCTGCGCCTCGGCATCCTGAAGTCGCGCGTCGCAGCAGCCCGCGCCCACCACGCCACCTTCGACGTGCCGGCGCCGGTGCTGGACTATCTCGCGCGCACCATCACTCATAACGGCCGCGACCTCGAAGGCGCGGTCAACCGGCTGCTCGCCCACAGCAAGCTCAACGCCACGCCGGTGACGCTGGAAATGGCCGAGCGCGAGGTCCGCGATCTGGTCCGGCCGCAGGAGCCAAAGCGCATCAAGATCGAGGACATCCAGCGCGTCGTCGCCCGCCAGTACAATGTCAGCCGTTCCGACCTGCTGTCGTCGCGCCGCACCGCCAATGTGGTGCGCCCGCGCCAGGTGGCGATGTATCTGGCCAAGACCCTGACGCTGCGCTCGCTGCCGGAAATCGGCCGCAGGTTCGGCGGCCGCGACCACACGACCGTGCTGCATGCCGTGCGAAAAATCGAGGCGCTGGTCGGCAAGGACGTCGCTTTGCAGGACGAGGTGGAATCGCTGAAGCGGCAGTTGCAGGAATAATCTGAAACGCAGGCCGTAGTGTCCCCTCCCCCCCTCGTGGGGGAGGGTCAGGGAGAGGGGGGAGCCAAGAGCGCCGTCGCGTGTGGCCCCCTCTCCCAGCGCTACGCGCTACGCGCCACCCTCCCCCACGAGGGGGGAGGGGAGCCATCAACGCCGGCGCATGTATCGTTCTTTACTCCCCAAAACGTGGGGAGTGCGACCGCCTCTCCCCTTGCACTTCGCCTGCAATCACGCCACCTTGCGGACCCCCGCGGGTTTGCGCAAAATCCGTTTGAGCCAGCTTGCGGGCGTCAATCACCGCGGCGCCTGTTCGGGCTGCCCGGCTTCCATCCCACGATGTCGAACTGGATCGGGCGAGTTTGCTATGAAGGTCACCGTCGAACGCGCGCAATTGCTGAAATCGCTGAGCCACGTGCATCGCGTGGTCGAGCGCCGCAACACGATCCCGATTCTCGGCAACGTGCTGATCCGCGCCGAGAACGCCAAACTGTCGCTGAAGGCCACTGACCTCGACCTCGAAGTCACAGAGACCCTGGCCGCCGAGGTCGGAACCGCCGGCTCCACCACGGTGCCGGCGCACATGTTCTACGACATCGTGCGCAAGCTGCCCGACGGCTCGCAGATCGTGCTGGAAGCCGACGGCGACCGCTCCGTGATGGCAATCCGCGCCGGCCGCTCGCGCTTCACGTTGCAGACGCTGCCGGAGAACGATTTCCCCGACCTCGCCGCTGGCGAGATGACGCATTCCTTCAGCCTGCCCGCCGCCGGCGTGAAGCGGCTGATCGACCGCACCCAGTTCGCCATCTCCACCGAGGAGACGCGCTATTATCTCAACGGCATCTATCTGCACGCCGCCGGCACCGCCGCCGCGGCCACTCTGCGCGCCGTAGCCACCGACGGCCACCGCCTCGCACAGGTCGACCTGCCGCTGCCGGCCGGTGCTGCCGGCATGCCCGGCGTAATCGTGCCGCGCAAGACCGTCGGCGAAGTGCAGCGCCTGATCGAGGACGCCGAGGCCGAAGTCGGCATCGAACTGTCGCAGGGCAAGATCCGCTTCACGCTCGGCAATGTGGTGCTGACCTCGAAGCTGATCGACGGCACGTTTCCGGACTATGGCCGCGTGATCCCGCAGAACAACGACAAGGAACTGATCGTCGACAAGAAGGATTTCGAGGCCGCGGTGGACCGCGTCTCGACCATTTCCAGCGAGCGCGGCCGCGCGGTGAAGCTGGCGCTGTCCGCCGGCAAGCTGGTGCTGTCGGTGACCAATCCGGATTCGGGCAGCGCCACCGAAGAACTCGAGGTCGAGTACGCCTCCGACGCCCTCGATATCGGCTTCAACTCGCGCTACCTGCTCGACATCGCCGCCCAGATCGAAGGCGACGTGGCGGTGCTGCGCCTCGCCGATCCCGGCTCGCCGACCCTGGTGCAGGACAAGGATTCCAAAGGCGCGCTCTACGTGCTGATGCCCATGCGGGTGTGATCGCTCTGATTTTGCTTTCTTCCTTCCCCTCTCCCCCAGCAAAGCGAAGCTTTGCGCCGCGGGAGAGGGTGCCTGAGCGAAGCGAAGGCGGGAGAGGGAGGGCCGCGAACTCCGAAGAGCCCCCTCTCCCGTCTCGAACACGCTCCGCGCGTTCGAGCCACCCTCTCCCGCCAGCCGCAGCTTCGCTGCGCCCGGGGGAGAGGGGACAAGCGCGGCAGCTGTCGTGGACCTATATGTCTCATTGCCCATGACCGTCTCCCGCATCCATCGCCTGACGCTGACCCACTTCCGCAATTATCGGTCGGCGGCGCTGCAGATCCGTGGCGACATGGTGGTGCTGGTCGGCCCCAATGGCGCCGGCAAGACCAATTGCCTCGAAGCGATCTCGTTTCTGTCGCCCGGCCGCGGCTTGCGCCGCGCCACCCTCGAGGACGTCGCCGACGTCCAGGGCGACGGCTCCTGGGCTGTCTCGGCGGAGGTCGAAGGCGAGGTCGGCCTCGCAACGCTGGGCACCGGCATCGATCCGCCCAGCGAGGGCAGCTCGACCAGCCGGCGCTGCCGCATCGACCGCGAGCCGGTCAGTTCGGCCACAGCATTCGGCGACCATCTGCGCATGGTGTGGCTGACGCCGGCGATGGACCAGCTGTTCATGGGCGCGGCGTCGGAACGACGGCGGTTCTTCGACCGGCTGGTGCTGGCCATCGACAAGGATCATTCCGGCCGGGTGTCGGCGCTGGAGCGCAGCCTGCGGTCGCGCAACCGGTTGCTGGAAGAACGCAACACCAACAGCCACTGGCTCGACGCCATCGAGCGCGAGACCGCGGAGCTGGCGGTGGCCGTCGCCGCCATGCGCGGCCAGACGGTGACGCGGCTCGCGGCCATGCTGCGCGCGCGCTTCGAGACCTCGGTGTTTCCGTCGGCGATGATCATGCTCGACGGCTGGATGGAGAACGCGCTGGTCAGCGAGCCGGCCACCGCGGTGGAGGATCGCTACCGGCAGATTCTTCGCGACGGACGGCAACGTGATGCGGCGGCCGGCCGCACGCTCGACGGCCCGCATCTCACCGATCTGCAGGTCATCTACGCGCCGAAAAACATGCCGGCGCGCGACGCCTCCACCGGCGAGCAGAAGGCGCTGCTGATCGGGCTGATCCTGACCCATGCCACGCTGGTCGCCGAGATGACCGGCATGACCCCGCTGCTGCTGCTCGACGAAGTCGTGGCGCATCTCGATCCCGACCGCCGCCGCGCGCTGTTCGGCGAACTCACAAAACTCGGCGCCCAGGTCTGGATGACCGGTGCCGATCCCGCCGCCTTCGCCGATATCGGCACATCCGGCGAACTGTTCGATGTCGCGGACGGCCGGGTCAGCAAGCGTCCATCCCCGTAGCCTCACCTCATCGAAGGTGAGACTCTCACCCGGCCCTCGATCTTCGCCCGCCCACGAGGTGGTGCGGTCTCCGTGTTTTTACGGGAGCCAAATTTAACATGATGCTGAGACGGGCCATTCCATGCTCGCCGGAAGTAGGATCAGGCGCGGCCATCGCTGCGCGACCACATCATCGATGCCTCCGGCGACAAGACCGGAACGGTTGGATGGCATCCCTCGATTTATCGCGAGCCCCGCCGTGGAATCTCGCCAGCGCGCCTCAATGAGTCTCGATGTGATGTGTAAATTGTCGGCACCGGTGCAATGCGACAAGGCGTTGGCAATCATGGCGGGCGAAGTCGCAGTCAACCCGGCGCCTGTCCAGAGGGTCGTTGCGAGATGACTCAGACAAGCAACACGTCGACCGCCGAACCGTCGGCAACCCATGGCAAAACACCCGTCCCGCAGGGCCGCTCTGCGGCAAACCTGACCGATGCCGGTGCCATCTCAGAAAAGGAGATGCGCCGAATCCGCGCCGCCCAGGTCAACAGCGTCGCGCGCCTGGTGCCCATGACCATGACCATCAACGTGCTCAACGCGGCACTGGTCCTGGTGGTGTTCTGGACCTCGGCGTCGCAGGTTTTCCTGACGATCTGGGCGGCGGTGATCCTGCTCGCTGCGGCGCTGGCGGTGCGCTCCTGGCACCGCACCCGCCGCAAGCCGCCCAAGGAGGCGTCCGCGCGAGCCGCCCGCAACATGGTGATACAGGCCTTCATGCTCAGCATGACCTGGGGGCTGCTGCCGCTGATGCTCTATCCGACGGCGGCCCCGCCCCATCAGCTGGTGATCGCCTGCCTGATGACCGGAATGATCTCCGGCGGGGCCTTCGCGCTCTCGACGGTGCCGAAGGCCGGGCTGGTCTATCTGTGGACCATGGTGCTGGCCTCGGCGGGATCGCTGGTGATCGCCGACCGCGAGGCCGACCTGGTCACTGCGCTATTCCTGCTGTTCTACGGCGCGTTCCTGTCGCGCAATCTGGCCTCGCAGGGCGATTTGTTCCTGCAGAACCTGCGCGCCCAGTTGCAGCTCGAACGCCAGACCGAGATCATTTCGCTGTTGCTGCAGGAATTCCAGGAGAATGCCAGCGACTGGCTGTGGCAGACCGACGCCGATGGCCGGCTGATCCATGTGCCGGAGCGCTTCGCACAAGCCGCGCAGATGCCGCCGAACCTGCTGCATGGCGCAAGCCTCGCAGAAGCGCTGACCATGCTTTGCGTCGGCGACAAGTCGACGATCGCCACCGTCACGACGCACATGGCCAGGGGTGAGCCGATGCACGATATCGTGCTGCACGTGGTGGCCGGTGGAGAGCCGCGACTATGGTCGCTGACGGCAAAGCCGGCGCACGACCACGACGGCGTGTTCGTCGGCTATCGCGGCGTCGGCCGCGACGTCACCGAGCGCTGGCGCGCCAAGCAGGCCGAGGCGGAAAGCCAGGCCAAATCCCGCTTTCTGGCGATGATGAGCCACGAGATCCGCACACCGATGAACGGCGTGCTCGGCCTGGCCAGCGCGCTGATGGAAACCAACCTGGATCCCGATCAGCGCCACGCCGTCGCCACCATCCGCGAATCCGGCGACAACCTGCTGCATATCCTCAACGACATTCTCGATCTCTCGAAGCTCGAAGCCGGCCAGCTCGAGCTCGATCCCGCCGATTTTGACCCTGTGGCGCTGCTCGATGCCGTGAGTTCGATTGTCTCGCCCAGCGCCAAGGCCAAGGGCCTCGATCTGCGCACCACCATCGACGCCGATCTCCCGCCCGCGCTATGCGGCGACGCCGGCCGGATCCGCCAGGTGCTGCTCAACCTGGTGTCCAATGCCGTCAAGTTCACCGAGCAGGGCAGCATCGCGATCACGGTCACCTGCACGTCGCGCGACGACACACAGGCACAGGTGGAGTGGCTTGTCAGCGATACCGGTCCGGGAATTGCGCCCGACCGTATCGACCGGCTGTTCACCGACTACGCGCAGGCGGACGTCTCCATCAACCGGCGGTTCGGCGGCACCGGCCTCGGCCTGGCGATCAGCCGGCGCATCGTCGAACAGATGGGTGGCGAGATCGACGTCAGTTCCGTCTACGGCGAAGGCGCCACGTTCCGGTTCAGCCTGCCGCTGCCGTGGAGCAATGCCACCGTCTCCGACCAGCGCCACGATCGCCTCGAAGCCGACGATCTGCAGACCCGGCTGGCCATGCTCGGCCATCCGCTGCGCGTCCTGATCGCCGAGGACAATCTCACCAATCAGATGGTGGTGAGGAAGATGCTGCAGGAATTCGCGGCGGAAACCACCATCGCCGCGGACGGCATCCAGGCCACCGTCGCGCTCGACGATACCGACTTCGACATGGTCTTCATGGACGTGCGGATGCCGAACATGGACGGCCTCGCCGCGACCCGGGCGATCCGTGCCCGCGGCGGCAAATACGCCACGCTGCCGATCATCGCGCTGACCGCCAATGCCTACGCCGACGACATGAAGATGTGCCGCGACGCCGGCATGACCGATTTTCTCGCCAAGCCGCTGCGCAAGCCGGCACTGATTGCCGCGGTGCTGCGGGCATTGCGCCGGACGCCGGTGGTGCGCGCGACGCCGCTGGCACCCGCCCCCGACGTTGCCGTCGTCGATCACACCCTGCTGGCGCAGATTGGCGAGGAGATCGGCGAGCACGGCCTGATGGAGACGCTGACGATCTTCTTCCGCGACGCCGATCGCCGGATCGGACTGTTTCGCTGCCTGGTCGATGACCCCGATCCCGAACTGCTGGAGATGGAAGCCCATTCGCTGAAGGGCGCCGCCTCGACCTTCGGCCTGACCGAAATTGCGCAGATCGCCCGCACAATCGAGCAACAGGCGCCCGACATCGCACCCGACGTCCTCCGCCCGCTGCTCGATCGGCTGGAGCAGGCCCTGCGCAGGGCGGGCGACGCCCTCGACGCGGCGTCCTGAGCGCCGCGCGGGGCTTGCAGGCGGGCTTTGCCACGGCACTCTTGATCGGGCTGATCCTGACCCACGCCACCTTGTCGCCGAAATGACCGGCATTACACCTTTGCTGCTGCTCGATGAGGTGGTCGCACATCTCGATCCCGACCGGCGCCGATCCCGCGGCCTTCGCCGATCTCGGCAGCGCCGGTGAGATTTTGACGTCGCGGCCGCGACGGATCACGTCACGAGGCTAGTCTGGTTGGAAAATTTGAGAATAGATCCATCCATAGTCGAGAAGATCGCCGCTGGTTTTGCCCTGCACGGTACGGCGCCAGAGGCCACATCCCGGCTCGCCGGGCGGAATGATGAAAATGATATTGTCCGGCCGCTCGAAGCAGCCAACCATGAGCGGAAAGCCAAGATATCCCGGCGCCTCATAGCCGGCGACGCGTCCTAGCACTTCGACGCCGGTTTCTGACCGGACCTGCACCTCGGTTGCGTTGTAGTAGCTAACGGGTCCAGGAAAACTAGTCGTCAGAAAGACCGGCTGGAAATCAACTGCCGGCTCTTTCACCAAGCGGCGTATCGACTCCCGCACGATGAAGACGCCAATCCGAGGTACTGCCGCCGGCTCCACGACCGGGCACAGCCCCTTGTCCCGCAGGGCGAACAAGCCCGGCGTCCACCACTCCGTGACAGCTCTCCTGTCGGGACCGGGCGGACAAATGCCTGGCGCAGCGCGAGTCACCGTGTAACGAACCGCTGGATATGGCGGCTTGAGATTGGCGTCCGCCAGAAAGTCCCGCGTACGAACACCAATCACTTCACGAATAGCGCCGCTTTCCAGCCCATCAAGGCAGAATTGCTCGCACGGAAAGTTAACCAGAACCAACGACGACGGCGGCGCAATTCGCCCGGTAAAACGAGGGCCAATGGCCAGCTGCTGGGCGTAGTGAACCCTGCGATAGGTGAACCCGTATCGACAACGACGGCCGCCAACACCGCAAGGCTGCTGACAATCAAAGCCCTGCGAAGCTTTGGTACTTTAAGGACGGCCGAGACAAAGGTGAAGCCGACGGCATAGGTCAGGATCGACAACAAGATCGGATTCAGCACATACAGCGCCACGCCTGTCGGCTGAACGATATGTTCCATCGGGTCCGTGTCCCTGGCTGTCCTGTATCTTGCCTCCTGCAAACTATCCCTGAACGCTGAACGTTCTGTTTCTCAATCCAGACGGCTCTCGCACCATCAAGGAGCGGCGAGGATGCCGCGGGAACGGCTTTCGAGCGCGCTTTGCCGCGGCGCCCGAATCGGCCTTTTCACGCCTTGAAAAACCGTCAAAAACGCCCATCTAATCAAGAGCTTGTGCGGGCCGACTTTGCGCTAGGCGCATGGCTTGATTCATGGCACAAATAACCTATTCAGCAGCCGGTTTTCCGCGCTGATTCGATACATCCTCGAAGGCCTCTCATGACTGAACCTGCCCGGCTCCCGGCCGACAATCCCGAGATCGTCGCCCCGATCGAATATGGTGCGGAATCGATCCGGGTACTGAAGGGCTTGGACGCCGTGCGCAAACGGCCCGGCATGTATATCGGCGACACCGACGACGGTTCCGGCCTGCATCACATGGTCTACGAGGTCGTCGATAACGCCATCGACGAGGCGCTGGCGGGTCATGCCACCGCGGTGGAAGTCGTGCTCAATGCCGACGGCTCGGTGACGGTGCGCGACGACGGCCGCGGCATTCCCGTCGACATCCACAAGGGCGAAGGCATCTCGGCCGCCGAGGTCATCATGACCCAGCTGCATGCCGGCGGAAAATTCGACCAGAATTCCTACAAGGTGTCCGGCGGTCTGCACGGCGTCGGCGTCTCCGTGGTCAACGCGCTGTCCAGCAAGCTGATCCTGCGCGTCTGGCGCAACGGCAAGGAACACTTCATCGAATTCGCCCATGGCGACGCGGTGGCGCCGCTGATCGAGGTCGGCGATGCCAATGGCAAGCGCGGCACCGAGGTGACGTTCTATGCCTCCGCCGAAACCTTCACGACGCTGGATTTTGACTTCGCCACGCTGGAGCACCGGCTGCGCGAGCTCGCCTTCCTGAATTCCGGCGTCAACATCCTGCTGTCCGACCTGCGCCATCCGGTCGAGCGGCATGAGAAGATGATGTACGAGGGCGGCGTCATCGAGTTCGTCAAATATCTCGACCGCAACAAGAAGCCCGTGGTGCCCTCCCCGATCTTCGTCTCCGCCGACCTCAACGGCATCAATGTCGAGGCGGCGCTGTGGTGGAACGACAGCTATCATGAGAACGTGCTGTGCTTCACCAACAACATCCCGCAGCGCGACGGCGGCACGCATCTGGCGGGCTTTCGCGGCGCGCTGACGCGGCAGGTCAACGGCTATGCCGAAGTGGTGGCGAAGAAGGAAAAGATCGCGCTGACCGGCGACGATTGTCGCGAAGGCCTCACCGCCGTTCTCTCGGTCAAGGTGCCCGATCCGAAATTCTCGTCGCAGACCAAGGACAAGCTGGTATCCTCGGAAGTGCGGCCTGTTGTCGAAAACGTGCTCAACGAAGCGCTGGCCGCCTGGTTCGAGGAACATCCGGCGGAAGCCAAGATCATCGTCAACAAGGTGATCGAGGCGGGTGCGGCCCGCGAAGCCGCGCGCAAGGCGCGCGAGCTGACGCGACGCAAGGGCGCGCTGGACATCGCCTCCCTGCCCGGCAAGCTCGCCGACTGCCAGGAGCGCGATCCCGCCAAGTCTGAACTGTTCATCGTCGAGGGAGACTCCGCAGGCGGCTCCGCCAAGCAGGGCCGAAATCGCGAATTCCAGGCTGTTCTGCCGCTGCGCGGCAAGATTCTCAACGTCGAGCGCGCGCGCTTCGACAAGATGCTGGGCTCCGAGCAGATCGGCACGCTGATCACGGCCCTCGGTACCGGCATCGGCCGCGACGATTTCGATCTGTCAAAACTGCGCTATCACAAGATCATCGTGATGACCGACGCCGACGTCGACGGCGCGCATATCCGGACGCTGCTGCTGACCTTCTTCTTCCGGCAGATGCCGACGCTGATCGAAGGCGGCTTCCTCTATATCGCGCAGCCACCGCTCTACAAGGTGACCCGCGGCAAGTCCGAGCAGTACCTCAAGGACGAGCGCGCGCTGGAAGACTACCTGATCGCCACCGGCCTCGACGATTGCGTGTTCAAGCTGTCGTCCGGCGAGGACCGCGGCGGTCGCGACCTGCTGGCGCTCGTGGAAGATGCTCGCATCATCCGCGGCACGCTGCATAACCTGCACACCCGCTATAACCGCAGTGTGGTGGAGCAGGCGGCGATTGCCGGCGTGCTCAATCCGCAGGTGACCTCCGACCTCGCCACCGCCAACGAAGCCGCCGCCTATATCGCACGGCGCCTCGATGCGCTGGCCGACGAAGTCGAACGCGGCTGGGTCGGTGCCTTCACCGAGGGCGCAGGCTTCACCTTCGAGCGCACCATTCGCGGCGTCAAGGAAGTGGCTGTGATCGACGACGCGCTGCTCGGCTCCGCCGACGCGCGAAAACTCGACGAGTATGCCGCCACGCTGCAGGACGCCTATCCGAAGCCGGGCGTGCTGCGCCGCAAGGATGTGGAAAGCCCGATCCACGGCCCGGTCACCCTGTTCGAGGCCGTCACCGATGCAGGCCGCAAGGGCGTCGCCCTGCAGCGCTATAAAGGCCTCGGTGAGATGAACCCGGGCCAGCTCTGGGAAACCACCCTGGACACCAACGAGCGTTCGCTGCTGCAGGTAAAGATCAAGGAAGTCGACGAGGCCGACGACATCTTCACCAAGCTGATGGGCGATGTGGTCGAACCGCGCCGCGACTTCATCCAGGAAAACTCGCTCAGCGCCAACGTCGACGTCTGACGGCGCTTCGGCCTGTTGGGGAACGCAGAAGCTTGCCCCGGGGAGCCAATAGCCTGACTCAGGTTACGCACAACCTAGACTCAAATATTTTCATCTTTTGGTTGTGGCAACCTAAGAAAACCGTCCGCAGTCGCGAACCCGGCCGAAGTGTTGCCTTGCGGTACTGAACCGACTCGCATCAAAGGCGCTCTCTCTGACAGAGGACATTGATGGTCCAGCGTGAGGCGTTTAGGCAAGCCGAGCGTCCAGCGCGTGGTCCTCATCCTCGAAACCGTCGCGCGGACGCTTGAGCGCCTTGGCCACACGACCGCTGACGCAAAGAACGGTGTCGATCTGGTCGTCGACGGTGAGAAGCTGCGGCTCCTGTTTCATGAAACCAAGGACAAGTCGGAGCACCACCCCACGGCAGGCGAACTTGCCGAGAAGGCGACGTGGGACGCTAACCGGTTGATCTCACCGACTCTGTACAATTCCGACCGGAAGCATTGGCGGTCCTGGGATCACTTCCCGTCCGGGCGCATCTCGTTAACGCTGGTCTCACCATCTTGGACGAGTTGGTCAACCGACCGCATCCTGGGCCGGTGGCACGATCGCAAGGCCGCCGCACTAGAGCAGCAGCTTAACGAGGTGGTCGTCGCCATGTACGCTGGCGTCGCCCTGCTCAAGCACAACCGCGCCAAGCTCGAGGAGCGCCAGCGCCTTCATCAGGAGGAGATGGAACGCCGGGAGCGGGAGCGCGCCCGCCAGGATCGCATCGCCAAGCGCGAGGCCTTCGTCCGTCAGAAGGCAAAGGAGCACGCCGAGCTTGTCGAGCTTCGTAGCTTTAGCCGGCATCTCGACGGCGAGACGGCCGGACCCGATATGCGGAACGCTGCCGCGATCGCCGCCGTCACCCGAGACATGATCGACCGTCTCGAGAATTGCCTGTCGGGCTTGGCGCTTGATGAGGAGATCAAACGGCTAAAACTCTACGCCGATGGCGACCTGGCGCAGGAGAACTGCCCAAGTGGCTCCTATCTCGACGTCGCAATCGCCATCGATCACAGCGCCATTGCGACCAGCAAGTCGCCATCAACCTGTCCCAGGTGGCCCCGCTGGCCTGACGGGCTCAACGGCTTTCTGGTAGACCAAGAAGCCGGACCATCGGGCCGCGACCCGCTGCGAGACCAGTCGGCCAGGATCCCGCACTGAAAAACGTGCCAATCGGCCGTCGCTGGCAGCCCATCTTCGCGGTGAGCGAAGGCCCGACTTAACCTTCTACAGGCAAAGGTCGCCGAACAGCACAAGCTAAGATCGGCTTGCTCGGCCGCCGCTTAAAATCGCTTTATCTTATGGGTCACGGATCGCGCGGTATTATCAACTTATGGGTTAGGGCGATCCATCTATGGGATGCGGTGAACTGATCATTGTACAATTCTGGCTGTCAGTGCCAAGTTACGGGACGCGATACACGCTTGTTGCGCTACCCATAAGATAGCGACGCATAAGATGATCCAAAACGGCCCGTTGGCTAAGTGAGGTAGGCTCCTCGCAGGGCTCGCTGGATGCGACTTGAGAAAGATTTAGTGGCTGTCTGGGCTAAACGGTCTTAGATATCGACTGTCTCTGGCTGCCAAGACATTAAAAAACACAACCAAGAGATATTGAACGCCCAAATCCAACGCACTATCGATATGCGTAGACGTACAATCAAAGACTGCGGTATTTGACTTGACTTTCAACTCCCGTCACGGCTGCCAACACAACGAGTTCAAATCTTCTGCCCGTCGTTGATTTTGGAAGCCGTCTAAAAATACCAGACTCCGTTGACGCCATCGAAGTGCCTCCTCGTCGACTTTCTATCGAACAACTAATCGAATCCGCCGACGTCAGCGTGCGGCTCCACAACTGCTTTCCAAATAATCGGGAGGTTTTCGAACAATTTTCAGTCTCGGATGTTCTCGCCAACCGGCGATCTATTCTTTTCGACTATCGTAAGATGTTCAAGCCTTGGGAAAAAGACGGCGATCGAAATCCTTGAACTCGTCGACCTTTATCACCGAGATCCTTGGGAGATCGTCGGGCACCTACAAAGCGATGACGATCTAGTCAAAGGAATTTCCGTCCCTGAAACGCCGATTTTGACGGGCGCCGAACAATATTTGCAGAGTGAAAAGATAATTGACATCCTGTTGAAACTGGATATTTCCACGCGCTTATCAAACGTTGTAAAATCGGGGGAATTCGACGCTACGACTATTGCGGACTTCATCGCCGATCCGGGTGAATTAAATTCGAAATTCATGTCTGCATCGAACTCCGGTCGCAAGACGGCAGGAGAGGCTATGGCACTCCTCTCTCATCATGTGGAGATGTCGCGCAAAAGCGCCGAGTCAGTAGTTGGCGGAGAAGAAGGCGCAGACGATATCCAACCGATCGGTTTGCCGCACGACGGCATTGATGATGCGTCGCCACCACGCTTTCGTATACAAAAATTGCTCGCAGCCCTGCAACCAAAAGAGTTGCAGGTCTTGACCGAGCGCTATGGTCTTGACGGTCGTCCGCCTCGCACTCTCAATGACATTGAGCAACGTGTCCATGTCACCCGCGAACGCGTCCGACAAGTCGAAGCAAAGGCAATCAGAAGACTACAGAAAACCCAAAGAGGTCGGACTGCATTTGAGGCGTTGATCGAGACTGAAAATGAATCGACTTGGTGTGCGCTCTGCGATGCTTCGCTCTACTTGGCGGAATCCCAGCTGGCAGAGAAGGCTCGCGGTTTAGATCCAATTTTCCTTTTGGCGATCGATGTCGTGCATGAGGACGTACGGACGTGGATTTCGACCATCGCCCATCAATCCGACGCGGGCTGGTTTCGTAATTTGACCGACGCGACGCGCATGATGAAGTCTCAAACGGAAATCGAAGTCATCGCTAACAGCGTGGCTATTCGGCGACGGCCTCATCGGCTGGAAGCGAGCCGATGTCGAGAAGTTTATTGATGGCCTACGGGATTGCGTCCCAACCGGGTCCCAAAACGCGGGGGCGGCGCCGCTGCCTGAAGCATGCCGTGTGGCGCGATGCGGATTGAAAACAGGGATCACAGCGACGGGATCGACCAGGTCAATGCAGTGATGGCCGCGATGCGCGGCGCACCCGATCCGGTCGAACTCGGACAGGACGACGCGGCGAGGACCCCTTCACCACTTGCGACATGATCTAGGCCGAACAGCGCGTAAGGTAGTCCCGGTCGTCTGAACAGATTCTCCGCGTCGAACTTGGCCAGACATTCAGAAGACAGCGCTAAGCAAAGGCGTCGTCGCTGGTCCTTCGAACCCCGATGCCAGAGATCCGGCGACATGACATGCCAGCGTCTCTGCAGTAATCGCCCAGAATTAGAGACATTGGCCGCTTCTGGCGCAAAGCGGACCAGGTCGATCTGCTTCATACGCGTCGATGAGAGGGGGCAGGAACGCGTCTAGGCAGTATGCGGGGTCTTCGAGATTTCGTGGTTCGCGGTCTCGATCCACACGTGCGCAATTCAAAGATCTTCTCCGGCATATCCTTGAATGATGTCCGGGAAGTCGGTGTTCACGTTGATCGCCAGGGCAACGACGGAAACCGGTGGCACCAGCCTTGGTTTGCGGCCGACGTCCCGTTGTCATTGCCGTATTCGCGGACCTGCAGCGATGTTGCTGCGCGAGGCGTCCAGGATCGTCGAGCAACGGCAGTTTTCGCGCAAGTATTTCCTTTATGCGCCCCCGCGAGCGCGCGGCGAACCGGAAAAATCTGATATGTGAGATTTCAGCATTGTACTTCGCGATTCTGCCGATATCATAAGGCAGTCGTCAGACGGCGCCTGTTGCCAGGAGGCGCTGTCTTCGGTTGTAACGCAGAGATCGGCCGGTCAGCTTTTGCCGCAGGTTGGCAGCAGGGCTGCCACGTCATTGACCAGCAATGGCATCGTTTCTGTGGCCGAACGGCGGCCGGTGACGAGTCCTTCCGTGTGCCCCTTGATCACTTCAATGATCTTGAGCGAGTTGTCGCCGGGGAACGAGACCCACTCGGTCAGCACCGGCAGTTGCGCGATGCTGGTCAGATGGTTGGGGCTGGTCTTGTAGAAATTCCCCAACAGTTCGGGCTCCGTCACCGCGAGTTTGCTGCCGGGCATATAGCCGGTCAGCTTCACCATCTGGGTCTGGCCGACGGCGCCGGTTACGAACTTCACATATTCCCAGGCCGCCTGCTGGCGGGCAGCATCGGTGGCGAACACCATGGCCATGTTGCCGCCGGCCGGAAGCAGGCCGTTCGAAGCCGCCAGCGGGAACGGCACGGTCCTGAACTTGAACCGGCCGGCGATCTGGCGCTCGGCGGCCGCGACGTAGGACGTGGAGTCCGCGACAATGGCGACGTTGCCTGAGACAAAGGACTGCCGGGCCTGGCCGAGCGACAGGTTCGGCATGCCGGACTTGCCGAACGCTTCGAGCGTCTGCAGGGCGAACTTGCCGGCGTCGTCATTGAAACCGATGCCGCAGCCATCGGGCTTCAGCATGCGGCCGCCTTTGCTGGTGACCAGCGACTGCACCAGCCAGTTGCCGGTCTGCTCCCACTGAAAGTAGAAGCCGGTATGGCCCGGGCCTGCCGCGGCTTCCGCCTTCTTGCCGAACGCGATCAGCTCCGGCCAGGTCCGCGGCAGCGTCTCGACGGTGCCGCCGGCTTTTTCCACGAGATCGGCGTTGACGTAGAGCACGGGCGTCGAGACGGAGAATGGCAATCCGTAAGTCTTTGCTTTCCATTTTCCGAGTTCGGCGAGGGTCGCGTAGTAGCCGAGCTTGTCGATGCCGCCGTCCTTGGCGATGAAGCCGTCGAGCGGCGCGCCGATGCCGCGATCGGCGAACAGCCCGATCTGGTTGATGCCGTTGAAAGCGACGTCGGGCAGTCGGCCGGTGAGCTGATCGCGCAGGATCTGCTGCGCTGCTTCTTCATAGCCGCCCGCCGGATTGCGAAACTTGATCTTGATGTCGGGGTGCTGCTCGGTGAACCGCTTGGCCAGATCCTGCTGCAGCAAATTGAAGATGCCGGGCGTGGTGTAGAGCACGTCGAGCACGATCTCGGCCGAGGCCGGCGCGGTGAAGGTGATGGCGCCGATCGCGGTTGCGGCGAGGCGTCCGGCGTGGGCAGCGGATAGTTGGAACATCAGAATTCTCCGGTGATCAGTTGCGGGCGGTAAAGGACATGCTGTCGATGAAGCGTTGCTGCGCGAATACAAAGCCAAGGACGAGAGGGGCAACGATGATGACGGAGCCGGCCATCAGTGGGCCGAGAAACTGGCCGGCTTCATCGTCGCGGAACAGCAGGATGCCGAGCGCCGGCGTCGATAGTTCCGGGCTGCGCACGGCGATCAGCGGCCAGAACAGATCGTTCCAGTGGGCCACGACCGAGAAGATACCGAACGCGGCGATCGCCGGCACGGCGACCGGCAGCATCACCCGCCAGATGATCTCGAACTCGCCGAGCCCGTCGAGGCGCGCGGCATCGATCAGTTCATCGGGCACCGCGCGAAAGAACTGGCGCATCAGGAAAATGCCGAGCGTCGAAATGATCCAGGGCAAGATCAGCGCGGCGTAAGTATCGAGCAGGCCGAACCGGTGCAGCATCACGAATTGAGGGATCGCCAGTGCCTGGGGCGGAACCAGCAGCCCCACTAGAACAGCCGAGAACAGCGTGTCGCGGCCGCGAAACCGCAGCTTCGCCAGCGCATAGGCGCACGGAACGCACACCATCATCTGCAACATGAAGATCGTGCTGCAGACGAACAGGCCGTTGATCAGAAACCGCAACATCGGCACCGCGGTGAGCGCGGCCCGGTAGTTCTCCCAGCCGTAGAATTCTTGCGGCCACAGACGAAACTGGGGCTGGAAAATTTCGCCCGGCGGCTTCAGCGACAGGCTGAGCATCCAGACGAACGGCAACAGCGCAAACGCAGCGGTCACGAGCAAGGCGGCGTGACGCCCGACGGCGCCCACGCGCCGACGCGACATGAATGTCGCGCGAGGCGGCGCGATGGTCCGGCCAGCGATGGTCTGTTGCGACATGCTCATGAGTAGTGCACCCGTCGATCGAGCACCTTGGCCTGCACCAGCGTCAGCAGCATGACGATGGCCAGGTAGACCACGGTCAGCGCTGCGCCGTAGCCGGTGCGCAGGAAGTCGAAGCTTTCGACATAAAGTCGATGCAGCAGCACCTCGGAGGCGAAGTTCGGTCCGCCCTGCGACAGGACCCGCACGGTATCGAACACCTCGAACGCGCGCGTCGCGGTGAGGATCAGGACGAACATCGTCACCGGCCCCAATATCGGCAGCGTGACGATCCATAGCCGTTCGAACATGCCGTCAGCGCCGTCGATGGCGACGGCGTCGTAGAGCGACTGCGGGATTGATTTTAGCCCGGCCACGAACAGCACCATGGCGAAGCCGAAGCCCTGCCATATGCCGATGACGGCAAGCGCGGGCAGAACGGTGCGCTCGTCACGCAACCAGTTCACCCCGGTGATGCCGAATTCAGCCAACAGGCGGTTCACCATTCCGATGCTGGGATGAAGCATACTGCCCCACACGATTGCCATCGCGGCCATCGTCGACATCACCGGCAGGAAGTGCGCGGCGCGGTAAAAGCCGCGCAAGCCCGGCTGCGCCTCGATCAGCAACGCGACAACGAGGCCCAAGATCACCGTGCCCGGCACCACGATGGCGACATAGAGCAGCGTATTGGCCAGCGTCCGCCAGAAGATGCTATCGGTGAACAACGCGCGATAATTGTCGATGCCGAGAAAGCGCAAGGTCGAGGCGCCGAACTGCCAGTCGGTCAGCGAGATCAGCACCACCGCAACGACCGGCCCGGCCATCAACAGGATCAGCAAGGTCGTGGCAGGCGTCACAGCCAGCCACGCCGTGGCGCGCTCGCGCCGCGTGCGGTTGCCGAGCGACGCGGCGGTTTCGCCCGCCGGCGCCGGCGCGGCCGTTGCAGGCGGGTTCATGCCGCGACCCGTTGCTGCGCCTGCAGACGGCGCCCCGACGCATCGAACTGCAACACGCGCGTCGAGTCCGGTGCGATGTCGACCGCGTCGCCGATCGTCATGCGGCGGAACGACGGCGTGACGCGGACAATGACCTGCAGGCCGGGGGTCTGGTTCGTCGGCGAGACGGCGATGGTCAGGAAAATATCGGAGCCGAGATGCTCGATAATCTCGACGTGGCCGGCCAGCGCGCTGTCATGCGGTGCGGCGAGCGCGCAGGCTTCCGGTCGAAACGCCAGCGTCGTCGCTTCCGGATCAAGCAGCATGGCGCGGCGGTACGGCGCGGACAGTGCCGCCACTGGCACCGTATTGATCTTGGGGCTGCCGATGAACTCGGCGACGCGCAGATCCTGCGGATCGCGGTACAGAGCTTCCGGCTCGCCGACCTGAATCAGTTCGCCGCCCATCATCACGGCGACGCGGTCCGACATGGTCATCGCCTCCGCCTGGTCGTGGGTGACGAACACGATAGTGCTGCGCAGCCGCCGGTGCAGGGCCGTGATTTCCGAACGCATCTGCACCCGCAGCTTGGCGTCAAGGTTGGAGAGCGGCTCGTCCATCAGGAAGACGGCGGGATGGCGCACCATCGCGCGGCCGAGCGCCACGCGCTGGCGCTGGCCGCCAGAGAGCTGCCCGGGCTTACGGCCCAGCAGATGGGCGATATCGAGGACGGCGGCGGTGTCCTCGACCTCGCAGCGAATGCCCGCTTCGATGGCGCCGCGGCCCGGGATCAGCCGGCCCAGCAGCGGCGTGCGCTGCATTCCCGACAGCCGGCGGACGCGCAACGGCAGAGCAATATTGTCGTAGACCGTCATGTGCGGATACAGCGCGTAGGCTTGGAACACCATCGCGACATCGCGGTCCTTGGGGCGCAGGCCATCCACGCCGCGGCCGGCGATGGCGATGCGGCCGCTGTCCTGGCTGTCGAGGCCGGCGATGATGCGCAACAGGGTGGATTTTCCGCAGCCCGAGGGGCCGACAAGGGTGAGAAATTCGCCGTCATGGATGTCCAGCGACAGCCCGCGCAGCACTGGCGTATCGCCGTGCCGCTTGGCAATGTCGGTCAACGTGATGCCGCCCATCATGCCGCTCCCTGGGTATGAATATCGGCATCGTGCTGCAGCGCCTGTCCGTCCATGCCGTCCGCAGCTATGCCGAGATAAGCGAGCACGGTGGGCGCGATGTCGATGATGCGGGCCTGACCCGGACGCGTCGCACCCGGCGCAAAGCCGGCGCCGGAAGCGAACAAGAACGGCGTCTGTTCCCAGGCAGCGAGGCCGCCGTGCTGGCCGCAGCCGAGCCGGTCCGGCTTGCCCATCGCAGGCTTGGCGGCCAGGCTCGAACCCGGGATGCCGAATGCATTCGGCGCATCGTCCGAGCGCATCGAAACGGCGAAGGCGAGGCTCGCCATCGCCGCCTGTCCGACGTCGCCGAGGTCCTGTGGGCCGATCACTTGCCCGGCCCACTCGCGCGACATCAGGAATTGATGGATGCGGGGCGTCGCCGCGGCATGATCCGGATGCACGTAGATCAACGCCGCAGTTCCGTTGGACACCGCCATGACGTCGCCGGACGTGGGATCGGCCTTGAGGCCGGCGCCGATCAATTCGGCGTCGATGTCGATGACACCGGTCACCGTTTGATGGCCATGGTCCGAGCCGATCAGCAGCAGGATATCGTCGCCGGCGGCGCGCAGCCGGGCCACGGCATCGATGACCAGTCCGGCGTGGATGTCGGCCTGCGCCAGCACCGCGAGATGTTCGGGCGATCCGAGCGGCGACTCATGCTGCATATGGTCGGGCTCGCACAGCCACAGTATGCCGAGCGCCGGCCTGGCGGTGTGCAGAACTTGTTCGATAAAACGCTCGGTCATCCGGCGGTCGCCCGCCAGGTCTGGTGTCGCATCCAGCGCATCGTCCGCCGAGACCGGCACGCGTCCCGGGCCGAACGAGCCGGCGCGATGATAGACATGGCCATAGCCGTCGGGATCGTGCGCATAGGCAGCGCCCGGCGAAACGTTGCTGAAAATGATGACGCCGCCATCGTCTTTCAGCCGCTCCGCTAGCGTCGGCATCGCCAGCGACTGACCGGTCACGCGACGCTTGTGCTGCAGGAAATCCGGATCGCCGGCGTCGCGCAGCACCAGTTGGCCATCTTCCATCAGCGCGACCGAGTTGCCCTGCAGGCCGTGCCGGGCGGGATGGCAGCCAGTCGCCAGGCTGGAGCAAACCACGCGGGTGCAGGACGGAAACACGGTGCGGTAGTCGGAAAACCGCTCGGCCTGTTCGGCGAAAGCGACCAGGTTCGGTGTGGTCTCGGGCGAGATCATGTCCGGGCGAAGCCCGTCCAGCGTGACGATGATGGCGCGGCGCATTATGAGGCCTCCCCATCGGCGAAGGCGAAGGCAAGGATGGCGTACGGAAATGTCATGTCGTCGGAGACCTTTTCAGGGCCATCGGGCCCGCGGCTTCGTTCAACGAAAGACATAGGCAAGTCCGGCGACACATATGTGACGCAGCCGGCACATTTGGGATTTCATTGTCGCACGCCTATTGGTAGGGATGTGCGATGCTGATGGGCGATCAAAGGACGACGCTATTGATTCGGGCGAAGAACGAGCCGACTTCCGCGCCGGAAAAAAGCGAGGAGCCTGCGGACGCCGCGTTGATGGCGCGGATCTCCTGGTACTATTTCAAGGAAGGCCAGACCCAGGATGCGATCGCGCGGCGGCTGAAAATCACGCGCAAGCGGGTCAACCGGATTCTCGGCGACGCCCGGGAGAGCGGCGTGGTGCAAATCACCATCGCCGGTCCGACCGGGCCGTGCCATGATCTCGAAACCAAGCTGGTCGCCAGATACAGGCTGCGTCACGCGGTCGTCGTACCTTCGCCGATGGCAGGCACCGATGTCAGGGCCATGGTCGGCGCTGCGGCTGGGCAATATGTGTCCGACAATCTGCGACCGTCAGCATCTATCGGTATCGGCTGGGGAGGCACGATCAATGCCGCCGCCCAGAACCTGAGGCGGCGCGCCGGCATGAACAACCGGGTGGTGCTGCTGTGCGGCGGACTCGCGGAAAGCACGCTGGTCAATCCGTATGACAACGCGGCGATGATGGCGCGCGCTCTGGATGCCAGATGCTATTACATCACGGCGCCGATGTTCGCCGAGACGCCCGAACTGCGCAACGTGCTGGTCCGCAGCGAGCCGATCCGCGGCGTGCTGGCGATGGTGCCGACCCTCGATCTGGCCTTGCTCAGCGCCATCGACCTGTCGGAACAATCGAAGTCGCTCGAATACGGCGTCATCAGCCGAGAAACCTGGCAATCGCTGCGCGATGCCGGAGCGGTGGGTGATATCTGCGGGCATTATCTCGACGCGGCAGGCCGAATCATCGACCACCCTCTGACGTCGCGCGTCGTCAATCCCGCGCTCGACGACCTGTTGCGTTTACCCGAAATCGTTCTGGCCGCAGGTGGCCGGCAAAAAACCGCGATCATTCTCGCCAGCATTCGCGCCGGGCTGTGCCATGTACTGATTACAGACGAAAATGCGGCATTGGAGCTGACGGTTTAGGACGACCATCGCCGCTGAGCCTATAAGCGTATCAACCCGCCTGATCTGTTTTGGACACTGCCGCGTGCCGATTAGCTCGGACGACGGCTGGCGATCCTTGGGTAAGCTTAGTAGATTTAATCCGGATCGCCGAGTACCACCGACCGTGAGCAGCGCTCAACTGACCATCCGGCGTTCGGAATGCCAGGCCTCCCTCGTCGTGTAGCCCGTCGATGCAAGATAATCACAGGACGCTTGCTGGGCCTGCCGCCGACGGCTTATGCCCGGCAGCAAATTAGATTGCCTACCAATCTTTCACGTAAGTATGGGCCGACCTCGCCACGCATTTTTCGGAAGCTGAGTTCGGACGACTGCTATCTAGCGTTATGCATGGTGATCGGCCGCTTCTGGCGCAAAGCGGCCAATAGCCAAAATATGATTGCAGAAGTGTCCTAGTTCGCAATCTGATATCGTTCGAACCTCCGCGCCAACCGCTCCAGATCCGGCCGGTCTTCCTCCCGCCTCGGTGCCCTGAGCACGGCGCCGCTCATAGCGCGGATGGTCCTTAGCAGAATCGGATCATCCTGCTGAGCAAGCAGCCTGTCGGAGATATGGACGCGTCGGTCGGGATCGATTCCGATCAGGTCGGAGTCGTAGGCGGCGTGGTGGATCTTGTTGAGCAGCAGCCCGTTCGGTAACACCGGCTGGCCCCAGTCCTCGTCGCCGTCGGAGACGATGTGGGAGGCGTCGAGCAGATCCTTCACGGGCAGCCCGGTGATGGCGCAACGGTTGCCGTAGGCGTCGAGCACCGCTTCCCTGAATTCGGCTTGGTGGACGCGCCGCTTGACCTCGACCATGCGGTACCGCCGCTCGATTTCGCTCTTTGGGAAGGAAGCGCCGGCGCCACGTGAAGCCGGCTTGGAGAACACGACGCCGGTCTCAAGCCTGACCGGATCCCAGTCGACCAGGAAGGCCGGATAGAGGGCGGCATAGATCGTCGGCGCCACGGCCACGAAGTAGATCAGCGGCGTCTGCCGATAGGCGGCCTCCCGCAGCAGCACGTTCTCCCAGGTGTTGGGATCGGAGCCCTTGAAGGCGTACTTGACCTCGGTGTCGGCGGCGAACAGGGCGTCACGGCTGGCGTTCTGATCGTGGTACCAGACCTTCCGCCCAGGCCTTGGCACCACGGTTCTGACCGACAGGACACCCTTCATTTCTTTTGGCTTGAAGATGCCGGAAGCCCGGCCGGCGAACCGAATCGGCTCGGGAAATCCCGGAGCGGCGAAACCCTTATCGATCTCCGCCCACGGCAGCACGCCCCGGCCGGCGAGCATCCGGTCGAGCGCGGCGAACGCCGCCATCCTCATCTGTGCGTCTTCTGGCAGATCAAGCACGGCGTTTCCCTCAGCGGGAACAACCTACCAGGCGGATGGGCCTCAGCAACACCGAAACGACGAACGGCCTTAACCATCCTTCCGCAACCTGCCGTAGCGCCCTTGAGCCTGACCGGAGCCAACCTCCGCCTGCGTGCTGCAACCTGAAGGGGCGCGGTTTTCGTCCGGAGTCAGGGAAGGTTGTTATTCGTGGCCATAGAGTCAGGGAAGTGGGTTGTTCGGAGTCAGGTTTATGTGTTGGAGCGCAGTATCAAACCATTGATTTCGCAGCGGAATTTTTCCGGCCGGAGTCAGGGTTATCTGTTGCCCAACACGGCCTTGCCTGCACGCAGCACCCCACCGGGAGCCCGGATCTGCGGAGCAGCGCGATGGCGATGCAAGTGCATCGCCTGAGAGCGCTGCACCGTGTCCGGAAAACGATCGAGCGGCTGAAATTTTGTAGATCAACCCGGGCGGGGTTCGACCAGCACTTTGCGGAGCAGGTCGGCGACATTGCGTGCGCCCAGTTTGCGCATGATCTGGGCGCGATGCGCCTCGAAGGTCCGCGGGCTGATCTTGAGCAGCAGCGCGCCTTCCTTGTTGGTGACGCCCCCGCTGACCAGATTCAACACTTCCTGTTCGCGCGGCGTCAGCCCGTGATGGCCGGCCGGCGCGGCGTCTGCCACGGTCTCTGCGGAGCCATCAGCAGCGTCGGAGGGCGACCACCAGGTCGGGGCACTATTCCCGCCACCGGTCGCAAATTCGGAGCCGGCAGTGCTGTCGCTTCTGTTGCCAATGCGCTCCATGATGGCGCACACGCGCTCGGTCTCGCGCTGAGCGCCGTCGATCACTTCCTGCATCGGGTTTGGCGCGGCACCAGTTCGCCCGGTGTTCAAGCGCTTGATTTCCTGCACGTAGACCATCAGCGCGGTCAGCGGCTCGACGAGTTGCTGCGCGATCGCCGCGCCGACCTCGTTGACCGCCCAGCGCCGTGCGCTCGACATGGCGACAGCATCGACCATAGCATGCGCTCGCTTGTCACCGCCCTGTGCGGATCTCGCGCTCTCTATCTTCAAGCTCATCAGCGACATCGAGATAGTCCAATCATGACGACAACGTCGACAACTTGCGCAAACGCTGGATAGCCGGGAGCCCGAGAGATCTGCGGTTGGCAACGTCTATCCGCACACTGATACCTGTGTCCGGTAGTCGATAAATCTCATCCCATCCGGCGCGCTCATTGCGCGATATACGTAGTCTGTCGATTGCATCTTAGGCAGCAGTTAACTTTACACCAAGGGAAAATACCCGCGTAGAACTACGCACGTAGAACTACGCCCGTGGAACTACTGCTCAACTGCAATTCGTAGTACGCAATCGGTGACGCGCAATGCCACGTTGCAGTTCCATGCAAGGCAACGTTACTCGGACACCATCCGGCGCCGCGATGGATGATCAGCGATGGGGGAACCCACGCCTGTGAAATACGTTACGACTGTCGGGGAGCGAGCACAGCCCGGCACATGCCGCGTCGAACAAACGTCTGCTGCGCGAATCAGCTTCGAATGAAAATGGATTCTCTGTCGCGTGATCTCGACACCGCATCGCGGTGATTCGCTTCACCGGGACTAGCACGCGGCGACCGGGGAACGAATGTTGTGGCGACGACGATCCTGCTCACAGGAACTCAGCAACGCCATCGTTGCCTGCAGAGCTTATCAACGGGAGAGGCGGTTGCGGATCATTTCTGCACAGCGCGGTGGGCCGGCATCGGGGGACACGCATCCAGGGCGATCAATCGTACGATCGCAATCGGAGCGCAATCACAGCCCGCGCCATCATGGCCGCGGTCGCTGGCCGCCGGACTCTTGCGTCAAACGCAGCGGCCAACGACCAGCAAAATGTTCGCGGGGCACAGCTTCAGGCGCGCTCTTCGTGAACGCCCAGATAGGCCACAGGCGCCGGGCTGCTGCTGATGACAAGCTGTTGCCATTCGCTGCGGCCGTTCTTCAGGAAGTACTCCAGAATGGCGATCCTGAGATTCGACGACAGATTCGGCGTCTTGCGATGCAGGTTTATCTGCTCGATATACTTTTCAATGGTCATGTTTTCCATCCGGGCAATCGCCTTGAGCCCGGACCAGAAACTGTCTTCCAAACTGACGCTGGTCCGTTTGCCTGAAACGACAATCGACCGTTTACGGTTCACATTCTCGCGCATTTTTTCAAATCCCTATTATTGATCCCGCCTGATGACGGCTTCGCTCGGATAACGCGGATCGATTCGATCCAGCCGAGTCGCACCTTCGAAATGACCATCGCCTAATGCTCACTAACTACGTATTACGCCGACGCACCGTATTAGTACGTGGTATTTGGCTGCTCGCGCTACACATCTCTGATGAACCCCGTAGTCTTACGGGGCCGCGGATTCCGCAGCTTCGTTTAACGCAGGATTCAATAGTCGGCTGGTATCTCAACCTGACCGTGTCCCGATGCGAGACCACCGAACGGAGTGAGACAATGCCGCTGCGTTACAAGTCGCAGATCGACCGCACCGCCTTCGAACGGCTTGCCGCGGAAATCGAGGTCGAGGGCGCCCTGGAGACGTTTGCGGTATTTCAGACGGACACGCAAAGGCGCCTCCTCGCGCTGGAAACTATCGGACTGGAGGCCCATCGCGGAGAGATCCAGACCGACGCGCACTCGCTGAAATCGACGGCAGCAACGTTCGGCTTTACCCAACTGGCGACGCTCGCCGCCAGCCTCGAGAAATCGGCACCGACCATCCAGGACCCGGACTTCCGCGCGATGGTCATCGAACTCGGGTCGGCGTTCGCCACCGGTCTCGCGCAGTTCGACGCGGCGTTTCGGCAGGCCATCCCACAGCACGCGGTGCCATGCCCGTGACGCTATCCGTCAGCGGCTGAACGCAATCTCCAATTGAGACACCTTCGAATGCGCGACTACATCGAAGTTTATGCGCGGGTGTTTACGGATTAGCCGCTTCCGACCGCTACAATCGTCGCCGGCCATTCAACTGTATGCGCGAAATCGGATGCACACATGTCAACTCATTCTGAGCAACCGGGCGCATCAACGCTCCTCGTCGTTGACGACGATGCCACCCAACGCAGCGTCATCAGCAGGATCGCACAGCGGCTTGGTTACGAAACGACGATGGCGGTGTCGTTCGACGAAGCGGCAGAGCTGATCACCGATCGCCGCTTCGATTGTATCACCGTCGACCTTTCGCTTGGCGAACACGACGGTATCGAGTTGCTGCGTCTGATCGGCGAGCTGCGCCCCACCCCGAAGGTGGTGGTGATTAGCGGCTGCGATACCCGCATCCTGAATGCGACGGTGCGAATGGCGCATGCAGCGGGCATCATGGACGTGCGATCGGTTCCGAAGCCGGTCGATTTCGGACTGCTGCGCACGACACTCGCTTTTGTGCAACCGCAACGGCCTGCATCGACCCGCGACCATGGACATGCGGTCGCCGTCGACGAGCGCGACCTCGCGCGCGCGCTGGCCAACGACGAGTTCTTCCCGGTTTTCCAGCCCAAGGTCGACCTCGCCACTGGCAAGGTGGTCGGCTGCGAAGCGCTCGCACGATGGCGTAGCCCCGAATTAGGCATGGTCTCGCCCGAACTGTTCATCCCTCTGGCCGAACGCTCCGGCCACATTCTGCCGCTGACGCAACTTGTGCTGACCCGTTCAATCGCCGCGGCTTCCACGTTTACAAAGCTGATCCCGGATTTCGTTGTCGCGGTCAACTTGTCGGCAACCTTGCTGACCGATTTGTCGATCCCCAAATATGTCAGAGGCCTTCTCGCCGACATAAACATGTCGCCGAGTTCGCTGATGCTCGAGGTGACCGAGAGCACGGCGATGTCCGATGTCGCGCGCGCCATCGATATCATCCTGCGGCTGCGGCTGAAGGGAATCGGCGTTTCGATGGACGATTTCGGCACCGGCTATTCGTCGCTGTCCGCGCTGGCACGAATGCCGTTCAGCGAACTGAAGATCGACAGATCCTTCGTCCGGAATTGCCAGACCGACCCCGACATGTGGAAGATCGTGCGCGGCTGCGTCGCCATCGGCCATGAATTCAATATGAAGGTTGTCGCGGAGGGTATCGAGGACGAGGAAACATGGCACGCGCTCGCCGCTGCGGGCTGTGACCTCGGTCAGGGTTTCGTCATCAGCGCCGGATTGACCGAACAGGACTTCTTCGACTGGGCGGCGCGGTGGCAGGGCCAGCCGTGGCAATCGCGCAGCCGCGGCGCGCGCAACCGGCTGAGCGGGACCTAGTTGCGGTGGTCGTCGGCAAGATTGCTGACTGCCACGCCGCCCCACATGTGGATCATCGGCAGCCCGAGCGACTGATAGCGCAAATTGGCCAGGAGAACGCGAAGCGCGGCAAGATCCACGGGCTTCGGCAGGCTCGTCATCTCGATGCCCAGTGCGCGCGCCATGAAACGCGATTCCTCGCGCCGGCCCCTGTCCATCCCGCTTATGACGATGACCGGAACGACCTGGCCCGTCGCATTCATCGCCTTGAGCACCTTGAGGCCATCGCCATCGCCGAGCGCGAGATCGAGCGTGACGCAATCGAACTGCCGCTCGCCGAGTCTCGCAATGGCGTCGGCGCAGGAGATCGCGAAGGTCACGGCATGACCGGCCTTGGCCGCAGCGAGGCTCACAAGCTTGCGCTGGGTGGCGTCGTCATCGATAACCAGAAGGTGCAACTGCTGCTTCACCGCGGCGGCGCCTGCGGCAGCCTCCAGGACCTTCTGTTTACGCTGCATGTGAATCCCTGCTCCGTTTCGACCGCTCAGCCGGAGATGCCCATCGAGGCACCGCCAAGCTCGCGAGTCCTGGTCGCCTGCGCGGCAAACGTCCTGTGCCCGTCAACGCGTCTGTCAGATCTCTTTTGGTCGCGACCCGCCGACGATGGATTGCAGGACACGGAGGTACCCCTTCAAGATGGGCATTCGAATCGGAGTTCCGGGCGGATATACTGGAATACCTCTGATGCGTGTCGTCGAGAATTAAGAAGTTACCTTCGTCGCTGACAACCGCGATCTGAGGGGAGTCTTCGCTCTGCCTCCCCGCGCAATGATCGAGACCTTCAGCGAGTTCGAAACTGCTCATACCTTGATGTCCGTCAAATCGAGTTGCCACGCCTCTGTTATGATTGGTGATTGCCTGTCGCATCTCATTCTCCTCGCCTTGGAGATATAGTGAGCCCGATGCTACTTGAGCGTTAACCTGTTTCCCCGTACGACTACGGGACGGCCGATTGCAAAATACGCAGTGTCGGCCACGACGGAGCCCGGATATTTTGGATAGTTCCATTGGTGAAATCTATGTGGTCGACGACGATCCAGCGGTCAGAGAGACGCTGTCGATCGTGCTGTCGGCGGCCGGTTACAAGGTGATTTGCTTTGCCGATGGCGCCGCGTTGCTGGCGACCGCGCGAAGTCGCAGTCCGCTGTGCATGCTGCTCGACGTTCATATCCCCGGCAAATCCGGGCTTGATATTCTGAAGGAGTTGCGCGCCCAGGACTATCCGGCGCCGATCTTCATCATTTCCGGATCGGGCGACATCGCCATGGCGGTGGATGCGATCAAGTCCGGCGCGCTCGATTTCATCGAGAAGCCGTTTCGCGGCAGCGAGATCGTGCAGCGTATCGAGGACGCCATCGGCGCGTTCACCCGACGCCGGACGCAGCCCAGTGCATCGAAGGTGCTGTCGCTCAATTTCCCCGGACGCGAGCCGTTGACGCGGCGCGAGCGCGAGGTGCTCGAACTGTTTTCATCCGGCCTTTCCAACAAGGACGCCGGCCGGCAGCTCGGCATCAGCCCGCGCACCATCGAGGATCACCGCGCCAACATCATGAAGAAGCTCGGCGCCAAGAATTCGACGGACCTCATCCGCATCGTGCTCGACGCCAGCCACGACTCCTGACATTCGGCCGCCCGCGGCGCCCTGGCAGCGACGTCGCCTGCATGTTCGGTGCACGTCAGATCATGGCGACCAGGGCAAACGGCGGCGGCCGCCTCAACGTTCGTTCAGGACCATTCGGCAGTGCCGCGCGATCATCGTTTCCTCGCTGGTGGGAACGATCAACACCATCACCTTGCTGTCCGCCGAACTGATGCACGGCATCGCCTGCGCATTTGCCGCCGCGTCAAGCGCGACGCCGAGCCAGCCCAGCCGGTCGCAGACGCGCTGGCGGACCTCCGCGGAGTGCTCGCCGATACCGCCGGTGAACACCAAGCATTCGAGGCCGGCGAGGCTGCTGGCCATCATCGCCACGTCCCGCGCCACCCGGAAGGTGAAGAGATCGACGGCTTCGGCAGCGCGCGGATCCGCGCTGGCGAGCAGCGCCCGCATATCGGCGGACATGCCGGAGACGCCGAGCAGGCCGGATTCTTCGTACAGCATGCGCTCGACCGCATCCGCCGACATGCCGCGCACCCGCTGCAGATAGAGCACGACGCCGGGATCGAGCGCGCCGCAGCGCGTGCCCATCATCAGCCCGTCGAGCGGCGTCAGCCCCATGGTGGTGTCGATGCTGAGGCCGTTACGCAGCGCGCACAGGCTGGCGCCGCTGCCGAGATGCGCCACAACGGTGCGCTTGCCGGGCAGCTCCGGTGCAATGGCGCCGAGCCGCCGGGCGACATATTCGAAGGACAGGCCGTGGAATCCGTAGCGATGGATGCCGCTTTCGTCCAGATTGCGCGGGATGGCGAAACGACGTGCCTCCGGCATCAGGCTGTGATGGAAGGCGGTATCGAAACAGGCGATCTGCGGCATTTCCGGTCGCAGGTTCATGAGGACGCGCACCGGTGCCAGGCTGCGCGGCTGATGCAGCGGCGCCAGCGGCGTCAGCTCGTTCAGCGCTTCGAGAATCCGTTCGTCGATCTGCACCGGCGCCGAGAATTCCTGGCCGCCATGGACAACGCGATGCCCGACCGCGAGCAGATCGTCGGCAGCGAGATAGGTGTCCACCCAGCTCAGCGTATCCAGCATCAGCACTTCGCTGTCGCTGTCGGCGGCATGGCGATGCTTCTCGTAGAGCACCTCTCCGGCTGTATCTTTGACGATCAGCCGCGGCTCGGCGTCGTGCTCATCGAGCATGCCCTTGCAGAGCAACACCGGTTCGCGGTCCTGCGCGACCTCAAACAGCGCAAACTTGATGCTCGACGAGCCGGCGTTCAGGACCAGGATGGCGTCGGACATCAATGGAAACCTGGTTGCGTTGCAGGGCTGTGAAGGCAACCCTGCGCGATTCCTGCCTTTGCTTCAATCGCCCGCATGGGCCGCCGTGCCATGGGGCCATTTCCAGTCGCGGATCTCGGGCATGTCCTCGCCATGTTCGCGGATATAGCGACCGTGCTCGATCAGGCGGTCGCGGAAGCCCTGCTTGACCTCGGCGGCGGCGACGGCAAGCCCCGGAACGCGCTCGATCACCTCGATGGCGAGATGAAAGCGATCGAGCTGGTTCATCACAACGATATCGAACGGCGTGGTCGTGGTGCCCTCTTCCTCGAAGCCGCGCACATGCATGCCGTCGTGGTTGGTGCGGCTGTAGGTCAGGCGATGAATCAGGTGAGGATAGCCGTGATAGGCGAAGATTACCGGCCGATCGGGGGTAAACATGCTGTCGAAATCGCGATCGCTGAAGCCATGCGGATGCTGTTCCTTCGGCTGCAGCGTCATCAGGTCGACCACGTTGACGACACGGATCTTGAGCGCCGGCAGCGCCTGCCGCAACAGGTCGACGGCGGCCAGCGTCTCCAGCGTCGGCACGTCGCCGCAGCAGGCCATGACCACGTCGGGCTCGGTGCCTTCGACCTCGGTGCCGGCCCATGACCAGATACCGGCGCCGGCATCGCAATGGGTGATGGCCTGGGCCATGGTCAGCCACTGCGGCGCCGGCTGCTTGCCGGCGACGATGACGTTGATGCGGTCATAGGTGCGCAGGCAGTGGTCGGTGATCCACAGCAGCGTGTTGGCGTCCGGCGGGAAATAGACCCGGACCACGTCGGCCTTCTTGTTGACCACGAGATCGACGAAGCCGGGATCCTGGTGGCTGAAGCCGTTGTGATCCTGGCGCCAGACATGGGACGTCAGCAGATAGTTGAGCGAGGCCACCGGCCGACGCCACGGCAGTTCGCGCGACACCTTCAGCCATTTGGCGTGCTGGTTGAACATGGAATCGACGACGTGGATGAAGGCCTCATAGCAGGAGAACAGACCGTGGCGGCCGGTGAGAAGGTAGGCTTCCAGCCAGCCCTGACAGAGGTGCTCGCTGAGCACCTCCATGACCCGCCCGTCCTGGGCGAGATGGACGTCATAAGGCTCGATGCCCTCCATCCAGACCCGCTCGGTGACGTCGAACACCGCGTCGAGGCGGTTCGACGCGGTCTCGTCCGGCCCCATGATGCGGAAGTTGCGTGCCTCGGCGTTGAGCGTCACCACGTCCTTGAGGAATTGCCCCATCACGCGGGTCGCCTCGGCCTCGACGCCGCCCGGCTGCGGCACATCGACCGCGTGGGCGTGAAGGTCCGGCAGCTTGAGCTCACGCTTCAGCAAACCGCCATTGGCGTGCGGATTGGCGCCCATGCGGCGCGCGCCGTCCGGTGCCAGCGCTTGCAGTTCGGGCATCAGCCGGCCGCTTTCGTCGAACAGGGTATCGGGCTGGTAGCTGCGCATCCACTGTTCGAGCAGTTGCAGATGTTGCGGATTACTGCGCGGATCGGCGATCGGCACCTGATGCGCGCGCCAGAAACCTTCCACCCGCTTGCCGTCGACTTCCTTCGGCCCGGTCCAGCCTTTCGGGCTGCGCAGTACGATCATCGGCCATTTCGGCCGTTCGACGGTGGCACGGCCGTCGCGCGCTGCAAGCTGGATCGCGCGAGATCATGTCGAACGCCTTGCCCAGCGCATCGGCCATCTGCGGATGCATCAGCGCGGGATCGCTGCCCTCGACGAACAATGGTTCATGGCCGAAGCCGAGAAACAGGTGGCGGATCTCGTCGTCGCTCATGCGCCCGAGCACGGTGGGATTGGCGATCTTGTAGCCGTTGAGATGCAGGATCGGCAGCACCGCGCCATCATGCTTCGGACTGAGGAACTTGTTGGAATGCCACGACGCCGCCAGCGGTCCGGTCTCGGCCTCGCCGTCGCCGATCACGCAGGCCACGATCAGATCGGGATTGTCGAACGCCGCGCCATAGGCGTGCACCAGCGCATAGCCCAGTTCGCCGCCTTCATGGATCGAGCCCGGGGTCTCCGGCGCGGCATGGCTGGGGATGCCGCCAGGAAAGGAAAACTGCCGAAACAGTTTTTGAATGCCGCCGGCATCGCGACTGATATCCGGATAGATCTCGCTGTAGCTGCCTTCCAGATAGGTATTGGCCACCATGCCGGGGCCGCCATGGCCGGGACCGCAGATATAGATGATGTCGAGATCGCGGGCGCGGATAGCGCGATTGAGATGGGCATAGATGAAATTAAGTCCCGGCGTGGTGCCCCAGTGGCCGAGCAGGCGCGGCTTGATGTGCTCGCGCCGCAACGGCTCGCGCAGCAGCGCATTGCCGAGCAGATAGATCTGCCCGACCGACAGATAGTTGGCTGCGCGCCAGTAGCGATCGATCAGGTCCATCTCGCCGGGGCTCAGCGACGATTCGGGGGCGCGTGAGACATCTTGCATCGGAGAACCTTTCGTCGCGGTCGACCGCGAAGACTAAACGTCGCGGACCCGCAATGGTGGCATTGCTCGTGCAATAAACTTGCATGGCGGCGAGCGTCCCTCGGGACCCTCGCCGCCACTGCAATTTATAGATCGCGGATCACGACCGCCGCATGTCAGGGTTGGCCGGCACAACTTCGCCGGCCGCGCAAGCGCGCTTAATGGCCCGCGGATGCTGCGGCGCGCAGGATGCCGATCTTGAAGTGCTTCTTGGCATAGGCCAAGATTTCACGGTCGCTGGGATGATCGGCGGGTTCTACGCCGACAATCTTGGCGCCGATCTTCGGCATATGCTCGCGCAAATAGCCGGCAAGTTCGGTCTTGGCCTGCGCCGGACCGATGATCAGGATCTCGCCGGCGTCCGCCACCGCGTCCGCGACGGCCTTCATCATGTCCTTGTCTTCATGGACATGGCCGCTGCCGACCGTATTGGCCTTGTGGTGAATGTGCCGGGTCTCAAGGTGGGGATGCAGATCGATCTGATCGGCACCGGACAGCCCAACGTGAAACACCTTGGCTTCGCGATGGTCGATCCAGATGATGGCGTGATAGTGCGGCTGCATGAATGGCTCCTCAGTGTCGTTTTCGCAGCCGGCCTAGCCGGCTTTCGCGATCGCTTCGTCTTCCGCGGAATTCAGATACATGCCCGACATCGGCTCGATCCAGCACAGATGATCGTGCACTTCCTTGACTCCCGGAACGTTTTCCGCGGCGACGATCGTCGCCTTTCGGGCGCGCTCCTCGGTGATCACGCCACTGATGTGAACGATGCCGTCGCGCACCGTGATGGTGAGACCGAACGGCATCCAGTCGTTCTTTTCCAGCGCGGCATAGATGCGATTGCGGATGTGATCGTCATCGGCCGTGGGATCGGGCACCGCGCGCGCCAGATCGGCCACCGCCTGCAGCAGGTTGGCGCGCGACACGATGCCGACGATGTCCGCGCCGCGCATCACCGGCAGCCGCTTGACATGGTTCTTCTCCATCGGCTGGACGATATCCTCGAGCGGCGTATCTTCGGTCACCGTCAATGGCTCGCGCGTCATGACATCGCCGACCTTGCGACCCTGCGCGTGCACGAATTCTGCCGCGGACGCGCCGGGGCCGAGCAGGAACTTGAGAAAGCCACCGCGCTTGCGCTGCGTTCCAATTTCGGAGCGGCGGATGAAATCGCCCTCAGAGACGATGCCTATCAGCTTGCCGGCGGCATCAACCACCGGAAGCCCGCTGATATGCTTCTGCAGCATCGTGCCGGCGGCCTCGACGATGGTGGCTTCGGGCCGAATCGTGACGACCTGCCGGGTCATGATCTGATGTGCGCGCATGTGCGACCTCCGGGTTGGACGTAAAATCGATGGTGAAATGCTATTCCAAAGCCCGCGCCGCCGTTTGACGCAGGTCAATTGCCGGCGGACTTTCGGTCAATGCATCAAGAGCGTGCAGACCGACGACGCCTTGAGGAGATGGCGCGAGACGCCGCCGAAGATCCACTCCTGCAGACGACTATGGCCATAGGCCCCGGCCACCAGGATATCGACGCCGTTCTGTTCGGCCAGCAGGTCCAGATGATTGCCGGCCGGGCCGGCCGAGAGCTCGACGCGGGCGGTTGCGGTCACGTTGTGACGCTGAAGCCAGGCGGCGACATCGGCGAGGCGAACGGCCGCGTCGGCAATATCACTATCGCCGGCGACAATCTCGACGACTGTCACGTCAACAGCCTGCCTGAGCAACGGCAGCGACGCGACGATGGCGCGGCGCGCCTCGGCGGTGTCCTTCCACGCCACCAGGACGCGGTCCGGCGCGAGGCTGGTTTTTCCCGGCGGCACGACCAGCACCGGCCGGCCCGCGCCCATCACGATGTCACCGATGTCGAGCGACTGGTTCAGCAATGGTCCGGCTTCGTCTGCAGAACGACCGACGATGATCAGATCGGCAGCCCGCGCTTCGCTCGCCAAGTATTCGGCGGGCGCGGCAATCGCCGCGCGCCATTGCAGCGCATCGCCCACCGGCATCAGCGCTGCATGGAAGCGGCCCTCGCAGCGGCGAAGCGCTTCTTCCAGCTGGGTGTAGTCGACTTCCAGCACGCTGGTGGCGATCATTCCATCGGCGTGAACCGGCATTACAGGCACCCCGGCGGCGACCCCGGTCACCTGCGCCTTGAACCGGGTGGCCAGTTCGGCGGTGACCCGCAACGCCGACTCATTGGAATGGTCGGGGTCGAGATAGACCATCAGCGATCGGTAGGTCACATCGCGCTCCGGATTCAGTGAGAGATCAGGGCCGGGATGGTGAGCGATTCCAGCATACCACGGGTCACGCCGCCGAGGATGATTTCACGCAGCCGCGAATGACCGTAGCCGCCCATGACCAGGAAATCGCTGCCGAGATCCGCCGCCAGGGACAGGATGACGTTATGGATATTCGACGATTCGGCGGTCGCATGCTGCAGATTTGCGGATAGGCCACGCCGCGCCAGATGGCTGATCAGCGCCGGCGCCGAACTTTCGCCTGCAGCGGAATTGCTGCCGTTGACGCTGACCACATCGACAGCCTGCGCCCGCCTGAGGAGCGGCAACGCATCGTGAACGGCCCGCGATGCCTGGCTGCTACCATCCCAGCAGATCAAGGCACGGCCGGTCTTCAGGGGGCCCCGATGAATATACGGAACCAACAGCATCGGACGCCCGGAGCCGAACAGCAAGGCCTCGGGCAACGCCCCGTCATGGGTTGGCTGCGCCGAATCGGCCTGCGCCACGATGGCCAGATCGTACAGCCGCGAGATTTCGGCGAGCGCACGATTGGCCAGGAACGGCGTGTCCGACACGCAACCGCGACCGGCTGGGATGCCAGCCTGTGCGGCGGCCGCCACAAACTTGTCGAGCCGGCTCTCGGCCAGCTGCGGATCCGTATTGTACTCGGTGGGCAGCGCAAAGGCGGCAGCCGTCGGGCCCACCGACATGGCCGGATTGATGCTCTGGTAGGTGCAGACCACGCCATCCAGATGGGCGCCGAACATGGTCGCCACCGACAGGGCGCAGTCGATCAGCGGAGCCGCAGGCCGCTCAACCGGTATATGGACGACGATATCTTTCAGCATGAGCTACGCCTTCTCGTCGGGGTACCTGGTCGGATTTCATGACCGCGCTCATATTGTGACGTGTCGCCAGCCGCGATACTTTGATCTAGCTCATCCTCTCGGCCTAATTCCTCGCTATCAAGAATGACTACGCCACGGCGTCCTGCGCGCGTTGACGGTGCCGGGCGCGCGAAAAGCGGTGACGGCAGCCGCAATGAGGGAGCAACGATGACGTACGCAACGGTGATGGTCGGCCTTGCACTGGACCGATCCAATGACGCGTGCCTGGAAATCGCCCGGGAGACGGCCGAACGCTTCGACGCCCATGTTATCGGAATCACCGCTGCGCAGTTCAGCCCGCCGCTTTACTTCACGGACGGCAATCAAGCGCAGGAACTCCTCGACCAGGGTCGGGCCGAGATCAGCAACCGCGTCGCCGCGCTGGAAGCGCAGTTTCGCAAGGCGCTGCACTCCCGTTCGGACCGGCTGGAGTGGCGCAGCGCGGAAGATTTCCCGGCACGCTATATCGTCCAGCAAGCGCGCGCGGCGGATATTCTTATCGTCGGCCAGGATGGCGGCGGCGGGCTCGGCGATCCCTTCGAGAAGGCCAGTCCCAGCGATCTCCTGATGCAGGCCGGACGGCCGCTGCTGGTGGTGCCCGATGCCGGAACGTGGCTGGATCTGCGCAGCGTATTGGTGGCCTGGAAGGATACGACCGAGGCGCGGCGCGCCATCTCCGATGCGCTGCCGCTGCTACGCAAGGCCAGGGACGTGACGGTGGCCGAACTGATCGACGACGAGACGCGGCGTCCGGCGGCGCAAGCGCGACTCGACGACGTGGTCGGCTGGCTGTCGCGGCACGGCGTCACCGCCCGCGCTCAGGTCGCCAACGACCACGGCCATACCGCAAAGCAACTTGAAAGCATCGCCGCCGATGTCGGCGCCGGGCTGATCGTCGCCGGCGCCTACGGTCATTCGCGATTCCGCGAATGGGTGCTCGGCGGCGTAACGCGGCAACTGGTCAACCCGTCAACGCGTTGCTCGCTGCTGTCGCGCTGAGCGCGGAATGGCAAACCGCTTCAGCGCCTCGGCGCAGGCCAGATAGGCGATCACGATTGCCACAATGGTCCAGCCGAGCTGGGCGCCGATCGCTACGAAGCCGAACAGATGGCGTAGCGGACTGACCACCATCAGGATGGTGCCCGCCAGCGCGCCCAGCGAGGTCGCGACGAGAATCCAGTGCGGCCGGCTTTTCCAGAACGCGCCGCGGGAGCGGATCAGGAAGATCACCAGGATCTGGGTGGCGATGGATTCCAGGAACCAGGCGGTCTGGAACGTCGGCGCATCGGCATGGAACACCTTGAGCAGCAGGGTGAAGGTCGCGGCGTCGAACAGCGACGACACCGCGCCCATCACGATGGTGAAGCGCAGGATGCTCTTCATGTCCCAGCTATGCGGATTGTCGACCTCTTCGGCATCGACGCTGTCGAACGGGATGCCTATTTCCGACAGATCGTAAAGCAAGTTGTTGAGCAGGATCTGCATCGGCAGCAGCGGCAGGAACGGCAGCACGATGGACGCCAGCGCCATCGACAGCATGTTGCCGAAATTCGAGCTGGTGCCCATGCGGACATATTTCAGGATGTTGGCGAAGGTCCGGCGGCCCTCGCGCACGCCGTCGGCCAGCACGCCGAGATCCGGCGCCAGCATGATCATGTCCGCGGCGCCGCGCGCGATGTCGGTGGCGCCCTCCACAGACAGGCCGACATGGGCGGCGTGGATTGCCGACGCGTCGTTGATGCCGTCGCCGAGGAAGCCGACCACGTGGCCGCGGCGTTGCAGCGCCCTGATGATGCGGGTCTTCTGGTCCGGGGCGACGCGTGCGAACAGGTCGACGCCGTCGACCGCGGTGGCAAGCGCGGTGTCGGTCAGCTCGGCGATTTCGTCGCCCGTCAGCACCCGTTCGCAGGTCAGCCCGACCGCGCCGGCGACATGCTGCACGACTGCGGCATGGTCCCCCGAGATGATCTTGAGCCGGATGCCGAGTTGCTGGAGCATGGCAATGGCGGCGTTTGCGTCCTGCTTCGGCGGATCGGAGAACACGCAGAAGCCGACGAAGGTCAGGTCGCATTCGTCAGCGAGGTGGGCTTCGACGGTCCCGGTCGGCATCGGCTTGATGGCCACCGCCAGCAGGCGATATCCGGCCGCAATCTGCCGCGTCTCGACCTCGTGCAGCGCCGCGAGCGCCGTATCGTCGATCAGACGGGCGGCTCCGCTCCCGTCCTCCATCGCCGTGGCGCGCAACAGGATCGCTTCCGGCGCGCCCTTGATGATGAGGAATGGCTTATCCCGATAGCTCGCCAGCACCGAGACGCAACGTCGTTCGAAATCGAACGGCACCTCGCCGTGCCGGGTCCATTCGGTGACCGCCGGCAAGTCGGCATGCGACAACACGGCATCGTCGAGCGGACTGCGAATACCGGTCGAGAACTTGCAATTGAGGTATGCCAGCGTCAGCACGCGATCGCTGCCGCGACCGTCGGTGCCGATGTGATCGACCAGCGTGATCTTTGCCTGGGTCAGGGTACCGGTCTTGTCGACGCACAGCACGTCCATGGCGCCGAGATCGTGGATCGCCGACAGCCGCTTCACCACCACCTGCTTCCGCGCCATGCGCAGCGCGCCGCGCGCCAGGGTCACCGTCATCACCATAGGCAGCAGTTCAGGCGTTAGGCCAACCGCCAGCGCCACCGCGAACAGGAACGACTCGACCGGCGGCCGCCCGGCCACCAGATGCGCGAACAGCACGAACAGCGTCAGGAAGATGGTCAGCTTCAGGATCAGCAGGCCGAGATTGTGCACGCCGCGTTCCAGCGCGGTGGGCGGCTCGTTCGACGACAGCGCCGCGGCGATGGCGCCGAAGCGGGTGTTCGGGCCGGTGGCGACGATGAGCATCAGCGCGCTGCCGCCGACGACCGACGTCCCCGCGAACAGCGCATTGCCGGCATCGCTCGGCGTCGCGCTGCTGGACGACTGGTCGTTCTTGGCAGACGGAAATGCCTCGCCGGTCATCAGCGATTCGTTGACCTGGGCATTGTGTGCTTCGAGCACCACGCCGTCCGCCGGCACCAGATCGCCGGTGCGCAGCTCGACGATGTCGCCGGGCACCAGATCCTCGACGGCAACCGCGATCACCTTGCCGTCGCGGCGGGTATCGGCCTTGACCGCAACGGAGCGCCGCAGCGTCTCCACCGCGACTTCGGCGTGGTGTTCCTGAACAATATCGAGCCCGATCGATCCGGCGATCACCGTCACGATGATGATGAAACTGGCGATATCGCCACTGATGCTGGAGATGGCGGCGGCGACCAGCAGGATGGCGATCAGCGGATTGAGCACCCGCTTGGCGATCTTGGCCAGCAGGCGCTGCCTGACCGGTTCGTGAAAGGCATTCGGTCCAACTTGCGCGAGCCGGTCAGCAGCGACCGAGGCTGTCAGCCCCTCGCGCCGGCTTTGCAGGCCCGCCAGCAGGGCGTCCGGCGGCTTCTGCCAGAACAGATCGGCCGGTGCAGCGTTGGCGGCATGCCGCTGCCGCCGCATGGGAAAGCTGTGCTTGACGAAAAATGTCATGGACTGTGCCGGTCGCCGTCGAACGAATTGAGCCAGATTCCGAGAGCAACCTGAATGCCCCGGAATGACGCCGGCCCGCTTGAGCTGAATCAAGATCCCGTCGCGGGCGCCGCGCTATACTGCTGACTTCCCGCTGAATTGATTCAGCGCAACGCGGGAGCGGCGCAACGCTGGCATTGTTTTTTCGAACCCTCTGGATCACGGAGACGGTCATGGCAGAACTTTCCGAGCACATCGCAACAGGCGAGCAAACCGCGGCCGACGCGGTCACGCGCTCGACAGTGGCCGGCAAGCGCACATTCGACATTCTGCTCACCGCGCAGCGGGTATTCCTCGACGAATGGATGGTCGCCGGCAACGAGATGTTCGAGCGCGCGCGCACCGAAACGCACCTGTTCAACGAGCTCGTCTCGAAGATGGCCGGTGCGCACTCCACCAACGATATCAAGACCATGTGGACAGAATGTAGCCAGCATCAGCTCGACTTCCTGCGCCGCGACGCCGAGCGCCTGTTCCGCCATGGCGAGCGCGTCGTCCAGGCAATGGCGCAGTTGACCAACCACCCCCGCAACGACTGAGCACGGCCGGGAACGACTACATGACCAAGGTCGAGCAGCGGATGGCTTCAAGCAGTCCGCTCCCGCGCGTGGCAGAGCCCGCGCCTCCGCATCGCGCGCCGGTCGCCGTGCCTGATATTGTGCACCCGGTCGCCGCCGCCGGGGACCAGGCGCTCCATGAACCGCACGATGCCGATCGCGCCTTCCACGCCATGCTGGCGCAGCTCACCGGCGGCCTTTCGCCGACGGCGCTGGCGATGGCATGGCTCGATTGGGCCGCGCATCTGGCTTCGGCGCCGGCCAAGCGGCTCGATACAACCCGGGACGCCGTGCAGCGCAGCAGGCAGCTCGCAACCTACGCCGTAGCCGCGGCTTCATCGAAGGACCAGCCTGCCCCGCTGATTGCGCCGCTGCCGCAGGATCGCCGCTTCGCCGGGCCGGACTGGCAGTTACCGCCGTTCAATCTGATGGCGCAGGCCTTCCTGCTCAGCGAACAATGGTGGCACAATGCCACGACCGGGGTGCGCGGCGTGGCGCCGGCCAACGAGGCCATTGTCGAGTTTTCGATGCGGCAGCCGCTCGACGTGCTGGCACCCTCGAATTTCGCCGCCACCAATCCCGACGTACTGCGGAAAACTATCGAGACCGGAGGCGAAAATTTTGTCCGTGGCTGGCAGAATTTCTGCAGCGACTGGAGCCACGCGCTGGCCGGCGAAAAAAGCACTGAGAATCAGTCCTTCGTGGTCGGCAAGACCGTCGCCACCGCAGCCGGCAAGGTGGTGTTCCGCAATCGCCTGATTGAATTGATCCAGTACCAGCCGACCACCGCGAAGGTGCATCCCGAGCCGATCCTGATCGTGCCGGCCTGGATCATGAAATACTACATTCTCGATTTGTCGCCGCACAATTCGCTGGTGAAATTCCTCACGGATGCCGGCTTCACGGTGTTCATGATCTCGTGGCGCAATCCCGGCTCGGCGGATCGCGACATCAGCCTGGAGGATTACCGCCGGCTCGGCGTCGACGCCGCCGTCGCGACCATTGCCGACATCCTGCCTGATCGCGGCATCCACGCGCTGGGCTACTGCCTCGGCGGCACCCTGCTGTCGATCGCCGCCGCGGCGATGGCCCGCGATGGCGATACCCGCCTGAAATCGATCACCCTGCTCGCGGCGCAGACCGACTTCACCGAAGCCGGCGAACTCTCATTGTTCATCAACGAAAGCCAGGTGGCCTTTCTCGAGGACATGATGTGGCAGCGCGGGGTGCTCGACACCACGCAGATGGCCGGCGCGTTCCAGATCCTGCGCTCCAACGACCTGATCTGGTCGAAGATCGTGCACGATTACCTGATGGACGAACGCGCGCCGCCGTCGGACCTGATGGCCTGGAATGCCGACGCCACGCGGCTGCCCTACCGCATGCATTCGGAATATCTGCGCCAGCCGTTCCTGCACAACGATCTCGCCGAGGGCCGCTATCTGGTGGACGGCCGGCCGATCTCGCTGTCAGACATTCACACGCCGATGTTCGTGGTCGGAACGGTGCGCGACCACGTGGCGCCCTGGAAGTCAGCCTACAAGATCCATTTCCTGGTGGATGCCGACGTCACCTACCTGCTCACCAGCGGCGGCCACAATGCCGGCATCGTCGCGCCGCCGGACCAGCCCAGTCACAGCTATCAGGTTCTCCTCAAGCCCGCCGACGGGTCCTATATCGGCCCGGATGAATGGCTGAAGACGGCGCCGCATCATGACGGATCGTGGTGGCCGGAATGGACGACCTGGCTGACCGCGCGATCCGGCGCGCTTTGCGATCCACCGCCCATGGGCGGCGGCGGCGCGGATGCTCGCTCCCTGCCAGACGCGCCCGGCGACTATGTTCGCCAGCCGTAACCGCAGACCCCTATGGCTGCAGCACCGCGGCGCCAAGGAGCTCCCCACCGCGCAATTTGGCGAGCACGTCGTTGGCCTGGCTGAGCGGAAAGGCCGTCGTCTGGGCATGGATGCCCGCCTTTTCCGCGATGGCAAAGAAATCGATGCCGTCCTGCCGCGTCAGATTGGCAACCGACAACAGTTTCCGCTCGCCCCAAAGCAGGTCGTAAGGAAACGTCGGAATGTCGCTCATGTGGATTCCGGCACAGACCACACGCCCGCCCTTGCGCACCGCGCGCAGCGCCATGGGCACCAACTCGCCGGCCAGCGCATAGATGATGGCGGCATCGAGCGGCGCGTCGGGCAGTTCGCCGGAGGCGCCTGCCCAGACCGCGCCGAGACGGCGCGCGAAATCCTGCGCCGCCGTGTCGCCGGTACGCGTGAAGGCATGGACCGAGCGGCCCTGCCATATCGCCACCTGGGCGATGATGTGCCCCGCGGCGCCAAAGCCGTAGATGCCGAGTCGCGGCGCGTCGCCGGTCATGACCAGCGAGCGCCAGCCGATCAGGCCTGCGCACAACAGCGGCGCCATCGCCACGTCGTCGCCGTGCTCGCCAAGGGCAAAGGCAAAGCGCGCATCGGCAATGGTGTGCGTGGCAAAGCCGCCATCGCGGGTGTAGCCGGTGAAGGTCGGGTTGTCGCAGAGGTTCTCCATGCCCTCGCGGCAGAACCGGCATACGCCGCAGGTGCTGCCCAGCCAAGGAATGCCGACCCGATCGCCGATCCGATGCGTGGTGACCTCGGCGCCAACGAGATCGACCCGGCCGACGATCTCATGGCCCGGCACGATCGGATATCTGATATCGGGCAATTCGCCATCGAACACATGCAGATCGGTGCGGCAGACGCCGCAGGCGCTGACCTTGACGCGAATCTGTCCCGCACCGGGAAGCGGGTCGGCGCGCTCCTGCATACGGAGTTGAGCACCCGGACCCGACAATACCATTGCTCGCATCATGCCTACCGTGCGTTATGGCCTGCATCCGGACGAACCAGAATGCGGCCTGCATCAAAGATATCCAACCGGCGCCACCTGCGATGTCGGGATGCCGCAGCCTGCCCTGATCGAAACATACTTCCCCACTATCAACCGCTCGTCGCCAAACGAGGATCGCACAAGTGAGGTCATCGACCGGACCAAGGTGGCTCCCGGACTCAACAGGGCCGGTCCCCTTGATGGAAGCATCGAGCTGCCTTCGAACCATAGCGACGGTACGCCAGCCGTTCGGGCACCCATTGACGTGCGTCAAAACGGTTCGCGTGCGCAGAGTGCACGCTTCCTCAACAGTCAAGCATTCGCACAGCCCGGCTTCCCCCTGGAGCCGAATCGCAAAAGGACGGTCGTCGTGTCCACTGCCCCTCTGCTAACTGCCACGGCGACGGACGCCGCGCTGGAACTGCGTCCAAGCGGCGCGTGGACGGCAGTCCATGCTGAAGCACTGGAAACGCTGGCAGCAGCCGTGGCCCCCCAGATCGATCGCGCCGCCCGCGTGACGATGGATCTGGCCGGTGTCCGGGAGATCGACACGATCGGCGCCTGGCTGCTTGAGAAACTTGCCCGGCGCGTCCCACTTGCCGGTCACCGTGCCGAAATCGTCAACGTGTCGCCCGATTATGCCGGACTGATCGAGGAAGTCCGCCAGGTCAACCGCCACGCTCCCAAGCCATCGGCGCCGCGCGGCATGGTCGTCACCAAACTGGACGAGCTCGGCCGTTCCGCGCTCGGCGCGACCGAGGACATCTCGATCTTCCTGCAGATGCTCGGCTCGCTCTGCATGGCATTGCTGCGTATCGTCGCCAGGCCGCGCTCGCTCCGGCTCACATCCTTTGTGTACCAGCTTTACCGGGTCGGCTGGCAGGCAATCCCCATCGTCGTGCTCATTACCTTCCTCATCGGTGCCATCATCGCCCAACAGGGCATCTTTCATTTCCGCAGGTTCGGCGCCGATTCCTATGTGGTCGACATGGTCGGCATCCTGGTTCTGCGCGAACTCGGCGTGCTGATCGTCGCCATCATGGTCGCAGGCCGCTCCGGCAGCGCCTATACGGCCGAACTCGGCTCCATGAAGATGCGCGAGGAGATCGATGCCCTGTCGACCATGGGACTCGATCCCGTCGATGTGCTGATCCTGCCGCGCATTCTGGCGCTGGTCTGCGCGCTGCCGATCCTGACCTTCATCGGGTCGATCGCCGCATTGTACGGCGGCGGCCTGACCGCCTGGTTCTACGGCGGCATGAGTCCGGCCATCTTTATTGCCCGGTTGCATGACGCGGTCACCGTCACCCATTTCGAGGTCGGCATGATCAAGGCGCCATTCATGGCGCTGGTGATCGGCATCATTGCCTGCAGCGAAGGCCTGCGGGTCAAGGGCAGCGCGGAATCCCTGGGCAAGCAGACCACCACCTCGGTGGTGAAATCGATCTTCCTGGTCATCGTGCTCGACGGGCTGTTCGCGGTGTTCTTCGCTTCGATCGGAATGTGAAGATGACCGAGACAGCAGTCCCCTTCGCGATCCGGGTTCGCGACCTCGTGGTCGGCTTCGGCAAGCATGTGGTGATCGATCACCTGTCGTTGGACGTCCGGCGCGGCGAAATCCTCGGCCTCGTCGGCGCCTCCGGCGGCGGCAAGTCGGTGTTGCTGCGGACAATTATTGGCCTTATCCCGCGCCGCAGCGGCGAGATCGAGGTGATGGGCGTTCCGATCGGTGGGGTCAACGACCGCATCACCCAGAAGAGCGCCGGCCGCTGGGGGATCCTGTTCCAGCAGGGCGCGCTGTTCTCCTCGCTCACGGCGCGGCAGAACGTGCAGTTTCCGCTGCGTGAGAACCTGACATTGTCCGCCTCGCTGATGGACGACATCGCCAACGCCAAGCTGGAAATGGTCGGACTGAAACCGGAGGATGGCGACAAGTTTCCATCGGAGCTGTCCGGCGGCATGACCAAGCGCGTGGCGCTGGCGCGCGCGCTGGCGCTCGACCCAGCGATCGTGTTTCTCGACGAACCGACCTCCGGCCTCGATCCCATCGCTGCCGGCGATTTCGATACGCTGATCAAGACGCTGCAGAAGACGCTGGGCCTGACGGTGTTCATGGTCACCCATGATCTCGCCAGCCTGAATACCGTGTGCGACCGCGTCGCCGCGCTGGCCGACGGCAAGATCGTTGCCATCGGGCCGTTGCCCGAACTGATGCGATCCGAACATCCCTGGGTGCGAGCCTATTTCCACGGCAAGCGATCCCAGATGCTGCAACCAAGAGCGAGCTGAGCCATGGAAACACGCGCCCCCTTCGTCATCGTCGGAGCATTCGTGCTGGCGGCCATCGTCGCCGTGTTCGGCTTCGTCTATTGGCTGCACAACACCGGCGGCCTCGGCGCGCGCACCACCTATCATGTGCAGTTCGAGGGCTCGGTGCCCGGCCTGCTGGTGGGTGCCGGCGTGCTGTTCAACGGCATCCGTGTCGGCGAGGTCACCGAACTGGGTCTGGCAACGGACGATCCGCGCCGCGTCAACGCCACCATCTCGGTGGCCACCACCACGCCGGTGCGACCCGATACCCGGGTCGGGCTGGATTTCCAGGGTCTGACCGGCGTTCCCGTCGTCGCGCTGGAAGGCGGCAAGATGCTCGGCAATACCGGGCCGGTGCCGACCCTGATCGCCGATCCGGGCGCCACACGCAGCATGACCCAGGCCGCGCGCGACGCGCTGCAGCGCGTCGACGGCGTGCTGGCCGACAATGCGGATCCGCTGAAGAAAACCATCGGCAATCTGCAGGTGTTCTCCGAGGGGCTGGCGCGCAACACCGGAAAACTCGACGGCATCGTCACCGGGCTCGAGCGCATGACCGGCGGCGGCGCGGCGCCCGCCAAGAAGACCACCTACAACTTGCAAGCAGCGCAGGGCTTCGCCGCACCGACGAAGACCCTCAAGGGACAGCTCGCCATTCCGGAGCCGACCGCCGTGGTGATGCTGCAGACCCAGCGCTTCCTGTTTTCGCCGGCCAAGGACTTTCCCGGCTTCGAGGACGCGCAATGGGCCGACAGCATTCCCAAACTGCTGCAAGCCAAGCTGATCGAGAGTTTTGAGAATTACGACGTGGCGCACGCGCCGCTGCGCGCGATGGACGGTGTGACCGCAGACGACCAGATCGCCATCGATATCCGGCGCTTCCGGATCGACACGGACCATGAGCCGACCGCCGATATCGCGCTGTCGGCGCGCATTCTCGACAAGGACGGCAAGGTCGTTGCGTCAAAGCTGTTTCAGCAGAGCCAGAAGCTCGACACGGTCGATCCCATCGGGGCCGTGGCCGCGTTCGATGCCGCGTTCGGCCGCATCGCCAAGGAGATGATCGCCTGGACCGCGGACGCGCTGTAAAAGCGGTCCGCCGCGATCTATTCTAGCGTCTTCATATAAGACAGGAAGTCGTTGATCTGGTCGGGATCGAGCCTGAACTCCGGCATCGACGGATGTCCGGTGACAATGCCTTCTGCCAAGGCTTCGGCGAGGGTATCGACCGGATAGCGCAGATGCAGGGTGCGGAACGGCGGCGCAACCTTGAGCGGGCTTTGCGTCACCTTGTCGACGGAGTGACACTTGCTGCAATTGTTGATTGCAAAAGCCTTGCCGCGCTGTACGGCGGGCGAAGGCCCCTGAGCCTGCGCGGATGCGAGGAGCAGCAGCGCGACGGCGATCTGACCAACGATCATTCGCAGCATGAAGCCGGACCTTTCAAGACGTGCAGGGAGCGCAGCGACTCTCCGTAGAGTATTCTTTACTAAGTCAAGCACCGTCGCCGATTGATTTGCATCAATAGACTGAGTCCGATTGCCCGCCGATGGCGTGAGGCGCGTCGGCAGATCCGGACCGAGCAACAATCATACATCAGCGTCGACCGTCGCAATCGAATTGTCACGCAAAAATGCGAGTTTCATCGACGGTATTATCGCGCTACAATTCTCGATGGGCAGCAAGTCCCCCGCCTGCCCGCGGATCGTCGACTAGGTTAGCCTGCCATGGAGAAAGGTCATGCATTGCCGCCGTCTCCATCGAACGATCCGGATTGCGACGCGTCTGAGTCAGCCGGCGACAGCCCGGCCATCGCCGGCTTGGCCGAACTCACATTCGACGTCACTGCCGCGGACATTCTCCGCCTGAGTCGTCACCCGTTGCTACGCGACCGCCTGTCGCAATCGCGCAAGGCTGGCATCCTGAGATCGACCTATCTCGACACCAGGGACCATGCCTTCGGCCGTGCCGGATTCTCATTCCGGCTGCACGGCGAAGCCGGCGGGCTGGTGCAGACCATCGAGGCACCACGGCTGGGGATTCTGCAACGCTGCGAACAGCACACGACATCGTCCGCCGGCGAGCCCTCAGTTCCCGACCACCTGATCGCCCGGCTGTGCGGCGACCGCCTGCCGACAGCGCTGCAATCCGTCTTCACCACCGAGACCACGCGCCGGAGCTGTCGCCTCGGCGGCGTCAAGGTTTCCCTCGACAGTGGCCGGATCAACGCCGGCGACAGCGTCGTGCCATTTCATGCCGTGGTCCTCGAACTGACGCGCGGTCGTCGCGCCGCCTTGTTCGACGTCGCTAGACAGATCCAGGCTATCGTCCCGGCCGACATCTCGGTCAGATCCCCGGCTCAAGCCGGCTATCAACTGCTGAACGGCGACAAGATCGTCGCCATCAAGGCGTCTGCCATCGCCTTGACCCCGACCATGAGTGCGGCGGAAGCGGTGACGACGGTGTTTGGCGCCTGCCTCTCCCAACTGCTGGCCAATCGGGCCGGCGTATGTGCGGGCGATGCGGATGCATTGCATGCCATGCGCGTTGCCGCGCGCCGGCTCGATGCGGCGATCCGGGTATTTTCCGAAGTCCTCTCCGCAGACGAACCCGCCATCGTCGCGCGCGAGTTGAAATGGATCGGTGGCGAGCTCGGCAAGGCGCGGGAGTTCGACGTGTTCCTGGCCGAGGCGGTGCGGCCGCTGATGAAAGCCCATCCCAGACGCAAAAGCGTCGCGGAACTGCATCGGACATTCGCGCGACAACGTGCGATGGCGTATCGACGCGTAAAAACGGCGCTGACATCCGACCGCTTTCGCGCCTTTGCGCTGCGCGCCGTGGAATGGGCCGACGGCAGCTGCATCAACGACGTGTACGCCGACAGCAAAGCGAGCGCCGTGGTGGCGGAAGAACTGACGCGGCAGAAGCGAAAGATGCGCAACGGTCGGCATCTGGATGAGCTGGATCCAGCGCAGCGACACAAGCTACGGCTGCGCGCCAAGCGCATGCGCTACGCCACCGAACTGACCCGCGGAATATTTGACGGCAAGCGCAATGCGCCGTCGATCGACCGTTCGCTCGTCGCACTGGAACGCCTGCAGACCGCGCTCGGCGAGTTGAACGATCAGGCGGGCTGGAAGGAAATGCTGGATGCCGCTGCGGAAAAAGCCCGCCGTACCCGGCGTGCGCCGCCGGCGAGATCGCTGGTCAGGCAACTGTTGGCGCGCGACGGCCAGTCAGAGGCGGAGGCGCTGTTGAAGACCTCGATCAAGGCCTATCGCGCCTTTGCCCGTACCGATAAATTCTGGGTCGACGACGAAAACGACTAGATGTTTGGTCCCAGCATTTGATGGTGCATTATTCTCCGACGGTTGGAAGGATGCGCTATGGGACAGGTTCACCACGGGAGCGCCACAACGACAGCGGCGGTCCGTCGAGCGATACAACATAGTCAAGAGAGCCTGAGGGTCTTGGCCAGGCGGCATGGGATCAATCCCAAGACCGTCGCCAAGTGGAAGGCGCGGGCCTCGGTCGAAGATCTACGAACCGGGCCGAAAGACCCGAAGTCGACGGTTCTGACGGTCGAGGAAGAGGCGCTTATTGTCGCCTTCCGGCGGCACACGCTGCTGCCGCTCGATGACTGCTTGTATGCCCTGCAACCAACCATCCCGCATCTGACGCGCTCGTCACTGCATCGCTGCCTGCAGCGCCACGACATCTCGCGATTGCCTGAAGTCGAGGGCGACAAGCCAGATCGGCGTAAGTTCAAGACCTATCCGATCGGCTACTTTCACATCGACATCGCCGAGGTCCGCACCGAGCAGGGCAAGCTCTATCTGTTCGTGGGGATCGACCGGACCTCAAAGTTCGCCTTCGTCGAGTTGCACGAGAAAGCCACTCGGCGCATCGCCGGCGACTTCCTGCGCCACCTGATCGCGGCCGTGCCCTACAAGATCCACACCGTGCTGACCGACAATGGCACGCACTTCACCACGCCCGGTGCCGGTGGCTCAGCGGTCCCTGAGATCAAGCTGGCCCTCGAGCGTGGCGAGCCGGTCTGGGCCCATGGCTTTGAGTTGGCTTGCGCCCAGGCCGACATCGATCATCGCCTCACCAAGCCCAAGCACCCCTGGACCAATGGCCAGGTCGAACGGATGAACCGGACTATCAAGGAAGCGACCGTCAAGCGCTTCCACTACGAGACCCACGACCAACTCCGTCGCCACCTCGGCGACTTCATCGACGCCTACAACTTCGCGCGTCGGCTAAAGACCCTGCAGGGCCTCACACCCTACGAGTACGTTTGTAAGATCTGGACAAAAGAGCCCACCAGATTCAATGTTGATCCGACCCATCAAAGTCCGGGACTAAACATCTAGCGCTCCGTTACGACGTCTTGTCGTCCGACAGTGTTGCCCTGCTTCGCGCCAGCGTCTGCTCCGGCGTCCCGGACGCATCGATCGGAATCCAGTCCATCGCGCCGAGATCGTAGGCGTCCTGTTGCCGCGCGATCTCCGCGGTCGCGTCGGAAGCGTCGTTGCGACGACTTACGACACGCGCGGCACGGATCGCCGTATCGGCCTCCAGGAACAGGCCTGTGAAGGCAACGCTGGCACCGCGGGCAACCGCGGCGATCGCCGCACGCTCGGAGGGCCGCGCGAACACCGCGTCGACGACCACAGAATGGCCGGCCGCCAGAACGCGGCCGGCGTGTTCGGCGAGGGTGTCGTAGACCTTCGCGGTGATCTCGGGCCGATAGGCCTCGCCCGGCAGGCGATCGGTCTCCCGCATCGTGAATTGCTGCTTGCGCAACACATCGGAGCGCAGCAAGACGGCGCCCGGCAGTGGCGCAATGTCAGGCGCTAGCTCGCGCGCGAGCACTGATTTCCCCGTGCCGGACAGTCCGCCGACCGCAATCAGCCGCGGCTTTGCCGGCGCGATCATCCGGCGGGCGAGCGTGAAATAGATCTCGGCGCGCGCCTTCACGCCCGCACTGTCGCTGCCCTTGCGATCGAGCCGGGCGAGCAGCACGTTGGCCCGGATCGCCGCACGGATCGACAGGAACAGCGGCAGCGTCGACAGGGCGTCGAGATTATCCAGCGATGTGGTCGCGAGATAGCGGTTCAGGATGATGTTGGCGGCCGCGCCACGCCCATAGCTGATCAGGTCCATCAACAAGAAGGCCAGATCGTAGAGCACGTCGGTGGTGGCCATCGCCGCATCGAATTCGAGCGCGTCGAACAATACTGGCTTGCCGTCGATCCGGACGATGTTGGCCAGATGCAGGTCGCCATGACAGCGCCGGACGAAACCGGCGTCGCGCCGTCTTGCAAGCAGAACGTTGCATCGCGCGAAGGCGGCTTCGCTGTCGCGATCGAGTGCCTGCACCTGATCTGCGGCGAAGCAGCCGGCGGCAACGAAGGCGCCGGTATTGCCGGCGATCAGCGCGGGAATCGACTGCGGCCATGCGGCATCGCGGCAGATCGCGGCCGCATCGTGCGACGCCACGATCGCCTCGGCAGTGGCGGCGGCAAGGCCGGCATCGAGCAGGCCTGCTGCGGCAAGATGATCGAGCGTCTGGGTCTCGTCGAAGCGCCGCATCCGCAGCGCCCACTCCACCGGCGCGCCCTCGCCGCCGATGGCCAGCGCACCATCCGGCCGGTGCATGATCGGCACGACGCCGGTATAGATCTGCGGGGCGAAGGCGCGATTGACCTCGAGTTCGACCTCAAGAGCTGCCTTGCGCTTTTCCAGCGTCGAAAAATCCAGATAGGGGTAGCGCACCGCGCGCTTGACCTTGAAGGCGTCATCGCCGGCGAGGAACACCGACGCAGCATGGGTGTCGATGCGCTGGACCGCGCGGCCACCATGGGTGGCGGGATCGGCCAGGAATGAAAATACCTGCTCCTGCGAGGCCGCCTCGGAAGCGATGGCGCCTGTCATCTGGTGATCGGCTTCCTGTTGATGCATGACGGAAGATGGCGAGATCGCTCATCCAATCCACATTGTGCGAAGTCACAACAGCCTGTTGCAAGGGCACCGGTTCATCTATGGCGCAATGAACTTTGCGCCTACTTGACCCTGATCAAAACAGCAATGCCGCAAATACGGTATCGCTTCACCGGGGCAAGGAGCCCCAGATGGAGGATATCATGAACATGAAATCGCTCATTCCCGTCGGCCAGGACCGCAGCCCTGGCCGCCCCGCCGCCAACCCGTTTTCCGCCCTGCAGCAGGAAATTGATCGCCTGTTCGACGGCTTCACCCGCGGCCTGCCATCGTTTTCGTCCGCGTCCTATCCGCTGGTTCCCAACATGGACGTCGCGGGAACCGACAAGGAAATCGAAATCACCGCGGACCTGCCCGGCCTTGAGGAAAAGGACATCCAGCTCAACGCCGCCGACAATCTCCTGACCATCCGCGGCGAGAAGAAGAACCAGCGCGAAGAGAAGGACAAGGATTACCACTTGGTCGAGCGGACCTATGGCTCGTTCATGCGCACCGTCCAACTGCCGGCTGGCGTCAACCTCGACAGCATCAAGGCGACGATCGCCAATGGCGTGCTCAAGGTGACCGTTCCCAAGCCGGCTCCGGCGCAGTCGAAGAAGATTGACATCAAAACCGCAGCCTGATCGTCTCGGTGGCGCGCTGCGGCCAGCCGCGGCGCGCCACTGTTCCTGCGACCAACTGAGTGATATAGTCTCAAGACCGAACAGCGGATGGCGCGTGTACAAATTTCTCGAAGAAACCGTCGGAAATTTCATGACCCGCGATGTCGCCACGGTGACACGCGACATGACCATGCGCGATCTCTACACGCTGGTCGAGAAGGACGACTTCAACACCTATCCGGTGGTTGAGAATTCGAAGATTGTCGGCATCGTCACCAAGTTCGATTTCCTGAAGTGCTTTGCGCTGCAGCCGGGCAGCATGGTGCCGAACTATGAAGAGCTCATGAAGCGCACCGTCGGCGAGCTCATGACGCCGAAATTCATCGCGGTCGACGAATCCAGCAAGCTGGTCAGGGTGCTGCAACTGATGGTGGAGCACCGCATGCGCAGCGTCATCGTGGCGACGGCCGACCATCGGCTGCAAGGCATCATCTCGCGCGAGGATGTCATGCGTGCCCTGCAGGCGTGTGCCATCGATGACGGACGGTCAGCTTCATGATCCGTCGACCGACCAGATCCCCCTTTTAGAAACGTCGTGACCGGATGTCCGTCTACCGATTGAGCAGCTTGCTTGCGCCGCGCTCGGTGGCGCTGATTGGCGCGAGCCCGCGGCCCGGCTCCGTCGGGCATGCGGTGATGAAGAACATCGTTGCGGCGGGCTTCAAGGGCCAGTTCGGCCTGGTCAACGCACGTTACGGGACGATCGGCGACACCACGGCGGTGAGCAGCCTCGCCGAGCTGCCCTTCGTTCCCGAACTGGTCGTCATCACGGCGCCCGCGCCGGCGATCCCCGGCATCATCGCCGAAGCCGGCGCCCTCGGCGTCGCCGGCGCGGTCATCATCAGTGCCGGCCTCGGCCACGGTACCGGCTCGCTGTCGGAGGCGACCGAAAGCGCGGCCCGGCAACACGGCATGCGGCTGATCGGCCCCAACTGCATCGGCATCCTGATGCCGAACGCGCGGCTCAATGCCAGTTTCGCCGCGCACATGCCGGCGGCGGGCAATCTCGCTTTGATCTCGCAATCCGGCGCCATCGCCACCGGCATGGTGGACTGGGCCTCGCAGCGCGGCGTGGGGTTTTCCGGCATCGTGTCGGTCGGCGACCAGCTCGATGTCGATATCGCCGACCTGCTCGACTATTTCGCGCTGGACTCGGGCACCAAGGCGATCCTGCTCTACGTCGAAGCGATCAAGGATGCCCGCAAGTTCATGTCCGCGGCGCGCGCCGCGGCACGCGTGAAGCCGGTGATCGTGGTCAAGGCCGGGCGCATGGCGCAGGGCGCCAAGGCGGCGGCGACCCACACCGGCGCGCTGGCCGGCGCCGACGATGTCTATGACGCGGCATTCCGCCGCGCCGGCATGCTGCGCGTGTCGGACCTGCGCGAACTGTTCGATTGCGTCGAAACCCTCAGCCGGGTCAAGGCGCCGCCGGGCAAGCGGCTCGCGATCCTGACCAATGGCGGCGGCATCGGCGTGCTGGCCATCGACCGGCTGGCGGAACTCGGCGGCATTCCCGCGGCCATCGGCGACGATACGCGGCAGCAGCTTGATGCCGTCCTGCCGCCGACCTGGTCCGGCTCGAATCCGATCGACATCGTCGGCGATGCCGATGCCGCGCGCTACGCCGCGACGCTTGAGCTGCTGCTGGCTGACAAGAGCAATGACGCGGTGCTGGTGATGAACGTGCAGACGGCCATCGCGCCCGCCGCCGACATCGCCGTGGCCGTCACCGGAGTCATCGATTCGCATCGCCGCAAGCGCGATGTGATTCCGAAGCCGGTGCTGGCGGTCTGGGTCGGCGCCGAACAGAACATCATCAAGGCGCTCAGCGCCGCGGGCATTCCGAACTACGCCACCGAGGACGACGCGGTGCGCGGCTTCATGCATCTGGTGCATCACCGCGAGATCGTCACCGCGCTCGCCGAGGTGCCGCCAAGCCTGCCCAGCGATTTCGTGCCGGACGTGGAACGCGCGCGCGCCATCGTCGATGGGGCCATCACCGACGGACGGGACTGGCTCGATCCCATCGAGGTGAAGCAGCTGTTCGACGCCTATCAGATCCCGATGGTCGCTACCGGCGCCGCAGCGAACGCCGACGAAGCGGCGGCGCAGGCTTCGGTGCATTTCACCAATGGCCAGACGGTGGTGCTGAAGATCCTGTCTAAGGACATTCCGCACAAGTCCGATGTCGGCGGCGTCATCCTCAATGTCACCAGCGTCGAGGCGGTCCGCATCGCCGTCAACGAACTGTTCAATCGCGCCAAGGCCAAGCGGCCGGACGCGCATATCGACGGCGTCATCGTGCAGCCGATGATGGTGCGCGCCAAGGCGCGGGAACTGATCCTCGGCATCGCCAACGATCCGACCTTCGGCTCCATCGTGGTGTTCGGCCGTGGCGGCACGGCGGTGGAGGTCATCAACGACAAGGCGCTGGCGCTGCCGCCGCTGGATCTCAACCTCGCCAGCGACCTCGTGAGCCGCACTCGGGTCTCGCGCATTCTCGCCGGCTATCGGGACGTCCCTCCGGTCAAGCCCGGCGAGGTCGAACGTACGCTGGTCAAGGTCGCGCAACTGGCGGCCGATCTGCCGAAGGTCAGCGAACTCGACATCAATCCGCTGCTGGCAGACGAGAATGGCGTGATCGCCGTGGACGCGCGCGTCGCGGTCCGGCCTGTGATCCAGAAGAAATTCGCCGGCCCCGGCAATGGCAATTTCGCGGTGCGCCCCTACCCGTCCTCATGGCAGCGCCGTTTCTCGCTCAAGGACGGGCTAAACGTGTTCGCGCGGCCGATCCGCCCGGAAGACGAACCGCAGATCCACGAAATGCTGCGCTATGTCACGCTCGGCGATCTCAGGCTGCGCTTCTTCGCGCCGATGAAGGAATTCACCCATGAATTCATCGCCCGGCTGACCCAGCTGGACTATGCCCGCGCCATCGCCTTCGTCGCCTTCAACGAGGCCAGCGGCGAAATGATCGGCGTCGTCCGGCTGCATTCGGATTCGATCTACGACAGCGGCGAATACGCCATCCTGCTGCGCTCGGACCTGAAAGGACGCGGGCTCGGCTGGGCGCTGATGCAGCTGATGATCGATTACGCGAAGGCGGAGGGCCTGACGACCATCGCCGGCCAGGTGCTGGCCGACAATACCGTCATGCTCAACATGTGCCGGGATCTCGGCTTCGCCGTGAAGCCGGACCGCGACGACCACAGCATCTACCATGTCACGCTGTCGCTGGCTCCCGGGAAAGACACAGAGACAAAGGCGCCCGCGCTGATCTGAATCAAGGCGCGGCACCGCCGCCACTGGCAGATTCGGAGCATGTGGAAAGACATCTCAACCGCGCCGCGGGTTCGCGAAGTCGAGCTGGCCATCATCGACGACCGCATCCATGAACTGCGCTACCCCTGCTTTCATACCGGCAAGAGCTGGGTGAATGCCGAGACCCTGCAGGAACTCGCCGTGAAGCCGACGCACTGGCAGGAAGCGCCGGTCACGGCGTTCCTGTGCTGCTGCGGCTGAGGTCGGCAAGGCAACCTATTTGGCGGGGCCGTCCGCGGGGGTCGTAGGCGCAGGCTCGTCATCGGCGATAGCCCGCCACGCGGCGCCTTCCATATCGTCATACTGGCCGTTCTTCAGCGACCACATGAATCCCAGCAGTCCGACCAACCCAAGGCCGAGCGCTGCCGGGACGAGATAGACGAGAACTTCCATCAGGTTCTTTCCGACGCGACCCGGCGCGCCCGCAAAGCGTTCAGCATCACCAGCAGTGACGAACCGGACATCGCCAATGCGGCGATCAGCGGCGTCACCACGCCGGTGATGGCCACCGGCACCGCGATGATGTTGTAACCTACCGCAAGCCAGAGATTCTGCTGCATCAACCGCAATGCCTTGCGGGAATAATCGATGGCGGCGACCACGGGCGACAGCTTCTTGCCGAGGAACACCATGTCCGCGGCGGCCTGGCTCAGATGCGCGGCGGTCACCGGCGACATGGAGACATGCGCCGCGGCCAGCGCCGGCGCATCGTTGAGGCCGTCGCCGACCATCATCACCTTGATGCCCTGGTTCTTCAGCGCCTCGATGCGCGCGATCTTCTCAGCCGGCGTGACGGCGGCGCGCCATTCGTCGACCCCGAGCGCCAGCGCCGCGGCGTGTACCGCAAGCTCACGATCGCCCGACAGGATTTCCACCGCGATGCCGCGGGCCTTGAGGCCGGCAATCATCTCCCGCGCATCGGGGCGCAGGCTTTGCCGGACCGCGAACACATAACGCTCATCGCCCATGCGGAAGGCGACGACGGACACTTCCGGATCGAGCCGCAGCAACTGCTCCGCCATGTCCTCGGCGCCGCAGAACGACGGCCGGCCGAGCCGCAGCTCGATTCCGTCGAGTTCACCGCGCACGCCCTGCCCGGGCTGCTCGACTACACCCTTGAGCGGCGATTTCACGCCGGCTGCACGCGCCACGGCGGCGGCGACCGGATGATGGCTGGCCAGCGCCAGCCGTCCTGCGAGTTCAAGGATATCGGCCGGCACATTGCCGCTGTTGACCACGTCGAGTTCGGGCAGGGTCAGGGTGCCGGTCTTGTCGAAGATGACGCGGGTCACCGCGGCGGTGCGCTCAATGGCGTCGCCGGCATTGAGCAGCACACCGGCACGAAACATGGCGCCGGAAGCGACTGTCTGCACGGTGGGAATAGCGAGGCCGAGTGCGCAGGGGCAGGTGATGATCAGCACCGCGACGGCGGTGACGATGGCGTCATGCCGGCTGGCACCGGCCAGCACCCAGCCGATCATGGTGAGCAGCGCGGTGGCATGCACCACCGGCGCATAGAGCCGCGACGCGCGGTCGGCCAGCAGCACATAGCGCGAGCGGGCCTGCAGGGCGTTTTCCAGAAGCCGGGTAATCTCCGCCAGCAGCGTGCCTTCGGACGCCGCCGAGACCCGGATCCGCAGGGTGCCGGAAATATTCATGGTGCCGGCATAGACCGCGGTGCCGCGCTCGGCGGGCGCATACAGCGTCTCGCCGGTAATCAGGCTCTGGTCGATCTCGGAATGGCCCTCGACCACGGTACCGTCGACGGCGCAGCGCTCGCCCGGACGCAGCAGCACCATATCGCCTACACGCAGCGCCGCCACCGGCACCTCGCTGATTTCATTGTCGGCGACGAATTTTGTGGCGGTCTCGGCCTTCAACGCGGCGAGATTGCCGGCGACCGCACGGGTGCGGCGGCGCATGTTCTGGTCGAGATAGCGGCCGACCAGCAGGAAGGTCAGCAGCATGATGGCTGCATCGAAATAGGTATGCTCGGCGTGGGCGATGGTCTCGGCAACCGACATCGCCAGCGCAAGCACCACGCCGATGCTGATCGGCACGTCCATGTTGGTGTTGCCGGTGCGCAGCACGCGCCAGGCCGACTGGAAGAACGGCCGCCCGGCATAGGCGGCCGCGGGCAGCGCGATCAGCGCCGACAGCCAGTGGAAGAAATCGCGCTGTTCGGGGATCATGTCGCCGGCGCTGCCGGACCACACCGGGATCGACAGCATCATCACGTTCATAGTGGCGAAGGCGGCGACGCCGAGGCAGCGCATCAGGAACCTGGACTGTTCGGCCTCGACCGCTTCGGCGCGCACGGTTTCGAACGGATAGGCCTTGTAGCCGAGTTCGGCCAGGCGATCGATGAAGCGGGCGGGATCGAGGGTGCCAGTCTTCCACTCCAGCGCGACGCGGCGGTCGGTCAGATTCACCCGTGCCAGCGTCACGTCGGGGATCGCCGAGAGGCCGCGCTCGATCTTCGCCATGCAACCGGCGCAACTGACGCCCTCGACGGCAAGGTCGATATGCGCCAGGCCCGACCCAACATTCTTCACGTAGTGCGAGAAATCGCGCGTTGCCAGCATGACGGCGGTCCTACTTCAGGATGATACGGCTCTTCGACAGGAACACGCGCCGGCCGGAAGCATCGCCTTCCAGCACGAGATCCCATTGTCCGGGCGCCACATCGGCGACCTTGCCGCGATAGACCGCGCTCTCGGCTTCGACCAGATTGGCCTCGCGATCGCCGCGGCGATCCGTCGGCCGCTCGAGACGACTGGAAAAAGCCAGCCCCGCCAGCGGGCTGCCCAGGCTGTCGCGGGCATTGACCAGGATGTTGGCGACGCCATCGGCAGCGCGCTCGACATGGGCATCGACCTTCCAGCCCCGCTCGTTCTGCTTGCGGGCCGCAGCGATTTCGCCTTCGTAGGCCAGGCTGGCGCTGTAGGCGCTATCTACTTCGGTGCCGGGCAGCGTGTCGATGGCGAGCTTCGCCAGGGTCAGATTGACTCCGAACACCACGCCGAAAAAAGCGATCAGCATGATCAGGACCATGCGCCCGGTGAGTGGACGCGGTGCGGCGACGGGCTTGCTCATGAATGGCTCCTTGATGCGGTCATGGCATCACAAAATTGTCGGTGGCGGAGGTCACGTCGCCGAGGCCGATGTCGGTGACGCGAATTTTCAGCGGAACGGATTTCTCGCCTTCCTTGAGCGGCGACGCGCTGACCAGCACGCGAAGCTCGGTGGTCTGGTCGCGCCCCAGCACGATCATGGGACGGTCGGGAGTGACGGAATCCGCACCGACCACGTGGATGGTCGGATTGGCGGGGCCGTCGACGTCGATGGCCACAACGCGATCGAAGCCGCGCTTGTTGAGCAGACGGACCGTATAGGCGTTGCGAATCTGGCCATCGGACAGCCGGACCGCCACCGGGTTGCGGTCATGCAGCACGTTGATGTCGAGCAGGGTCCGGGTCAGCAGCGCGTAGAGCATGATGCCGCCGACCGCCGCGATCATCGCCAGATAGACGATGGTGCGCGGCCGGATCGGCCGGAACACGTCCGGCTTGCCTTCCATGCGACGATGGATGTTGATGTCGTTGTCGTAGCCGATCAACCGGGGTTCGCGACCGATCTTGGCCATGACTGTGTCGCAGGCATCGATGCATAGCCCGCACTGGATGCAATCCATCTGCGAACCGTCGCGGATGTCGATGCCGGTCGGGCAGACCGCGACGCATTGATAGCAATCGATGCAATCGCCGACGGGCTGACCGAGGGCACGCAGCTCTGCCGCCTTCTTCAGCGACGTTCGCGATTCGCCGCGGTCGTATTTGTAGGTGACGTTGAGCGCCCATTCGTCGGTCAGCGCGGCCTGGATGCGCGGCCACGGGCACATGTAGACGCAGACCTGCTCGCGCATGAAGCCGGCCAGCACATAGGTCGTGGCGGTCAAGATGCCGATCCAGATATAGGCGATCATCGGCGCCTGGAAGGTCACCAGCTCCTTCACCAGCGTCGGCGCATCGTTGAAATACAGTACCCAGGCGCCGCCGGTCCACCATGCGATCATCAGCCAGATCGAATGCTTGAGCAGGATTTCCGCGAAGCGCTGCATGTTCATGCCGCCGGCGGCATCCTTTTTCATGCGCTCGCGGCGGTCGCCCTCGATCAGCCGCTCGACGGCGTAGAACACATCCGTCCACACGGTCTGCGGACACAGATAGCCGCACCAGATCCGGCCGCCGATGGAATTCATCAGGAACAAAGTGAGCGCGGCGACGACCAGCAGCCCGGTGAAATAATACACCTCCTGCGGCCACAGCTCGATGAAGAAGAAATAGAAGCGGCTGTTGGGAAGGTCGATCAGCACCGCCTGGTCGGGCGCGCCGAGACCACGATTCCAGCGCACGAACGGCAGCAGGTAGTAGACGCCGAGGCAGAAGGCCATCAGGCCCCACTTGATACGGCGGAAGGTACCGGAAACACTCTGGGGGTAGACCTTCTTATGGGCCGCATAAAGCGGCCCATAGTCGTCAACTTGCAGTTCGCTGGGTCGGACAGGCTGGTTCATGGTAAGGATTCATCTCGCATTACAGATTGAACCTAAGCCCAATCTCAAACGCGCATTTGATCCACCTCAAACAGAATTGCCGAAAAGCCCGGCTCCCAGCGGGAGGCTCACTTGCCTCCCCCGAGCGAATGAACGTAGACGGTCAGCGCCTTGATGGTGGCGGGGTCGAGACGCCCACCCCAAGCCGGCATCACGCCGGCGCGGCCATTGGTGATGGTTTCCACCAATGTCGCCTGATCCGACCCATAGAGCCAGATACCGTCGGTGAGATTTGGCGCGCCAAGCTCGATATTGCCCTTGGCGTCGTCGCCGTGGCAGGCGACGCAATTCTCGGCGAACAGCTTCTTGCCGGCCGCAGCATCGTAGCCCGGAGCGGTGGAAAGCCCGGACAGCGACCTGACGTAATTGGCCACCGTGACGATCTCCGGCTTCTTCAGGGTACCGTCGCGACCGAAGGCAAGCATCTGTCCTTCATGTGCCTGGGCATTGCCATTGCGGGCGCCGAATTCGATGGTCTGCTGGATCTGCTCAAGCGAACCGCCCCAGACCCAGTCGTCGTCGTTCAGGTTGGGGTAGCCCTTGGCGCCGGCCGCACCGCTGCCGTGACACGGCGCGCAGTTGTCGCCGAACACCGCCTTGCCGCGGGCGCGGGCCATCGCCAGCAGCGCCGGATCCTTTTCGATGTCAGCCAGCGGCGCATTGCCGAGCGCCACCATCTTGGCACCGCGGATGGTTTCCAGATTTGCCAGTTCAACGGCAACATCGGCGCGCGAGGAATAGTGCATGACGCCTGTCGTGTAGCCGGAAATCATCGGCCACGCCGGATAGACAATCCAGTAGCCGACCGCCCACACGATGGTCAGATAGAAGGTAATGATCCACCAGCGTGGCAGCGGCGTGTTCAGCTCCTTGATGCCGTCCCACTCGTGACCCGTGGTTGCGGTTCCAGAGACCTGATCGATATCCTCGTGCTTGCTCATGATTGCTTTATTCCTCTCGCAACGGCAGTCGCGCTGCCGCGTCGAAGGTTTCCTTGTTGCGCGGCCACAAGGCGTAGGCCACGATTGCGATGAACGTCGCGACGAAAATCGGCGTCCAGAACGTCATGACGAAATCCGAAGCGAAATTCTGAACAGTCAATATTGCTTTCATGTTCGTTTCTCAGCGGAGGTTGGCTTTTTCGTTGTAAAGCTTGAAGTCGACGAGAGTGCCCAGCATCTGCAGATAGGCGACCAGGGCGTCCATCTCGGTCGGATTGCCGGGCTTGCCGTCGAAGTTGCGGACCACGGCCTTGGCGTATCGCTTGCTGAAGGCATCCGCGCCGGCACTGTCCGGATCAGCCTGCGCCTTCAGGTCGGCGCTCGCATTGGCAATCTGGTCGTCCGTGTAGGGCACCCCGACCAAGCGGCTGGTGCGCAGATGATCGGCGATCGATTCCGGATTGATCTCGGTTTCCGCAAGGAACGAATAGGGAGGCATCACCGACTGCGGGACAATGGCGCGGGGATTGGTCAGATGGGTGACGTGCCACTCATCGGAATACTTGGCGCCGACCCGGGCGAGATCCGGTCCGGTGCGCTTGGAACCCCACTGGAACGGATGGTCATACATGCTTTCCGCGGCCAGCGAATAGTGGCCGTAGCGCTCGACCTCGTCGCGCAGTGGCCGAACCATCTGCGAGTGGCAAAGATAGCAGCCTTCCCGCACGTAGATGTTGCGACCGGTCAATTCCAGCGGCGTGTAAGGGCGGACGCCATCGACGACTTCGATCGTGCTCTTGAGATAGAACAGCGGCGTGATCTCGACGAGACCGCCCACGGCGATGACCAGGAGAATACCAACGACCAGGATGATCGAATTCTTCTCGAAGATTTGGTGTCGGGTCCAGAAAGACATTGATAGCCCCTATTCAGCCGGCTGCAGGGTGGCGCCGGTTTCAACCAACGCCTCGCCGACCCGCACCGTCATCCAAAGATTGTAAGCCATGATCAGTGCGCCGATCAGGAACAGCGCGCCGCCCAAGGCGCGAATGATGTAGAAGGGGTGCATCGCCTCGACGGTCTCGATGAAGGAGTATTCAAGGAAGCCGAGCGAGGTGTAGGCACGCCACATCAGGCCCTGCAGGATGCCCGACACCCACATCGCGGAGATGTAGAGCACGATGCCGATGGTCGCGATCCAGAAGTGCCAGCCGACCAGCTTCAGGCTGTACAGCGCCTTGCGTTCCCAGATCCACGGCACCAGGCAGTAGAGCGCGCCGAAGGAGACGAAGCCGACCCAGCCGAGCGCACCGGAGTGAACGTGACCGATGGTCCAGTCGGTGTAGTGGCTCAGCGAGTTCACCACCTTGATGGACATCAGCGGCCCCTCGAAGGTCGACATGCCGTAGAATGCCACCGACACTACCAGCATGCGCAGCACGGGATCGGTGCGCAGCTTGTCCCAGGCGCCGGACAGCGTCATCAGGCCGTTGATCATTCCGCCCCAGGACGGCATCCACAGCATGATGGAGAAGGTCATGCCGAGCGTCTGCGCCCAGTCCGGCAGCGCCGTGTAGTGCAGATGGTGCGGGCCGGCCCAGATGTAGAGGAAGATGATCGCCCAGAAGTGGATGATCGAGAGCCGGTAGGAGTAGACCGGCCGCTCTGCCCGCTTCGGAATGAAGTAGTACATGATGGCGAGGAAGCCGGCGGTGAGGAAGAAGCCGACCGCGTTATGACCGTACCACCACTGGAACATGGCATCCTGCACGCCGCCCCAGGCGACGTAGGACTTCGAGCCGAACACCGAGACCGGGATTGCCGGATTGTTGCCGAGATGCAGCACGGCGATGGTCACGATGAAGGCGAGATAGAACCAGTTGGCGACGTAGATGTGGGGTTCCTTGCGCTTCACCAGCGTCATCAGGAACACCAGCAGATAGACCACCCAGACGATGGTCAGCCACGCATCGGCATACCATTCCGGCTCGGCATATTCCTTCGACTGGGTTACGCCGAGCAGATAGCCGGTGCCGGCGATCAGGATGAAGAAGTTGTAGCCAAGCACCACGAACCACGGCGACAGGTCGCCGGCGAGACGAACTCGCGAGGTCTTCTGCACCACATAGAACGAGGTGGCGATCAGCACGTTGCCGCCGAAGGCAAAGATCACCGCCGAGGTATGCAGCGGGCGAAGCCGCCCGAAGCTGGTCCAGGGCAGATCGAAGTTGAGGATCGGCCAGGCCGGCTGGCAGGCGATCAGCAGGCCGACGGTGAAGCCGGCAATGCCCCAGAACACCGCCATGAAGCTGGCAAACTTGATCGGGCCGTAATTGTAATTCGGCCGGCCGAAGATTTCCTGCGGCGCCAGCTCCTTGCGATCATAGTAGCGGTTCAGGATGGCAAAGACGCCAGCCAGACTTGCCGCCGCGCTGAGCGCGGCGTGGAATGCGAAGGCGGCATCTTCCGCCTTGGCCGTGGCGACGATGCATAAGAAGACGGACACCGCGAGCAGGCCCGCCAGGCCCGCTTCGCCGCCCGTCATCGATTTCCCATTGTGTGTCTGTGTCATGCTGAATCTTTTATGTGCGAGGCTGAGACTATCAATCACAGCGGCGCGATCCCCGATTTGATCGAAATCAAATCATGGCGCGATTGTGGAAGAAGCTTGTTGAATGTCCGGACCGCAACATAAGGCCGCCCCTGTCAGGCAGCACCGATCGACGCGCGGCTCAAAATCTGAGGGCCAGCGCGGTGTCAACGAATAAACACGCCAGGGGAAGAGGACGTGCGGACGATCCTGATCAGGCGCGTCCGGTCAGGCGGCAGCGGGCCGCAATCATCCCCGCATGTCGTAGCGGTAGGCCTTGGACACGATCTGCCAGCCGTCTGCGAGCTTCATCGCCACCAGGTAATCGGTAAAATAGCGCGGTGGCAGCCGGCAGCGAACCTTGACGAAGGCCGTCGCCTCATCCGAACGGTCGACGGTGACGACGAAATCGTCGCGCGCCTTGCCTTCGGCCCTGGCCGATCCCCGCGTGCGCACCAGTGCCAGCCACTCCGGCAAAGTGAGGATCTTCAGCTCGCCGCCTTCGACCCAGCGCAGGTCTGCGGTGGGATGGAAGATGGCGGCGAGCTTGTCAGCGTCGCCATCGTAGAGACCATCGAAGTAGTGCTGGACCACTGCGTCGAGTGTGGAACGGTCGTAGGACAAGGCTGGTCTCCTTCAGATGAAAGCGATCCCGTCGCGACTATGCCACAGAGTACCACCGCATGGAAACCGCCAGGTCACTTGCCGTCGCCAAGCATTTTCCGGAATTTATCGATTTCACGCGGCACGAGTTGCGCGAGATAGTCCGGCTTCATTTCGCTGTCATCGGCGGGGTAGGAACCGAGATCGTCGAGCCGCTTCTGGTAATCCGCGCTTGCCACGCCGGCACGCATCGCCGCGTTGAGTCTGGCGATGACGACCGGCGGCGTGCCCTTCGGGGCGAACAGCGCATACCAGCCCTGGATCTCGAATTGCGGCAGCCCGGCCTCGGCAGCGGTCGGGACATCAGGCAGATGCGCCAGCCGGGTCTTCGAGGCCAGCGCGATGCCGCGCACCAGCCCGCCCTGGATCGCGGGGGTCACCGAGGCCGACGAATCGCACAGCCCGTCGATCTGGCCGCCGATCAGGTCGTTCAGCGCCGGTCCGCCGCCGCGATAGCCGACCAGCGTCACGTCGATCGCGGCGGCCTGGATGAAGGCCTTGCAGAACAGGTAATTCTGCGAACCGACGCCGGAATGACCGATGTTCAGGGTGCCGGGATGCTGCCGGGCGTGGGCGATGAATTCGGCCAAGGTGCGGGCCGGAAAGTTCTTGCGCACCGCGACAACCGCCGAACTCTTGTTGAACATGCCGATCGCCGCGAAGTCCTCCGGGGTGAATTTCACGTCGGGGGTGAACAGATAGACCGCGGTGTTTGTGCCGCTGTTGCCCTGCACGATGGTGTAGCCGTCGGGCGGCGCCTGTGCGACGCGGGCCAGAGCTACGGCACCTCCGGCGCCGCCGATATTTTCAATGACGATGCGCTGGCCGAGATGCTGGCTCATCTGCTCGCCGATCAGCCGGGCGTTGACGTCGGAGCTGCCGCCGGCGGCAAACGGCACGATCAGGGTGATCGGACGGCTGGGATAATCGTCGGCAGCGGCTGCCACCCCGAACGCCAGCGCCAACACGAGACAAGCAGACCCCAGCCTGAAACAAGCCATGTATCCCCTCCCTGATTTTGTCGGGGAGTGTACGAGGATGGCATGACGGCGCAACGGATGGATTCGCAATCAGGCTGGAGACAGCATGCTGCAATGCGCTCGCTTGCTCAGCGCTGAATGCGACCGTCGACGACGTCGATGATGCGGTCGCAGCGCTTCGCCAGATCGAGATTGTGGGTGACCAGCAGGAAGCTGGTGCCGCTGTCGCGGTTGACCTGCCGCATCAGCTCGAACACGCTCTCGGCGGACTTTGTGTCCAGATTTCCGGTGGGCTCATCGGCGAGAACCAGGTCGGGGCTCATCGCCAGCGCACGCGCGACAGCGACCCGCTGCTGCTGGCCGCCCGACATGTTGGTGGCGAGATTGCCGGCGACCTTTTCGAGTCCGACCTGAGCGAGAAGCTGTCGCGACCGCGCTTCCATGTCCGCGGCGGGAAAGCCGCGATCCACCAGCATCGGCATCATCACATTCTCCTGTGCGGTGAAGGCCGAGATCAGCAGGTGGGACTGGAACACGAAGCCGATGGTATGGCCGCGCAACCGGGTCAGTTCGGCGTCGTTGAGACTGCCCGTGTCCTGGCCCTTGATGTAAAGCCGTCCCGACGTCGGCCGGTCGAGCAACCCGACGATGTTGAGCAGGGTGCTCTTGCCGGACCCGGACGGCCCCATCAGTGCCAGGAATTCGCCGCGCTCCAGCGTCAGGTCGATATCATGCAGCACCTCGGTCTCGGAGGATTGACCGACATTGTAGGCCTTGCAGACCTTCTCGAGGCGCAGGATTTCATCAGCCACGGATTGCCACCACGGGATCGAGTTTCGCGGCACGCAGCGCCGGAGCGGTGGCCGCCAGCAAGCCCGTCAGGGTCGCCAGCACCGCAGTGTTGACAAACAATTGCCGCTCCAGGATCAGCGGGAACAGTTCCGATCCATCGGCCTGCACGGCGACCGAGTGCCAGTACATGAGGGTCAAAGCGCCCAGCGTGGCGCCGATCAGCGAGCCGAAAAAGCCGAGCAGGCCGCCCTGCAGCAGGAATACCCGCAGCACCTGCCCCCGCGATGTCCCCATCGCCCGCAGGATGCCAATATCCTTGGAACGCTGGATCACCGAGACGATCAGCACCGCGGCGATCCCGAACGCCACCGACATGCCGACGAACACCCTGATCAGGGTATTCGAGGTCTGCTGCGCCTGAACCGCGGTGAAAAACTGCGCGTTGGTCTTGATCCAGCTGTCGGCCTGCACCGCGTTCGACGCCTGGATCCTCTGCGCGATATCCTCCGCGGCATAGATGTCGCTCACCGTGATATCGATGGTGGTGACGCCGCCGATCATGCCGAGCAGCGATTGCGCCGTGCGCAGCGCCACGAAGGCATTGCGCTGGTTGACACCCTTGTTGCCGAAATCCGCCAACCCGGTAACGGTCAGCACGCGATTGGCGCCCGATGCCGCCTGGATATTGAGCTTGTCGCCGACCGTCGCGCCAAGATTTTTCGCCAGTTCGGTGCCGATGACAATGTCCTCGCTGGTCAGCCGCGCCTCGCCGGCGACGATGTAGTCGGGTATTCGCACGATCTTGAAATAGGACGCCGGCTCGACGCCGGAAATCGAGATCGCACGGTTGGCGTCACCGCGAATCGCCAGGCCGGAGCCCAGGATCGTCGGCGAGACCGCCGTCACTTCCGGCATCGCCAGCATCTGGTCGCGAATCTTCGGCCACTGGTCGATGGAGACGACGCGCTGACTCGGACGCTGGATGGTGGCATCCTCGAACAGGCCGGGGGCGTTGCGCAGCGGGCGCGCGACCTGATCGGGCGTGAGCAGCTGGATCTGTGGCTGCGAGGTCAGCACCCGCTTGATGAAATTCGCCTGCAGTCCAGCCAGCATCGCCGACATGAAGACGATCACTCCGACACCGATCGAAATGCCGCCGATGATGAACAGCGTCTGCATGCGGCCTTCGCGAAGGAAACGGACCGCCGCGATCCACTCGAACGGCAGCCATCGGGTCATGGCTGAACCGCCCGCACACGCTGCCCGGTGACGACACCGGAATTGGCGGGGATTGCAGGCTCTCCCTCCGCAAGGCCATCGATCATCTCGAACTGGGTATTGCCACGCAGACCGAGCCGGACCGGCTTCTTGCTCGCCCGCCCGTCCTTGATTCCGAGCACCCAAGGCTGTCCGGAGAGCGAGATCGTGAACCGAGCGGATGGGAAGCACCAACGTGTCGTCACGCTCGGCCACGCTAATATCGACCGATACGGTCATGTCCTGCCGCAGATAGTCCGGCGGATCGGATACCGTCAGTTTGACCTCCACCGAAGCGCGCGAAATATCGATGCCGGGGTTGATGTAGGACACCACCGCAGCGAACCGCCGATCCGGGTAAGCATCTGCCGAGGCGACGGCTTTCTGGCCAAGCGCCAACTTGCCAAGATTGCGCTCGTCGATTTGCAGAACCAGTTGCAGCTCGCCGGCCGGCGCCAGAACCAGCAGGGCCTTGCCCGGCTGGGCGACTGTGCCGCGTTCGACATTGCGCGTGATCAACACGCCGTCGCGCGGTGCAGCAATGGTGGCATAACCGAGCCGCGATTCCGCGGTGTCGAGATTGGCGCGCGCCTGGTTGAGCTGGGTCTGCGCCATGACGTAGTCGCTGCCCTCGGGACTGGCGGTATAGACTTGGAATTCCGCGGTGCGCACCTGGGTTCGCGCGACGTCGAGCACCTTTTGCGCGTCGTCGAGCGCCGCCCGCGTGGCGTAGCCGTTCTGCGTCAATTGCGAGGTGCGGTCGAATGTCTGCTGCGCATTCAGCAGGTTGGCCTTGGCCTGAGTCAGCGCTTCCTTCGCCGAAGGCAAGGTCAGCTCGGCGAGCTGGCGCATCCGGGCTTCGGCCTGCGCGACTGCGCCGGTGGACTGCACAACCGCGGCCTTCAGTTCGCGCGCCTCCAGCGCGATCAACGGCTGGCCCTTGGCGACGTGCTCGCCTTCCTTGACCAGCACATCATTCACGGTCCCCGTGATCTGGCTGCCGATCTCGACCCGGAACGGCGTCTCGACGTGGCCGCTGGCGACCACGGTCTCCACCAGATCGCCGCGCTTGACCACGTCGACAACAACAGATGGGCCGAGCAGCAATCGCACCCCCTGCCAGCCGCCGATGCCGAGCGCGACAACGACAGCCAGCACGAACCAGCGATGGGACCACAATGCGCCCCAGACCTTCGCGCCCGTCACGGCGTGGATGCGCGGGAGGGGAAGTGTCTGCTCGTTCATCCCTGGACCATGTGTGTCGCTGACGGCGCCACGTCAGTGCGAGAACAGAATCGGCAACGGGGCCTCTGCCAGCAGGCTCCGGGTGGCACCGCCGAGGATGAATTCGCGGAATCGGGAATGGCCGTAGGCGCCCATCACCAGCAGATCGGCGCTGCAGGCCAGCGCGCGGGCCTCCAGCACGTCACCAATATCATCGTCGCCGGCATCGACTTCCTCCAGCACCACGTTGAGGCCGTGGCGCGCCAGGTTCTTGGCCAGTTCTTCGGCAGAGCGATTGCTGTCGAAATCCTTCTCACCGGACACTGTGACAATGCGGACAGAGCCGGCCTGTTCAAGGATCGGCATGGCGTCGGCGACGGCGCGCGTCGCAGCGCGGCTGAAATCCCACGCCACCAGGACGGTCTTCAATTCGAGCGGCCGGATACGCGGCCGATCCGGCAATACCAGCGTCGGCCTGCCGGACCCGAAGATGATCGCTTCGGCGATCCATTCATCGGAGCCCTCCGGAACCGAGACGATGGTCAGGTCGCGCAGCTTGGCGTAGTCGACCATGACGTCAGGCACCTCGTCGGCCATGCAACGCTCGGTGATCGTCTCGTACAGCACGCCCTGCTTAGCCGCTGTCGCCTCGAACGTCGCCAGCAGATTGCGGGCGTTGACGAGGCTCTTGCGCGCTTCGTCGGCCACAAGGGCGGCGACGTTGACCAGCGAACTCGAGAGGAAACTGCCCGGCACCTCCACATGGGTCTCGCAGGCAATGGCCGCGATATGCGAGCCGAGTAACGCGGCGACGGCGACAGCGTCCTCGACCACCTGCACCGGCGTCGGCTCCGGATAGGTCGTCAATGTCAGCAGCATGTCCTTGATGGCCATCTATCTCTCCGCCCGCCTGAGTTACACTTAGCGAGCGTAGAGCACCTTCCACCGCGGCGAATTGATCTAGCGCAGGAATGGCGCGGCCGGGACCCGTTAGCGGAGCAGCCCGGCTGCAATCATGACAAGGCAGCCGAACAATCCCGCGGCAGGGATCCAGGCCGGCACCGTGACGTGCGGCTGGGCCGACGTCACGCCGCGCCAGCGCAGCCAAAGCAACGCCAGATTGACCAGCGCGAACACCGCAAGCGTCGCCAGCGACGTCCACTCGGCGAGCCGGACGAAGGAAACGCCCAGCGCCAGCAGGATGACCGCCGCAGCGATCAGCGCGGTGGCCAGCAGCGGCGTTCCCGTTGCCTGATGCACGGCGCCGAGCGATACGGGCAAGTCGCCCTGCCTCGCCATGCCATAGATCACCCGCGCCGCCATGGTCATCTGCGCGAGGATGGTGTTCAGGGTGGCGACGATGGCGATAACGCTGATGGTCGCCGGGCTGACGCCGGCGACCTCGCGGAACACCAGGCTGAGCGGCGCCGCCGACGCCGCCAGCCGCTCCGTCGAGACCGCCGTCACCGCGACCGCGGCGACGACCACGTAGAGCACCGTCGACACCAGCAGGGTCAGCGCCATGGCGCGCGGAATGTCGCGGCGCGGATTCTCGGCTTCCTCGACCACATTGGCGAGATCCTCGAAGCCGATGAAGGCGAAGAACGCTAGCAGGCTGGCAAAGCCTATGCCCGACAGCGCCCCGATCTCGGGCGGCGGCAGCTTCGCCAGCGTGGTGCCGATCGGCAGGTCGACACGAACCGCCGCGACAATGACGATCAGGAGGCCGCCGACCTCGACCAGCGTGAAGATTCCGGCGAGCACGACCGATTCCAGGATTCCCCAGGCCGCGACGGCGGCCAGCAGCGCCACCACCCCCAGCACCAGAATGCCCTGCGGCAGATCGACGAATTGTCGGAGATAGCCGATGGCGCCGAGGGTGACGGTGGACGATGACACCACACCAATGACGATGGTCAGCAGACCCGTGGCGGTGGACAGCGTGCGCGACCCGAACGCCGCCCGCACATAGGCAGCCTCGCCGGCGCTGACCGGGAAGCGCGTCGACAGCTCGGCATAGGAGGCCACGGTGAACGCCATCACCACCGCGGCCAGCACGAACGACCACGGCGCGTAGACGCCGGCCTGGCCGGCAACCGCGCCGATCAACACATAGATGCCCGCACCGACGGTGATGCCGATGCCGTACAGTGTCAGCAGCGGCAGGCCGAGGCGGCGACGCAGCGCCGGCGACTCCTGGGCGCGAGGGTCAGGCATGTCGTTCTGTGCCAAATGTTGCCGTCGAGGTGACGATGCCGTGAAATCCGGCCTGGTGCCGAAAGCAGCCGGCTCACAGTACGACTATCGCCCGCGATGCGATGGCCATTGTTGCGCCACGTCAATTGCAGCGCCTGTCGCTACAGCTTCGCTCCCGAAGCATAGGCCGAGGCGCGCTGGAAGGCCGGACGCGCCTCGCAGCGGTCGAGGTAGCGATCGAACGCCGGCCGCGGCGAGATCATCTTGAACTGGCGCACCGCGAAGTTGAGGCTCGAGCCGATGGCGACGTCCGCAGCCGAAAACGTCTCGCCGAGGATCCACGGTCCTTCTTCCAGCGCCGCTTCCAGCACGTCGAACACCCGCTTGGCGTCGCCCCAGCCGGCGGCCACCGAGTTCATCTCGAACTTGGCAGCCAGGCTGCGCGATCGCCGGCTCAATGCAGCTCGGTGCGAAGAACAGCCAGTACAGATATTTGGCGCGATGCATGTCGCCCAGCGGCGGTGCCAATCCCGCCTCCGGATAGCGCTCGGCCACATAGGCGCAGATCGCCGCAGCCTCGGCCATGGTCGCCTCGCCATCCTGCAGCGCCGGCACCTTGCCCATGGGATTGACGATGAGGAATTCCAGCGATCGCTGTGCGCCGGTGCTGATGTCGGTCAGCACGCGCTCATAGGGCACGCCGGTCTCTTCCATGAGCCACAGGGCGGTGAAGGAGCGCGAGCGCGGCGACCAGTACAGTTTCATCATGGCGGGACCTCCGGTGAATAGCCGGGCAGTTGTGCGGAGATTCGGGGCGAGGTGCAAGGTAGGTTGGATGAGAGGCGCAACAGACGCAGGCTGTCATCCCCGCGCATGCGGGGAGCTGGATTCACATTTGAAGTGCAACAGACTGGCTGCCAAAGACATGTGCCGGGGTTTGCCAGTCAAGGCATTTGCGTGGCGTGCTGTTGTAGGCGAGTACGCAACGGGCGAGATCGGACGGCGTCAGGGCGGCTAGATCGGTCTTGCGCGGGATTCTGCGCCGCATCCGGCCGATAGCGTTTTCGACACCGCCTTTTTGCCAGGGAGCATAGGCATCGCAGAAGTAGGTCTGCAGGTTGAGTGCATGCAGCTCGTAGTGGCGGGCGAACTCGGTGCCATTGTCGAAGGTGATGCTCCGGCGCAGGTCCGGCGGCAGCGGAGCCAGCAGGCCGGCGATGATCTCGGCAACCGGGCTGGCGGCCTTGCCTTGCAGGCTGGCCGCCATCAGAAGCCGCGACGACCGCTCGTGCAGGACGAGAATGGCCTGCCCGTAGCGGGAGAACATCATCAGATCGGCCTCCCAATGGCCGGCGATGGCGCGGTTCTCGACCTGCTTCGGTCGCTGTTCGATCGGCACCCGGCATTCGATATGCAGCGCGGATGATCCGCCCTTGCGACCGCGCAGGCCGCGTTTGCTCTTGCCGCGTGGCAGGTAGTGCCGCCAACTGTAGTCCTTGGTCCGTGCGATCTGGGCGTGGATGAAGCGATAGATGCTCTCCGGCGAGATGACCGGGGTGCCGTGCTGTCGGGCCAGGACGGCGCACACCTGCTCCGGCGACCAGCCGAGGCCGAGACCTTCCAGCACCTGCTCGCGAAGCTGCGCGTTACGGTCGAGCCGGGCGCCCGTCCAGCGTCGTGCCCGGGTCTGCTCTTGGGCGTAGGACGGCTTGTAGCCGACCTGTTGGCGCCGTTGCGCTTCAGCTCCCGAGATACGGTCGATGGCGAGCGATCCAGAGCTGCCGCGATCTGCCGGATCGAGCGCCCTTGGGCATGAAGCGAGGCAATGGCACATCGGTCTTCCCGCGAAAGCTGGGCATATCGTCGTTCCATCGCAACACCTTAATCTGGTGTTGCACTTCGTTTGAGAACCCAAGGGATCCAGTAAACGCGGGCGCCGAGGTTCTGTCACTGAAGCCCGCGTTTACTGGATCGCCCGGTCCAGACGCGCAATTGCGCGCCTGGCCGGGCGATGACAGCTGTGGGTGTGGCGCAAAGAAAGAGCCCCCGCGATGTCTCGCGGGGGCTCTCCAACTCAACGATCACAGATAGCGAAGACTACTCCGCCGCCTGCAGCATCGGCTCGGCCTTGATCTCGAAACGGTCGGCGTTCATCACCTTGGTCCAGGCCTTGACGAAGTCTTTGACGAACTTCGCCTTGGCATCGCCCATGGCATAGACCTCGGCCAGCGCGCGGAGTTGCGAGTGCGCACCGAAGATCAGGTCGACGGCGGTTGCGGTCCACTTGACCTCGCTGCTGTTGCGCTTCTTGCCTTCGTAGATCCCGTCCTGGCCGGCAGCCTTCGCCCACACGGTGTCCATGTCGAGCAGGTTGGTGAAGAAGTCGTTGCTCAACACTCCCGGCTTCGACGTGAACACGCCATGCTTGGAATCCGCCGCATTGGCGCCGAGCACGCGTAGGCCGCCGATCAGCACGGTCAGTTCCGGCGCGGTCAGCTTCAGGAGCTGGGCACGGTCGATCATCGCCTCTTCAGGCTTCATGAACTGCGGCTTGCCCGAGACGTAGTTGCGGAAGGCATCGGCACGGGGCTCCAGCGGCTTGAACGAGTCTGCGTCGGTCTGCTCCGCAGAAGCGTCCATGCGGCCCGGCGTGAACGGCACGGTGACGCTCTGTCCGGCATCCTTCGCGGCCTTCTCGATGGCGGCATTGCCGCCGAGCACGATCAGGTCGGCGAGCGACACCTTCTTACCGAAGCCCTTCTGGATCTCTTCCAGCTTGGCCAGCACGGTCGCGAGCTGCGCGGGCTGGTTGACCTCCCAGTCCTTCTGCGGAGCCAGGCGAATGCGTGCGCCATTGGCGCCGCCGCGCTTGTCGGAGCCGCGGAAGGTCGAGGCCGAGGCCCAGGCGGTCGAGACCAGCTGCGGCACGGTGAGGCCGGAGGCGAGGATCTTCGCCTTCAGCTCGGCGATATCGGCGTCGTTGACCAGCCGATGATCGACGGCCGGGATCGGGTCCTGCCAGATCAGCGTTTCCTTCGGCACCAGCGGGCCGAGATAGCGCACTGCCGGGCCCATGTCGCGATGGGTGAGCTTGAACCAGGCGCGGGCGAAAGCGTCGGCGAACTGGTCCGGGTTCTCGTAGAAGCGGCGCGAGATCTTCTCGTAGATCGGATCGAAGCGCAGCGCGAGGTCCGACGTCAGCATGGTCGGCAGATGCTTCTTCGACGCATCGAAGGCATCCGGGATATCGGCCACGGCATTCTTCGCCACCCACTGGTTCGCGCCGCCGGGGCTCTTGGTCAGTTCGTAGTCGTACTTGAACAGGTTGTCGAAGAAGTGGTTGCTCCACTTGGTCGGGGTCTGCGTCCAGGTGACTTCCAGGCCACTGCCGATGGCGTCGGCGCCCACGCCGGTGCCGTGCCTGCTCTTCCAGCCGAGGCCCTGGTCTTCGAGCGCGCCGGCTTCCGGGTCGACGCCGACAAACGACGGATCGCCGGCGCCGTGGGTCTTGCCGAAGGTGTGACCGCCGGCGATCAGCGCCACGGTCTCTTCATCGTTCATCGCCATGCGGAAGAACGTCTCGCGGATATCCTTTGCCGAGGCGAGCGGGTCGGGATTGCCGTTGGGGCCTTCCGGATTGACGTAGATCAGGCCCATCTGCACGGCGCCGAGCGGCTCCGCCAGCTCGCGCTCGCCGCTGTAGCGCTCATCGCCGAGCCACGAACCTTCGGGGCCCCAGTAGAGTTCTTCCGGCTCCCAGGTGTCGGCACGGCCGCCGGCGAAGCCGAAGGTCTTGAAGCCCATGGATTCCAGCGAGACGTTGCCGACCAGCACGAACAGATCGGCCCAGGACAGCTTGTTGCCGTACTTCTGCTTGATCGGCCACAGCAGGCGGCGCGCCTTGTCGAGGTTGACGTTGTCCGGCCAGGAATTGAGCGGCGCGAAACGCTGCTGACCGCCACCGGCGCCGCCACGGCCGTCGGTGGTGCGGTAGGTGCCGGCGCTGTGCCAGGCCAGACGGATGAACAGGCCGCCGTAATGACCGAAATCGGCCGGCCACCAGTCCTTCGAATCGGTCATCAGGGCATGCAGGTCCTTGATCACGGCATCGAGGTCGAGGGTCTTGAATTCCTCGGCGTAATTGAAGGCGCCGCCCAGCGGATCGGCGGACGGATGGATCGCGTGCAGCACACCGATGTCGAGATGCTCCGGCCACCAGTCCATGTTGCGCGGACCCTTGCTCTTCGGTCCCTTGCTCGCGGCGCCGTGCGGCACCGGGCACTTGCCGGCTTCATCTGTCTTCTGGTCCATGTTTCTCTCCTTCGGGCCGTTGGGATTGCGGACGCTATCGGCCATGGCCACAAGCCAATCGCCGCAAAAAAACGCCGCCCTCTCCAAGAATCTCTGTGTTTTCAAACGCCTGCCAAACCCGCCCGGCAAGCCGTCCGGCGATGCTAGCCAAGGTTCGTGACAGTACCTTGGAAGATATCCAAGATCAGGTCCAGTCGAATTGTCTTCGGTCTTCGATCAGTTTATCTGATGACGCATGATCACGCTCCGCCAGCTTCGCTATCTTGCCGCTCTCGCCAAACACGGCCATTTCGGCCGCGCCGCGGAGGCCTGCGCGGTGACGCAGCCGGCCCTTTCGATGCAGATCCGGGATCTGGAGCACACCCTGGGGGTCAAGGTGGTGGAGCGGCGCCCGGGCGAGGTGATGCTGACCGACGTCGGACGCGAGATTGCCCGGCGCGGCGAAGACGTGCTGGCAGCGTCGCGCGATCTGGTCGATTTTGCGCGACACCGCGGCGGCGTTCTCACGGGGCGACTGACCCTCGGCGTGATTCCGTCGCTGGCGCCCTATCTGCTGCCGCGGATTTTGCCGGTTCTGCAGAAGCAGTTTCCGGAGCTGCGGCTCGAGCTGCGCGAAACCCAGACCAGGCAGCTGGTCGACGACGTCAAGAGCGGTGCACTGGACGCGGCGATGCTGGCGCTGCCGCTTGGCGAGCCGGAGATCGAAACGCTCAAGCTGTTCCACGATCTGTTTCTGCTGGCAGTGCCTGCGAACGATCCGCGGCCGGTCACGACCCGCATCAACGCCGCCGAAATCGACCAGCGCCGGCTGATCCTGCTGGAAGACGGCCACTGCCTCCGCGACCAGGCGCTGGCGTTCTGCGGGAGTGTCGGGCGCTCGAACGGGTCCGGGACACCCGGCATGGCGTTCGCGGCCTCGAGCCTGTCCACGGTGATGCAGATGGTCGCCAACGGCTACGGCATCACGCTGATCCCGCAGATCGCCGCAGACGTGGAGCAGCGCGACCAAAGGGTGAAATTCCTGCGGATGGAGAATCCGCAGCCGGGGCGCAGCATCGGCCTGGCGTTTCGCAAGACCTCGCCAAGGAAGGCGGATTTTGCGGCGCTGGGCGATGCGGTGAAGGGGTGCGTGTAGTACTTGCCCCGGACGCGATGCAATACGAAGTATTGCTTCGCAGATCCGGGGCCGTATCAAACACCGACGTTCGTGACGGTCCCGGCTCTGCGCAGCAGCGTTTCACGCTGCGGCTGGTCCGGGACAAGTGAGAGCTGCTTAAATCCCCAGCGTTCCGGCCTTCGCCGCGGCGTAGCGTTCACCGATCACCTTCCAGTTCACCGTGTTCCACCACGCCTTCAGATAGTCCGCGCGGCGGTTCTGGTAGTTGAGGTAATAAGCGTGCTCCCAGACATCGTTGCCGAGCAGCGCGCGCTTGCCGTCCATGATCGGACTGTCCTGGTTCGGGCGCGTTTCGATCGACAGCTTGCCTGCCTTGTCGACGGTCACGAAGACCCAGCCGGAGCCGAACTGGCGACCGCCGGCGGCGTTGAAGTCGGTCTGGAATTTTTCGATACCGCCGAGATCACGATCGATCGCGGCCAGCACCTCGCCGTCCGGCTTGCCGCCGTTGGGGCCCATGATCTGCCAGAACATGGTGTGGTTGGCGTGGCCGCCCATGTTGTTGCGCACGCCGGTGCGGATCGCCTCCGGCACGTCGCCGAGCTTGCCGAGCACCTCGACGATCGGCATCGCCGCGATCATCGGCGTGTCCTTGGCGAAGGTGTTGAGGTTGCCGACATAGGCTGCGTGATGCTTGTCGTGGTGAATTTCCATGGTCTTCGCATCGATGTGCGGCTCGAATGCCGCCACCGGATAGGTCAGCGGCGGCAGCGTGAACGGCGTCGCGGCGGCAGGCGCCGCGGCCTGTGCAAAGGCAAAGCGCGGCGTGGCGGCAATGGCTGCGGCGCCGGTTGCCGCGAGCATCAGGTGGCGGCGGGACATCATGGACATCGGAACTCTCCGTGGTGAAGGGATGGGCGAGCAATCTGCTGCGACGATAGCGGGATAAAATGGCGTTCGTGAGAAGCAACTACGCGAGGCAGTCTGCGCCGGTTTCGCCGATGGTCATAGTGACGCTGCGGCGGAATCGCACAGAGGAATTACAGAACTCTTTGGTTCCCCGGACGCGACGCAGCACGAGGTGCTGCTTCGCAGATCCGGGGTCCGGTCACTGAAGAAGAAAGCGGGATGCCGGATCTGCGGAGCGGCATAGCAGCAATGCTTCGCATTGCCTGAGAATGCCGCACCGCGTCCGGGACACGAGTCCAGGCACGCAAACAAAAAGGGCGGCCTTTCGGCCGCCCTTTCCGCGTTCGCGAGTTGCGAAATTTACTCTGCAGCAGCGGTGCCTTCTTCGGCCTTCTGCTTGGCTTCGAGGTCTTCGCCGGTGGTCTGGTCGACAACCTTCATCGACAAACGCGTCTTGCCGCGATCGTCGAAGCCGAGCAGCTTGACCTTGACCTTGTCGCCTTCCTTGACGACGTCAGAGGTCTTCTGCACGCGGCCGGGAGCGAGCTGGCTGATGTGAACCAGGCCATCCTTGGCGCCGAAGAAGTTCACGAACGCACCGAACTCCATGACCTTGACGACGGTGCCGTCATAGATCGCGTTGAGTTCCGGATCCGACGCGATCGACTTGATCCACTTGATCGCGGCCTTGATCGACTCGCCATCGGAGGACGCCACCTTGACGGTGCCGTCGTCGTCGATGTTCACCTTGGCGCCGGTCTTTTCCACGATCTCGCGGATCACCTTGCCGCCGGTGCCGATCACTTCACGGATCTTGTCGGTCGGGATCTTGAACGTCTCGATGCGCGGCGCGTATTCGCCGAGCTCGGCACGGGCGTTGTTGAGCGCCTTCGACATCTCACCGAGAATATGAATGCGGCCTTCCTTGGCCTGGCCCAGAGCGACCTTCATGATCTCTTCGGTGATACCGGCGATCTTGATGTCCATCTGCAGCGAGGTGATGCCGGTGTCGGTGCCGGCGACCTTGAAGTCCATGTCGCCGAGATGATCTTCATCACCCAGGATGTCCGACAGAACCGCAAAGCGCTCGCCCTCGAGAATGAGGCCCATCGCGATACCCGCGGTCGGCCGCTTCAGGGGGACGCCCGCATCCATCAGCGCGAGAGAGGCGCCGCAGACCGAAGCCATCGACGACGAACCGTTCGACTCGGTGATCTCCGAAACCACGCGCACCGTGTACGGGAATTCGTGGTGGCCCGGCAGGATCGGATGGATCGCGCGCCAGGCGAGCTTGCCGTGGCCGATTTCGCGACGCTTGGTACCGCCCATGCGACCGGTCTCGCCGACCGAGTAGGGAGGAAAGTTGTAGTGAAGCAGGAACGTCTCTTTGTACGTTCCCGACAGCGAGTCGATGTACTGCTCGTCTTCGCCGGTGCCGAGTGTGGTCACCACCAGCGCCTGGGTCTCACCGCGGGTGAACAGCGCCGAACCATGCGCGCGCGGCAGCACGCCGACTTCGCAGACGATCGGACGGACCGTGGTCAGGTCGCGGCCGTCGATGCGCTTCTTGGTGTCGAGGATGTTCCAGCGAACGATCTTCGATTCCAGTTCCTTGAACACCGCGGCGACGCGCAGCTTGTCGTACTTCGGCTCTTCACCTTCCGGGAAGTAGTGCGCCATCGCCTTTTTCTTGACGGCGCCGACGGCGGCGTAACGCTCCTGCTTGATCGGCAGCGCGTAGGCCGAGCGCAGCTCGGTCTCGACCATGCCGAGCATTTCCTTTTCGAGCGCGCTGTCGTCGATGGTGACGACTTCGCGCGGCTCCTTGGCGGCCTTCTCGGCGAGCTCGATGATCGCCTTGATCACCGGCTGGAAGTGGCGGTGACCGAACATCACGGCGCCGAGCATGATCTCTTCGCCGAGTTCCTTGGCTTCCGATTCGACCATCAGCACGGCATCGCCGGTGCCGGCGACGACCAGGTCGAGCTGGGTGTCGGCCATTTCGTCGAGGGTCGGGTTGAGCACGTATTCATCGTTGATGAAGCCGACGCGGGCGGCGCCGATCGGGCCCTGGAACGGAGCGCCGGAAATCGTCAGCGCGGCCGAGGTGGCGACGAGAGCGAGAATGTCCGGATCGTTTTCCATGTCGTGCGACAGCACGGTGACGACGACCTGGGTCTCGTTGCGCCAGCCATCGACGAACAGCGGACGGATCGGACGATCGATCAGGCGGGACACCAGGGTCTCCTTCTCGGTCGGACGTCCCTCGCGCTTGAAGTAACCGCCCGGGATGCGGCCGGCGGCGTAGGTCTTTTCGATGTAGTCGACGGTCAGCGGCAGGAAGTCGATGCCATCCTTGGCGGTCTTGGCGGCGACCACGGTGGCGATGACGACGGTCTCGCCATAGGTGGCGATGACGGCGCCGTCGGCCTGACGGGCGATCTTGCCGGTCTCGAGCTTGAGCGGACGACCGCCCCAATCGATTTCGACGGTATGAATATTAAACATCGTGTTTTTCTTTCATGGGTTCACGAAAGGCGGCCGCCGAAAACACAAAAGCCAGAATCTGGAAGTCTCGTGCAAGACGGCAAGAAGCTGTCCGCGATGCCGCGAAATCAGCGTCCGGCGATCCTGCCGAATCCTCCAGAATCCTGGCTCCTGCATTCAAAATGGCGTCCATCCTTCCGATGGTCGCGGGCAACTCTTGTGAGCCCGCCCGCGCGACGGGCACCTTGCCCGTCATCGTCCAGTCGCCGGAGTGCTGCTGGACGCTATCGTGCGGCCCGCTTTTGGCCCGCACTACAATTGATGCAAAAACGCGCGCAACAAGTTGCGCGCGCGGTTTGCCTTAGCGACGAATGTTGTGCTTCGCCAGCAGCGCCTTGTAGCGCGCCTCGTCCTTGCGCTTGATGTAGTCAAGCAACGAACGACGCGTCGAGACGAGCTTCAGAAGACCACGGCGGGAATGGTTATCCTTGACGTGGGTCTTGAAGTGGCCGGTCAGGTTGGCAATGCGTTCCGAGAGGATCGCAACCTGAACTTCCGGCGAACCGGTATCGCCGGCCTTGTTGGCATTGGTCTTGATGACTTCCGCTTTGCGTTCTGCGGTAATCGACATCGTCAAACACTTTCTTTGCGAGCCGAACTGGCGGTCAGTCCGGTCAGGTTGAAGACGCGCTTGGGGATGAGTTCGCCATTGTTAATCTCGGCGAGGGCCAGAAGCCGGCCTGCCACCGTGACATAAACTGTGCCGCTACAATTGGGCGCATCCCGTCCGCGCAACAAAACGGCCTGGCCCCGATGGAGCCTTGCCGCATCTGCCCGTGTGACGGCCAGTGCCGGGATGTCGTCCAGCGCGGTCTCAACGGGCAGTAGCGCGTCGGCGAGGTGACCCTCGCCAGACGCGGCTCTATCGCACAAAGCCTCCAACTGTTCCAGCGGAATCATGTCGGCTTCGGCAAATGGACCGACCAGCGTGCGCCGGAGCGCACTGATATGGCCGTAACAACCGAGCAGACGGCCCATGTCGCGGGCCAGCGCCCGCACATAGGTGCCCTTGCCACATTCGGCCTCGAACACCGAGTGGCCGCCATCTAGCTGTTCTGTAAGGACAAAATCGTGGATCACGACGGGCCGGGGAACCAGCGGCACCACTTCGCCGTCGCGCGCCAGGTCATAGGCGCGCTCGCCGGCGATCTTGATCGCGGAATATTGCGGCGGGGTCTGCTCGATATTGCCGATGAACTGCGGCAGCAGTGCGCGGATCTGCTCGGCCGTCGGCCTGATGTCGCTGGAGAACGTCACCTTCCCCTCGGTGTCGTCGGTATCCCGTTCCTCGCCCCAGGTGACCGTGAAGCGGTAGCGCTTGCGGCCGTCCATCACGAAGGGAACGGTCTTGGTGGCTTCGCCCATGGCGATCGGCAGGCCGCCGGACGCCAGCGGATCCAGGGTACCGGCATGGCCGGCACGCTTGGCCTGGAACAGCCGCTTCACCACGGCGACCGCATGGGTCGAGGTCATGCCGATCGGCTTGTCGAGGATCACCCAGCCGTGGACGTCGCGCTTGTCGCGGCGCACCTGACCCTGCTGGCGCGACTGCTTGCCGCCGCGCGAACGGTTATCGTCGCGGCCCTGCTGCGCATCGGCCTCGGCGCCCCGCGGGGCGATGGCCGGCACATGGGCCGTATGGTCGCCATGACCGTCATGGGAGGGCATGCTTTTTTCAACGCCGGTCGGTTCTTCGATCTGCGAATCGAGGGCGGCGTCTGGGGTCGTCACGGTCATCAATTATCTTCCGGTTCTTGCGAATTTTGTTCGAGGTCGCGCTGCACGGCGGGCGTGCGCAACAGTTTTTCGATGCGATCCGCCTCGTCGAAACGTTCGTCGATACGGAAACGCAGATCGGGGGCGAATTTGAGGTTCACCTTGCGGGCCACCGCGGTGCGGATGAACGGCTTGTTGGCGGCCAGCGCTTTCAGCACCTTGTCGGTGTCACGGCCGCCGAGCGGCATCACATAGACGGTGGCGAGCTTGAGGTCCGGCGACATCCGCACCTCGGGCACGGTGATCAGGTTGGTTTCCAGCACGGGATCGTGGACGCCGCCGGTGGACAGGATGTCGGCGACCGCGTGACGTATGATTTCGCCGACCCGCAACTGTCGCTGCGAGCCGCCGGGGGTCGAGGTTTTTTGATGATGCTTGGGCATCGCTGAGTTCCAAAGCTTGCGCCATGCCCGCCGGTAGTGCGGGCATCCACGACTTCGCATTGAGTCTGACAAAGGCATTGATGGCCGGGAAAACTCCCGGCCATGACGCCTCTTCGTTGCTCCGGCTGACTGTAAGACTTGGACTTACAGAAAGATCCGGACCTACAGGGAGCGCTGAATGGTCTCGACGCGATAGCACTCGATGATGTCGCCGGCGCGCATGTCGCCGTAACTCTCGAACGCCATGCCGCATTCCTGACCGGACTGCACTTCCTTCACTTCGTCCTTGAAGCGCTTCAAGGTCGACAACTTGCCTTCGTGCACCACGACGTTGTCGCGGATCAGACGCACATTGGCGCCGCGTTCCACGGTGCCGTCGGTGACGCGGCAGCCCGCGACTTTGCCGACCTTGGAGATGTTGAACACTTCCAGGATCAGGGCATTGCCCAGCATGGTCTCGCGCAGGGTCGGCGCGAGCAGGCCGGACATTGCCTTCTTCACGTCATCCACGAGGTCGTAGATGATGTTGTAGTAGCGGATCTCAATGCCGTTGCGCTTGGCCAGCGCGGCGGCTTCCTTGTTGGCACGGACCGAGAAGCCGATGATGGCGGCGTTGAAGCCTTCCGCCAGCGTGACGTCGGATTCGCTGATGCCGCCGACGCCCGCATGCAGGATGCGCGCGGCGACTTCGTCGGTGCCGAGCTTCTCCAGCGATCCCAAAATCGCTTCGAGCGAGCCCTGCACGTCGGCCTTGATGACCAGCGGGAAGTCCTTGCGACCGGTGGTCTTGAGCTGGCTCATCATCTGCTCGAGCGAGCCGCGCATGCCGGAAATGGCCGATGCGGACTTCTCGCGCTTCTGATGGGCACGGTAGCTGGTGACTTCGCGGGCGCGGGCTTCGCTCTCGACCACGGCGACGCGGTCGCCGGCTTCCGGCGGGCCATTGAAGCCGAGGACTTCGACCGGCACCGACGGGCCGGCTTCGGTCATCTGCACGCCCTGATCGCTGATCAGCGCGCGGACGCGGCCCATCTCGGCGCCGGCGACGATGATGTCGCCGACCCGGAGGGTACCGCGCTGCACCAGCACGGTGGCCACGGGACCGCGGCCACGATCGAGCTTAGCTTCGATCACGGTGCCCTCGGCAGGGCGCTCGGTATTGGTCTTGAGGTCGAGCAACTCGGCCTGCAGCGCGATCATCTCGAGCAGCTTGTCGAGATTGGTCTTGTTCTTCGCCGAGACTTCGACGTCGACCACTTCGCCGCCGAAGGATTCGACCTGGACGCCGTATTGCAGCAGTTCGGTGCGCACGCGCTCCGCCTTGGCATCGGGCTTGTCGATCTTGTTGATCGCCACGATCATCGGCACCTTCGCCGCCTTGGCGTGGTTGATGGCTTCGATGGTCTGCGGCATGACGCCGTCATCGGCAGCCACCACCAGGATCACGATGTCGGTGACCTTGGCGCCGCGGGCGCGCATCGCGGTAAACGCGGCGTGGCCCGGCGTATCGATGAAGGTGATCTTCTTGCCGCTCTCCGGCGACGTGACCTGATAGGCGCCGATGTGCTGGGTGATGCCGCCGGCTTCGCCGGACACCACGTTGGCGTGACGCAGCGCGTCGAGCAGCGAGGTCTTGCCGTGATCGACATGGCCCATGACCGTGACGACGGGCGAACGCGGCTCTACGTCGGTGGAATCGTCCACCGTGTCGAACAGACCTTCTTCCACGTCGGATTCGGCGACGCGCTTGACGGTGTGACCGAGCTCTTCGGCAATCAGCTGGGCGGTGTCGGCGTCGATCACGTCGGTGATCTTGACCATCTGGCCCTGCTTCATCAGCATCCGGATCACGTCCACGGCGCGCTCGGCCATACGGTTGGCGAGTTCCTGGATGGTGATCGCTTCCGGGATGATGACCTCGCGAATGAGCTTTTCTTTCGGCTCGTTCGACTGGTGACCCTTCAGGCGCTGGGTGCGGCGGCGGAACGAGGCGATCGAACGCTCGCGCACGTCGTCGGCGCTCAGTGCCGTTACCAGGGTGAGACGGCCGCGCTGCTTGGCAGGCGCCGGCTTGGCGGTGGGCTTGGCAGCCATGACAGGACGGGCAACGCCGCCGGGACCACGGCGGACCTGGCGCGGACCTTCGTCCTCGTCGGTGGCATCGGCGGCGACGCCGGGCGCACGCGGCGGCGGCAGGCCTGCGGCCTTGGCGGCAGCGGCGGCCTTCACATCGGCTTCGGCCTGACGCTTCTTGGCTTCGCGCTCGGCCTTGGCCTTGACCTCTTCCTCAATGCGGTGACGCTCGTCCTCGGCCTTCTTGCGGGCTTCGGCGGCTTCGCGCTCGGCCTGGGCAATGCCTTCCTTGGAATTGCGGCGGGCGGCTTCGATTTCGGCCAGGCGGCGCTCTTCGATGTCGCGCAGGCGCGCATCGGCCAGCGCGCTGGCGCGTGCGTTCTTCTCCTCCTCGGTCAGGGTGCGCAACACCACGCCGGAACCGCTGCGGCTCGGCGGGCTCGACTGCCGGCTCGGCGGACTGGACTGGCGGCCCACTGGCGCGCGCGACGGCGGCGCCGGCGGCGCGCCACGGCCCATCGGCGGACGGGGCGCCGGAGCTGACGGCGTCGGCGCTGGCCGGGTCATGTTGGGGCCGGGGCCCACCGGGGCTGCTGCAACGGGAGCGGCCGCGACCGGGGCTGCTGCAACGGGAGCCGGCGCAACAGCAGCAGGAGCCGCAGCCACTGGCGCCGGTGCAACCGGTGCGGGCGCAGGCGCTGCTGCCACATGGGCGGGAGCGGGTGGAGGCGTCGGCGCAGCCGCCGGGGCTTCGGCGGGAATGCGGCGTTTGCCGCGCTTCTCGACGACCACCACGTTGGTGCGGCCATGGCTGAAGCTCTGACGCACGGTTCCCGTCTCCACCCGCGGCTTCAGCGAGAGAGTCTTGGAAGGAACACTCAGAGTCTTGTCGCCAGGCGTTTTCGTATCAACCATTCAGCAGTCCCAATCTTGTTGCGTTGTGCGTGTCCGCACCGTCTGTTCCATCAATCCTGCGTCGCCGGCGGTTTAGCCGTCGCCAAAGCCTCAGGCTCCAAAGTCCCTGTTGCCAGGATCCCGGTCGCCGAAGGCTCACTCACTACGTGTCTGGCCGTCGTTTTAACCTTGCCGCCAACGCCTGCTGTGCCGTCGTCCGCCATCCGGTATCGGACCAGTGTCTGGCTGCGCGACAGGAACGTTTTGCTCGCCGGACCCGCGAGCAGGGCAGCATGTATCACATTTGACCTGCCTAATGCCAAATCCAATTCGTCGGACGTCAAAACAGTGACAATGGGCAGTTCGCGCAGGGCCGGTGGCGCCTGCAGCTCTTCAGATAGTCCTTCGGAGGGCAATTCGGAAGCACCATCAGCAGCCGAAGGCGCCTGAGAGGCCCGCTCTTGCTGGAATTCCTGCTCCAGCAACGAGGTTTGCCGGGCGATTCCGTCCAGTTTGCGGATTCCGTCGGCGGCGCCGTCCGAGGCGTGGATCAGTCCCTTGGCCTGGCGCTGCCGCAGCGCATCGGCGACCTTGGTGAAGCCGGACACCACTTGGCCGGCCTTGGCAGTGATCGCCAGCGCTTCGATGACGCCGCGGACCATCAGCCGGTCGGTGTCGTCCGCCAGCGTGGCGGACGCCTTGACGTTTTTCTTGAAGCCCTTGGCGAACAGATTGCGCTTTGCCGCTTCGGCCACGGCCTTGCGGGAAGCGGTCACCCACAGCCCGCGGCCGGGCAGCTTGCGCTTCAGATCCGGGATCGCCTCGCCCGTGGGCGCGACGACAAAACGGATCAGCTCATCGATCGGGCGCACGCTGCGCGTGACCACGCACATCCTCTCGGTCCCGGACTTGTTGGTCCGAGGTCCGTTGTCGAGATCTGCCGGGTCAGCGGGGGCGAGCATGCGCGTGGCATCGTTCCTTAAACCGGCTGATCTTCGGTGGCGTCGACCTCGGCGCCCTTGTCCAGATCCGCCTGGGTGATCCAGCCCGCAGCAACGCGCGCCTGCATGATGAGGCGCTCGGCGTCTTCACGCGAGATTTCCGAAGCGTCGAGAATGCCCGGATGCTTGGTCGGCTCGGCGCCTTCCTTGCGCTCGGTCCAGCCGACCAGATCGTCGGTCGCACAGCCGGCGAGATCCTCAATGCTCTTGATGTCGTTCTCGCCGAACTTGACCAGCATCTTGGAGGTCACGCCCGGTACCGTCTTCAATGCGTCTTCCACACCCAGTTCCTTACGTTTGTTTTCGAGCTCAGACTCGAGCTGTTCGAGAAATTCGCGCGCCCGGCTCTGCAGCTCTGCGGCGGTCTCGTCGTCGAAGCCTTCAATGCTGGCCAATTCCTTGAGGTCGACCATCGACAGTTCTTCCACCGACGTGAACCCCTCGGACGCCAGCAATTGGCCGACGACTTCGTCGACATTGAGGGATTCCATGAAGACGCGGGTCGAATTTTCGAAATCGGCCTGACGGCGCTCGGATTCTTCCTGCTCGGTGAGGATGTCGATATCCCAGCCGGTCGGCTGCGAGGCCAGACGCACGTTCTGGCCGCGACGCCCGATCGCAAGAGACAGTCTGGTTATTGGTGTCGGGAACGACAACCTCGATGCGCTCGCGATCTTCATCGATCACGACCTTGGAGACTTCCGCCGGCGCCAGCGCGTTGACCACGAAGGTGGCGATATCCGGCGACCACGGGATGATGTCGATCTTCTCGCCCTGCAGCTCGTTGACCACGGCCTGCACGCGCGAGCCGCGCATGCCGACGCAGGCGCCGACCGGATCGACCGAGGAATCCCTTGAAATCACGCCGATTTTCGCGCGCGACCCGGGATCGCGGGCAACCGCCTTGATCTCGACGATGCCGTCATAGATTTCCGGCACTTCCTGCGCGAACAGCTTCGCCATGAACTGCGGATGGGTGCGCGACAGGAAAATCTGCGGGCCGCGGGTCTCGCGACGAACGTCGAAAATATAGGCGCGGACGCGGTCGCCGTTGCGGAACACTTCGCGCGGCAGCATCTCGTCGCGGCGCACGATGGCCTCGCCGCGGCCGAGATCGACGATCACGCTGCCATATTCGACGCGCTTGACGATGCCGTTGACGATGTCGCCGATGCGATCCTTGAATTCCTGGAACTGGCGGTCACGCTCGGCCTCACGCACCTTCTGCACGATGACCTGCTTGGCGGACTGCGCAGCGATGCGGCCGTATTCCAGCGGCGGCAGGGTGTCGGCGATGGTATCGCCGATCTGCGCACCGGGATTGGCGCGTTCGGCATCGAACAGCGAAATCTGGTTGGACGAATTCTCGACGTCCTCGACCACCAGCATGTGGCGGGTGAGCTGCAACTGGCCGGTCTTCGGGTTGATCTCGGCATGCACGTCGGTTTCGGAGCCGTAGCGCGCCCGCGCCGCCTTGGCGATCGCGTCTTCCATCGCCTCGATCACGATGCCGCGGTCGATGGATTTCTCCCGCGCGACCGCGTCCGCAATCTGAAGCAATTCGAGTTTATTGGCGCTGACAGCTGCCATGGCTCAGTCTCCTTCGGTGGGGTCGAGGCCCAGCCGCTGTCTTTCAGCGGCCAGCCGGTGTTCCTTGGTGTTCTTAGGGGCAGGTTTCGCAGCCGCTTTCTTCGCGGCCTTGAGTTTCGGCTTCGGTGCAAAGCTCTTGGTGGGGTCGCTGCGCTTGGCGTGCGGCGGCGGCGCGGGCAAAACGCCGAGGCTCTGCTTCATGTCGCGCTCGGCCTGCTTGCCGCGGCGCATCGATTCCGCAATCAGATCGTCGGTCAGAACCAGATTGGCGTTGGAGATATCTTCCAGCGGCAGCCGCGTAATGGGGTCTTCGCCGTCGCGGGCGCCTTCGCGGTCCAGCAACACCACGTCGCCCTCGATGGCGCCGAGCAGGCCACGGAACCGCTTGCGGCCGCCGACCGGCACGGCCATCTCGATCTTGACCAGATAGCCTTCGTAGCGCTCGAAATCGGTGCGGCGGACCAGCGGACGGTCGATCCCCGGCGAGGAGACTTCCAGCCGGTAGGCGCGCTCGATCGGATCGGAAACGTCCAGCACCGGCGACAGAGCGTGCGAGATCGCCTCGCAGTCCTCGACCAGCATGGTGCCGTCAGGGCGCTCCGCCATGATCTGCACGGTGCAGCCGAGTTCGCCGGAAATCTTGATGCGGACCAGCCGGTAGCCCATGCCCTGCAACACCGGACCGGCAATCGCGGACACCCGCGCGGCGGCACCCGGTTCAATAACCAGGCGCGGCTCGGAAAGCAGTTCGAGATCCACTTTATCGGCGATTGGATCGGTCATGTCCGGCGTCAAGATCTGTCTGGCTGTAACGGTTGTGAGATGAGGCGAAGCCGGGCTTCGGCCCGGCCGTTAGCTCCTGCACCGACCCCGCCGTGCCGGCAGGGGTCCATTCAGGTAATAAAAAAGAGCGGGTCCCGAGGGGCCCACTCTCAAACGCGATCGTATGAGAAACCATAAGTTGCCGCCGATATAGCCGTTTTGCGGGGCACGGGCAAGGGCCGAGAGGCCCAAACCGCCGATTTCGCCGGTAATCGGATCACGTTTTCTCAGCTAACCCTTCCTTCATCAAGCCGCATTACCTTCCGCAAAGCCGTCTGAGCGGCGAGCGTTAAGCAGGTTTCTATGACAGTGGCGCATGCCTTCATTCCCGGGCTGGAGGAGATCGTCAAAAACGGCGATCCCCGGCGTCGCGGCGACGCGCTGCGCAAGATCTCCGATCTGTTCGTGCAGGGCGCCGCACATTTCCAGCCCAACCATGTCGAGTTGTTCGACGGCATCCTGGTCAGCCTGGTGCCGCAGACCGAGATCGAGGCCCGCGGCGAACTGGCGGAGCGGCTGTCGTCCCTCGCCAACGCGCCACCGCAACTGGTCAACCTGCTGGTACGTGACGACGAGATCACCATTGCCGGCCCCCTGCTGCGCCATTCGCCGCTCATCGACGAGCCGACGCTGGTCGACATCGCGCGCGTCAAGGGTCAGCCGCATCTGCTCGCGATCACCCACCGTCCGACGCTGTCGCCGGGAATCACCGACGTCATCGTTCGCCGTGGCGATCGCGATGTCATCCGTCAGGTCGCCAGCAATGGCGGCGCACAGTTTTCCATCGTCGGCTATTCCGGCCTGATCCGGCGCGCCGGCGACGACGGCGTGCTCGCCGTGACCGTCGGACAGCGCAATGACCTGACCGGCCCTCAGCTCAAGGACCTCCTGTCGCGTTCGATCGACGTGGTTCGCCGCCGCTTGTTCGAGTCGGCGAGGCCGGACCAGAAGGCCGCCATCAATCGCGCCATGGAGGAAATCACCGGGTCGCCGCGGCATATGCTGGTGATCCGCGACTTCGCGACGGCGCAACGCGCGATCAACAAGCTGCACCAGGCCGACGACCTCAACGAGGGTACGCTGCTGCGCTTCGCGCGCGCCCACCAGTATGAAGAAACTGCGGCTGCGCTGGCGGCGATGTCCGGCGTGCGGATCGAGACCATCGACCATCTGCTCAAGGGCGACCGCGACGATCCGATCCTGATTCTCGGAAAATCGATCGGAATATCCTGGGCGACGATTCGCGCACTGATGGCATTGCGGATGGGGCCTGGGCGTTCCACTGCCGCGGCAGATGTCGAGGAAGCCCGGCTCAACTTCGAGCGTCTGGTACCGGCGACTGCGCAGCGCGTGCTGACCTTCTGGCAGACCCGCGATCCCAAATCCATGACCGCCTAGGCTTACCGCGTCTCCGCCGTTCTTTTGAAAATTAGGTACGCCGCCTTGCGGCCTTCGCGGGTGGCCTTGCGGCCGTAGCGCGTCATTGTGTAGTTCGGCCACGGCAGGCGCCAGTCGTCCGCACGCTCGGCGGTCCAGATGAAATCCGGCGCACGCGACAGATGCCACAGCGTCCAGGCGACGTAATCCGGGATGTCATGGACGAAGCGGAATTCGCCGGACGCCCTGAGCACCCGGGCCATTGCCGCAAGCGTGGCGTCCTGCACGAAGCGCCGCTTCCAGTGTCGCTTCTTCGGCCACGGATCGGGATGGATCAGGTCGATGCGCACCACCGACTGCGGCGGCGCCCACGCCAGCAGTTCAGCCGCATCGCCGGCGACGAGGCGGATGTTGCGCACGTCGTGCGCTTCGATCTGCGACAGGATCTTGGCCATGCCGTTGACGTAGGGCTCGCAGCCGATGAAACCGGTGCGCGGATGCGCCAGCGCCTCCGCGACCAGATGTTCGCCGCCGCCGAATCCGATTTCGAGGCGGACGTCATCGACCTCCGACGCGAACAACGAGCGCAGCTCGGCCGGCGGCGCGCCGGCGATGTCGAGGGCAAGACGCGGCAGCAACCCGGCGATCAGGTCGGCCTGGTGCGAGCGCAGCTTGTGGCCCTTGCGGCGGCCGAAGAACGAGCCCTGGCCGGCGTCATGGCCAAACGCCGGAGCACCGTCGCTGGCATCGTCATGGTGATCGTCGGAATCGGCGGGTGCGGTTGTCATCGCGGGAGTGATACAGCCGAACCGCAGCGGATGCCAACGGCCGGCAATACCGGCCGCGACGAAACTCCGTGCAACGTTCAGCGGCTGTCCGGTGGTTCGCGCGCGGCGATCTGCTCGACCATCTCAACGATGCTGCGGCGGAGCTTGCTGTCGGTAATCCGCGTGAAGGCACGCGTCAGCGCCAACCCCTCGGAGGTGGCAAGAAAGTCCGAGACATAGGCCGGCGACGCCGCCTCGCCGAACCCGTCGCTGCCGAGCGTGGCGCCGGGGCCGCCCTCGAACAGAAACGATACCGGAACCTGAAGGATTTCCGAGATCTGCTGCAGCCGGCTGGCGCCAACGCGGTTGGTGCCCTTCTCGTATTTCTGCACCTGCTGGAATGTCAGCCCCAGCGCCTCACCGAGCTTTTCCTGACTCATACCCAACATGATGCGCCGCATGCGCACACGACTGCCGACATATTTGTCAACAGGATTGGGCGCTTTGGTGGACATCGCAAACACTCCTCGATCGCGTGGCAGACACGCCGTTCGAAAGCGGGCCTCAATGTTCGCACCACGCTCCGTAACGGTATGGACGTATCGTAATCGATTTTGGCACCCGTGCAAATTTTCCTAAGCGAAAATTTTGTGCCACGCACATGGCCAATTCCCAACACCTGAGAACGCGATCGTTAGAATTTTACCGGACTGGCCTTTTCGGGCCTCCAGTCTCGCCGCGGCGTCCGCTCGAAATGCCGCGGTCGTCGCAAGAAATGCCTGTGCAGCAACGCTTTCAGATCCGCCGGGCGTTGCGCCGACGCACCGCGACGATGATTGCCAGCGCAACGATCATCGCCGCTGGAATGTCACCGATACGTGCATAAATTGTCTGTGGAATGGCAGTGGGAAGGCCGGAATCCAGCACGCCTTCGACGCCGAGTCCGAGTCGCGCCACAAAGCGCCCGACGGGATCGATCACCGCGGAGATTCCGGTGTTCGCTGCGCGAACGACCGGTAGTCCTTCCTCGATGGCGCGCACCCGGGTTTGCTGCAGATGCTGATAGGGCCCAGTCGAAATGCCGAACCATCCATCGTTGGTGAGGTTGGCGATCCAGCCGGGACGATCGTCGCGTGAGGTCACGTCGCCAGGGAAGATCGCTTCATAGCAGATCAGCGGCAGCATCCGCGGCGCGTTCGGAATCTCCATGGTCCGGCGCCGGTCGCCCGGAATAAAACCGCCCTGCACCTTGGTGAGCTGGACGAAACCGATTTTTTCCATCCAGTCCTGGAACGGCAGATATTCGCCGAACGGCACCAGATGCAGCTTGTCGTACACGGACAGGATCGTGCCATCGTGATCGATCACATAAATAGAATTATAGGCACGGCTGATGCGCGTGCCGGGCGGCTGGTCGGGAGGGCGCACCGCGCCGGTGACCAGCACGGTACCCTTCGGCAGCAAATCGGCGATCTGCGCCATCGCGTCGGCCTCGCGCGACAGGAAGAACGGAAACGCCGATTCCGGCCACACCAGCACGGTGGCATCGGCGACGCCGCTGGATTGCGGGCCGGTGGCGCGATCCGACAGCGCCAGGTATTGCTTCATCACGTCCGCCTTGGCGGCATAGTTGAAGCGGACATCCTGCCGCACGTTGGGCTGCATGATGCGCAACTTCACCTTGGCGACCATCTGAGTCGGATGCTGCGACAGTCGCACCACGCCGTACAGCCCCATCGTCGCCAGAAGCAGCAATGCCGCCGCTGGCGCCAGCCATGGCCGGCGCATCCGGGCGCGCCCGTCGATCAGCACGGCGGGGCTGGCGAAGATCGCCACCGTCACGAATGTCAGGCCCCAAATGCCGATCAGAGAGGCGCTCTGCGCCAGCGCCAGCGGTTCGGTCAGCGCGTAGCCGAACGTGTTCCAGGGAAAGCCGGTGAGCACATGGCCGCGCAACCATTCGCCGATGGTCAGGCTGGCAGCGAGCGCCAGCACGCGCGACGCGTCCCTGGTCCACAGCAGCCGCGCCAGCGCGAAGCCGAGCGCGGTGAACAGCGCCAGATAGGCCGGCAACCCGCAGACCGCCACCGGCAGCAGCCAGCCGAAGATCTGCGCATCGACGAGAAAGGCATAGCCGATCCAGTACAGGCCCGGCACGAAATAGCCGAAGCCGAACCACCAGCCGGCCATGGCCGCGGCGGGCACGCCACGCATCCGGCCGGCCGCGGAGCCGTCGATCAGCCAGACTACCACCGGGAAGGTGACGAACAGCACCGGCCATGCGTTGAACGGCGCCATCGCCAGCGACGACAGCGCACCGGCCGCCACGGCGATCGCCGCGCGCTTCCAGCCCCAGGCCAGGATGATCGAGAGGCCGACGCTACGCAGTTTGTTGAAAGTCACGATGAGCTCGCACCGTCGCCGGCCTGCGACAGGCCTGAATTGTCATTGGCCTGCACGGCGTCGGAGCCGCCATCGCCGCGGCGGGCGGTGCGCGCACGCACCACCGGGCGCTCCTTGCGCGGCCCGATGCGCAGCCGCTTGACCCGGCGCGGATCGGCGTCGAGCACCTCGATCTCGAAATTGCCGGGACCGGAAATCACCTCGCCGCGCACCGGCAGCCGTCCGACATGGGTGACCAGGTAGCCGCCCAGGGTTTCAACCTCTTCGCCGGCTTCGCCGGTGACGAACTCTTCGCCGACCATGGCGATGACATCTTCGAGACTGGCGCGGGCGTCGGCGATAAAGGAATCACCCTGCTTGACGATCGAGGGCGCCTCGTCGCTGTCGTGCTCGTCGTCGATCTCGCCGACGATCTGCTCGACAATGTCCTCGATGGAGACCAGGCCGTCGGTGCCGCCATATTCGTCGACCACCAGCGCCAGGTGAATTCGCGACGCCTGCATCTGTGCCAGCAGATCGATGGCGCGCATCGATGGCGGCACGTAGAGCAACTTGCGGATGATGCCGGTTGCGGTGAGCGGCGCCGCGAGATCCACGGCGCGCAGGTCGAGGCCCGCCGGCAGCACCTTCTTCCGCTTGGCGACGGTGGTGACGGTGACGCGCGCTTTGGTGGTCATGTAAGCGAGGAGGTCGCGGATGTGGACGATGCCGACGGGATCGTCGAGCGTCTCGTTGTAGACCACCAAGCGTGAATGCGCGGCGCTCTCGAACAGGCCCATCAACTCGCCGAGCGAGATATCCTGCTTCACGGCGACGATGTCGGCGCGGTGGATCATCACGTCGGCGATGCGCCGTTCGTGCAGGCCGAGGATATTGCGCAGCATGGTGCGCTCGATGGGCGAGAAGCCGGTCTCGTCCGGCGTCGAGGCATCCAGCACCACCTGGAGATCGGCGCGCACCGAGCCGGGCTTCCAGCCGAACAGTTGCCGGATCGCGCGGGTCAGCCAGCTCTCGGCCGACGGCCGCATGACTTCGCCGTCGTGGATCACCGCTGGCAGGTTCGCCGTGGAGTTCGGATTGTCGTTGCTAGGGTCGCCCTCCGGCATGTCAGACCACCCGATCCGTCGATGGATCTTTTTCGGCATAGGGATCGGGAATGCCGAGGGTGGCGAGGATGTCGCGCTCCAGCTCTTCCATGACCTCGGCCTCGCCGTCCTTCTCGTGGTCGTAACCGACGAGATGCAGGAAGCCGTGCACGCTGAGATGGCTGAGATGGTGGGGAAACGGCTTGCCCTCGTCGTCCGCCTCGCGGCGTGTGGTCTCGTAGGCGATCGCGATGTCACCGAGCATGCGCGGCGCATCGTCGGCCTCCTGCCCGGACGGCGGCTGCAGCGCCGGAAACGACAGCACGTTGGTCGGCTTGTCTATGCCGCGCCAGTTCTGGTTCAGGGTGCGGATGCCGGCGTCGTCGGTCAGCATGACCGCCAGCTCGGCATCGCCGGTGTCAGCATCGACCATCCCCGCCGCCGCCTCGATGGCGCGGAAGATGATGGCTTCGGCCTCGGCCTCGGCGTTCCAGCAGTCGGCGACAATGAGAACCTCTGTCGCGGGAAGTGTATGCGTCGTCATCGTTCAGTAGCTTCTTTCGCCGACGAGCCCGATTGCGGATTCGCCGGCAGCGTGAGGTGTGTACTTCAGGACTTTGTGGTTGCCGGCTTCTGCGACATTCCCTCATAGGCGGAGACGATGCGCGCCACCAGTTCGTGCCGGATCACATCTTCCGCCTTGAACTTGACCTGCGCGATGCCGGTGATGCCGTCGAGCAGGCGCGCGGCTTCCGCCAGGCCGGACGTCTGGCCGGGCGGCAGATCGACCTGGCTGGGATCGCCGGTAACGATCATGCGGCTGTTCTCGCCAAGCCGAGTCAGAAACATCTTCATCTGCATCGAGGTGGTGTTCTGCGCCTCGTCGAGAATGATCGCCGCGTTGGTCAGCGTGCGACCGCGCATGAAGGCCAGAGGCGCGATCTCGATTTCGTTGGTCTGCAGCGCGCGCTCGACGATGCGCGAATCCATCAGGTCATAGAGCGCGTCGTAGATCGGGCGCAGATAGGGATCGACCTTCTCTTTCAGGTCGCCGGGCAGGAAGCCCAGTCGCTCGCCGGCCTCCACCGCAGGGCGGGTCAGGATGATGCGGTCGACTTCCTTGCGCTCGAACAGTTGCGCAGCCTGCGCCACTGCCAGCCAGGTCTTGCCGGTGCCGGCGGGGCCGATGCCGAACACCAGTTCGTGGCTCTTCAGCGCGCGGATATAGGTGTCCTGAGCCGCGGTGCGGGCGCGCACCGGACGCTTGCGCAGGTTGATCGCCTCGAAGGTCGAGGCCTTCGCGGCCTTGGGATCGAAGGCGAACAGCGAGCCCTGCGCCAGCGTGGCGCGGATCGCGCCCTCGACGTCGCCTTGCGCGATGTCGTGGCCGGTCATCGCCTGGGCATACAACGTTTCGAGCACGCGGCGGGCGCCGTCGCAGGCATCGCGGGTGCCGGTCAAGGTGATGTGGTTGCCGCGGGAATCCACCACGACGTTGAGCCTGCGCTCCACCAGCGCGAGGTTCTGGCCGTAGGGGCCGACCAGCGACGATGCCGCGCGGTTGTCGTCGAAGGCAACGACGACCTGCGTCTCGGGCTGGACTTGTGTATCGAGTTTGCGGGCAGCGAGCGTAGGCGAATCCGATGCGCTTTTGGGCAAGGGTTCAGGCTCCAGTGGTGGGGGAATGCGCGTGCTGCGCGGGCTGCGGTGACGGCGTGGCGACGAGGGAGCCGAGCAGGCTGTAGCGCTCGAGGCTCTCGATGCGAACCGGCAGGACCTGGCCGATGATATCGTCTGAGGCCATCACATGGGCCGGCTGCAGCCAAGCGGTGCGGCCGACGATCTGGCCGGGATTACGCGCGGCGCGCTCGAACAGCACATCAACAGTTGCGCCAATCGTGGCCGTGTTGAAGGCCGATTGCTGGCTGTCGATCAGTTCCTGAAGTCGCACCAAGCGCTCGTCCATCACTGCTGTCGGCACCGTCTCCTGCATGTCCGCCGCCGGCGTGCCCGGCCGGGACGAATACTTGAACGAATATGCACCAGCGTAACCGATTTGTGTGACGAGTGCGAGGGTCGCATCAAAATCTTCATCGCTCTCGCCGGGGAAGCCGACGATGAAATCCGACGTAAATGCAATGTCTTGCCGCGCACCGCGAAAACGATCGATCACCCGGCGATAATCTTCTGCAGTATGTTTGCGGTTCATGGCCGCCAGAATCCGGTCAGAACCGGACTGCACCGGCAGATGCACGAACGGCATCGGCTGCGGCAGATCGCGATGCGCCTCGATCAGCGTGTCCTCGACGTCGCACGGATGGCTGGTGGAATAGCGCAGCCGTTCGATGCCCGGGATATCGGCCAGATGGCGCAGCAAAGTGCCGAGCGGCCACGGCCGACCGTCCGGCCCGTCGCCGTGATAGGCGTTGACGTTCTGGCCGATCAGGGTGATCTCGCGCACGCCGTTGTCGGCCAGCCGCTTGATATCGTCGACGATCTTCGCCACCGGGCGCGACACTTCCGAGCCGCGCGTGTACGGCACCACGCAGAAGGTGCAGAACTTGTCGCAGCCTTCCTGCACGGTGACGAACGACGAGATGCCGCGGGCGCAGATCGCCGCCGGCTTCGGCGGCGGCAGGAAGCCGAACTTGTCCGCGACCGGAAACTCGGTTTCCAGCGCCCGCCCGCCGGCCTTGGCCCGCGCCAGCAGTTGCGGCAGATGATGATAGCTCTGCGGCCCGACCACCACATCGACCACCGGGGCGCGGCGGATGATCTCGTTGCCTTCCGCCTGCGCCACGCAGCCGGCCACCACGATATTCATCTTGCGGCCGTCGGCGGCAGCCACGTCCTTGGCGACGCGCAGCCGGCCCAGTTCGGAATAGACCTTTTCCGAGGCCTTTTCGCGGATGTGGCAGGTGTTGAGGATCACCAGATCGGCATCGTCGACACTTGCCGTCTCGACAAATCCCTCCGGCGCCAGCGTGTCCACCATGCGCTGGGCATCGTAGACGTTCATCTGACAACCATAGGACTTGATATGCAGCTTGCGCGGCGGGGTCATGAAACCTGAATGCTGGATGGAGCGGCGCTTGCTGCGCGGGCTTCAGATATAGGGGAACGCCCGGAAAATCCAGCCCGATTGAGAAATATCTGAATTTTCAATGACTTGTCGAATCCCGAGCGACAATCTCGGTTGTCATCCCCGCGCATGCGGGGATCCAGTAACCGGCACTCCTATGGCTCCATCACCACTGCCGGCGCCTACTGGGTCGCCCGGTCCTGGCGCGCTATTGCGCGCAGGCCGGGCGATGACAGCGGAGGGGGCGGTTAAGCTTCCTGCCCAACCAAGCCGGGCAATTCCCGCATATCGCCGAAGATGGCCGTCGCGCCGGCGGCTTTCAGCGCCGCGGCGGTTTCTGGCCGGCAATGCGCGCCGCCATGAAAACCGAGCACGGTCATGCCCGCAGCCACCGCACCGGTGACCCCGGGCACGCTGTCCTCGACCACCACGCAGCGCGCAGGCGTCGCGCCCATTTCGGCCGCCGCGAACAGGAACAGGTCCGGCGCCGGCTTGCCATGGCTGACCTGGCTCGCGGAAAACAAGTGGGGCCCGAAACGATCGCGCAGGCCGGTCGTGGTCAGGCTGCTGACAATCCGCGTCGGTGTGCCCGAGGACGCCACGCAGATCGGCAGCGACAGTCTCGCGAGCGCTTCGGCGACATGCGGCACCGGCGTGAGCTGCTCGCCGAACACCCGGTCGATGGCCGCCTTAAGATCGACCGTGTACTCATCGGGCAAAACGCGGCCCATTTCCGTCTCGACCTCGAATCGCGCCTCACGCGACGAGCGGCCAAGAAAGCGATCATGCACCTGCTCGGCTGATATCGCGTAGCCGTGCGCCGTCAGCACCTCGGCGTGCACCACACAGGCCAGCGCCTCGCTGTCGACCAGCACGCCGTCGCAATCGAAAATGACGAGATCGAAACTCACTTGGCCGACTTATCCTCGTCGAGCGGCACGCAATACAGCTCGAGCCGGTGGTCGACCAGCTTGTAGCCGAGACGCGCGGCGACCTCGGCCTGCAGCTTCTCGATTTCCTCGGAGGTGAATTCGATCACCGTGCCGTCACGCAGATTGATCAGGTGGTCGTGGTGGCTGTCACGCATGGTCTCGTAGCGCGCGCGGCCTTCGCGGAAATCGTGGCGTTCGATGATGCCCGCATCCTCGAACAGCTTGACGGTGCGATACACCGTGGAGATCGAGATCTTGTCGTCGACGGCAACACAGCGGCGATACAGTTCTTCGACATCCGGATGATCGACCGCTTCCGCCAGCACGCGCGCGATGACGCGGCGCTGTTCGGTCATGCGCATGCCGGTGGCGGCGCAGCGCGCCTCGATTCCGGTGGCCTTCAGCGCAGGCGTGGGTTTGAATGCTGTCATGCTTTGAGCTTTCGGCGCGGCGAGCGATCGCGCGCTGCAAATGTCGCCCCTTGTGCCACCGCGCACGCCTTACGACAAGTCGCGGCGCATCACCAAGGCGTTCAATTCCTGGCCGCCGGCCTCCTTGTAATAGCGTTCGCGGCGCCCTGCGACGACAAATCCGGTCCGTTCATACAGCCGCCTCGCCGGCTGATTGTTTTCCTCGACTTCCAGGAACACGGTGCGGATGCCGCGGCCCGCGAGATGGCCGAGATGGGTGAGAAATAACTCCCGCGACAGACCGCGGCCGCGATGCGCGGGAGCGAGCGCGATGGACAGGATTTCCGCCTCATCCGCGGCCATCCGCGACACCGCAAAGCCGATGACGGCGGGGCCCTGGCGCAACCGGTGCACCAGAGTGTTGCCTTCGCCGAGCATCTGCTCGAATTCGGTCTCGCCCCAGCCGCGATGGAACGAGGCGCCGTGCAGCCGCGCCAAAGCGCGCGCGTCGCGCAGGGTGGCAGGCTCGACCACGGCAGGTCGGCGACTCCACAGGCGCGACAGCCAAGCCGTCATGACGCGGCGGCCTGCGTGGCTTTCTGCAGCGGATCGATCTGCGGCTTGGCGTCGGGCGCACGCAGGTAATAGGGCCGGGCCGGCGCATTCTCCGGGGTGACGGCGGCGCCGAGCCAGCCGATCCAGGTGATGTCGGGCGCCGGTTGTGCATCGACCTGCAGCGGCGGGGCGGCGTCGGCTGGCCAGCTGTCGGCGAGGATCTGCGCCGCGTTGCCGACGATATGCGGCGCGCCAAGCCGCGCGACTTCCAGCGCCTCGCCAACCGGCGCGACGCGTGGGCGGATCAGCGGGCTGCCGTCGCCGGCAACCACCTGGAAATAGACGTGGTCATGACGGGCATCGATGGCGGAGATGATCGGATGCGGCTCGTTGCGGCTCACCACCGGCGCGGCGTAGGCCGTCAGGGTAGTCACGCCGACTACCGGCTTGCCGGCGGCGAGGCCGAGTCCGCGCGCCGCGGACAACCCGACCCGCAGGCCTGTGAAACTGCCGGGTCCGGTGGTGACGGCGATACGACCCAGGTCGGCGAAGCCGATGCCGGATTGCGCCATGACCCGCGCAATCAGCGGCATCAGCGCTTCGGCATGGCCGCGCTTCATGGGCAACGATTCATGGGCGATCAGCCGGCTGACGCGGGTGTCGAGCACACCGGCGGCGCAGGCATCGAGGGCGGTATCGATGGCGAGGATCAGCATTTGCAATCTTTAGCATGACTTGTGAGCAATTTTGCACGCTGCCCACAACTCATTTTGGGCGCGCCGATTCGGCCGCGCGGCAGATCTCGCGTCGCAGCAATTTGGTCGGATACGTTGCGCGATACCGGCAGATCGCAGTTGGCCTCTAGGGAATTTTTTTCAACTCGACAAGCAGGGAGGACAAGGTGCGACATTTTTGTTCCGCGACGTAACACCCTTTAGTTGCAGGGGTTCCCGCATTTCTACGGAACTCCCACTTAACAAAATCTTCGCGAATGGAGCCGATGATGCACATCGTCCATCGACCGTGATGGCGCCCGTCTGTTTGCATTTCAAACACCGAACGGCGCGCAATCCCCGACAACATTGGAACCAAAACATGTTCAATCGCCGTCCGAGCAGAAGCGAGCAGGCCAAATCCCTTGCAACGGATATTCTGACAGCGAATGTGATGGTCGCCGATGCCGACCACAATATCGTTTACATGAACGAGGCTGTCGTCGGTCTGCTGAGCGAGGCCGAGGCCGATATCCAGAAAGACCTCCCGCGCTTCAGCGTTGCCAAGCTGATCGGCAGCAATATCGACGTCTTTCACAAGAACCCCGCCCATCAGCGCCAGATGCTCGAAAGCCTGCAGGCGACGCATCGCGCCACGATCAAGGTCGGCGGCAGAATTTTCGACCTCGTCGCGACGCCCGTCAAGAACAAGGATGGCACCCGCGTCGGCACGGTGGTCGAATGGTCCGATTCGACGCTTCGGCTGCAGAACCTGGAATTTACGGCAAAGGTGACGGCAATCGGCCGGGCGCAGGCCTCCATTGAGTTCGGGATGGACGGCACCATCATCACTGCCAATGAGAATTTCCTGAGCGCGCTCGGTTACACGCTGCCGGAAATCCAGGGCAAGAACCACAGCATGTTTATCGCGCCTGCGGAACGCGACGGCGCGGCCTACCGCGAATTCTGGGCGAAACTGAACCGCGGCGAGTACCAGGCCGCTGAATATAAACGCATTGGCAAAGGCGGCAAGGAAGTCTGGATTCTCGCCAACTATAATCCGATCTTCGACGAGCGCGGCAAACCGTACAAGGTCGTCAAGTACGCGACCGACGTGACCGAGCAGAAACTCAGAAACGCCGACCTCGCCGGCCAGATCGCCGCGATCGGCAAATCGCAGGCGGTGATCGAGTTCGACATGAACGGTACCGTCCTCAATGCCAACGATAATTTCCTGCACGCGCTGGGCTATTCGCTCGGCGAGATCAAGGGCAAGCACCACAGCATGTTCGTCGACCCGTCGGAACGCGACGGCTCCGCCTATCGTGAATTCTGGGCCAGCCTGAACCGCGGCGAATACCAGGCCGCCGAATACAAGCGTGTCGGCAAAGGCGGTCGCGATGTCTGGATCCAGGGGTCGTACAATCCGATCCTCGACCTCAACGGCAAGCCGTTCAAGGTCGTCAAATACGCCACCGACACCACCGAGCAGGTGATTGCCCGCATGAAGAGCGATCGGGTCCGCGGAATGATGGAATCCGTCGCCGCCGGCGCCGAAGAGCTGAATGCCTCGGTGCGCGAAATCTCCGAGGCGATGATGAAATCGAAGAACACCGCGATGTCGGCGGTGAGCAAGGTCGAGCAAGCCGACGAACAGGCCCAGCGCCTCAGCTCTGCAGCGCAAGCCATGAGCGGTATCGTCGAACTGATCGGAAATATTACCGGTCAGATCAACCTGCTGGCCCTCAACGCGACCATCGAGTCTGCGCGCGCCGGTGAAGCCGGCCGCGGCTTCGCTGTGGTGGCGTCCGAGGTGAAGAACCTCGCCAACCAGGCCAAGCAGGCCACCGACAAGATCGGCAGCGAGATCGGCAGCCTCAATGGCATTTCCTGCGATGTGGTCTCCGCATTGATCGCGATCAAGCAGGAAATCCAGAACGTCAGTGAATACGTCACGGCCACGGCGGCGGCCGTCGAGGAACAGAGCACGGTGACAAGCGAGATGTCGTCGAGCATGCAGCGCGCAGCGGCCGAGGCCGCCAGCATCGGCCGCTAGCAGCGCGGCCCGATCACCGCGACGCTGGCCGCGCAAAGCACGGCCGGCACGCTGCGCTGTCTACATCGGACGGACTTCCACCACGTCCGGCACGAAGTGCTTGAGCAGGTTCTGGATGCCGTGCTGCAGCGTCGCCGTCGACGACGGGCAGCCGGCGCACGATCCCTTCATGTTCAGATAGACGATGCCGTCCTTGAAGCCGCGGAAGGTGATGTCGCCGCCGTCATTGGCAACGGCCGGACGTACCCTCGTCTCGATCAGGTCCTTGATGATCTCCACCGTCTCGGCGTCGGCCTCGGCGAAGAACTCTTCCTCACCATTGACGGCCACGTCACCGGAAACACTGCCGTCGGCCATCAGCGGACCGCCGGACATATAGTGTTCCATGATAGCGCCGAGGATCGCCGGCTTCATGTGCTGCCAGTCGCTGGCATCCTTGGTCACGGTGACGAAATCCGAGCCGTAGAACACGCTGGTGACGCCGGGGACGTCGAACAGCCGCTCCGCCAGCGGCGAAGCCGCGGCTGCCGCGCGGCTGGTGAATTCCATGGTGCCGCTCGCGAGCACGTCGCGGCCGGGGATGAACTTCAGGGTGGCCGGGTTCGGGGTGGCTTCGGTCTGGATAAACATGAGCAATCTCCGGTACATCACCGGTTCAAGGCCGGCGCGCTCTCGGTTGAGAATGGGCTTGTCTAGCAGATGGCCACGGGGAACGCACGATCAAGGGGCGTTGGGCTGTCATTCCGGGGTAGCTGCGCCATCCTCGCCTGTCGCGGCCGCGAAAGCGGGCGATGACAGGCGAGTTTGGCGCTACGACAGCGCGTCGAGCTCCAGGTCCGTCAATCCGCCCGGCACGATGGTCACCGGGATCGGGAATGCGCCGACCAGCTTGGCCATCATGGTGACGATCGGCCCCGGCCCCTCGGGACCGGCAGAGGCCGCCAGCACCAGCATGGCGATATCGACATCCTTGTCGATCACGTCGAGGATTTGCTCGGTGGAATCGCCCTCGCGGATCACCCGTTCCGGGGTGATCGCGGCGATGCCGTTGGCGCGTCCGGCGGCACGGTCGAGCGCGGTGTTGGCGCCCTCCTCGGCCTCGGCGCGCATGATGTCGGCGACGCCCAGCCATTGCTGGTTCAGATCTTCCGTCTCGATCACCCGCAGCATCACCACGCCGCCACCTACGCGCACGGCCCAGCGACTGGCGTAATAGACTGCGCGGTCCCATTCCTCGCTGTCGTCAACGACCACGAGACATTTCGGCTTGTGGCCGGATTCATAGCTGCGTCTCTGGGTGCTCATGCATGTCCCGATGCTGAACCGCACGAACTGCGGCTGCGTCATGCTGCCACGACGCAGCATCGTTCCACAAGCACGGCGCGGCGGCGTGCCGTCGCCGCGCCGATTGTGGCAATGAGATGAAACCGAAACGCGGCGCGTGAGAAATTACTTTCTCCGCACCAGGCCCATGATGTCCTTCACGGCATTCAGCGTTTCCGATGCGATCGCGTTGGCGCGTTCGGCGCCGTCGGCCAGCACCGAATCCACATAGGCCTGGTCGCCGGACAGCCGCTTCATCTCGGCGGCGATCGGCGCCAGCTTGCTCACCGCGAGTTCGGCCAGCGAAGATTTGAACCCGGAGAACTGCGCACCGCCGAATTCGCGCAGCACCTCGGATTTCGGCTTGTCGGCCAGTGCGGCGTAGATGCCCACCAGATTGTCGGCCTCCGGGCGCGGCTTGAGCCCTTCCTCTTCCGACGGCAACGGCTCCGGATCGGTCTTCGCCCGGCGAGATCTTCTGCGCAATGGTATCGGCGTCGTCGGTGAGGTTGATGCGCGAATTGTCGGAGGCATCCGACTTCGACATCTTCTTGGTGCCGTCGCGCAGGCTCATGACGCGGGTCGCCGCGCCGGTGATCACCGGTTTCGGCATCGGGAAGTACACGCCGTTATGGCCCTGCGCCGCGATGGATTCCGAGAAGTCATTGTTGAACTTCTGCGAGATGTCGCGACACAGTTCGAGATGCTGCTTCTGGTCCTCGCCGACCGGCACATGGGTGGCGCGATAGAGCAGAATGTCCGCGGCCATCAGCACCGGATAGTCGTACAGGCCGACCGACGCGTTCTCGCGGTCCTTGCCGGCCTTTTCCTTGAACTGGGTCATGCGGTTCAGCCAACCCAGGCGGGCGATGCAGTTGAAGATCCACGCCAGCTCGGCATGGCCGGATACCTGGCTCTGGTTGAAGATGATCTGCTTTTTCGGATCGATACCCGACGCGATGAAGGCCGCGGTGACCTCGCGGGTGTTGCGTCGCAGTTCGTCGGGACCGCCCCATACCGCCACCGGCACCGTGATGGCGTGCATGTCGACCACGCAGTACACGCAGTTATGCGTCTCCTGCAGTTTGACGAAATTGACGATGGCGCCAAGGTAGTTGCCGAGGTGCAGATTGCCCGTCGGCTGGACGCCAGAAAAAACCCGTTCGGTGATCGGCATTGTGCTGTTCCCATGCGCGCCGATGTGGACTCGGCGCTATCCGCCGTCCATTGCCACGCGGGGACTAGGCACGCAAGTCGCCGGCGCGGGATTGCCGGAATGCGCGCCACGCGCCGGCCGGCGTGACCACGCCGAACAGCGCGAGCGCCGCGCCATAGACGACCAGCGCGCTGGCGATCAGCACGCCGACCAGCGCCGCCTGCGCAATGACGAGCGCGTCCGGGACCCAGGCCCGGACGACATGCGCCTCCAGCCACAGCGCGGCGCCCATGGCCAGCGCCGCCAGCACGATGCGCGGCAGTCGCATTTGCGCGGCGGCATCGATCGAAAATCCGAACGTGGCACGACCGCGCAAGATCAGGACGACAGCACAGCTCCAGGCGCCCAGCGCGATGCTGCCGGCGATGCCGGCGACGCCGAATCCGCGCAGCAGCCACGCGGCCGTGACCACCGCCAGCAGCCCGGCCAGCGTGGCCATCAGCGGGGTCATGGTGTCGTCGCGGGCAAAGAACGCCGGCGCCAGCGCCTTCACCAGCACATGCGCCGGCAGGCTGAGAGCCAGCAGCGTCAGTGCCTGCGCCGTTGCGAGGCTATCGACGGCCGTGAAGGCGCCGTGCTCGAACAGGAGTTGCACGATCGGCGCGCTCAGCACCATCAGGCCGAGCGTCGCCGGCAGCGCCAGGCCGACCGCCAGTTCGAGGCCGCGCGATTCCGCGCCATGGATGGCAGCGGGATCGCCGGATCGCACCGCGCGGGTCAGCTCCGGGACCAGCACCGTGCCCATGGCGGTGCCGACGATGCCGAGCGGCAGTTCGATCAGCCGGTTGGCGAAATACAGCCACGACACCGCCGAGGGTGCGTGCGATGCGATGATCGCACCGGCCACGATCAGCAGCTGCGGGCCGGAATTGGCGATCATACCGGGCATCGCCTTGCGCAGAAATCCGCGCATCTGCGCGTCCCATGACAGCCGCAATGGCGTGGCCACCGCCTCGCCGCTGCGCAGCGCGAACATGGCCAGTTGCAGCAGTCCGGCCATGCCGACCGTCGCCGCCAGCAGCGTCGCCGCCGCTGCGGCGTCCGGTCGCTCCAGCAGCAGCGCCGCCATGACGCCGATCAGCGCGAGGTTGAACAGCACCGGCGAGAAGGCGGTGAGCGCGAAGCGGTCCTGCGCATTGAGCAGCCCCATCATCACCGCCACCGGCCCGGCAAAGGCCAGATAGGGCAGCATCAGCCGGGCATTGTCGACCGCCAGCTGCAGCGTCGCGGTTCCCCGGAAGCCGGGCGCCAGAAGCGCGATCAGCAGCGGCATGGCGACGCCGACAACGACGGTGGCGATCACCAGCGCAGCACTCAGCGTGCCGAGTACGCGACCCGCAAACGCCGCCGCAGCAGCCTCGCCATCGATGGATCGTATCCGCAGCCAGGCCGGTATCAGGGCGGCATTCAGCGCGCCCTCGGTGAGCAGCCGCCGGACCACATTGACCAGCCGGAACGCGACCAGGAACGCGTCCGCCACCGGCCCGGCGCCGAGCAGTGCCGCCACCATAGCATCGCGCGCAAAACCCAGCAGCCGCGACACCAGCGTACCCATGGAAACGGTCAGGATGGAGCGGATCATGGCGGCATTCTAACCGGGCCAAGCTTGCTGGCGGAGGGCGGAAGTGATAGGTCGCAGCACCCTGCAGAACCCGTCCTGTCCCGCAGACTTGGACCGGATTTCCCGCACAACCGCAATTGCCGCAACCGGATATTCTTCATGACTTCAGCGAAATATGACGTGCTCGGAATCGGCAACGCGATTTTCGACGTGCTGGTGCAGACCGACGAGAGCTTCCTCGCGGCCCATGAGATGACCAAGGGCGGCATGGCGCTGATCGACGAGGCGCGCGCGCTGGCGATCTACGGGGCCATGGGCCCGGCCACCGAAATGTCCGGCGGATCCGCCGCCAATACCATCGTCGGCATCGCTTCGCTCGGCGCCCGCGCCGCCTATGTCGGCAAGGTCAAGGACGACCAGATCGGCAAGCTGTACAGCCACGATATCCGCGCCGCCGGCGTGAGCTTCACCACCCCCGCTGCCACCGGCGGCCCGGCCACCGGCTGTTCCTACATTCTGGTGACGCCGGACGGCGAGCGCACCATGAACACCTATCTCGGCGCGGCGCAGGACCTTACCCCCGACGATATCGCCCCCGCGGAAATTGCCGCCTCGGCCATGGTCTATCTCGAAGGCTATCTGTGGGACCCCAAGAGCGCCAAGGAAGCGTTCCTGAAGGCCTCCAAGATCGCCCACGGCGCCAACCGCCAGGTCGCGCTGACCTTGTCCGACGCGTTCTGTGTCAGCCGTTACCGCGACGAATTCCTGCAGCCGATGCGGGACGGGACCGTCGATCTGATCTTCGCCAATGAATCCGAACTGCACGCGCTGTACGAGACCGCCGACACCGACACAGCGCTTGGTCAACTCCGCAAGGACGTCGCGCTCGGCGTCGTCACCCGCTCCGAGAAGGGCTGCATGATCGCCTCAAAGTCGGGCGTGGTCGAGGTGCCGGCATTCCCGATCGACAAGCTCGTCGACACCACCGGCGCCGGAGACCTGTTCGCCGCCGGCTTCCTGTTCGGCCTGGCGCGCGGCCTCGATCATAAGGTCTGCGGCCGCCTCGCGGCTTTGGCGGCCGCCGAAGTGATCCAGCACATCGGCGCGCGTCCGCAGGTGTCGCTGAAGGAACTGGCGCAGCAGAACGGCCTGCCGGTCTAAGGCGCCCTTGTTTCCCGCACGCGGTGCGGCACTCTTGTGCCGCTCCGCAGATGCGGCATCCCGGTTGAGAGCAACCAGCGGGGCCCCGCATCTGCGAAGCGATACTGGCGGCGATGCTGTTGCATCGCCTGGTATCGCATCGCGTGCGGGGAACGAACCGAGCGTCAAGCCGCGCGCTGCGCCGCATTGAGCCCGGCATAGACCCCGCGCTCGAATCCCGCGAACACCTCAAGGCACGTCCTGTCGGCGAACGGCAGCACCTGCATCAGAATCACCCCGGCGACGTCGCGCGCCGGATCGATCCAGTAATAGGTGTTGGCAAGGCCCGCCCAGGCCAGACTGCCGGGGCTGCGGCCCTCCGGCGTCTCGGCCGTGTTGATCATGAAGCTGAGGCCCCACTTCTTCTCCATGCCGGAATAGAGATCGACATCGTTGGTGGCCGTCGCAATCGCCGAGGTCATGCGGGTCATGGTGAGTTCACCGATGTGATTTTCGCCCATCAGCGCCACCGTCTCGGGCTTCAGCACCTCAAGCCCGCCAGCGCGGCCCCTGTTCAGCATCATCTGCACGAATTTGATGTAATCGCCGGCGGTGCCGTAGAGCCCGCCGCCGCCGGCATGGAATTCCGGGTCCTGACCGATTTCGAAGGCAATCGGCGTCAGCGAGCCATCCGCGCCGCGGCTGTGCATACGCACCAGCCGGGCGCGCTGCGATTCGCCGATCCGGAACGCGGTGTCGGTCATGCCCAGCGGTGTGAACAGATGATCGCGAAAATAGGCCTCGAGACGAGCGCCGCTGACGGCCTCAATGGCCTGGCCGGTGAAATCGAGACTGGTGCCGTATTCCCAACGCGTGCCGGGATCGCTCATGACTGGCACCCTCAGCGCCGCCTTGAGGCCGGTGCGGAAGGGCGGCGTGCCGGACACCGCGAGATAGCGCACCATGTCGCCGTTCCACATATCGTAGCAGAAGCCGGCGGTATGGGTCAGCAGGTGCCGCAAGGTGATCGGGTTGCGCGCCGGCCGCAGTTGCGGCGCGCCGTCGGCATCGAACCCTTCCAGCACCATCGGCGAGGCGAGATCCGGCAGGACGTCGCCGATCGACCCGTCGAGCGACAGCCGGCCCTGCTCCACCAGCCGCATCACCGCCGCGGCGGTGATCGCCTTGGTCATGGAGGCCAGCCAGAACACGTTGTCCTCGGTCATGGCCGTATCCGTCGAGAGATCGCGCCGGCCGAACGCGCCGCGGTAGATCACCTCATCGCCGGTCGCCGCCATGGCCACCACGCCGGGAATCTGCCCGGCCTCGCAGGCCCGCTGCAGCGCCTGGTCGATCTCGTCTTGCATGTGGACATCCCCGATATTTTCGACACGGATTCTCGCCCCCGGCGACATGACCGGCAAGAAATATCGATGTTGCGGCGCGGTTTGGCATGAACCGCTGCGGTTTTTGCCGCGACGAACGATCACGCACCGAGTTGTGATCGCTGCGGCGGTGGATTCACGAAAAATGATTCGGATTCGACAAGCAAAGCAGGCATTCGCAACCTAAATCGTGAACCACGCGCACGGTTTGGACACGGTCGGGCCGAAGCTTGGGAACAAACATTGCGGACGCGTGTTCAAAATGCGGCCTTGTGCCCGGACGCGCTGCGCCGACCAAAGACTGATGAAATTTGTTGCAGCAACGCTGCGGAGACTGACGATGATTGCCAACTGGACCGAATGGAAACGCTACCCCCGCGCATCCCGTGGCGAGAACATCGAGGCTCCCATCGGGCCAGGCATTTTCGAAGTCCGGCACGCCGGCTCCGGCGCGCTGTTCGCCTTCGATGCCGCCGATAACCTGGCGGAGGCGCTGGCAAAGATCTCCGCGCCGCCCAAATCCTTCATTTCCTGGTTTGGCCGTCGCGACAGCACGATGCTGCCGGACTTGGAATACCGCACCTTTTCGACCACCACCCGCGCCAATGCGCGGATCGCCGCTGCCCGGATGATCGACCGCCGCGAGACCTACCTGCGCGGCGCGGCGTAACGTCGCTGCAATCTCTTGCAATAGCCCGGTATCGCTTGCGATAGCAGGTATACGCTGCGCGAAGGCGCAATCCGGCCTATACTCCTTTACAAGTCCGCGACAGCCGAAGTCAGCGACACTTTGAGGAGAATGCCCATGAATCCGCCCGCCGCCGCACGCCAGTCCTCCGCCACGCCCTCGCTGCGCGACCGCCTCAAGGACCGCTCGCTGCTGCGCGAGCAGTGCTATGTCGATGGCGCCTGGGCCGGCACAGGCGCGACTTCGGTCACGAATCCGGTCAACGGCATCGAGCTCGCCAAGGTGCCGAACATGGGCACCAAGGAGACGACGCAAGCGGTGGAAGCCGCCGAGCGCGCCTTTCCGCTCTGGGCCAAATTCACCGCCAAGCAGCGCTCCAACATCCTGCGCAAATGGTTCGAGCTGATCATCGCCAATCGCGAGGACCTGGCGCTGATCCTGACCTCCGAACAGGGCAAGCCGCTGGCGGAAGCGCTGGGCGAGGTCGACATCGGCGCCGCCTATATCGAATTCTTCGCCGAAGAGGCCCGCCGGGTCTATGGCGAGACCATCCCGACGCAACGGCCCGATGCCCGGCTGCTGGCGATCAAGCAGCCTATCGGCGTCTGCGGCGCCATCACCCCGTGGAATTTCCCGAATTCGATGATCACCCGCAAGGTGTCACCGGCGCTGGCCGCGGGCTGCACCGTGGTGCTGAAGCCGGCCAATGAGACGCCGCTGTCGGCGCTGGCGCTGGCGGAACTGGCCGAACGCGCCGGCGTGCCCAAGGGCGTGCTCAACATCATCACCGGCAAGGCCTCGGAAATCGGGCTGGTGCTGTGCGAACACCCGGCCGTGCGCTTCGTCGGCTTCACCGGCTCCACCGAGGTCGGCAAGATCCTCTACAAGCAGGCTGCGGTCGGGGTGAAGAAGCTCGGCCTCGAACTCGGCGGCAATGCGCCGTTCGTGGTGTTCGATGACGCCGACATCGATGCCGCGGTCGACGGCGCCATGGTCTCGAAATATCGCAACATGGGACAGACCTGCGTCTGCGCCAACCGGCTCTACGCTCAGGACGGCATCTACGACACCTTCGTCGAAAAGCTCGCCAAGAAGGTCGCAGCCATGAAAGTGGGCGACGGCACGGAGGCCGGCATCACCCAGGGGCCGCTGATCAACATGGAGGCGATCGAGAAAGTCGAGCGCCACATTGCCGACGCCGTCAAGGGCGGCGCCAAGGTCGTCACCGGCGGCAAGCGCCATGCGCTCGGCGGCAGCTTCTTCGAGCCGACCGTGCTGTCCAACGTCAAGTCCGATGCGCTGGTATCGCAGGAAGAGACCTTCGGCCCGCTGGCGCCGGTGTTCCGCTTCAAGGACGAGGCCGACGTCATCGCCATGTGCAACGCCTCGCCGTTCGGCCTCGCCTCCTACTTCTATTCCCGCGATCTCGGCCGCGTCTGGCGCGTCGCCGAAGCACTGGAGTCCGGCATGGTCGGCGTCAACACCGGATTGATCACCACCGAGGTGGCGCCGTTCGGCGGCGTCAAGGAGTCCGGCCTCGGCCGCGAAGGCTCGCATCACGGCATGGAAGAATATGTCGAGATCAAATACATCATGATGTCAGGGATCTGAGACTCGCTTGCTTCCCTCACCCTCTCCCGCTTGCGGGAGAGGGTGCGCAGGCCGCCTTCCGCGCCCGCCCAACAGAACGCCGATGCGAAGCATCGGCTGCGGCGTCTGCACGGCCGGGTTAGGGCGAGTGTCTCGCTCCGGGCCCCTTCATCCGCGTGAATTTGACCTGCCTCAATACCGCAGCGAAACCGGCATGATCTGCTGGTGCGATGTCGGGATATATCAGGTCATTCCTCGAAATCGGCTTGGACGACGTCGGACTAGTCGGCGGCAAGACCGCGTCGCTCGGCGAACTCTATGCGATGCTCGCATCCGAAGGTGTTGCCGTCCCCAACGGTTTTGCGATCACGGCAGATGCCTATCGCGATGCCCTCTTGCAGGGCGATGTCGCGGAGCAGCTTCACCGACTCCTTGACGGGCTCGACAAGAGCAGGATCCGGCAGCTTGCCAGCACGGCCGCCAAAGCGCGCGAGATCATTTACAAGGCGATGGATACGCCGCTTCTGCGCGCGCAGATCGTGGACGCCTACCGTCAGCTTGAAGGGGAGGCCGGGACCGGCGTCGCCGTCGCGGTGCGCAGTTCGGCGACAGCGGAGGATCTTCCGACCGCCAGCTTTGCCGGGCAGCACGAAAGCTTTCTCAATGTGCGCGGCCCGAAGGATCTGTTCGAGGCCTGCCGGCGCTGCTTCGCCTCGATCTTCACCGATCGCGCGATTTCCTACCGGATCGACAATGGCTTCGATCATTTCAAGGTCGCGCTCTCAGTCGCGGTGATGAAAATGGTCCGCTCGGATCTGGCGGCCAGCGGCGTCATCTTTACCCTCGATACCGAATCCGGATTTCGCGACGTGGTGTTCGTCACCGGCTGCTACGGCCTCGGCGAAACCATCGTGCAGGGCCAGGTCGATCCCGACGAGTTCTACGTCCACAAGCCGACGCTCAAGCTGGGCTTTCGTCGCGTATTGCGGCGCAAGCTCGGCGCCAAGCAGATCCGCATGATCTACGGCAAGCGCGGCGGCAGCCATGCGACGCTGACCCGCAATGTGCCGACTGCCGAGCGACAGGCATTCTGCATTTCCGATGCCGAAGTGCTGAGCCTCGCGGACATCGCCGTGCGGATCGAGGCGCACTATTCGAAACATGCCGGCAGCGCGATGCCGATGGACATCGAATGGGCCAAGGACGGTGCCGACGGCAAGCTCTATATCATTCAGGCGCGCCCCGAGACCGTCGCCTCGCAGCGCTCGGCGGACTTCCACGAGACCTACAATCTCAAGGCGCGCGGCGAGGTGATCGTCACGGGCCGCGCGGTCGGCGAGAAGATCGCCACCGGCCGCGTCCGCCGCATCGCGACCGCGCGCGATCTGGCGGCCTTCAAGCCCGGCGAGATTCTGGTGGCGCCGGCCACCAGCCCGGACTGGGAGCCGGTCATGAAGATCGCGGCCGGTGTCATTACCGACAAGGGTGGCCGGACCTGCCATGCGGCCATCGTCGCCCGCGAACTCGGCATCCCCGCAGTGGTGGGCGCCACCTATGCCACCGACCGGCTCAAGACCGGAACGGACGTCACGATCTGCTGCGCCGAAGGCGATGCCGGCAACGTCTATCGGGGAGCGGTGGCCTACGACGTGACGCGAACCGCGCTGAGCGAGCTGAAACAGCCGCGCACCGCCATCATGGTGAATGTCGGCACCCCCGAAATGGCGTTTCGCACCGCGATGCAGCCGCAGGCCGGCGTCGGTCTCGCGCGCATGGAATTCATCATCGGCGAGCATATCGGCGTGCACCCGATGGCGCTGCTCAAGCCGGACAGGATTGCCTCCACTAAGGAGCGGATGGCGATCGCGCGTCTGGTCAAAGGCTACAAAAGCCCGTCCGAGTTCTTTGTTGAGAAATTGGCGGAAGGCGTCGGCACCATCGCCGCAGCCTTCTATCCCAAGCCGGTGATCGTGCGGCTGTCCGATTTCAAGACCAACGAATATGCCAGCCTGCTGGGTGGCCAGGCGTTCGAGCCGAAGGAGGAGAATCCGATGCTCGGATTCCGCGGCGCGGCGCGCTACAGCCATCCCGCCTATGCAGACGGATTCGCCCTGGAGTGCGCGGCGTTGCGTCAGGTGCGCGAGGACATGGGACTGTCCAATCTGCGCGTCATGGTGCCGTTCTGCCGGACCGTCGCGGAAGGCAAGCGCGTGATCGCCACCATGGCGGCCAACGGGCTGACGCGCGGCGAAGGCGGACTCGAGATCTACGTCATGTGCGAGATCCCGAACAACGTGATCCAGATCGATGCCTTTGCCGAACTGTTCGACGGCTTTTCCATCGGCTCCAATGACCTCACGCAACTGACGCTGGGGGTCGACCGGGACTCCGACATTGTCGCCTTCGATTTCGATGAACGCGATCCCGGCATGCTGGAGATGTTCCGCCAGGCCGTGGCCGGCGCCAAGCGCAATGGCCGCCATGTCGGCATCTGCGGCGAGGCTCCCGCCAACTACCCGGAGATCGCGCGCTACCTGACCGGGCTCGGCATCGATTCGATCAGCGTCAATCCAGCAAGCGTATTTCGCACCATGGCTGCCGTGCTCGAGGCCGAAGCCGGTCAGACCGCCATCAAGACCTGACGACGCCGGACGGCGATTGCCGTCAGGCCTGCGCGGAAACGGCGGCGGCGTGAATTTGCTCGGCTGCGGCGTTGACCCTGGTCATGGTGTCCGTCAGTTCGGCGTAGGGCTCGTCTTGGATCGTCGCTGTGCCGAAATTCGAGTTCTCGCCGTCGAAGCGCCCCTCCGCCGGCTGATCGGCATGCTCGAACCAGTGATAGCCGACCACCGCCGGCTTGCGCAGAGCCGCCGTCACGTAGCGCTCGAAGCATTGCGCGCGCTCGAGCTGGCTCGCCACCCGCGGTCCGGCGCCGCGGGTATTCGGCAGGCCGGAATCGTCGCCGCGAAAGGAAAATTCCGAAATCAGGCACGGCTTGCCGGTTGCCGCATAGGCATCGATCGCCGGACTGGCGTCGAAGTCGTAGCAATTGAACGACACCACATCGAGGTGCCGGCCGGCGGCGGCGATCACATTGGTTTGCGGCTGATAGCCAAACCGCGAACCGATCACCAGATGATTGGAATCGACAGCCCTGATGGCCGACGCGCACAGTTCGAAATAGATGTCGGCCACCATCGCGCTGAAAGCGTCGCAGTCCGTGGAGAATTGCGCCCGGAGGGGATTTTCGCGATTGGCCCTGGCTTCGAGCGCGTCGTTCAGTCCGCCGGGCGGCATCCTGAAGAACGGCGCGTCGATATGTGCGATGTGGCCGAGATGTTCCCATGATCGCGCCAGCGTGCCCCAGACCGCATTGAACTGGGAAAACTCGCGATAATGCTGCTGCAACCTGGCAATTGCGGCAACGCGACCGGGACGGTGCGACGGCAAATTCAGAAAGATGGTCAGCAGCTCGTCAGCGCCGCGCCAGTCCGGCGACCAGTACAATTCATTGTCGATAAACGTCCCGAGCAGGCCCGGTTCGTTGCGCCATCTTGTGCAGCGATCCCTGGCGCTTTCACGGATATGCGCCGCGAAGGCGGCGTCGAAGACGTCGGGAAAGATCTGGTCGCGGCGGTGCAGCCGGAATGTGGCGCCCAGCGCCGTCGTCGGCGTCATTGCCAGGCGTTGCATTCCGGCGCTGGCGACAAGCTCGTCGGACCAGCAGCCGACGGTATTGAACTTCCAGCCTGCGAGCCGATCCGATGCTGCAGCGCGCCATGCATGCAAACTACCGTATTTGGCGCGGCAGGTGTCGGCGTAAGGCACGCTATCGCTGTTCGCGATGTGGTCCTGATCGAAGCGGACCGTATTGACGCCCTTGGAAATGAAGCGACCGCCATCGGGATCGACGAACCAGGACACGCCATTCTGTTCCGCCACACGAAAGAAGCCGCTGCCGTGGAAGCAGTCGTCGGCGATTCCACCCCACTTCGTTCTTCGCAACCCAATACCTCGGCTACAGAGCTACAAGCTCCTCTTCATCGCATCGTCGCAACCGGCAATTCTTGATCTGGCTCAAGATCGCCGGCCACGGGCCTGACTATTGCTATTGCAACGATCAGACAGACGGAAACGCCGCGCGTCGGGCCCCGCCGGGAACGGGCTCTGGAATCAGGCAGGTCATCCATGGCGATATCGGAGTTTCCCAGCATCGCCGGCTTGCGACCGGATTTCATCTGGGGGGTCTCGACCTCAAGCTTCCAGATCGAAGGTGCCGCGCAGGAAGACGGTCGCGGGCCGAGTATCTGGGACACCTATTGCCACGACGGCGCAGTCAGGAATCACGACACCGGCGACGTCGCCTGCGATCATTACCACCGCTACCGCGAGGACGTCGCGCTGATGAAGGCGCTGGGCGTTCAGGCGTACCGCTTCTCGGTGGCCTGGCCGCGCGTGTTGCCGCAGGGGCGCGGCACCGCAAATGAAGCGGGCCTTGCCTTCTACGACCGGCTGATCGACGAATTGCTGGCCGCAGGCATCGCGCCGTGGCTTTGCCTGTATCATTGGGACCTGCCGCAGGCGCTCGAGGATGCCGGCGGCTGGCTCAACCGGGAGTCCGTGACATGGTTCGCGGACTATACGAGGCTGGTCGCCGCACGTTACGGGGATCGCGTCAAGCGCTTTGCGACCTTCAACGAACCGTCGATCTTCAGCCTGTTCAGCCGCTCGCTCGGGACGGCGGGCCGGAGCCGCGAAGACGATCTCCACCGCATGATCCACCACGTCAATCTCGCACATGGCGCCGCGGTGGATGTGCTGCGCAACACGGTCAGCGACGTCTCCGTCGGATGCATCCACAACTATCAGCCGTGCTTGCCATCGAGCAGCAGCGAAGCCGATGCCGCGGCAGCCGCCCGGTTGAACACCTACTGGAACAACGCGTTCCCCGACCCGCAGTGCCTGGGCGAGTATCCGGCGGCGATGCGTCCGGCGCTCGCGCCGCACATCCAGCCGGGCGATCTGGCGCGCATCCGCCGCCCGCTCGACTGGTTCGGCCTCAATCACTACAGCCCGGTCTACGTCACGGCGAAGCCGGACGCGATGCTGGGCTACGACTTCGGCGACAAGCCGTCGGGCATTGCCCTGACGCCGATCGGATGGCCGATCGATCCGGCGGCCTTCGGCGAGACATTGCGGACGGTCCATCGACGCTACGGTCTGCCTATCTACGTCCTGGAGAACGGCTATGGCGATGCGCTGCAGCCTGACCAGGCCGGCGCGGTGGTCGACAGCGGACGAATCGCATTCCTGCGTGCCTATGTCGAAGCGATGAATGCCGCCGCCGCAGACGGCGTCGACATTCGCGGCTATTTCATCTGGTCGCTGCTCGACAATCTGGAATGGGACTCCGGATACAGCATCAGATTCGGCCTGGTCTACGTCGACTATGCGTCGCTGCGGCGAGTCCCCAAAGCGTCGTTCGACTGGTATGCGGGACTGATCAAGGCAGTGCATCAACGATGAGCGCCGGCTCCGACCAGCTCCGGGATCCGGCGACCGGGATCGTCACCCTCACCATCAACCCGGCGATCGACATTTCGACATCGGTGAAGAAGATGATGCCGTTCACCAAGATGCGTTGCGCACCCGCGCAGCGCGATCCGGGCGGCGGCGGCATCAACGTCGCCAGGGTTCTGAAACGGCTCGGTGCCGAAGCAACTGCGGTTTACCCGGCCGGCGGCGCAACCGGACAGGCACTGGCGGCGCTGGTCGAAGGCGAAGGCGTGCCAAGCATCGTGATCCCGACCCGGAACGACACCCGGGAGGACATCACGATCTATGACGAAGCCAGCCGGGAGCAGTTTCGCCTGGTATTCCCGGGCGCCGTTCTCAGCGAATTTGAATGGCAACAATGCCTCGACGCGATAGCGCGCATGGCGCCGCAGGCCGCATTCGTCATAGCCAGTGGGAGCCTGCCTGCCGGCGTGCCCGCGGATTTTTACGGCAGGGTCGTTCAGGCTGCCAAAGGCGCCGGGAGGGTCATCGTTGACACGTCCGGCAGCTCGCTCAAGTCAGCCCTGGAAATGGGCGTTTATCTCATCAAGCCAAACCTGCACGAGTTTCAGGACCTCGCCGGAACAACCTCAGCCGACGAAGCGTCGCTCGTCGCGGCAGGACGCGACCTGTTTGATCGCTACCGCATCGAAGTCGTTGCGCTCTCGATGGGAGCCGAAGGCGCCCTGCTGATGACGCGCGACACGGTCCTGCGGGCGAACGGCTTCCCCATCGCGCCGGCCAGCGTGTCCGGCGCGGGCGACAGCTTCCTGGGCGCGATGGTCTGGAGCCTGACGCAGGATGGCAGTCTTGAACAGGCGCTGCGCTACGGCGTGGCCGGGGGCTCGGCCGCGCTGCTCAATCCCGGCACCGAACTGTGCGGCGCCGCGGATGTGCATCGCCTTGCCGCCGAGGTCACCGTCAGGGCGGTGCGAGCCGCCCGTCCAGCTTGACGCAGGTCAAGCTGTGCTGTCGCGTGTCGAATAATTTCAGCTACAATGCCGCCAAGGAAAGCCGTTCGCGCCTTCGCGCGGCAGATGCCAGACATGCCAGCATGCTGAAACCCGCTTATCTTGCGCCCGACGAAAGGCAGTTGCTGAGCCGGTTCTGGCAGAGCGCGTCCGGATTCTGGCGCGGCCGTCAGGCATGGCGCGCCTGGCTTCTGGGCGCCCTGCTGATCGCCACCATCCTGCTGCGGCTGGTGATTCAATACGCGCTGAATTTCTGGAATCGCGATTTCTTCAACGCCATCGGTCGTAAGGACGCAGCCGATCTGTGGATCCAGGCGCTGCGCTTCCTGCCGCTCGCCGCCGCCAGCCTGTTCCTCACCGTGCTGTCGGTGTGGGCGCGCATGACCACGCAGCGCACCTGGCGCAACTGGCTGAGCAACCATCTCTACGACTACTGGCTGGGCAACGACCGGCACACGCGGCTGCGATTCATCGCCGGCGATTCTCAGGCGCCGGAATTCCGCATCGCCGAGGATGCCAGGCTGGCCACCGACCTGCCCGTCGACCTCGCACTCGGACTGTTGAACTCGCTGCTCACGGTGATCACCTTCATCGGCGTGTTGTGGTCGGTGGGCGACAGCCTGGCGCTCCCGCTCGACGGCGTGACCCTCGTGATTCCCGGTTACCTGGTCATCGCAGTGATCGTCTATTCGCTGCTGCTGTCGGGGGCGACCGTCCTGATCGCCCGCCATCTGACGCGGGTGATCGAGGAGAACAAGCGCGCCGAAGCCGAGCTCCGCTCGGTCGGCACCCATCTGCGCGAAAGCGGCGAGGGTCTGGCGCTGGCGGATGCCCGAAAGGACGGCCGCCAGACCATTGCCGCAGCGCTCAAGGCGGTGATCGCGATCTGGCGGATCTATTGCTGGCAGCCGATGCGCCTGACGCTGGTCACCTATACCAGCCTCCTCGTCACGCCCGTGGTCGGCCTGCTGCTGTGTATCCCGAAATACCTGGCGGGGATGATGACGCTGGGCGAAGTCGTGCAGGCCGCCGCGGCTTTCGTCGTGGTGCAGGGCGCCTTCAACTGGTTCACCGACAACTATGCCAAGCTTGCCGAGTGGGCATCCTCCGCCAACCGCGTCGCCTCACTGCTGCTGGCACTCGATCAGGTGGATGCGGCAGGGCCGGGGCCGGACGCCGGTACTGGCGCGAAGCTACAAGCGTTGCCCGAAGCGGACACGCGGGGGCCGATTCGCGGCGATTGAATTGCCCGGCCTGACCGGTGACGCAGTAGGCGCAGGCGTCGGCAATTTTTACGACACCACCTGCTTCTCGCCGGTGAGATGGCGTCAGGGAGTCAGGGATCTGATAGCAGCAGCGTCTTCTCTTCCCGCTCCCACGGCCGCCGCGCAGCGGCGGCTTGGGGGAGAGGGGAAGAGAGGAGTTACCTGCGCAGCACCGCGATCGTTCGGCTCGCGAAGGCCAGTCGCTCCGCCATCACGGTGACGAAAAAGGTCAGCAGCTTCTGGCTCAGCACCGGGTGATGGGCTTTGATCTCGTCGAAGGCGGCGGCGTGCAGCACGTAGAGCACGCTGGCAACTTCTGCCTGGATGGTGGCGCTGCGTGGCGCCTGCGAAACCAACCCCATCTCGCCCACCGTGGTGTAGCGGCCGAGGCTGCGCACCCGTGTGAGCCGTCCGTCACCGGCCGGCACCATGATGCCGAGGCGGCCGTCGAGAATGAAGTGCATAGAGTCGGCGGGGTCGCCGGCGCCAACCACGATATCGCCAGCCTTGACCTCGACGCGCTCGCAGCGACTCATCAACTGTTCAGCATCTTCCGCCGTGCGCAAGATCTTCATAAACCAGTCGCGCAGCCCGTCTTCGTCGGCCTGCAACCCGCGGTGCCGTGCGATCACCTCGTTCTCGCACCACTCCAGTGCGTGATCGAGCTCGCCGATCACGCTGACGCTCTCGTCGATGAAGGGGCTGGTGCGCAGGCTGCGTTCCGCCTGCGGAGGAATGTTGACCAGCACGATCCGCAACCCACGTTGCTGCGCAATCCGCTTGATCTGCATGAAGCTGTGCGCCGCCGACGAATCGATGCCGGTGACCTGACGGAAATCGAACACCAGGAAACGACATTCGGGATGGCGCAGCAGCAGCGCCTTGATGTGCTGGTACAGCCGGTTGGCGGAGCCGAAGAAGAGATAACTCTGCAGGTTGAGGCCCTGGATTTCGCCGCCGTGGGCGGTGAGCGCACGCTGGTCGTCGAGCGACCGATCAAGCGAGCTGCGATATTCCGATCCGTCGAAGCCGTATTTGATCGAGGAGATGCGCGAGACGCTGAGTGCGAAGGTGGTGCAGCCGATAACGACGCCGATCAGCACGCCGGCGACAAACCCCCATTGCACGATGATCACGATGATCGACAGCAGCGACAGGTAATCGAGCAGCGACAGCCGGCGCCGCGAGTCGACGATCCAGCGGTGCAACTGCTCCGCGCCGAGATAGATCAGCAATCCCCCGAGCACAAACTTCGGCACGTAGCCGAGCAACGCCGGATCGACCACCAACATCAGCGCGGCGACCGCCGCCACGGTCGCGCCGGACAGCCGGCCGCTGCCGCCGGCGCTGCGATTGAGCAGCGAGCGGCTGATGGAGATGCAGCTTGCATAGCCGCCAAGCGCGCCAACCAGCATATTGGCGGCGCCGGCTGTCTTCAATTCGCGCTCGAGGTCGGCCTCGCGGTGGGTGACCACCTCGATCCCGGTGGTGTTGAACAGGGTGCTGATGGCGGTGACGAACACCACGGCGACGAGGTTGCCGGCCAGAGCCGGCAGCTCCCGCCATGGAAAAGGCGCCGCATCCGCCAGCAGCCAGGGCAGCGCCAGGCTGGCCTTGGGCAGCGACGCGAACGTCCAGCCCGCGGCCTGCGCCTGCGAAACCGTCATGCCGGCGGCCAGAAAAGCGATGTGCGCAACGATCACACCTGCGACTAGGATCGACGGCAACGCCAGCGGCCTGCGCGAGCGATGCCAGGTCAGGTAGATGGTCAGAGCGAGCGCGCAGGCGGCGAGCAACTGATAGCAGGTGGTGGTATTAACCAGCGCGTCCAGCGTATCGATCTGCAGCTTGCGGCCGCTGACTACCTGGACTCCGCCGACGGTGATCAGCCAGGCGGTGGCGCCGAGGAAACCGCCGATCACCGGGTAGGGCACGTAGCGGATCGCGCGGCCGAGCCGCGACACACCGAATCCGTACAGCACAATGCCGGTGACGATGGCCGCCCCCGACAACGTCATCAGGACCGGGCCGGGAGGGATGGCCTCCGGGTGGCCGGCGATCATGTGTTCCGCCAGTGTCGCGGCCAGGATGGCCGTGACCGCGGCCGTCGAACTGTCGGGGCCGGCGACGGCAAACGGAAACGAGCTGCCGATCGCCACCACCGCCGCGGCAACCGACGCCGATATGAACGTGGCGGCCACGCCATAGGGGAGCAGCGGCGCCAGCGGGCCGGCGAAGATCAGAACCGAATAGGACAGTCCGAAGGCGATTGTGAGCACGCTAGCCAGCGCGCCGCCAAACAGGTCGTCGCGCCAGCCGGCGAGACGCGTGGCGAGGCTCGCGGGCTCAGTCACGCGCGGCCCAATGTGCAATGGCCGAGCGGCAAGGGAGAAAATCGACATCGATCACGGACAAAACCCGTCGGAGCCATGCGGCTGGCGCAATCGCCGCCGTCTTTGGTAGACGACGGCGGCTCATGCGGACAAGTTCTATTTTGTTACAGATCGCGCGGAGCGGACCCGGTTGGAAAAATTAGGTGACTACCAACTCTTCGCCGGTGAGCCGGCGATAGGCTTCCAGATAACGCTTGCTGGTGGCCTCGGTGACCTCCGCAGGCAGCGGCGGCGGCGGGGCTTCGCCGTTCCAGCGACCGGCACGGCGTTCGCTGTCGAGATAGTCGCGCAGCGGCTGCTTGTCGAAGGAGGGCTGCGGCTGGCCGGGCTTGTAGGCGTCGGCGGCCCAGAAGCGCGAACTGTCGGGGGTCATCACCTCGTCGATAAGGATGATGCGGCCGTCGAGATCCCGGCCGAATTCGAACTTGGTGTCGGCAATGATGATGCCCTGCTCGCGGGCGATCTCCTCGCCCTGGGTGTAAACCGCGCGGCTCATGCTCTCCAGCACATAGGCGGTCTCTTCGCCGAGCACCTCGCGCATCTGCGCGATGGTGATGTTCTCGTCGTGGCCGGTCTCGGCCTTGGTGGCCGGGCTGAAGATCGCGGGTTCGAGCCTCTCGCTTTCCTGCAGCCCGTCCGGCAGCTTCTCACCCGCCAACGTGCCTGACGCCGCATATTCCTTCCACGCCGAACCCGACAGATAACCGCGCACCACGCATTCGACCGGAAACACCATGGTGCGCCTGCACAGCATCGCGCGCCCGGCGAGCGCGGCACGATGACCGGCCAGTTCGGGCACCTGTTCGATGATGTCGTCGGCGTCGGCGGAAATCATGTGATGCGGCACCACGCCGCCGAGCTGGTTGAACCACCAGGCGCTGATCTGGGTCAGCACAGCGCCTTTCATCGGGATGGTCTCGGCCATCACCACGTCGAAGGCGCTGATGCGGTCGGTGGTCAGCAGCAGCACGCGGTCGTCGCCCACCGCATAGATATCGCGGACCTTGCCGCGGCCGATGCGGGGAAGCGGCAGGTCGCTGGTGGACATGGTGGCGGTGGTCATGGACTGGACTTTCGAAAGCAGCGCCGTTCCGGCGCGCGCGCCGGTGGCCGTGGGGATGAGGTTTGAAGGCTATTCCGGCAGCGGAATGAATTCGTGTTCGTCCGGCACATGGGCGAAGCGGCCGGACTTCCAGTCCGCCTTGGCCTGCTCGATGCGCTCCTTGCTGGAGGAGACGAAATTCCACCACAGGTGACGTGGTCCTTCCAGCGCATCGCCGCCGAGGAACATCATGCGGGTCGGGCGCAGCGCCTTCACGGTGATGGCGTCGCCAGGCCGGAAGATCAGCAGCCGCGGCCCTTCATAGCGATCGCCGGCGATCTCGATCTCGCCGTCGACCACATAGATGGCGCGCTCATCATGGTCGGGATCGAGCGGCACGCTGGTGCCGGCCTCGACCGTCACCTCGGCGTAGAACCATGGTGACACCATGGTCACCGGCGATGCCTTGCCGAACGCAGCGCCGGCAATGATCCGCGCGGTGAAGCCGGTATCGGCGACGGTGGGCAGGCTGTCCGCCGCATAGTGCTGGAATGACGGCGCGATCTCCTCGGAGCCTTTGGGCAGTGCAATCCAGCTCTGCAGGCCGAGCATTCTTTGGCCGTTCGCGCGCTGCACGTCCGGCGTGCGCTCGGAATGCGCGATGCCGCGGCCGGCGGTCATCAGATTCATGGCACCGGGCTGGATCTCGCGAACATTGCCCTCGCTGTCGCGGTGCATGATCGAGCCGTCGAACAGATAGGTGACGGTGGCGAGGCCGATATGCGGATGCGGGCGCACGTCCATGCCCTTACCGGACATGAATTGCACCGGGCCGAAATGATCGAAGAAGATGAACGGGCCAACCATCTGCCGCTTGCCGTGCGGCAGCGCCCGGCGGACCTGGAAGCCGTCGCCGAGATCGCGGGTGCGCGGCACGATCACCAGTTCCAGCGCGTCGCAGGACTGCGGATCGCCGAGAATCGGATCGTTGGAGGGCTGCCAGCTCATAAGGGCTCCGGGAAGTCTGCGGTTGCGGCGGCATTATCCCGCGCCGCGCAGGAGCTGACAATGGCGGCTTTACCGGCGGCGCGCCAGCGGGAAGGCCACCCAACGTAGCGTTCCGCAGCCGCGCACCCGCAACCTGCGGTGGTCAGGACGAAACAGACGTGCCATGCTGTTTGGCGCAGCCTTGGCGCGATTCATTGGTCGCGTTTCCACCTTGCCGATTTGTCCAGCCCGGCAGGCCGTATGGGACATGTCTGAAATCGATCGCTTGGCCGGCTGTGCCGGAATCGGGGAGTCTGCGTTGCCCAGTTCGCTCATCCACACGCCGAGCGCGGGCGCCGACCTGGCGCTCGCAACTTTGGCAGACCATTCCTCCCTCGATGGCGCCATGACCGACGCCGCCGCGAAGATTCGCAAGCTATTGAGGCAGCAGGCGGCCATCGCGCGGTTCGGCAGCTTCGCTTTGCGGCAATGGGACATGACCAAGATCCTGGCGGAGGCCGTACGGGTCTGCGCCGAGGGCCTCGACGTGCCGTTCGCCAAGGTCTGCCGCTATCGGCCCCAGGAAAACGACCTGCTGATTGTCGCTGGCCACGGCTGGCAGCATGGCGTCGTCGGCTGCGTCTTGCGCGTCGACATGAGCTCACCGCAGGGTCGCGCTTTCTCCACTGGCGAGCCCGCGATCTGCAGAGATTTGCGCCTGGATGGCCATTTTATACTGCCTGCCTTCTATGCCGAGCACGGCATCGTCTCGACCATCGACGTCATCATCAAGGGCAGCGATGACCTCCCCTATGGCGTCCTGGAGATCGATAACGACCGGCAGCACGATTACGATCAGTACGACATCAACTTTCTCACCGGCTTCGCCAACGTGCTGGCCGAGGCGGTGGCGACGGCCTCACGTGCGGAGGCCCTGCAGGTTGCTCTCGACCGTATGAAGGTACTGGTCGCGGAGAAGGACGGGCTATTGCGCGAGAAGAACGTGGTCGACGTGCATCTACGCCAGGCGCAGAAGATGGAAGCGGTGGGCCAGCTCACCGGCGGGGTGGCCCACGACCTCAACAACATCCTCACCGTGATCGTTGGCGCGATCGAGGTTCTCACCGACGCCGTCGCCGACCGGCCGCAACTGGCCACCCTCGCCAGGATGATCGACGATGCCGCGGGCCGCGGCGCCGATCTGACGCGGCGCCTGCTGGCCTTTGCCCGCAAGCAGCCACTGCACCCGCGGGAGGTTGACGTCAACTCACTGATCATCGAGGCCACCGGCCTGCTGCAGCCGACGCTTGGGGAACACATCGAGATCCAGATGGCGCTCTCCAGCGACACGGTCCGCGCGCTGATCGACCCAAGCCAGTTGACCAGCTCCATCCTGAACCTGTCGCTCAACGCGCGCGACGCCATGCCGGACGGCGGCAAACTGACCATTGCGACCAGCAACGTGACCGTCGATGACGCCTATGCGACCGCCCATGGCGATGTGGCCCCGGGCAACTACGTGCTGGTCGCGGTCAGCGATTCCGGCCACGGCATTGCCGCCGAGAACCTGGACAAGGTGTTCGAGCCGTTCTTCACCACCAAGGAGGTCGGCAAGGGAACCGGGCTTGGCCTCAGCATGGTCTACGGTTTCGTCAAGCAGTCGCTCGGCCACATCACCGTCTACAGCGAGGCCGGCCAGGGCACGACCATCAGGATCTACCTGCCGCAAGCCACCGGTGCCGCTCATGCGGTCGAGCCGAACAGTCCATCCCGCATGGAGAGCGGGCATGAGACCGTGCTGGTGGTCGAGGACGATCCGCTGGTGCGGACCTTCGTGCTGGCCCAGGTCGAAAGCCTCGGCTACGTCACGCTGACCGCAGCCAACGCAGATGAGGCCCTGGCCGTCATCAACGGCGCGCAGGAGATCGACCTGCTGTTCACCGACCTCATCATGCCGGGCGCGATGAACGGCCGTCAGCTCGCCGCCGCCGCGCTGCTGCGCCGCCCGCAGATCAAGGTCCTGTTCACGTCGGGCTATTCCGAGGATGCCATCATCCACAACGGGCGGCTCGACACCGGCGTGCTGCTACTAGCCAAGCCGTACCGCAAGACCGAGCTGGCGCGCATGCTGCGCAGCGCGCTGGCCACGGAGGGGATGCTGCAACCCGCGCCCGAGGGTCCGATTGTCAGCCCGACCACACCATCGGCGCCGGCTACAGCGGCCTGATCTGCACTTTGCGAAACTTGATCATGCCGGAGCCGTATTGCAGCGCGATCGGCCCTTCGGCGTGCTGCGAATTCTCGACGTCGGCGGTTTTTTCACCGTTCAGCACGACGATCAGATGCGTGCCCTTTGCCGTGACCTCGTAGGTATTCCATTTTCCCGCCGCCTTCGGCATCGGATTGACCTTGGCGACATCGACGATGGCGCCGGTGCCGTAGCTCGGATCGGGGCGCTTGTCGAAGATGTTGACCTCGTAGCAGACCTTCGAGTCGATGGTCTTGTTGGTATCGCAGCGGATGAAGATGCCGCTGTTGGCGGCGTCGTCGGCCCAGAATTCCGCCCTGATCTGGAAATCCTTGTAGGACGTCTTGCTGACGAGATAAGCGGGATCCTTTCCGATCAGCCGGTCGGCGACGAGCCCGTCGTCGGTGGTTGTCCAGTTGGCGTCGCCGACCTTGTCCCAGTCGCCGATGGTCTGGTCCTGAAGCAGCGTGATCCAGCCCTCGTCGGTTTGGCCATGGGTGATACTGCCATATTGCAAGGCAGCAAAGCTGACGACATAACAGACTGCGATCGCAGCGATGCGTTTCATGTTGCTTTCCTCCCATGGGTCTTTTGTTGATATCAAGTTAGACCCGGGATCGCGGTCCTGTAAATCGCCAAGCCGCGCAGTGCGCAAAGAGATAATTTCGGTAGCCAGGCCATGACGTCATTTCCGATGATTGATCTCGCGCTGAAGGCCGGCACGGTGGCGCTGCTGCTGTTGCTGACCACGCTGCTGCTGCGCGACAGCCGCGGCGTGGCCGGACGGCTGGCGGCCGCGCTGGCACTGGGCGCCGCGGCCCATGCGGTCAGTGCAGGATTTGTTGCGCCGGTTGCCGCATGGCGCGCACCGCTGATCGCGCTGTCCACCGGCAACGTCGTGGTGCTGTGGCTGTTCACACGGGCGCTGTTCGACGACGGCTTCGCGCTGCGAAGGTGGCATGCGCTGCCATGGGCGGCGATGGTCGCGCTCAGCCTGGTCGACTGCCTGCTGCTGGTGCCCGACCATCTCCGGCTCGCACAGGTACTTGGCACCGCACTGAACATCGCCGCGCTGGGCTTCATCGCGCTGGCAGTGGCGCAGGCCGTCTCCTCCTGGCGGGCCGACCTGGTCGAAGGCCGTCGCCGGCTGCGACTGGCCGTCGTGGTCGCGGCCACCGCCTATGGCGCCATCAATGCCGTCATGCAGCTCGCCTGGTTCGGTCGCGCCGGCGCCGACATGGCCACGACCGTCAACGCCGCACTGCTCGCCGCAGTTGTCGCCGGCATGGCCCTGGCACTGACGCGGATCGATGGCCGCGACCTGTTCGCCGCGCCGGCGATGCCGCGATCGGTTGCCGATGCGCCGCGGGAGATTCGCAGCGACCTCGCCGACGCCGCCGATCAAAAGATGCTCGCAGCATTGAACCGGCTGATGACCAATGACCGCATCTATCGCCACGAGAACGTCACCATCGGATCGCTGGCCACCCGGCTCGCCGTGCCCGAATACAAATTGCGGCGGCTGATCAACCAGCGACTGGGCCACCGCAACTTCAATGTCTTTCTCAACGACCACCGCATCGCCGAAGTGAAGGCCGCACTGGCCGACCCGACCCAGGCCGCGGTGCCGGTCATCACCATCGCCATGGATGCCGGCTTTCAGTCGCTGGGACCGTTCAACCGCGCGTTTAAGGCCGCGACAGGACTGACCCCCACCGACTATCGCCGCCGCCATGCGGTCCCCGCGCCACCGCCCACACCATTGCAATTGAAAGAGAATTTCAGAATCGGCTAGCCGCGCCCGATTTTCCGGCTGCACGATTTCGAATTCGGCGAGCCGCCGATGCCGCGCTCGGGCCTGCTCCGTGCACCGCAGTGGTGCGGATGACCGGAGCAGGCCATGACCCGACAACGACAGATCACAATCTTCGCCGCCGTCTCGGCGCTGGGTGCGCTCACCTGGGCCGCCGCCCGCGCGCAGGACGCACCGCGCATCGCCACCGGCTTCGTCGCCCATACCTTGTGTTCGGCGGCCTTCGTGTCCGGCGTCGATCCCGACGCGGCCTATGCGGAAACCCTGGAGGCCATGCCCGGCGTCGGGCTGATCGGCTGGGCGCTTCGTTACAATGTCGACCGCGACCGCCGCGAGGTGACCAGCACCCTGCTCGGCGGCAGCCGCAGCCGCGCGGTCGAGCGCGCCGGGCTCGGTTGTCGCCTCGTCGATGAGGGGGAATCCGCCGCGGCAACGCCGCTGCCGACGGTGGCCCCGCAGCGACCGTTGCTGCCGGAGATCGCCGGCCCCGCCATGGTCGAAGCCGCAACCCCGGAGCTGCGGCAAGCGCTCGACCGCGCCTTCGCCGAGCCGGAGCAGCCGCCGTTGCGCCACACCAAGGCGATCGTCGTGCTCAAGGACGGCCGCGTTATCGCCGAGCGCTATGCGCCGGGCTACGGCATCGACACGCCGGTTCTCGGCTGGTCGGCAACCAAGTCGGTGATGTCGGCGCTCTCGGGCATTCTGGTGCGTCAGGGCAAGCTCGCTCTGGATCAACCTGCCGCGGTCGCTGCGTGGCGCAGTCCCGGCGATCCACGCCATGCCATCACCCTCGATCATCTGCTCCGTCACACCAGCGGACTGGCGATGGGCAGTTCGCTCCAGGCTTCGCTCGCCAGCACCATCGCGCCGGTCAACCAGATGAAGTTCGCCGAACGCGACATGGCCGGCTTCGCCGAACGCGCCGCGCTGGAAACGGCGCCCGGCAGCGCCTGGAATTATCACGACGGCAACACCGTCATCCTGTCGCGGCTGATCCGCGATGCCGTGGGCGGCACGGCTGCCGACGTGCTGCGGTTTGCGCGAAGGGAATTGTTCGACCCGCTGGGCATGCGCAACGTCACGCTGGAATTCGACGCCACCGGCACGCCGGAGGGCTCCAGCCAGATGCTGGCGCCGGCGCGCGCCTGGGCGCGGTTCGGCCAACTCTATCTCGACGACGGCATGGTCGGCGGCAAGCGCATCCTTCCGGAACGATGGGTCGCGGTGTCAGCAACGCCGACGCCCGAAGCCTGGGTCGGCATCGGCGCCGGCTTCTGGACCAACCGCGGCGACAGTTTTGGCGCGAAATTCCGGACCGGGCACGGCTGGCCCGCCGACTCCTTCTATGCCAGCGGCACCTTCGGACAATATGTCATCGTGCTGCCGTCGCAGCGCCTGGTGATCGCCCGCTTCGGCATCGCGCGCGACCGTGGCGACATCGAAGGCGTCTCGCGGCTGGTGGCGGACGTGATCTCTGCGACCCGCAGCGAACGGGACGCGCCGTAGAGGCCCGCTACGCCTTGCGTTTCGCGCGCACAGGAGCGGCCGGGCGGGAGTCCACCAGCACCCTGTGCAGCGCCTGCACGTTCGGCGAGGCGGCGCCCTTGCGCCAGATGAGCACCGTCTCGGCGCGGTTCTCGCCGACCGGCAGCCGGTGCACGGTGAGCCGCTTGCCTTCGGGAAAGGTCGACAGCACGCTCTCCGGCAGCAGCGCGATGCCCATGCCTGCGACCACGCAGCCGAGCATGGCGTGATAGGAGCCGAGTTCGATGGTGCGCTCTGGCATCTCGCCGCGCTTCGCATACCAGTCCTCCAGCCGCTTGCGATGCGGGCAGCCGTTCTCGAACACCAGCACCGCGCGCGGTGCGCCGTCTTTCCGGCCGATCGGCGGATGGCCCGCCGCCGACACGATCACCGGCTCCTCGTCGAAGGCATGCACGCGATCGAATGGCGCCGCGGCGATCGGCTCGGCAACGAAGGCGGCGTCGAGGTCGCCGGCGAGAATTCCCTTGGCCAGCGTTTGCGGATTGCCGATGCGCAGCTCGAGCTGCACGTCGGGATAGAGGCGGTGGAATTCGTTCAACGGCCCGGGCAGCCGCACGGCGGCGGTGCTCTCCATGGCGCCGAGGCGAAACATGCCGCGCGGCCGCGGATCCTGCACCGCATCGCGCGCCTCGTCGGCCAGCGCCAGCAGCCGGTCGGCATAGCCGAGCAGTGTCTGGCCCGCCGGCGTCAGGTGCAGCCGCTTGCCCTCGCGCACGAACAACGGCGTGCCGAGATCGTCCTCGAGCTGACGCACCCTTGTCGTCACGTTGGACTGCACGCGATGCAGCCGCTCGGCCGCGCGGGTGACACCACCCTCGCGCACCACGGCGCGGAAGATGCGCAGTTCGGCCAGATCCATTCATCTCTCCGTAAGATCAAAATGATCTCGATTATTCATTTTATGGGATGTTCTGCGTCGGGTAAACCAGCCGACGAAAGGATCGGCCATGGCAGACGACTTCGATCCACGCGCGCACGACGCGCGCCTTCTGACGCCGCAGCAGTGGATGGCAACGAGACAGACCATCATTCGCAACGCCCGGGCCGAACGCGCCCGGATGATCCGCGCCGGCCTCCGCGCGGCCTTCACCGCGTTGCGCTCCGGCTGGCGCCGCGTGAACGAACAGCAGAAGGCGCGCGCGTCCCTGCGCGACATGAGCGACTACGATTTGCGCGATATCGGCGTGACCCGCGCCGGCATCGAGACCGCCATCCGCGGCACCGCCGACCCGGCGTCGACGGCCCCACGTTCATCACATCACAACTGGAGAACCATGATGTCGAAAGCCTACTGGATCGTCCGCGTTTCCGTGCGCGACGAGGCCCGCTATCCGGATTATCTCGCCGCGGCTAGGCCGGCGTTCGAGAAATTCGGCGCGCGTTTCATCGTGCGCGGCGGCGCCTTCGAGGCAATGGAGGGCAATGCGCGTGAGCGCAACGTGGTGGTCGAATTCGCCGACCGCGCCACTGCAACGGCCTGCTATCGCAGCCCGGAATACGAGGCGGCGAAAGCGATCCGGCAAAAATATGCCGAGGCCGATTTCATCATCATCGACGGGGCGTAGTTCAGTAGGATGGGTTGATCGTCCCAGCGAAACCCATCCTACGTACTCGCTATCGTCCCAGCGCCGTCGCCGTGCTGACGCGGTCGTAACGTTCCAGCGTCAAAATCGCGTCGGAGAATTTCTCGGCCCCGCCGTTCAGCACCGGGCGCGCCGGCTGCAGGAACTTCTGCTGCATCGCTGCGGCGTCGGGGAACGAGTTCGGCTCGCCGGACGGATCGGCATAGATCCGCTCGTGCACGCCGTCCTCGGTGGTGATGCTGACGCGGGCGCCGAACGGATGCACCTTGCCCTCGAGGCGGGCGTCCTGCACCACGTCGAAACGATCGGCCAGCGTATTGATCGCGGCATCGCCGAGTTTCGTATAGTCGTCCCAGCCGAAACTACCCTGCTCCAGCGCCAGCGCGCCGGTGAAGAACATGGAGAACTGGCCGCCGACGATGGAAGTCGGATGCCGCTTGGTGGCGGCGTCGCCGGTGAGCGTGATGCCGTTGCGGTGCAGGCCGATCTCGACGCGCTTGACCTGATCCGGCGTCAGATTGTGTTCGCGGCGCATGGCGATCAGGGCATCGATGGCCGCATGGGTGTAGCGGCAGCTCGGATAGGGTTTCACGCCGATCTTCATGGTCTCGTAGACCGTGCCGAGACCGGCGGTGGCTTTCTCCGGATGGGCGTTGTTGCTGTAGCCGACCAGCAGACCGTGCTTGCCTTCCACCGATTCGGTGGCGCCGACAAAATCGTTCTTCGCCAAAGTCGCTGCAAACACGCCGTTCATGGCGGCGGCGCCGACCTGGTAGCGCTTGTTCCAGGCGCCGTTGACCAGGAATTGCAGCGAGCCCGCGGCCTGGCTGCCGGACACGCCGAAGGCCGAGGTGATCTGGTCTTTCGACAGGCCGAACAGTTTGGCGGCGGCGGCCGCCGCACCATAGGTGCCGGCAGTGGCGGTGGGATGGAAGCCGCGCGCGTAATGCGAGGTGGGATCGAGCGCATTGCCGAGCCGGCAGCACACTTCATAGCCGGCGACGATGGCGGTGAGCACGTCGCGGCCGGAGGCATTGACCATCTCGCCGACCGCAAAGGCGGCGGGCACCACCGGCGCGCTGGGATGCAGCGAGGAATCCGCGTGGGTGTCGTCGAAGTCGAGCGAATGGCCGAGCGCACCGTTCAGCAGGGCAGCGACTGCCGGCGTCCAGGTCTTGCTGTCGCCGAACACCGTGGAGCCGCCGTCGCCGTCGAGCGCCAGGACCTGCAGCATCTTCAGCAATGCCGGCGTCGATTCCGCCTCGCGCCGGGCGCGAATCGCACTGCCGAGGAAATCCAGCGTCAGCACCTTGGCGCGCGCCAGCACCTCATCCGGAATATCATCGAATTTCAGGTCGGCGACATAGGCGGCGAGCGTTGCGGTTTCATCGGCCATCGTGTTTCCTCACTTTTATGGCGATACCGTAAGGGGGCCACTTCCGGACTTCAAGCCGACAGCACGACGGGGGCAGCAGCCATGCCGCAACCCGACGACTGTCATGTCAACCACGACCGGCCGACGCCGGCGCAAGGCATCATGACCGCAATATTGAAACGCGCGCTTGCGCTGCTGCAGTCCCGCAAGGTCGAACTGGGGCTCGGCATCCGCGTGACCGCCGCGGCGTTCAGCGCGCTGGCGGTGGCCACCGCGCTCGGCCTCAAGCTGCCGCTATGGGCGGTGCTGACTTCGATCATCGTGACGCAGATGAGCGTCGGCCGCTCGCTGAAGGCGACGCGCGATTACCTGGTCGGCACCATCGGCGGTGCGATCTATGGCGGCGCGGTGGCCATTCTCATCCCGCACAGCGGCGAAGGCGCGCTGCTCGCGGTCCTGGTGCTGGCGGTGGCGCCACTGGCCTTCATCGCCGCCATCAATCCCAGCCTCAACGTCGCCACCGTCACCGCCATCATCGTGCTGCTGCTGCCGACCATGAACCACGGCACGCCGCTGGAATCGGCCATCGATCGCGTGCTGGAAGTGGCGGTCGGCGCCGTCACCGGCCTGCTGGTATCGTTCCTGGTGCTGCCGTCGCGGGCGCACAGCCAGATCCGCATCGCCGCTGCGAACGTGCTCGAACTGATGGCCGCAGCGTTGAAGGAATTGCTCGCGGGACTGACACGCGGGCTGGACAACGACGAATTGCATCGCCTGCAGGATGGCATCGGCAGGTCGCTGACCGGGCTCAACGACATTGGCGCCGAGGCCGAGCGCGAACGCGCCGCGCATCTGTCGTCCGGTCCCGACACCGGGCCGCTGCTGCGCACCGTGCTGCGGCTGCGCCACGACCTGGTGATTCTCGGCCGCGCCACGCTGGTGCCGCTGCCCTACGCATTGCAGATCCGGCTCGCCGCGCCGCTGGCCAGGGTCAGCGACGCCATCACCACCTATCTGCGCAGCGTCGCCGTGACCTTGCGCAGCGGCAAGGGCGCGCCGGCGATGTGGCCGGTGCTGGCCGCGCTGCAGGGCTACAGCGCGGAAATTGCCGCAGTGCGCAGCGAAGGGCTGACCCGCGGCATTCCCGGCGACGTGGCCGAACGATTCTTCGCGCTTGGCTTTGCGTTGGAGCAGATGCGGCAGGATCTGAAGGATCTGGAACGCTGTGTCTCCGACTGGAGCGAGGCTTCGCCGGCCGCGAAAGGCATCGCGGCGGACTGACGCGGAGCTATTGCCGCGCCTTCAGCGCATCTAGCGCATGTTCCTGAAGACGCTCGGGATCGCGCTCGCCGCGCGACGCCTCGTCGAGAATGCTGGTGGACAGCAGTTTCAGGGCCTCGGACGGGATCCGCAGCGGCAGTTCATCGAGACACAGGTTCAGCGCGGTGGACATCGCCTCGACCGTATCCGGCGCAAATACCTTGCCGGCCGCGTCCTGGGGATCGGAGACATCGGCGGTCGGCGTGGCGAGTTGCGCCGGTGCCCTGCGCTGGCGCTGGCCGAGGCGCGAAGCCTCGGCAAGCACGCACAGGTGAATCAGGCCGGCTTCACTCAGCATGTCCTCGTCGGACTGTCCGGCCTTGGCCATCGCCACAAGCCGCGCCGCCAGACGCTTGCGATTGTCGTCGTTGGCGGCATTGGTGCCTTCACGCAGGGTGAACTGCTCCCACGCCGCGTCGAAGGCACGGGCCAGCATCAGCTTTTCGGCATCGTCATCGCGCTGGCTGTCGGTGGCATCCATGCTGGGCAACGGCCACAAGCCGCTGAAGTTCCCGCCGATCGCTCAGCCGGCCGCCTGACTCAGCGCGGCGCGCGCGACCAGCCGATGGAACGGCAAGATCACAGTCAGATAGCAGCGGCCGAGCCAATTGTGGGTCAGTACCACGGTGGTGACGGTGATACGGGTGCCGCCCTGCGCCGGCGCCACATCGACCAGCACGCGAAAATCGAGATGGACGTCGTTGAAGCCGGCGACCAGACGCTGCGGGGTGTCCGAGACCACCGGGAACATGCCGACGCGGTCGACGGGGGCCCGGGCAGCGGTCTGCGACGTTGTGATGCCGAACGGCGCAACGATGGCGTCGCGTAGAACCAGAAGCGCGCGCACCCAGCCCGGCGATGTCCCGAACAGGCGCTGCGCCGCGCCGCGCGCGTCGAGCGCCGGATCTCTCACCGTGAGGGTAAAGGCATCGGCAAACTGCGCGCCCGGCAGAAAGGTGCGGGCATCGGCGGGAGGCGCGATAGCTTGGACGGACATGGACGACTCCTGCAGCAGTCGGATCGATCGATGCCGCCGAGCCTAGGACGATTTGCGCGCCGCCGCGAGTCCGCGCGCGCAGCCTTACTCCGTCGCGTCGGCCTTCAGCGCATCGGGATGCGGCATCGAGATGGTGTTGTAGCCGGAATCCACGAAGTGGGTCTCGCCGGTGACGCCGCCGGAGAGATCCGACAGGAAATACAGCGCCGAGCCGCCGAGTTCGTCCAGCGTGACGCCGCGGCCGAGCGGCGAATGCTTCTGCTGGAATGCGAACATGGCGCGGGCATCGCCGATGCCGGAACCGGCCAGCGTGCGCACCGGGCCGGCGGAAATCGCATTGACGCGAATGCCCTGGCGGCCGAAGTCGGAGGCGAGGTAGCGCACCGATGCTTCGAGCGCGGCCTTGGCAACGCCCATCACATTGTAGTTCGGCATCACCCGGGTCGAGCCGCCGAAGGTCAGGGTGATCATCGATCCGCCGTCCGGCATCATCTCGGCGGCGCGTTTTGCCACCTCGGTGAAGGAGAACACGGAGATCACCATGGTGCGCGAGAAGTTGGCGCGCGTGGTGTCGGCGTAGCGGCCCTTCAATTCGTTCTTGTCGGAGAAGCCGATGGCGTGGACCACGAAGTCGAGCTTGCCCCACTTCTCCTTCAGCGTCGCGAACATGGCATCGACGCTGTCGATGTCCTCGACGTCGCAGGACAGCACCAGATCCGACTTCAGCGATTCCGCCAGCGGCTTGACCCGCTTGCCGAGCGCCTCGCCCTGGTAGCTGAACGCCAGCTCGGCGCCGTGCGCCGCCAGCGTCTTGGCGATTCCCCAAGCGATCGAATGATCGTTGGCGACGCCCATGATCAGCCCGCGCTTGCCGTGCATCAGTCCCTGCATCTTCTATCGCTCTCCGGTTCTAACCGTCCTCATCCTGAGGAGCGCGCCCTTGCGCGCGTCTCGAAGGATGGGCCGAACATCTCATGGTTCGAGACGGCGCTGAAAAAGCGCCTCCTCACCATGAGGGTCTTGTGGAAATCGCCCCTCACCCGAAATCCGCCTAGCACAGCTTCGCTGTGCAGGGGCGGGGAGAGGTTAGGAAGAAAGATCACGCATCCATGCGCTTGAAGACCAGCGTGGCATTGGTGCCGCCGAAGCCGAACGAGTTCGACAGCACGGTGCCGACCTTCACATTGTCGATGCGCTTGCGCACGATCGGCATGTCGGCGAACACCGGATCGAGCTCGGTGATGTTGCCGCTCTCGCAGATGAAGCCGTTCTGCATCATCAGGAGCGAATAGATCGCCTCCTGCACGCCGGTTGCGCCCAGCGAATGGCCGGTCAGCGCCTTGGTGGCGGAGATCGGCGGGCACTTCTCGCCGGTGCCGAACACCTTGCGGATGGCCTCCATTTCCGGCGGATCGCCGGCCGGAGTCGAGGTGGCGTGCGGGTTGATGTAGTCGATCTTTATGCCGCCGGTGGTGGCCAGCGCCATCTTCATGCAGCGCTCGGCGCCTTCGCCGGAGGGAGCCACCATGTCGTAGCCGTCGGACGTGGCGCCATAGCCGATGATCTCGCCGTAGATCTTGGCGCCGCGCGCCTTGGCGTGCTCGTACTCCTCGAGAACCACCACGCCGGCGCCGCCGGCGATGACAAAGCCGTCGCGGCTGACGTCATAGGGACGCGAGGCGGTGGACGGCGTGTCGTTGTACTTCGACGACATGGCGCCCATGGCGTCGAACAGCACCGACAGCGACCAGTCGAGTTCCTCGCAGCCGCCGGCGAACACGATGTCCTGCTTGCCCCACTGGATCATCTCGTAGCCGTTGCCGATGCAATGGTTCGAGGTCGCGCAGGCCGAGGAGATCGAATAGTTGACGCCCTTGATCTTGAACCAGGTGGCGAGCGTCGCGGAGGCCGTCGACGACATCGCCTTCGGCACCGCGAACGGACCGACGCGCTTGGGGCCCTTGGTGCGGGTGATGTCGGCAGCTTCCACGATGGTCCGCGCGGAAGGGCCGCCGGAGCCCATGATGATGCCGGTGCGTTCGTTGGAGATATCCGACTGTTCCAGCCCGGAATCCTGCAGCGCCTGCTCCATGGCGACGTGATTCCACGCCGCGCCCTCACCGAGGAAGCGCATCGCGCGGCGGTCGATGACCCCCGAGGGATCGAGCGTCGGCGCGCCCTGCACCTGCGAGCGGAAGCCGAGCTCCGCATATTTGTCGGCGCGCGTGATGCCCGACTTTGCCTCATGGAGGCTCGCAAGCACTTCCTGAGTGTTGTTTCCGATAGATGAGACAATGCCCATCCCCGTGACGACAACCCGCCTCATGATCGCCTCGCCCTCTAAAATTACGTGTTATCGACTGACGATGTCCTGCTGGAGACCGCCGTTTGCGCAGCACGGGTTAGATGACCTTCCCGGCCGCAATGCGGCACGCGTCTATTGCTTGAACAGGCCGACCTTCAGATCCTTGGCGCGATAGATAACCTCGCCATCGGCGGAAAGCGAGCCGTCGGCAATGCCAAGCCACAATTTTGAACGCATCACCCGTTTGACGTCGATGGTGTAGACGACCTTCTTGATGTTCGGCAGCACCTGGCCGGAAAACTTCAGCTCGCCGAGCCCCAGCGCGCGGCCGGGCCCGATCCCGCCGGACCAGCCGAGGAAGAAGCCGACCATCTGCCACATGGCATCGAGGCCGAGGCAGCCCGGCATCACCGGATCGCCCTTGAAGTGGCAGGCAAAGAACCAAAGGTCCGGATTGACGTCGAGTTCGGCGCGGATCAGCCCCTTGCCGAATTCGCCGCCGGTGTCGGTGATCTCGGTGATGCGGTCGAACATCAGCATCGGCGGCAGCGGCGGCTGCGCATTGCCGGCCCCGAACAATTCGCCGCGACCGCACGCCAGCAGATCCTCGTATTCGTAGCTGCTGCGTCGTTCCTGAACCATGCTCCGGCCTTCCAAATGCAAATCGACAACGTCAAATCGGGCGCGCTTCCCTACCCATCGGCGGGTGCGCGCTGTTCCAGTCCGGCGGAACATCCCCCGTCCGCCGCGGGCTCTCTATCACAGGCCTGTGAGGCGGCAAAGCGGCGGCTCACGCCGCTGGGCCGACATCGTCGCCATGCGCGACGGCCGCCACCGGCCGCGGGCGCCCCGGCGCCGGACGCATGGCTCCCAGTTGCGAAAAACTTGCATCTGAACCCCAGGCTTCATATAATGAAGGCTACAGTTTTCGTGAACGGCAGGATTCTGACGTGGATATGAGTGACAGCTCTTCGAGCACGAATGATGACGTCGCCAATGTTGCGGCGATCGGTCATGGTCGCCAGCCCGCGCTGACCGGCTGTCCGTGGCATGACGTCAACGAAATGCTGCAGTCGGTGGGCTTGCGCCCTACCCGGCAGCGCATGGCGCTGGGCTGGTTGCTGTTCGGCAAGGGCGCGCGCCATCTGACCGCGGAAATGCTCTACGAGGAAGCCACCCTCGCGAAGGTCCCGGTGTCCCTGGCCACGGTGTACAACACCCTGAACCAGCTCACCGATTCCGGCCTGCTGCGGCAGGTCAGCGTCGACGGCACCAAGACCTATTTCGACACCAACGTCACCGCGCACCACCATTATTACCTCGAGAACAACCACGAGCTGGTCGATATCGCCGACTCGAACCTGGTGCTGCAGTCGATGCCCGAAGTGCCCGAGGGCTACGAGATCAGCCGCATCGACATGGTCGTCCGGCTGCGCAAGAAGCGCTGAAGCCCAGCACACTCGCTGTCATCGCCCGGCCGCGCGCCCTTGCGCGCCAGGACCGGGCGACCCAGTAACCGCTGAATTTGATGATCTAACTGCGGCTGCGCCGTTTACTGGTTCCCCGCATGCGCGGGGACGACAACCGCGTTTGACGCGACTGTCCTCAATCCACCTTCTCGTCGGCATAGACGCCCCACAGCCGCTGCTGCTCGATCCAGCCGTCGAAACCGGTACCGATCACCCGGCACCAGCCGTTGTTGCAGCGCTTGACCTGCGCCACCACGCCGGCCTGCAGCCGGGCCGCCACCGCGCTCTTGGGGTCGGGGCTGTCGTAGATCGACGCCAGATCGTCCTTGTTCTTCATGGTGACCACTGCGGTGCGGCGGCCGGACAGCAGCGAGTGATAGACCCAGCCCTCGGCGCCCTCGGAATCGCGGACCCGGCGCCAGTTCTCGTATTCGGCGGTGATTTCCACGGGAAGGCCGATCTTGGTGTAGACCCAAGCCACGTCGTTGTCCTTGGTCGGACCGGCGCGGACGTTGACGTGGTCGGACTTCAGGCTGACATAGCGCGGCACGGGCAGGCCGCTGGCGCCGACATTGGTGTCCTTGGACGTATCCCTGGCCGCAAATCCCGGTTCGATCGAGGCGCCCGCCATCGCAGTTGCGAGCAAGACCGACACCACCACACGCTTCAACGCCATCAACCCCGCCCCGCACACATCATTCGCCATCGCGTCGCACGCGCCGCTGGGTTCTTGTCTTGGCCCGGCCTTCTGCTAGAGAGGACCGAACGCCGGAAGCCAAAAAGGCTCGCGGAACCCCGAGGAAACGTAACGCTCGCGTGATGGCGGCAGTTTCAGACAACCGGGTTAATGCGAACTGAACGGGTAGGCTAAAGTTACGAGAGCGCTGGACATGTCGGTGAAGAAAAAGCCTCTGGTCGTGGTCACCCGCAAGCTGCCGGACAGCATCGAGACGCGCATGCGCGAGCTGTTCGACGCGCGCATCAATCTCGACGACCAGCCGATGACCAGCGAACGAGCTGGCGGAAGCGATCCGCACCGCCGACGTGCTGGTGCCCACCGTCACCGACGAAATCACCAAGGAACTGCTCGAGCAGCCCGACATCAAGCTGAAGCTGATCGCCAATTTCGGCAACGGCGTCGACAATATCGACGTGCCCGCCGCCCAGGCCCGCGGCATCACCGTAACCAACACGCCGAAGGTGCTCACCGAAGACACCGCCGACATGACCATGGGGCTGATCCTGGCAGTGCCGCGGCGGCTGATCGAGGGCGCCTCGATCCTCACCGACGGCAAGGACTGGCCCGGCTGGTCGCCAACCTGGATGCTCGGTCGCCGACTCGGCGGCAAGCGGCTGGGAATCATCGGCATGGGCCGCATCGGCCAGGCCGTGGCCCGCCGTGCCCGCGCCTTCGGGCTGCAGATCCACTATCACAACCGCAAGCCGGTGGCCCCGAAGATCGCCGAGGAACTGGGCGCGACCTATTGGGATTCGCTCGACCAGATGCTGGCGCGGATGGACATCATCTCGGTGAACTGCCCGCACACCCCGGCGACCTTCCACCTGCTGTCGGCCCGCCGCCTCAAGCTGGTGCGCAAGGACGCCTATATCGTCAACACCGCGCGCGGCGAGATCATCGACGAAGAGACCCTGACCAAGCTGATCGAATCCGGCGACATCGCCGGCGCCGGCCTCGACGTGTTCGAGCACGAGCCGGCGGTCAATCCCAAGCTGGTGCGGCTGGCCAAGGCCGGCAAGGTGGTGCTGCTGCCGCATATGGGCTCGGCGACCATCGAGGGCCGCGTCGAGATGGGCGAGAAGGTCGTGGTCAACATCCGCGCCTTCCTCGACGGCCACAAGCCGCCGGACCGCGTGCTGCCGGGAATGCTGTAGGGCCCAAAATGCTGCAGCATTGCTGCAGCATTTTCGTCGCCAGTCGCCTGTTTTGCTGCGCAACAAGGTGCAGCATTGAGGAGCGGATCAATCAGGATCGACGTCGCGGGCAGCCGCCCTTGTTCCTCACCAAGCTTTTGAATTGCAAACGAAATTTCGGAATGATGCGCCGCACCATTCGAGGCGCTCCCGCTCCAGTCCGTTGCGGCACGGCTTCATCAATGGCCGATCGGGGATTCCCGCCAGCGACGACAGATGCTGCATTGCACAAAATGCACTTATTGTGCTCCGCAATATAGGGTGTCCTACTCGTGCCCGCTAAGATCCACGATCGTCGGCGCGTCGCCGTTGAGCGGGTTCTCCGGATCCCTTTTGTAGCGCAGCGTCTCGAAGCGCATGGCGCGGGCGTCGACCATCAGCAGGCGACCGACCAGCCCCTCGCCAAAGCCGACGATCTCGCGGATCGCTTCCAGCGCCATCATGGAGCCGAGCACGCCGGCCAGCGCGCCCATGACCCCGGCTTCCTGGCAGCTCGGCACCGTGCCCGGCGGCGGTGGTTCCGGGAACAGGCAGCGCAGGGTCGGGTTGAGTTCCCCTTCGGCATTGCGCTCGAACGGCCGCAGCGTGGTCAGCGACCCGTCGAACTGGCCGAGCGCCGCGGTGACCAGCGGCACGCCGGCGAGATGACAGGCGTCGGACACCAGATAGCGCGTGGCGAAATTGTCGGAGCCGTCGAGCACCAGATCGTAGCCGGAGATCAGCGCCATTGCATTGGCTGCGGTCAGTCGCGTGTCATGCGCGGCGAATTTCACATGCGGATTGAGCGCGTCGACCCGCGCCGCGGCGCTGTCGACCTTGGGCCGCCCGACATCGGAGGTGAAATGGATGATCTGGCGCTGCAAGTTGGACAGCGAGACGTGATCGTCATCGACCACGCCGAGCGTGCCGACGCCCGCCGCCGCCAGATACATCAACACCGGCGCGCCGAGCCCGCCGGCGCCGATCACCAGCACCGACGCCTCCTTCAGCGCCGCCTGGCCGGGGCCGCCGACCTCGCGCAGCACGATGTGGCGGGCATAGCGTTCGAGTTCTTCCGAGCTTAGCATGCAGTGACGCCCATCATTGATATCTCAACACACTCAACCGTCATCCTGAGGCGCTCGCCGTCTTCGGCGAGCCTCGAAGGATGCATGTTCAGTGCTCGTGGCCGCATCCTTCGAGGCCGTCGCAAGAGCGACGGCACCTCAGGATGACGACGCTGGTGACGGTTCCCCTGAACCATCGCCCTGCTGTTGCCGACCCAGCAGATGTGCTTCAATCCGACAACATCAACCACGGGACATGTCATGAGATCGATGCTGGCCGCAACATTGATCGTCGCCTCGGCCCAAGCGGCCGCGGCCCAGACCGTTGCGACGCCGCCGGCGGTGCAGGGCGTCAAGCCGAAGCCGGTGGCCACCGTGCCGGTGCGCCCGGCGCTGCAGACGCCCGCCGACACCGCCAATGCCATGGTGCTGGCGGAGCGCCAGGGCATCCAGTCGGACCTCGCCTGGGTCGGCCAGTACAACGGCGCCATCAATGGCGAAGTCAGCGAGCGCATGGTCGCGGCCATCAAGGGGTTCCAGAAGGACAACGGCGGCAAGCAGACCGGCGTGCTCAATCCGCAGGAGCGCACGCTGCTTTCGGACGCCGCGCGAAAATTGCAGGCCAATGTCGGCTGGAAGACCGTGACCGACATGGTCACCGGCGCGCGGCTCGGCCTGCCGACCAAGCTGGTGCCGCAGCAGAGTTCCGACGCCAATGGCAGCAAGTGGTCGTCGACGTCAGGCACGATCCAGATCCAGCTTGCGCGACGCAAGGAAGCCGGCGTCACCACCGCGAAACTCGCCGAACTTGAGAAGAAGGAACCGGCCGGCCGCAAGATCGAATACAGCGCAATCAAGCCGGACTTCTTCGTGCTGTCGGGCATGCAGGGGCTGAAGAAATTCTACGTGCGCGGCACCTTCAAGGACGCCGAGGTGCGCATCCTCACCATCCTCTACGACCAGGCCACCGAAGGCACCATGGAGCCGGTGGTCATTGCCATGTCGTCGGCGTTCAACGCGTTTCCGGTCGGCGCGCAGGCGGCCTCCGGCCCGCCGCCGCGCAAGAAGGTGGAATATGGCAGCGGCATCGTGGTCAGCGAGGACGGCGCGATCCTCACCGACCGCCAGCTCATCGACGGCTGCATGTCCGTCGTCGTCGCGGGCCAGAATCTGGCGACTCCCGGCAATGCCGATCGCGTCGCCGAGGACAAGGTGCGCGACCTCGCTCTGCTGCGCATCTACGGCGTCCACGGATTGAAACCGCTGGCGCTGGGCAATGCGGCAGCGAAGCCCGCGCTCGACCTCACCGGCATTGCCGATCCGCAGAGCCAGGGCGGCAATGCGGCAGTCAGCACGGTCAAGGCCTCCGTCGCACCGGTCGGCAGCAACGGCGAACTGGCGCTGTCGCCGGCGCCCGGCATCGGCTTTTCCGGCGCCGCCGCGACCGACGCCGATGGCGCCTTCGCCGGCCTCGCGCAGTTGAAGCCGGTGGTGGTCGCAGGCCCTGCCAACGGCGTCGCCACACAGGCAACCCTGGTGCCCGCGGACACGGTGCGCGAATTCCTCAAGACCAATGGCGTGAGCTTTGCCGCGGGCGCCGCGGGCAACGCGAAGGCGTCGATGGTGCGCGTGATCTGCGTGCGCAAGTAACAACCACTTGCAGTGCATCGACAGCAAGCAAAGCATCGAGCGCTGCATACTGCACAGCACGCGACGACTTCAAACGCCTGCCAGACCATACTTTTGATAGCGGAACTATCCAAATCGTTTTGATATCAAAACGGTAGTTCCACGGACCGTAGTCAACCGGAGTATCCTTGCCGCCGGTCTTGCCGCATCGTCAGGACATTGCTGATTCGGACACGCGGCGACCCGTGAATGGTTCTGTAGGTCGGGCCGACACGTCCAGGCAAAATTGAGTCGTACCGCCGAAGGCGGTAGCGGCTCAGGTCTGGCGATACCGCCTCCAATACTCAACCATTCAAGGACCGAACATGCATACGATCGTACTGGCCACCCAAAAGGGCGGCAGCGGCAAGAGCACTCTCTCGATCGGCCTCGCGCTGGCGGCGATCGCGGACGGGCATACCGTTCGCCTGATCGAGACCGACCCGCTGGGCACGCTGTCCAACTGGCAGTCCCGCCGCCCCTATGCCGAACCCCTGGTCGAGCCGATCTACTGCGCCTCGGAACTCGAGCCGCGCCTGCGGCTGCTGGACCAGAGCGGCATCACGCTGACCATCATCGACACCGCCGCCGGTACCAGCGCGGTGACCACCACGGCGATCGGCTGCGCCGACCTCTGCCTGATCCCGTCGCGCCCGAGCGTTGCCGACATCGAGGCCACCGCCTCGACGCTGGGCGCCATCCGCGCCTTCGACAAGGCCTTCGCCTTCGTGCTCAACCAGACGCCTATCCGCGGCCAGCGCATCCAGAACGCGGCCAACAGCCTGGCGGGCGATGACGTGCCCGATCTCACCGGCATCGTCGCGCAACCGTTCATCGTGATGCGCAACGACCACCAGGACGCGCTCGCGGCCGGCCTCGCCGTCACCGAATTCGCCCCGACCGGAAAGTCGTCGGAAGAAATCCGCGGTCTGTGGCAGTGGGTCGCCGACAAGCTCGGCATCGCCGCCCTGGCCGACCTGCAATCGATCGCCGCCGAACTCGATATGTCGGCCGATGTTGTGCCTACGCTGTGGGGCCCCACGCCGACGGACGCAGATACGGTCATTTTCGTTTCCTGAATCCGGCCCCGTTTTCTCCTCGGGACCCGGTACTACCCAACTGCGCGCCTCCTGTCCTTGCGACAGGGGCGCGATTTTTTTGACACGACCGTGCACGAAGACTGCGGTCCGTCCCGCAATTCCACGGTGGCGGAACTTCATACTTCGCAGAGGAGCGCCAGAATACCTTCGACGGTGTCAGGCGAATCGATCCGCACCAAGCGGCCGGTCGTCTTGCACGCAACCGAAAGTGACCCATGCCGCACGCCCAGCCCTCCGCCGCCGAACCCGCCGCATCGCTGGACACATGGCTGGCCAGGGACGACGAATGCGTGCGCAAGCTCGCGATGCTGCTGGTGCATCGCGAGAACCGCGACCTCGACGAGGTGGTGGCGCTGATCGCCCGCCTGGCGATTCCGCTCGAATAGGCCGTCTTGTCCGATACGCCTCCCCGCACCGCTGCCGACGAAATCCCGCGACTGCGTAGCGCGCATCTTGCCGTTCGTTGCCGGCCCGTTACACATGCGGGATCGATCACGACCGGTCGGGGCGGGCCAGCCCGAGCGTCGTGACAGCGGCGACACCAGGGGTGCGATCATGACCACGTTGAGCAATCGGGCGGAGCGACTGAAGCAGGGCAAGGCGCTGCGCCGCAAGACGCCTCGCGAGGCCCATGCCGAGTTCAAGGGTCCGCTGGCGCGCAGCGCCGTGGCCATCCTGGCGGAAAGCGATGCCGACCGCGTCCCCGAGCTGGTCCCGGAGCGCTACAAGCGCATGATAGCCAGCCCGTTCGCGTTCCTGCGCGGCGCGGCAGCGATCATGACAACCGATCTGGCCGGCCAGCCGATGGCCGGCATCCCGGTGCAGGCCGGCGGCGACAGCCATCTGATGAATTTCGGCGCCTTCGTCACTCCCGAAGACAACATCCTGTTCGACGTCAACGATTTCGACGAGACGCTGGCCGGCATCGACTTTACCGTGGACGTCAAGCGTCTGGCGGCCAGCGTGGCGGTCGCCGCACTGGCCACCGATGCGTCGCGCAAGCAGTCGCGCGCGCTGGCCGCCAGCACGGTCAAGGCCTATCGCTGGCACATGGCGGCGCTGTCGAAAATGTCGCCGCTGGAAATCTGGCACAGCCGCATCGACCTCGAGGAGGAGATCGGCGCCATCGGCCATGCCGGCCTGCAGCGCAAGCTCGCGTCGATCATCGACAAGGCGCGCGGCGAAGGCCTGGCGCTGGACGACAACTTTCCGCATCTCACCGCCGGCGACGCGCCGCGGATCGTCGACAAGCCGCCGACCATCTTCCACCTGGATTCGCGCCGAGATGCCCATCACCGCATCGATATCGCCGGCGTGCTCGCCAGCTATCGCAAGGACCTGTGGCCGGACCGGCAACGGCTGCTCGACCGCTTCACCCTGCAGGACTTCGCATTCAAGGCGGTCGGCGTCGGCTCGGTGGGGACCTACTGCTACGTCTGCCTGTTCCTCACCGGCGACGGCGAGCCGCTGTTCCTGCAGATCAAGCAGGCGCAAAAGTCGGTGCTGGAACGGCTCGGCGGCAGGCCGTCCTACAAGGGCAACCAGGGCCGCCGCGTCGTCGAGGGTCAGCGCATGATGCAGGCCGCCAGCGACATCTTCCTCGGCTATGCCCGCGATGACGCCTCGGGCCGGGATTTCTACATCCGGACCCTGAAGAACCGCCGGCTCGGCGGTGTCAGCGACATCGGCGAAGGCGAGGCGCTGGCGGACTACGCCGCTCTGTGCGGCCGTACCCTTGCGCGCGCCCACGCGCGCTCCGGCGACGCCGCGATCATCACCGGCTACATGGGCAAGACCGCGGCCTTCGACGACGCCATTGCCGCCTTTGCCATGGCCTATGCCGACCAGACCATCCTCGATCATGCGGCCCTGGTCAAAGCCAGGAATAACAAGTCGCGCAACAAGACAACGCCCACCCGCAAGAACGCCGGCAAGAAAGCCCGCAAGACGCGCGGCACGAACGCCGGCAAGTCATCGGCATCGCGCAGCAAGGCGCCGTAGTCACGCGAGCACGGAACTTAACGATTGAGAAAGGCGCGCCTCAATACCTTCGTTCAAGGCTGATCGATTCGCGCCGTGCGACCGGTCGGCTGACCCTCGGAATGAAGGTGATCCCATGCCCCACGCCCAGTCCTCCCAGGCCGACACCCTCGCTCCGCTGGCCAGCCTGGCTGTCCAGCGACGACGAATGCGTGCGCAAGCTGGCCATGTTGCTGGAGCATCGCGAAACCCGGGATCTCGATGAAGTCGTGGCGCTGATCGGCCGTCTCGCGGTGCCGCTAGAATAGCAGCGTTTTCCCTTGAGTCGGATTCCATTCGCTTGAACCGTGTCCCGGACGCAGTGCTATGCGCCTCCGTCAGAAGGCGTCATGCACTGCAGAGCCGGGACCGCCACGCACTCGGGAGTTTGGTACGGTCCCTGGGTCTGCGGAGCGGCATAAGAATGCCGTACCGCGTCCGGGACACGATGATCCGGTTCAATCTTGATGGATCAGACTCTAAGCCGAGCTATGCCGGCACGCTGCCCTTCACCGCATTGGCGAAGGCCGCGTAGCTGACCCGGCCCGAAGCATCCTCGGTGAGATGCGCGCGGACGCGTGCTTTCAACTCGGCGAGCACGTCCGGGTCCATCGCCGCTACCGTCGGCTTCACCGTGGTGCCCGCGGTCGAGGCCGACCAGAAATCCTCGAAGTCGTCGTAACTACGCGTCACATCGATGCGGCGGGTTTCGACCTCGCGCAGGCCCGCCGCACGCCACAGCCGCTGCAGGTTCTCGCTGCGCGACGCATCCATGCTCGGCGGCATCGACGGCACGAAGCCCATGGCGCGCAACTCGCGCATCACCGGTTCGAGCGGAAAGCCGCCGCCGTCCATGTCCCACGCATAGGCCGCCACCATGCCGCCCGGTTTCACCACCCGCGCCATTTCGGCGACGCCTTTCGCCGGATCGGGCACGAAGAAGATCACCAGCGCCATCACCGCGACATCGAATGCCTTGTCGGCGTAGGGCAGCGCCATGGCGTCGCCGAGCTGAAACACGGCGGGACGCGCCGCGGCGCGGGTGCGGGCAAAGGCGATCTGCCCCTCGGAGGGATCGATGCCCTGGATCTCCGCCGGTGCGCAGCGCTGCACGATCGCCTCGGTGAAGGCGCCGTTGCCGCAGCCGACATCGACCCAGCGCAGGCCGGGCGACGGCTTCAGCCAGTCCAGAAAGATATCGCCGGCAAGCCGGCTCCACAGTCCCATCATCCGCTCATAGGCGGCACCGTCGTTGAAGCGGATGGAAGCGTCGTTCATCGGCTGAATCCCTGCATGGCCTGGCGGTCCCGGCAACGGCGTAGTCCTGCCATGTCCGGCACCGGACTGTCGAGCTGCGCCCCAGAGTCCGCTCTACGATATTTGAGCCCGCCACGACGCGGCACCGACCTCTTCCTGCCCGCCGGAGGGCGCCGCACAGGATATAAACACCGTTAATCGGACGCTAAACGGTTCCCATAAAATTAACGCTCTTCGACTAGCGTGCAACGCAGCAACGGCAGTCGCCATGCAATTTATTCATTTGCAGAATGCACGGATAGATTATGCGAGATCGGATTTCATTGCCGTGTTGGCAGCCTGCTCAACGGCGCTTTCCTTGGCCTGACCGCAGTGGTGGTCGTTCTGCTCGGTCTGCGGCTCGTCACGAATTTCGGCGATATGACCGCCGCGAGCCGACTGGTCACACTTGCCGAGGCCGACCGCACGGTCTTCAACACCATGCAGGTGCTGCGCCTGTCGCGCGGCGAGGCTCAGACCGTCTTGCTGAATCTGGACGATCCCTCGGCAAAATTCGCTGAGCTGCGCGCGCGAGGGACGACGAAATATTTGGAGGCCGTCGCGGTTCTCCCGCGCATCGGCGGTGCCGCGCTGGATGCCCTGGTGGCCGATCTGCGAACGCGCTGGAGCGAGACCGAGCAGAAGTGGCAGGAACTCGGCGCGGCCGCCGCGAAGCCGAAGCCGACCCGCAAGGTTGCGGATACCGACGTCTGGTACAAGTCGACGACCCGCGTGCTCGACAATCTGAACGACGCATCGCTCCGTGTCGCGGCCGAGGCGCGACTTGCCGATCCCTATGTGGCGGAGCTGGTCGCGGCGCGTCAGACCGCCTGGAGCATCCGCGAGGCAGCCGGCTCCGAATGCTCGGCGCTGCGCGGCAGCGTCGCTGCGAATGAACCCCTGTCACCTGCCAACCTCTCCACCATCGGGCGGTTGCGCGGCGCCGACGAGGCCGGCTGGAGCGCGCTCAAGGGCCTGATGGTCCGCAGCGACGTCCCGCCGCAACTGGCGAGCGCGGTGACCGCCGGCGAACGTGATTTCAGCGGCTCGATGGCCGCGCGCGACGCCGTCTATCGCGAGCTCGGCAAGGGATCGGCATCGTCGGTCACCCCGGCGCAATGGACGACGCTGTGCAACGCGCCGTTCGAGCCGATCATGGCGGTTGCGCGGACTGCGCTGGACCTGATGCAGCAGCGCGCCGAAACACAATACGACGCGGCGCGGTTTGCCCTCGTCGCCACCATCGCGGTGACGCTGCTGATGCTGTCCGCGGCGGCGCTGGTGCTGCGGCTGATCCGTCGGCGCGTGATCCAGCCGGTCAGGACCCTGAACGAGGCCATCGGACATTTGTCGCGGCACGAATACGAGGCTCCGGTGCCGCAGGTCGGCGACGACGACGAATTTTCGGCCATGGCCGAGACCCTGGAATCGCTGCGCCTGGGCACCATCACGTCCGAACTGGCCAACGCCGAGCGCCAGGCCGCCCAGGCCAATGACATCGAACGGGCGACGCGTCTCGGCGTCCTGTGCCGCGACTTCCAGGCATCGGTCGGCCGCACGCTCGATACGGTGGCCGGGGCCAACCAGCAGATGGTTGTCGCCGCCGATGCCATGACCGAGACGGCAACCGACGCGACGCGCCGCACCGACGAGATCGCGCGCGCCGTGCAGCAGGCCGCGGAGAGCATCAATTCGGTGGCCGGAGCATCGGAAGAGATGCGCACCTCGCTTGCGGAAGTCTCGACCAAGGTCGAGCAGTCCTCGAAACTGTCGGCCGACGCGGTCGGCGAGGCCGAGGCCACCAACCGCAACGTGGCGCGGCTGTCGGTGGCCGCCGCCGAAATCGGCCAAGTGGTCGGCGTCATCACCACCATCGCCGCGCAGACCAACCTGCTGGCGCTCAACGCGACGATCGAGGCCGCGCGCGCCGGCGAGCACGGACGCGGCTTCGCCGTCGTCGCCGGCGAAGTCAAATCGCTGGCGTCGCAGACCGCCACCGCCACCGGTCAGATTACCGCGCAGGTGTCGGCCATCCAGGCCGCCACGGAGTCGGCGGTGCTCGCCATGGACGGCATCGGCGCGCGCATCCGCGAGGTCGACGGGCTGACCGGGGCCATCACCCAGGCCATCCAGGGCCAGGTCAACGCCATGAACCAGGTGTCGCGCGACGCCCAGGAAGTTGCGCTGCTGACCGACCGCGTCTCTACCCAGATCAACGAGGTGCGGGCCGCAGCGGCCGGTACCGTCGCCGCGGCCGGCCAGGTGCGCCAGACCACCGACGATCTCGGCCGCCAGTCCGGCCATTTGTCGCTGGAAATCGAGCGCTTCATCGCCGGCGTGGGATGAGCCGGGCGATGCCGGCGATCAGACCGGCCGGATCAGGCGAAGCGCCTCGTCGAGCAGATGCGGCGTATGCTTGCCCGGCGACGTCAGGCAGGCGCGTTCGAAATAGTCGGTGAGCGCCGGACGGAATGACGGATGCGCCGCGTTGGCGATGATGATCCGCGCCCGCTGCTTGGGCGACAGGCCGCGCAGATCGGCAAGGCCGTTCTCGGTGACCACCACCTGCACGTCATGCTCGGTGTGGTCGACATGGGTGGCCATCGGCACGATCGATGATACCGATCCCTGCTTGGCCGTCGACGGCGTCATGAAGATCGACAGATAGGCGTTGCGGGCGAAGTCGCCGGAGCCGCCGATGCCGTTCATGATGCTGGTGCCGCGGATGTGGGTCGAATTCACGTTGCCATAGATATCGGCCTCGATCATCCCGTTCATGGCAACCACGCCGAGCCGCCGGATCACCTCGGGATGGTTGGAGATTTCCTGCGGCCGCAGCACGATGCGGTCGCGCAGCTGTTCGAGTTCACGGTTGAACACGCCGGCCGCTTCCGCACTGAGCGACAAGGCAGTGGCGGAGGCGAGCACCATGCGGCCGGAGCGGATCAGATCCAGCATGCCGTCCTGCAGCACCTCGGTATAGGCCGTGAGCCCGGAGAACGGGCCATCCTCCAGCCCGGCCATGACGGCATTGGCAACGTTGCCGACGCCGGATTGCAGCGGCAGTAGTTCGGGCGGCAGCCGGCCGCGCTTCACCTCGTGGCCGAGAAACTCCAGGATATGCCCGGCGATGGCTTTCGACACCGTGTCCGGCGGCGCGAAGCTGGTGTCGCGGTCCGGCGCATCGGTCTCGACCACCGCGATGACCTTGGCGGGATCACAGCGAAAGGTGGTCTCCCCGATGCGGTCGCCCGGCGCCAGGATCGGGATGGGCGTGCGGTGCGGCGGCAGCCTTGTGCCATAGTAGATGTCGTGCATGCCCTGCATCGCAGGGTTCATCGCCGTGTTCACTTCGAGGATGATGCGGTCGGCCTGGTCGAGCCAGGTCTTGTTGTTGCCGATCGAGGTCGACGGCACCAGCCGGCCGTCGGGCAGGATCGCGGCGACCTCGACCACCGCGACATCGAGATGACCGAGAAAGCCGAACCAGACGTGCTGCGCCACATGGCTGAGATGGATGTCGATATAGTCCATGGTGCCGGAGTTGATGCGCTCGCGGGTGATCGGGTCGGACTGGTAGGGCAGTCGCAGCTCGATGCCGTTGACCTTGGCCAGCGCGCCATCCAGTTCCGGCGCGGTCGAAGCCCCCGTCCACATCCCGATCCGGTACGGCTCGCCACGCCCGTGGGCGTCCTCGATGCGGCGGGCGAGCGCCTGCGGAACGGCCTTCGGATAGCCCGATCCGGTAAAGCCGCTCATGCCCACATTGGCACCGTGCGGCACCAGCGCCGCGGCATCGTCGGCGGACATGAGCTTTGCCCGAAACGCCGACGACATGATCCGCGCTCTGCCACCCGCCATGGAACCTCCCTGAGAGAAAAAACGTCGCCCGACGGCCGGCCTGGCCGGCATCGGCGAACATCCCGTCCTTTAGGGGGCATGCCGACACAGGCATTTGACCTGCCGCAATTGCTTGTCGCGCATCGCATGCTCTGTTGCGCGGACGGGCGAAAATTATGTCGAGGTTGGTCGGCGGGGGCTGACGATGAACATCAAGATCATCATTGCGCTTCTGATCATCGGCACGCTGCTGTTGGCGGCGGACACTCCTCCCTCCGGCCGGACACCTCGTAACGGGCTGCGCCCTAATTCTTCATCGTCATGATGAAGGCGGCGATGTCGCGGGCATCGTTTCGGCTGAGCGGTGGATTGGGCATGGTGGCGTGCGGCATCATCAGGAACGCCGCGGCGGGGTGGCCCGCGACGACCGCGATCAGCGCGGCCAGCAGACCCCATACCGGTTTGCGTTTCATGCGAGACTCCTTGCAGCGGGCTCACAGGGTGCATCGAAACCGCGGTCCGCGGATTGACCAGGGTCAACACCAGGTCCTCAGAGCCGTACGGACGAACCGTCCCCCTGGCAGCGGCGTCACGAAACTTTCAGCTCTCCCGCGCGTCTATTGCGCATAGCATAGTGCCAGACGCGACCGACGTGGGGGATGCCGTGCACGGCAGCAAGTTACCGGAACAGGCCCCGCGCGAGGCCGGCGTCATCGCCTCCAGCGTCTACGCCAACGGTCGGCGCGTGGCCGACATTCCCGTCGAAGAGGCGAAGGCCTGGTCGCAGAAGCCCGGCCACGTGGTGTGGATCGGGCTGTTCGAGCCCAGCACCACTTTGCTGGAAAAGATCCGCGTCCAGTTCGACCTGCATCCGCTGGCCATCGAGGACGCCTCGAAGGCGCACCAGCATCCCAAGGTCGAGCAATATGGCGAGGCGCTGTTCATCGTCGCGCGCACCGCGCAGATGGTCGACGGCGCAATCGGCTTCGGCGAGACGCACATCTTCGTCGGCCGCGGCTATGTGGTCTCGGTGCGCCACGGCGCCTCGGCCTCCTACGCCGCGGTGCGCCAGCGCTGCGAGGCCTGCCCGACGGTGCTGACCCGCGGCGAGGACTACATCCTCTATGCGATCATCGATTTCATCGTCGACAACTACCTGCCGGTGATCGAGGCGATCCAGGCGGAGGTCGAGCAGCTCGAGGACCGCGTGCTGCAGCGCAAGCTGCATCATTCGGAGTTCGAGCGTCTCTACAAGCTGCGCCGCGAACTGCTGAAGCTGCGCCGTGCCGTCGGTCCGCTGGTCGACGTCTGCCACCGGCTCGAACATTCCGACGTGGTGCTGGTCGATCCCGAGATGCGGCCGCTGTTCCGCGACGTGCTCGATCATATCAACCGGGCCCAGGAAGACATCGACGCGCTGCGTGAGGTGCTGGCCTTCGCCTTCGAGGCCAGCCTGATGTCCGGCCAGTCCGAGCAGAACGAGATCACCCGCCGCCTCGCCGCCTGGGCCGCGATCCTCGCGGTGCCCACCGCCGTGGCCGGCATCTACGGCATGAACTTCGAGCACATGCCGGAGCTGAAATGGGCCTACGGCTACTATATGGTGCTCGGCGGCATCGCCTCGATCTGCGGCTTCCTGTATTATCGCTTCCGGCATTACGGCTGGCTGTGAGCGCGCCGGACGAGTTCACGACGCCCGGGCCGTCATTCGCCGGCGACGAGCGCCCCGCGTACGGGCGCTGCGCCCTGCCGGAGTTTCCGCCGCGACAGATAGAGCAAGAACCCCGTCACCATGAACAGCGGCATCAACGCCGCCGCCAGCATGAACAGCAGCCGGCCGGGCCAGCCGAGAATGGCGCCGCTGTGAATATCGAGCACGCTGGCCAGCACGCGCTCGCCGGGCGGCTTGTCGGCATACAGCTCGGCCGACAGCACGCGGCCGCTGGCGGCATCAATGCGGAATTCGTCGCGGGAGCCCTCGTGCCATGAGCCGCGCGCCCAGGACCGCACGCGCACAGCCGTGCCTTGCGGCGGCAGCGTCAGTTGCGCCGTTGCGTAGCGGTCGCCCTGCTCGCGCAGGAACGTCGACCACACCCGATCGAAGGAAGGCACCGGCGCTTCGGCATTTGCCGGGCGCGGCGGCGCCTTGGGTTGCATCTTCGTCGCCGTCGCCGGCCGGCCGAGCAGCCAGGTGGCGCCGTCCTTGTACCAGTCGAACGACCACCACAACCCGGTGAGCGCGATCACCAGATAGATCGGCAGCACCCAGGTGCCGACCACCGAATGCAGCGACCACTGGAAGCCGCGGCCGCGCATGGCGAAATTCGGCTTCAGCCAGGTCTTGATGCTGCGGACCCGGCGCGGCCAGCGCAGCACCAGGCCGGAGACCAGCATGACGAACAGCGAGATGGCCACCACGCCGGTGATCGTCCGGCCGACGCCCTTGCCGTCGCCGGGCAGCAGCAGCCAGCGGTGCAGCTTGCGCACGGTGGCGAAGAAGTCCTCGCCGCGCGGCGCACCGAGCAGACGGCCGTCGGCGGGATCCACATAGACCGAGGACGGTCGCGCCCCGTCGCCGCCACGCGCAAAACGGATGCGCGCTGCGACCGACGGATCGCTGGACAGCGTCACGGCGGACACCTTGCCGAGATCCTGCGTCGCCTGCAGCCGCGCCACCAGCGCATCCGGCGTCAGCATCGGCGCGCCGCGCGCCTCGACCTTCATGATATCGGCATTCATGAAGGCGCCTATCTCGTCCTCGAAACTCATCGTCGCGCCGGTCAGCCCGATCACCGACAGCACCAGTGCAACGGCCAGCCCGATCACGGAATGGACCTGCAGCAGCGCAGCCTTGACCGGACGATGGCTCATGGCGCGCGCCTCGCGCCGGCGATGCCGCTGCGCGCCGGCATCAGAACGCCACCGTCGCCGACAGCGAGAACCGCCGGGCATCGCCGACCGCAACGTAGATCGAACTCGCCGCGGACGGGTAATACACCTTGTCGAAGATGTTCTTGACGTTCAGCCGATAGGTCACCGGCAGATTTTGGTATTTCGTTTCATAGGTCGCGAAGGCATCGGCGACGGCGTAAGACGGCAGCACGAAACTGTTGGCGGCATCACCCGGCCTGTCGCCGACGTAGTGGCCGCCCGCGCCGAGTCGCAGCCGGCCGGGCAGCGTGGTGCCGAAGTCGTAGACCAGATACAGCGAGCCGGTATTGAGCGCCACGTTCTGCAGCGCATTGTCCTTGAACACCGGATCTTCGGTGACGCGCGCGTCGGTGTAGGCATAGCTGCCGATCATGCTCCAGCCGTCAGTCAGCTTGCCGGTGACATCCACCTCGACGCCGCGCGAGCGCACCTTGCCGGCGGCGCGGGCCTCGAGCAGGCCGGTGCCGGTGTTGAGCTGCGTCACCAGTACGTTCTTCTTCTCGATGTCGTACAGCGCCACGGTGCCCGACAGCCGCTTGTTGATGTCGAACCGGACGCCGGTCTCCCACTGGGTGCCTTCCTCCGGCGGGAGGTTGGAGCCGACCACGAAATTCGCGAGGCTCGACGAGAACGCGGCGATGGTCGAGGTCGGCTTCAGTGACTGCGTATAGCTGGCATAGAGCGAGACCTGGTCGGTGAGCTTGTAGATGATGCCGCCGAGCGGCAGCACCTTGTCGCCCGTGAGGTCGGTGTTGGTGACGAACGGCCGGCCCTTGCCGGCCAGTTGCTCGAACTGCATGTAGCGGACGCCGCCGACCAGCGCGAGCTGGTTGGTCAGATGCAGCGTGTCCTGGAAGAACAGCGCGCGGGTCGCGAGCTTGTCGGTCTGCTCGCTGTCGGCGGGCGAGACCGTGGTGCCCGGCGAGATCAGGCCGTAGACGGGATTGTAGACGTTGAACACGCTGGACACGTTCTGGCGGTACAGGTCCTTGCGGTAGATCACGCGGTACTGCGCGTCGCCGCCGAACAGCACTTCATTGCGCATCTCGCCGAGCCAGAAGCCGCCCTGCACATAAGCGGTGCCGTAGCTGTCCTGCGACAGCGAGCCCCCGGTGCCGTCATTGCTGCGGGTCGCGACACCGGTCACCGGATTGACCGCCGTGGTGCGCAGCCGGTTGGCGGCGGAGGTCTCGGCATTGTAGCTGTAGGCGGCGTTGAGCTTCCAGTCGGCATTGAACCGGTGTTCGACCGAGGCCTGGATCAGGTCGGAGACGCCCCAGGTGTTGTCGAAGGGCTCGTCGATGCGGCGCGTCGCCGGAATGGCGAGCGGCTGCTTGGTGCGGGTATCGAGCAGCGTGCCGCGGTCGAACGGATAGAGGAACTCGCGGTGCTCGAAATTGAGATGCACCGTGGTGGCGTCGCCATACCAGGCCAGCGACGGCGCGATCAGGGTCTCCCGGGTACGGCCGAAATTGCGCCAGTAGTCCTCGTTGACGCCGTAGGCGATGAAACGATAGGCGAGGCCGTCCTTACCGATCGGCCCGGTCAGATCGAACGCGGCATTCCCGCCGTCCTTGCCGCCGCCATAGGTCGAACCCATCACCGAGACGGAACCGTGCTGATAGAGGTCCGGACGCTTGCTGATGGTGTTGACCACGCCACCGGGATCGATGACGCCGTAGAGCATCGAGGCCGGGCCCTTCAGCACCTCGACGCTCTCCACCGCCGCATTGAGCGACCGGCTTTGCACCAGCGGCATGCCGTTGCGCATGATCGAGCCGTCGCGATTGTCGCCGAAACCGCGCCGCATCACCGCGTCCATGCTGCCGCCCAGCGTATTGGCCTGGGTGACGCCTGATATGTTGACCAGAGCGTCGTCGAGGTTGCGCGGCAACTGGTCCTTGATGACCTGTTCGGGCACAACGTTGACGGTCTGCGCGGCGTCGAGCGGCGAAGTGACGCCGCGCAGGGTGGTCGCGCTGGGCATCGCGCGATAGCCGAGAATCTGTTCGTATTTCGCCGCAGCCGCGGCGATGGCGCGTTCCGTCGGCGTCGGCTCCGCAGCCTCAATGTTTCGGGTCTGCCGGCGCGCCGCCGCGCGCGATGCGCTGCGGACGGGCGCCGCGGCCGCCTGCGCCGGCCGCTTCTTCTGCGTCGGTGCATCCACGGTCACGGCGGGCAAGGCAACGCCCGATTGCGCCTGCGCCACCGCCGCGCCCGATGACAGGTCGCCCAGCAGGAACGCTGCCCCCGCCAGCAACGGCGCGCGGCGGCTGAAGGAATGTCGAAGCCTGCCGTCGCGGCGCGCTGCTTGGGTGGTCACGTCGTTCACTTCCAAATCCGGGATCAATCGTCGTCGCTGCGTCTACCAGCCGCGCGGCCGTAAATGAACAAGGCAGGATTTGAATCGCTCTAAGGCGAGGGGCAGATGAAGGAACTGCGAGGTCACGCCACCGCATCGTGAGCCGCATGCGGCGATTGTGAAAACGACCGGAGTTTGTTGAGAGGCGGCGGCGCCAACAGCCGCGACGGTTCTGCCGAGCCGTTTCCACAAACTACGCCGTCATCCTGAGGCGTCGTCGCGCAGCGACGGCCTCGAAGGATGGGCCGCAGGCACCCGGCGCCGCATCCTTCGAGGCTCGCCAAGAGGCGAGCGCCTCAGGATGACGACGGAGAGTTCCACACAATCCGCTCACCTGACACCGCGACCGTTGACGCCCGTTCAGCGCGCCCTTCCCTTGGGTGATCGACCAGAAGGCAGGACTGGAAATCGTGCCAGTCCTGGCACATGCTGCGGCCTATGCCACGGAGGCGCCGATGGCCGATCCACGCCGCGTCAAGCTATTCCGGATTGGCCGCCACCAGGCCGTCCGTATCCCCGTTGAATTCGAATTGCCCGGCGATAAGGCGATCATGCATCGCGATGGCGACCGACTGGTAATCGAGCTGGTACGCAAACGCGGCTTGCTGGCGCTGCTCGACAGCATGGAGCCGTTTACTGAACCGTTCCCAGACGTCGACGAGGGACTGGCGCCAGTACGGGGCAACATGCTTTGAGCCGTTTCCACAGACACGCCGTCATCCTGAGGCGCCGTCGCGCAGCGACGGCCTCGAAGGATGGGCCGCGAGCGCCCGTGGCCGGCCAGTCGCAGCAGAACGAGATCACCCGCCGCCTCGCCGCCTGGGCCGCGATCCTCGCAGTGCCCACGGCCGTCGCCGGCATCTACGGCATGAACTTCGAGCACATGCCAGAGCTGAAATGGGAATACGGCTACCACACGGTGATCGGCGGCATCGCGGCGATCTGCGGATTCTTGTATCTGCGGTTCCGGCATTACGGGTGGCTGTAAGCCGCAAGCTGCGAAACAAAAAGCGCTTGCTTTACAGCGGCATCCGCAAGTCGAGCGGCCCGCTCGGCAGGAATTCGCCGGCATAGGTGCGGCGGTGGATTTCCTCGGCGGTGGCGCCCGCCGCTCGCGCTTCCAGCAGACGGTCGCCGTCGAAGGCGACTCCGATCGGGTTGGCGGCAAATTCGGGCGAGGTCCTCATCCATTGCGTGGAGAGCTCCCAGTCGCCGAACGTATCGCATTGAAGTTCGACGCTGTTGCCGTCGGGATCGACGTAATAGATCGACAGCGTCATGCCATGGTCGAGCGCCATGTGCGGCTCGATGCCGTCCTCCTTGAGACGCGCATAGGTGTCGAGCAGGCCATCCATGTCGGCGAATTCGAAGGCGATGTGATGCAACCCGGTGTGCGCCAGTTTAGCGGGATCATCGGAGATCGCAGGGCTGGCAAGCAGAGCCAGCCGATGGTTGGCACTATCATTGCTCAGCCAGGTGCCGCCGGGAAACGCAAAATGCACGTTCATGCCGGCAACAACGCCGTACCACGCAACCATGTCCTCCATGCGCGTGGTCTTTAGCGTCACGTGATGAAGCTGCGGAATGTGAATGGGATGACGGATCATCGTTTTCTCCGGATAGCGACGCTCATTGGACGGCGTCGCGGATCACAGGGATAGTATTACGGATCGATGCGCCGAATTCCAGAGGCCTGTAGCGTCCTGCTGCCGCCAATTGCCCGGATGCCTTGCATCGAATCGTTACCGAACGTCACTTATTTCTGACACTTCGGGCACCAGAACGTCGAGCGCCCGTTCTGCACGAAGCGTTTGACGATGCCGCCGCAGCCGTCGGTCTGGCACGGCTCGCCTTCGCGGTCGTAGACCTGGAACGAGTGCTGGAAGTAGCCGAGCTCGCCGGAGGTCTGGCGGTGATCGCGCAGCGACGAGCCGCCGGCCTTGATCGCCTGGTTCAGCACGGCGTGGATCGCCTCGACCAGTTTGGCGGCGCGCTCGGTGGGCTCGCCCTTCTTGGTCGACAGCGTCGCGGCCAGCCGGCGCGGCGACAGATGCGACCGGAACAGCGCCTCGCAGACATAGATATTGCCGAGGCCGGCGACCACACGCTGGTCGAGCAGCGCGGCCTTCAGGCTGACCTTCTTGCCGGCCAGGGCTGACGCCAGCATCGCTGCGTCGAAGGCGTTGCCGAGCGGCTCGGGGCCAAGGTCCTTCAGCAGCGGTTCGTTCTCGATCTCGCTGCGGGCGAAAATCTTCATGAAGCCGAAGCGGCGCGGGTCGTTGTAGATGATCGAGACCCCCGACGACATGTGCAGCACCACGTGGTCGTGGGCGCGCTCGTCGCTGCGCGGATGGTGGAACGCGCCGGGCATCGCTTGCGTGCCGTCGGACACCACGCGAAACGAGCCGGACATGCCCAGATGCATCAGCAGCACGTCGCCGGAATCGAGGTCCGCCAGCAGGTACTTTGCCCGGCGGCCGAGGCTGGTGACCGTGCGCCCGGTCAGCCGGGCGGCGAGATCCGGCTGGAAGGCAAACCGCAGGTCGGGCCGGCGCAGTTCGACGCGGTCGATGCGAAAACCCTCCATGGCCGGCTGCAGGCCGCGGCGGACGGTCTCGACTTCGGGGAGTTCGGGCATGCTTCTATGTCATTCACCTTGAGACGGGGACGTGATAGCGCCATTGCGGCGGCCACGCTATGGTCCGCCGCGATGAGGCTTTTGGATGAAAACCATGGATAAGGGCGGCGAAACCACCCATTTCGGCTTCCGGGACGTCCCCGTGGACGACAAGCAGACGCTGGTGAACGACGTGTTCCACAGCGTGGCGAAGCGCTACGACCTGATGAACGACCTGATGTCGATGGGGCTGCATCGCGTCTGGAAGGATGTGATGATCCAGGCGCTCAACCCGCCGCGGAATGACGCGCCGTTCGCGCTGCTCGACGTGGCCGGCGGCACCGGCGACATCTCGTTTCGCGCGGCCAAGGCCTCCGGCTATGGCTTCCACGCCACCGTCTGCGACATCAATTCGGGGATGCTGGACGTCGGCCGCGAACGCGCCATCGCCCAGCACTTCGACGACCGCGTCGATTTCATCGAGGGCAATGCCGAAGAACTGCCGTTTCCCGACAAGAGCTTCGACGCCTACACCATCGCCTTCGGCATCCGCAACGTGCCGCGCATCGACCGCGCGCTCGCTGAAGCCTATCGCGTGCTGAAGCCCGGCGGCCGCTTCCTGTGCCTGGAATTCTCCGCCGTCGACATCCCCGGCCTCGACAGGATCTACGACCTGTTCTCGTTCAAGCTGATCCCGCCGATGGGCAAGGCGGTGACCGGCGACGCCGAATCCTACCAGTATCTGGTGGAATCGATCCGCAAGTTTCCCAGGCCCAACATTTTCTCGGAGATGATCCGCAGCGCCGGCTTTTCCCGCGTCAATCATCAGAGCCTGTCCGGCGGCATCGTCGCCCTGCATTCGGGCTGGCGTTTGTGATCTCTGCCATCACCCACATGGCGCGGCTCGCCCGCGCCGGTTTCGTGTTCGCGCGCGAAGGCGTGTTCGGCGTCGTCGATCCCTCCTTGGTGCCGCCGCCCGGCCAGCTCGCGCTGCGCATCGCCCGGCTGATCGAGCGGCCGGGCGTCAAGTCCGGCCCGCGGCTGTCGCGCGCGCTGACGCGGCTCGGCCCGGCCTATCTCAAGCTCGGACAGTTTCTGGCAACGCGGCCCGACGTGGTCGGCGTCGCCATGGCCCGCGATCTCGAAAGCCTGCAGGACCGGCTGCCGCCGTTCTCCATGACCGAAGCCGAAGGCGTGGTCGCGGCGTCGCTGGAACGCCCGGTGGCGCAGCTCGCTTACCAGCTTCGGCCCGCCGGTGGCGGCGGCCTCCATCGCCCAGGTGCATCGCGCCGAGGTCGAGCACAGAGGCGCGCGCCGCTCCGTCGCGGTCAAGGTGCTGCGGCCGAATGTTGCCGCGCGCTTCCGCCGCGACCTCGGCGATTTCTTCTTCGTCGCCAACAAGGCCGAGCAGTTCTCAGCCGAGGCGCGCCGGCTGCGGCTGATCGAGATCATCAATATCATGTCGCGCTCGGTCGCCATGGAGATGGACCTGCGGCTGGAAGCCGCCGCTCTGTCGGAGATGGCGGAGAACACTCGCGACGATCCCGACTTCCGCGTGCCGCAGGTCGACTGGGACCGCACCTCGCATAACGTGCTCACCATGGAATGGATCGACGGCATCGCGCTGAACGATCACGAGCGGCTCGCGGCGTCGCAGGTCGACCTGCCCGATCTCGGCCGCAAGGTGATCCAGAGTTTTCTGCGCCACGCCCTGCGCGACGGCTTCTTCCACGCCGACATGCATCCCGGAAACCTCTTTCTGGATGACTCCGGCCGCCTCGTCGCCGTCGACTTCGGCATCATGGGCCGGCTCGGCATGAAGGAACGTCGCTTCCTCGCCGAGATCCTGCTCGGCTTCATCACCCGCGACTATCGCCGCGTCGCCGAAGTGCATTTCGAGGCCGGCTACGTGCCCGCACATCACTCGGTGGAGAATTTCGCCCAGGCCATCCGCGCCATCGGCGAGCCGATCCACAACCGCACGGCCGAAGAAATTTCCATGGCCAAGCTGCTGACCCTGCTGCTCGAGGTCACCGGCCTGTTCGACATGCGCACGCGGCCGGAGCTGATCCTGCTGCAGAAGACCATGGTGGTGGTCGAGGGCGTCGCGCGCAGCTTCGATCCGAAGCTCGACATCTGGAAGGTCGCTGACCCCGTGGTCCGCGAATGGATCGAACGCAACCTCGGACCGCTCGGCAAGATCCAGGGCGCCATGTCCGGCGCCGGCGAACTCGGTCGCATCGTCTCCGGCCTGCCGGCGATCGCGACGCGCGCGGTGGCGGCGCTCGAGCAGCTGGAAGAGATGAGCCGCAACGGGATGCGGCTCGACGCCGAAACCATCGCAGCGATTGCCCGGGCACGGGCACGGCAGTCGCGCTGGCGCACCGTCGGCATCTGGGTCATCGCGCTGACCTTCATCGGCATCCTCCTGTCGGTGCGCTGACGCCGAATTGATTGCAGTGCTTTCATTATGTGATAGCATTGCAATCAAACGACGGTGGATGCGACCATGGCCAGCCTGACAATCCGGAAACTCGACGACGCCATCCGCGACGAATTGCGGCTCCGCGCCGCCCGCAACGGCCGGTCGGTGGAGGACGAGGTGCGGGTGATCCTGCGCGACGCGTCGCAAAATCGCCCCGGGTTTGCCGCAACGCCGTCGCAAGAAATTTCGACCCCGAACGACGCCCCGCCGCAGCCCCGGAACGTGACCGGCCAGCCCCGCGTCACCCTGATCATCGGCGGCGGCATCGCCGCCTACAAGGCGCTCGACCTGATCCGGCGGCTGAAGGAGCGGCACATCCATGTCCGGGTGGTGCTGACCCGCGCCGCAACCCAATTCGTCACCCCGCTCGCGGCCTCCGCCCTGTCCAACGAGCGCTGCTACACCGACCTGTTCGATCCGCAGAGTGAATTCGACGCCGGCCACATCCGCCTCGCGCGCGAATGCGATCTCGTGATCGTCGCGCCGGCGACCGCCGACCTGATGGCCAAGATGGCCAATGGCCATGCCGACGACCTCGCCACCGCGACGCTGCTCGCGTCCAATCGCCCGATCCTGCTGGCGCCGGCGATGAATCCGCTGATGTGGAACAACGCCGCCACCCGCCGCAACGTCGCGCAGTTGCAGCGCGACGGCATCGCGATGATCGGCCCCAATGCCGGCGAGATGGCCGAAGCCAACGAAGCCGGCACTGGCCGCATGGCCGAGCCGACGGAGATCGCCAACGCCGCCGATGCGATGCTGCGACCGCCGCAGGCGCAGCCACTCAAGGGCCGGGGCGTGCTGATCACCGCAGGCCCCACCCACGAGCCGATCGATCCGGTGCGCTACATCGCCAATCGCTCCTCCGGCAAGCAGGGCTATGCCATCGCAGCCGCGGCGGCCGCGGCCGGCGCCGAGGTGGTGCTCGTGTCGGGTCCAGTGGAATTGAAGGATCCCGCTGGTGTGACGGTGACGCGGGTCGAATCCGCGCGCGACATGCTCGCCGCTGTCGAAGCCGCTCTGCCCGTCGATATCGCGATCTTCGCCGCCGCCGTCGCCGATTGGCGCGTGGTCAGCGAGGGCGCGCAAAAGCTGAAGAAGGATGGCAAGGCGCTGCCGCCGCTGCAGCTCACGGAGAATCCCGATATCCTCGCGACGGTTTCGAAGCTGCACGACAACCGGCCGCCGCTGGTGATCGGCTTTGCCGCAGAAACCGAACACCTCATCGACAATGCGAAAGCCAAGATCGCGCGCAAGGGCTGCGACTGGATCGTCGCCAACGATGTCTCGCCTGCGACCGGTATCATGGGCGGCGACCGCAACACCGTGCATCTGTTGACGCGCAACGACGACGGCGACATCGGCGTTGATTCCTGGCCGGCGATGAGCAAAGAGCAGGTCGCGACAGCCTTGGTCGCGCGCATCGCCGAAACCGTCACGAAAGAAAAGTCATGAGCGCCCCCGTCATCGTCGATGTCCAGCAACTCGCCCACGCCGAAGGACTCGCTTTGCCGGCCTATCAGACCGCCCATGCCGCCGGTCTCGACCTGCTGGCCGCGGTACCCGGCGACGCGCCGCTCGTTCTCGACGCCGGCAAGCACGCGCTGGTGCCGACCGGCCTGACCATCGCGCTGCCGTCGGGCTACGAGGCACAGGTGCGACCGCGCTCCGGCCTCGCCGCCAAGCACGGCGTCACCGTGCTCAACGCGCCCGGCACCATCGACGCCGACTATCGCGGCGAAATCGGCGTGCTGCTGATCAACCACGGCACTGCGCCGTTCACGATCCACCGCGGCGAACGCATCGCGCAGATGGTGATCGCGCCGGTCGCCCGCGCGGAACTCGTGGTGGCTTCTGCGTTGACTGCGACCGAGCGCGGCAGCGGCGGCTTCGGTTCCACCGGGCGCTGACGCGCTTTTCGCCACACGTCGCGAAAATTAAATTCAAACGACTCGCATTTTTCCGCCGGCCGCTTTGCGTTCACGGTCTGGACTCTTACCCGCTGACTCCCGAAGAGGATAAAGTCAATCGATTCGCGATCGGTGGGGGATGCCGGTCGAGGACTCGTGTGGTTTTGGGGCGAATAATGTCAGGCGTGATCGCGGCGATGCGTCGGACTTTGCTTTCGTGCACTTCACTGGTGCGCGACGGCGTTGTTGGCCTTGGCGCGTCCGTGGTCTGGGCGACCTCAGGAGCCCGCGCTGCCGCCGATCCCCTAACCGACGGCAATCTCGCTACCTTTTTCGAACTCGATCGCCAGGAGATCGCCGCGCTCACCATGGCGCTGGCGGTGCTCGGCTTTTCCGTCGTTGCCACGATCCTGCTGATGCGCACGCGAATCCGCGCTGCAAAGACCGAGGTGCGGCTACGCAGCGACCTGCACGGGCTGCAGGTCGAGGCCGACCGTTTTCGCGCACTGCTGTTTGCGGAACCGCAGGTACTGATCTCATGGGCGGCGGGCGACACCCGCCCCGAAATCTCCGGCGACACGTCCCTGGTGATGTCGCAAGATCCGCAGGCTCATCAGCCACAGCGCATCCTGGCCTTTGGAACCTGGCTGTCGCCCGAGCCCGCGCTGCTGATGGACCATGCGGTCGACGCGCTGCTCGATGCCGGCGAAGGATTTCTGCTCAACCTCACCACTTCGACAGGTCGCGCCATCGAGGCCATGGGCCGCGCCATCGGTGGCCAGGCCATCGTTCGGATCCGAGAACTCAGCGGCCTGCGCCGCGAACTTGCCGAGATGACGCTGCGCTACAAGCAGCTGTCGGAAGAGACCGAAACCCTGCGCGGCTTCGCCGCCGCAGCGCCGTGGCCGATCTGGGCGAGGGACGCCAAGGGCGCATTGAGCTTCGCCAACGCCGCTTACGCGCGCGCCACCGAAGCCAGCAATCCCGCCGACGCCATCACCCGCAACCTGGAACTGCTCGACAGCGAAGACCGCGGCAACATGGCCCAGGCGCTGAACGACAACCAGCCGTTCGAAGCGCGTGTGCCGATCGTCATGGGCGGCGAGCGCCGGATCTATGACGTGCACGCGCTCAATGTCTCCGGCGGCAGCGCCGGCATGGCGATCGACGCCTCCGAAGCCTCGGCGCTGTCAGCCGCGCTGGTGCGGATGGCGGAGGCGCACCGCCGGACCCTCGATCAATTGTCATCCGGCGTCGCGGTGTTCGACGGACAGCGACGGCTGGCGTTCTACAATGACTCCTATCGCCGGCTGTGGGATCTCGACCGCGCCTTCCTCGACAACAATCCTGACGATTCCAGCGTGCTCGACCGTCTCCGTGCCGCGCGAAAGTTGCCGGAGCAGCCGGATTTCCGCGCCTGGAAGACCAAGCTGCATGAAGCCTACCGTGCCATCGAGCCCGCCAAGGATGTCTGGTATCTGCCGGATGGCCGCGCGCTCAGCATCGTCACCACGCCCAATCCCGAAGGCGGCGTCACCTATCTGTTCGACGACGTCACCGAAAGCCTCGAACTGGCGCGGCGCTTCGACGGGTTGATCCGGGTGCAACGCGAGACCCTGGACAACCTTGCCGAAGCGGTCGCGGTGTTCGGCAGCAACGGCCGCGCGCAGTCGTTCAATCCCGCTTTCGCGAAAATGTGGAAGCTGTCCGACGAGGCGCTGCAGCAGCATCCGCATATCGAGACCGTGGAAGGCTGGTGCCGGCCGCTGTTCGACGACACCTCGGCCTGGCAGACCCTGCGCGGCGCCATTACCGGCATCGAAAATCGCGTCGCGGTGCCGCTGAAGCTGGAGCGCAAGGACGGCAGCGTGCTGGGCTGCATGACCATGCCGCTGCCCGACGGCGCCACCATGCTGACGTTCCAGGATATTTCGGACGCCGAGAACGTCGAGCGCGCGTTGCGCGAGCGCAACGAGGCGCTGGAAGCCGCCGACCAGATGAAGGTCGACTTCGTCCACCACGTCTCCTACGAGCTGCGCTCGCCCCTCACCACCATCATCGGCTTCGCGCATTTCCTCAGCGACCCCTCGACCGGCCCGCTGACCGACAAGCAGGCCGAATATCTCAGCTACATCACCACCTCGACCAATGCGCTGTTGGCGATCATCAATAACATCCTCGATCTCGCCACCATCGACGCCGGCGCCATGACGCTGAATCTCGGCCCGATCGACATCCGCAAGACCATCGACGCTGCGGCCGAGGGTATCCAGGACCGGCTGGCGCGCGACCGCATCACGCTGCAGGTCGACGTCGATCCCGGCATCGGAAATTTCACCGGCGACGAACGCCGGGTGGTGCAGGTGCTGTACAATCTGCTCGCCAACGCCGTCGGCTTCTCACCGCAGGATGCAGCGATCTCCCTGAGCGTCCGCCGTTCGGACCACAATGTGGTGTTCGCCGTGACCGATGCCGGGCCGGGCATTGCGCCTGACGTGAAGGACAAGGTATTCGACTGGTTCGAGAGCCATTCGAACGGCTCACGCCATCGCGGCGCCGGACTCGGCCTGTCGCTGGTGCGCTCCTTCGTCGAGCTGCATGGCGGCAAGGTGCGGGTCGACTCCGTCGTCGGCAAGGGTACCACCGTCACCTGCGACTTCCCGCTCGACCAGACCGCGCATCGCAACGCCGCCGAATGAGCGCACCCGCGACATTTTCGCTGGCGCTGGTCAACGAAGCCGCCACCGCCGACCTGATGGCCGATCTCGCGCTACTGATCGGTCCCGGCGATGTCATCACCCTGTCCGGTGATCTCGGCGCGGGCAAGACCGCGGCGGCGCGGGCGATGATCCGCTACCTCGCCGGCGACGATGAGCTGGAAGTGCCGAGCCCGACCTTCACACTGGTCCAGGGTTACGAGCTGCCGTCGTTCCCGCTGGTTCACGCCGACCTCTACCGCGTCAACGATCCCATCGAACTCGAGGAGATCGGCCTGTCGCCGCTGCCGGACGGCGCGGTGGCGCTGATCGAATGGCCGGAGCGCGCGCCCGGAGCGCTGCCCGAGGACCGCATCGACATCGCGCTCAGCCATCGTCCGGCGCTGGGCTCGTCGGCGCGCGCCGCCGAGATCACCGGCTATGGCAAGGCCACCGCCGTGGTCGCGCGCCTGCAGGCGCTGCGCGGCTTTCTCGATGGCGCGCGCTACCTCGACGCGAAACGCCAGCGCATGGCCGGCGACGCCTCGACCCGCTCCTATGCGCGGCTGACCCGCGACGACGGCGTGGTGATCCTGATGAACGCGCCGCGCAAGCCGGACGGCGCGGCCGCCTATGGCGGCAAGTCCTACAGCGCCGCGGTGCATCTGGCGCAGGAAGTGACGCCGTTCGTGGCCATCGCCAACGGCCTGCGCAAATTCGGCTTCTCTGCACCGGCGATCCATCACGCCGACCTCGACGCAGGATTCCTGATCACCGAGGATTTCGGCACCGCGAGCTTTATCGAAGGCGATCCCCCGGCGCCGATCGCCGAGCGCTACCAGGCGGCGACCGACATGTTGGCCGAGCTGCATGGCCAGACATTGCCGGAGACCCTGCAGGTGGCGCCGGGGATCAGCTATGCCATTCCGGTGTTCGACACCGAGGCGCTGCTGGTCGAAGTCGGGCTGATGCCGGAATGGTACCTGCCGGATCGCGACGCCGCGCCCCCCGCGGAGATCCACGCGGAATTCATCGCCATGTGGCGCGAGCTGCTGGCCATCCCGGCGGCGGCGCCGAAGACCTGGGTGCTGCGCGATTTCCACTCACCCAATCTGATCTGGCTCGCCGACCGTGTGGAAACCCGGCGGGTCGGCGTCATCGACTTCCAGGATACCGTCCTCGGTCCTGCTGCCTATGACCTGGTGTCGCTGCTGCAGGACGCCCGGATCGACATCCCCGAATCCCTCGAACTGACCCTGCTGACGCGCTATGTCAAAACCCGCCGCGCCGCCGATCCGGATTTTGACCCCGCCGGTTTCGTCGAGCTTTACGCGGTCATGTCGGCCCAGCGGAATACCCGCCTGCTCGGCACCTTCGCGCGGCTCAACCGGCGCGACGGCAAGCCGCAATACCTGCGGCACCAGCCACGGCTCTGGACCTATCTGAATCGCTCGCTGGCGCACCCGACTCTGGCCGCATTTCGGGCCTGGTATGCGGCAAATGTACCACCGCCGCTGAATTGACCCGTGCTTTTACAGGTTATTAGCCCCGGCGCGCCTATTTTGGGTGCGTATTCCGTCGAGATCGGCGGGATTGGGCGGTTCCGGTGGAAGAGGTGAGCACATGGCAACGACAGAACGGCGCAAGGGTGAGCGCGTCGTATTCGAGCGTGGCTTCCCGGCGCATATGATGGGCATCGACGGCACCTGGCGTCGCGCCTGCACCATGGAAGACATTTCTGAGGTTGGCGCCAAGCTGACCGTCGAGGGCTCGGTCGAGGGGCTGCATCTCAAGGAGTTCTTCCTGCTGCTGTCATCGACCGGTCTGGCCTATCGCCGCTGCGAACTGGCCTGGGTCAACGGCGACCAGATCGGCGTCAATTTCCTCAAGCAAGGCGACAAGAAGAAAAAGTCCAAGCGGTCGGAGAGCGAAGAGACCGCCTGAACCGTGGACGCCCGGGAGGATGTCGCATCGGCGTCATGCCCTCCGCCTATGGCTTGATCGATTCAAGCACCCCCGGCCGGCTCATGCTATGATCCGGTCAGAATTTGAGACCGCCAGCGATTTGTCGAGACCGATTCGATCATGTCCGTGAAACCCCGCAAAGCCATGGTCCTCGCCGCCGGTTTCGGCCTGCGGATGCGCCCGCTTACCGATCACATGCCGAAGCCGCTGGTCCAGGTCGCCGGCAGCGCCCTGCTGGACCACGTGCTCGACAAGCTGGCCGAGGTTGGCGTCGAGGAAGCTGTAGTCAACGTGCACTACCTGCCCGACCAGATCATCGATCACGTCGCCACCCGCACGAATCCCCGGGTCGTCATCTCCGACGAGCGCGACATGGTGCTCGGCACCGGCGGCGGCGTGGTGAAGGCGCTGCCCTTGCTGGGCAACGAACCGTTCTACCATCTCAACGCCGATACCATGTGGATCGACGGCGTGCGGCCCAATCTGGCGCGGCTCGCCGAAGCCTTCGACCCGGCGAAAATGGATATCCTGCTCTTGATGGCGCCGACCGCCAGCAGCATCGGCTATTCCGGATCCGGCGACTACGCCATGCTGCCGGACGGCACGCTGCGCCGCCGCAGGGAAAACCAGGTGGTGCCGTTCGTCTATGCCGGCGTTGCGATCATGTCGCCGGCGCTTTTCGCCGGTGCGCCGGCCGGCGAATTCCCGCTGACGCAACTGTTCGATCGCGCCAATGAGCAGGAACGCCTTTACGGGCTGCGGCTCGACGGCGTCTGGATGCATGTCGGCACGCCCGATGCCGTGCATGCCGCCGAAGAGGCGTTTCTCGCCAGCGTGGCCTGAGACCTCGCCTCCTCCCTGACTCCCGCCACCTTGCTGCCCATGCCATGATGCATCCTGTTCGCGAATCAGGATGCCCATGCGCGTATTCAGTGTTCCATCGTCGGCGCCGTTTCTGCGCACGGTCATCACGGCGCTGGTCGATGGCGATCTGGTCGAGGGGTTTTCCGCGCGTAGCCATCCCGAGCGACTGGCAGAGGCGACGCTCTATCTGCCGACCCGCCGCGCCGGGCGCATGGCCCATGAAATCTTCCTCGACGTGCTCGGCACCGACGCCGTCCTGCTGCCGCGCATCGTTCCGCTCGGCGACGTCGACGAGGACGAACTGGACTTCGCGCAGGCGATCTCGCCGGATGCGCTGGACCCGCTCGACATGCCGCCCGCGCTGGACGGGTTGCAGCGCCGGCTGCTGCTGGCGCAGCCGATTGCCGCCTGGGCCAAACAGCTCGCGCCCGGCGATCCCACGCAGGCGCCGCTGGTGGTCGGCGGCCCTGCTTCGACGCTGGCTTTGGCTGACGATCTGGCGCGACTGATGGACGACATGGCGACGCGCAAGGTCGACTGGAGCGCGCTGGACGGGCTGGTGCCGGACGCGCTCGACAAATACTGGCAGCCGACGCTGCAGTTCCTGAATATTGCGAAAGAGGTCTGGCCGCCCATACTCGCTGCGCAGGGCGCGATCGAACCGGCGAGCCGGCGAGATCTCCTGATCGACGCAGAAGCAAAGCGACTGCTGGCCCATCAGGGCGGCCCGGTGATTGCCGCAGGCTCCACCGGTTCGATGCCGACCACGGCGAAATTCCTAAAAGCCGTCGCTGAACTTCCACATGGCGCGGTGGTGCTGCCGGGCCTCGATACGGATCTCGACGACGACGCCTGGAAACTGATCGGCGGCATCAAGGATGCATTCGGTCACACCACATCGTCGGCCTCCAACCATCCGCAATTCGCCTTGCACGGATTGCTGGAACGCCTCGGCATTACCAGGCGCGACGTCGCACAACTCGGCAAAGCGGCGCTACGCGGCCGCGAGTTGCTGGCCTCCGAGGCGATGCGGCCGTCCAACGCCACCGCGCAGTGGCACCGCCGGCTCGCCGAGCCCCTGGCAATGCAGAAGATTGCCGACGGCATGCAGAACCTCGCGGTGATCGCCGCTGCCAATCCGGAAATGGAAGCGCTGGCCATCGCGGTCGCCATGCGCGAGGCGCACGAACTCGGCAAGTCGGCGGCGCTGGTGACGCCCGACCGCGCGCTGGCGCGGCGGGTGATGGCGGCGCTCGGCCGCTGGAACCTGAGCTTCGACGATTCCGGCGGCGACGCGCTGACCGACACCTCGACCGGCATTTTCGCGCGGCTCGCTGCCGAGGCCGCCGCCGAACAATTGGAGCCGGCGACCTTGCTGGCCCTGCTGAAACATCCGCTGCTGCGCCTCGGCAAGGCCGCGAGCGCATGGAAGGCGGCGATCGAGACGCTGGAGCTGGCGCTGCTGCGCGGCACACGGCCGGCTGCGGGCTGCAACGGGCTGGCGCAGGACTTTGCAAAATTTCGCGACGAACTCGGCAAGCTGAAACGCCGCGAGATCTCGATGCTGCATGCTTCGGAGCCGCGCGCCCGGCTCGATGATGCCGCACTCGACCAGGCCGCGGCCCTGATCGCGACGCTTCGCGACGCGCTGGCGCCGCTGGAGAGCATTCACCCGTCGAAGCCGGTGGATTTTTCCGATGTCGCCCGATGCCATCGGACCGTGCTCATGGCGCTGTCGCGCGATGACCAAGAAACGAGTGTCGCTTTCGAGGGACGCGAAGGAACGGCGCTGACTGCGGCGTTCGACGATCTTCTCGTCTTTGAGATCGTGGAAACAGAGTCGGGCGAAGAGAAGAGACTGCGGCTCAGCGGCCTGACGGTGCAGCTTCGCGACTATCCCGAGGTCTTCCAGACGGCGTTCGCCGACCGGGTGGTGCGACGCCCGGAGGTGGCCGATGCCAGCCTGCGCATCTACGGCCCGCTGGAAGCGCGGCTGACGCAGAATGATCGCGTCATCCTCGGCGGCCTCGTCGAAGGCATCTGGCCGCCGTCGCCGCGGATCGATCCGTGGCTTAGCCGCCCGATGCGGCACCAGCTCGGCCTCGATCTGCCGGAGCGCCGCATCGGCCTGAGCGCGCACGACTTCGCGCAGCTGCTCGGCGCCGACGACGTGATCCTCAGCCACGCGGCCAAGGTCGGCGGCGCGCCGGCGGTGGCATCGCGCTTTCTGCATCGGCTCGAAGCCGTTGCCGGCGCCGAGCGCTGGAAAGCGGCCGTCGCGGCGGGCGACAAATATGTTCAATACGCCGACGAACTGGACCGCCCGCTCGATGTGACGCCGACCGCACAGCCGATGCCGAAGCCGCCGCGCGAAGCGCGCCCGCTGCGGCTGTCGGTCACCGCCATCGAGGACTGGCTGCGCGATCCCTACACCATCTACGCCAAGTTCATCCTCAAGCTGGCGCCGCTCGATCCCGTCGACATGCCGCTGTCGGCCGCCGACAGGGGTTCGGCGATCCACGATTCGCTCGGCGATTTCACGCAAGCCTACAGCAAGGCGCTGCCGGACGATCCGGCCGCTGTGCTGCGCAAAATCGGCGAAGGCCACTTCGCGCCGCTGATGACGCGACCGGAATCGCGGGCGCTGTGGTGGCCGCGCTTCCTGCGCATCGCCGACTGGTTTGCCCGTTGGGAGACCGACCGGCGCATCAATGTCGCCGGCATCGACGCCGAAGTGCGCGGCGAGATTGCGATCCCGCTCGCAGGCGACCGCGTCTTTTATCTGTCGGCTCGTGCCGACCGCATCGAGCATCGCAACGACCGCACCTTCGCGATCCTCGATTACAAGACCGGCCAGCCGCCCACCGGCAAGCAGGTTCGCATGGGCCTGTCGCCACAGCCGACGCTGGAAGCCGCGATCCTGCGTGAAGGCGGCTTCAAGGGCATTGCTGCCGGTGCCTCGGTCAGCGAACTCGTCTATGTCCGGCTCAGCGGCAACAATCCGCCCGGCGAGGAGCGCGTGCTCGAACTGAAGATCGAGCGCAAGGACGAGCCGCAATATCCCGACGAGGCCGCCGACGAGGCGCGCGCCAAGCTCGAAGGCCTGATCCGCAAGTTCGAGAACGAGGCGACGCCCTATGCCTCGCTGAACCTGTCCATGTGGTCGAACCGCTACGGCAGCTACGACGATCTCGCGCGGATCAAGGAATGGTCGGCCGCCGGCGACGCCGGAGCCGAATCTTGAGCGGCCCGCGCACCATTCCCGACGCCGCGCGCGCCAAGCAAGCGCTGGCGTCGGATCCCGGCGCCTCGGTGTTCGTCTCGGCCAATGCCGGCTCCGGCAAGACCTATGTGCTGGTCAATCGGGTGATCCGGCTGCTACTCGACGGCGTGCCGCCGGAAAAGATCCTGTGCGTCACCTTCACCAAGGCTGCCGCCGCCAACATGGCGGAGCGGGTGTTCAGCAAGCTCGGCCACTGGGTGAGCCTCGACGATACCGCGCTCGACGCCGAGATCCGCAATGCCGGCGTCGGCAAGCTCGATAGCAGGATGCGGATGCGGGCGCGCGAACTGTTCGCCTGCGCGCTGGAGACGCCGGGCGGGCTGAAGGTGCAGACCATCCACGCGCTGTGCACGCGGCTGCTGCAGCAGTTTCCGTTCGAGGCCAATGTCCCGGCGCGCTTCAGCGTGCTCGACGACCGCGACCAGAACGAGATGATGGAGCGGGCGTCATTGGCGGTGCTGCTGCAGGCCGCCGCCGCGCCGGACAGCGGCGAGGGCCGCGCGCTGGCGATCGCCATGACCTCGGCCGCCGACGTCACCTTCCGCGACGTGGTGCGCGAGGCCTCGCTCAGCCGCGACCAGTTTCTCGCCTGGATCGCACGCGCCGGCTCGACCGACGCGGCGATGGCGCAACTGACTGCAGCACTCGGCGTGGCGGCGGACGATTCCACCGAAGCCGTAGAGCTGGACATCGTCGATGGACCGCATCTGCCGCGGCGGCGCTGGAAAGACGCGGCGGGGATATTTGCCGGTGGCACCAAGACCGACAACGACCAGGCCGGCCGTCTGCGCACGGCGCTGGACTTCCACGGCGCAGCGCAGGTCGACGAATATCTCCGGGTGTTCTTCACCGCCAGCATGGAGCCGCGCAAGGCGCTCGCCACCAAGAAGATCAATGACGGCCATCCCAACCTTGCCGCCACGCTGAAGAACGAGTGCGAGCGTCTGTCCGGCCTGCTGGCGCGCCGCCGCGCGGTGGCCATGCGCGAGCGCACCCAGGCGCTGCTGGTGATCGCCGGCAATGTCGCCGAGAACTATCGCCGCGAGAAGAACGAGCGCGGCCTGCTCGACTATGATGACCTGATCGACAGGACCCTAGCCATGCTGGACAACGTGTCCTCGGCCTGGGTGCATTTCAAGCTCGACCGCGGTGTCGACCACGTGCTGATCGACGAGGCGCAGGACACCAGCCCGCGACAGTGGGACATCGTCACCCATCTGATCTCCGAATTCACCACCGGCGAAGGTGCGCGCGACGGCGTCAAGCGCACCGTGTTCGCGGTGGGCGACGAGAAACAGTCGATCTTTTCGTTCCAAGGCGCCGTTCCCCGCGAATTCGCCGACCGCCGGCAGTATTTCAAGACGCGGTTCGAGGCTGCCGGCCTGAAGTTCGATCCCGTGGCCTTCACCTATTCGTTCCGCTCCGGTGCGGCGATCCTGCAGTCCGTCGATCATGTGTTTCGCGACGAGGCGATCTATCGCAGCATTCACGCGGAGAACGCCTATCCGATCCACGAGTCGCTCGCCGACGCCGGCCCCAGCCTGATCGACCTGTGGGAATTGCAGCAGCCCGATGAGCGCCAGGATCTCGAAGGCTGGCAGGCGCCATTCGATGCGGTCTCCGAGACCAGTCCCGAAGTGAAGCTGGCGCGCCGCGTGCAAGCGGAGATCAGGACGTTGATCGCCGAGGGCACCGAAACCGGCGCCATCGGCAAGCGGCGACGCTTGCGCTATGGCGACATGCTGGTGCTGGTGCGCCGCCGCGGCAAGGCCTTCAATGCTATCATCCAGGCGCTGAAGCATGCCGGCATTCCGGTCGCCGGTGCCGACCGGCTGAAGCTCACCGAACATATCGCTATCATCGACCTGATGAATCTGGCCGACGCGCTGCTGCTGCCGCAGGACGATCTGGCGCTGGCGACAGCCTTGAAGAGCCCGCTGTTCGGCCTCGACGACGACGACCTGTTCAAGCTGGCCTGGGATCGCCCGGGCTCGCTGCGCGCCGCCCTCGATCACCACGCCGCCGGCGACGGCAAGCTCAACGGCGCGCTCAAACGACTTGCGGCCTGCGAGCGGCGCTTCGCCGGCGAAACGCCGTTTTCGTTCTATGCGTGGCTGCTCGGCGGCGACGGCGGCCGCGCAAAAATCCTGCGCCGGCTCGGCCACGAGGCCAATGACGCACTCGACGAATTTCTCGAACTGGCGCTGGGCTATGAGCGCAAGGCGCCTGCCTCGCTGCAGGGATTTGTCGCGTGGCTGCGCGCCGCCGACACCGAGGTAAAGCGCGACATGGAAATCTCGCGCGACGAGGTCCGCGTCATGACCGTGCACGGCGCCAAGGGGCTCGAGGCGCCTGTGGTGTTCCTGGTCGACACCACCTCGTCGCCGGCGGATCTCGCAACGTCTCAACCTGATCCATCTGCCGCAGGGCAATGCCGCGCCGAACACGGCGGGCGTGGTGGTGTGGGCCGGCAAGAAGGCCGACGATCCGCCGGCCGTGGCGACCGCCCGCGCCGCGATGATCGAGGAGACCGAGGACGAGTATCGCCGGCTGCTCTACGTGGCGATGACCCGCGCCGCCGACCGGCTGATCGTCGGCGGCTGCATGCCGGGGAACCGCAACGAAGTGCGGCCGCTGTCGTGGTACGACCTGATCTGCAAAGGGCTGGAGAATTCCGGCCTGCACATGCAGACGGTGCCGCCGCCGGACGGCGTGGTGAAACGCTATTCGCGGCTCGAAGACGCCACGCCGCCGCCGGGAACCACGACGGCCGCTGCGGCTGTTGCGCCGATCGCGCTGCCGGCGTGGCTGCGCGCGCAAGTCACCGCCGAGCCGCGCCGCGACCATGTGCTGCGGCCATCGGAGTCCGACGCCGGCGAGCGCCGTCTCAAGAACGGCGAATCCGATCAGGAACGCAAGATGGCGTTGCAGCGCGGCACGCTGGTGCACCGACTGCTGCAATCGCTGCCGGATGTGGACATCGCACGCCGCAGCGATGCCGCTTTGCGCTTCCTGGCCCGCAACGCTGCGGACTGGAGCGACAGCGCGCGCGCGGCGCTGGCCGCGCAATTGCTGGCATTGGTCGACGACGCCCGCTTTGCGCCCCTGTTTGCACCGGGCAACCGCGCCGAGGTGGCGATCGCCGGCCGGCTCGGCCCGCGCAAACGAATCGTCTCCGGCCGGATTGACCGGCTGGCGGTGACGCCAAGCGAGGTCTGGATCGTCGATTACAAGACCAACCACGCGCCGCCACGCAAGGCGACCGAGGCGCCGGACAGCTATGTCAGCCAGTTGGCCCAATATCGCGCGGTGCTGGCCAGGCTTTATCCCGACAGGCCCGTCCGGGCCGCCCTGCTCTGGACCGAGAGCCTTGAAATGATGGAGATTTCTGCCCCCGCGCTGGACGCAGCACTGCTCACCATCATCTCGCCGTGAGCAAACCTTGACCCGGCAAGGGTGCGTTCATAGGTTGGATGCATCATCCCAGCGCGATTCATCCGACGCGCTCTCTCACCAACAGAACGAGGAATACAATGGCCGTTGGCAAGGTTTCTGACGCCGATTTCGAAGCCGAAGTGCTCAAGGCGACCGGCCCGGTGGTTGTCGATTTCTGGGCCGAATGGTGCGGCCCCTGCCGCATGATCGGACCGGCGCTCGACGAGATTTCCACTGCCATGGGCGACAAGGTCACGATCCTGAAGCTCAATGTGGACGAGAACCCGAAGACCGCCTCGAAATACGGCGTAATGTCGATCCCGACCCTGATGATCTTCAAGGGTGGCGAGATGGCCTCGCGCCAGGTCGGCGCCGCGCCGAAGCAGAAGCTGCAGCAGTGGATCACCGCTGCGGTCTGATCGCTTCCCGCTGATTGTTTTGACGGCCGGTGACCATGTCGCCGGCCGTTTTGTTTGCGCAGACCTCATCCTGAGGGCCTACGGACTGTTTGCCTCATCCTGAGGAGCGGTCTCTTGACCGCGTCTCGAAGGATGGCCGCAAGCTCGGCGCGCAATATCTCATGGTTCGAGACGCGCGAAGACGCGCTCCTCACCATGAGGGGCAGCGTCTCTCAGAATCCTATCGGATCCAGCCCGTCGCCAGCGCACTGGCCCATTCGGGCCGTCCATTGTGCCGCGCCAGTCTGGCCATCGCATCGTGATCGTAGGGCACCTGGCGAAACGTCACCTGCCAGCCATCGCTGCCGCCGTCGAGAATGGCGTAACTCGCATCCGGCGTGCCGGTTTCCATGATGTGGGGAAACGGCGCCACGTCGCGATAGCCGGGGCAACCGACGCTACCGGGATTGACGATCGTCCTGCCGTCGCGAAGTTTTACCGCGCGCGGAATGTGGCTGTGGGCGCACAGGATCAGTGACTGTTCGATGCCCTTGGCCTTGTCCTCGATGCCCTCAATACTGGCCATGTGCATCACGCCGTCGGGCGTCACCGCTTCGAGCCAGTAGGTGTTATCGTCGGAGGGCGTTGCGTGACAGAGATAGACGCTGTCGCGATAGACCGTGGCGAACGGCAGCGCACGCAGCCAGTCGAGATGCTTTTCTTCCAGCTGGCCATGAGAAAAGCGGTCGGACGGATACATGTCCTCGGGCTTATGGTCGGTGAGATATCGGTCGTGATTGCCGCGCACACATGTGGCATCGAGGCCCATCATGATGTCCAGCGTGCGCCGCGCATCGAGCGGGCCGCTGGCCATGTCGCCGAGATTGACGATGTCGTCGATGCCCTGACCGCGGATATCGGCGAGCACGGCCTGCAGCGCCAGATAATTGCCGTGGACGTCGGCGATCGCAGCAAAGCGCATCGTTTCTCCCCGAGAGTCTATGTCGGCGGCGTGCCGTTTTCCGCCAGCACATGGCCGGCGAGATAGAGCGAACCGGTGATGAGGATACGCGGCGGCACTTCGTAGGCAAGCTTGGTCAGCGCATGCAGCGCCGCTGCGACGCTCGCAGCGGTCTCGATCCGCATGCCGAGATGGCGCGCGGCGTCGCTCAGCGCATCCAAGCCCATGGCGCCGTCGCGATCCGGGATCTTCACCGCGATGATATGCCGCGTTAACCCGGCGAAGTTGGCGAGAAAGCCGCCGGCGTCCTTGTTAGCCATCATGCCGACGATGACCACCAAAGGCCGCGACACCCGCTCCTCGAGATCCCCCAGCGCCGCGGCCACGATGCGGCCGCCGTCGGCATTGTGGCCGCCGTCGAGCCACAGCTCGGCATCGGCCGGCGCCATCTCCAGCAGCTTTCCGGATGTCAGACGCTGCATCCGCGCCGGCCACTCCGCGCGTGCTATGCCAGCCTCATAGGCAGTCGGGTCGATCCTGAAATTGTCCAACGCTCGCAAGGTCGCGATCGCCAGACCGGCGTTATAGAATTGATGCCGCCCGAACAGTTTTGGCGCGGCCAGGTCCATCAACCCGCGATCGTCCTGATAGACCAGCCGGCCGCGCTCAATGCTGACATGCCACTCCTGCCCCGCCGAATGCAGCGGCGCGTACATGCGGCGGGCCTGCTGCTCGATGATCGCGGTGGCCTCGGGCAGTTGCTCTGCCATGATCACCGGCACCCGGCGCTTGATGATCCCCGCCTTTTCGGCGGCGACCTTCATCAGCGTATCGCCGAGAAATTCGGTGTGATCGATGCTGATGGGCGTGATGACACAGGCGGCGGGCGTCTCGATCACGTTGGTCGCATCCAGCCGGCCACCGAGGCCGACCTCGAGCAGCACCACATCGGCCGGATGCTGCGCGAACAGCAACAACGCCGCCGCGGTCTCGATCTCGAACAAAGTGATCGGCGCGCCGGCATTCAGCCGTTCGCAATGCTGCAGCGTCGCCAGCAGCTCTTCGTCGCTGACCAGCACGCCGCCGCCAATCTGGCCGAGACGAATGCTCTCATTGATCCGCACCAGATGCGGCGAGGTGTAGACATGGACGCGCAGGCCGGCGGCCTCGAGGATCGCGCGCAGAAAAGCGATGGTCGAGCCCTTGCCGTTGGTGCCGGCGACATGGACGACCGGTGGCAGCTTTCGCTCGGGATGATCGAGCTGTGCCAGCAATCGCTGCATCCGACCCAGATCGAGATCGATGCGCTGCGGATGCAGCGTCGACAGCCGGGCCAGCAGGTCGTCGAGGGGCGTGGGGCGCCCGACGGCAGGAGTACTCACGCGTGGGGCGCAGCCGGCACGGCGTCCGGGCTGGCAGCGATCTCGGCCGGAATGGTGATGGGCTCCAGCGCCGGACGCGGCGGCGACACGGTTTCCACCGCCGGCGACTTGGTGAGGATACGGCACAGCCGCGCCAATGTCGGCTTCAGATCGTGGCGGTGCACCACCATATCGATCATGCCGTGATCCTTCAGATATTCAGCGCGCTGGAAACCTTCCGGCAGCTTTTCACGAATCGTCTGCTCGATCACGCGGGCGCCGGCAAAGCCGATCAGTGCGCCGGGCTCGGCGATCTGGACATCGCCCAGCATGGCGTAGGAGGCAGTGACGCCGCCAGTGGTCGGATTGGTCAGCACCACAATATAGGGCAGCCCAGCCTCGCGCAGCATCTGCACGCCGACGGTAGTACGCGGCAATTGCATCAGCGACAGGATGCCTTCCTGCATGCGCGCGCCGCCGGAGGCCGCGAACACGATGTAAGGCGATTTCTTTTCGACCGCGAGCTCGAAGCCGCGCACCAGCGCTTCGCCGGCGGCCATGCCGAGCGAGCCGCCCATGAAGTCGAAATCCTGCACCGCAACGACGACGCCGGCGCCTTCCAGCTTGCCGTAACCGACCTTGACGGCATCATGCAGGCTGGTCTTGGTGCGGGCGTCCTTGATACGATCGACGTACTTGCGTTCGTCACGGAATTTCAGCGGATCGGCGGTCACCTCGGGCAGCGCGACGTCGAACCAGGTCTCGTTGTCGAAGATCGACTTCAGCCGCGCGGTGGCGCTCATGCGCATATGATAGTTCGAGCCGGGGATGACGAACTGGTTCTGCTCGACGTCCTTGTAGAACACCAGCTGCCCGGTATCGGGGCACTTGATCCACAGATTCTCCGGGGTCTCGCGGCGCAGGATGCTGCGAATTTTCGGCCGGACGACGTTGGTTAACCAGTTCATCTCGATCTCCGCGTCGCGTGGGGCGTCGCACTCGTTATATGGCTGCCCGATCGGGGGCGAACAACCCGCTATTCGAGCCGTTCTATCGGCTGCAATTGTGGCTTATTCCGCGGCCTGCGTGGCGCTGTGAACACCCTGGGCCAGCGCCGACACCAAGTCGGCCACGGCACTCACGGTGGCCGCGGTGGCGCGGTCCTCGGAATCCAGCGTGGCGCGCAGCGCATCGATCAGCGCCGAGCCCACCACCGCGCCATCGGCATGCGCAGCGATATCGCGTGCCGCGTCCGGCGTGCGGATGCCGAAGCCGACGCAGACCGGCAGGCCGGTGTGACGCTTGATGCGCGCAACCGCGGCGCCGACATCCGCAGATTTGGCGCTGCCGCTGCCGGTGATACCGGTGATCGACACGTAATAGACGAAGCCCGAGGTATTTTCGAGCACCGCCGGCAGCCGCTTGTCGTCGGTGGTCGGCGTCGCCAGCCGGATGAAGTTCAAGCCGGCCTTCATCGCCGGCAGGCACAGTTCGGTATCTTCTTCCGGCGGCAGGTCGACGATGATCAGGCCATCGACGCCGGCGGCCTTTGCATCGACGAGGAACTTGTCGACGCCGTAGATATAGATCGGATTGTAGTAGCCCATCAGCACGATCGGCGTGGCGTTGTCGTCCTTGCGGAAGGTGGCAACCAGCGCCAGCGTCTTCTTCAGGGTGGTGCCGGCCTTCAGCGCGCGCAGGCCGGCGGCCTGGATCGCCGGGCCATCGGCCATCGGATCGGTGAACGGCATGCCGATCTCGATGATGTCGGCGCCGGCCTTCGGCAACGCCTTGACGATCTCCAGCGAGGTGGCGAGATCGGGATCGCCGGCCATCACGAACGTCACGAACGCCGCGCGGCCTTCGGTCTTCGGCTGGGCGAAGCGGGTGTCGATACGGGTGGTCATGACTGCTTCGCGCCCTTCAAAATTTCCGCCACCTGCGGAATGTCCTTGTCGCCGCGGCCGGAGAGATTGACCACCATCAGGTGATCTTTCGGCAGCTTCGGTGCGAGCGCCATCACCTTGGCGATAGCGTGCGCCGGCTCCAGCGCCGGGATGATGCCTTCGAGTTTCGACAGCAGCTGGAAGGCGGCAAGCGCTTCGTCGTCGGTGGCCGAGAGATAGGTGACGCGGCCGGTTTCGTGCAGCCAGGAATGCTCCGGGCCGATGCCGGGATAATCGAGGCCCGCCGAGATGGAGTGGCCTTCCTGGATCTGGCCGTCTTCATCCATCAGCAGATAGGTGCGGTTGCCATGCAGCACGCCGGGGCGGCCACCGGCGATCGACGCCGCATGCAACTGGGTCAGGCCGTGGCCGGCCGCTTCGACGCCGAAAATCTGCACGGTGGGATCGTCGAGGAAGGGATGAAACAGGCCCATCGCGTTGGAGCCGCCGCCGATGCAGGCGATCAGAGAATCCGGCAGCCGGCCTTCGACCTCCTGCATCTGCGCCTTGGTCTCGGTGCCGATGATCGACTGGAAATCGCGCACCATCATCGGATAGGGATGCGGGCCGGCGACGGTGCCGATGCAATAGAAGGTCTCGTGGACGTTGGTGACCCAGTCGCGCAGCGCCTCGTTCATGGCGTCCTTCAGCGTGCGCGCCCCGGCCTGCACCGGCACCACCTTGGCGCCGAGCATTTCCATGCGGATCACATTAGGCTGCTGCCGCTCGACGTCGACCGCGCCCATGAACACGATGCATTCGAGCCCGAAGCGGGCGCACAAAGTCGCCGTCGCCACGCCATGCTGGCCGGCGCCGGTCTCGGCGATGATGCGCTTCTTGCCCATGCGGCGCGCCACCATGATCTGGCCGAGCACGTTGTTGACCTTGTGCGAGCCGGTGTGATTCAGCTCCTCGCGCTTGAAATAGATTTTTGCGCCACCGAGGTGATTGGTCAGGCGCTCGGCGAAATACAGCGGGGAGGGACGGCCGACATAGTCCTTGAGATAGCCATTCATCTCAGCCTGGAAGGCCGGATCGGCCTTGGCATCCTCATAGGCCTGCTGCAAATCAAGGATCAGCGGCATCAGGGTTTCGGCGACAAAGCGGCCACCGAAAATGCCGAAATGACCGCGATCGTCAGGGCCGGAGCGAAACGAATTGGGCAATGCTGAATTCATGGGGTCATCAACTCTTCGCTGGCGCGCGCGGCGCGGATGAAGGCGCGGATCATGTCGGGATCCTTGATACCGGGCGCGCGCTCCACGCCGGAAGAAATGTCGACGCCGCCAGCGCCCGTCACCCGCACGGCTTCGGCGACGTTGCCGGCATCGAGGCCGCCGGACACCAGGAACGGCAGCTGCAGCTTGAGGCCCTCGAGCAGGTGCCAGTCGAACGCGGCACCGAGGCCGCCGGGGCGCGTCGCGTCCTTCGGCGGCTTGGCGTCGAACAGAATGCGGTCGCACACCGCGGCATAGCCGGGCAGCGACGCCAGATCGGCGGCGGTTTCCACCGCGATCGCCTTCATCACCGGCAGGCCGAACTTCTGCTTGATGTCACGGATGCGCGCCACGGTCTCCTTGCCGTGCAGTTGCAGAATCTGCGGCTGCAGTGCGTCGATGCTGTTGGCGAGCAGCGCATCGTCGGCATCGACGGACAGCGCGACCTTGACGGCCCGGCCCTTGGCCTGCTTGCCGAGCGCCCGTGCGGTATCGAGGTCGATATGCCGCGGCGACGGCGGAAAGAACACAAAGCCCACCATGTCGGCGCGGGCCGCCAGCGCCGCGTCGAGAGTCTCGCGCGTCGACAGGCCGCAGATTTTGACGATCAGGGACATGTTCAGGGGACGTCTGCTCAAATTCGGGATCAGGCTGCGCCGCAGCCGATCATGTGGCGCGACGGTGCGGGTTCTACAACGTCGCGTCGTGCTTGTCTCGCCCCGGGAGCCCGTAGGCCGCCCCCTGCGACAGCGGTGCCGGAAGACGCTGCTGCTCGTTGCGCGGCGCAGTTGCGGCACGGACCCGCCAGTCGGCCAGTTCCATCCGCGCCTGCCGGGCATCGGCTTCGTGCAGCCGTGCCGCGCGTCGCCAGTGGCGCTGCCCGAACCAGGTCGCCACGCCGCCGGCCATCACGCCGAGGATCGCCACGGCGATGATGGCGACGAACAGCGGCACGGTGAGGCCGATCGACGGATCGGTCGAATTGAAGGGATCGAAGGACACCGTCACCAGATGACGGTTGGCCACCGCGAACGCGATGAACAGCACACCGAGCGGGATCAGCACCAAAGCTGTGAAAAATTTACGCATCGGCCTCTCTCGCAATGGCGCGACGGATCAGCTTCACGCGCTCGCTTCGGGAGCCCCGGCGTCGCGATTCAGCCGCTCGCGCATTTCCTTGCCGGTCTTGAAGAACGGCACGCTCTTCTGGTCCACCGGCACATGGGCGCCGGTGCGCGGGTTGCGACCGGCGCGGGCCGGGCGATGCTTCACCGAAAAGGCGCCGAAGCCGCGCAGTTCCACCCGGTCGCCGCGCGCCAATGCCGCGACGATCTCGTCGAGGATCGCATTCACGATGTTCTCCACATCCCGCTGATACAGATGCGGGTTGTGCTCGGCGATACGCTGAACGAGTTCGGATTTGATCATCGAGACTGGGACCCTGAAGTGGGAGCAACCATTTCCGTGAAAATGCCTTGCGCTGTCAAGACGCTAAATGAAATCGGGGAGCCTCGAAAACAGGTGACAAACGGCTGAAAAAGATATTCCGACGCGCCCCGGCTGTGCAGCAAGGCAGCGCGAGGCGAACATCGGTTCAATTTGCAGTTGCCGGCCGCCAGAGCGCGAGCATGCCGTCGAGGCTGAGGTGCGCAACCGCCTGATCGAGGCCGCCCTGTTCGACCTGCCGCGCCACGGCGCCGAGACCGACCGCGTCCAGGGCAATGGAGGCCGCCGCGCGCAGGAACGTCAGGTCGCCGAATTTCGGCGCCAGCTTGAAATCACGCACCGGCAGGCCGCTCTTGACCTTCTTCTCGGAAACCAGCCATTCGACCGCGGTTTTTTCGTCGCCCAGCTGATCGATCAGCTTGAGATTGACGGCCTGCCGTCCGGTGAACACCCGCCCATCGGCGACCTTGTCGAGCAGCGCATCGTCCATGCCGCGCCGGGTCTGCACCAGGCCGCGAAACCAGGCGTAGGAATCCTTGACCAGCGATTCCAGCGCGGCGCGCGCTTCCGGGCTGGTGGGCTCGAAGCCGTTGGGCGCGGCCTTCAGCGGCGACGATTTCACTTCCTCGACTTTGACGCCGACGGTCTTCATCAGCTCGCCGAAATTCGGAAACTGGAACAGCACGCCGATCGAGCCGACCAGCGAGCTCTGCTGCGCCACGATATGGTCGGATGCGATGGCGGCGATATAGCCGCCGGACGCGGCGAGGCCCTCGACCACCACCACCATCGGCTTCTTCGCCTTCAGGCGCGTCAGCGCGTCGTAGAGCTGCTCGGAGCCGGCGGTGGTGCCGCCCGGCGAATTGATATGGACCACGACCGCCGCAGCGCCGGACTTCTCCAGCCGCTCCAGCGCCTCGATACGATCGTTGTCGCTGCGGATCAGGCCTTCGATATGGATCCTCGCGATCGAGCCGGAGGCTGTCAGCGCGGTGCCTGAGCGGTTGACGATGAGTCCGGCACCGACCACGGCGACGATCGCCACCAGCACCGCGCTGACGCGCCAGAACGTCAGCTTGCGCCGCATCCGGCGGCGGTCGACGATCACATCGGAATCAAGCGACATCTTGGATCTCCGGGAAGCATTCGCAGGCGGGCCCTTATGGTCCGCACAGCGTTGATTTGCGGTGTCTGGATTACATCAATTGCGACGCAATATGTAGAAAACAAGGTCAAAACAAAGGCCGCAACGAAAAGGGCCCCGGTTTGCACCGGGGCCCTGATGTTTGAAGCCGAGGCTTCGCTTACTTGTCGGTACGCTGCTTGAGCGCGGTGCCGAGAATGTCGCCAAGCGTCGCACCCGAGTTCGAAGACCCGTACTGCTCGATGGCTTCCTTCTCTTCCGCGACTTCCAGAGCCTTGATCGAGACCTGGACCTTGCGGGCCTTCTTGTCGAACTGGATCACCCGCGCATCGACCTTTTCGCCGACGGCGAAACGCTCTGCGCGCTGATCGGTGCGCTCACGCGCCAGTTCCGAACGCTTGATGAAGGTCGTGAAGTCGGTATCGACGATCTGCACGTCGATGCCGGATTCCTTGACTTCGAGCACGACGCAGGTGACGACGGCGCCCTTCTTGACGTCGCCCGGCTCGGCGAAGGGATCGCCTTCGAGCTGCTTGACGCCGAGCGAGATGCGCTCCTTCTCGACATCCACATCGAGGACGATGGCCTTGACCATGTCGCCCTTCTTGAAGTTGTCGATGACCTGCTCACCCGGCTGCTTCCAGTCGAGGTCGGAGAGATGGACCATGCCGTCCACTTCGCCGTCGAGGCCGAGGAACAGACCAAACTCGGTCTTGTTCTTGACTTCGCCTTCGACAGTGGCGCCGACCGGATACTTCTCGACGAACACTTCCCAAGGATTGCGCATGGTCTGCTTGAGACCGAGCGAAATGCGGCGCTTGACGGAATCGACTTCGAGAACCTGCACTTCGACTTCCTGCGAGGTCGAAACGATCTTGCCGGGGTGCATGTTCTTCTTGGTCCAGGACATTTCCGAGACGTGGATCAGGCCTTCGATGCCCGGCTCCAGTTCGACGAATGCGCCGTAGTCCGTGATGTTGGTGACGCGACCGGTGAAGCGCGCGTTCAGCGGGTACTTCGCCTCGATGCCCTGCCACGGATCGTCCAGCAACTGCTTCATGCCGAGCGAGATACGGTGGGTCTCGTGGTTGATCTTGATGATCTTGACCTTGACGGTCTGACCGATGGTCAGCACTTCGGTCGGGTGGTTGACGCGACGCCATGCGATGTCGGTGACATGCAGCAGGCCGTCGATGCCGCCGAGATCCACGAACGCACCGTAATCGGTGATGTTCTTGACGACGCCGTCAATAACCTGACCCTCTTCGAGGTTCTGGACCAGTTCCTGACGCTGCTCGGCGCGGGTTTCTTCCAGCACGGTGCGGCGCGACACGACGATGTTGCCGCGGCGGCGATCCATCTTGAGGATCTGGAACGGCTGCGAGTTGTTCATCAGCGGAGCGACGTCGCGGATCGGGCGGATATCAACCTGCGAGCGCGGCAGGAAGGCCACTGCGCCGTCCAGATCGACGGTGAAGCCACCCTTGACCTGATTGAAGATGACGCCGTGAACCTTCTCGTTGTTGTTGAAGGCCTTCTCGAGCTTGCCCCAGCTCTCTTCGCGACGCGCCTTGTCGCGCGACAGCACGGCTTCGCCGAGCGCATTTTCGATCCGGTCGAGAAACACTTCGACCTCGTCGCCAACCTTGAGTTCGTTTTCGCGGCCGGGCACGGCGAATTCACGCAGCGCCACGCGGCCTTCCGTCTTCAGGCCGACGTCAATGACGGCCATGTCCTTTTCGATCGCGACGACAATGCCCTTGATGACGGAGCTTTCCTGCAGGTTGCCACCTGCGAAGGACTCGTCGAGCATCGCGGCGAAATCGTCGCGTGAAGGATTGTAAGTATCGGTCGAAGCCATTTGTTCTCCAGGTGCGGGTATTGCCGGCAGTCGGGTGAATGGGCGCCTCAAACGCGTAGTGTCGGGGGTCCGCAACCCCTAACGACCGCCCTGCGGGAAATCACAGGAACGGGCCGGCAGCATGACTGCACGATTGAGACGTTGATCATCCGGTGCCAAGGCAGTCGGTCGAAACCGACGTTCAAGACCAGGAGCGGGCTTTCCTCCAATGACGGCAGCGGTTTCGTCTGACTTCGTCCAAATGAACTAGCTCAAACCCGCTGCCGGCCCGCTCGGACGGCCTCGACAATGTCGATGGCGGCCCGGACGCCGCCTTCTATATCCAAATTGGAGTTATCCAGCAAGTATGCATCTGCGGCGGGCTTCAACGGCGCCGTGGCGCGGTTCTGGTCGCGTGCGTCGCGCCGCAGGATATCCTCCAGAATGGCCGCCTCGTCGGCCGCCTCGCCGCGTGCTTTCGCTTCCAGGGTGCGGCGATGGGCCCGCACCGCCGGGTCGGCGACCACAAAAATCTTCACGTCGGCGTTCGGGCAGATCACGGTTCCGATGTCGCGGCCGTCCAGCACGGCACCCGGCGGATCCTCGGCGAAACGGCGCTGGAAGTTCAGCAGCACCTGGCGGACCTGCGGGATCGCCGAAACCACCGAGGCGGCGTCGGCCACCGACTGCGCCCGGAGCGCCGGATCGCCGAAATTCCCGGGGTCGAGCTCCAGAGCGGCCGAAACCGCCAGCATTTCGTCACGAAGGTCGGCGCCGGCGTCCAGCATCGCCTTGGCCACGGCGCGATAGATCACGCCGGTATCGAGATGACGGTAGCCGTAATGTCTGGCGAGCCGCTTGCCCAGCGTGCCTTTTCCGGAAGCGGCCGGTCCGTCGATGGCGATGATCATGTCAGGCAGAAACCTTAAACGGCGAGGGGGGAGCGGGCGCGGCGCAGCGGGCGCTCCTCGGTGAAGATGTTGCGCGAGGCGAATTCCGCCGGGCTGGCGAAGGTCAGATATTCGCGCATGGCGTCATCGGCGAAGGGCGAGACATGCCATGCCCGATCGAGATAACGGTCGCTTGCATAAGCCCACAGCGGAACATTTGGAAGCCGATGTTGATGGGCCAGATATTCGGCGACGGCCCCGAATAGCCCTTGCAGGCGCGGATCGCTTAGTGCGGCGGGCTCATCGTTCAGCATCGCCGCACGCTGCGGCCGGCGTTCCGGCCAGATAGAACGCATCGAGAAATTCGGGCAGGGCCTTTGCAAGCGGCTCGCCCGAGGCAATCCGCTCAGCCGCCTGTGCGAGGGTATTGGGGCGCATCGATCACCAAGCCTCCGGCAAAAAGCCTCTTTAGCACAAAGCGTTGCTTGTCGGCATCGGCGGCACTTTTCGGGAAAAACTCCGCCAGGATCTCGATGGCCTGTTCGATCTCGGTGATGCCGAGAACCCGCAGCAGGTGGGCCACATCGGACATGTCCTGCTCGCCTTTGGAAAAATCCGAAATACGGAGCGATTTCAACTTCATCGCCAGCATGTAGCGGGCGGTAGGAATCATAACGCACAGTCCGACGGCTTCACCGCCGCGGGGGAAGGTGCCAAACGCCAGAAGATCGCGCTCCGTCCGTTCCAGTGCGCTGAGGTGAAACGTCACCGCATCGTTGAACCAATTCTCTGACCAATCATTTTCGCGCGCGATGCGGGCGACGACGTCCGACAGCCACTCCGGCCACTCCCCGCCGATGTCGGCCGACGTCTTCGGTGGCGAACCGGAAATTGCTCGCCAGCATCAGCGCCGAGCCGCCATAGACCGCGATCTGCAGCCTGGTGCCGGCTGCGACGGCCGCGCGGCCGATCTGGTCGAACGAGTCCAGCAGGGCGTCACGGTCGAAGCCGGTGGCCATGATCTATGCGAACTCCGCGCCAAGCCCGCGCATCATCGGGATAAAGTCGGGAAAGCTCGTGGCGATGAAGGCGGTGTCGTCGATGGTCACCGGACGGTCTGCCGCCAGTCCCATCACCAGCGCCGACATGGCGATGCGGTGGTCCATATGGGTGGCGACCACCCCGCCGCCCGGCACATGGCCCCTACCCTCGACGATCAGGTCGTCGCCGGAGACCTCCACCTTGACGCCATTGCCCCGCAGCATCGCCGCTGTGGCCTCCAGCCGGTCGGATTCCTTGACCCGTAATTCCTTGAGGCCGCGCATGATGGTGGTGCCCTCGGCAAAGGCCGCGGCCACCGCCAGCACCAGATATTCGTCGATCATCGACGGCGCCCGCTCCGGCGGCACTTCGACCCCGCGCAAGGCGGAAGCGCGGATGCGGAACCGGGCCATCGGCTCGCCGGCATCGCCACGGACCTCGCTTTCCTCGATCGAGGCGCCCATTTCGCGCAAAGTGGTGAACAGTCCGGTGCGCAACGGATTGGTCATCACGTCGGTCAGCACGATGTCGGAGCCAGGCACGATCAATGCTGCGACGATCGGGAAGGCGGCGGACGACGGATCGGCCGGCACCACCACCTCTGCGCCGTGCAGCTCGGGCTGGCCGGTGAGCGCAATCCGGCGTCCGTGGGCACCGTCCTTTTCGGAGAGGATCTGCGCGCCAAAATGCTTCAGCATCAGCTCGGTATGGTCGCGGCTGGCCTCGGCCTCGATCACCGTGGTGATTCCCGGGGCCGACAGGCCGGCCAGCAGCACCGCCGACTTGATCTGCGCCGACGCCACCGGCGTGCGGTAGAGGATCGGCAGCGGGTCGCGCGCGCCCTGCAGGGTCAGCGGCAGGCGACCGCCCTCCTGGCTCGCAATCACCCGGGCGCCCATCAATTCCAGGGGATCGACGATGCGCCGCATCGGCCGGCTGCGCAGCGAGGCGTCGCCGTCAAAGGTCGCCTCGATCGGGCAGCCGGCGACGGCGCCCATCACCAGCCGGCAGCCGGTGCCGGAATTGCCGAAATCCAGCGGCGCCCGCGGCGCGGCGAAGCCGGCGACGCCGACACCGCGCACCGACCAGGCGAAATGTCCGGTGCGCTCCACCTGCGCACCGAGCGCCTGCATCGCCTTGGCGGTGTTGAGAACGTCCTCGCCCTCCAGCAGGCCGGAAATGCGGGTTTCGCCGACGGCCAGCGCGCCCAGAATCAAGGCACGGTGCGAGATCGACTTATCGCCGGGCACGCGCACGCGGCCCTCCAAAGCGGGGCTCTTACGCGCCGCGAGCGGGGTGGGCACAGTTGCGGGGCCGTCGGCGCGGGCGTCTGAATGGGTCAAGATTGTGTTCCTTTGCGCGGCAGGCTCGTACCATAAGGGCGGCACCGCGTCACGCCACGCGCAGAGCGCTATTGACAGCAGCGTGGCAACTAGCCAAGTGAAGCACCGTTTTTCAAAAAATTCCCTAGGATTCACACGTGGCCAAATCCGATCTCGGAACCAAGCGCATTTGCCCCACGACGGGCAAAAAATTCTACGACCTCGGCAAAACCCCGGTGATTTCACCGTATACGGGTGAGGTGGTGCCGATTGCGCCGATTCCGCCGCCGCGGACCCGCGCCGACGCTGCGTCGCGCGCCGCTGCGGCCTCCGCCGCTGCGTCCGCTGCCGAAGCGCCGGAAGTCGCCGATGCTGAAGAGGAATTGGTGCCGCTCGAGGAAGCCGACGCCGAAGAAAATACCGGCAAGAAGGCCGCGGTACTGGAATCCGAAGACGATATCGATGTAGACGAGACCATCGACGACGACGACGATGATTCGACCTTCATTGCCGACGAGGAAGAAGGCGACGAAGACGTCACCGACATCATTGGCGACGTTTCGGGTGACGAAGAGACTTGAGATCAACCCGGATCTGTGATCTGGGTTCGCCGCGCGGGACTTTCCAGAAGCCCGCGCCGGTTAAGGGGCCATAGCTCAGCTGGGAGAGCGCTTGCATGGCATGCAAGAGGTCGGCGGTTCGATCCCGCCTGGCTCCACCATCCTTCGCTCGCTTCGCGAGCTTCGGCTCGGCAAGCCACGCCAGACTATCGGGCGAAGCGAGCGAAGGATGTCACGCCGGAGCCCGAAGGGCGTAGGCGGACAGGAAATGTTCAGCTAAATTTTAGCGATCGCTCACAGTAAGCTCAGCCAACGTCAAGTCATGGATCCGCAAGGCCATGAAGTACGTCTACATTCTCGAAAGCCTTGGTTCTGAGCACTTCTACATCGGCATTGCCGATGATCTTCGCGCACGGCTGATGAAGCATAATGCAGGTGAAGTGCCTCACACGTCGAAATATCGCCCGTGGCGAATCAAGACCTATGTCGCGTTCAGCGACGAACGACAGGCTTTTGCCTTCGAGCAATATCTGAAGTCCGGATCCGGCCGCGCCTTCGCAAAGAAGCGCCTCTAACGCTCATGCCTCCAGCGCCGCCGTCAGCCTGTCCCGCAACGCCACCAGTTCATCCTTCATCGACACCAGTTCTTCGACTGAACAGGCCGAGGCCGCCAGCACGCCTTGCGGCACGCTCTTGGCCTTGTCGCGCAGCGCGTGGCCTTGCGGCGTCAGTGCGATCAACACCTGGCGCTCGTCGTCGACGCTGCGGGTACGGCGAATCAGTCCGGCGGTCTCGAGCCGCTTCAGCAGCGGCGTCAGCGTGCCCGAATCGAGGAACAGCCGCTGGCCGATGTCCTTGACCGGGACGTCATCGCGCTCCCACAGCACCAGCATCACCAGATATTGCGGATAGGTCAGCTCAAGCCGCTCGAGCAGCGGCTTGTAGAGGCGATTGAAGGCATGCGCGGTGGAATACACCGCGAAGCAGATCTGGTTGTCGAGCTTCAGCGGCGGATACGCCGCGGACTTCCTTGCCATCGCCATCTCCGGTCCCGATGCGTCGCAGCGCCAATCTGGGCCCTCGCCGCCTCACAATCAATTGACCACAATTAAATTGCGGCCCCGCTCTTTTATATTGCGCACAATCTAATTGCGCGAAATATAAAAGGCACTGAATTCGAACAAGGAGAGCTCACATGTCAGTCAACGTCCTCTACAAGACCAGCGCCAAGGCCACCGGCGGCCGCGACGGCCATGCCGCCACCCTGGACGGCGCGCTCGACGTCAAACTCGCCACGCCGAAGGAACTCGGCGGCGCCGGCGGTGCAGGCAACAACCCCGAGCAGTCTGTTCGCGGCCGGCTACGCCGCCTGCTTCATCGGCGCGATGAAGTTCGTCGCGTCGCAGGGCGGGCCGAAGATTCCGGCCGACGTTGCGGTGACCGCGACGGTCGGCATCGGCCCGCGCTCGGCGGGCGGTTTCGGCCTCGACGTCGAACTCGCGGTGTCGTTGCCGGGCCTCGCCAAGGATGAGGCCGCAGCGCTGGTCGAGAAAGCGCATCAGATCTGCCCTTACTCGAATGCCACTCGCGGCAATATCGACGTCCGCTCCACGATCGCCTGATCGGGCACCCAAGCCGGCTCGCCAGTCTCTGGCGGGCCGGCTTTCCGCGTCCATGCCGTCCGCTTCGGGGCAACACCCGAAATCGCATGGCGGCCCTGCGTTTGCGAAGACGCGTTTTGGATGGTTTATGGGTCGAACGACCACAACAAAAGCATCAGAAACGCCTCATGATCCCCAATATTGCTCCCGGCGCCATCGCCGGCCTGCGCGTGATCGACCTGTCGCGCGTCCTAGGTGGCCCCTATTGCACGCAGATTCTGGCCGACCACGGCGCTGACGTCATCAAGGTCGAGCCGCCGGCCGGCGACGAGACCCGCGACTGGGGCCCTCCGTTCCACGACGACGACGCGGCGTACTTCATCGGCGCCAACCGCAACAAGCGCTCGATCGGCCTCGACCTCGCCTCCGAGGCCGGCCGCGTGGTGCTGATGCGCATGCTCGAAGATGCCGATGTCATGATCGAAAACTTCAAGCCCGGCACGCTCGACAAATGGGGCATCGGCAACGATGTGCTGCGCGAAAAATTCCCGAAGCTGGTGCATTGCCGGATTTCCGGCTTCGGCGGCGACGGCCCCCATGGCGGGCATCCCGGCTATGACGCCATCATCCAGTCGATGGTCGGGCTGATGGCCGCGACCGGCTCGCAGGAGAGTGGCCCGACGCGCATCGGCGTCGCGCTGGTCGACATGGCGACCGGGCTCTATGCCTGCGTCGGCATCCTGATGGCGCTGGCAGAGCGGGCGAAATCGGGCCTCGGCCAGTTCGTCGAGGCCACTTTGTACGAGACCGGCCTCGCCATCATGCACCCGCACACCGCGAACTACTTCTACAATGGCGGCAAGCCGCCGGCGCTGACCGGCAACGAGCATCCCAACCTGTATCCCTATTCGGTGTTTGCAGCGCGCGACGGCAATATCTTCGTTGGCGTCGGCAACGACGCCACGTTCCGCAAGCTCTGCAAGGAACTCGGCAAGCCGGAGATGGGCACCGATCCGCGGTTCGCGCGCAACCGCGACCGGGTCGTCAACCGCGACGCGCTGCGCGCCGAGCTCGAGGCGATCCTGAAGGACGAGGACGGCGAGCCGCTGTGCCGGCGCCTGCTCGCGGCCGGCCTTCCCGCCGGCCCGGTGCAGTCGATCGACAAGGCGCTCGCCAACCCGCACACCATCGCGCGCGGCGATATCATCGAAAAGGACTGGTACAAGGGCGTCGCCTCGCCGGTCCGTTTCGATCGCACCAAGGCCAGCCTGCGCCGGGTACCGCCGAAATTCAGCGAGCACGCCACGGAAGTGCTCGGGGAGTTCGGCTATTCCGCCGATGAAATCGGCTATCTTGTCGCCAAAGGGACCGTCAGCGGCCCTGAACGCAAGCGCTAGGTCGCGTTCCCGGGATGCGATGCGGCGCGTCACGCCGCATCGCGCGGGGCTGCGGATACGACCATGTGACGGCTTTCCCTGGCTGACACTTTCGCCGTAGCGTCGCCTCGACTATACGGTCATCTGAACGTCACACAGCGCCTGTACCCGGCGCATTCAACGATGATGACGGCCACCCGGGAGAAATTGAATGATTCGCCGACACTTGAACCTTGCCGCACTGCTGGCCTCCAGCCTGGTGCTGGCGTCACCCGCTTACGCCGTGACCGAGATTCAGTGGTGGCACGCGATGACCGGCGGCAACAACGACATCGTCAACAAGCTCGCTGAGGATTTCAACGCCAGCCAGTCCGATTACAAGGTCATTCCCACGTTCAAGGGCAGCTATCCCGATACCATGAATGCCGGCATCGCCGCATTCCGGGCCGGCACCGCGCCGCACATCATGCAGGTGTTCGAAGTCGGCACCGCGACGATGATGAGCGCCAAGGGCGCCATCAAGCCGGTCTACCAGCCGATGAAGGACGCCGGCGAGCCGTTCGATCCCAACAATTATCTGCCTGCAATCACCGGCTACTACTCGACCTCGAAGGGCGAGATGCTGTCGTTCCCGTTCAACTCGTCCTCGATGGTGATGTGGATCAACCTCGATGCGCTGAAGAAGGCTGACATCGCCGAGATCCCGAAGACCTGGCCCGAGGTGTTCGAGGACGCCAAGAAGCTCAAGGCAGCCGGATACACGACCTGCGGCTTCTCCAATGCCTGGGCCACCTGGGCGCATATCGAACAGTTTTCGGCCTGGCATAACGTGCCGATCGGCACCAAGGCGAACGGCCTCGACGGCTTCGACACCGAGCTGAAGTTCAACACGCCGCTTGAGGTCAAGCACCTGCAGACGCTGATCGACCTGCAGAAGGACAAGACCTACGATTATTCCGGCCGCGCCAATGCCAGCGAGAGCCGTTTCAGCTCCGGCGAATGTCCGATCTTCCTGACCTCGTCGGGCTATTACGCCAGCGTCAAGGGCACCGCCAAGTTCAACTTCACCTCCGCTCCGATGCCCTACTACCCCGACGTCGCCGGCGCACCGCAGAATTCGATCATCGGCGGCGCATCGTTGTGGGTGATGGGCGGCAAGAAGCCCGAGGAATACAAGGGCGTCGCAAAATTCTTCACGTTCCTGAGCGACACCAACCGCCAGGCCAAGCTGCACCAGGAGTCGGGCTATCTGCCGATCACCAAGGCCGCCTATGAGAAGACCAAGGCGGACGGTTTCTATGAGAAGAACCCGATCCTGCAGACGCCGCTGAAGGAACTGACCAACAAGGAGCCGACGGAGAACTCCCGCGGCCTCCGCTTCGGCAACATGGTGCAGATGCGCGACATCTGGGCCGAGGAAATGGAAGCGGCCCTTGCCGGACAGAAGACCGCGCAGGCTGCGCTCGACGCTGCGGTGACCCGCGGCAATGCGATGTTGCGTACGTTCGAGAAGTCCGCGAAGTAATATCTGGCGCTGTCGTCGCCCGGCCAGGCGCAATTGCGCGTATGGACCGGGCGACCCAGTCAACGCAGACGTCCGTTTGTCCGACAGGCGATTGCGTTGACTGGATCACCCGCTTTCGCGGGTGACGACATCATGAGTTTTGATCGTTCTCCGGGACCCGTCGACCTGCATGGAAAAGACAGCCGTTTTCAAGAACAAGCTGCTGCCCTATCTGCTGCTGGTGCCGCAGCCGGCCATTACGTTTGTATTTTTCTATTGGCCGGCACTCCAGGCGGTCTGGCAATCGTTCCTGCGCGAGGACGCCTTCGGCCTGAGTTCGGATTTCATCGGACTGGAGAACTACCAGGCGCTGTTCGCGCAGCCGGAATACTACAAGGCGATGGGCGTGACCGTGGTGTTTTCGTCGCTGGTGGCGGCGCTGTCGCTGACCATCGCGCTGCTGTTCGCCACGCAGGCCGACAAGAATCTGAAGGCGGCTCCCGTCTTCAAGATGCTGATGATCTGGCCCTACGCCGTGGCCCCGGCCGTCGCCGGCGTGCTGTGGCTCTTCATGTTTCATCCCACGCTCGGCACGCTGGCGCGGCCGCTGCGCCTGCTCGGCTTCGACTGGAATCCGCTGCTCAACGGCAACCATGCCATGACGCTGGTCGTCATGGCCGCGGTGTGGAAGCAGATCTCCTACAACTTCCTGTTTTTCCTGGCCGGCCTGCAGTCGATCCCCCGCAGCGTGCTGGAAGCCGGCGCCATCGACGGCGCCGGGCCGCTGCGCCGGTTCTGGACCATCACCTTTCCGCTGCTGTCGCCGACGACGTTTTTCCTGCTGGTCGTGAATGTCGTCTACGTGTTCTTTGACACGTTCGGCATCATCGACGCCGTGACCGGCGGCGGCCCGGCCGGGACGACCACGACGATGGTCTACAAGGTCTATGCCGATGGCCGGCTCGGCGGCGATCTCGGCAGCTCGGCCGCGCAATCCGTCGTGCTGATGGTGATCGTGATCGCCCTGACCGCGATCCAGTTCCGCTACGTCGAGCGCAAGGTGCAGTACTGATGGTCGAGCACCGCCGCTGGAACGATATCGTCGCCTACGCCATCCTGATCTTCGGCGTCTTCATCGTCGCCTTTCCGGTCTACATCGCCTTCATCGCCTCCACGCACGACGCCGCCACCGTGGTCAACGGCAACATGCCGCTGTCGCCGGGCGGCCACGCCATGGAGAACTATTACCGGGCCGTCTTTGTCGGTGCGTCGCGTTACAGCCGTGAGCCGGTCGGCCAGATGTTGCTGAATTCCTTCATCACGGCCGCGGGCATCGCGATCGGCAAGATCTTCATCTCGATCCTGTCGGCCTATGCCGTGGTGTATTTCCGCTTTCCGTTCCGCAAGACCGCATTCTGGATCATCTTCGTCACCCTAATGCTGCCGGTCGAGGTGCGCATCTATCCGACCTACAAGGTGATCGCCGATCTGCACATGCTCGACACCTATGCCGGGCTGATCCTGCCGCTGATCGCCTCGGCCACCGGCACGCTGCTGTTCCGGCAGTTCTTCATGACCATCCCCGATGAATTGCTGGAGGCCTCGCGCATCGACGGCGCCGGCCCGTTCCGCTTTTTCAAGGATACCCTGCTGCCGCTGTCGGTCACGACCATCGCGGCGCTGTTCGTGATCCAGTTCATCTACGGCTGGAACCAGTATCTGTGGCCGCTGCTGGTGACCACACAGGACTCGATGCAGACCATCGTCACCGGCATCAAGAAGATGCTGACGACCACCGACGAACTTGCCGAATGGCAACTGGCCATGGCCACCGCTATTCTTGCGATGGTGCCGCCGGTCGCCGTGGTGGTGTTCATGCAACGACTGTTCGTGCGCGGACTTGTTGAGACCGAGAAGTAGGAAGCAAATGTCGAACGTCTCGCTGCGTAACGTGCGAAAAACCTATGCCGGCGGATTCGAAGCCATCAAGGGCATCGACTTCGAAATTGCCGACGGCCAGTTCTGCGTGCTGGTCGGCCCCTCGGGCTGCGGCAAGTCCACGCTGCTGCGGATGGTGGCGGGGCTGGAAACCATCAGTTCCGGCGAAATCGACATCGGCGGCCGCGTCGTCAACCAGATCGAGCCGGCGGACCGCGACATCGCCATGGTGTTCCAGAACTACGCGCTCTACCCGCATATGAGCGTCTACAACAACATGGCCTACGGACTGCGCAACCGCGGCATGAAGGAGCCGGAGATCGATGCGCGCGTGCGCGAGGCCGCGAAGATTCTCGAGATCGGCGCCATGCTCGACCGCAAGCCGCGGCAGCCGTCCGGCGGGCAGCGCCAGCGCGTCGCCATGGGCCGCGCCATCGTGCGCCAGCCGAAGGTATTTCTGTTCGACGAGCCGCTGTCCAATCTCGACGCCAAGCTGCGCGTGGCCATGCGGGTCGAGATCCGCAAGCTGCAGCGCCGGCTCAAGACCACCTCGATCTACGTCACCCACGATCAACTGGAAGCCATGACCCTGGCCGATATCCTGGTGGTGATGAATGGCGGCCAGGTCGAGCAGATCGGCAATCCCCTCGACATCTACCGCAAGCCGGCCACCACCTTCGTGGCGTCCTTCATCGGCGCGCCGCCGATGAACCTGATCACGATGCGGCCCGGCGAGATCGGCGTCCAGTTCGCCGGCGACAGCCGCGGCAAGGCCGAGGCGGGCATCCTGGGCGTACGCCCGGAAGACCTGGCTATCTCCACCGACGCAACGGCAGAGGGCGGCATCGCCCTGGAATTGACCGTGGAAGCGATCGAACGGGTCGGCCCGGAGACCTTTGTCTACGGCTCCCGTCAGGGCGCACAGGGCGTCAGCGCAACCCCCGGCGAATTGCCTCCGGGCGAGGTGATCGTCCGGGTCCCCGGCCAGATCGCCCCCGCCATCGGTGAGCAGATCCGCGCCATCGCGCCGCGCGACAAGCTCCATCTGTTCAGCGCCAACGGCCGGGCGCGGATCGATATTTGACCCGATTCAGCATTTTACAATCAAATTGGCGCAGTTTGCGGGTGCTTGAACAGCCGGAATGTCGTGCCCATATTGTTCATTGACCGGAGGGCAATCCGCCGGCCGGTGAAGATGGGGTGCCGTAAGGGCCCCGAATACCCAAAGTCGCTTCGAGAGGGCTTTGTCTAAATGTCTCGTGTTCCTTCGTTGTCCAGTCCGTTCCTTCTAGGATTCGACGAAATCGAGCGTGCGCTCGATCGCGTCGTCAAAGGTGCCGACGGCTATCCTCCTTACAACATCGAGCGGTGCGACCGTAACAGCGGCCAGCCCGAACGCCTGCGGATCACGCTGGCCGTCGCGGGTTTCACCCGCGAGCAACTCGATGTGACCACCGAGGAAAACCAGCTCGTGATCAGGGGCCGCCAGCAGGACGATAAATCCCGCCAGTATATCCATCGCGGCATTGCCGCGCGCCACTTCCAGCGCACGTTCGTGCTGGCAGAGGGCATGCTGGTGCTGGGTGCGGATCTGAAGAACGGGTTGTTGTCGGTCGACCTCGCCAGGCCTGAGCCTGAAAGGGTCGTTAAGACAATCGCTATCAATGAGCACGAATAATGCGTGACCCGAAAAAGTGACGGCGGTCTCGACCGATCCGGCGCTTTGGATGGAACGAGTAGCGGACTCGACCGCTTGGTCTAACAGAAGGAGTCGAGACCATGAGTGAATTCAATACTGTCTACGAAAATGACAATGCCAGCGTGACCACCGAAGCGCTGGCGAGCCTGGGCGAAGGTCACATCGCCTATGTGAAGCAGATCCGGTCCGAGGACGTGCCGGGACTCTTCCCGCAGGCACCGCGGATTGCGCCCGGCCTGAAGCTGTTCGCGCTGCATGCCGCCAACGGCGCTCCGATCATGCTGACCGACAGCCGCGAAGCGGCGATCGCCAATGCATGGAGCCAGGAACTGCAGACCGTCAGCGTCCACTGACCGCGTCAGGCCGCCGCTCTTCATTCCAGCTCTGCGGCTGACGCCGCGGAGCAAGGAATGTGGTGGCGTGATAGTCAGGCCGCCGTTGCCGGCGGCAGCGCCAGCACCGAATAAATCGCCTGGGCATCCTTCGAGGCGCGCAGCTTCTTGGCGACATCCTGATCGCGCAGCAGCCGGGCGATGCGCGCCAGGGCCTTTAGATGGTCCGCGCCGGCGCCTTCCGGAGCCAGTAGCAGGAACACCAGGTCGACTGGCTGGCCGTCCATGGCCTCGAAATCGATCGGGCGCTCCAGCCGCGCGAACATCCCGAACAGCCGCTCGAGCTTCGGCAGCTTGCCGTGCGGAATCGCCACGCCATAGCCGACGGCAGTGGTACCGAGCTTCTCCCGCTGCATCAGCACTTCGAAAATCACCCGGTCTACCTGACCGGTCAGCATTGCTGCGCGTGCGGACATCTCCTGCAACGCCTGCTTCTTGCTGTTCACTTTCAACGCGGGAAGTATTGCTTCGGGCGCGACCAGATCGGTAATCGTCATGGACCGTTCCGAGGATGTTGGACCGTCAGCTGTGGAGAGAGAATTCAGACTGGCAGCATTGGACAAGAGGTGGAAGGAACGCAGTCAGAATACGCCCGGGGCGAGAATGCCCGAGCGTATTCTAGCACCGGAACCGATCCGTGCGAAATCCGTTTGACCGACCCTGCCAGTCAAAGGCGGCGGACCATAGGGACGGGCTTTCAGGCCGTCAATGGCGTCAGGAGGCTTTAACCACCGGCGGATCGACCCAGCCGACATTGCCGTCGGGACGCCGGTAGATGATGTTTACCCGCCCGCTGCTGCCGTGCTGGAATACCACGACGGGAGCGCCGGTGAAGTCGAGTTCCATCACCGCTTCGCTGACCGACAGCCGCTTCAGCGACGTGGTCGCTTCGGCAATGATCACCGGATTGTATTCCGCGACATCGTCCTCGTCGACGATCGCCTCGATCACATAACTCGGGGCATCCAGCGTCGGCGTTTCGATTTCAGCGATCGCCTCTGCGGCCGCATGGGCCTTGCGCGCAGAGCGGTCCTTCAGGCGGCTCTTGTAGCGCCGCAGTCGCTTCTCGATCTGGATCAGCGCCTGGTCGGCGCTTGCGTAAGCGTCGGCCGCATTGGAGTCGGCCTCGAGGGTAATGCCTGAATCGAGATGCAGCGCGCAGTCGGTGCGAAAACCGAAACCATCCTTGCTCAGCGTGATGTGGCCAGAATAGTTGCCATCGAAGTATTTTCGCAGCACTTCGTCGGTGCGCTCACTGACGCGACCGCGCAATGCGTCGCCGACATTGATGCTTTTTCCCGAGATGCGAAGAGTCATTGTCAGGCCTCGATTCGTCTTGAGTTGAACCGACAGTATTCCGATTTGAACGGAGTGCAATCAAGCTGGTGCGATGTCGCGGGATCTGTCGGACGTCGTCCGTTCGGACGCTGTGGCGGGTGCTGTGAGTGCATTGCCGAGCATGCTCTGTTTGTCGCGGCGACGCTGCACCGACGACGGAATCCGCATGGACTCGCGGTATTTCGCCACGGTGCGACGCGCAATATCAATGCCCGTGGCGCGCAACCGTTCCACGATGGTATCATCAGACAGGATAACCGCCGGGTTCTCGCCGTCAATCAACTGCCGGATGTGATGCCGCACCGCTTCTGCGGAATGCGCCTCGCCACCGTCGGCCGACGCAATCGAGGCGGTGAAGAAATACTTCAATTCAAAACTGCCGCGATTGGTCGCCATGTATTTGTTGGCGGTCACGCGCGACACCGTGGATTCGTGCATCTGGATCGCGTCGGCCACCGCCTTGAGATTCAGCGGCCGCAGATGCGCAACACCCTGGGTGAAGAAACCATCCTGCTGGCGTACGATCTCCGTGGCCACCTTCAGGATCGTGCGGGCGCGCTGATCGAGTGCGCGCACCAGCCACGTGGCATTCTGCAGGCAGTCGGTGAAATACGACTTGTCGCCGTCCTTGCGGATCGTCTTCGACAGTTCGCTGTAATAGACCTGATTGACCAGCACTCGCGGCAAGGTGTCGCTGTTGAGCTCCACATGCCAGCCGCCATCGGGGCCCGGGCGCACATAGACATCCGGCACCACGGTCTGCATCCGCGCCGAGCCGAACTTCAGGCCGGGCTTGGGATCGAGCCTTCGGATCTCGCCGATCATGTCGGCAAGATCCTCGTCATCGACGCCGCAGATCTTGCGCAGGCTGGCGATGTCGCGCTTGGCCAGCAGATCGAGATGCTCGACCAGCGCCTGCATCGCGGGGTCGTAACGATTCTGCTCGCGCAACTGGATCGCCAGGCATTCGCTGAGGCTGCGGGCGCAGACGCCGGGCGGATCGAATTTCTGCAGCACGCCAAGCACCGACTCGATATCCTGAACCGCGGCGCCAAGACGTTCGCCGACATCGCCCAGATCGGGCGGCAGATAGCCGGCCTCATCGACCAGATCGATCAGATACTGGCCGATCATGCGCTTGGCGGGATCGGTGAAGGCCACCGCCAGCCGCTCGGCCAGATGCCCGCCGAGCGTCTCCTCCGCCGCCACGAAGGCCTCGAGATTGTAGCTGTCGTCGTTGGAAGCGCCGCCGCCCCATTCGGTATAGGCGGTGGGCGCTGCGTCCTGGGCGGCGCGCGCCGCGGCTTCGGCCGGCTCCTCGGAAAAAACGTTGTCGAGCCCGGTATCAAGGGTCTGCTCGATCTCGGTGCGGGTGCCGAGGTCGCGATTCATCCATTCGTCGGGCTGCTGGGACTCGAGGCCGTCGCTGCCGCTACGGTCGGAAAACTGCGCGCTGTCGTCGCTTCCGTCGTGGCTGTAGGTCGCGCCCATCTCGTCATGGTCGGGCGATTCGGAAAACTCCGCGCGCTCGCGCTCGGGCGCCGGCTCACCTGCGACCGGCGTCTCGCTGCCGTCGCTCGCGCGCTCCAGCAGCGGATTCCGTTCAAGCTCGTCTTCGACGAAGGTGGCGAGGTCGAGATTGGACAGCCGCAGCAGCTTGATCGCCTGCATCGGCTGCGGCGTCATCACGAGCGACTGGGACTGGCGGAACTCTAGTCTCTGCGTCAGAGCCATGGAGACAAAAACCGATCCAAAAGTTGGTCCGTTTCTTGCTTATCGCTTTTTAAAACCAATGTACACGGCTTGACGTATTGTAAATTTGGACTAGAGGCGGAATTCCTCGCCAAGGTAAAGGCGCCGAACATCGGGGTTGGCGACGATCTGTTCCGGACTGCCCTCGGTCAGGATTTCTCCAGCATAAACGATGTAGGCGCGGTCTGTCAGCCCCAGGGTTTCGCGCACATTGTGGTCGGTGATCAGTACCCCGATGCCGCGGTTGGTGAGATGCCGCACCAGATCCTGGATGTCGCCCACCGCGATCGGATCGATGCCGGCAAAGGGTTCGTCGAGCAGCATGTAATTGGGCCGGGTCGCCAGCGCGCGCGCGATTTCGACGCGCCGTCGCTCGCCGCCTGACAGCGCGATCGACGGCGACTTGCGGAGCTTCTGGATGTTGAACTCGTCGAGCAGCGCATTGAGCTCGGCCTCGCGCTTCTTGCGGCTGGGCTCCACCACCTCGAGCACCGCGCGGATGTTCTCTTCCACCGTGAGACCGCGAAAAATCGAGGCTTCCTGCGGCAAATAGCCGATTCCCAGCCGGGCGCGCTGGTACATCGGCAATTGCGTGACGTCGTGACCGTCGAGTTCGATGGCGCCGCGGTCGGCCTTGATCAGGCCGGTAATCATGTAGAACACGGTGGTCTTGCCGGCGCCGTTGGGACCAAGCAGGCCGACGGCCTCGCCGCGGCGAACATAGATGCTGACGCCGCGGACCACCTGGCGCTTGCCGAAGCTCTTCTCCACGCTATGGACGGCGAGGTAGCCCGCGCGCGGCGGAGCGGCCCCATTGGCCTTGCTGCGCGGCTTCGGCTGCGATGGCATGGCGCGCGGCGGCTCCGGACGCGCAGAAGGCGGCGCCACCGGCGCGGCGCGCGACGTCTCGCGCGCCAGCGGCGGCGCGTCACGGACAGGGTTTTTCAGCATGTCGCCCATGCTGTCGCCGACCGCAGTGATGTCGGCGTGCGACCGCGCAAACCCTTGCGGACCGCGTTTCGGGGCGCGCCGACGGAACATGCCGAGGAGATCAACCATTCCGCCTTGCTCAGCCTTTTCGGGTCATCCGCCAAACGGCGCGGAATTCGATCTGCAGTGTCAGCACGTCTGTGAAGATGGACCTTGTCAGAAAAACGCCAAGGTGTCGTTAAGCCGGCATATCGGCGCGACATGGCCGCGTGCGGCCACAGCCGATAGCGGGTCGCGGGCCGACCGGCAACCGTAGACCCCGTCCCGGGCCCGGCTATTTCGGCTTTGCAGCGCCGGGCGCCGGAATTGCCGGGGCGCCCTGCCCCGAGGACTGGAACAGGCCCTGCACCCGGCCGCTGTCGGATTCGACCCGCGACACGCCGGTTGTCATGTCGACCATCAGCCGATCGCCCTTCAGCACGTTCTTGGCCTGGGTCAGCACGACACCGCCGGACATGGTGATCAGATTGCTCCTGGTGTCGAACACAGCGGTCTCTCCGGTCACGACCTGGTCCTTCTGGGTGACCACGACATTACCGCGCGCTTCCAGGCGGCGGATCGACGAGCTGCCGCCTGGCCCCGGCGCGGCCGCCTTGATCGGCGCCTTCGCGGACTTGGTCGGCGCCGCGGCGCCAGCAGCAGGCGCCGTGTTGCCGCCGTCGTAGAATACCACGAGGGTTTTCGACTTCATCGTGGTGTCGCCCTGCACCACCTTCACATCGCCGGAGAAGGTCGCTTCCTTCTTCTTGTCGCGCATCTCCAGCGATGCCGCCTCGATCTGAATCGGCTGGTCGCGGTTCTGCGAAAATCCCTGCATGGCATTGGGCACGCCCTGGACCGCGCTCTGGGCCAGACCATCGCCGGCCATGGCAGTCCCGAGGACGATCATGACCGTCGCCAGAATGTGGCGCGACCGAATGCTGCGGCTGATCAAATTCATCGTCGATTTCATTTTGCGTTCGCGCGTTTGTCTTTGGAGGGCCGCGCCTTGGCCGGCTGGGTATATGATTCCGGCTGCGGCGCAAGCTCCGGCGCGGGTTTGGCCGGCTCGCTCTCAGGGGGCGTCGGCGGGTCCATCACCAGGTTCATCACCACGCCGCCCTCGAACCGCACCACCTCGCCGTGGTCGACGATGCGCAGCCGCTGGCCGACCAGCGTGCCGTTGAGCAATTTGACATCGACCTGCTCATCGGAGGCGACTGTGCCCTTGCCGATGTCGATCACCGCGTGGGTCATGCGCGCCTCATACCCGGTGGACGACTGCAGGAAGACATCCTTTTGCAGCTCGAGGATCTGCGTCTTGCTGTTGAAGATGCCGCTGCGCGCATCCATCGTCGTGGTCGACTTGTCTTCCATCATGACCTTGGCCCGCAGCGTCGTCAGTTCGACGTGATCGGGATCGGTCAGATCCTGGGTCGCAGCCTTGGCCCACAGCTCGTAGGGCCGCCCGTCCGGCGAGAAACCCGAGAGGTGCGGCGTCTCCATGGTGATCTTGGTACCGGACACGACGAGATTGCCCATGTCGATCGGCAGGTTGGCCAGGATCCGGAACGGATTGAACACCGATACGCCGACGATCGCCGCCATCGCCAGCAGCACGACGCCGGGCACCGCGATTCGCAGCACGCGCACCAGCCGGCTGTGACGCGCCGCGGCGGCAAACCGCACGTCCATTCCGGCCTGATAGCTGGGGATCTGTACCGAACTCAACGCTGCTCCAAAGCCGGGCTGACCCGGGCAATCTACCCTGAAACGCCCGATTTTGCAGCCCCGCCTACACTGCGGCGAGGACTGTGACCGAAACGGGGCGTGCGGGCGCTTCAGAACGTCGCTTCGGACGTCAGCCCTTGTCGGATATCCGGCTTAAGAATGCGCGAAAATATCCTCGTTCTCCCAGCCGGACAGGTCGAGCTTTGCCCGGGTCGGCAGGAAATCGAAACACGCCTGCGCCAGTTCGCTGCGATTCTCGCGCGCCAGCATCACATTGAGCCGGTCGCGCAGCCCATGCAGGTGCAACACGTCGGAGGCGGCATAGGATACCTGCGCATCGCTGAGATTTTGCGATCCCCAGTCGCTCGACTGCTGCTGCTTCGACAGATCGACATTCATCAGTTCGCGCACCAGGTCCTTGAGGCCGTGGCGATCCGTATAGGTGCGCGCCAGCCGGGACGCGATCTTGGTGCAATAGACCGGCGACGGCATCACGCCGAGCGCGTTGTACAGGGCGGCGAGGTCGAAGCGGGCGAAGTGGAAGATCTTCACAATCTTCGGATCGGCCAGCAGCTTCTTCAGGTTCGGCGCGTCGGTATGCCCCAGCGGGATCTGCACCACATCGGCACTGCCATCGCCGGGCGACAGCTGCACCACGCAGAGCCGGTCGCGATGCGGGTTGAGGCCCATGGTCTCGGTGTCGATGGCCACCGAATCGGTGTAGCGGCTGAGATCCGGCAGGTCGCCGCGGTGCAGTCGGGTGGTCATGGACGTCAAAAACCTTTGCTGGCGCCGCGATTCGTGGGCTGCGGGCGACGTTAGCGCCCAATTTGCGGGGTGACGAGAGGCATTGCGCGCGCGCGAGCGCGCCGGCTTCGGCCCTTGCTCCTAGACGTGCGCTGCGCATCGGCGCGTGCCGCCTCGCTTTTCGATTCGAATGTCAAACAGCCAAGCCCTCGCATTCTCGCGGCGCCCATGGCGTCCGAGGTATGAGCAGATCTCCCCTCCAGACATGAGGGGAGCGGCGCGCCGGCAGGCGCTAGGATGGTGGTTGGGACGCGATCCGCACCGCCGTCACAACGGCGAAGCAGCTCGCGGCGCCTGCGGGCGCGCCACCGCGGGGTTTATGGCGAGGGGACCGTGCTTCCGGGCTGGCACGTGAACTCCCTTTGGGAGCCACCCCGGCGGGATTTCGCCCGCCTTTCGCCATCCGCGTCCAGCCACTCAAGGCAGAGCCCCCGTAGTAGGGCCCGGACGGTGACCCCAGCCTCCTGGGGCGTGCTTGCGAGGCACGCGCGCGGGACACCGCATCCTCCTCCACTCTCAAGACGCCTCATGACAGCGCCCCTCGTTGAGCAGGACGAGGGGACTATAAGTCTGATATAGGATTTTTGTCAATATCAGTGATTGGGAAATTTGCATTGTTCACGCGCCGCTGCTGCCGTTTCCCGGACGCGCTGCGGCAGCGATGCGCAGCATCGCATGCTGCTGCGCAGATCCGGGATCCAGATACACCTTACTCAAGCGTGGGCCCCTGTGTAGTCGGGATCTGTCATGATGGGTGCGGGCGGGATGCCGTTGGGCCCCTGGTCATGAAGACCGTGATCCGGCTTGGCACCCGCCCGCGCTACATTACCCACACCTGAACAGTTGATCGAGGCCGTTCGCCGCGGACCTCGCAGCACTGGGACAAGCATCATGATCATACATCCTGGCTTCGTTGGAATCGATATCTCCAAGGACTTTCTTGACGTCTTCGACAGCAACATCGGCACGGTGCGCCGCATCGACAACCTCCCCGAGGCGGTCAACGCCTTGATCGCGGGGTGGGCCGGCAGCGATGTATTCGTGCTGTTCGAGGCCACCGGCCACTACGACAAGGCGCTGCGCCGGGCCTTGAGCGCGGCCGGCATCGCTTTCGCGCGGGTCAACCCCGCCCGCGCCCGGGATTTCGCCCGCTCCATCGGCTTGCTCGCCAAGACCGACGCAATCGACGCGCGGATGCTGGCGGCGATGGCCCAATGCCTGCGGCCCGGCGCCGACGGCACCACCGACCCGGCGCGGGAGCAGCTTGCCGACCTGCACAAGCGCCGCGATCAGCTCGTCGCCTGCCGCAAGCAGGAGCGCACCCGCCTTGCCGCAACCGGCGCCGACCTGCTGGACGAGCTGATGCAGCATATCGCCTGGCTCGATCAGGCTATCCAGCGCATCGATCGGCGGATCGCCACCCTGATTGCCGGGCAGCAGGGCCTGCACGCCGCACAACGCCTGATGCGCTCGGTGCCGGGCATCGGCCCGGTTTGCGCCGCCACGCTGTTGGCACTGATGCCGGAACTCGGCTCCCGCTCGCCAAAGGCCATCGCCGCTTTGGCTGGACTGGCGCCCTTCAATGTCGATAGCGGCAAGTTCCGCGGTGCCCGCAAGATCCACGGCGGCAGGCGCCGGGTCCGCGAAGCCCTCTACATGGCGGCCGTCTCCGTCACTCGAACCAAATCCCGGTTCGCAGCAGCCTATCGTGCCCTGAGAGACGCGGGCAAACCCGCCAAAATCGCCCTGATCGCCGTCGCTCGCAAGCTGCTCGTCACCCTCAATGCGGTGCTTCGTGATCAAGCGCCCTTTCACGCTTGATCACGAAAATTACAGTTGCCGGATTAGCAGCGCACTACGCCGCAAGCGCGGCGCAGTGCACCGCGTCCGGGGAACGACGCGGTGCCTGCGTGAGTCTACTCCGCCAGTTCTCGCATCACCTTGATGAGGTCCGACTTGCCCTCAAAGCCGATGCCCGGCAGCTCCGGCATGGTGATGTGGCCGTCGATGACCTTCACGCTGTCGGGGAAGCCACCATAGGGCTGGAACAGGTCGGGATAGCTTTCGTTGCCGCCCAGCCCAAGGCCGGCGGCGATGTTGAGCGACATCTGGTGGCCGCCATGGGGGATGCAGCGCGACGGCGACCAGCCGAACTGGTCGAGCACGTCGAGGGTGCGCAGATATTCGACCAGCCCATAGGACAGCGCGCAATCGAACTGCAGCCAGTCGCGGTCCGGCCGCATGCCGCCGTAGCGCAAGAGATTGCGCGCATCCTGGTGCGAGAACAGGTTCTCGCCGGTCGCCATCGGGCCGGGATAGAATTCGCTCAGCGATGCCTGCAACGCATAATCGAGGGGATCGCCGACCTCCTCGTACCAGAACAGCGGATAGTCGCGCAGCATTTTGGCGTAGGCGATGGCGGTCTCGAGGTCGAGGCGGCCGTTGGCATCCACCGCGAGGCGCGCCTCCGAGCCGATCTCGGCCAGCACCGCCTCGATGCGACGTCGGTCCTCTTCGATCGGTGCACCGCCTATCTTCATCTTGACGACGTTGTAGCCGCGGTTGAGATAGCTGCGCATCTCGGCGCGCAACGCATTGTCATCCTTGCCAGGATAGTAGTAGCCGCCGGCGGCATAGACGAACACCCGCGGATTGGCCTCACGGTTCTTGCTCTCGGCCAGCATGCGGAACAGCGGCTTGCCCGCGATCTTCGCCGTCGCATCCCAGATCGCCATGTCCAGCGTGCCGACGGCCACCGAGCGCTCGCCATGACCACCGGGCTTTTCGTTGGACATCATCGCCGCCCAGATTTTATGGGGATCGAGATTGTCGCCGGCGTCGTTGAGCAGGCTCTCGGGTTTGGCTTCGAGAATGCGATTCTGGAAACGCTCGCGAATCAAACCGCCCTGGCCGTAGCGGCCGTTGGAGTTGAAGCCGTAGCCGACCACGCGGCGGCCGTCCCTGATGACATCGGTGACCACGGCAACCAGGCTGGTGGTCATCCTGGAGAAGTCGATATAGGCGTTGCGGATCGGCGAGGCGATCGGCTGGGTGATCTCACGGACGTCAACGATGCGCATGGCGATTTCCTGGATGAGGGGCTCGTGGCTGCCCCCTCCTACGTCTGGACGCCCGGCGACGCCAATGCCATAAGCTGATTTTGTCATGCACAATCGGCATAACCAATGGATCTAGGCTGGCTTGAGGATTTCGTCGCGCTGGCCGATGCGCTGAATTTCACCCGCGCGGCAGAAGCGCGCCATGTGACGCAGCCGGCGTTCAGCCGCCGCATCCAGGCGCTGGAAAGCTGGATCGGCACGCGGCTGGTGACGCGTTCGACCCATGGCGTCGCGCTGACCGCGGCCGGCGCGCATCTGCACGGGCGCGCCGAGGCCCTGGCCCGGGACATCGGCCAGTTGCGGCAGGAAACGCGCGCCATGGGCGGCCGCGAAACCGACGCGCTGTCGTTCACCGCCACCCACGCACTGTCCTTCACGTTTTTCCCGAAGTGGATTCGCGAGCGCGAACGCGCCGCGCCGCTCGGTGCCATCAACCTGACCTCCGATACCATGACCGCATGCGAGGAGATCATGCGCCGGGGGCGCGCCCAGTTTCTGCTGTGTCACACCCATGGCGACAGCTCCGACCGGCTGCCATCCGACCAGTTCCGCAGTGTGGTGATCGGCCACGACGTGCTGCTGCCGCTATGCGCCGTGACATCGGGCGGGGCCGCGATGTGGTCGCTGGACGCGGCGGTACGCAAGCCGCGGCCCTATCTCGCCTACAGCCGCGATTCCGGCCTGGGACGCATCGTCGCCACCCGCGCGGCGGCGGCGGCACTCGACCCGGTGTTCACCTCGCAACTGGCGGCGACCCTGCTGTCGATGGCGGCGGCACGACGCGGCATCGCCTGGCTGCCGCGGAGTCTCGCTCAGGATGACCTCGACCACGGCCGGCTGGTGGTCGCCGGCGGCAAGCGCTGGCACATTCCGGTGGACATCCGCCTGTATCGCCCCGCCGCACATCAGGGCCGCGCCGCAGAAGCCCTGTGGGCGAGTTTGACCGGCTGAGCCGACCTATAGTCTGATCCATCAAGACTGAAGCATTTCAATCTTGTCCCGGACGCGGAGCGGCACCGTATCAGGCGGTATCGTTTGTGGTGGTCCCGGATCTGCAGTGCACTACGCCTCCTGACGGAGGCGCATTGCACTGCGTCCGGGACACAATTCTAAGCCGACGCTAGCCGCGCAATGCCGCGCCAAAGGTTTGAAACAAGGTGCGGTTGATGGGATTGCTTTGCGGATCGTATTCGGCGTGCCACTGCACCCCAAGCGCGAAGCCCGGCGCGTCGGCGATGCGGATCGCCTCGATGGTGCCGTCCTCCGCCACGCCCTCGACCACCACGCGGTCGCCGAGCTCCAGAATGCCCTGGCCGTGCAGCGAGTTGACCCGGATGGTTTCGCAGCCGAGCAGTTGCGCGAAGCGGCCGTCCCGCACCAGGCTGACGGCATGCCGGTCGGCGAAGACGACGCTGGCATCCGGGTGGATCTCGCCGGTCTCCAGCCGCGGCATGCGATGGTTCATCCGCCCCGGCAGCTCGCGGATTTCCGGATGCAGCGAGCCGCCGAAGGCAACGTTCATCTCCTGGAAGCCGCGGCAGATGCCGAACAGCGGCACGCCGCGGGCGACGCAAGCCTCGACCAGCGCCAGCGCCATGGCGTCGCGGGCATCGTCATAAGGCTCGTGGCGGGGATGCGGCTCGGCGCGAAACCGGGCCGGATGGACGTTGGCGCGGGCGCCAGTCAGCAGGATGCCGTCGACCACGTCCAGCAGCGCGCCGATGTCGGTGATATCGGGCGCGCCGGCGAACATCAGCGGCAGCGCGTCGGCGACCTCGGCCACGGCGCGGAGGTTGCGCTCGCCGACCGCCTGCACGGTAAAGCGCCCCTCGATGAGGTGCGAATTGCCAATCACTCCGACAACAGGTTTCTTCTTCATCGCCCGCCTTTACCAGCAGGCAATGCTATTTCACATCCCGGAAAAAGTGAAATCATCCCAGCCCTGCACCGGCCGGGAGAACGCTCGCCGGGCAGTCGAGACGGCAGGGTTAGTTCAGCCGGATACCCAGCGCCTTGATAATCTCGCCCCAGCGCCGGGTCTCGGACTCCCCGAAGGCGGCGAGCTGCTCCGGCGTGGAGGAGCGCACCTCGAAACCCATCGCCTCGAACTTTTCCTTGAATTTTGCGGAGTCGACGATCGCCGCAAGCTCGGTGCTGAGGCGGTCGACCACCGGTTTCGGTGTGCCGGCCGTGGTGTAGAGCGCGCCCCAGATGGCGCTGAGCAGGCGGGGATGACCGAGTTCGCCGGTGGTCGGCACATCTGGCAAAACCTTCGAGCGCTGCTCCGCCATGATGGCCACCGCGCGCAGCCGGCCCGCCTGCAACATCGGCAGCGCGTCGGGAATCGACGGAAACATCATGTCCAGACGACCGCCGATGAGGTCGGTGATCGCCGGTCCCTGGCCGCGATACGGCACATGCATCAGGTGAGTGCCGGTCTCGCGGTTGAACAGCTCGCCGCCGAGATGGGTCGGCGAGCCCACCCCCGAAGAGCCGAAATTGAGCTTGTCGCCGTCGCTTTTGATCGCCGCGATCAGCCCGGCGAGGTCGAGATCCTTGAAGCGCTCGCCGGGAACGATGACCTGCGGATAGATCGTCACCAGGGTCAGAGGCTGGAAGTCGCGCACCGGATCGTAGGACAGCTTTTCGTAGAGATTGACGTTGGCAGCGTTGGTGGCGGTCGTGCCCATGTACAGCGTGGTGCCGTCGGGCGTGGCGCGCGCGGCCTCGGCGGCGGCGAGATTGCCGCCGGCGCCGGGCTTGTTCTCGACCACCACCGGCCTGCCCAGTCGCTTCGACAATTCATCGGCGATCACCCGGGCCTGCGTATCGGAGCTGCCGCCGGCCGGGAACGGCACCAGGATGCGCAGATTGTGCGGCGGCCAGTCATCGGCCCGGGCCGCGGCGCAGGATGCCAGCGCGATCGTCGTCAGCAGGATAGCACGCAGAATCTTCATGAGGCCGAAACTCCCTGGAAGAAATCGATCGCGATCCGCGCAAACAAGTCCGGCTCGGTGCGCGACAGCGCGTGGCCGCCGCGCGCCGCCCAGTATGCTCGCGCCCCCGGTATCAGTCGGACAAACTCCTCGGAGAAGTACTTCGGGGTGAGGATATCGTCGTCCGCACAGACCACAAGGGTGGGAATCGCGATACGCGACAGCTCGTCCCGCCGGTCGAAGTTGAGGATCGCATCGAACCGGCTGTCCTGGACTTCGGCATTTTCAAGCTGGCCGGTGGTCGCCGCCTCGGCCTCAGCGATTTCCTGTTCGTGCGCATTGATCCAGTACGGCGGATAGAGCAGCAGCGAACTGTATTGCGCATAGGCGGCGATGCCGAGTTCGCCGTACAGCCGGGAGCGCAGCCCGAGGATCTTGCGGCGATAGGGATCGCCGCAGGTGGTGCTGGCATAGATCATCATGGCGGACAGCCGGCCGGGATGATCCAGCGCGGTAGCCACGCCGATGGCGCCGCCGGTGGAATGGCCGAGATACATCGCGCGCTCGAGCCCGGCGTCGTCCATCACAGCCACCAGATCCGCCGACATCTGCTCGATCGAGGCCACAGGCGTCCGGCAGGACTGCCCGGTGCCGCGCTGGTCAAAGCGGTAGACGGTGAAGTGCTGCGTCAACGCCGCCATGTTCGGCGTCCAGTAGTTGCCGACGCCGCCGAGGCCGGCGCCGAGAATGAGCGCCGGGCCGCGGCCCTGCCGGTCCCAGTAGAGGGCGTCGCCCTGTCGGGTGGTCACTGGCATGAATCGGACATCCGGATTGAGATGAAATGATCGTCTGCCACTACCTGTTACGCCTCAATCATGTAGCGCGACAGGTTGGCCTGCAGCATCTCGATCAGGGTGTCCCGGGCGGGATCGCGGGTCCCGCGGGTCCAGGCGGCAGCGAGCGGAAGCCTGTTCATGGCCGACAGCGCCAGCGGCACGTAGCGGACGCCGCGCGCCGCCATCCGTGACGTCCATCGCGGGACGATGGCGACGCCGATTTCGGCGGCGACGAGATTGACGATGGTCTGCTTCTCGTCCGCGATCTGGGCGACGTGGGCCTGAAGGCCGGCTTCCGCAAACAGCTTCATGGTCAGGTCATGGCTGTGCGGCCGCGACCGGCGCTCGGGCACGATCAGCGGCGCGCTGGCCAGATCGGCAATGGTCAGGCTGGTCCGGTTAGCGAAGGAGTGCCGTTCGGACACGGCGACGACCGCGGTCTCGTGAAACAGAAACAGAAACTGCAGCCGCTTGTCGGCGCTATCCGGCGGCCGCACGAACGCCAGATCGAGCCGGCCCGACAGCAACTGCGGCAGCAGGCGGATGGTCTTGTCTTCCACCAGCTTTACGCCGACGCCCGGCTGGCGGTCGCGCATATCGTGCAGCAGCGCTGGCAGCAGGCCGGCCGCGGCGCTGTCAATGGCGCCGACGCGGATCGTCGCGGCGCGCGCCCGCCCGCGGGCGCGAAAGCTGGCCGCCAGCCGATCGGCCTGCGCCAGCAGTTCATGGGCCTGCTTGAGCAGGACCGCACCGTCGTCGGTGAGCGCCACGCTGCGCGTCGTCCGCGTCAGCAACCGGGTGCCGAGATCGTCCTCGAGCATACGGACATGGCGGCCCAGCGCCGACGGCATCATGTCGAGCTGCTGCGCTGCGCGTCCGAAGTGCAGTTCTTCGGCGGCGGCCACAAAACAGCGCAACTGATGCAGATCCATCGGGCCTCTCCCACCCCGGATTATATCATTTATTTGTATAAACCAACGCGCTTGAGCCGGGAGGAGCGAGGCCGCAGGGTGCCGTCGCCACGCGGGTCGACGTCAGCGTGTCCCGGACGCGATGCAGCGCGCCCCCTTGGGCGCGGTGCCTCGCAGATCCGGGACACGTGCGGCGAAGTTCGAAGCGTCAGGCACAAAACAAGACGACCCAGGTGAGGAACATCCCATGCGCGAATATTCCATCGCGGCCATTCCGGCCGATGGTATCGGCCCCGAAGTCATCGAAGCCGGCACCACCGTGCTCGAAAGCCTGCAGCAGCGCATCGGCGATGTGAAGTTCAACGTCGAGACCTTCGACTGGGGCTCGGCCTATTATCGCAAGCATGGCGTGATGATGCCGGCCGACGGCCTCGCCCAGCTCAAAAGATTCGATGCGATCTATTTCGGTGCCGTCGGCGCGCCGGATGTGCCCGACCACATCACCCTGTGGGGGCTGCGGCTGCCAATCTGCCAGGGTTTCGACCAGTACGCCAATGTGCGCCCGACCAAGATCCTGCCCGGCATCACCTCGCCATTGCGCAATGTCGGGATTGGCGACCTCGACTGGGTGATCGTGCGCGAGAACTCCGAGGGCGAATATGCCGGCTGCGGCGGTCGCGTGCATCGCGGGCTGCCGGAGGAGGTCGGCACCGAGGTGGCGATCTTCACCCGCGTCGGCGTGCAGCGGATCATGCGCTACGCCTTCAAGCTGGCGCAGTCGCGCCCGCGCAAATTCCTCACCGTGGTCACCAAGTCCAACGCGCAGCGCCACGGCATGGTGATGTGGGACGAGATCGCCGAGGAAGTGTCGAAGGAATTCCCTGATGTGACCTGGGACAAGATGCTGGTCGACGCCATGACCGTGCGGATGACGCTGCATCCCAAAAGCCTCGACACCATCGTCGCCACCAACCTGCATGCCGACATCCTCTCGGACCTCGCCGGCGCGCTGGCCGGCAGCCTCGGCGTGGCGCCGACCGCCAATATCGATCCGGAGCGCCGCTTCCCATCGATGTTCGAACCGATCCACGGCTCGGCCTTCGACATCACCGGCAAGGGCATCGCCAATCCGGTCGCCAGCTTCTGGACCGCGGCGCAGATGCTCGACCATCTCGGCGAGGCCGACGCCGCGGCGCGGCTGATGCGCGCGGTCGAGCAGGTCACCGGCGCCGGCATCATGACCCCGGACGTCGGCGGCACCGCGACGACCCAGGAAGTGACCGACGCGGTGGTCGCGGCGATCCACAGCTCCAACGTCTAAACGACGTGACCCGCGACATGCGGGCCATGGCCGCGACTCATAAAACAACAATCAGGGAGGCAACTATGAAGCTGAAAGCCATTGCTGCCATCGCACTCGCCATGGCGACCACGCCCGCCGGTGCGCAGACCTATCCCAGCAAGGCCATCACCATGCTGGTGCCGTTCGCGGCCGGCGGCGCGACGGATACGGTGGCGCGCGTCACCGCAGCGACGATGTCGAAACTGCTGGGGCAGACCATCATTATCGAGAATGCCACCGGCGCCGGCGGCACCATTGCCGCAGCCCGCGCGGCGCGCGCCGAGCCCGACGGCTACACGCTGCTGATCCATCACATCGGCATCTCGACCGCCGCAACGCTGTATCGCCGGCTGCCCTACGATACCAAAACGGCGTTCGCGCCGATCGGCCTGGTCACCAACGCGCCGATGACCATCATCGGCCGTCCCGACCTGCCGCCGAATACGCTGGCCGAACTCGTCACCTACATCAAGGCCAACGGCGACAAGATGACCTTCGGCAATGCCGGCCTCGGCGCCGCCTCGCAGCTGTGCGGCATGCTGTTCATGACCGCGGTCGGCAAGGAGATCCTGTCCGTGCCCTACAAGGGCAACGGTCCGGTGATGAACGACCTGATCGCGCGGCAGATCGACCTCACCTGCGACCAGACCACCAACACCACCGGGCCCATCGCCGGCAAGCTGGTGAAGAGCTACGCCATCACCACGAAGACGCGACTGTCGTCGATGCCTGATCTGCCGACCGCCGACGAAGCGGGGCTGAAGGGTTTTGAGGTCGGCGCATGGCACGGCATCTACGCGCCGAAGGGCACGCCCGACGCAATCATCGAGAAACTATCCAGGACGTTGCAGGAGGCGCTGCGCGACCCCGAGCTGGTGAAGCGCTTCAACGACATCAACACCGACCCTGTCACGCAGGACCAGGCCACGCCCGCCGCGCTCAACGCCACCTTGATCAGCGAAATCGACCGCTGGGCCCCGATCATCCGCGCCACCAACCAGTTCGCGGATTGAGCGGCCCGAAAGATCGAACGAGCTAGACTCTGATCCATCAAGACTGAAGCATTTCAATCTTGTCCCGGACGCGGTGCGGCCTAGCGAAGCGAAGCTTCGCACGGAAGTGCCGCTCCGCAGATCCGGGATCGCATCAGACGCCGGAGCCTTTGGCGGTCCCGGCTCTGCAGCGCACTACGCCTCCTTACGGAGGCGCATTGCACTGCGTCCGGGACACGATTCCACGGAGATGAATCCCGCTCTACTTGTTTAGTCCCGGACTTTGATGGGTCGGATCAACATTGAATCTGGTGGGCTCTTTTGTCCAGATCTTACAAACGTACTCGTAGGGTGTGAGGCCCTGCAGGGTCTTTAGCCGACGCGCGAAGTTGTAGGCGTCGATGAAGTCGCCGAGGTGGCGACGGAGTTGGTCGTGGGTCTCGTAGTGGAAGCGCTTGACGGTCGCTTCCTTGATAGTCCGGTTCATCCGTTCGACCTGGCCATTGGTCCAGGGGTGCTTGGGCTTGGTGAGGCGATGATCGATGTCGGCCTGGGCGCAAGCCAACTCAAAGCCATGGGCCCAGACCGGCTCGCCACGCTCGAGGGCCAGCTTGATCTCAGGGACCGCTGAGCCACCGGCACCGGGCGTGGTGAAGTGCGTGCCATTGTCGGTCAGCACGGTGTGGATCTTGTAGGGCACGGCCGCGATCAGGTGGCGCAGGAAGTCGCCGGCGATGCGCCGAGTGGCTTTCTCGTGCAACTCGACGAAGGCGAACTTTGAGGTCCGGTCGATCCCCACGAACAGATAGAGCTTGCCCTGCTCGGTGCGGACCTCGGCGATGTCGATGTGAAAGTAGCCGATCGGATAGGTCTTGAACTTACGCCGATCTGGCTTGTCGCCCTCGACTTCAGGCAATCGCGAGATGTCGTGGCGCTGCAGGCAGCGATGCAGTGACGAGCGCGTCAGATGCGGGATGGTTGGTTGCAGGGCATACAAGCAGTCATCGAGCGGCAGCAGCGTGTGCCGCCGGAAGGCGACAATAAGCGCCTCTTCCTCGACCGTCAGAACCGTCGACTTCGGGTCTTTCGGCCCGGTTCGTAGATCTTCGACCGAGGCCCGCGCCTTCCACTTGGCGACGGTCTTGGGATTGATCCCATGCCGCCTGGCCAAGACCCTCAGGCTCTCTTGACTATGTTGTATCGCTCGACGGACCGCCGCTGTCGTTGTGGCGCTCCCGTGGTGAACCTGTCCCATAGCGCATCCTTCCAACCGTCGGAGAATAATGCACCATCAAATGCTGGGACCAAACATCTACTCTTCGCCGGCGGAGGAGCATGTTGCGCCGGCGGCGGACCGCCGGCGCAACATCGATGCTTGCGCTGTTACGGCAGCGTGTAGGCGGTCTTGACGACGGTGTAGAACTCCGCGGCGTAGCGGCCCTGCTCGCGCGGGCCGAAGCTCGAGCCCTTGCGGCCGCCGAACGGCACGTGATAGTCGACGCCGGCGATCGGCAGATTGACCATCACCATGCCGGCTTCCGAATTGCGCTTGAAGTCCGAGGCATATTTCAGGCTGGTGGTGCAGATGCCCGCCGAAAGGCCGAACTCGGTGTCGTTGGCGGTCGCCAGCGCCTCGGCATAGTCGTTGACGCGAATCACGGCGGCGACCGGCCCGAAGATCTCCTCGCGCGCGATGCGCATGGTGTTGGTGACTTCCGTGAACAGAGCCGGCTGCAGATAGAAGCCGGGTGCATCGCGCTTCAGCAGCTCGCCGCCGAAAGAAAGCCTGGCGCCCTCTTCCTTGCCGATGGCGACATACTTCATGTCCTGGTCGAGCTGGCTCTGGTCAACCACCGGGCCGATATCGGTGCCGGCCTTCACCGCGTCGTCGATCTTGAGACCGCCGAGGCGCTCGGTCAGCGCCGCCACGAACTTGTCGTGGATGCCCTTGGTGACGATCAGCCGCGACGCCGCGGTGCAGCGCTGACCGGTGGAGAAGAACGCGCTGTTGACGGCGGCTTCCACCGCGACCTTCAGGTCGGCGTCGTCGAGCACCACCAGCGGATTCTTGCCGCCCATCTCCAGCTGGAATTTCTTCATCGGCCGCGAGGCGATGCAGGCGGCAGCCACCTTCTGGCCGGTGGCCACCGAACCGGTGAAGGAGATCGCGGCGACATCGGGATGTTCGAGCAGCGCGGCACCGACCTCGGAACCGCGGCCGATCACCAGGTTGAGCACGCCCTTGGGCAGGCCCGCGCGATGCAGGATGTCGACCAGCGCCCAGGTCGAGCCCGGCACCAGATCGGCGGGCTTGATCACCACGGTGTTGCCATAGGCCAGCGCCGGGGCGATCTTCCAGGCCGGAATGGCGATCGGGAAATTCCACGGCGTGATCAGGCCGACCACGCCGACGGCCTCGCGGGTCACCTCGATGTCGATGCCCGGCCTGACCGACGCCAGCTTCTCGCCGGCCATGCGCAGGCACTCGCCGGCGAAGAACGCAAAGATCTGCCCGGCGCGCGCGGCCTCGCCGACGCCCTCCGGCAGGGTCTTGCCCTCCTCGCGCGACAGCAGGCGGCCGAGTTCGTCCTTGCGGGCGAGAATTTCGTCGGACGCCTTCTTGAGGATGTCGTAGCGGACCTGCGGCGTCGATCGCGACCACGACGGGAACGCGGCCTTGGCCGCGGCGACGGCGGCTTCCGCCTGGGCGCGGGTGCCGCGCACGGCCTCGCCGACGATGTCCTTGGTGTCGGACGGATTGACGTTGGGCGAACGGGCGCCGTCGGACAGCCATTCACCGTCGATCAGATTGTTGAACATCAACATGGCTTGGTCTTTCTGATTAGGGTTGCGCGCGGGCGCGGACAGATGGATCGTATGCGAAGCCGACTACCGGTTGTTGGTTTTGCGCCAGGCCGCGAAGTCGACCAGGGTCTGCTCGTCTGTGGCGGGATAGAGGCCCAGAATCGATTTGCCGGCATTCACCTGCTCGGTAACAAAATCCTCGAACGCGGTCATCTCGAAGGCCTCGTTGGCGATCTCGTCGGCGAGGTGCGCGGGGATGACGATGACGCCGTCGCTGTCGCCGAGAATCACGTCGCCGGGAAACACCGGCGCATCGCCGCAGCCGATCGGCCCGTTGATCTCGATGGCCTGATGCAGCGTCAGGTTGGTCGGCGCGCTCGGGCGGTGATGATAGGCCGGGAAGCCGAGCTTGGCGATTTCCGCGGAGTCGCGAAAGCCACCGTCGGTGATGACGCCGGCGACGCCGCGCTTCATCAGCCGCGTCACCAGGATGGCACCGGCCGAGGCGGCGCGGGCATCCTTGCGGCTGTCCATCACCAGCACCGCATCGGGCGGGCAGTCCTCCACCGCCTTGCGCTGCGGATGGCTGCGGTCGCGGAACACGTCGAGCTTGTTGAGATCTTCGCGCGCCGGCATGTAGCGCAGGGTGAAGGCCTCGCCGACCAGGGTCGGCTGGTCCGGGCCGAGCGGATGGACGTCCTGGATGCACTGGCTGCGGAAGCCGCGCTTGAACAAAGCGGTGGCCACCGTGGCGGTGGAGATGGTCTTGAGCTTGGCGCGGGTGGCGTCGGAGAGTTTGGACATGGGGGACTCCAGATTGAGCGGATGACTTGTGTTTATTGCTTGGGGGCACCGACACTGGCGCGACCCCCTCAACTGTCGTCCCCGCGCAGGCGGGGATCCCTAACCACTGTCGATGAAGCTGAAACTACGAGTTGGGTGTCCAGCTATGTCTCCAGCGTGTATGGGTCCCCGCCTGCGCGGGGACGACGTGGCGAATGTGTCAGTAGATCACCGGCTCCTTCACCGGGGCGCCAAAGTCCGTCTTGAGAAAATCGAAGTCGCAGCCTTCGTTGGCCTGCTGGATATGTTTGGTGAACATCCAGCCATAGCCGCGCTCGTAGTTGCGCTCCGGCGCCGTCCACGCGGCGCGACGCTTCGCCATTTCTTCGTCGGAGATGTCGAGGTTGATGGTGCGGGCATCGACGTCCAGCGTGATCATGTCGCCATTCTCGACCAGTGCCAGCGGCCCGCCGATGAAGGCTTCCGGCGCCACATGCAGGATGCAGGCGCCGTAGCTGGTGCCGCTCATGCGGGCGTCAGAGAGGCGCACCATGTCGCGCACGCCCTGCTTCACCAGTTTTTTGGGGATCGGCAGCATCCCCCATTCCGGCATGCCCGGCCCGCCCTGCGGCCCGGCATTGCGCAGGATCAGCACGTGGTCGGCGGTGACGTCGAGATTCTCGTCGTCGGTGGCCTTCTTCATGCTGGGATAGTCGTCGAACACCAGCGCCGGGCCGGTATGCTTGAGAAAGCGCGGCTCGCAGGCCGACGGCTTGATCACGCAGCCGTCGGGCGCCAGGTTGCCCTTGAGTACGGCGAGCGCACCCTCGGCGTAGATCGCCTTGTCGACGGTGCGGATGACGTCGTCGTTGTAGACTTCGGCATCGGCGATGTTTTCGCCCAGCGTCTTGCCGGTGACGGTCATGACGTCGAGATGCAGATGCTCCTTGATGCGGCTCATCAACGCCGGCAGGCCGCCCGCGTAGTAGAAGTCTTCCATCAGGTACTTGTCGCCGGAGGGGCGGACGTTGGCGATGACAGGCACCTTGCGGGAGGCGATCTCGAAATCGTCGAGGCCGATGTCCTGTCCGGCGCGGCGCGCCTGGGCGATGAGATGGATGATGGCATTGGTGGAGCAGCCCATGGCCATGGCCACGGTGATGGCGTTCTCGAACGCCTTGCGCGTTTGAATTTTGTTGGGTGTGAGATCCTCCCACACCATGTCGACGATGCGGCGGCCGCATTCGCTGGCCATGCGGATGTGGCCGGCATCGGCGGCGGGGATCGACGAGGCGCCGGGCAGGGTCATGCCGATGGATTCCGCGATCGCGGTCATCGTCGACGCGGTGCCCATGGTCATGCAGGTGCCGTAACTGCGGGCGATGCCGCCTTCGACCTCGACCCATTCCTTGTCGGAAATCTTGCCGGCGCGGCGCTCATCCCAGTACTTCCAGGCGTCGGAGCCGGAGCCGAGAACCTTGCCCTTCCAGTTGCCGCGCAGCATCGGACCGGCCGGGAGATAGATCGCGGGATAGCCGGCGCTGGTGGCACCGAGCAGCAGGCCCGGCGTGGTCTTGTCGCAGCCGCCCATCAGCACCACGCCATCCACGGGGTGCCCGCGCAAAAGTTCCTCGGCGTCCATCGCCAGCATGTTGCGGTAGAGCATGGTGGTCGGCTTGAGGAAGGATTCCGACAGCGACAGCGCCGGCAATTCCATCGGGAAGCCGCCGGCCATCAGGATGCCGCGCTTGACGTCATCGACCCTGGTCTTGAAGTGCATGTGGCAGGGCTGCGCATCCGACCATGTGTTGAGGATGGCGATGACCGGACGGCCCTTCCACTCCTCGGGCGCATAACCTTGCTGCATCGCACGCGAGCGATGACCGAAGGCGCGCAGATCGTCGGGCGCAAACCAGCGCGCGCTGCGGAGCTGGTCGGGAGTCTTCTTACGGTCGGTCATGAAAGCATCCTTCGTAGGATGGGTTGAGCCCTTGCGAAACCCATCGCTCTCTTCTCAAATTCCTGATGGGTTTCGCAAAAAGTTCTACCCATCCCACCGATTCAGGTCTGGAGACCCCATTTTTGCACGGTGTTGCGCTCGATCGTGCGGAAGATCAGGTTTTCCACGATCAGGCCGATCACGATCACGGTCAACAACCCGGCGAAGACCGCGGGAATATCGAGCAGGTTACGGTTCTCGAAGATGAACCAGCCGAGCCCGCCCTGTCCCGACGACACACCGAACACCAGTTCGGCGGCAATCAAGGTGCGCCAGGCGAAGGCCCAGCCGATCTTCAGACCGGTGAGGATCGAGCCGAACGCCGCGGGAATCAGAATGCGCGCCACATAGGGCAGACCGCGCAGGCCGTAGTTGCGGCCGACCATGCGCAACGTGTTCGACACGCTCTTGAAGCCGGAATGGGTGTTGAGCGCCACCGGCCACAGCACCGAATGGATCAGCACGAACACTAGGCTGCCATTGCCGAGGCCGAACCAGATCAGCGCCAGCGGCAGCAGCGCGATCGCCGGCAGCGGGTTGAACATCGCGGTCATGGTTTCCAGGAAGTCGGTGCCGATCCGCGTGCTGATCGCCAATACGGTGAACAAAGCGGCCAGCACGATGCCGGCGCCGTAGCCCATGAACAGCACCTTCAGCGACGCCCAGGCCCGCAGCGGGATGGTGCCGTCCTTCACCTTGTCGAACATGGTGATGACGGTGTCGTGGAAGGTCGGGAACAGCAGCGAATTGTCGAGCAGGGTGCCGTAGATCTCCCACACCGCGGCGAGGAAGACGATGATGGCGGCCTTCCGGACGAAGCCGTCATTCCACAGCAGTTCGGGAAGGCTGAGCTTGCGCTCCACCGCCGCCGGATCGGCCGCTGCGACGGCGTCGCTGCGCATCAGGATTCTGGCTTCGCCCATGACGTGATCCTCAGTGCGCGGTTGCGCTGTCGGCGAACAGCAGATCGTGGATCTGCTTTTCAAGGCGGGCGGCACTGCCGTCCTCGCTGGAAACCTTGTCCACGTCGATCACCTCGGCCTTGACCCGGCCGGGATGCGGCGACAGCAGCAGGATGCGGTTGCCGATCTTGATCGCTTCGGCGATCGAATGGGTGACGAACATCACCGTGAACTTCGTCTCTTCCCACAGCTGCAGCAGCTCGTCTTGGCAGGTGCGCCGCGTCAGCGCGTCCAGTGCCGCGAAAGGCTCGTCCATCAGCAGGATGTCCGGCTCCATCGCCATGCCGCGGGCAATGGCGACGCGCTGCTTCATGCCGCCGGACAGAGTATGCGGATAGGAATCGACGACGCGGGTGAGACTGACCTTCTCGATATAGGCGCGGGCGCGGACTTCGGCGTCCTTCCTGTCGAGCTTGCGCGTCATCAGCAGCGGAAACATCACGTTTTCCAGCACCGTCTTCCACGGCAGCAGCCGGTCGAACTCCTGGAAGATCATCATCCGGTCGGCGCCGGGCTCGGTGATCTCCCGGCCGTTGATCCGCATCGTGCCTTCGCTGGGCGTCATGTAGCCGCCGACGGCCTTGAGCAGCGTAGACTTGCCGCAGCCGGACGGCCCCAGCAGTACGAAGCGATCGGAGCGATCAACGCTGAACGAGACCTTCTCCGTCGCGGTGACGACGACGCTGGAGGTCTTGTACCGCAGCGTGACGCCGCTGACATCGAGCAGAGCGGTCATCAGTTGCCCTTGAGATCGGCCGAGGCCGGCAAGTAATAGTCGGTCCAGGCCTTCGGCTGGGTCTTCAGCGTGCCGGTCTTGTACAGATGGGCGGCGAATTTCATGGTGCCCTGCGGCTGCAAATTCCACTCCATCATGCCGGGCTCCTTGAGCCAGGTCAGCAGGTCCTCGACGCTGGTCTTGTCGCCGGTGATCTCCTTGTAGATCTCCACCGAGGTTTTGGTGTCGGAGCGGATCAGGTCCTGCGCTTCCTTGGTGGCATCGCGCACCGCCTGGATGATCTTCGGATTGGCGTCCGCGAATTTGGTGGTGGTGAAGAACTGCGCCTGGCTCAGCGGTCCGCCCATCACGTCCGGCGAGTTTAGCACCACATGAGCGCCGGGCACGTTCTTCATCTCCAGAAAGGTGAAGGGCGGGATCGAGAAGTGGCTGCGCACCTCGTGTTGCGAGTTCGACAGCGCCGCATAGGCATCGGGATGGCCGAGCTGCACGGTGTTGGCATCGAGCTTCGACCACTGGTCGGCACCGAAGGCTTCCGCCGCCGCGATCTGCAGCACGATGGCCTGGGTGGAGATCTTCACGGTCGGCACCGCGATCTTGTCGCCCGGGCCGAAATCCTTGATCGACTTGATATGCGGGTCGCGGCTGATCAGCGTCATCGGCTGCGCCGAGGTGGCGACGATGCCCTTGACGCCGCCCTTGGTGCGATCCCACAGCAGCAACAGATTGCCGGTGCCGGTGTTGAGGATGTCGACGCCGCCGGCGAGCAGCGCATCGGTCTGCGCGCCGCCGCCGGAGAACGTCACCCATTTCGTCGTGATGCCGGGCAGGCCGAGCGCCGCGGCGTGCTTCTCGATCAGCTTCTGTTTTTCCATGATGTGGCTCGGCATGTAGAAAATGCCGGGCTGCCGCGACAGCGCAATCTCGGTCTTCTGCTGCGCCTGGGCCGCAAGGCCCGACAGAACGAGGCCGGCGATTCCGGCCAGACTGGCGCAAATCCGGGTAGTCCTGCTCATAGTGTGCCCTCCCGATACGATGTTCTTGACTGATTAGCTAAAGCACTAATATATTAGTACGTCACTGGCAAGCCGCCATGTGACGAATGGTCCGGCTTCAACATGAACGCGCCCAAGCCAGAGCCCCGTCGCATCGTCCCGCGCGCTGAACGGCTCGACCGTGACCGCCAGGCGGCGCCGCAGGTGTTCGAGCGGCTGCGCAGCATGATCATTTCGCTGGACCTGCCGCCGGGCGCGCCGTTGTCGCGCGCCAGCCTTGCGGCGCAGTTCGGCGTCAGTGCCACGCCGGTGCGCGATGCGCTGATGCGACTGGACGATGAAGGCCTGGTCGAGGTTTTCCCGCAGCACGCGACGGTGGTCAGCCGGATCGACATTTTCCTGGCCCAGCAGGCGCACTTTCTGCGCCAGGCGCTGGAGCTTGAACTGGTGCGGACGCTGGCGCTCGATCACAGCGACGAGCTGGTGCACGACCTCTACCGCATCATTACCCTGCAGCAGCAGTTCAGCGCCGAGGGCAATTTCAAGACCTTCATGGCCGAGGACAACGCCTTCCACCAGCACCTCTATGCCGCCGCGGACCGGCAGGGGCTGTGGGAACTGGTGCGCAGCCGCAGCGGCCATATCGACCGGCTCCGACGGCTGCATCTGCCCTCGCCCGGCAAGGCCGAGGCGATCATGGCCGACCACCGCGCCATCGTCGACGCCATCGCCGCCGGCGATCCCGATGCCGCCCAGGCCATGACGCGGCACCACCTAGCCGGCACGGTCGCCAACGCCGTGGAGATCAGCAAGATGTTTCCGCACTACGTCAATTCGGACTGACGCTTCGTCCCGAAGACCCAGAACAACAAGCCGAAACATCGGCAAACCCAAGGGAGAACGACCATGAATTTCAGACCTACGCGACGCGCCGTCGTGGCCGGCCTTGCCGGCAGCACCGTCGGCTTCGATCTCCGCGCCTTCGCCCAGACATTGAAAATGCCGACCTCGCCGGTGACCCTGAACATCGTCGACGTCGCCGGCAATCTGGCGCTGACCCAAAGTGCCATCGAGGCCTATCGCGACAAAAATCCAAAACTGGTGTCGCGCATCACCTTCTCCAAGGCGCCGGCCCCGGAACTGCCGGGCAAGATCAAGGCGCAGCAGGATGCCAACCGCGTCGACATCGACGGCGTACTGACCGGCATCGACGTGCTGTCCACCGGCGTCGACCAGAAGCTGTGGGTGCCGATCGTCACCGATTATGCCTCGTCGCTGCCGAAGCTCGATGACATCTTCCTGCCCGGCGCCAAGCAGATGCAGGCGCTGGCCGTCAACCAGGGCGTCTGCGTGTCGTTCTGCGAGGCCGGCCCGGTGATGGAATACATGCCCGGCAAGGTGAAGCAGGTGCCTGCCACCGCCGAGGAGCTGCTGGCTTGGGCCAAGGCCAATCCGAACAAGTTCATGTATGCGCGCCCGGCCAATTCCGGCCCGGCCCGCGTCTTCATGATGGGCCTGCCCTATATTCTCGGCGACAAGGACCCGTCCGATCCGGAGAAGGGCTGGGACAAGACCTGGGCTTTCCTGAAGGAACTCGGCCAGTACGTCGAGTACTACCCGACCGGCACCGGCATCGTGATGAAGGAATTCGGCGAGGGCTCGCGCGACATGATCCCGTCGCAGATGGGCTGGGACATCAACCCGCGCGTGCTCGGCATCGTGCCGAAGGAAGCCAAGGTGTTCTTCCTGAAGAACTTCAACTGGATCCTCGACGCGCACTACCTGTGCATCCCGCGCGGCGTGTCGCCGGAGAAGATGGCGGTGCTGATCGATCTCACCAGCTATCTGCTGAGCAAGGAAGCCCAGGCCACCACCTACGACCTTGGCTATTTCTATCCGGGTCCGTCGGTCAAGGACGTGCCGCTGTCGATGGCGCCGGACGCCAGCCAGAAGGCAATCGCCGAATTCGGCCGGCCGGAATACGCCAAGTTCATCGCCGACAACCCGAAGCAGATTCCGCTGCTGCCGGAGAAGCTGGTCTACGCCTTCCGGCGCTGGGATCAGGAAATCGGCGCCGCGAAGAGCAAGTAGGCCTGCGGCTCTGCGGCAACCCGACACGACGACATCTGCGAAGGCCGCATTCGACCTTCGCAGATGCACTTCATCTCCTGCGCGCGAGTAATTCATGACAAGCGACTTCAAGCAGCTGCGTCTCGAGTCGGTGTGCCGGCGTTTCGGCGCGCCGGGCAGCGCGATCTTCAACGCGCTGGACAATTTCAACATCACCATCGGCCGCGGCGAATTCGTCGCGCTGCTCGGACCTTCCGGCTGCGGCAAGACCACGGCGCTGAACTGCATCGCCGGGCTGATGCCGCTGTCGGAGGGCAGCATCTCCCTCGATGACACCCGCATCGACGTGCTGCCGCCGGAGAAACGCGGCTTCGGCATGGTGTTCCAGAACTACGCGCTGTTCCCACACATGACCGTGCGCAAGAACGTCGCCTTCGGGCTGACCATGCGCGGCGTGCCCAAGGCCGAGACCGATGCGCGCCTCGCCAGGGCGTTCAAGCTGGTGCAGCTCGAGGGCCAGGAGCACAAGCTGCCCGGCCAACTCTCCGGCGGCCAGCAGCAGCGCGTGGCGATCGCCCGCGCCATCGTCATCGAGCCGCCGCTGCTGCTGATGGACGAGCCTTTGTCCAATCTCGACGCCAAGCTGCGGCTGGAAATGCGCTCGGAAATCAAGCGCATCCATCGCGAGCTCGGCCGCACCACGATCTACGTCACCCATGACCAGGACGAGGCGCTGTCGCTGGCCGACCGCATCGTGGTGATGAAGGACGGCAAGATCCAGCAGGTCGGCACGCCGCCGCAAGTCTATGGCGAACCGGCCAATATCCATGTCGCCCGCTTCATGGGCTATCGCAACGTGCTGGAGCTCGACGTCGAGAAGACCGAAGGCGACCGCGTCACCGTCGCCGGCCACGGCCTGCGGCTCACCGGCATCGCCATGCAGCCGCTGACCGGCCCCAAGGTCTATGTGGCGATCCGGCCGGACGAGATCGGTCCGGGCATGAGCGACGCCAACGCCATCGGCGGAAGCGTCACCAATGTGGAGTATTGCGGCCGCGACTCGCTGCTCGACGTCGAGACTGCCGATGGCATCAAGCTGCATGCCCGCGGGCCGGCGACCATGCGACTGGGCGAAACCGTGCAGCTCTCGGTGCCCCCCGAACGGGTGCTGATCTATCCGCGCGAGGCGCAGTCATGAGCGCGCCCTCCTCCTCCGCCACGGCGACGCACGTCCCGCGCACCGACAGGATCGCGCTGCTGGTCGTCCCCGCGGCGCTGCTGATGATCGTGCTGTTCGTCTATCCCTTCCTCTACGGCTTCGTGATCTCGTTCCAGCCCACCAAGGGCGGCGACTGGCTGTCGAACTACACAAAATTCTTTTCCGACAGCCGGCAATGGCGCACCATCATCACCACCATGCAGCTGGCGCTGCCGGTGACCCTGCTGAACATGGCGCTGGCGCTGCCCATCGCCTTCCGGATGCGCCATAAGAGCAGCTACCGCCGCGTGATCACCACGCTGCTGATCGTGCCGATCACGCTCGGCACCGTGCTGATCGCCGAGGGCATGCTGACTTATTTCGGCCCGCGCGGCTGGCTGTCGCAATTTCTGCAGCTTGTGCACCTGTATGACGGCCCGATCCGCCTGACGCATAATTTCATCGGCGTGTTCATCTCGCTGGTGATCTCGGGCTTTCCCTTCGCCTTCCTGCTGACGCTTTCCTACGTCACCGGCATCGACCCGACGCTGGCGCGCGCCGCGGCGACGCTCGGCGCCAGCCCGTGGGAGCAGTTCCGCCAGATCTATCTGCCGCTGCTGATGCCCGGCCTCGCCATCACCTTCTGCCTGTCGTTCGTGCAGGCCTATTCGGTGTTTCCCTCCGCCGTGCTGGTGGGCGCGCCGTCCGGCTCCACGCGCGTCATCTCGCTCGCGGCCTATGAAGCGGCGTTCGAGGAATACGACTACTCGTATGCTTCGGCGATCGCCATGATCATGGGCTTCACCCAGCTCGCCGTCGTGCTGGCGGTGTCGTCGACGCGCAACTTCTTCTATCGTGGCCCCGCCAGCAGCGGGAAAGGCTAGTCTTATGGCACGTATTCTCGCCCGCGCCTGGAACGGCCTGCTGCTCGGTCTGATGACGTTCTTCGTCATCAACATCGCCCTGATGGTGGCGGCGGTGATGACCAACTCCTTCGCCACCCGCTGGCTCGGCACCTGGCTGCCCGAAGGCTACACCACCAAATGGTATTTCTCAGCCTGGAAGGAATTCCAGCCGTACGACATCCTCATCGTCACCCTGCAGGTGGTGTTCGCGGTGGTGGCGCTGTCGATCGTGATCGGCGTGCCGGCGGCCTATGTGCTGGCGCGCCGCGAATTCACCGGCAAGAAGGCGGTGATGCTGCTGTTCCTGCTGCCGCTGGTGATCCCGCCGATCACCTACGGCATCCCGTTCGCAACGGTGATGTACAAGGCGCATCTCGCCGGCACGCTGTGGGGCGTGATCCTCGCCAACCTGGTGCCGGCGCTGCCCTTTGTGATCCTGATCATGGTGCCGTTCATCGAGCAGATCGACCAGAACCTGGAATCGGCGGCGCGGGTGTTCGGCGCCAACACGCTCAAGATCTTCTGGTACGTGCTGGCGCCGCTGCTGCTGCCCGGCATTCTGGCGTCGTCGCTGCTGGTGATGGTGCGGACCATCGCGATGTTCGAGCTGACCTTCCTCACCGCCGGTCCGGACTCGCAGACGCTGGTGGTGGCGCTGTACTACGCGGTGTTCGCCGCCGGCGTCCGCGCCCCGCAATCGGTCGACGCCATGGCCATCGTCTACATGGTGGTGACGCTGGTCTGGCTCCTGATCGCCATGCGCTTCGTCGATCCAACGCAACTTGTCAGCCGCGTCAAGGAAGCGCCGCGGACGAGCTGAGGTCGTCGTTGCCACGCCACGCCCGGTGGCGTGGCTGCCGATGCGACAGGCGGCGAAGCCGGCTGGCGGAGGCCGGAACCTCGTGGTGCGTCCTCGCAGCTGATCGTGAGCACCACCGGCGCCAAAGCATCCATGACGCTCAACCGCAGTTGCGAACGCGCCTGTCGGCAAAGCGCGGCGATTCCCGGAATGCCTGGGCGAGTGGGGAAGACGCGGATGGTATCCGGCGGCTCGGGCGCTTCGGGCTGCTGACTGAATGTCGGAGGAAAATGCTGACAGAGGCCGCGGCCTTCGGCGCCTCACTCTGCGCCGGCCGGCAAAGGCCCACGGGATCTCCGGCGCGCACGCGCAGGCCGGTCGCGGCAAGCCGCTGATCTCGCTTATTCTCTTTTAAGTCAATGACTTAAAAGGGGGAATGGTGCCCAGGAAAGGATTGGGCCATCACCGTTGCATGGCATTGATTATGCTCAGGGATTTTGACCGTCCCTTGCCCTCTGTGTACCTGCTCCGTGTACTGTGAAGCAAGCCGAATGTACGCTTATCGTTGCGCAGTTACCTTGACCACCGCCACCGCCTTTGCGATCCTGCGGGAGGTCAACATCCCCTGCCATTCGTAGGCGCTCTGCGAGCGGCAATCGTCTTGGGGATCAATGATGCCAAACAACACCGCAACACAGCATGCGGCCGCAGCCGCCACCGCCCTCGAACGGGTGGGGCGCGATCCTGCTCAACTCTTAACTGTAGAGGCGTACTGGACCGCCTTCAACGAACCTGCCGATCTGTTGGCAAACCCAGCACAAACCTTCGCTGACGATGCTGCCTCCCTCGCCACGCTCTGCGAGGAGCATCGCATACGGCATCGTCATGATGGTCAGGGGCACGCCTTCCCTGTCTGGCTTCTGCGCGAGTTCTACTTGGCTAACCCATAGGCCGTCTGGAAGCCGTAGCGGGCGTGCGCGGTAGGGATACAACCTGAGATTTGGTTGCCCTCCTCCCTTTAGCGCGCCCCTTTACACACCCTATAGTGCATAGGGAGCTGCACTGAGGATGACTGTGATCAAGTCGGGTAAGTGGCCCAGTATCAAGGAGCCCCCCAGAGAGACCCCGTATGAGGGTGATCCTAAGGGTGTCCCTTCGTGCTGGGCCTTTTCAAGGATCAATTATAGCTCACTCGCCGAACCCGCCCTATAGCCTCCCTGACGGTGGGTAGGTTGTGACAGTCATGCTGAAGTGATTGGGCATTGTGGCGATCTGTCTGTTTTTGGTTTTAGGCGAAGGTTAGCCATCCCCGAACAATCCAAGGGCTGTGGACCGGGTCGCTGCGATCATCTCGCCGCTGCATAGCTGATTGCGTCGGCGCTCGAAGGTGATGCCCATGCTCATCTTCGGCGCCAATTCACTCGTGCTGCACGCTTCATTTCGGGCCAGAGCCGGTAGCGCGTGGGTGGCCAGAGAAGCTCCCAGAGCGCGGCGCTGGACGAACGCTGCGAAGGTCCTGGAGTTTGAAGCAAACGGCTGTGTCATGTCCCCAGCCTGCCGAGGCCACTGGCGAAGCTGGAGCGAGTACACACCCCGGATTTTCTGACAGAAATGTGCGAAGCCCACCCCTCGACTGGAATTGGAGCTGACTTCCCCGTACCGGGGGTCGATCCCAATGGGTGGGCTCAGCCAAGGCGAACCGTCCTGCGGTGTTGATGATTGATCGGATTGCATCAGCGAGCGTCGCCGCGCCGTGTTGATGCTTCGACTTGCAGGCTTAGGTCATGTCGTCACGGGCAACCACGGCCACCATGTGGGGCCGGTATGTCTGGCTCACTGGATGTTTCGTCTCAACTCCAAAGCCTGTCGCTCCAACGCGGACAGTAAAGCCCGATTGCCATCGTCTCGGATGGGTACAGCCCAGCGAGGCATCGTCTGAGACAACAATTCCCGTCTCATAAGGGTTGACTTGCGGATTATGAGACACTATCCCACCATGGTCTAGACCCTAACGAGACACAGGAGCGACCATGACCATCATCGGATACGCCCGCGTCAGCACCACCGACCAGAGCCTCGAACTGCAGCAGACCGCGCTGCGCCTCGCCGGGTGCGACTTGATCCGGTCGGAGAAGCGTTCCGGCACGACAACCGTTGGCCGAGCTGAGCTGCAGACCGTCCTCGACTTCCTGCGGGAAGGTGACGTGCTGATGGTGACCCGCATCGACCGCTTGGCTCGAAGCATCGGTGACCTGCAGGACATCGCCCGCACCATCAGGGCCAAGGGAGCGAGCCTCAAGGCCACCGAGCAGCCAATCGACACCAGCACCGCAGCAGGCAAGGCTTTCTTCGACATGCTGGGCGTGTTCGCCGAGTTCGAGACCAACCTGCGTAAGGAGCGTCAACTCGAAGGGATCGCGGATGCCAAGGCCCGTGGCGTCTACAAAGGACGCAAGCCCAGCATCGACATCGTGAAGGTCAAGGCATTGAAGGCGGAGGGCATGGGGCCGTCAGCCATAGCAAAGGCGCTGGGGATTGGTCGGGCTTCCGTGTATCGCGCCCTAGAAGGCATGGCAGACGGTGCAGCGGGCGCTGCTGGTGAGCTGCAAGGGTAGGAGCGGCATAACGATCTGTCTGCCCCGATCAGTGTATTTGCAGCCGCCGCCGAATGGACACTTAGGGGATTCACAAACGGCGCGGATTGAATCATAATCACAGCCATTGCATCCTCGGGAACGTAACCGTAGAGCGTGCCAGCAGTCTCTCTGCCCTTGTTCGGGGACAGACATCGGAGTTCCCATTGGCAGAATCGCTCAAAGAAAAGCCCTACACCGCTCGCGGCACCGATGCGCCGTGGTACAGCGGCTGGGACATCAGCGACGTTGAACGGGAGCGGTTTAGGCAGACCAGTCTTGCTTCTGGGGCCGCGAAGGCGCGTGCCATGCGTGGCGAGTGTGACGTTCCCAAACTACCCATTCCCACGCCGCGCCTCGATCCTTACACCTTGATGCCCAAGCTGCGGTCAAACGGGTTGTCTGCACTGAGCTTATTCAGCGGCGGCGGCGGTCTCGACATTGGGTTCGACAGAGCCGGGTACAAACACACAGCATCATATGACATCCTTCCAATGGTGGAAGGGCTTCTCAAGACCGCACGTCCCCGCTGGAAGGTCTTTGCCGGGGATGCCGGCGACGTTACCCAGATTGACTGGAAGCCTTACCGAGGGAAGGTTGATGTGGTGCACGGTGGTCCTCCGTGCCAGCCATTTAGCCACGGGGGAAGCCGGCGCGGCGCGGCGGATGTGCGAGATATGATTCCCGAACTTGTCAGGGCAGTTCGCGAAGCGCGCCCCCGTGCATTCGTATGTGAGAACGTCTCGGGATTGGCTACCAAGAAGTTCGAGGATTACGTTCAGCAGACGATCTTCGAGCCGTTGAAGAGCCGCTATCGCATACAGATGATTACCCTTGAGGCTGCGGACTTCGGTGTGCCGCAGCGTCGGAAGCGGGTGTTATTCGTCGGATTTGCCGACAAAGAAGCCGCTGATCGTTTCCAAGCGCCAAGGCCAACCCACACCACCGGACAAACGACCGATGGTCTACTGCGAACTATGGGCGCTCGCGAGGCTTTGGGGCTCCCCGATATAGGTTTCGACGGATTGGCCCCTACTATACGCAGTGGATGGACCGGCCCTCGGAACACCACGAGTGTAGTGAATAGTGCGACATCAGCGAACACGTGGGCACAGTTACGCATCTGGCCCAACGGCGTGGCGGCGAACAGGGTAGCGGCGTCCGCGTTTGTTGCCAAGAACGGCGACTTCCGGCTGTCTATCGAGGATTGTATGGTCCTGCAGGGTTTCCCCGCTGACTGGCCATTCGAGGCTCCCGTCTACAAAGCGCTTGGTCTGATCGGCAACTCGGTCTCTCCCCCAATGGGATACGCTGTCGCTCGCGCCGTCGCGGTAGCCCTCGGAAAATCCAAACCTATTTCGACGCCTTCAGCCAAGCGCGAACGAGCTTCCTGAGGCTCTTTGCTGGCTCCTTCTTATCGAGCGATGGAAGGGCCTCTAGGAAGGCCATCGGGATGTGGGGGTTGTTCAGAGTTGATCCTCGTTCGATCAGATACGCCGTCCTATGCCGGAATATCTCCAGCATTCGGTCAGGGCTGTAGCCTTCCTTCACGTCCATCATGTCCTTGTACTGACTTGCTGTGTACTGCGCCTTGTGCAGCGCCTTAGCGTCATTCAGGGAGTAGAAGGACTTCTTGCCGATGACGCTCTCCATAGCCTTGAGCGTCAGCAACGGCGGAACGTGTTCTGCTATGTCGAAGTCAGGTTTAATCGAAGACCAGATCTTGTTTACCCAGAATGCCATCGCATCCGGGCTACCGTACTTGCATTCTTGGATTTTCACGCCGTCGTAGAATGCGACGATCCAGTGCTTGTTACGCCACTTCTCGATGTGATCCTTACCGAGGTCTCTGACAGTGCTCAGACCGCCACGAGCTGTCGTGACCGACTTCAACTCAAATTCAACCTCTGTGCCTGAGACAGTTAGGACAGCGTCCACGCCATGCCTAACCCGATTAGCGGGGCGCTCTAGATTGAACAGGTCAACCAGTTGATTCTCTCTTGCATCGTCTTGCGCCATTGCCTGCCCACGCCCCCCGAATCGTTTCGGATAGACTGGTGACGCAAGCTGACTAGTGTCAAGCAACGTCTCGTGGGCGAGCCACTAGCAATCGCATGGCAGACTAATTGAGTTCGTACCGGGGGAACTTGGCCAGCGCGACCGCCATCGCCGTGAAGGTCCGATCACCATAGTCGTCGGCCACATCGCGCCGCCCGTGGCCGCAGATGGCATTCACGATACCCTCGCTCGCGTCCACGTCACGACCGACCGTCTGGAAGCGGTGTCGCCATCCGTGGTTGGGCGCAACCCGCTCGTCCGGAACGATCTTCCGCACGAACTCGCACAGCCGGTTCTTGACAGCGCGGACACGCCCATCGGCTTCTGCCCGGTCTTTGGCCTTCACGAAGAGGTAGCCATCCGGGGAGCTGTTCACGAACTTGACGAAGCCAATGTCGAGGAGATGCAGATGCAGCACCACGCGCCTCGTCTTCTTGTCCTTCACCTTGCCTGCCTCTGGCGTGATCGTGACAATCAGGTAAGCGCCCCGCTGCTCAACATCCTCCCGGCGAAGTTGAACCATCTCGCCGACCCGCGAGCCCGTGTAGGCGCACAGCCAGGGCACCCACCGCTTGGCTGCAGCCGTCTGCGCAAGTTCTCTCGGAGCGGCTTTGTAGGCGCTCGCAGCCCGCAGGATGTCGATCGCTTCAACCGCTGTGAGACCCCGCTCGCGCTCTTGGTTCTTCTTCCCCAACTTCAATTTGAGTTGCGGCACAGGATTGGCTGGAATGCGTCGGTTCTCCGTAGCCCAACCGAGCACTGATTTGAGGACCGCTATATCGGTGTGCTTGACCGTCTTCAACGAGATGCCAGCCGCAAGCCGGGCATCCTTCCATCTGATCACGTCATCCGGGGTGATCAGCAGGGCATCGTCATGGCCAACGAAGTCCACGAAACGCTGCATGAGGGACCTGTACTCGCTGATTGTCTTGTCGGTGCGATTGGCGAGACGGGCTTCCCGTTCCCAATCGGCGAAAAGGGTCATGGTCGGCACCTTCGCAGGCGTGCCGTTCAGGGCGGCTTCCGGCGCCCACACGCCAAACCGCTGCTCTATCGTGTCCGGGCCGTAGTCCCCTCTACCGCGCCGCTCCAGCAGCGCCGTGGCGTCCTTGAACGCACCGTGCATGGCGGTTGCCAACCTAACCCGCGTTTCGTCATCGACCTGCAGCGCCCTCTGCTCAAGAAGCTCGGCGACGTAGGGCTCCATCTCTGCCTGTGCCTTGACCATGTCCCACTTCTGGGCCGCGTGGTTCAGTATCCCCCAGAGCGAGGCCCGCCCGGGGTCGGCCTCCCATTCCTTCTTTGTCTGGCGATACCATTCTCCGGCGAGCCCGATCACGCGCTGGTGCGTCAAGCGAGCCGGGCCGTCCCGCAACGACTGCCAGAAGCTGTTGAGGTACGACAAGGCCGTAGCCTGCCGCTCTTTGGCTTGCTTCGGATCTGTGGTGCGCAGGGACACCTTGACGATGCCGGTGCCACCGACGCGCACGGGGACGACATCTTCTCCGACCGGGATACGAAGCGTCACGCCAATCGCCACGGCGAGCACGTCCGCCGGGACACGTCTACGCAAGTAGTGAGCGGTGGAGTTTTTGAGCCGTATCGGTGAGGGCATTCGCAGGAGCATGTGTACCGTCTCTGTGTACCAGAGAGACGGCCAAATTCCCCCGAGAAGGGGAAGTTGAGCAATTACAACAACGTATTGTGGGAATGGTGCCCAGGAAAGGACTCGAACCTTCACAGCCGTTAAGCTACTGGCACCTGAAGCCAGCGCGTCTACCAATTCCGCCACCTGGGCCGACGCGCGGTTAGTACGGACCGGTTACACGATTGTCAAATTGCTTTCGCGGTTCAAATCCGCTGTACAGCGCAACCGTCATGGCGTATCGCGAAAGTGCCTCTTCAAACCCGTTTTGCGCCGCACCACCGACCCCGAGGAACCCCGCCATGACCGCCCCCATCGATACCCTCGTCACGGTTTTCGGCGGCTCGGGCTTTCTCGGCCGCCATGTGGTCCGGGCGCTGGTGAAGCGCGATTACCGGGTCCGGGTGGCCGTGCGCCGGCCGGAACTCGCCGGCCACCTGCAGCCGCTCGGCAAGGTCGGCCAGATCCATGCCGTGCAGGCCAATCTGCGCTACCCGGCCTCGGTGACCGCGGCGATGCGCGACGCCAGCATCGTGGTCAATCTTTGCGGCATCCTGACCGAATCAGGCGCGCAGCGCTTCGACGCCGTGCAGGCGCAGGGCGCCAGGACCATTGCCGAGGGCGCGAAGGCGATCGGGGCCCGCATGGTCCATGTCTCGGCGATCGGCGCCGACGCCAATTCCGAATCCGCCTATGCCCGCGCCAAGGCCGCCGGCGAGGCCGCGGTGCTGGAAGCGGTGCCCAATGCAACGATCCTGCGGCCCTCGGTGGTGTTCGGCCCCGAGGACCAGTTCACCAACCGATTCGCCACCTTGGCCCGGATGGCGCCGGTGATGCCGGTGTTCGGCGCGGATACGAAAATGCAGCCGGTCTATGTGGGCGACGTCGCCACCGCCGTGGCCGACGCCGTCGACGGCAAGACGGTGCCTGGCGCCACCTACGAGCTGGGCGGCCCGGAAGTGCTGACCATGCGCGAGATCGTCGAGATCATCCTGGCCACCATCGAGCGCAAGCGCATGCTGGTGCCGGTGCCGTTCGGCATCGCCAAAATGAAGGCCATGTTCCTGCAGTTCGCACCGGGCGCCTTCAAGCTGACGCCGGACCAGGTGGCGCTGCTGCGAACCGACAATGTGGTGTCGGACGCCGCCAAGGCGGCCGGGCTGACGCTGGACGGCCTCGGCATTGCAGCCGATTCGCTGGAAGCGATCGCCCCGCAATATCTCTGGCGCTTCCGCGCCACCGGCCAGTTCGCCCATAACGGTGTGAACTAAGAATCCCTTGTCCCGGGCGCGCCGCAGCACGGAGTGCTGCTGCGCAGAACCGGGACCGTACCAAATGCCGGAGCCCGACGCGGCCCCGGCTCTGCGAAGCAATACTTCGTATTGCATCGCGTCCGGGGCATGGATCCCTCGAAAGCCCCTACCGCCCCAGTGCCAGCGCCAGCAGGCCGACGGTGCCGACGACCACCCGCCACCAGGCGAACAGCACGAAGCCGTGCCGGGTGACGTAAGTGAGGAATGCCTTCACCACGATGATGGCGGTGATGAACGACACCGCGAAGCCGATGGCGATCAGATAGCCGTGATCCATCGTCATCTCGCCGCGGCTCTTGTAGAGGTCGTAGACGAAGGCGCCGACCATGGTCGGGATCGCCAGGAAGAACGAGAACTCGGCCGACGCGCGCTTGTCGGCGCCGAGCAGCATGGCGCCGACGATGGTGGCGCCGGAGCGCGACACGCCGGGGATCATGGCCAGGCACTGCGCGCAGCCGATCTTGAAATACATGGGCAGCGAGAAGGTGGTGGCGTCGTCATAGACGGGATCGAGATCGAGCTGGTCGATCCACAGCAGAATCGCGCCGCCGACGATCAGCGAGAAGCAGACCACCCAGGGATTGAACAGATAGAGCTTGATATAGCTGCCAACCGCCGCGCCGATCACCGCTGCCGGCAGGAACGCGACCAGCACGCCGATCACGAAGCGCCGCGCCGCGGGATCGGTGAACATGTTCAGCGCGATATGCCACAACTTGCCGAAATACAGCGCGACGATGGCGAGAATGGCGCCGAGCTGGATCAGGATCGCAAAGCTCTTCCAGAACGGGCCCTCGCCCAGATCGAAGAAGCGCTCCGCCAGCAGCAAATGGCCGGTGGATGATACCGGAAGGAACTCGGTCACGCCCTCGACGATGCCGAGGATGATCGCCCGTATTACATCAGACATCATGGATTTTATACGTCCTTGCTCGGCCCCGGCCTGAAAAAGCCGGGTTCTTCTCGCCTATTCGGTCCATTGCCGCAATCGCAAAAACACTGAAATGGCACCTTGCCTCCATCGTTCGCTTCGCTAGTTTGCGCGTTCCCGCCGCATGGCTGGTGCTCCCCCCATTGAGACGTTTTGTTAACGATCGCATCCCTATCAAGGCCTTCATGTTCACGCTCTACCATCACTCGTTCTGTCCGCAGTCGCGCTTCGTCCGTCTCATCGTCGGCGAATACGGCCTTGACCTGCGCCTGGTGGAGGAACGCACATGGGAGCGGCGGGAAGCGTTTCTGGTGCTGAATCCCGCAGGCAATACGCCGGTGCTGGTCACCGATGGTTTTCCGCCGATTCCCGGCGCCGGTATCATCGCCGAATATCTCGACGAGGCCCATGGTCCTGCGATGGGCGACCGCCGGCTGCTGCCGGTGGCAATGGCCGAGCGCATCGAGGTGCGCCGGCTGATGGCGTGGTTCAACGAAAAGTTCTTCGAGGAGGCCTCCGGCCCTCTGGTCAACGAGCGCATCTACAAGCGCTTCATGAGCGAGGATGTCGGCGGCGGCGCGCCGTCCATGGACGTGATCCGCGCCGCCACCGCCAATGTGCGCTATCATCTGGCCTATATCGGCTGGCTGGCGCGCACGCGGAACTTTCTCGCCGGCGACCGGCTCAGCTATGCGGACCTGGTCGCGGCCGCGCATCTGTCGGCGATCGACTATCTGGGCGACGTGCCATGGAGCGAGGACGACGCGGCAAAGGCGTGGTACGCGCGGGTGAAATCCCGCCCGTCATTCCGTCCTCTGCTCAGCGAATGGCTGGCCGGCGTCCCGGCGTCGCGCACTTATGTGGATCTGGATTTCTGAACTCATCTCTCGTGCCTCGGACGCGGCGTAGTGCGCTGCTGATCCGGGGCCCCGGTCACTCAACAGACCGGGATCCCGGATCTGCGCAGCACCGTTTCGGACGATGCTGCGCATCGTCACTCACGTCGCAGCGCGTCCGGGAAACAGGAGCGGCTTCGTGATGGACGTCGCTGCGCCGTCACTCAAAGACGCGCTCACCGGTGAGGCCCGCGCGCTCGGCTTCGACGCCATCGGCATCGCCGACCCCGGCGCCATCGCCGGCGTGCGCGAAAAGCTCGAGGCGTTTCTTGCGTCCGGTGCCCATGGGGAGATGGCGTGGCTCGCCGACCCGCGCCGCGGCGACCCGCGGGTGATGTGGCCCGACGTCCGCTCGGTGATCATGCTCGGCGTCAACTACGGCCCCGATGAGAATCCGCTGGCAATTCTCGCGCAACGGTCGCATGCGGCGATCTCGGTCTATGCCAAGGGCGACGACTATCACGACCTGATCAAGAAGCGCCTGAAGGCGCTGGCGCGCTGGCTGATCGCGCAGGCGGGTGGCGACGTGAAGGTGTTCGTCGACACGGCCGCGGTGATGGAAAAGCCGCTGGCGCAGGCGTCGGGGCTTGGCTGGCAGGGCAAGCACACCAACCTCGTCTCGCGCGAATTCGGCTCGTGGCTGTTTCTCGGCGCCATCTTCACCACGCTGGAATTGCCGCGCGATGCGGCCGAGCGCGATCACTGCGGCTCGTGTCAGGCCTGCCTCGACATCTGCCCGACCGCGGCGTTTCCGGCGCCTTACCAGCTCGATGCGCGGCGCTGCATCTCCTACCTCACCATCGAGAACAAGGGCCCGATCCCGCACAAATTCCGCAAGAGCATGGGCAACCGCATCTATGGTTGCGACGACTGCCTGGCAGCGTGCCCGTGGAACAAGTTCGCGCAGGAAGGCCGCGAGATAAAGCTGGCCGCGCGCGACGAACTGCGCGCGCCGTCGCTGGCAAAGTTATCGCGTCTCGACGATGCGCAGTTTCGCGCGCTGTTCACCAAGTCACCGGTGAAGCGCATCGGGCGCGACCGGTTTTTGCGCAACGTGCTGATCGCTATCGGCAACTCCGGCGATGCGACATTGATCGTCGAGGCGCAGCGATTGCTCTCGGACGACAGCGCACTGGTGCGCGGCGCCGCGGTGTGGGCGCTGGCGCAGCCGATGGACGTGAATGCATTTCACGCGCTCAAATCAAAGCACCACGGCGTAGAAGGCGACGATAGCGTTGGCGCGGAATGGCGCGACGCGATCGCGTAGGATGGGTGGAGCGCAGCGATACCCATCATCTCGTACTCACAAACGTTCCGGCTCGTCATGGCTGGAGCCATGGCGGCGGTGACAATCGAAAAATCTTCGTTGAGGCGGGCACGCGATGGGTATCGCTGCGCTCCACCCATCCTACGACCTCGCAATGACGACCGAGGGCGCTACCCCTCCACCAGTTCCTCCACCGCCGCGATGATGCGCGCGAGATCCTGCGGTCGCGACAGCCGGTGGTCGCCGTCGGGGATCATGGTGAGCACCACATCTTCGCCGGGCAGCCGGTGCGCCAGCGCGAAGGCGTGCTGCCAGGGCACGTCGGGGTCCTGCCGGCCCTGCAGGATGCGGACCGGGCAGCCGAGCTCGATGCTGCCGCCGAGCAGCAGATGGTTGCGGCCCTCCTCGATCAGCCGCCTGGTGATCGGATAGGGCTCGCCATACTCCGACGGCCGCATCCACACGCCCTTGGTCTCGATCTCCTGCCGGATCGCCGGCGAAAAGCCCTTCCACATCAGCTCCTCGGTGAAATCCGGCGCCGGCGCGATCAGAACCAGGCCCTTCAGGGTGGCGCGGCCGATGCTGCCCCGCCGGGCCAGCGTGCGCGCCAGCAGCAGCGCCATCCAGCCGCCCATGGACGAGCCTATCACCACCTGCGGGCCCTCGCAGAAGGCGTCGAACACCGCAAGGCTGTCCTCAAGCCAGCGGCCGATGGTGCCGTCGACAAAGGCGCCGCCGGATTCGCCGTGGCCGGAATAATCGAAGCGCACACAGGCGCGGCCGTGCTCGGCGGCCCAGGCGTCCAGCGCCACCGCCTTGCCGCCCTGCATGTCGGACTTGAAGCCGCTCATCCACAACAGGCCGGGCGCGCCACCGGCGCGGGCGCGCACCGCGATGTCGCGGCGGTCGGGGCCGCTGCCGACCGGCAGGAAGGTCGGGGCGGCCGCTTTGGTATTGCTCATGGATCACTCGCTCGGTTCGGCCTGCTATTTGATTGAGCAGATGGCCGGCGTCAACGCACCTTGCTGCAGTGCGTCAGTACCGCGGACGCTTGCGGAACCGGCATTGGCACTCTATGTGGTCCCGGTCTGCCGTGTCAGGCCTAGGGGCACCCCGGCCCCGCCGACAGCCGCGACCGAAACGCCTCGTATTTGAGGCTTTTTGGCACGCGGCGCGTGAGTTTGCTTGCTCGCACGGCCTTATTCCTTCACACTGCCGCCTTCGCAAACAATATTGGAGAGTCACCCATTCGCCGTCCCAACAGAGCCCCGCCCGCCGCAACCAAAGACGGGCCGCGCACCAACGATGAAATCCGCAACGCCCAGGTCCAGCTGATCGATCAGACTGGCCTCAATCACGGCACTGTCGAAACGGCGACTGCTGTGAAGATGGCGATGGAAGCCGGCATGGATCTGGTCGAGATTTCGCCCAATACCAGCCCGCCCGTCTGCAAGATCATGGACTACGGCAAGTTCAAGTATTCGGCCCAGAAAAAGGCCGCCGAAGCCCGCAAGAAGCAGAAGATCGTCGAAATCAAGGAGATCAAGCTCCGCCCGATGATCGACGACCACGACTACGAAGTGAAGATGCGCGCCATGCAGCGCTTTTTCGAAGAAGGCGACAAGGTCAAGATCACCCTGCGCTATCGCGGCCGTGAAATGGCCCATCAGGAAATCGGCACCAAGCTGCTGGACAAGGTGAAGGCGGACGTCGCCGAATACGCCAAGGTCGAGCAGGACGCCCGCTTCGAAGGCCGCCAGGTCGTCATGGTTCTGGCGCCGCGCTGATCGCCTTGCGATCCGCAGCGACTGAAAGATTTCGGCCCGTCAGTTTCTGGCGGGCCTTTTTCTTGGGGGAGACTTGTCGTTCCGGGCGCGAGGGCGAAGCCAGAGCGAATCCGGAATGAGCTTGAGGATCAGCTCGCGCGCACGGCTTCCCAGCGCCCGCTGCACGCCGTGGTGGCGGATTTGCCGCTCCACTGGCCGGTGCCGGAATCGCCGGTCAGCTTGCCGGTCGCATCGGCGCGTTGATCGCCACGGGCGATCGAGACCTTGACGGTCCCTGCGTCGGCGACATTGCCGGCAATGGTAAAGCTGCCGTCGCCATTATAGCTGACGACACCGCCGGACACCTTGACCGGATAGGAGTAGGCCGGATCGCAGTTGCCGGTCTGGGTGATGATGGTGACCTTCCAAGTGCCGTCATGGGAGGCCCCGGCATGGGCGGCGCCAGCCAGCGCGATCGCCGCGGCGACGCCAGCGGCGGCGAACAGCCACTTCAACGTGGTGAGCGCCTTGGCGTCCTGCTTGATTGCGATTGCTTTGGCTTGTTTCCTGGAGTTCCCGGTCATGTCACGTCCCATGCAGTTGCTTATCGTCGAGCAACACATAGTGAGGCGCATCTGTTCCTGCCACTGTGGCACACCCGCGCAACAAGCATTCCTGCAATGAAGGCCGCGTGTCAGCTGCGTGTGGCCTGCCACGATCCGCTACAGCGATCGCCGGAAATGATCCCGCTCCAGTGTCCCGCGCCGGAATTGCCGTTCAGCTGGCCGGAGCCGCTGGCCTTCGATGCGCCGACCGAGATCCGGACGGCAACGACCCCGCTGCGGCCAAGACCGCCGGTGACCTTGCCACCGCCGGCCGAGGACACCCGGCGGCCCGCCACGTTGAACGGCACGCTGTAGCCGGAGCTGCAATTACCGGCCGTGGTGGCGAAAACCACGTTCAGACACCATCATAGCGGGCGGCGGCGGCCGGGGCCGTATACCGTCGGCAGCGCCAACAGCGCGACGAGGGCCATCGATCGGGGTGAAACAGGCATGTCGATCCGTTGATTGGAGGGGCGATCCCGGTTGGTTGGCGGTGAAGCCTTTGCGTTCAACCGCGGCGTCCCGAATCCGGATAAAATCGCACGCAGCATCCTCCGACCGGCTGCAAGCACCATTTCTGGCGTTAATCGTTGCCAATTCGCGCTTCCTCTGCCATAAGCCCAACCTTCATCGTCCGGCTGATCAAGGGCTGCCGTGGCGATGCCGTGCTGACTTCTTCCGTGAGGCAAAAAGTCGAGCACTTTCAACGCTCTAGCGAGCATTTTAGCCGGCGCAGCGCCCCCACGGGGCGCATGAGGCGTGCGGGCCATAGGAGAGCCAAATGCCCAAGCTGAAGACCAAGTCGGGCGCCAAAAAGCGCTTCAAAGTGACCGGAACAGGCAAAGTGATGTCGGCGCATGCCGGCAAGCGCCACGGAATGATCAAGCGGACGAAGAAGCAGATTCGTCAGCTCCGCGGCACCCGCGTGCTGTTCAAGACCGACGGCGACAACATCAAGAAGTATTTCTTGCCGAACGCCTGACGTTAGCCGCGTCATCACGGCCGCGTTCGCGCGGCATTCTGTTTCCCATTTTGAACTGAAGGAGATCAGTCATGGCTCGCGTCAAACGCGGTGTGACGGCTCACGCCAAGCACAAGAAAGTCTACAAGGCCGCCAAGGGTTTCCGTGGCCGCCGCAAGAACACCATTCGCACCGCCAAGGCGGCAGTCGAAAAGGCCGGCCAGTACGCCTTCCGCGACCGCAAGCGCAAGAAGCGCACGTTCCGCGCTCTGTGGATCCAGCGCCTCAACGCCGCCGTGCGTCCGCTCGGCATGACCTACAGCGTGTTTATCAACGGCCTCGCCAAGTCCGGCGTGACGGTCGACCGCAAGGTGCTCTCCGATCTCGCGATCAACGAGCCCGCGGTGTTCAACGCGATTGCCGAAAAGGCCAAGGCCGCTCTCGCAGCCTGAGCTTTCCGCTTCCCGCGGTTTCCTCGACATTGTCATGGCCGGGCAGAAGCGTTCACACGCTCCTGTCCCGGCCATTGACGTCTTAATCCCTGGTAGACGCGTGCTGTAAACCTTGCGTCCTCGACGGTCCGTCGAGCCCGCAGGCGGCGAGAGGCTCTTGCCTCTCTTATCGAGGTTGCTCATGTCCGATCTGACGACGCTTCAACAGACCATTCTGGCCGATATCGCCGCGGCCTCCGACGAAGCCGTCATCGAGGCGGTGCGCGTCGGCGCGCTCGGCAAGAAGGGCTCGATCTCCGCTCTGCTCGCGACGCTCGGCAAGATGTCGCCGGAACAGCGCAAGACCGAGGGTGCTGCGATCAACCTCGCCAAGGAGGTCGTGACCCAGGCGCTGACAGCGCGGCGCGATATCCTGAAGAACGCCGCGCTCGATGCGCGGCTGGCCTCCGAGACCATCGACGTCACGCTGCCGCTGCGCGATCCCGCCGCCGAACTGGGCCGCATCCATCCGCTCAGCCAGGTGATGGACGAACTCACCACCATTTTCGCCGACATGGGCTTTGCCATCGCCGAAGGTCCGGACATCGAGATCGACGACTACAATTTCACGCGGCTGAACTTCCCCGAGGGTCATCCGGCCCGCGAGATGCACGACACCTTCTATTTCAATCCGGACTCGGAGGGCGTGCGCAAGCTGCTGCGTACCCACACCTCGCCGGTGCAGGTCCGCACCATGCTGACGCAGGCGCCGCCGATCCGCATCATCTGTCCGGGCCGCACCTATCGCAGCGACTCTGACCAGACGCACACGCCGATGTTCCACCAGGTCGAAGGCCTGGTGATCGACAAGACCGCGCATCTCGGCCACCTCAAATGGATCCTGCACGAGTTCTGCAAGGCATTCTTCGAGGTCGACAACATCAACATGCGGTTCCGGCCGTCGTTCTTCCCGTTCACCGAGCCGTCGCTGGAAGTCGATATCCAGTGCCGCCGCGACAAGGGCGAGATCCGCTTCGGCGAGGGCGAGGACTGGCTGGAGATTCTCGGCTGCGGCATGGTGCATCCCAACGTGCTGCGCGCCTGCGATATCGATCCCGATGTGTACCAGGGGTTTGCCTGGGGCATGGGCATCGACCGCATCGCCATGCTCAAATACGGCATCGGCGATCTCCGCCAGCTGTTCGAGGGCGACGTCCGCTTCCTCAGCCACTACGGCTTCAAGCCGCTCGACGTGCCCAGCCTGGCCGGAGGATTAAGCTCGTGAAATTCTCCCTGTCCTGGCTGAAAGATCATCTCGACACCGACGAGCCCCTCGAAAAGCTCGCCGACAAGCTCACCATGATCGGGCTTGAGGTCGAGCATATCGACGACAAGGCAAAGCTGCTTAAGCCGTTCACGATCGCGCATATCCTGTCGGCCGAGCAGCATCCCAATGCCGACCGCCTGCGGGTGTGCAAGGTCGATACCGGTGACGGCGAACCGCTGCAGATCGTGTGCGGCGCGCCGAATGCGCGTGCGGGGCTGAAGACCGTCCTCGCAAGGCCGGGCACATTCATCCCGGGCAAGGATTTCACCATCGGTCTCGGCAACATCCGCGGCGTCGAGAGTCAGGGCATGATGTGCTCCGCCGGCGAACTCGGACTGCTCGACGCCATCGACGGCATCATCGAACTGCCGGCCGATGCGCCGGTCGGTGAATCCTATGCCGAATGGGCCAAGCTCGGCGATCCCGTGATCGAGATCAATCTCACGCCGAACCGCCAGGACTGCACCGGCGTGCACGGCATTGCGCGCGATCTCGCCGCCGCCGACATGGGCAAGTTCAAGGACCCCGGTATCAAGCAGATCAAGGGCGAATTCCCCTGCCCGGTAAAGGTCACCGTCGAAGACGCCACCCTGTGCCCGGGCTTCGCCCTGCGGCTGGTGCGCGGCGTCAAGAACGGTCCGTCGCCGGACTGGCTGCAAAAGCGGCTGATCTCGATCGGGCTGCGACCCATCAATGCGCTGGTCGACATCACCAACTATCTCACCTTCGATCGCGCCCGGCCGCTGCACGTGTTCGACGCCGCCAAGGTCAAGGGCGACGTCGTGGTGCGCCGTGCCCGCGCCGGCGAGACGCTGCTGGCACTGGACGGCAAGACCTACACGCTCGACGACAAGGCCTGCGTGATATCAGACGACAACGGCGTGGAGTCGCTGGCCGGCATCATGGGCGGCGAGGCTTCCGGCTGCTCGGAAGAGACCACCGACGTGCTGATCGAATCCGCGCTGTGGAACGAGATCAACATCGCCCAGACCGGCCGCCGGCTCGGCATCAACTCCGATGCGCGCTATCGTTTCGAACGCGGCGTCGATCCGGCCTTCATGCTGCCCGGCCTCGAACTCGCGACCAAACTGGTGATGGAATTGTGCGGCGGTACGCCGTCGGAGATCACCGTGGTCGGCAACGCCCATGCCGACGACCGCATCATCGATTTCCCGCTGGCGGAAGTGAAGCGCCTCGCTGCCATCGACGTGCCGATGGTCGAGATGCGGCTGATCCTGACGCGGCTCGGCTTCATGATGGCCGGCACCGGCCCGGTGGTGAAGGTCGCCGTGCCCTCCTGGCGCAGCGATGTGCATGGCAAGGCCGACATCGTCGAGGAGATCATGCGGATCTACGGCGTCGACAAGGTGCCGATGACGCCGTTCGAGCGCGGCGACGCGCCGCGCAAGCCGATCCTGACCCAGATCCAGTCGCGCACCCGCCGCGCCAAACGCGCGCTGGCCGTGCGCGGCATGGTGGAAGCCGTAACCTATTCGTTCATCGCCAAGCCGCATGCCGAACTGTTCGGCGGCGGCAGCGCCGCCCTGGCGCTGGCCAATCCCATCGCGGCGGATCTCTCGGACATGCGGCCCAGCCTGCTGCCGGGCCTGGTCAAAGCTGCGCAGGCCAACGCCGATCGCGGCGTCGCCGATCTCGCGTCGTTCGAGGTCGGACAGATCTTCAAGGGCGACCGCCCGGAGGATCAGTTCATCGCCGCCGCCGGCATCCGTCATGGCCTCGCATCGTCGAAGGGCATGGGACGGCACTGGTCGGGTGCCGCGAACGCCGACGCGCTCGATGCCAAGGCCGATGCCTTCGCGGTACTGGCTGCCGCCGGCGCGCCAATGCAGGCGCTGCAGATCGTCGCCGGGGGTCCGGGCTGGCTTCATCCCGGCCGTTCCGGCACCATCCAGATCGGTCCGCAGAACATTCTCGGCTATTTCGGCGAGCTGCATCCGCGCGCTGCGGAAGCGCTCGGCGCCGTTGGCCCGCTGATGGCGTTCGAGGTGATCCTCGATCGCATCCCCGACGCCAAGGTCAGGGCCACGCGCGCCAAGCCGCTGCTCGAACTGTCGGCGTTCCAGCCGGTGTCGCGCGATTTCGCCTTCATCGTCGATCGCAGCGTCAAGTCCGGCGATCTGGTGCGCGCCGCTGTTGGCGTCGACAAGAAGCTGATCAGCAACGTGACGCTGTTCGACGTCTATGAAGGCAAGGGCGTGGAGGACGGCAAGAAGTCGCTGGCCATCGCCGTGACCATCCAGCCGCGCGAAAAGACCCTGACCGATCAGGAGATCGACGCAATCGGCGCGAAGGTCGTGGCGGAAGTGACGAAGAAGACCGGCGGTACGCTGCGGGCATGAGGCCGGACGATGCGGGACGGTTTTCGGGCGACCTGCCGGACGTGAAAGCGTGACGGCGGGTCTCGTTCAGGATCTTGCTCAGGATCTTTTTCAGAATCTTGGCCTCGCCTCCTACAGCAATGCCTCGCTCATCTGCCTCGTTGTCACCGCCTTCGTGGCCGGCCTCGCCCGCGGGGTTTCCGGTTTCGGCCCGGCGGTGATCTTCATACCGCTGTTCGACGGCGTACTTCGCTAAAGCCAGACAAATACTCTGCCGTCATCCTGAGGTGCTCGCCCGCTTGGGCGAGCCTCGAAGGATGGGTGTCGGAGCGCGCGGCCCATCCTTCGATGGCCGTCGCAAGTGCGACGGCACCTCCAGCCGAAACGCAATTGCGTTTCTGCTGGGATGACGGCCAAAGAGGCTCTTGTAATTACTCCACCGCGTTGCTCGATCGCGCCCGTGGCTTCGGCTTGCGCGCCGGGCGCGCCGGCCTTTCCGCCTCGGTATCCTTCAACGCGCCGATCTTCTTGAGCGCGGCGTCGGCAGCGCGTTCGCCGGTTTCCCAGGCACCGTCGACACTGCCCCACAGGGTTTCGTGGGTCGCTTCGCCGGCGAGAAACAGATTGCCCATCGGCTCGATCAATGCGCGGCGGGCGAACTGTCCGCCGGGCACTGCGCCAGACATGGCGCCCTTGATGAAGGGCGACGCATTCCAGCGCGTGGCACTGCTCTTGGTCACCGCTTTCGCAATGTCGCTGCCGAACAGCTTGGTCAGCCACTCCACCGCAAAGGCGACCATCGCCGCCTCGCCCTGCGCCGACAGATCGCGGCCGAAGGCGCCCGCGACATCGACGGTGCACAGCGCGGAGCTGCCGACATTGGCGAGCATCACGCCGGTGCGCGTATCGGTGCTCTGCTCGATCATCAGCTCGTCGCGGCCGAGCGCGAGCGGATTGCCGGGCATCCACAGCGCGATACGGTCGGTACTGCCGAGCGACAGTTTCGCGGCCGCGTCGAGCTGCCGCTTCGGCAACTCCGGCGTGAAGCCGATGGCACCGGAAGCCAGCACGTTGGACGATGCCGTGACGATCACCGCGCGGGTCGCGATCCGCCCCGCCGGCGTCTCGACCGCGATGTCGCGACCGCTCCAGTTCACCCGCGTGGCCGGCGTCGACAATGCCACCGGCAAACCGTCGGCGAGCTTGACCATCAGCGCGCCGAGCCCGATCCGGCTGGCGATCTCGGTGCCGCGTTCCTGCGCGCGGACATGATCGAGAGCGGAGAGGTCCTTCAGGTCCTTGCCGGCGGCATAGGCGCCGAGCACGTATTCGGTAGCGCCGGCCCAGTTGCCGAGATCCTTCGGCAGCGCCGATGCGCAGGATGGATCGCCCTTGCGCGCGGCGTCATCAATGGCGCGGTTGGCGCGCACGAGGGTGGCGAGAAACTCTTCGGTCTCGCCGGCGCGCGCGTTGCGGCGGCCGATACGGATCTTCTGGCTGCCCGGCGTCGGGATGAGTTCCACGCCGACGGCACGGGCGAGCTTCACCAGCGCATTGGTTTCCGGATTATGCAACCAGCGCGCCCCGCGATCGAAGGGGGTCTCGAAGCTGGTGGTATCAGTGAGGCAACGACCGCCGATCTGGCCGGACGCCTCCACCACGATCACCTTGCGGCCGGCAGCGACGATCCGCCTGGCCGCAGCGATACCGGCGGCACCGGCGCCGATCACGACAATGTCAGCATCGCGCGGCAGCGGCGCGGCCCGCGCGCTTGCACCGAACGCGGTGGCCAGTGCAAATGCCGAGGACGCCGAGACGAAATCGCGGCGCGTAATTGTCATGTGATGGTTTCCAAGACTTTGCGAAACGGGAGAACGTGCGACGAACTTTGCCGCATTCATGGGGATGCGGCAACTGCCATGGTGAATCAATCATGAGTGGGACGCGCGGCACGTGAACCAAATTGCAATGGCTTTCGACCATCATGTAGCACGAACAGAGCGGTCGGGACGAACCGCAGGGGAGTGACCAAGATGGGCGTCGTGCTCGATACGGTCGGAAAGCTGATCGCCGGCTACCTCCAGAAGGAGGTGCCGGGTTATGAACCTTTTACGCCCAGCGATCCGGAACGGTTGCGCGATATCGTGCAACCCGGCGACGTGATCCTGGTCGAGGGCAACAACCGTGTCTCCGGCATCATCAAGTATCTGACGCAATCGACATGGTCGCACGCCGCGCTCTTCGTCGGCGAGATCGACGGCGCAGCCGAGCCCGACGGCGAACCGCACGTGCTGATCGAGGCCAATATTGGCGAAGGGGTCACCTCGGCGCCGCTGTCGAAATACTTTCCCTACCACACACGGATCTGTCGCCCGGTCGGGCTGTCGTTTGAGGATCGCTACACGGTGTGCCGCTACGCCATCAACCGCATCGGCTTCGGCTACGACACCAAGAACATTGTCGACCTCATGCGCTTCCTCATTCCGCTGCCGATCCCGCAGCGCTGGCGCCGGCGCATGATCGCCTTCGGTTCCGGCGACCCCACCAAGATCATCTGCTCGGCACTGATCGCCCAGGCCTTTGACGCCGTGCGCTATCCGATCCTGCCGAAGATCACCCGCGCCGGCAGCCGCGCTGCCCGCCGCGAGATCCTGCACATCCGCGATTCCTCGCTGTACATGCCGCGTGACTTCGACATCTCGCCGTATTTCGAAGTGGTCAAGCCGACCATCGAGCTGGGCTTCGACTACACCGCGCTGCATTGGGCCGACAAGCAGAAGCCGCTCCGGGAGGTAGCGGACGCATTCGGTCCATTTCAAGGGCCCGTCGAGGCGCCGCCGCTTGTTCCTGAAACGGCTGACGCGGAGGCGTCGATTTTCGCTGCAGAAGTAGTGATACTGCACGACGAACTGGCCGCACGCCGGGTCCGCTTGGCGTAGCCTCAGCCCGCCTCGCTGCGCGGCGGGTTAGCCTGTCTGCGGCGACGGCGGTTGCAGCGCTGGCGCCTGACCGATGACTTCGCGAAGCCGCTGCGCAAGTTCGGCCTTGCGATAGGGCTTGACGAGGACGACAGAGCCTTCCCGGTGCTGGCCGTGCCTTGCTAGGGTTTCCAGCGCATAGCCGGATGTCAGCAGCACCGGCAATCCCGGCCGTACCTGCTGGGCGCGCTCCGCTAGCTCCCAGCCATTGATGCCGCCCGGCATCACGATGTCGGTGAACAGCACGTCGATCGAGCTATCCGCCCTCAGCTTCTCCAGCGCGTCGGCGCCATTGACGGCTGCGACCACGGCGTAGCCGAGGTTTTGCAGGCGCATCACCGCGTAGGAGCGCACGAACGGATCGTCCTCGACCACCAGGACGGTCTCGGTGCCGCTGGGGAGCACGGTTTCCTCCAGCCGAATCAGCTCCGGCGAGCGCGGCGCTTTCATCGCGGCCTGCGGCAGATAGATCCGCACGGTGGTGCCGAGGCCGGGCTCGCTGTAGATCGAGACGTGACCGCTCGACTGCTTGACGAAGCCGTAGACCATGCTGAGCCCGAGCCCGCTGCCCTTGCCGACTTCCTTGGTGGTGAAGAACGGCTCGAACACCCGGTCGATCACTTCCTTCGCCATGCCTTCGCCATCGTCGGTGATGGCCACCAGCACATAGTCGCCGGGAGCCACTTCGGGATGCAGGCGCTGGTAGTGATCGTCGAGCGATGCATTGGCGGTGGAGATGGTGAGACGACCGCCCTTGACCATCGCGTCCTGCGCATTGACGGCGAGATTGAGCACCGCGGATTCGAGCTGTGCAGGATCCGCAAAGGCCAGCGCCAGTTCCGGTTCGAACATGGTCTTGATCTCGATGTCCTCGCGCACCGTGCGACGCAGCAGCTTGTGCATGCCGTCGAGCAGCTTGTTGCACTCGATCGCTACCGGGCGAAGGATTTGCCGGCGGCTGAACGCCAGCAGTTGCTGGGTCAGCTCGGCGCCGCGGTCGCCGGCCCTGCCGATGTCATCGGAGAGCTGCCGCAGATCCTGCCGTGCCCTCAACTGCTCGCTGAGGAATTCGGCGTTGCCGACGATCACCGTCAGCAGATTGTTGAAGTCGTGGGCGATGCCGCCGGAGAGCTGGCCGACGATCTCCATCTTCTGCGCCTGCACCAGTTGCTCCTCGGTGCGCTTGCGTTCGGTGAGATCGTGGATGATGCCGACAAAGATCGCTTCGCCGTCCTGCTTGGCCTCGCCGACCGACAGGTCCATCGGAAACGTGGAGCCGTCCTTGCGACGGCCCATCACCTCGCGGCCGATGCCGATGATCCGGCGCTCGCCAGTGTCGCGAAAGTGCTTGAGATAGCCGTCGTGCTCGGCGCGATAGGGCGTCGGCATCAGCACCTTGACGTTCTCGTGGATGACCTCCTCCGCGCGATACTGGAACAGCCGTTCGCAGGCGGGATTGAACATCAGGATGCGGCCACGGGCATCGATCAGGATGACGCCATCGACCGCTGTATCGACCACCGCGCGCAGCCGCGCGGCACTTTCGCGCAGCGCCCGCTCCGTACGCTCGCGCTCGGTAAGGTCATGGATGATACCGACGAAGATCGAGCCGTCTTCCTCCTTGGCCTCGCCGACCGACAGGTCCATGGGAAAGGTCGTTCCGCCCTTGCGCTGACCCGTCACCTCACGGCCGATGCCGATGATCTTGCGTTCGTGGGTGCTATTGTAGTTGTCGAGGTAGCGGTCGTGCTCCTGCCGGTAATGCCCGGGCATCAGCATCTTGACGTTCTGCCCGATCACCTCGTCGGCACTGTATCCGAACAGCTTGACGCAGGCCGGATTGAATTTCAGCACCTTGCCGGCGGCATCGATCAGGATGACGCCATCGACCGCTGTCTCGACGACGGCGCGCAGCCATCGCGCGTCGGTGCTTTCCGGGATTTGCGGACTATCCGTCGGCTTCATGCGGATAACTTTCGCTTTCGCGCAGACAGGCATCGATCACAGCCATCAGGGTGGCCGGCGTGAACGGCTTGCGCAGGCATCGCGACGCACCGAGACCCAGCGCCATGCGCAGGAAATCAGGCGCAGGCGCACGCTGCTCGGCGAACACGTAGCCAGAGATGGCAATCAAAGGTATCTGCGGGGCACGTTCGTGGAACACCCTGATGGACTCGAAGCCGCGCATGTGCGGCATGAAAATGTCGACGATCATGACATCGAAATGTGTGCGCTCAAGTTCCCGCAAGCCGCTTTCTCCGCCATCGGCGACGACGACGTTGAAGCCGCGATGATTGAGCCAGGCGCGAATCGCTGATCGGACCAGAAGATCGTCATCGACGACGAGGACTTGGAGCACAATTGCCTCCCTGTGCACAGCGTTGTTCACGCGACACGTCCCGTCAACTGAGATTGCACCGTGTGAGTGAGGCTACAACATGGACGTGCTGCAGCAGGGACTTGCACGCTGGTTGCGTCAAGGGCAGCGCTGAACATAAGCGCGATTCTGCGCGAAAAAGACGATAAACTGCGTAGATCGCTTATCATGCTACCCGGTCAGGCACAGTTCGCTTGGGTATTTGACGTTCCGAGCGACTCGCAAGTCGATCGTCTGCCGCGCTCGGCCAATCGCGTCGGTGATTCGCGTCGAGAGGCAGATGTCGCGACGCCACGAAGTACAACGGAGGTCGCCATCTGGCTCTTGTCCAAATACAGGGACATGAATACCTCTCGGACAACGATTTTGCTGAGGAACCCATGATGCTCGATGCCGCCGCGAAGGCACTTTCGCAGATCCTGTCGCCGCCGATGCGCGCCATCCTGTGGAAGTCGATCGGGCTGGCGCTGGTGCTGATCGTGGTGCTCGCGATCGGACTGCAGCGCCTGCTGAGCTGGTTCGCAGTGTCCGGCGAAGTCTGGGCCGAGACGGCGTTGGGACCGGGCTCCCACGGCGCACTCAACGTGCTGGCGTGGATCCTGTCGATCGCCGCCGGCCTCGGCGTGGTGCTGGGCGCGGTTTTCCTGATGCCCGCAATCACGTCGCTGGTGGCCAGCGTGTTCGTCGACGACGTCGCCGACATCGTCGAGCGCGAGCACTATCCGGCCGAGCGCGTCGGCACTGCGCTGCCGTTCGGCCTCGCCATCACCGAGGGCGTCAAGACGGCCCTGCTGACCATCCTGGTCTATCTGGTCGCGCTGCCCTTCGTGTTCCTCGCGGGCCTCGGCTTCATCGCCTTCTTCATCGCCACGGCCTGGCTGCTGGGGCGCGAATATTTCGAGCTTGCCGCCATGCGGTTCCGCTCGCCGGCCGAGGCCAAGCTGATGCGCAAGCAATATGCCGGCACGATCTTCACCGCCGGCCTGGTGATCGCCGCCTTCGTTTCGATCCCCATCGTCAACCTCGCCACGCCCTTGTTCGGCATGGCCTTCATGGTGCACATGCACAAGCGACTGAGCGGCCCACGCCCCGAGCTGATCGAGCCCGCGCGGCCGGGCAGAATGCCGATGGCCTGACACGATGGCGCGCAGCCCCGCCCAACCTTTGATGTTGACCAAGGCGCAGGGGCGAAACGTCTGGCTGCGCGCGCAGCGGCTCGACACATCCGCGCCGTTCGGCGACGGGCCGCGGGCCACGGCGGCGGCGATCGACCATCTCGGCTATGTGCAGATCGACACCATCAACGTCATCGAGCGCTGCCACCACCACATCCTGTTCACCCGCATCCCGGCCTATCGGCGCGCCGACCTGCAGCAGGCCCAGAGCGTCGACAAGAGCGTGTTCGAATACTGGACCCACGCGCTGGCCTACGTGCCGTCGAAGGACCTGCGCTTCTTCCTGCCCGCCATGAAGCGGCACAAGCGCGAGGGTCACAAGTGGTTCGGCACCGTGACGCCGGCGGATCTGCGAAAAGTGCTGACGCTGATCCGCACGGACGGCGCGCTGACCATTCGCGACATCGACGACGACGTGCTGGTGGACAAGCAGCATGCGTGGGGCAGTCGCAAGCCGTCGAAGCGCGCGCTGCAACTGGCGTTCTACACCGGCGTGCTGACCGTCAGCGCACGCGACGGCATGCTCAAGACCTATGAGCTGATGGAGCGCCATTTCGGCTGGGACAGGCTGCCGAAGCCAGCCTCGCCATCGGACAGACTGGGCTATCTGCTCGACCGCGCGCTGCGCGCGCAGGGTCTCGTCAGCCTCGATTCGATCTGCCATCTCGCCGCCGGCAGCAAGCCGGCGATCCGCAAGGTGATCGAGACGCGCGTCCGGCGCGGCGAGTTGGTGCCGGTGGCGCTGGAAGGCGCCGGCAAGGTCGAGCACTGGGGCCAGCCGGAGGTGCTGGAGAGTTCCGGCGACGCTTCAGAACTGGTGCACATCCTGTCGCCCTTCGATCCGCTGATCATCCAGCGCAAGCGCACGCATCTGTTCTTCGATTACGAACATCGCTTCGAAGCCTATTTGCCCAAGGAGAAGCGGCTGTTCGGCTACTTCGCCTTGCCGGTGCTGGTCGGCGACCGCATCGTCGCCGCCATCGATCTCAAGACCGATCGCAAGCAGCAGAAGCTGCTGATGCAGAAATGGAGCTGGGTCGGCGGCCGCGCGCCGAAGGGCATGAAGGCGCGCATCGAGGACGAGCTGCACCGGTTCGAGCGGTTTCAGCTGGCGGAGTGAATCGACGCACGCTCAGTCGTTCCCCGGACGCAGTGCACTACGCTGCACTTGCAGCGTGGTGCGCTGAAGATCAGGGGCCCAGCTCAGCTAAGAAAGCTGGATCCCGGACGCGGAGCAGCGCAAGTGCGCTGCACCGCGTCCGGGAAACGCGACAGCGTCCAATACACGTCAGCTACACCGTCTTCTCCGGCCACCTGCAGAGATCGTTGATCACGCACTTCTCGCACAATGGCCGCCGCGCCAGGCAGGTGTAGCGCCCGTGCAGGATCAGCCAGTGATGCGCGTGCATCATGAACTCCTCCGGGATCGCACGCTCCAGCTCGAGCTCGACCTCGAGCACGTTCTTGCCCGGTGCCATGCCGGTGCGGTTGCCGACGCGGAACACGTGGGTGTCCACCGCCATGGTGTGTTCGCCGAACGCCATGTTGAGCACCACATTGGCGGTCTTGCGGCCGGCACCGGGCAGCGATTCCAGCTCGGCGCGGGTGCGCGGCACCACGCCGCCGAATTCGGCGATCAGTTTCTCCGACAGCGCGATGACGTTCCTGGCCTTGTTGCGGTAGAGACCAATGGTCTTGATGTGCTCGCGCACTGTCTCCTCGCCGAGTTCGACCATCTTCTGCGGCGTGTCGGCAATGGCGAACAGGGCGCGGGTCGCCTTGTTGACGCCGGCGTCGGTGGCCTGGGCCGACAGCACCACCGCCACCAGCAGCGTGAACGGATTGACGTGCTCCAGCTCGCCCTTCGGCTCCGGATTCACCCGGCGGAAGCGCACGAAGGCCTCACGGACCTCGGCAGGGCTCCAAGGCTTTAAAGAATTGGGTTTCAGCTTTTTCGGCTTCGGCGCAGCCTTGCCGACTTTGGCCTTCGGCGTGGCGCCGACGGATTTTGCGGCGGTTCCGATTTTCCTGGCCGGCAGCTTGCGGGTGATTTTCGCCATGATCGGGATATACTGACAGCCGATGACACCCGGCAACGATTTTGACGAAGCGGCAGAGCCAAAGCTGTTCACGGCGCTGCTGACCCCACACCGCTCGCTCAGCCGCACCGGCTTTCTGGCGCTGATGCTGTTCGTCGGTGGCGTCTCGTTCATCGCCGGCATCGTCTTCCTGATGATGGGCGCCTGGCCGGTGTTCGGCTTTTTCGGCCTCGACGTGCTGGCGATCTGGTGGGCGTTCCGGGTCAGCTACCGCCGCGCCGGGGACACCGAGGAGATCACCGTCACGCCGACCGAGCTGCGGGTGCGCCGGGTCAGCCATCGCGGCCAGGTGGTCGAATGGGTGCTCAATCCGCTGTGGGTCCAGCTCGACCATGTCACCCACGAAGAATTCGGCATCGAGCAGCCGTTCCTGGTCTCGCGCGGCCGGCGGGTGTCCATCGCCAGGTTCCTCGGACCGGACGAAAAAGCCAGCTTCGTCAAAGCCTTCAGAGCCGCGCTGCAGGCCGCCAAACGGGGCCCGACCTATAATCCGCTGACATGACCGCAGGTCGGAAATCGGGTGGTTGGCAACGTTGCCCGGGGCTAGCTTGCAGCCATGATGAACCTCGCCAAAAACCTAGCGATGAGTGACCATCGCCTCACCCGGCCCGGCGCCCAGGATGCCGCCTTGCGCGACTATGATTGCGTGCGCCGCGCCATCGCCTTCATCTCGGCGCGCTGGCGCAGCCAGCCGGAGATCGAGGCCATCGCCGACGCCGCCGGACTCACGCCCGATGAGCTGCATCACCTGTTCCGGCGCTGGGCCGGGCTCACGCCGAAGGCCTTCATGCAGGCGCTGACGCTGGACCATGCCAAGGGCCTGCTGCGCGATTCCGCCAGCGTGCTCGACGCGGCGCTGGACTCAGGCCTGTCCGGCCCCGGCCGGCTGCACGACCTGTTCGTCACCCATGAGGCCATGTCGCCCGGCGAATGGAAAACCGGCGGCGCCGGCATGGAGCTGCGCTATGGCTTCCATCCCTGTCCGTTCGGCTCGGCCATCGTGATCTCCAGCGATCGCGGGCTTGCCGGACTGGCATTTTCCGATCCCGGCGAGGAGCAGCCGGCCTTCGCCGACATGGCCGCGCGCTGGCCGCGCGCGACATTCATTGCGGACAATGCAGGCACCGCCGCCATGGCGCGGCGCATCTTCGACGCCAGGCTGTGGAATCCGGAGCAGCCGCTGCGCGTGCTGCTGATCGGCACCGATTTCGAGGTCCGGGTCTGGGAGACGCTGCTGAAGATCCCGATGGGCCGCGCGGTCTGCTACTCGGACATCGCCAGCAAGATCGACAGCCCGAAGGCCTCGCGTGCCGTGGGTGCGGCGGTCGGCAAGAACCCGATCTCCTTCGTGGTGCCGTGCCATCGCGCGCTCGGCAAGTCCGGCGCGCTGACCGGCTATCACTGGGGCATCACCCGCAAGCAGGCGATGATCGGCTGGGAAGCGGGTCAGGTGGGGGCGAATTGATACGCCGCCACGTCGGTGCCTCAAACTCTCATGTCATCCCCGCGCATGCGGGGATCCAGTAGACACCGGCGCCGCGACTCCATCACGACTGCCGGCGATTACTGGATCGCCCGGTCCAGGCGCGCAATTGCGCGCCGGCCGGGCGATGACAGTTGAGAGGGCTGGAAAGCGGGTCAGGTAGGGGGGAACTACTAGACTTCCAATCGTGTCCCGGACGCGATGCGGCATTCTTATGCCGCTTCGCAGATCCGGGACCCAGCCCTTGATCACAAATGGGCCGGATCTGCAGCGCACTACGCCGCTCCGCGGCGCACTGCGCTGCGTCCGGGGTACGAGACCTACCCCGCCAGATCGAGCTTCGACGCCACCGTGGAATCCGCATTGAGCCGGTAGATGATCGGCACGCCGGTGGCCAGTTCGCGGGCCAGGATGCCTTCCGGCGACAGCTTCTCCAGCACCATGATCAGCGCGCGCAGCGAGTTGCCGTGGGCGGCGACCAGCGTGCGCTGGCCGCGCAGCACGCAGGGCAGGATCTCCTGCACGTAATACGGCAACGTGCGGGCCAAGGTGTCCTTGAGGCTTTCGCCGCCGGGCGGCGGCACGTCGTAGGACCGGCGCCAGATCAGCACCTGCTCCTCGCCCCACTTCTTGCGGGCGTCGTCCTTGTTGAGGCCGGACAGATCGCCGTAGTCGCGTTCGTTCAGCGCCTGATGCCGGGTGATCGGCAGGCCGGTCTGGCCCATCTCCGTCAGCGCCAGATCCAGCGTGTGCTGGGCCCGGGTCAGCGCCGAAGTAAAGGCGATGTCGAACACCAGCCCCTGCGCCTTCAGCTTCTGCCCGGCTTCCTTCGCCTCGGCCACGCCCTTCTCGGTGAGGTCGGGGTCCTTCCAGCCGGTGAAGAGATTTTTCAGATTCCAGTCGCTCTGGCCGTGACGCACGAGCACGAGAAGGCGGTCGGTCATTCCTGATTCCGTTTCTGCTTAGATGTCACCCAGGCCGAGCACGTCGGCCATCGAATACAGTCCGGGCTTCTTGCCATGCGCCCATAGCGCCGCCTTCAGCGCGCCGTGGGCGAACAGCATGCGGTCCTCGGACTTGTGCGTCAGCTCGATGCGCTCATAGGGCCCGGCGAAGATCACGCTGTGATCGCCCGACACGGTGCCGCCTCGCAGGCTGGCGAAGCCTATGTCGCCGGCAGTGCGGGCGCCGGTAATGCCGTCGCGGCCGCGCGCCGAATGATCCGCCAGCACGATGCCGCGGCCTTGCGCTGCAGGCTTCGCCGAGCATCAAAGCGGTGCCCGACGGCGCGTCGATCTTGGCGCGGTGATGCATCTCGACGATCTCGATGTCGAAGCCCTCGCCAAGCGACTGCGCCACGCGCTTGACCAGCGCCGCCAGCAGGTTGACGCCGAGGCTCATGTTGAACGACTGCACCACGATGGCCTGCGAGGTGACGCTCTTGATGACCGCATTGTCGGAGGCCGACAGCCCGGTGGTGCCGATCACATGGACGATGCCGCGCTCGGCGGCGATCGCCACATTGGCGATGGTGGCGGCGGGAACGGTGAAGTCGAGGATGCCGTCGGCATCCTTCGACATGGTCCACAGATCGGCCGACAGCTTGACGCCGCTGGCCGGCAGTCCGGCCAGCACGCCGGCATCCTTGCCGAGCAGTTCCGAGGTCGGCGCTTCCAGCGCTCCGACCACCACGGCGCCTTCGGTGTCCGAAATGGCGCGGATCAATGCCCGGCCCATGCGGCCGCCGGCGCCAGCAACGATCAATCGCATTGGGGACATCGAACGCCTTTCAAGTCTGTAGGGGCGATATAACCACGCCGCGGCCCTGCGGCAACACGCGCCGTCGGATACCGGGCGTCAAACGGCTGAAACAGTGACGCCATGCTTAAGGTTGCGGACCGTCATAGCCTTCGATGATCACCAGATCGCCTTCGGAATGCGGCGCGCGCATCGCCACCAGACGCTGGTATTCCGGCGAATTGTAGCAGGCCAGCGCGGTGGCGTAGTCCTTGAATTCCAGCACCACGTTGCGCGAGCGGGAACTGCCCTCCCGCGTCTCGTGCTGCCCGCCGCGCACCAGGAATTTGGCGCCGAATGCCGCGAATACCGCGCCGTTCTGCGCGATGTAGTCCTTGTAGCCGTCCATGTTGTGCACATCGATGCGTGCGACCCAGTAACCCTTGGCCATATGGTCCTCCGTGATTTCGTTGTTTCTTGCAGCAACTTCCCTTGTTTCCCGGGCGCGCTGCAGCGTTCTTTACGCTGCTGCGCAGACCCGGGATCCCGATTTTCTCGATACCGGGACCCCGGCTCTGCGAAGCAACACTACGTGTTGCATCGAGTCCGGGGCACAATACTAAGACCGAACCGCCTCCGCGATTTCCTCGACAATGGCTTCCGCCGCCGCTTTGGGATCGGACGCCTGCATCACCGGTCGCGCCACCACCACATGGTCGGCTCCCGCACGGATGGCGTCCCCGGGGGTCATGACCCGCTTCTGGTCGCCGAGCGCGCTGCCTGCCGGGCGCACGCCGGGGGTCACCAGGGTCATCTGTTGTCCGACGATGCTGCGGAGGTTGGCGACCTCTTCGGGCGAGCAAACGATGCCGTCGATGCCGAGCGCCTGGGCCTGGCGGGCGCGGGCCTCGACCAGCTCGGTGACGCCGAGCCGGTAGCCGGCGGCCTGCAGGTCGTTGTCGTCATAGGAGGTCAGCACGGTGACCGCGAGGATCTTCAGGCTCGAGCTGCCGCGTCCCTGCACCGCGGCTTGCATGGTCTGCGGATAGGCATGCACGGTGAGGAAGGTGGCGCCGAGCGAAGCCACGCTTGCGACGCCGCTCGCCACCGTATTGCCGATGTCGTGCAGCTTGAGGTCCGCGAACACCTTCTTGCCTGCATCGGCCAGCTTGCGGATCAGCGGCAGGCCGCCGGCATAAGCGAGCTGGTAGCCGATCTTGTAGAAGGTCACGCTGTCGCCCAGCCGCGCGATCATCGCCTCGGCGGCTTCAACGCTCGGCAGGTCGAGACCGACAATCAGCCGGTCGCGGGGAGTCATGTTCGGGGACTGCATCTCACCTCACTTCATTTGCTGCGCGACATCGACCAGCCGCCGCACCATCGCGGACAGCACCTCCCTGTCGGCGGCGTGCTTGAGCCGGTCGGTCTCGTCATAGGCGTCATTGGCGAAGGACAGCGCCAGCCGGTTCGGGATCACCAAAGCCCGGCACGCCGACAGCACCAGACGCAGCGCCTGCAGGCAGCGGCTGCCGCCGAGCCGCCCGCCCGATGCCGCGGCGATCGCGAACGGCCGGCCGCGAAACACCTCGCCCCGTGTCTCGTGGGCATCCTGGACCCGCGAGACCCAGTCGATGGCGTTCTTGAGCAGCGGCGGCAGCGATGAATTATATTCGGGGGTGACGAGCAGCACGCCATGATGCGCACCGATCATGCGCTTCAGATTGACGGCGTGTTTCGGCACGCCGGACGTCTCCAGGTCGCCGTCATAGATCGGCAGCGGAAAATCGCCGAGCGACAGCAGGGTCACCTCGACATCGGCGCGCACCAGCTCGTCAATGGCAACGGCCGCGAGCCGCGCATTCAGCGAACCGCTGCGCAATGAGCCGGGAATGACGAGGATTTTCAGCGCGGACATGATTCAATCGCGTTCGGGGCTGGCCCGCCGCGAGGTCACGGCATCGGACCGTATCAGCCCTTGCGATACACCCAGACGCGGGCGGGCGGAAGATTCATCCAGATCCGCTCGGACGCCTCTGTGGATACGCCGGGCAGCGTCTTGGGAATCGGGGGCGCCACCGAATAGGTGAACTGCACGAACGGCGCGCCAGGCGCCAGAGCGACGAACGCATCGCGGATCAGCTTGAGCCGGGTCAGCATCGGCTTGGTCACCAGCGGAAGCCCGGACACCACCGCGGCCGCCGGCTCCTTCAGCACGTTCCACAACGTGTCGCGCAGCGCATAGGCGTCGCCCTGCACCACGGTGGCCTGCGGATAACGTTCGCGCAGCAGCGCGCAGAAGGCGGGATTGAATTCGACCAGCACCAAACGCTTCTGGTCGATGCCGTGGGCCAGCAATGCGGTGGTGATCGCGCCGGTGCCTGGCCCGAGTTCGATCACAGGACCGGTGGAATCGACATCGACATACTGCGCCATGGTGCGGGCAAGCACCTTGCCCGACGGCATCACCGCGCCCATACGCAGCGGCTTCTCGATCCATGACCGCAGGAAACGCACCTCATCGTCAAGACGCTGGGGCTTTTTCAACGCTCGCGCGGACGATTGCAGAGGCATGTCGCTTCCAGGCGGGACCGCGAAACGCGGGCTGTCAGAATTTGGTCATAAAGAGGTACAGGCCAAGGCTCGAACGGTCAAGCGAATCGGACCTCAGGAGCCGGCCCGGGTGCCAAAGAAGTCCTTGACCTTAGTGAAGAAACCCGCCGCCTCCGGTTGCGTTGCACCGGACGACAGCTTTTCGAACTCGGCCAGCAGCTCCTGCTGTTTCTTGGTCAGGTTCTGCGGCGTCTCGACCACCACCTGAACATACATGTCGCCCATCTGCCGCGAACGAAGCACCGGCATGCCCTTCGCTGCAACGCGGAAACGGCGACCGGACTGGGTGCCGGACGGCACTTTCACCTTGGTCTTGCCGCGCTCGATGGTCGGCACCTCGAACTCGCCGCCCAGCGATGCCGTCACCATGGAGATCGGCACGCGGCAATGCAGGTCGGCGCCGTCGCGCTGGAAGAATTCATGGGTCGCCAGCGACAGGAAAATGTACAGGTCGCCCGCCGGCCCGCCGCGGACCCCGGCCTCGCCCTCGCCGGATAGCCGGATGCGGGTGCCGTCCTCAACGCCCTGCGGGATATTGACTGACAAAGTACGCTCGCGCTCGATGCGCCCGGCACCTTCGCAGCCCGGGCAGGGATCCTCGATCATCTGGCCGCGGCCCTGGCAGCTCGGGCAGGTCCGTTCCAGCGTGAAGAAGCCTTGCGCCTGGCGCACCCGGCCGGCGCCGCCGCAGGTCGTGCAGGTCTTCGGCTTGGTGCCGGCCTTGGCGCCGGTGCCGGAACAGGACTCGCAGGTCACCGCCACCGGAATCTCGATCTGGGCGGTCTTGCCGGTGAAGGCTTCCTCGAGGGTGATCTCCATGTTGTAGCGCAGGTCGGCACCGCGCTCGCGACCGCCGCTGCTGCGATCGCCGCGCTGGCCGGCCATGCCGAACAGGTCTTCGAAGATATCGGAGAACGAGGACGCGAAGCCGGAGCCGAAGCCCGCGCCGCCGCCGCCATTGCCCTGCTCGAAGGCGGCATGGCCGTAGCGGTCATAGGCGGCGCGCTTGTCGCCGTCCTTGAGGACCTCGTAGGCTTCGGCGATTTCCTTGAAACGGGACTCGGCGGCGGCATCGCCCGGATTCTTGTCCGGATGCCATTTCATCGCCAGCTTGCGGAACGCCGACTTCAGGCCAGCGTCATCCGTCGTGCGTTCGACTTCAAGGGACTCGTAATAGCAGCGCTTGGTGGTCGACATCCGTCAAATCCGCCCGAAGTTCGTCCTCATCCGAGGCGCATCCGAAGCAACTCGCTTCACAGGATGCCGCCCCTCACTTAACAAAAAATGACCCTCATCCTTTGAGACGCGCTACGCGCTGCTCCGGATGAGGGCCACCATTTTGCTCGCCTATCAGGCCGACTTCTTCGGCTTGTCGTCGTCGACTTCGGTGAACTCCGCGTCGACCACGTCATCCTTCGCGGCATCCTTGGCCGCGTCGGCCTCGGCCTGCTGGGTGTACATCGCCTCGCCGAGCTTCATCGAAGCCTGCGCCAGCGTCTGGGTCTTGGTCTTGATCGCCTCGGCGTCGTCGCCCTTCAGCGCTTCCTTGAGGTCGCTCAAAGCATCCTCGATGGCCTGGCGTTCGGGCGCGGCAACCTTGTCGCCGTGCTCGGTGAGGGCCTTCTCCGTGGTGTGAACCAGGGCGTCGCCGTGGTTCTTGGCATCCACCGCTTCGCGACGCTTCTTGTCGTCGGCGGCGTTGGCTTCGGCGTCCTTGACCATCTTCTGGATGTCGGCTTCCGAAAGACCACCGGACGCCTGGATGCGGATCTGCTGTTCCTTGCCGGTCGCCTTGTCCTTGGCCGACACGTTGACGATGCCGTTGGCGTCGATGTCGAAGGTGACCTCGATCTGCGGCATGCCGCGCGGCGAGGGCGGAATGCCCATCAGGTCGAACTGACCGAGGGGCTTGTTGTCGGCCGCCATTTCACGCTCGCCCTGGAAGACGCGGATGGTCACGGCGTTCTGGTTGTCCTCGGCGGTCGAGAACACCTGGCTCTTCTTGGTCGGGATCGTGGTATTGCGCTCGATGATGCGGGTGAACACGCCACCCAGCGTCTCGATGCCCAGCGACAGCGGGGTCACGTCGAGCAGCAGCACGTCCTTGACATCGCCCTGCAGCACGCCGGCCTGGATGGCGGCGCCGATCGCGACGACCTCATCCGGGTTGACGCCCTTGTGGGGCTCCTTGCCGAACAGCTGCTTGACGACTTCCTGAACCTTCGGCATGCGGCTCATGCCGCCGACCAGAACCACTTCGCCGATCTCGGCCGCGGTCAGACCGGCGTCCTTGAGCGCCTTGCGGCAAGGCTCGATGGTCTTCTCGACCAGATCCTGCACCAGCGCTTCGAACTTGGCGCGGGTCAGCTTCATGGTCAGATGCTTCGGACCCGAAGCGTCGGCGGTGATGAAGGGCAGGTTGATTTCGGTCTGGGTGGTCGACGACAGCTCGATCTTGGCCTTTTCAGCGGCTTCCTTCAGGCGCTGCAAGGCAAGCTTGTCGTTGCGCAGGTTGATGCCCTGCTCCTTCTGGAATTCGTCGGCGAGATAGCTGACCAGGCGCATGTCGAAATCTTCACCGCCGAGGAAGGTGTCGCCGTTGGTGGATTTCACTTCGAACACGCCGTCGCCGATCTCGAGGATCGAGACGTCGAAGGTGCCGCCGCCGAGATCGTACACCGCGATGGTGCCGCTCTTCGACTTGTCGAGACCGTAGGCCAGCGCCGCCGCGGTCGGCTCGTTGATGATGCGCAGCACTTCAAGGCCGGCGATCTTGCCGGCGTCCTTGGTGGCCTGGCGCTGGGCGTCGTTGAAGTAAGCGGGGACCGTGATGACGGCCTGGTCGACCTTGGCGCCGAGATGGGCTTCCGCGGTCTCTTTCATCTTCTGCAGAATGAAGGCGGAGACCTGCGAGGGCGAGTAGGTCTTGGCGTCGGCCTCGACCCAGGCGTCGCCGTTCGATGCCTTGACGATCTTGTAGGGGACAAGCTTCTTGTCCTTCTCCACGGTCGGATCGTCGTAGCGGCGGCCGATCAGGCGCTTGACCGCAAAAATGGTGCGCTCGGGATTGGTCACGGCCTGGCGCTTGGCCGGCTGGCCAACGAGGCGTTCGCCGTCGTCGCTGAAAGCAACGATGGACGGCGTCGTGCGCATGCCCTCCGCGTTCTCGATGACTTTAGGTGACTTTCCATCCATGACGGCGACGCACGAATTCGTGGTGCCGAGATCGATGCCAATGACCTTTCCCATGGTCCTCATACCCTTCTTTTTGCGGCAGGTTGGCTGGGCCCTGACGGCGCACCAATCCAAACCCCCAATAATCAAATGCTCGCGATATTGCGACGGTAGGCCTCATATAGGAGGGGGGGTGGGGGCCGCAAGGACCGGACCCATGGCCAAGCCAAGGAAAACGCCTGCAAGGCAAAAGATTAATCGATCCGGCCGGTTGCGCCGGGCGGCAGGGGCGGACCGGACGGGAACGCATTGGGCCCTGATCTGTTGCCGGAACGCGAAATCCGCTACAGCATGGCCGTCGGCTGCGGCGTCCTGGCATCAATGGCCGCAGTCCGCGACCATCGTACAGCCGCAATGCGAACCCAGTAGATTTTCATGAAAAACATCGCTCCGCTTTTCGCGCTGACCCTGTTGCTGGGGGCCGCGACCTCGGCTCTCGCCGCCGACGCGGTCTACCCGCCGGGCCTGAGGATCGGCATGACGCCGCTGGTCGGCCTGGCGCCGGCGAAGACCTTCACCGGCTTCGAGACCTCCGACCAGGGCGTCAAGGTGCTGGTCACGGAGCTTCCGGCCGCCGCCTATGGCGAGGTCGAGAACGCCTTCAAGGCCGGCCCCGCCGGCGGCGTGAAGCCCGAGACCCTCGAGACGGCAGCGGGCAAGGCCTATTACACCGTCGAGAACGGCAAGGATGCCACCGGCAACATCAGGCGCTATTCGATGATCATGCCGGGCGGCACCTTCTCCGGCTACATTGCCGTGCAGGTCCCGGAAAACGCCATGAAGATCTACACCGACGACGCGGTGCGCCAGATGTTCTCTTCCGCGTCGGTGCGCAAGGAAGTGCCGATCGAGGAACAGCTCGGCCTGCTGCCCTTCAAGATCACCGAGATGAGCAACTTCAAGACGGTGCGCACGCTGGCGCCGGGCGCAACCATCCTGCTGACTGACGCCACCGACGAAGCCGCCGAAACCGGCGTCGAAGCGTCGCCCTACATGGTGATCGGCACCACCGCCTCGGCGCCGGAAAAGGCGGAAGATCGCGGCCGTTTCGCCCAGCAGGCGGCGACAATGATCCCGGGCCTGCGCGACGCCAGGATCACCATGTCCGAGCCGATGCGGCTCGACGGCGCCCCCGGTTACGAGACGCGCATCGACGCGGTCAGCGGCAAGGCCAACACCCCGGTCACCGTGGTGCAATGGTTGCGTTTCACCAGCGGCAATGTGGCGATGCGGATCGTTGCCAGCACGCCGCGCGACGACTGGTCGAAGGCCTTCCCGCGGTTCCGGGCGGTGCGCGACGGCATCGAGCCGCGCTGACGGCGCGCAAAACATGCAGGCGGCGGCTGAAATTTGGTCCGCCTCGGCCGCGCATCCGCCTTTACCGGCTCCCCGCGACCTGATTTGCTGGTGTTCTTCGGGAGATCAGCGATGCCGAACAGACGAGAGATTGTTGCGGGGTTGGGAGTCGCGGCCATGGCCAGTCTGGTGCCGAAAACGGGACAGGCTGCAGGCAAGGTCAGCATCGACAAGACATCCGTGCTGCTGGTGATCGACGTGCAGAACTGCTTCCTGCCGGGCGGCAGCCTCGCGGTGAAGGACGGCGACAAGGTGGTGCCTGTCATCAACGCTATGGCGAAGAAATTCGCCGATGTGGTGATGACCCAGGACTGGCACACGCCGGGTCACGTCTCGTTCGCCTCGTCCCACGCCGGCAAGAAGCCGTTCGAGACCGTCGACCTGAAATACGGCAAACAGGTGCTGTGGCCGGACCATTGCGTGCAGGGCACCGACGGCGCCGGGCTGTCCAAAGACCTCGCGATCCCGCAGGCCGGGCTGGTGATCCGCAAGGGTTTTCACAAGGACGTCGACAGTTATTCGGCCTTCACCGAAGCCGATGGCAGGACCACGACCGGCCTCGCCGCCTACCTGAAGTCACGCAAGCTGCAACGCGTGTTCATCGCCGGCCTGGCGACGGATTTCTGCGTGGCCTGGTCCGCCCTCGACGCGCGCAAAGCCGGCTTCGACACCTATGTCGTGGAGGACGCCTGCCGCGGCATCGACACCCAGGGCTCGCTGGCGAAGGCCTGGGCCGATATGGCCAAGGCCGGGGTGAGGCGGATCAATTCGACGGATCTGGTGGCGTAGAGGCACAACGCCTTTACGTCATACTCGGCTGTCATCGCCCGGCCTGCGCGCAATTGCGCGCCAGGACCGGGCGATCCAGTAAACTCAGACCTTTAAGTGAATACTGGGTCACCCGGTCAAGCCGGGTGACGACAGACTACGATTACTCCGATGCGGCGGCCTTGGCGCCGCCCTTGGACACCGCGACCAGCGCCGGGCGCAGCACGCGGTCGCCGATGGTGTAGCCGGCCTGCACGACCTGCACCACGGTGCCGGCGGGCACCGAAGCGTCCGGCACCTCGTACATCGCCTGCTGAAAGTTCGGATCGAACTTCTCACCGGCCGGATCGAATTTCTTGACGCCGTTCTTTTCCAGCGTGTTGTGCAGCGAGCGCTCAGTCAGCTCGACGCCTTCGATCAGCGCCTTGATGCCGGATTCGGCCTGGGCCTTGGTCTCGGCGGGCAGCGCATCGAGGGCGCGCTGCAGGCTGTCGGCAATATCCAGCACCTCGCGGGCGAAATTGGTGATCGCATAGGTGCGACCGTCGGCGATCTCCTTCTGCGTCCGCTTGCGCAGGTTTTCCATTTCCGCCAGCGTGCGCAGCATCTTGTCGCGCGATTCCGCGGCTTCCTTGGTCAGGGCCTCGACCGAATTCGGCTCCGGATCGTCGGGCATGATGTACGGCTTGGAGACCACCGGTTCGGCGGGCTGAGCCTGCTTTTCGGGATTCTCGTTCGACCCGTTGGAATCAGTCATCACGCTGCCTTCTGAAAAACGCTTGGTATGGGGGATTGCTGCGCCGGATATCGTGGTTTGCAGGGCAAAAATCAAGCGCAACCGGTAAATCGGGGCGGCGTCCGGTCATCCGCCGAGCATCTGGCTGACCACCCTTGCGGCATAGTCGACCATCGGGATCACCCGCGCATAATTCAGCCGGGTCGGTCCGATCACGCCGAGCACGCCGACGATTTGACCGGCGCCGTCGCTATAGGGCGCGATGATGGTCGAGGAACCGGACAGGGAGAACAGCTTGTTTTCCGAGCCGATGAAGATCCGGACGCCCTCGGCGCGTTCGGCCCGGCCCAAGAGGTCGATGACGCCGCGCTTGGCCTCGAGATCGTCGAACAGCAGCCGGACCCGCTCCAGATCCTCCAGCGCATGGAGATCCTCCAGCAGGTTGGCGTGGCCGCGGACGATCAGCTGCCGGTCGTCATTGTCGCCGCCCGACCAGCCGGCGATGCCGGCGGCGATGACCTTGTGGGTGAGCTGGTCGAGTTCGGCGCGGTTTTGCGCCAGCGCCGTCTCCAGTTCCAGCCGGGCCTCGTCGAGGGTGCGGCCGCGAATCCGCGCATTGAGGAAGTTGGTGGCCTCGGTGAGCGCCGATGTCGGCACCCCCGGCGGCAGGGTGAGCACGCGGTTTTCTACCTGGCCGTCCTCGGACACCAGCACCACCAGCGCCCGTTCCGGCTCCAGCCGGACGAATTCGATGTGTTTCAGCCGCGAATTGGCCTTGGCGGTCAGAACCACCGCCGCTGCGCGGGTCAGGCCGGACAATCGGGTCAGCGCCTCGCCCAACGCCGCCTCGACCGACTGCGGGCGGCCGGCGGAACTCAACTGGGCCTGGATCGACTGCCGCTCCGGTTCGGTGAGATCTCCGACCTGCATCAGGGCGTCGACGAAAAAGCGCAGGCCGAGCTCGGTCGGCAGCCGCCCGGCGGAGGTATGCGGAGCGTAGATCAGCCCGAGCTGCTCGAGGTCCGACATCACATTGCGCACCGACGCCGGTGACAAGGGCACCGTGATCAGGCGGGAAATGTTGCGCGAGCCGACCGGTTCGCCGGTGGCCAGGTAGCTTTCGACAATTTGCCGGAAAATCTCACGCGACCGCTCGTTGAGCTGCGCGAGCCCGGCATTGGCGGCAATCAGGCCGATCGGATCGTGATGGGCCAAGGGCAACTCCTGTGACAGCCCCTAATTTGTCGCTCCGGGGCCCGACTTACAAGCACCCATTGCGGCAATAGGTCCGTGCAGCCCTTGCCGCTGCCGGCCCACCCCCTAAAAGCACCGCGAACTGGCTTTTTTGAATTTTCGGAAGGATTTTACTCATGCGGCCAAGCCGTCGTGCGCCCGATGAACTGCGCGCCGTGTCGCTGGAACGCGGCGTGGTCAAATATGCCGAAGGCTCCTGCATGGTGAAATTCGGCGACACCCATGTGCTGGTGACGGCGACGCTGGAAGAACGGCTGCCGCCGTGGCTCAAGGGCCAGGGGCGGGGCTGGGTCACCGCCGAATACGGCATGCTGCCGCGCGCCACCCTGGAGCGCACCCGCCGCGAGGCCGCAGCCGGCAAGCAAGGCGGGCGCACCGTCGAGATCCAGCGCCTCATCGGCCGATCGCTGCGCGCCGCGGTCAATCTCGAAGCGCTCGGCGAACGCCAGATCACTATCGACTGCGACGTGATCCAAGCCGACGGCGGCACCCGCACAGCCTCGATCACCGGCGCCTGGGTAGCTCTGGCCGATTGCATCGGCTGGATGAAGAGCCGCAACATGTTCAAGAACGGCGACGGCGACAAGGTGCTGCGCGACAATATCGCGGCGATCTCCTGCGGCATCTACAACGGCACCCCGGTGCTCGACCTCGACTATGCCGAGGATTCCGAGGCCGATACCGACGCCAACTTCGTCATGACCGGTGACGGCCGCATCATCGAGGTGCAGGGCACAGCGGAGAAGACCCCGTTCTCGCAGGACGAATTCCTGAAGCTGATGGGCCTTGCGCAACAGGGCATCGGCCGGCTGGTCGAGCTGCAGAAGATCGCGGTGGCGTAACTGCCGTAGCCCGGATGGAGCCAAGCGAAATCCGGGATTCCCATTCATCACATGCACGCGGGCCCCGTATTGCGCGGAGTTTATCATCGGGCGCGCTTCGCGCGACCCGTTGGCTCCATCCGGGCTACGGACTAAGATTCTCTCATGACTCAACATCGCCGAATCACCGGCCGCCTCGTGATCGCCACCCACAATCCCGGCAAGCTGGCCGAGATGCGCGAGCTGCTGGCGCCTTACGGCATCGAGGCCGTCTCTGCCGGCGAACTCGGGCTCGGCGAGCCCGACGAGACCGGCTATACTTTTAAAACCAATGCCGCCATCAAGGCGATTGCCGCAGCGCAGGCTGCGCAACTGCCGGCCTTTGCCGACGATTCCGGTCTGGTGGTGGACGCGCTCGACGGCGCTCCGGGCATCTACTCCGCGCGCTGGGCCGGCGAGTCCAAGGATTTCACCGCGGCGATGACGCAAATCGAACGACTGCTGCAGGAGCGCGGCGCCACCACGCCGGACAAGCGCAAGGCGCATTTCGTCTCGGCGCTGTGCGTCGCCTGGCCCGACGGGCATCTGGAAGAGGTCGAGGCCCGCGCTGACGGCACGCTGGTGTGGCCGGTGCGTGGCGATGCCGGCTTCGGCTACGACCCGTCGTTCCTGCCGGACGGCCACACCCGCACATTCGGCGAGATGACCAGCATCGAGAAGCACGGCCTGCCGCCACTCGGCCTCGGCCTGTCGCACCGCGCAAAAGCCTTCGTCAAACTGGCGGAGATCTGCCTTGAGCGCTGACGCGAGACAGGACGCCTTCGGCGTCTATGTGCACTGGCCGTTCTGCCTGTCGAAGTGTCCCTATTGCGACTTCAACAGCCATGTCCGCCACCAGCCGATCGACGAGGAACGTTTTGCCCGCGCCTTCGCGCGCGAGATCGAGACCACCGCGGCGCGCACACCCGGCCGCACCGTGTCGTCGATCTTTTTCGGCGGCGGCACGCCGTCGCTGATGAAGCCGCAGACCATCGGCGCCATCCTCGATTCCATCGGCAAGCACTGGCACGTCGCTGATGATGCCGAAGTGTCGCTGGAAGCCAATCCGACCTCCGTCGATGCGACGCGTTTTCACGGCTACCGCGCCGCCGGCGTCAATCGCGTCTCGCTCGGCGTGCAGGCACTCGACGATGCCTCGCTGAAATCCCTCGGCCGTCTCCACACTGCGCGCGAGGCGCTGGATGCGGTGGCGATCGCGCGCAGCGCCTTCGATCGCTATTCCTTCGATCTCATCTATGCGCGCCCCGACCAGACGCCGGAGATGTGGACCAGCGAACTCAAGCTCGCGATCTCGGAAGCCGCCGAGCATCTGTCGCTGTATCAACTGACCATCGAGGAAGGCACGCCGTTCTTCGGCCTGCACGCCGCCGGCAAGCTGAAGACGCCGGACGAAGACATGGCGCGGCGTCTGTACGACGTGACACAGGAGGTCTGCGCGCAACAGGGCCTGCCATCCTACGAGATTTCCAACCACGCCCGCCCCGGCGCGGAATGCAAACATAACCTCGTTTACTGGCGCGGCCAGGAATATGCCGGCATCGGCCCGGGCGCCCACGGCCGGCTCGACATCGACGGTATCCGCCACGCCATCGCCACCGAGAAGCGGCCGGAGGCCTGGGTGACGCGCGTCGAGGACACCGGCGATGGCGTCATCACCGACGACCTGCTGAACAGCGAAGAACGCGCCGACGAGTTTTTGCTGATGGGGCTGCGGCTCAGGGAAGGCATCGACCCCGCGCGCTACAAGGCGCTCTCCGGCCGCGCGCTCGATGCCGACCGCATCAGAATCCTGCGCGACGAAGGCGCCATCGTTGTCGAGGACAGCGGCCGCCTGCGCGTCACGCAGGAGGGCTTTCCAGTGCTCGATGCGGTGGTCGCGGATCTGGCGGCCTGAACTTGTCCCGGACGCGGTGCGGCATCCTTCATGCCGCTCCGCAGAGCAGGGACCATCGCGGGCGACCGAGTTTGGTACGGTCCCGGCTCTGCAGTGCACTACGCCTCCTGATGGAGGCGCACTGCACTGCGTCCGGGACAAGTTTCAGTGTTACGTCCCGAAACTCTTCGGCGATCCCGCTACCGACTGACCGCCGCCGGGCGCCACGCGCATGATCGCGAGGCCGCGCTCGTTGGTGCCGTCGCTGCGGAAGCGGAACAGGCCATCGATGCCGGCGAAGCCCGACGTATTGGTCAGCACCTCCGGCGAAAAGCGCTGGCCGCCCTGGGTGCGGGCGAGCGCGGCGACCAGCGCCACCGCGTCATAGGCCAGCGTCGCGGTGCGCACCGGATCGGCGCCGTACTTGGCGCGGTAGCGACCGGCGAAGGCACGGAAGCCGGACGGATCCGGCGCGGCGTAAAGGCCGCCCTGCAGATTGGCGCTGCCATAGACCCGCGGATTGTCCCACAGCCCGGTGCCGAGCAGTTGCACGTTGCGCAGATTGGCGCCCGCCCCGACCAGCGCATCGGCGGTGGTCACCACGGCGTCGCCATCGTCAGCCAGGAACAGCGCGTCGGCGCCGCCCAGCGCCGCCGCGATGTTGCGGGCGGCATTGCTGCGGTCGGTGCCGTATTTCTCGAACGCCACGATGCGTCCGCCCTTGCGGGCGACCGCCTGCTTGAACGCGGCTTCCACCACATTGCCATAGGCATTTTCCGGCAGCATGGCGGTGAAGGATTTCTTTCCGGTCGAGGCGGCGTAATCGATGATGCGGTTAACGTCGGACTCCGGCAGGAAGCTGAGCAGATAGACGCCGCGGCCGGCCACGCTGGCATCGGTGGAGAATGCGATCACCGAGACGCCGCGGGCGCGCGCCAGTTGCGCCGTCGCCGGCACCGACTGCGCGAACAGCGGTCCGAGAATGATTTCCGAGCCTTCGTCGAGCGCCTGCTGGGTGCCTTGCTGGGCGCCCTGCGGGCTGCCGGCGTCGTCTTTAATCAGCAGCTGGATATTGGGATTCTGGAATTCGGCCAGCGCCATTTCGGCGGCGTTCTTCATCGACTGCGCGGCAACGCCGGCATTGCCCGCCGCCGACAGCGGCAGCAGCAGCCCGACCTTGACCTGGCCGGTTCCGACTGCGAGCGGCTGCTGCGCCGGGCCGGCCGGCGGCTGGCCGGGGCCACCACCAAAATTGTTACTCAGGGTCTGCTGGACTCCGGCACAGGCGCCCAGCAGGGGCGCGCCAAGAAGCAGCCCGAGCGCGGTGCGCCGGCTCGAACCCTGCCTGCCAAACCTGGGATTGAACGGTCCCGCCATCGCATTTCTTCCTCGACCGACCGAGATCGGCCCGGACTTCCACCTCCAGACATGGAGGGTCAATTCCGACATATTGTCGGCAAAAAGTTAACCAAAACAAAAGCTTTATGGCCGGTTCAACCCGGTCACCCACCGACCATGGCATGGCGCCGATGAACGGAAGCGAAATGTCGGAAAAACGGCTGTCCCCGGTTTCTGCAATTCCCTACATTGGCGCGATGCGCCCAACTCAAGCCTCCCCATCGCTCCCCGCGGATCCGCAGCCGGCCTCGGCGCGGACCTTCGCCATCTCCGGCCACCTGCTGACGGCGCCGAAGGCGGCGCCCGGGCTGCATCTGGTGGCCACCCCGATCGGCAATCTCGGCGACATCACCATCCGCGCGCTGGAAACGCTGGCTGGCTGTGACATCATCGCCTGCGAGGACACCAGGATCACACGGCGGCTGACCGAGCGCTATTCGATTTCCGGGCTGCTGAAGCAATATCACGAGCACAATGCCGAGCAGGCGCGGCCGAAAATTCTCGAAAAGCTCGCCCAGGGCGCCTCCATCGCGCTGGTCTCCGACGCCGGCACGCCGCTGATTTCCGATCCCGGCTTCAAGCTGGTGCGCGAGGTCTACGCCGCCGGATTCAACGTCATCGCCCTCCCCGGCCCGTCCTCGGTGCTGGCGGCACTCGCCGTAGCGGCATTGCCTACCGACCGCTTCTTCTTCGAAGGCTTTCTGCCGTCGCGGCAGATGGCGCGCCGCGCCCGCCTGACCGAACTGTCGCGCATCGACGCCACGCTGGTGATGTTCGATTCCGGCAACCGCGTGCAGGACACGCTGGCCGACCTCGCCGACATCATGGGCAACCGCGACGCCGCGATCTGCCGCGAACTGACCAAGATGCATGAGGAAGTGCGCCGCGCAAAAGTCTCCGAACTTGCCGCCGTGGCTGGCGAACTTGAGACCCGCGGCGAGTTCGTGCTGGTGATCGGCCCGCCGGCAGCCGATGCGCAACTGATGACCGAGGGCGATCTCGACGCCATGCTGCGCGCCTCGCTGGCGCATGACAGCGTCAAGGATGCGGTGGCCCATGCCGTCGAGGTGTCGGGCCGGCCGCGCCGCGAGATCTATGCCCGCGCCCTCGAACTCGCCAAGCAGAACCGGCCGGACCGCCAAGATGGCGAAGACACGGAAGACTGACGAGCTCGCGCACGGCGCGCCGGCGGCGAAAGTCCCCGCGCCGGAGCGCGTGGCCGCGTTCCGCACCGGCCTCTCGGCCGAAAGCCGTGCCGCCGCCTGGCTGATCGCCAAGGGTTATTCGATCCTGGCGCGGCGGTTTCGCTCGCCCTATGGCGAGATCGACATCGTCGCGCGCCGGCGCCGCCTGGTCGCCTTTGTCGAGGTCAAGGCGCGGGCCAGCCTCGACGAGGCCGCCTATGCGGTGACACCGCGGCAGCAGCGCCGTATCGTCGAGGCCGCGCAGGCCTGGCTGATGACCCACCCCGAACACGCCGAATTCGACCTGCGTTTCGACGTCATGCTGATTGCGCCGGGACATCTGCCACGCCATCTGTTAGCGGCATTCGACGCCAGCGCCTGACCCTCCACCTTCCCGACCACAACTCCGGATTTCCTGCATGACCTTGAACGTCGCCGTCCAGATGGACCCCATCGCGCGCATCAACCACAAGGGCGATTCGACCTTTGCCATGATGCTGGAGGCGCAGAAGCGCGGCCACGCATTGTCCTATTACACCCCGGACAAGCTCTCACTGCGCGGCAACAACGTGGTGGCGCCGGTGCAGAAGCTGACCGTGCGCGACGTCGAGGGCGATTACTTCAGCCTCGGCGAACCCGAGCGCGTCAACATGGAATCCTTCGACGTGGTGCTGCTGCGCCAGGATCCGCCGTTCGATCTCGCCTACATCACCTCGACGCACCTGCTCGAGCGCATCCATCCGAAGACGCTGGTGGTCAATGACCCAGCCTCCGTGCGCAACGCGCCGGAAAAGATCTTCGTGATGGGCTTTTCCGACCTGATGCCGCCGACGCTGATCTCGCGCGATCTCGGCGAGATCAATTCGTTCCGCGCCGAGCATGGCGCGGTGGTGATGAAACCGCTGCACGGCCATGGCGGCGCCGCGGTGTTTCGCGTGCTGCCGCAGGACATGAATTTCGGCTCGCTCTACGACATGTTCTCGGTGACCTTCAAGGAGCAGTGGGTGATCCAGTGCTTCCTTCCCGAAGTGAAACACGGCGACAAGCGCATCATCCTGATCGACGGCGAATTCGCCGGCGCGGTCAACCGCGTGCCGGCCGAAGACGACCTGCGCTCCAACATGGTGCGCGGCGGCGCCGCCAAGGAGACCGAGCTGACGCCGCGCGAGCGCGAGATCTGCGCACGGCTCGGCCCCGCGCTGCGCGAGCGCGGGCTGCTGTTCGTCGGCATCGACGTGATCGACGGCAACCTCACGGAGATCAACGTCACCTCGCCGACCGGCATCCGCGCCATCGCCAGGCTTGGCGGCCCGGATGTGGCAGCACGGCTGTGGGACGTGATCGAGAAGAAGCGCGGCTGATGCATTGATATCCGGGGCTCACGCGTGCTGCGCGTGCATGCCCCAGATTGACACACGGCTTCGCTGCGTCGCGTCAACGACCGCAACGCATGAAACTTCTGTGACGCCGTTTCGCTCTTCGCGGTTCCGCTTGCCAGCATTTGGCGGCGGGGGCAGCATATGCGCACGCGCCCGGCCAATCGGGCGGCCCGCCTGACAGCGGCAAGAAAGCAATCAAGGGAGATTCCGAATGACGCTCGAATTGTCGCGACGCTCGCTGCTCGCCCTCGGTGCCGGACTGACCACCAGCATGGTCGGCGGAGGCGCATTGGCGAAGGCGCCCAAGCTCGGAACGCAATCGCCCTACTTCCATCGCTTCATGCTCGGCAGCGCCGAGGTCTCGGTGGTCTCAGACGGACCTTTGCCGCTCGGCGATCCCTCCGGCACCTTCATCGGCGTGCCCCAGGAGGAGGTGAAGAAGATGCTCACCGACAACTTCCTCGATCCCGGCAACGTGGTGCTCGAGCAGAACATTCCGATCGTCAACATGGACGACCGGCTGATCATGTTCGACACCGGCATGGGCACGTCGAAATTATTCGGGCCGACTACCGGGCGTTTGATGAAGAGTATCGGCGAGGCCGGTCTCAAGCCGGAGGACATCGACGCCATCGTGTGCTCGCACGCCCACGTCGATCATATCGGCGGCATCGTCGACGCCAACGACAAGCCGCTGTTTCCCAATGCGCAGGTCTATATCAGCGAGGAGGACCTCAAGTTCTGGACCGACGAGGGCAAGCTCGGCTCGCCGCTCAAGGACTTCATCGTCCACGCGCGAAAGAACCTGATGCCGGTGCGTGAACGCCTGGTGTTCTTCAAGGACGGCCAGGAATTCCTCCCCGGCGTCACCGCGCTGGCAGCGCCCGGCCACACCTTCGGCCACCACATGTTCATGATCCAGTCGAACGGCCAATCCTTCGCCTTCCTCGGCGACCTCACCCATCACGCGATCCTGCTGATGGAGAAGCCGCGGATGGAGTTCTCCTACGATTCCGATCCGAAGATGGCGGCGGCGACGCGGGTCAAGATGCTCGACATGCTCGCGGCCAACAAGATCGCGGTGATGTCCTATCACTTCGCCTGGCCCGGCTTTGGCCATGTGGTGAAGAATGGCGACGGCTTCCACTACATCGCCGAGCCGATGAACATGAGCCTTTGACCCCGCCGAAAATCGTTACGGCAAACCCGTGACAGCGTGCGGCAGACCTGAGGCAGGCCTGCCGCCACGCGCCGCCGGTCATCAGCAGCGCTGCAATGCACCCGCCCCCCGTCAAACCGCATTTGATTCACATCAAAGCGTCAAGACAACCTGATGTCATGCTTCCTTTACATTTGAGATCGCCAAGGAGATTCATCCCAAGGCGCTGACCGTGCTGGGCGGCATCCATGCCACCTTCATGTATCAGCAGGTGCTGACGGAGGCGCCGTGGATCGATGCGATCGTGCGCGGCGAGGGCGAGGAGATCTTCGTCAACCTGCTGCGGGCGCTCGAAGACGGGCGCTGGCCCGGGCAGCGCCACGACATCAAAGCCATCGCCTTCCGCGGCGGCGAGACGGTGGTCGCCACCGCGGCGGCGCCGACGGTGAAGAACCTCGACGCCATCACGCCGGACTGGGGCGTGCTGGAGTGGAGCAAGTACATCTACATTCCCATGGGCAAGCGCGTCGCCATTCCCAACATGGCGCGCGGCTGTCCCTTCACCTGCAGCTTCTGCTCGCAGTGGAAGTTCTGGCGCGACTACCGGATTCGCGATCCCAAGCGCGTGGTCGACGAGATCGAGGGTCTGATCCGCGACCACGACATCGGCTTCTTCATCCTCGCCGACGAGGAGCCGACCATCAACAAGAAGAAGTTCGTGGCGTTCTGCGAGGAGTTGATCCGCCGCGACCTCGGGATCCTGTGGGGCATCAACACCCGCGTCACCGATATCCTGCGCGACGAGGCGCTGCTGCCGCTGTGCCGCAAGGCCGGCCTGATCCACGTCTCGCTCGGCACCGAGGCGGCGGCGCAGCTCAAGCTCGACCGCTTCAACAAGGAGACCACCGTCGCGCAGAACAAGAAGGCGATCCAGCTGCTGCGCGACGCCGGCATCGTGGTCGAGGCGCAGTTCATCGTCGGGCTGGAGAACGAGACCCGCGAGACTCTGGAAGAGACCTACCGGATGGCGCGGGACTGGAAGCCCGATCTCGCCAACTGGGCGATGTACACGCCATGGCCGTTCTCCGACCTCTTCCGCGAGCTCGGCGACAAGGTCGAGGTGTTCGACTACGAGAAGTGCAATTTCGTTTCGCCGATCATGAAGCCTGATGCCATGGACCGCGCCGAGCTGCTCGACCGGGTGATGCACAACTACCGGCGCTTCTACATGAACAAGGCGCTGTTCTCCTATCCCTGGGCCGGCACCGGCGAACGGCGCCGCTATCTGCTCGGCTGCCTGAAAGCGTTTCTCAAATCCGGCTTCGAGCGCAAGTTCTACGATCTCGGCCGCGTCAACGACTGGGGGCCGCAATCCAAGGACAAGGTGAAGTTCGCCCTCGACGCGACGCACAAGCGCGCCGACATCAGCGCGGTGGAATGGAAGACCAGCCATAACCGCAAGGTCAGCGGCCCGCAGCAGGCCGAGCTGATGGGCTGCGGCGGCCATGACCATGCCGAACCGGCGACTCCTGCCGTGCATTGATACGATGAGGGACGGTGTGAATGTCCGACGCTGTTCACGCTACGCATGACGCATCCTTCGGCCGCATCGGCCCCAATGCGATCACCCGCGTCGCCGAGGCGCTGGGCGCGATCGACGGCGCCGGCGCCGTCCGTCGCGTGTTCGAGACGGCGGGGCTGACGGACTATCTCGCCGCCGCTCCCGCGGACATGGTGGACGAACGGCATGTGACGCGGCTGCATTTGGCGCTGCGCGGCGATCTCGGAGGCGCGCGCGCCCGCACGGTCGGCTGGATTGCCGGCCAGCGCACCGCCGACTATCTGCTCGCGCACCGGATTCCGCAGCTAGCGCAGAGGTTGCTGCGCGCCCTGCCGGCGCCGGCCGCGAGCCGGCTGCTCGCCAGGGCCATCGCCGGCAACGCCTGGACCTTCGCCGGCACCGGCAGCTTCGCCGCACGCCATGGCCGCCCGACCACCTTCACCATCGCCAACTGCCCGATCTGCCGCGGACAAGACGCAACGAGCCCGTACTGCGATTTCTATGCGGCGACGTTCGAGCGGCTCTACGGGCGACTGGTCCACGCGGGCGCCCGCGTGGTGGAGACCGACTGCCAGGCCATGGGCGCCAGGGCCTGCGTGTTTACGATCGCGTGGTAGCAAATACCGCGATCGCAGCGATGACGCACGGCGTCAGGCTGCGGCCGACGAGCCGCTTGGGCGGCGGCCCGGACCGGGCTTGTGAATCCGGAACGTGCTGCGGCCGGCGGCCTTCGCCGCATACAGCGCGGCGTCCGCCATCATGAACAGTTGCGACGGCGCGCAGCCATCGACCAGCGCGATGCCCACCGATGCGCCGAGCTGCAGCTCGCGGCCGTTGAAGACGACGGGGCGGCGCATCGCCTCGACGATGGCGCGCGCGGTTTCCGAAATCTCCGCGAACTGCAGATGCGGAGCCAGCATCACCGCGAACTCGTCGCCGCCGATCCGCGCCACCAGTTCGGCACCGGGACAGGCATTGCCGATGCGCAGCGCCGCCTCGCGCAGGCATTCGTCGCCGGCGGCATGACCATAGCTGTCATTGACCGACTTGAACTCGTCGAGGTCGATCAGCAGCAGCGCGCCGAACGGCCTCTCGGCGGCGCTCAGTTCCGACAGGCGCGATTGAAACTGGCTGCGGTTGGCCAGCCCGGTCATGACGTCGAACTCGGCAAGGTAGCGATTGCGGTCGGCCAGAATCTTTTCTTCGGTGATGTCCTGCTTCATGCCGAAAATGCGCACCGCGACGTCGTCGACGCATTCCACCGTGGCGGTGATGCGGATCCAGCGCCGGTTGCCCTTCGGGGTGACGATCTCGGTCTCCAGCGTGAAGCCGGTGCGGTCGGCGATCGCCTTGCTGCGCGCCGCGGTGAGCGCCCGCAGCGATTCCTCCGGATAACATTTGAGCGTGACCGCGCGGTCCAGCGGCGTGCCGCGCTCCTGGTCGAACAGGTCGTAGACGACATCTGTCCAAGCCAGCGATTCATCGGCGAGGTTGCACTCCCACACACCAATGCGCGCCGCCGCCGACGAGCGATTGAAGATCTTCTGGCTGTGCGCGAGCGAGGCAGCCTGCGCGCGGATCAGTTCCGCCTGCGCCGCGACGCGCGCCTTCAACAATTCGATCAATTCCGCCTGGTCAGACAAGACCGACTGCACGGGGAAGGGATCGGACATACTGCCGCTCGATTTGGTCATGGATGAATTCGGCAAAGCTCGCACGTCAGCGTTTAAGATTTTCTATAGGTGAGGGTAACCCGCGGCACTGTCGCAGTGCGTCGCACCGGGTTCCATGTGGAACTATTCGCGTGACAACACGCGCACGCCGGCGGGCCAACGACGCTCGCCCTCGATGCTGCTCGCGCCGATCTCCCATCCGGCGCCGCCCCAAACCACGTCGATCGCGGCCAGCGCACCGGCGGATCGCGCGCATAGAAGACATTCGGGACCGCCGTGGTCAGCAGCGCGCCGCCTTCGCCATGCGCCTGCATCCGGAGACTGCACCAGATCGCGCCGAGTTCCGTCTCGTGACGACCTGCAAGCGCGGCCATGATCTCGCGATCGCGCGCCGCCACCCCCAGCGTGAAGATCTGCAACGGGGCGACGGCGACGCCGTTCTCGATCTTGCCGCCGTAGCGTTGCATGAACGTGGCGCCGAGCCAGGACAGCGCCACGTCGGCAGCGGGCGCGGTGTCGAGCCGGAAGTGCTGACGAACCACGAAGCTCTCGGCGCCCGGCAGCGCCGACGTGGTCGGCGGATCGAAAGGCTCGGTCGACCGCGGCGGCACCTGGCAGACGAAACCGCCCTGCCGGGTGAGCAGAGCGGGACTGCCCGGATCGCCTGAAAGCGTCTGCGACAGCGCCGCCCCCGCCTGCAAAACGACAAGCATCGCGCACAGCAACCCTCTCGACATCGGCATGTGATTCTCCCCAATCCGAAGTAAGGATCAAGGTAAATTATAATGCAGCGAAGTAAACGAATGCCTTAATAGTTGGTTAACCATAGATATTAAGGAATATTATCGATAATATTTGGTAAAGATCGGAGTTATTACTTTCTCATCCTGGCGAGTTCCGCGGTAAATCTTCGCAGGTAATGTTCACTTAATGTTCTTGCGGAACGACGCGCCTCGCGCTACCTTCGGTTGCGAACGAGGGAATCGAGGCGCGCGCCGTCGATGTCCAGGTGCAGGTCGTGCCCGGCCCGCCGAATTTCCTGATGGTGTGTACTATTAATATGGCTTTCTGCCTTCGTGCACTTTGCGGCGCAAACAACACCCCGGCTAGCCCTGCAGCCCGCCCGATGGGTGGCAACCGGCCCTATGCATTGGCCGGCCAGCGGGACTGGCTGCTGAAGCGCCTCGCCGATCAGCCTGATGTGACGTTGCGGGCGCTGGTAGCGGAGCTTGCGGCGCGCGGCATCAAGATCAGCTACTACGCGATGTGGCACTTCTTCGAGCATGAAGGCATCAGCTTCAAAAAAAGCCTTCACGCCAGCGAACAGGATCGGCCCGACGTGGCCAGGCGGCGGGCACGATGGAAGCGCCTGCAACACAAGTTCGATCCAGGACGGCTCGTCTTCATCGATGAGACCTGGGCCAAGACCAACATGACACGTACTCATGGCCGGGCGCGGCGGGGCGAACGGCTGGTGGCGAAGGTGCCGCACGGTCATTGGCAGACGCTGACCTTCCTCGCAGCGCTGCGCGCCGACCGCATCGACGCTCCCTGCGTGATCGACGGGCCGATCAATGGCGACAGTTTCCTTGCCTATGTTGAGCAAATGCTGGTTCCGACCTTGAAGCCGGGCGACATCGTCGTCATCGACAACCTCGGCAGCCACAAGGGAAAGGCCGTCCGTCGCGCAATCCGCGCGGCCGGCGCAAAGCTGTTCTTCCTGCCGCCTTACAGCCCCGACCTCAATCCGATCGAGCAGATGTTTGCCAAGCTTAAAACCCTCCTGCGCAAGGCCGCAGAACGAACCGTCGAAGCCACATGGCGAAGAATCGGAACGCTCCTCAACGCCTTCAGCCCTCAAGAATGCGCCAACTACCTCGTCAACTCAGGATACGCTTCAAAGTGACAAAATCACGCTCTAGCAGTCTGCTGAAAAACCCTAGATTTGAGAGTTTTCTTGTCTCTCTGCGGTCGTTATCGAAGTGGGGAGCGGTGAGGGAGCGCGCTTATCGGCGGGGTGCCGGGGTTGTCCCCGAAGCCGGTGGCCTATGCTGCGAGCAGTTTGGGGATGCGGATCAGATTGTAGGCGATCAGGTTAAGGAGAAAGTCGGCGGCGACGCGACCGATGCCGCGATGCTTGGTCTTGCGCATGGTGCCGTGTTGTTTGCCCCAGCCGAAGATGCACTCGATCATCGCTCGGCGTGATTGCGACATGCCATAGCCGGGATGTCGTGTGGTGCGATCGTCGATGGCGCTGGTGCGGGTCTTGCCGGCTTTGGTGACGGCGTTGTTTTGCGTCACATGCGGCGTCACGTCGATGGCGCGAAGCTTGGCCACATGATCGGCGGTGTCGTAGGCCTTGTCCTCACCGGCCGTGATGCGGCGGCGGGCCGTCTTGCGCCGAGCCTTCAACATCGTCTCCGAAGCGCGGCGCTCGGCCGTGCCATTGGCGTGCGTAACCATGCCGGCGACTGCCAGGCCATGCCGGTTCTCCATGGTCGCGTGGCCCATATAGCAAAGCCTGGCCTCGCGCCCGGCCGCCTTGCGGTAGAGCCTGCTGTCGGGATCGCTGGTGCTGGCATGGGTGTCGTTCTTGCGCTTCTGGCCATGGAAATTGGCGCCGTTGTCATCGTCGCCACTGCCGTCCTTGGGACGAAAGCTCTTCTGCGAAGCCCAGGCTTCGATCAGCGTCCCGTCCACCGAAAAATGCTCGTTCGACAATAGCGGCCTGACCTGGGAATGGTTCAGGAGCCTGGCCATGAACTTCGCAAACACCTCGCCGTTCTGCAGCCTGTCGCGGTTCTTGGTGAAGGTGGTCGGGTCCCAGACCGGATCGTCCGGTGAAAGCCCTACGAACCAGCGATATAAAAGATTATAGTTCAGCTGCTCCATCAGCTGGCGTTCCGAGCGGATGCCGTAGAACACCTGCAGCAACAGCGCGCTCAGTAATTGTTCGGGAGGAATCGAAGGACGTCCCTCGCTGGCGTAAAGCTTCGCCAGGCTACGGCTCAACTCACCCAGCACATCCCGGACAAGCTCGCGGATCTTCCTCAGAGGGTGGTTCGTCGGCACCCGCTTGTCTGGTGAAATGTACGAAAACAACCCGCCCTGATCCACAAAATTGCCGCGCATGCTCGTCTCCACCGATTCGAGATGACAAAGTGAATCATCAAGAAAACCGCTTGGCGAGCTGGTTTTTCAGCAGACTGCTAGAACGCAGCCCGGATCCCACTGCTGACCGCAAAGTCGTTGCCGCCGGCGCGTGCGAAGGTCGACGTGATAGTGAGTGTTGCGTTGATATTCCCGGCAATTCCAGCGCCGATGCCGGCGGCGACCCTGCCGTAGGTGCGGTCCTGCGCGGAGACCGGCGTCAGGATCGGGAGCAGCGGTGCGGTTACCAGCGTGGTGGTCACGTTGCGGCCAGAGCCTGCGAAATCCTGCTCGGCAGTGAGGTTGATGAAGGGGCTGTACAGCACCATTCCCGTGACGAATGGCAATCGCAATTGAAGCCCGGCGTTGGCGGTCAAGGCGTTGATCGTTTGCCTGTCGACCATCATGGTCAGCAGGACGTCCCCGCTCTCGGTGTAGCCGCCGATGACCCCGTGGGTATAACTGAATCCGGCGATCGGCCCGACGCGTACCGCTCCCGCGTTGACCAGGTAGCCGGCCCTGGCAGCCGTCGTGAAGGTGTCGGCGCTGGTGCTGCCGTGGATCACGTCGATCACGCCCTGGCGATCCAGCGCAAAGTCGTGGCGGCCATAGGCGGCGAGCGCGTCGACGAACCAGTTGGCATCGGTAAACGAGCCGTAGCCGGCAAACTGATAGGATTTCACGTGATCATGCGCGTTCTGAACGCCGAGAGTGACATCGGGTTCGGAGTAGCCCAGCGCAAATCCCAGCCGCCATCTGGAATCATAGCGGTACTCGATTCCGAAGGTGCCGCCGGGGGCGTGATAATCATAGCCAGCATTGAAGAACTGCCTGTCGAGGCTGCCGCTGGCGTAGCTGAAGTCGCTGTAAACCGACCATCTGTCTTCCGGCTTGAGCGGAGATGGAGCCTTGGTCGGGCCGGCATAGGCCATCGCCATCGCGTTGCCGATTCCGAACGGCTGGGAGGTGCGCGAGGCGTCGAGCCGGCCAAACACCGAACCGGCGAAGCCAGCGGCAAGGCTGGCGGTGATGGCGCCCTGCGGCACTACGGTGGTCGGCGCGTCGATCTGGTTCGCCATGTAGGTCGCGATCAGCGCCATCGCGGCGCCGGTGGGATGGACCGAGTTTTGATAGAAGCAGCCTGCGAAATTCACGGTGACGCCGGCAGGCGGGGGTACTCCCGGCTGTGCCGGCCCCGCTTCGCAAGCGGTGGCGCTCGTGAAGCCGTACATCCCCGGATTGTTGGCGACGCGCTCCTGCAGGATGCCGAAATTGAACAGAAAGATGCGCACACCGGATTGCGCCAGCGGCGCCAGCAATTGCTGGGTCTGCTGGTAATAGGTGTTCGCCCAGGCGTCGCGCAACGGGTCGGTGAGAAAGGTGGAGCCGGGCGGGGCGGGAAACCATTTCGAACTGCCGGTGCTGAGCCAGGCGATGTTGCGGGTGCCCTGCGCCGCCATCTGTTGCACGCCGGCGGCCGCCAACCCCGCCGAAGTGGTCGCGCCCAAGACGATCAGCTGCCGATCGGCCGCGGCCACGCCAGTGAGGGTGATGGCCGACAGATCGTTGCCGCCGATCGACAGCGCGATCAGGTCGCTGCTGGCGTAGTGCAGGCCGGCCGACTGGACGAGTTCGTAGCTGAAGCCGAACCCGGGGTTGAGAGGGGCGAGCGTGTTGGTATTGTCAGTTCGCGCGCCGCCGATCGCATAATTGGTCATTCCCGGCAGGCCATAGATCGACTGCAGCGACTGAACGAAGGTGGTGCTGCCGGTGAACGTGCAATTGGGGGAGTAGACACAGTTCAGGTGTCCAAGCTGGAACGCACCGCCCGGCGCAGCACCGGTATCGGCATAACTGTCGCCGAAGCCGTATATCGCGGTGAATTGCGCCTTGGCCGGAAGGATTGTGGCTCCCAGTATCACTACGGAGACGATCGCCGCCGCCGCGGTGCCGCCAAGCGCGGTTCGCCCTCGATTCAACGGCAGCGAAATCGACAGCATCCGCGAAAGGTCGTGGCTCATCCCAATTCCTCCCTGAGACTGGTCCGTCGGACACAGTCGCGACTTAGTTCTCAAGGCGGCTAAGTGATTCGCACTGGCAACGCTTTGTTCCAGGTCAAGTCTGATTCAACTTTCGGTGGTGGGGTGCGACCACGCGCGGCACACAGGCCAATCAACGAGATACTCAAGCCCGATCTTGCCAACGCCAGGCTTGCTCGGACCTATCAGGTAGCGGTTTGGGTTATTTTCGATCAAATCGGGCTTTCAGCGCCATGTCCGGTTTCCCACCGATAGCCTGTCAATGTTCGGCACCAAACTTATAGGATGCCTGCACAAACATGCCGTAGCGTTCAGCATTGCCCTTGAACGGGGACGCCTCGCTCGTCACCGTCGGGGCTGCCTTGTCGCAGCCCGTGCAGTTGAACTCGCCATTGGTCGTCCACATCGCCCAATAACGTCCACCAACACCAACCGTGAAGTTGTCGGTTACGAGGTAAGAGGCGACAAGTTCAGCCTGCACGCCCCTTCCCGTTCCCCATTGCGCAAACCAGGTCGGGACATCGCGCAGCCAATGATTGTCCAGTCCGTCGAAGCGAGCATAGGGCAGATAGGCGACGTCGCCGCCGATCTTTATGCGATTCCAAAGCACGGATTCCCCGGACAAACCGACCCGCAACGACTGCCAGGTGGCGGTTTCCGTGATCGTCAGGACGGTGGATGGAAAGGACGGCGCGCAGATGCCGGACGCCGGCAGTGCCAGTTGCGTACAGCCCCACGCATTCATGACCTCGTGGACGCGATTGTATCCGAGGAACGCGCCAACCTTGTAATCCACACCTTTGAGGAAATCGTAACCGACATCGATCGTGCCGTAGGAGATCGGCCCGTTGACCGGGTTTGACAGGGTATTGGTATAGGCAGTGTTGACCGAGGCATTTGCGGGGGCATCCATACCCCAATCCTCATCGTTCATCTTGCCACTGTTGATGCGGCCGCCACCGATAAAGCCCTTCACGAACAGATTCACCGGCGTATCGATGCGTGCGAAAATCTCGCCTGATGACGCCGTCAGACTATCATACGTCAAACGCGACTGCGCGACATTCGGCGAGGCGAAATTATCCCATTGGAATTTGCCGGAGCTGTACCAATACCGCGCCCCGGTATCGACGGCCCAGCCGGACGCCACGACGGGAGCAGCCTTGCGAGGCACTACGGGGAGGGCTCCAAAGCTTTCCGATTGACCCATGTGATAGTTCACGCCGAGTTTCACGACATGAACATCCTGTGCAACCGACGAGGTCGCGGGAAGAACCGGAAAAAGAGAGCCTGCGATGAAAGAGGTCGCCGGGGTCGTCATGCTGGAATTGCCGAATCGGCTGTAGTCATATTCGGCTTTGAGCGACCATGCCGGCGTCATCGCATGCTCGACACCGGCGCCGATCGTCCATCCCCACCGTGTGTTCGACAGGCTAGTCGGGACGGCTAACGCCTGGGCAGCGGAATTATAGAACTGATTATTTGGATCCATTGAGACATCGCCATGCATCCAGGCGAGCCCGCCCTTGCCGTAGACTAACGTCCGCCCCTGGGCGCCGGTGATCAGACCCAGGCGACCGGTTAACGTTCCGGTCCACCGCGGCCTCGCGTTGCAGTTCGATCCAACCTGATTCACGACAAGCGGCGAAATCTGCAGACAGGTATTGCTTCCGCTGGAGTCGAGAAAGCTGGTATCAGCCTCCAGACCGACAACGGTCTGGGGTGAAATCTGCCAATTATACCCGGCCTGGAGACCAAGAAGCGCCGCCGGCGTTGTCACCACGTCGCCAAATGCCGACGGGCCATAGGGATTGGAAACCGTCGTTGAGCCGACACCGGCACCCAGGTGGCCGCCAACGTAAAATCCCGTCCAACTCCATGCCAGCATCGCCCTGGCGATCGGCGCCTTCACGGGGATGTCCGCGGCGTTAGCCGCGCCCACCGCCTCCAGAACCAAAAGCGACAGTCCCGCCGCGAATAGATTTCTCATTGCCATCTCTCGAGCCTCCCAACAGCACGTCCAAAGGAGCAGGGATCAACGATCAACTCATGAGGATTAGAGCCGGACTGAAAAAGAAGCTGGGTGATTTCAGCCAGTTGTGATTCCTTCGGATTTGCGAAGATTCGAGGGAGAACACGATGGGCTGGACTGAAATCACTCGTCGACATTATAGACGCGAAGGCTTGCGGTATGAAAGCGAAACGACGGATGCAGAGTGGTTTGTGATGGAGCCGCTTCTGCCGCCTGCTTCAGCGCTCGGGCGTCCACGTGCAACAGACATGCGAACGGTGATAGATGCGATCCTCTACATTGCGTCCACCGGTTGCCAATGGCGGCAGTTGCCCAAGGACTTCCCACCCTACTCGACGGTGCAGGGCTATTTCTACGCGTGGTCGCGTGGTGGAATCTTTGCCTCGCTTGACCTGCCCCTAAACTTTCATCCAGTGGCAATTAGAGTCTCGGCGGCAAGGGATCGGTCGCCGGCAATCGCAACAGAATTAGGGGAGGGGGCGCACTGCGCCCCCTCCCCATGCTGAGAACAACCCGATCTAGTTGGCGGCCCGGTATGTGCCAAACGCCTCGATCTGATCAAGCACCCGTAGAAGGTCCGGAACTTCCTTCTGGTCGATGCCCATGGATCCATATGGACCTCTGCAGAAGAATACGTCGTAGCTTGTGCCAGGCCCCCGTATAGAGCGTTTCGTTCCAGCGAATAGACCGACGTCACTTTCTTTGCAGATGGCTTCACGCAGCCGAGCCAATTCTTCCGGTGTAGTCGGACCATTGAACGACAAGAACTGGACGACATCATCGGTGTATGCGGGCCCGTGTCGCTTAACCAGATCCGCGCGAACCATTTCATCTGTCTTCATCATAGGCTCCGCTCAACCGCTGAAGGTTGCAATGGCGGTGTCATGGTTATTGCGAGAACCACCGGACTTGTGACGGCGCCGACAGGATCGGACGGCTGCACCTCGCCGAAGCCCTGTCCTACCGGGCGCTGGCCGACGACGCCCGCCGCGCAGCCTGACGGGCACGCGCACCGGCCGCATGGCTTCACGGGAAGAAACCGACCATGACCGGTGCCAGCGACCGCAACACCATCGCGTCGTCAACCCGAAAGTAACGACTTCTGTTTACGCTCTACAAACCATAGGGGCACGTCCCGGGCCAGCGAGTAGCGTAGCATGTTGCGTTTCAAGATCCTTGCCTCGACGTTTCCGCTCGTCCTCGCCGCCGTGTTCGCGCGCGGCGGCTTCGCGCCGGCCACCCAGCCGTGCATCGCGATCGGCGAGACGACGGTGCGCATCGCCGCAGGCCCGTGGCAGGCGCAGAGCCAGGTCAGCTTCACCGACGATCCCCGCCGCGCCACCGTGCGGGTGCAGATCGTCGACAGCGCCGAAGCTGCCGATTTCGCGGTGGTCGACGACGTCCAGGACAGCAGCGATGGCGATGCCTGCAGGAGCAATGCCGCCACGCGCCTGATCGGCATCAGTGCCGCACCCGCCGCCGACGCTGCGGTGATCTACCTGTCGCAGGACGGCGATGCGGACTACCGGATCTTCGTGACGTCGAATTCCTTCACGCCGCGCGACGCCGCGGCGCTGATCGTCGGCGCCCATGACGGGCCAGGCCACGGCGGCGCGGCGCGCCTGGCCGCGGCGGCGCTCTGAGCGCCGTTAACCCGGCGCTAACCCTGCTGCCAGCGATCGCGCTCGAAACCTGCACCATCAAGCACTTTGCAACGTCATCCCCGCATTATTACGCAGCGATCCCGAGTCCTGCGGGCGCCCGAGCGCCCCGGCGCGCGGCCGACAACATTGGCGGGTGAGCAGTGAGACCCAGGTTCTTCCGGATCAAGACGCGTCTGCGCTGCTTCGTCCGGCGCCATCCCACCCTGAGCTTCGCGATCCGCTCCTTCATGATCTTCTCGGCGGCGTTCGGCGGCGCCTATGGCTTCATTTCCGGCAGCAGGTCGCCCGGCTCCGGCTACGATCCGCACGCCTTCGCCATCGGCGCCAGCTTCCTGTTCGCGCTGGCCTGCGGCGGTCTCGCCATGCTGAGCATGCGGCTGCGCTTCGTGGCGCGGCGGATGCGCAAGCTGGCGCAGCACAACGAGGCGCTGGTCGATCGCAACTGGGAACTGCAGGAGGCCGAGCAGCGTGCGCGCAGCCTGTTCGAGGCGCAGGGCGACCTGATCGTGATGCGCGACGGCAACGGCCAGATCACCTTCGTCAACGACGCCTATTGCGCGCTGGCAAAGCGATCGCGCGCGTCGCTGATCGGCAGCGATTTTACGTTCGACGTGGTGGAGCAGGGCGACACAACCACCGAACCCAACGGCACCCGCATCCACGACCAGCGCATCGCCAGCGCGCTGGGCCCGCGCTGGATCGCCTGGCGCGAAGGGCTGGTGCACAGCGAGGCCGGCCAGCCGGCCGAACTGCAATGCGTCGGCCGCGACGTCACCGACCGCAGCGAAACCGAGCGGGCGCTCGGCGAAGCGCGCGACCAGGCCAATGCCGCCAACCGCGCCAAGTCGCGTTTCCTGGCGATGGCCTCGCATGAGATCCGCACGCCGCTGAACGGCATCATCGGCATGAGCGGGTTGTTGCTCGACACCCAGCTTTCGCCAGAGCAGGCGAGCTATGCCCGCGCCGTGAAGACCTCCGGCGACGCGCTGCTCTCGCTGATCGAGGAACTGCTCGACTATTCGCGCATCGAGGCCGGCAAGATCGACCTCGAACATCGCCCCTTTGCGCTGGCGACCATGATCGAGGACATCACCGAACTGCTGGCGCCCCGCGCCCATGCCAGCAGACTGGAGATCGCGGCCTATGTCGACGAGCGACTGCCGCGCGACGTGGTCGGCGATGCCGCGCGATTGCGTCAGGTGCTGCTCAACCTCGCCGGCAACGCCATCAAGTTCACCACGGCCGGCGGCGTCGCGATCATCGTCGAGCCGGGCGTCTCGCCTGGCGACATCAGCTTCAGGGTGCGCGACACCGGCATCGGCATCGCGCCGGACGCGCAACAACGCATCTTCCAGGAGTTCGAGCAGGCCGACGAGGGCACCGCGCGCAACTACGGCGGCACCGGCCTCGGGCTCAGCATCAGCGAGCGCATCGTCAAGCGCATGGGCGGGCGCATCACCCTGCAGAGCCAGCCCGGCGTCGGCTCGACCTTCGAAGTGTCGATCCCGCTGGCCGCGGCTGACGCCGACGGCGGCGATCGCCAAACGTTCGACGCACCGGACCTCGCGGGCCAGTCGATCATGCTGGTGTCGCCGCAGAGCATCGAGACGGCGCTGACCGCGCGACGGCTGGAGCGCTGGGGCGCCCAGACCTGCACGGTGTCCGATATCGCGGTGGCGCGGGCGCTGCTGCCGGAACGGCCGTGGCAGGCGGTGCTGATCGACCGCGGCTTCGGCGCCGCCGATGTGGAGGCGTTCGCCGAAATGGCGGTGCCGCATGCGGACCAGCGCATCGTGATGTTCACCCCGGCTATGCGCCACGAGCTGCAGCCGGTGCCGACCACCGCTTTCACCGGCTATCTGGTGAAGCCGCTGCGCACGGTGTCACTGGCCGCCCGGCTCGGGGCGCCCGCGGAAACCATCGCACCGGCGATGACCATCGACGACCTGTTCGAGCCGCAGCCCGACGCGCCGCCGGCCCGCGCCATTCGCGGCCTGTCGATCCTGGTGGCCGAAGACAACGAGATCAACGCGCTGCTGATGCGTGCGCTGCTCACACGCCTCGGCCATCAGGTTGTCATCACCACCTCCGGCGAGGAGGCGCTGGAGTCCTGGCAGGCCTCGGCCTCCGCCGGCACGCCCTACGACCTGGTGCTGATGGATCTGCAGATGCCGCGCCTCGACGGCATCGAGACCGCCCGGCGGATCCGCGCCCGCGAGGCCGGCAGCCGCAGCCGCCGCACGCCGATCCTGGCGCTGACCGCCAACACGCTGGTGGAAGATCGCTATGCCTGCTTCGACGCCGGCATGGACGGCTTCCTCGTCAAACCGCTCGACCGCGACAAGCTGTCGGAAGCGCTGGCAGACCTCGCGCGGTCGCGGCATATCGCCGCCTGAACCATCTCAGAATGTCATCGCCCGGCCAGGCGCGCAATTGCGCGCCAGGACCGGGCGATCCGGTATTCCGCGCCAGTGATAGTGGCGCACCGCTCTCGTTTACTGGGCCACCCGCTTTCGCGGGTGGCCCAGCCATTGGCCTTGTCACACAGTCGCAACAAGCTCGTCATCCCGTTGTCGGTTGCGCGTGATCTGTCTGTCCTGAAAGCCGCACGGATTCGAATCAGCCCGCGGCTGAGGGGAGTCTCATGCGCGGTGAACAGCTGACGGGATCGAAGCTGGGGTTTCTGCAGATGCTGCGGCCGCAGAATGTCGGCCTCGCCGCGCAGAAGACCATTACCTTCTTCAAGCCGCCGCAGATCACGCTGCCCAACGCCGCGTTGCCCGACGGCGTCGGACTGCCGCCGGCGACGCTCGGCCGGATGGGCCCGCTGGAAGTGCGGCTCGCCCGCGACAAGCGCGACATCAAGCGTGCCCAGAAATTGCGTTACAAGGTGTTCTACAAGGACGGCAGCGCCATCGCCGACGCCGCCACCATGCTGGCGCAGCGCGACAAGGACGCCTTCGACAAGATCTGCGACCATTTGATGGTGATCGACCACGCCGCCAAGCCGACTCTGTCCGGCCGCCAGCCGGTGGTCGGCACCTATCGCCTGCTGCGCCACGAGACGGCCATGCGCAACGGCGGTTTCTACACCGACAACGAATTCGACCTGTCGGGCATGATCGAGCGCCATGCCGCTTTGCGCTTTCTCGAACTCGGCCGCTCCTGCGTGCTGCCGCCCTATCGCAACAAGCGCACCGTTGAACTGCTGTGGCAGGGCATCTGGGCCTATGTGAAACAGAACCGCTTCGACGTCATGATCGGCTGCGCCAGTTTCGAGGGCACCGACCCGGACCGCCTGGCGCTGCCGCTGTCATTTCTGCATCACCACGCCCGCGCGCCCGAGGCGTGGCGCGCCCGAGCGCATCCCGGCCGCTATGTCGAGATGAACCGGATGGCGAAAGAGGCGATCGACAGCAAGGCCGCGCTGCGCATGCTGCCGCCGCTGATCAAGGGCTACCTGCGGCTCGGCGCCATGATCGGCGATGGCGCGGTGATCGACCACCAGTTCGGCACGACGGACGTACTGATCGTGATGCCTGTGGCCGCCATCGGCGCGAAGTATATCGAGCACTTCGGCGGCGACGCGCGGGCGGCGTAAGCGCACAGCGGAGACACACTCCGCTGTCATCGCCCGGCCGCGCGCATTTGCGCGCCAGGACTGGGCGACCCAGTAAACGCTGTTGTTGATGATAGAGCCGCGATGCCGGCGTTTACTGGATCACCCGCTTTCGCGGGCGATGACAACCGAGTGTATGGCGCGTCCGTTGTGCGACTACAGCCTTCTTAGCGCGACCGTCTCCACCACATGATCCGCGCCCTTTTTCAGGATCAGCGTCGCCCGCGGCCTGGTCGGCAGGATATTGTCCTCGAGGTTGGCGAGGTTGGTGCGTTCCCAGATCGCCAGCGCGGTGGCGGTGGCTTCCTCGTCCGACAGCGGCGCGTAGCGATGGAAGTAGGATCGCGGGTCGTGGAATGCGGTGTCGCGCAGGGCCAAGAAGCGGCGCACATACCAGTCACGCAGCACCGGCTCTTCGGCATCGATATAGACCGAGAAATCGAAGAAGTCGGAGACGACAGGCACCGCCTTGCCGTCGCGCGGCAGCCGGCCGGTCTGCAGCACGTTGACGCCCTCGACGATCAGGATGTCGGGCTGGTCGATCTCCTGCCATTTGTTGGGCAGCACGTCATAGGTGAGATGCGAATACAGCGGCGCGCGCACCGGTGAGCGGCCGGCCTTGATGTCGCTGAGAAAGGCCAGCAGCGTCGGCAGGTCGTAGCTTTCCGGAAAGCCCTTCTTCTGCATCAGCCCCTGGCGCTCGAGCACCGCATTTGGAAACAGGAAGCCGTCGGTAGTGACGAGATCGACCTTGGGCTTGGCGCCCCAGCGCGCCAGCAGCGCCTGCAGCACGCGCGCGGTGGTCGACTTGCCGACGGCCACGGAGCCGGCGACGCCGATGATGTAGGGCATCTTGCGGTCTTCGATGCCCAGGAATTTTCGCTGCGCGTAATACAGCCGCTGCGTGGCGGTGACGTAGATCGACAGCAACCGCGACAGCGGCAGGTAGATCTCCTCGACCTCCTTGAGATCGAGGCGGTCATACATCGAACGCAGCGCCGCGACCTCGCCGGCCTGCAGCGTCATCGGCGTATCGTCGCGCAATGCCGCCCACTGCGCGCGGGTGAAGGTCCGGTAGGGATTGTATTGCTGCTCTGACCGCATATCCATTGCGCCGCCGCCTTGTTCAATCGCGCTTGCGCGAGGCCTTTTCCTCAAGCCCGGACATGCTGGTGCGTTGTCCGAGCGTCGTCTCGACCTCTTCGAGGGTCACGTTGCGCGATTTCAGCAGCACCAGAAGATGGAACAGCAGATCCGCACTTTCATTGATCAGATTGGTGTGGTCGTTCTCGACCGCGGCGATGACGGTTTCGACCGCTTCCTCGCCAAACTTCTTGGCGCAGTGCTCGGCGCCCTTGTCGAGCAGCTTGCGGGTGTAGGACGACTCGCCGCCCGCCGCCGCGCGGGCGTCGATGATGGCAGCCAGGTCGTGGATCGTGAAGCGGGCCATTGCGGCGCTTTCTGTCAGGCCCCCGATGGGGCCGCGAACTGGCTGGATTTCCTGCCAGACTTTGGATTACGGGTCGAGCCGCATCGGCAGACCCGCCCGGACCATATGGTCCTTGGCCTCACGAATGGTAAATTCCCCGAAGTGGAAAATCGACGCTGCCAGCACCGCGGTGGCGTGGCCGCTCCGGATACCTTCGACAAGGTGATCGAGATTGCCGACGCCGCCGGAAGCGATCACCGGCACGTTGATACTGTCGGCCACCGCATGGGTCAGTGGGATGTCGAAACCCTGGCGGGTGCCGTCGCGGTCCATGGAGGTCAGCAGGATCTCGCCGGCCCCCAGCGACACCACTTCCTGGGCGAATTCGATGGCGTCGATGCCGGTGCCCTTGCGGCCGCCATGGGTGAATATCTCCCAGCGCGAGCCGCCGCCGGCGCGTGTCACGCGCTTGGCGTCGATGGCCACCACGATGCACTGGTCGCCGAATTTCTCCGCCGCCTGCTTGACGAACTGACGATCGGCCACCGCCGCCGAATTGATCGACACCTTGTCGGCGCCGGCGCGCAGCAGCGCCTTGATATCGTCGGTGGTGCGCACGCCGCCGCCGACGGTGAGCGGCATGAAGCAGGCCTCGGCGGTGCGCCGCACCACGTCCATCATGGTGCCGCGGTTTTCGTGCGTCGCATTGATATCGAGAAAGCACAGCTCGTCGGCGCCGGCGGCGTCATAGGCCACCGCGGCTTCGACGGGATCGCCGGCATCGCGCAGGTCGACGAAGTTAATGCCCTTGACGACGCGGCCGTCTTTCACATCGAGGCAGGGAATGACGCGCATCTTGAACATGAGGACCCCTATGCCGCTGCGCGTGCGGATTTGATCAGCGCCAGCGCCGCCGCCGGATCGACGCGGCCGTCATACAGCGCGCGGCCGGAAATCGCGCCTTCGAGCTTGCGCGCGCGCGGCTGCAGCAGCGCCTCGACATCGGCGATGGAGGCGAAGCCGCCGGAGGCGATCACCGGAATCGAGATGGCGTTGGCGAGTTCGATGGTCGCGTCGAGATTGAGGCCCTTCAACAAGCCGTCGCGCGCGATATCGGTAAAGATGATGGCGGCGACGCCGGCATCCTCAAAACGCTGCGCGATTTCCAGCGCGGTCACCGTCGAGGTTTCGGCCCATCCTTCGACCGCGACCTTGCCGTCGCGCGCATCGAGGCCGACGGCGACCCGGCCGGGAAACTTTTGCGCGGCTTCCTTGACCAAAGCGGGATCGCGCACCGCGGCGGTGCCGATGATGACGCGGGTGATGCCCTTGGCCAGCCAGGCCTCGACGGTGGCGAGATCGCGGATGCCGCCGCCGAGCTGCACCGGCATCTTGACCGTCTTCAGCATCGCCTCCACGGCCCCGGCATTGACCGGCTTGCCGGCGAAGGCGCCGTCGAGATCGACCACGTGCAGATATTCAAAGCCCTGGCTCTCGAAGTCACGCGCCTGGGCGGCGGGATCGAGATTGAACACGGTGGCACGCGCCATGTCGCCCTGTTCGAGGCGAACGCACTGGCCGTTCTTGAGATCGATGGCGGGGAAGAGAATCATGATGCAAATATCCGGAAACCAGGAGCGCTGTAGCTCCCCTCCCCCCACTTGGCGGGGAGGGGTCGGGGGTGGGGGGCTGCTCGGCCAAGAAAGCGCCCCCCACCCCGACGCCTGCGGCGTCGACCCTCCCCACCGCTCGCAAGGGCTCGCGGGGGGAGGGGTGTGACCGCCGATGTCGAAATCAAAATCACGGCTTCCATTTCAGAAAATTCGAGATCAGCGCCAGCCCGAAGCGCTGGCTCTTTTCCGGATGGAACTGGGTGCCGATCATGGTGTCGCGGCCGACGATGGCGGTGACCGGGCCGCCGTAGTCGGCGCGCGCCAGGATGTCCGCTTCGTTGGCGGCATTGAGGTGATAGGAGTGCACAAAATAGGCGTGGCGGCCCTTGGGGCCGAGCGGCAGCCGCTCCAGCACGGGGTGCTCGCGCACCATGTCCAGCGTATTCCAGCCCATGTGCGGGATCTTGAAGTTCTCTTCGCGCGGCGTGATCTTTTCCACGTCGCCAGCGATCCAGTTGAGACCTTCGGTGGTGACGTGCTCCTTGCCGCGGGTGGCCATCAGCTGCATGCCGACGCAGATGCCGAAGAACGGCCGCGCCTTCTGCCTGACGGCCTCGGTCATGGCGTCCACCATGCCGTCCAGCGCATCCAGTCCCTTGCGGCAGTCGGCGAAAGCGCCGACGCCGGGCAGCACGATGCGGTCGGCGCGAAACACCACTTCGGGATCGCGGGTGACGACGACCTTTTCAGGCACGTCCATGCTGCGCGCCGCGCGCTCGAAGGCTTTCGCCGCCGAGTGCAGATTGCCGGAGCCGTAATCGATGATGGCAACGCTCAACGCGACGCTCCCGGTTGTGGAAACAGGCCGATGATGGCCTCGTGGGCGCCCGAGGGCGGGCGCGAAAACGGCTCGCCCGCCACATGGCGGGTCGGCGGCGGCCCACCGCGCTCGACGGCCGTCTGGTCGTTGACGATGTTGCGCCGTGCGGTCCAGCGATCGAAGAAGCGGCGCTCGGCGGACTGCTCGTCATCGGCGACCACCACGTCGATCTGCCGCCACTTGCCGCGCGACAGGGTCCAGCGCCTGAGGCTGCCGCCTTCGAGGCCCATCAGGAGAGCAAACAGCAGCATGACCGCCAGACGCGCGCCGAAGCCGGCGTGCAGCGCCGACAGCGCGACCTCGCCGACGATGGAGATCGCGATATAGCCCAGCAGCGCCCACCACAGCCGATGCCAGACCATCCAGACCAAGGCTGCGAGAAACGCCCAGACGTAGAAGCCGTCGCGCACGAACACGAAACGGTCGGTCGAAGCGACCTCCGGCCGCGAGGCCGCAGGCGCATGAACTGTATAGACCGGCATGGCATCAACTCCGCCGATGCAAGGAAAAGACAAGCAAATCAGCCGCCGAGCTGACCCTTGGTGGATGGCACTTCACCGCCATTGCGCGGATCGATCGCAACCGCCGTGCGCAGCGCCCGCGCCAGACCCTTGAAGCAGGATTCGGCGATATGATGGCTGTTCTCGCCATATAGGGTCTCGACATGCAAAGTCACGCCCGCATTGCCGGCAAAGGCGTTGAACCACTCGCGCACCAGCTCGGTGTCGAATTCGCCGATTTTGTGGGTCGGGAAGGCCGCCTTGAACACCAGCACCGGACGACCGGAGATGTCGATCACCACCCGGGTCAACGTCTCGTCCATGGGCATGTGGATCGAGGCATAGCGGGTGATCCCGGCCATGTCGCCGAGCGCCTGCTTGACGGCCTGGCCGAGCGCGATGCCGACATCCTCCGTGGTGTGGTGGAAGTCGACATGGAGGTCGCCGACCGCCTTCACGGCGATGTCGATGCGGGAATGGCGGGCGAGCAGGTCCAGCATATGATCGAAAAAGCCGATGTCCGTGGCAACCTGGGACACACCGGTGCCATCGAGGTTCACGGAGACCTCGATGTCGGTTTCCTTGGTTTTGCGCTTGATCGTCGCCTGACGCATGAAAATGGCTTTCCGGGTGCTGAAAACGCGCCCTTTTAACAGGGTCATGACAGCTTCGCTACCGCGGCAGGACGGTTTCGGCCCGATCTTGCGCCTATGGTGACCGGAATCCGGCGCTTTCGCCGCATTTGCAACGTGAGAGGCCAGTGCCTAGATCAGAGGCCCCACGAGGAATTCCATGAGCGCATCATATTCGGCCAGCGAGGGTTCGCCCCAGGTCTGGCACGGCACCACCATCCTGACCGTCCGCAAGGACGGCAAGGTCGTCATCGGCGGCGACGGCCAGGTTTCGATCGGCCAGACCGTCATCAAATCCAACGCCAAAAAGGTCCGCAAGCTGGGCAAGGGCGACGTGATCGGCGGCTTTGCCGGCGCCACCGCGGACGCCTTCACCCTGTTCGAGCGGCTGGAGGCCAAGCTGGAGCAGTATCCGGGCCAATTGACCCGCGCGGCCGTCGAACTGGCCAAGGACTGGCGCACCGACCGCTATTTGCGCCGGCTCGAGGCCATGATGATCGTCGCCGACAAGGATGTCTCGCTGGTGCTGACCGGCACCGGCGACGTGCTGGAGCCGGAAGCCGGCGTCATGGCCATCGGATCCGGCGGCAATTACGCGCTGGCCGCGGCGCGCGCGCTGGTGGATTCCGACAAGGACGCCGAGACCATCGTGCGCCGCGCGCTGGATATCGCCGCGGACATCTGCGTCTACACCAACCGCAACGTGACGCTGGAGACGCTGTCCGCATGACCGCGGAGGTCCGGCCGGCGAGCTTGCCCACGTTGCCGCGCCCGACTCTGGCGCAAGGCATGGCGATGGCTGCCGGCCTGCTGGTGCTGCAGGCGGTCATTCTCTACGCCATGGGCCGGCTGCCGATCTGCGCCTGCGGCTACGTCAAGCTGTGGCATGGCGTGGTGATGAGTTCGGAAAATTCCCAGCACCTCACCGACTGGTACACGTTCTCGCACATCATCCACGGCTTCCTGTTCTATGCCGCCACCTGGCTGGTGCTGCGGCGGATGCCGTGGATCTGCCGGCTGCTGGTGGCGATGCTGATCGAGGGCGGCTGGGAGTTGCTGGAGAATTCCAGCTTCATCATCGACCGCTACCGCACCGCCACCATGTCGCTCGACTACTACGGCGACAGCATCGTCAATTCGCTGGCCGATACATTGGCCATGGTCGGCGGCTTCCTGCTGGCGCGCAGACTGCCGGTGGCGGCGACCGTCGCCATCGCACTGGTGTTCGAAGTCGCGGTCGGCCTGCATATCCGCGACAACCTGACCCTCAACATCATCATGCTGATCCATCCCACCGACGCCATCCGTCAATGGCAGGCCGGGCCGCCCATCATCTGACCGGCTTGTGCCGGCGACAAACCTGTAGTGTTGAACAGCCATGACCGACTTTTCTCCCCGTGAAATCGTCAGCGAACTCGACCGCTATATCGTCGGCCAGCACGACGCCAAGCGCGCCGTCTCCATCGCCCTGCGCAACCGCTGGCGGCGGCTGCAGCTCACCGGCCACCTGCGCGACGAGGTGCTGCCGAAGAACATTTTGATGATCGGACCTACGGGAGTCGGCAAGACCGAGATCGCGCGGCGGCTGGCAAAACTCGCCGGCGCGCCGTTCATCAAGGTCGAGGCCACCAAGTTCACCGAGGTCGGCTATGTCGGCCGCGACGTCGAGCAGATCATCCGTGACCTCCTCGAGGTCGGCATTGCCCAGGTTCGCGAACGCAAGCGCAAGGACGTGCAGGCGCGCGCCCAACAGGCCGCAGAAGAACGTGTGCTCGACGCGCTGGTCGGGCCGGGCTCGGGTCCGAGCACGCGCGAATCGTTTCGCAAGAAGCTGCGCGCCGGCGAGATGAACGACAAGGAGATCGAGATCGAGACCCAGGCCTCCGGCGGCCCGTCGATGTTCGAAATCCCGGGCATGCCCGGCGCGCAGATGAGCGCCATCAATATCGGCGACATCTTCGGCAAGATGGGACAGCGCACCAAGACGCGGCGTCTGACGGTCGAGGCGTCGCATGAACTACTGGTCAACGAGGAATCCGACAAGCTACTGGATTCCGATCAGCTGACGCAGGAAGCGATCTCCGTGGTGGAGAACTCAGGCATCGTGTTTCTCGATGAGATCGACAAGATCTGCGTGCGCGACGGCCGCAGCGGCGGCGACGTGTCGCGCGAGGGCGTGCAGCGCGATCTGCTGCCGCTGATCGAAGGCACCACCGTCTCCACCAAGCACGGCGCGGTGAAGACCGACCACATCCTGTTCATCGCCTCGGGCGCGTTCCACATCGCCAAGCCTTCGGACCTGCTACCGGAGCTGCAAGGCCGCCTGCCGATTCGCGTCGAACTCAACGCCCTGACCCGCGACGACATGCGTCGCATCCTCACCGAGCCGGAAGCGTCGCTGATCAAGCAGTATGTGGCGCTGTTGGCGACCGAGGGCGTGACGCTGGAATTCGGCGATGACGCCATCGACGCGCTGGCCGATGTCGCGGTGGCCGTGAATTCCAGCGTGGAGAACATCGGCGCACGACGGTTGCAGACGGTGATGGAGCGGGTGCTCGACGATATCTCCTTCGCCGCCCCGGACCGCAACGGCGAGACCATTCATGTCGACGCCGCCTACGTGCAGAAGTATGTCGGCGACCTCGCCAAGAATGCGGATCTGAGCCGGTTTATTCTGTAGGCTGCGACACACTCACCTGTCATCGTCCGGTCCCGGCGCGCAACTGCGCGCCGGGACCGGACGACCCAGTAAACTCAGACGTCGGTGATGGAGCCGGAACGCTGCCGCTTACTGGATCGCCCGCCTTCGCGGGCGATGACAACGGAGTGTCTGTTGGCGGCGGCGAACTACCTCGCCCGTCTCACCCGCACATACAGCGCGCCTTCGCCGCCGTGGCCGATATGGGCTTCCTCGAAGCCGACGACGAGCGTGCGGAATTCCGGCAGGCCGAGCCATTCCGGCACTTGTCGGCGCAGCACGCCGCGCTCGGACTCCGGCCCGACGGTGCGACCCTTGCCGGTGATGACCAGTACGAAGGTATGGCCCTCATAGTTGGCGCGCTGCAGGAACGACAGCAGCGCACGATGGGCGCGGATCTGGGTCATGCCGTGCAGGTCGAGACGGGCGTCGATATCCTTGCGGCCGCGCGACAGTTGCGAGCGCTCGCGGCGACCAAGCGGCGCCAGAGGCGGCGGTGACGGGCGCACGTCCGGCCGCACGATCTTGACCAGATGCGCCGGATGCGCGGGATGTTCCGGCTTCGCCGAGGTCGCCGCTTTCTTCGCAACCGGTTCAGGCTCGGCCGCGTGTGGCTTTGCCACGCGAACTTTCTTGCGCAGCGGGCGCGTCTGTTTGGCGATGCTGTGCCACAGCTCGAGCTCTTCCTCGTTCAGCACGCGCTTGCGGCGCGACACGGGGGCATCGAGGATCTGCGGCGGACGCTGACGCTTCTTCATTGCCAGAAGAAGCGATGGCGGTGATGGGAATGGCCGCGGCGATGAACGCGGCGTTTCGGCTTCGGCTGCTCACGCGCGATCTGCGGCCGCGCCTCGGGCAGCGGCACCGCCGTTGCCGCGGGTTGCGGCGTCGCCTGTGCCAGCGGCGACGGCACCGGCAATGGCACAGCCGTCTTGGCGGCATCGGCCGGCACAGACGCGTCCTTCACGACAGGCGCGGCCGGCGCATCCGCTGCTTTCTCAATCGGCTTTTCGGCCGGCTTGGTATCGGCAATCTTGCCGTCGGGCGCCTTTGCGTCCGCCGGCTTTACGTCGGCAGGCTTTGTCATATCGACGGGTTTGGCATCGACAGGTTTGGCGGGCTCCTTCGGCGGCTCGACCTTGGGCTCGACCTGCGGAAACAACTTTGCAATTTTCGCCGACGGACGGTCCTCGGGCAGCGGCATGGTCCTGCCGCGCGCGACGGGATCGATGCTCTTCGGCACCAGCATGACAAAACGCGCCGGATGCCGCATGCGACCGGCGACGCGGCCGGCCTCGACGCCGGCGCCGAAATACAGATCGGCACGGGCAGGGCCGACGATGGCCGAGCCGGTGTCCTGCGCCACCATCAGCCGACGGAACGGGGTCTTCGACTGTTCGGAGTCGATCGGCAGGTCGCCCTCGATGAAGAACGGCGTGCCGTAGACGTGCAGCGACTTGTCGACGGCGATCGAGCGGCCGGGGGTCAGCGGCACGCCCTGCGCACCTACCGCCTCGTCCTTGTCGGACAACTGCACCTCGCGGAAGAAAACGTAGGAGCGGTTCTGCCGGCGCAGCTCGTTGGCGGCGTCGGGATTCTCCTCCATGTATTGTCGGATACGTTGCATCGACATCTGCTCTTTCGGCACGATGCCGCGGTCGATCAGTACGCGGCCCACCGGCGTATAGGGAAAGCCATTATGCGCCTCGTAGTTGATGCGCACAGTGCCGCCGTCCTCCAGCTTGACCCGGGCGGAGCCCTGGATCTGGGTAAACAGCAGATCGGTCTGGCTTTTCAGCCAGCAGATTTCGAGGCCGCGGCCGGCGATCTTGCCGTCCTCGATCTGGGCGCGATCGTAATAGGGAACCAGCTTGCGGCGGCCGATCTTGCGGAACACCTCACCCTTGTTGGGCATGCTGGTGGCGCTCTGCGGAACGCCGCGCACGAACAGGTTGGACGGCTTGCGATAGACCGGCACGTTGTAGACGCCGGTCCGGGTGCGCGAGCCTTCGATCACCGGCTCGTAATAGCCGGTGACGAACCCGTCGGCCTCGCCGAGCCGCGAGATGCGCAGCGGCAGGAAGTTGTTTTCGAAGAAGGCCTTCGCCTTGGCGGTGTCGGAGATGTCGGCGGCTTTCGCCACATGGCAGGGATCGCGCAGCGAGCCGCCCAGCGCCTTGGAGTCCACCGGCGGGATGCGCTGCGCCGAAATCGGCTTGCGGCTGGTGCGGAAGGCCTGGAAGGCCTGCAGATGGTCATCGTCGGCCCAGCCGTCGATGTCGGCCCAGGCCACCGGCGCGTACTGGCTGCCCATGATCTCGAACGGCCATTGCGTGTGCAGGTGGAGCCGCGACGCGACAGCGGGGACCGGCTGCACAAGCGACACCACGGCGGCGATCGCCGCACAAACCGCGACGGACGCCGTAGTGCGGCGCGCCCTAGTTGACGCTGCCGGTGCCAACCAGCTTCCAGTTCGGATCGCGCGAGGCGATGTCGCGGGCGAATGTCCAGACATCGGTGATATCGCTGACCTTTTCGGCATTTCCATCGACGATCGCGCCGGATTTGTCGCGGGTGACCGAAATCATCTGCGAGACAAAGCGCACCGTCAGCTGGGCGTTGCGGTCGCGCACCTCGGCATTGACCAGCTCGGCCTTGTCGATCGAGACGAAGCGGGTCTCGGTCTTCTGCTCGTTCTTCTCGCGGTCCTTGATGACGGCGTCGAAGCTTTCGAACACTTCGGACGACAGCAGGTCCTTGAGCGCGCGGCGGTCGCCATTGGCGAAGGCCAGCACGATCATCTCATAGGCGCCCTTGGCCCCCGAGATGAAATGGCGCGGATCGAAGGAGGCGTCCTGGGCGAGGATCGAATCAAGCCCGGCGGCCAGCGGCGTGCCCGGTTCGGCAACGCCCTTCCAGCGATCGGCGGTCGGGGTCACGTCGGCGGTCGGCGCCGCGGACGGCTGGTCCACGATGGCGCCGGGCATGGGCACCACATTGCTATCCGGCGCGCCCTGCACCACGTCGCGGGCCGCGCGGTCGAACGGCGGCCGTTCGGTGCCGGTGCGCTGGCCGAGGACATTGCGCAGCCGCAGAAAAATGAAGACGGCCAGCGCCAGGAAGATGATGGTGTAAATATCCACGTCGCATTGCTTTCTGATCGGCGCCGGGCCGGGCCCGGCGGGGAAATGTCCTGCCGGATACGGTCCGGGAAACGGCAGCAGTCACATCAAGGGTGGACCCGCTTCATGTAGGCACGAAATTGAGCCCAGCCAATGGCGCGGTTTGACTCAGTCTGCGGCATAGCAGCCGGATAGCGACCTCTTCGGGCCTTGGTCTTGATCGATTCTAGCGCGTTTCGGCCTGCAGTGGAAACCGGATTGCGACCGGAACGCCCGCGCCCTCAGCCGTTTAGGCGATTTTGGCCGCAAAAGCGGCGGTCTTTGGCTCCTCCGGGCCGGCGGCAGCGATTCGGCGGCTCCCGCGAATGGCGCGACCGGGGCGTGCCGTCCTTGTCCAGCACGGCGGGGCTATGATAGCCACTCGCCCGACATCGCTTTCCGAGATCCGGCGACATCCGACGCCGCTCCACTTCCGAAACGCTTCAGGAGAACTCCATGACCAACGGCAACGGCACCCCTCCCGAGGCGGGTCTTCCCCCCCAGCTCAACGTGCTGGCGCAATACACCAAGGACCTGTCGTTCGAGAACCCGAACGCCCCGGCCTCGCTGGCGCCGCAGCCCCAGCAGCCCAACATCAACATCCAGATCAATGTCGGCGCCAACAACCTGTCCGAGAACGAATTCGAGGTGACGCTGTCGGTCGAGGGCAAGGCCGAGAACGCCGGTACCGTGATGTTCAGCTTCGAGCTGGCCTATGCCGGCGTGTTCCGCATCCTCAACGTCCCGCAGGAAAACCTGCATCCGCTGGTGATGATCGAATGCCCGCGGCTGCTGTTCCCGTTCGCCCGCGAGATCATCGCCACCGCGGTGCGCGACGGCGGCTTCCCGCCGCTGATGCTCGACCCCGTCGATTTCGTCGGCCTGTACCGCCAGAACATGGAACGCCAGGCCCAGCAGCCGATGCAGAGCTGACACGTTCGTGTCATCCCGGGATGCAGCAGGCGGCGAAGCCGGCTGATGCAGGCCCGGGATCTCCAGATGCTCATCGCATCGCAGTTCGGGATTCCGGGTTCGCGTGCGGCTAGCGCCGCCCGCGCCCCGGAACGACCAATCAGCCCAGAAATTCGTTCCAGATCGCCTTGTCGCCCATTGTCGCCACGAAGGCGCGGTGTGCGGCGACATCGTCCTCGGTGAGCCGGGGGGCGAGCGGTGCCGGGCGCTGACGGCGCGGCGCGTCATTGATACCGCCGGTGCGCTGCATCGGCACGTCGTCGGCCAGAATCAGGCTCGACTGCCGGGCGCCGATCAGGTCGATATAGACTTCCGCCAGCAGTTCGGAATCCAGCAGCGCGCCATGCTTGGTACGGCGTGAATTGTCGATGGCGTAGCGCGAGCAGAGATCGTCGAGCCGGTTCGACACGCCGGGATGCTTGCGCCGCGCCAGCATCAGCGTGTCGACCAGGCGATCGCGGGCGATCGCCGGCCGCTTGATGCGGTCGAGCTCGGCATTGATGAAGCCGATGTCGAACGAGGCGTTGTGGATCACCAGCGGCGCGTCGCCGATGAATTCCAGAAAGTCGTCCACCACCTCATGAAACAGCGGCTTGTCGGCGAGGAACTCGGCCGACAGGCCGTGAACGTTGAAGGCTTCCAGCGGCATGTCGCGCTGCGGATTGATGTGCCGGTGAAAGGTCTGGCCGGTGGGCATGCGGTTGAAGATCTCGACACAGCCGATCTCGACCAGCCGGTCGCCGCGCAGCGGATCGAGGCCGGTGGTTTCGGTATCGAGAACGATTTCACGCATGCTTCTGGCCGGTTATCGAATCAGGGTCGCCGTCGCGGCATCCTAGCAGCCTGATCGAGAATTTCACGGATCCGCAGCCGCACCGGCTCCAGCCCATGCGAGGTATCCACCACGAAATCGGCACGCTTGCGCTTTTCAACGTCGGGAAGTTGCCGAGCCAGGATGGCATCTAGCGCCTGCTCCGACATGGTGCCGCGCGCAAGAATGCGGTGGCGCTGCTGTTCGGCGTCGGTAGTCACCACCACGACGGCGTCGACGCGCTTCTCGCCGCCGGTCTCGAACAGCAAGGGCACATCGACCACGGCCACCGGCGCACCGCCGCGCTCGGCATCGTCGAGAAACTTCTTGTGGTAGGCGCCGAGCATGGGATGCACGAGCTGCTCCAGCCGCTTCATCGCCGCCTCATTGCCGACCACCTGCGCGGACAGTTTCGCGCGATCGACCTTGCCGTCCACCGTGGTGCCGGGAAACGCCGCCTCGACGGCCGGGGCGGCTTCGCCTTCGTAGATCCGATGAACCGTGGCGTCCGCGTCGTAGACCGGCACGCCGGCTTCGGCGAACAGTTTTGCGGTGGTCGATTTACCCATCCCGATGGAACCGGTGAGTCCAAGAACAATCATCTCGTTACATCCATCAATTCCGTCTGGGATGGCTCAAGTCAGTCCAGTCTGGTTCCCCGGACGCGATGCGATACCAGGCGATGCTATTGCATCGCCGCCAGTATCACTTCGCAGATCCGGGGTCCCGATTGTTGGTAAGAAATCGGGATTCCGGTTCTGCGCAACGGCATAAGGATGCCGCAGCGCGCCCGGGAAACGAAGGTGCCGACTAGATCGCAATCATCTTCTCGCCGCGCAGAAATTTCAGCAGCGGCAGCAGCGGCAGACCGAGGATGGTGAAGTGATCGCCTTCGATCAGTTCGAACAGGTGCACGCCAAGGCCTTCGACCTGGTAGGCGCCGACGCTGGTGGTGACGGCATCGCCGGCCGCGTCGAGATAGGCATCGATGGCGGCATCGTCCAGCTTGCGCATGGTCATGTGTGCCACCGAGACGCTGCTGAACAATGTCGCGCCGTCGCACGCCACCGCGATGGCCGAATGCAGCTCGTGGGTCTTGCCGGCCAGCGCCGCCAGCCGCGCGGCGGCGGCGGAGCGGCCGGCCGGCTTGCTGAACAATTCGCTGCCCAGCGCCAGGGTCTGGTCGGCACCGACCACGTAGCGACCGGGATGACGGAGGGAGACGAAGGCGGCCTTGCGTTCGGCGAGCATCGCGGCGATCTCGCCGGGCGATGTCAGTCCGGAGTCGCGCTGGATGCTGCGCTCGTCGATATCCGCGGGGATGGCCTCGAAGGCAATGCCAGCATTGCGCAGCAGCGTTTTTCGCGCGCTGCTCTGCGACGCCAGGATCAGCGGATGTTCGCCTTGCCAGATGCTCATTCGGGAAACCGCTGTCGCTGCCGGTCGGCCAGCAGCTTCATGATCGCCGCGGCGGTTTCCTCGATGGAGCGACGCGTCACCTCGAGCAGTGGCCAGCCATATTTGGCGCTGAGCCGGCGCGCGAAGGTGACTTCCTCAGTGACCGACTGGCGGTCGATATAGTCTTCATTGCCGGAATCGGCGCCGAGACTGAGCAAGCGGTTTTGCCGGATCTGGATCAGCCGCTCGGGCGTCGCATGCAGCGAGACGACCAGCGGCTTCTTCAGCACTTCCAGCTGCGGTGGAATGGGAATGCCGGGCACCAGCGGCACATTGGCGGTGCGCACGCCGCGATTGGCAAGATAGATAGATGTCGGCGTCTTCGACGTGCGCGACACGCCGACCAGAACCACGTCGGCTTCCTCGAGCCCTTCGACGTGCTGGCCGTCGTCGTGCATCATCGAATAGTTCAGCGCATCGATGCGCTTGAAATATTCCGCGTTGAGCGTGTGCTGCGCGCCGACGCGGCCGGTTGTGGATGCACCAAGATAGGCCTGGAACAGTTGCATCACCGGGCCGATGATCGACAGGCTCGGGCTGTTGATCTCCTGGCATTTCGCTTCGAGGCGGCCGACCAGATCCTTTTCCAGCAGGGTGAACAACACGATGCCGGGCGCTTCCTCGATCTCGGTCAACACCCGGTCGAGCTGCTTCTGGCTGCGCACCAGCGGATAGACGTGTTCCACCGGCGTGACGTTGGCATATTGCGCGGCAACGGCGCGCGCCACCGTGATCAGGGTCTCGCCGGTCGAATCGGAAACGAGGTGCAGATGAAAATAGCTGCCGGAGGTGGGCACCATGGAGCCTGTGTATCCTGTGAATCCCTGTGGAGCTTTTCCCGGTTTCCCGCCGGGGCGGCGAGGGATCCGGGATAACTGCCGTTTTTCTTCACAGGCCTCGTGAATGGAAAAGTCGAACGCGCTTTTCGACAATAATGGGGTTATCCGGTTTTGTCTCTGGATAAAGCCGGGATGGCGCTCGCCAAGTCCTTGAACCTCGTCATGTTATTTTGATCGAGGCGGAATCCGGCGACGGCACTGGAGATGTGCATAAGGCCGGGACAAAACGGGATGGCGTTGCGCGGGCCTAATCCACTGCTACTCAGACTCAAACCTAAGAATCTATAAGTATTGTTTTAGAAAAGGTTCGCTTGCGGATATCCCGCCGATCGGGTCTTTATCCGTCACCGCTGCAACGCTGAAATCTCGCCGAATGTTCCAGCCGCATTGATGCCATCGCAACCGTTACCGAACGATTAAGAGTTTCCTAAAAATGTACGAATGGGCCAAGGCGCTGCATGTGATCGCTGTCATCTCGTGGATGGCCGGCATGCTGTATCTGCCTAGGCTGTTCGTCTACCACTGCGAGGCAGCGGTCGGATCGCAGCAATCCGAAACCTTCAAGGTGATGGAACGCCGGCTGCTCAAGGCGATCATCAATCCGGCCATGGTCGTGACCTGGATTGTCGGGATCTACCTCGCCTGGGCCGGCCACTGGTACACCGCCGGCTGGTTCCACGGTAAACTGCTGCTGGTGCTCGCGATGTCCGGCGTGCATGGCTTTTTCACCTCGCGGGTGCGCGATTTCGCTCTCGACCGCAACACGCGAAGCCAGAAATTCTATCGGATTATCAATGAGGTACCGACGGTCCTCATGATTCTGATCGTCGTGCTGGTGATCGTCAAACCGTTTTAGCCGGGGCTGATGGCGAGGGGATCGCGAACGGCTTGCGCGACGCACGGTGATTTTATATATTGTGGGCATCCCACCCCCACGCAGGCGGATGTGATTGCGTTCCGGTTTGTTGTTGAACCGGTCGCCGCATCAGGGTTGAAGCCTCTTCGGCACCTTCCTTGCTCAAGACCTCATCTCTGAAGACCTGCGGACTTTCCTGATCTTTTCCAGCGTCCGCATTTCTTCCGGCCACCTCGCATCCCACTCCCCCCGATCTTCCACAGGACCACCCCCCATGCGGGAAATGAAACTCCAAGACCTCAAGGCCAAGACGCCAGCCGAGCTTGTCTCGTTTGCGGAAGAGCTTGGGGTCGAGAATGCCAGCACCATGCGCAAGCAGGAGCTGATGTTCGCCAGCCTCAAGCAGCTGGCGATCAAGGAAACCGACATCATCGGTGAAGGCGTCGTCGAGGTTCTCTCCGACGGCTTCGGATTCCTGCGCTCACCCGATGCCAATTACCTGCCGGGACCGGACGACATCTACGTCTCGCCGTCGCAGATACGCCGCTTCGGTCTGCGCACCGGCGACACCATCGAAGGCCATATCCGCAGCCCGAAGGAAGGCGAACGCTATTTCGCGCTGCTGAAGGTCAACACGCTGAACTTCGAGGACCCCGAGAAGTCCAAGCACAAGGTCAACTTCGATAACCTGACGCCGCTGTTCCCCGATCAGCGCTTCCGTCTTGAATTGGAAGATTCCACCCGCCGAGATCTGTCTGCCCGTGTCATCGATATCGTGGCCCCGATCGGCAAGGGCCAGCGCGCACTGATCGTCGCGCCGCCGCGCACCGGCAAGACCGTGCTGATGCAGAACATCGCGCACTCCATCACGGCCAATCACCCGGAATGCTACCTCATCGTTCTTCTGATCGATGAAAGGCCCGAGGAAGTCACCGACATGCAGCGTTCGGTGAAGGGCGAAGTCGTCTCTTCGACCTTCGACGAACCCGCGGTGCGTCACGTCCAGGTCGCCGAGATGGTGATCGAGAAGGCCAAGCGTCTGGTCGAGCATGGCCGCGACGTGGTCATCCTGCTGGATTCGATCACTCGCCTCGGCCGCGCCTACAACACCGTGGTGCCGTCGTCCGGCAAGGTGCTGACCGGCGGCGTCGACGCCAACGCGCTGCAGCGTCCGAAGCGTTTCTTCGGTGCCGCGCGAAACATCGAAGAGGGCGGCTCGCTCACCATCATCGCCACCGCGCTGGTCGATACCGGCTCGCGCATGGACGAAGTGATCTTCGAAGAGTTCAAGGGCACCGGCAACTCGGAGCTGATCCTCGACCGCAAGGTGTCCGACAAGCGCACCTTCCCGGCCATTGACATCTCGCGCTCCGGCACCCGCAAGGAAGAGCTCATCACCGATCCGCAGGCTGCTCAAGAAGATGTACGTGCTGCGCCGCATCCTCAATCCGATGGGCACCATGGACGCCATCGACTTCCTGCTCGACAAGCTCCGTAACACCAAGAACAACGCGGAATTCTTCGAGTCGATGAACACCTGAGTTTTCAGGTTTGGAATTGCGAAAGGCGTCGCTGTGAACCAGCGGCGCCTTTTTCTTTGGGCGCATTCCCGATTGTCATCGCGCGCGAAAGCGGGCGATCCAGTCAACACATACGTCGGTGTTTATCGCCAGTGCCGGCGTATACTGGGTCGCCCGGTCCAAGCGCGCTATTGCGCGCAGGCCGGGCGACGACAGCCGGTGCTGATCCCAGACAAATCACATGACGCCTCATGACGGGCATGGACAAATAGTCAAATGCATCCACGCGACCAGACCATCTTTGCTTTGTCATCGGGACGGCCGCCGACCGCCATCGCCGTTGTTCGGGTGTCCGGCCCTGAGGCCGGCCGCGTTCTGTCCGTGCTGGCCAAGAAGATTCTGCTGCCGCGGGTGGCAACCCGGGCGCTGCTGCGCGATGCCGCGGGCGACGCCATCGACGATGCCGTGACCCTGTGGTTTCCCGGCCCGGCCAGCGCCACCGGGGAGGACGTGGCCGAATTCCATATCCATGGCGGTCGCGCGGTGCTGGCGGCGCTGGTGGCGGCGCTGTCGAAGTTTCCGCATGTGCGGCCGGCCGAGGCGGGCGAGTTTACCCGACGCGCATTCGAGAACGGCAAGCTCGATCTGACGGAAGCGGAGGGGCTCGACGATCTCATCCACGCCGACACCGATAGGCAGCGGCGCCAGGCGTTGCGCCAGCTCAAGGGCCTGCTGGGCGACCGCGCGCGCGACTGGCGGCGGGAGATCATCGAGGCGGCGGCGCTGATCGAGGCCGGCATCGATTTTTCCGACGAGGGCGATGTGCCGGGCGAGCTGATCGAGCCGGCGCTGGAACGCATCCGCGTGCTGCTGCTGGACATCGAGTCCGTGCTGGCGGTGGAGGGCCGTGGCGAACGGCTGCGCGACGGCCTGGTCGTGGCGATCACCGGGCCGCCCAATGTGGGCAAGTCGACGCTGATGAATCGGCTGGCGCGGCGGGACGTGGCAATCGTCTCGCCGCACGCCGGCACCACCCGCGACGTGATCGAGGTGCATCTCGATCTCGGCGGCTACCCGGTGACCGTGATCGACACCGCAGGCATCCGCGAGGCGATCGATGCGGTGGAGCAGGAGGGTGTGCGCCGGGCCCGGATGCGGGCCGCCGATGCCGACCTTCGGCTTTGGCTGGTTGACGCCAAGGCCGAGGTGGACGGCGCCGACGGGGAAGCCGGGCTGCGCGACTGGATGGAAGAGGGGCAGGACGGGTTCTGGGTGGTGCGGAACAAGGTCGATGAGATCGGCGTGTCGGCGCCTGCGGTGTCGCCGTCGGGCTGGCCTTGCTTCGCCATCTCGGCGGCGAATGGCGCTGGGGTACCGGAACTGATGGAGGCGTTGGCGCAGTTCGCGTCGCTGCATTTTGCCGAGGAGTCGTCGCTGATCACCCGGTCCAGGCATCGCGAATTGCTGCGGCAGACCGCGGATGCGCTGGGTCGCGCCGTCGATCTGCCGGAGCAGGCGGAGCTGATGGCGGAGGATCTGCGTGTGGCCGCGCACCGGCTGGGGCAGTTGCTCGGTCGGGTCGATGTCGAAGACATCCTAGACGTGATCTTTCGCGAGTTCTGTATAGGAAAGTAGAGAAGGAATATTTTGTATTTTTTTCTTATAGATTTGAATTTTAATTCACTTAATTGTTTCACGTGAAACGAGTGGCTGGCTCAAGTTCCGTCCGTCCGTGCCTGAGCGCACGATCTCATCCCGGAGATATCTGCCTCTGACGAGACACGGATGGGATGCCCCCCTCGGCCGTCTGTTTCACGTGAAACACCGCCTCGATTTCCACTTTCCGCATTTCCTGTCCCGCGCTAGAACGCGCGCCATGCACAGCTCATTCGACGTCATTGTCATCGGGGGAGGCCACGCCGGCTGCGAAGCCGCAGCTGCGTCGGCGCGCATGGGCGCACGCACAGCCCTGGTGACGCATCGCTTTGCCACCATCGGTGCGATGTCATGCAACCCGGCCATTGGCGGACTCGGCAAGGGCCATCTGGTCCGCGAGGTCGACGCGCTGGACGGGCTGATGGGCCGCGTCGCCGACCAGGCTGGCATCCAGTTTCGCATGCTCAATCGGCGCAAGGGTCCGGCGGTGCGCGGCCCGCGCGCCCAGATCGACCGCAAGCTCTATGCGGCCGCGATGCAGGCCGCGATCGTCGCCACTGACAATCTCAGCGTCATCGAAGGCGAAGCCGACGACCTGATCGTCGCCGATGGCCGCGTCACCGGCATCCGCCTGGCCGATGGCCGCGAGCTTGCCGCCGGCGCCGTGGTCATCACCACCGGCACCTTTTTGCGCGGCCTGATCCATCTCGGTGAACGCAACTGGCCCGCCGGCCGGGTCGACGAAGCCCCGGCGCTCGGCCTGTCCGTGTCCTTCGAGCGCGCCGGCTTCACGCTTGGCCGTCTCAAGACGGGCACCCCGCCGCGGCTCGATGGCGCCACCATCGACTGGTCGGCGGTGGAGATGCAGCCCGGCGACGATCCCCCCGAGCCGTTCTCGGTGCTGACCGATCGCATCACCATCCCGCAGATCCAGTGCGGCATTACCCGCACCATGCCGGCGACCCACGACGTGATCCGCGCCAACGTCCACCGCTCGCCGATGTATTCCGGCCAGATCAAGAGCAGCGGCCCGCGCTATTGCCCGTCCATTGAGGACAAGATCGTCCGCTTCGGCGATCGCGACGGCCACCAGATCTTTCTGGAACCTGAAGGGCTCGACGACACTACCGTCTATCCCAACGGCATTTCTACTTCGCTGCCGGAAGAGGTGCGGCTGGCGATTCTGGCCACCATCCCCGGGCTGGAAAAGGTCCGGATGGTCAGGCCGGGCTATGCCATCGAGTACGACCATGTCGATCCGCGGGAGCTGGATCCGACACTGGAGACCAAGCGGCTCCGTGGCCTGTTCCTGGCCGGGCAGATCAACGGCACCACCGGCTATGAAGAGGCCGCTGCCCAAGGTCTGGTGGCAGGCCTCAACGCGGCGCTGTCGGCCAGCAGCGGCGAGATGGTCGTGTTCGACCGCGCCGATGGCTATCTCGGGGTGATGATCGACGATCTAGTGACGCGGGGGATCACCGAGCCCTATCGCATGTTCACCTCGCGGGCCGAATACCGCCTGACTCTGCGCGCCGACAATGCCGACCAGCGCCTGACCGACACCGGCATCGCGCTCGGTTGCGTCGGTTCCGCGCGGGCGATCCGCCACTCCGCCAAGATGGAGGCGCTAAATGGGGCGAAGGCGCTGGCGCAAGCGCTGACAATCACCCCCAATGAGGCGAGCAAGCATGGCCTGTCACTGAAGCACGATGGGGTGCGCCGCTCGGCCTTTGAACTACTGGCCTATCCCGACGTCGGCTGGGATGAGGTGCGCGCGATCTGGCCGGAATTATCGGCCATTGACCCAGCCATCGCGACCCATCTGGAGATCGACGCCAAATACGACGTCTATCTGAAGCGGCAGACCGCCGATGTGGATGCTTTTCGCCGTGACGAGGGCCTGATCCTCACCGATATCGACTACGACGCGGTGCCGGGACTCTCCAACGAAGCCCGCAACAAGCTCGGCAAGGCCCGGCCGCGCACGGTGGGGCAGGCGGGTCGCATCGACGGCATGACGCCGGCGGCGCTGGGCATTCTGGCGGCGTATCTGCGGCGGGAGTCGCGGAAAGCGAAGACTGGATTGGCCTGACTCTGTTTCACGTGAAACAGATTGTCAGGATCGTGGGCGAGAAGCCCTCATGCGGGGCGCCGGGAGGGCGTGACGCCAGGCCATCTCCAACGCATCTGCCAAGTCGGCTTCGTTGAGTTCAGCCAGGATCCCGACCGTCCATCCCTGCAAGCCCCAGGCATTCGCGACCGGAGCGAATGCCCTGGATAGGATGGCGCATTTGAGCGCCTGTTCGTCCGGCGAGAACTTGAAATTGGCGCTCAGCCCGTCCGCGGCGAGGGTCGCGAAGGTGCGCTTCACCTTGAAAGCGGTCCGATCGAAGTGCGGGGCGGCGCTGACGCCGTCAAGGGCGAGAGCCAGCCGTCGTAATGTTGTGCCGTCACTCATGATGCCTCGCGTCCGGGCTCTGCTGTCGACCGCTGGGGAAGCCACGCTTCACGAGGAGGTCGATCAACTGGTCGTCGGGATAGTGAAACAGTGCGCTGACGAGACAGTAGGGGTCGCTCGAGAGGCCCAAAGCCATCGCGAAAGCGGGTTCGGTATAACGTCGACGATCGCGTGCGGGTCCTTCGCATGACAGACGATGTCGATGTCGCTATCGGGGCGGTCGATGCCAAGCGGCAACGTGCCGACCACGTGCGGATCGAACAGCGCAAGGATCCGCATGATGTCGAGGCGCTGGACGGCTGCCTAATAGGGGACGCGAACAGACATCGGTCTTTGCTGGCGGTTGAATGGTGCAAACTGATGGCGAAGATGGCGGGGGAGGGCTATGACAGGGCCTCACCAGCAGTCAGACAACTTCGATGGCCCAACGCTCCCAACCCACCCCCGCCAATGCTCCGTCGCCGATCTCGCGCAGCGACCGCGCGGCGGCACTCAAGCTCACCCCTGTTTCACGTGAAACGGAGGCGCGTCTCGACGCCTATGTCGATCTCCTCGTGCAGTGGCAGGCCAAGACCAATCTGATCGCGCCATCGACGCTGCCGACGCTGTGGACCCGGCATATCTCCGACTCGCTGCAGCTACTGAAGCTGGCGCCCGGGGCGAAGGTCTGGCTCGACTTCGGCAGCGGCGGCGGCTTTCCCGGCGTGGTGCTGGCCTGTGCCATGGGCGACGTCGCAGGCGGACATGTCCACCTCGTCGAGCGCAATGCCAAGAAGGCGGCGTTCCTGCGCGAAGCACTACGTGTGACGCAAGCCCCCGGCACGATTCATCTCGCCGACATTGGGGATAACGTGGATAGGTTCCCACAGGCTGTCGATTGCATCACTGCCCGTGCCGTCGCTCCGCTACACCAGCTTATCGGTTATGCGGAACCCCTGATGAAACCGGGTACAAAGGCCTTATTTCTCAAGGGTCAAGATGTAGATACAGAATTGACCGAAGCTACTAAATATTGGAATATAAGCCCACGCCTGCACCCCAGCCTCACCGGCGGACATGGCTGGATTGTCGAGCTCGACAGCATCGAGCGGCAGGCCCAGTCCGCCCCGGCACAACATGGCACACGCGCATGACCGTCATTGATGAACATTATCAGGATGTTAGCGAGAAGGCCGCGCTCGGCCATCCGCGCATCATCGCGCTTGCCAACCAGAAGGGCGGCGTCGGCAAGACAACCACAGCGATCAATCTCGGCACGGCACTCGCTGCCATCGGCGAGCGCGTACTGATCGTCGATCTCGATCCGCAGGGCAACGCCTCGACCGGCCTCGGCATCGATCGCCGCAACCGCAATTGCTCCACCTATGACGTCCTGATCGGCGAAGCGCCGCTGCGCGACGCCATTGTCGTCACCGCGGTGCCGCGTCTGCACATTGCGGCGTCCACCATGGATCTGTCCGGCCTTGAGCTCGAACTAGGCTCGACCAAGGACCGCGCCTTCCGCTTGCGCGATGCCATCGCCTTGCTCAACACCAACGTCTCGCCGGACTCCGACTACACCTATGTGCTGATCGACTGCCCGCCGTCGCTGAATCTTCTGACCGTGAATGCGATGGCCGCCTCGGATGCCATTCTGGTGCCGCTGCAGTGCGAGTTCTTCGCGCTCGAAGGTCTGTCGCAATTGCTGCAGACGGTGGAGCAGGTGCGCTCCACGCTGAATCCCAACCTGTCGATCCACGGCATCGTGCTCACCATGTTCGACTCGCGCAACAACCTGTCCAACCAGGTCGTCGCCGACGTGCGCCAGTTCATGGGCAAGAAGGTCTACGACACCATGATCCCGCGCAACGTGCGCATCTCGGAAGCGCCGTCCTACGGCAAGCCGGTGCTGGTCTACGATCTGAAGTGCGCCGGCTCCGAAGCCTATCTCAAGCTCGCCACCGAAGTGATCCAGCGCGAGCGCGAGCTGCGCACCGCGCATTGAGCCACTTTCGTAGATTGGGTAGAGCGTAGCGAAACCCAACAGCTGCATCGTGGGTATCGATGGGTTTCGCTGCGCTCTACCCATCCTACGACGACACCAAGTTCAAGCGTCTAACGCGGAGTATCGCGAGTGAGTCCCAGGGAGATGACGATGGCCGATGAAGCGCGTTCGCGACTGGGCCGGGGCCTTGCAAGTCTGATCGGCGATGTGGGCGGCGAGGCCGCGCACATGGAGCGGCCGCGCGCGCAGCGCAAGGTGCCGATCGAATTCCTCAAGGCCAATCCGCGCAATCCGCGGCGGCATTTTTCCGATGCCGAACTCGGCGAACTATCCGACTCAATCAAGCAGCACGGCGTGATCCAGCCGATCGTGGTGCGCGCGGTGAAGGGCACCAACGACCGCTTCGAGATCATCGCCGGCGAGCGCCGCTGGCGCGCGTCGCAGATCGCCGGCCTGCATGAAGTGCCGATTGTGCCGATCGACGTGACCGATTCCGAGGCGATGGAAATCGCCATCATCGAAAACGTGCAGCGCGAAAACCTCAACGCGATGGAAGAGGCGCAGGGCTATCACGCGCTCGCCGCCGAGTTCAAACGCAGCCAGGAGGACATCGCCAAGATCGTCGGCAAGAGCCGCAGCCATGTCGCCAACATGATGCGGCTGACCAAGCTGCCCGATGACGTGCAGGCGCTGATCGCGACGGGGCAACTGTCCAACGGTCACGCGCGCGCGCTGATCAGCCTGCCGGATCCGTCGGCGGCGGCCAAGCGTATCGTCGCCGAAGGCCTGAACGTGCGGCAGACCGAAGCACTGGCCCATGAAGAGGGCGTGCCCGAGCGCAAGCCGCAGAAGCCGCGTGGCGGTGCTGCCAAGGTCGCCAAGGACGCCGATATGGTCGCATTGGAAAAACGTCTCAGCGACGCGGTCGGTTTGAAAGTCTCCGTCGACCACCGTGATCCCGGTGGCGTGGTGCAGATCAAGTACCGCGACCTCGACCAGCTCGATGAGATCATCAAGAAGCTGGAAACGGATTTGTAGCTCGGCACACCACACTCAGCCGTCATCCTGAGGAGCGCGCTCTTGCGCGCCTCGAAGGATGGGCTGCAAGCGCCGGCGCTCGTGACCGCATCCTTCGAGGCTCGCCCTGCGGGCGAGCGCCTCAGGATGACGGTGGTGGAGTATCTACGAACCCCTTCGCCTCGCATTAACTGCAATCGACATCAGCGCGCGCTGGGCGATCACGGCGCCTAGCGTGTTCTGCTTGCGGACGTCGAGGGCGGCCACGGCGAGCTGCTCGATGATCGCCACCAGCCGCTGCGGCGTGAAGTTGCGCAAGGCGGCCTCGACCACACCCTTCCTTGAAAAGTGCAATCGTGGAAAGCCGCTCTCCACCACCTGCGAGGGCGAGGCGCCGTCCTGCACCGCGAGGCTGGCCTTGTGCAGCAGCGCCGCCTGGCGCTGCGCGGCCATCATGATCATGCCGGGATAGGTGCCTGCGATCATCGCCTTGGTGAATTCGGTCTCGACCACCGTGGCGTTGCCGGCGAAGGCGCCGTCGACGATCGGATCTATCTTGAGCTCGGAGGCGTCGGCAACTACCGCCATCACGTCGTCGAGGGTGACTTCGTTCTGGCCGTGGGCATACAGCACCAGCTTGCGTAACTCGTTGCGCGAGGCCTGGCGGTCGCCGCCAAGCAGCGCCATCAGCGACGCGCGTGCGTCCGCCGCGATGCGCAGGTTCGACAGCCGCAACTCGTCATCGATCAGCTTGGCGAGATCGCGTTCGGTGTCGGGATAGCAGGCGATGGCCACCGCGCTCTTCGAGCGCTCGCAGGCCTTGCGCAGCGGTGACTCCGGGCGCAACTCGCCGGCTTCGATAACGATGCGGCAATCGTTCAGCGCGGTGTCCGCGAGTGTATCGATCGCGCCGGCGAAACTCTTGGAGCCGGCGCGAATCCGGATGGCGCGGCGGCCGCCGAACAGCGGCACCGTCATGGCTTCCTCGACCAGGCGCGACGGCTCGGCGGCGAGCGCATCGCCGTCCATCCGCACCAGGGCAAAGGGATCCTTGGGATCGTCAACCGCGGAAGCGATCAGCGCATCGGCGCGCTCACGCACCAGGCCGGCATCGGCGCCATAGAGCAGGATGACCGGGCGCCCGGCATCAGGCCGGGCCAGAAAAGCGTCGATGTCTCGTCCACGCAGCGCGACCATCAGCAGTATCCGTCGGACAGGTTGAGCATCTTTACGAAACCCACCGCGGGCATTGCGTCTGACGGGTTTCGCAACAGCTCAACCCATCACACGAGGTCAGGTGCCGGCGAAGAAGAATGCGGCCAGCCGGGTGTTGATGTTCTCGGCGACCTCGTTGGCGCCACGGTCCTCGGCGTCGCGGAAGGCGCGCGCACGGGCGAAGCGCTGCAGGCCGCCGGGAATGTCGTAGGTGATGCGCGAGAAGGTGTTGCCGGTCAGGACCTGCTTGCCGGTGGCGATCTCGATCAGCCCGTAGCTGACATCGAGGCCGTAATTCTCACTGGTCGGCAGGGCGGTCGCCGGATCGACGATCAGCGAGGTGCGGCTCGACGACAGACGCAGGATCAGGCGATGTGTCGGCGGTGCGCCGGCGGCGTCGCCGTACATCTTGAACATCAGGTCGTTGCGAACCTGGATGCCGACGCGCTGATAGGGCGATCCGGTCGGCAGCACCAGCGGCGGCACTTCGACGCCGGCCAGCTTTTCGCGCACACCGACGCCGCCGGCCACACTGTGCTCGCCGTACAGCGGCTGGAAACAGCCTGCGGTCAGCGCGCCCAGCACGACGACGACCATCAGCCTGGCGGCGATGCGGAGTTTAGCCGACGACATTGACGATCCTCTGCGGAACAATAATGATCTTGCGCACGGGTTTACCGTCCAGGGCTTGTTTTACCGTATCGAGTGCCAAAACGGCAGCCTCAATTTCCGGGTTCTGCGCGTCCCTGGCCACCACGACCTCGCCGCGCTTCTTGCCGTTGACCTGCACCGGCAGGGTGATGGTGTCTTCAACCAGCAAATTGGGCTCGATTTGCGGCCACGACGCCTCGGAAATCATGCCGCTCTGCCCGAGCACGGTCCAGCACTCCTCGGCCAGATGCGGCATCATCGGCGCAAACAGTTGCACAAGAATGACCGCGGCCTCGTTCAGTGCCCAGCACATGTCGGGCGAGGGCGTGCCCGGCCGGGCCAGCGCCTCGCCGAGCGCGTTGGAGAACTCGCGGATATGGGCGAGACAGACGTTGAAATGCAGCTTCTCGATTTCGCTCGAGACCTTGGCAAGGGCGCCATGGGCGGACTTGCGCACCGCCAGCGCTTCGGCGCCGAACTCGGCGGGTCGGGCTGATGGCGCCGACTTGCCGTGCTCGGCCGAATCGTTGACCTGGCGCCACAGCCGCTGCACGAAGCGCGAGGCACCCTTGACGCCTTCCTCGCTCCAGATCACGTCGCGGTCCGGCGGCGAATCCGACAGCATGAACCAGCGCGCAGTATCGGCGCCGTAGGTGCCGATGATGTCGTCGGGATCGACGGTGTTGCGCTTGGACTTCGACATCTTCTCGATGGCGCCGATCGCCACCTCGGAGCCGTCGTCGAGCATGGTCGCGCGGCGACCGTCGCCATCGGGAACGATGCTGATTTCGGCGGGCGAGGCGAAGGTGCCGTCGGCCTTCCTGTAGGTCTCGTGCACCACCATGCCCTGGGTGAACATGCCGGCGAACGGCTCATCGAGGCCGATATGGCCGGTGGCCTTCATCGCCCGCGTGAAGAAGCGGCTGTACAGCAGATGCAGGATCGCGTGTTCGACGCCGCCGATATACTGGTCGACCGGCATCATCCGGTTCGCCACGTCAGGTGTGGTCGGCGCGTTCTCGTTCCATGGATCGGTGAAGCGCGCGAAGTACCAGGACGAATCCACGAAGGTGTCCATGGTGTCGGTTTCGCGCTGCGCCTTGCCGCCGCATTGCGGGCAGGCGACGTGCTTCCAGGTCGGGTGATGGTCGAGGGCATTGCCGGGCTTGTCGAAGGTAACGTCGTCCGGCAGCACCACCGGCAACTCCTTGTCGGGCACCGGAACGACGCCGCAGACTTCGCAGTGGATTACCGGAATCGGGCAGCCCCAGTAACGCTGGCGCGAGATGCCCCAGTCGCGCAGGCGGAAATTGACCTTGCGCTCGCCAACCGGCGCGTTGCCGCGCATCTCGCCTTCGAGTCGCTTGGCCACTTCCGCCTTGGCTTCGTCGATGGTCATGCCGTCGAGGAACCGCGAATTGATCATGCGGCCGTCGCCGTCATAGGCGATGTCGGTGATGATGAAGGTCGCGGGATCCTGTCCCTCGGGGCAGACCACAGGCGTGTTGCCGAGGCCGTATTTGTTGACGAAGTCGAGGTCGCGCTGGTCATGCGCGGGGCAGCCGAAGATGGCGCCGGTGCCGTATTCCATCAGCACGAAGTTGGCGACGTAAACCGGAATCGTCCATGTCGGGTCGAACGGATGGATCGCCCGGATGCCGGTATCGAATCCCTGCTTCTCGGCGGTGTCGATGATTTCCTGCGCGGTGCCCTGACGCTTGGTCTCGGCAATGAACGCCGCAAGCTCGGGGTTCTTCACGCCGGCCGCCAGCGCCAGCGGATGATCCGCTGCCATCGCCATGAACTTGGCGCCGAACAGCGTGTCCGGTCGCGTCGTGAAGACCTTCAGCTCGCTTTCGCCATTGGGCGCGGTTGCCGCATCCAGCGCGAAACGCACCAGCATGCCCTCGGAGCGGCCGATCCAGTTGCGCTGCATCAGCCGCACCTTGTCCGGCCAGCGGTCGAGATTGTCCAACGCGTCGAGCAGCTCCTGCGAGTACTTCGTGATCTTGAAGACCCACTGATTCATTTCGCGCTGCTCGACCACGGCGCCGGAACGCCAGCCGCGGCCGTCGATCACCTGCTCGTTGGCGAGCACGGTCATGTCGACCGGGTCCCAGTTGATCTTGCGCTGCTCGCGCTCGGCGAGCCCGGCCTTCATGAAATCGAGAAACATCTTCTGCTGATGTTTGTAGTAGCTGGGATCGCAGGTGGCGAATTCACGCGACCAGTCGAGCGACAGACCCATGGTCTGCAGCTGCTTCTTCATCGAAGCGATATTGTCGTAGGTCCAGGCTTTCGGCGCGACCTTACGTTCGATCGCCGCGTTTTCGGCGGGCAGGCCGAAGGCGTCCCAGCCCATCGGATGCAGCACGTTCTTGCCCTGGGCGCGCTGGAAGCGGGCCACCACGTCGCCCATGGTGTAGTTGCGGACGTGGCCCATGTGGATGCGGCCCGACGGATACGGGAACATTTCGAGCACGTAATATTTCGGCCTGACGTCGTCGTTCTTCGTGGCGAAGATCGCCTTGTCGTCCCACTGGCGTTGCCAGCGCGGCTCGGTCTCGCGGGCGTTGTAGCGTTCACTGGTCATCTGGATTCGGCAGTCCGTCCCAAGGCTTAAGGCCGGGGACTAGGCCATGAAAGCCGATGCGGGGTCAATGGTTTGGCGGCGCCGTCGTACCGGGTTCGCTCCGGCGTTGCCCCCGCGCCGCGAACGGCAGGGCTCACCCGGCCAGCGCCACCGAGGTCTCGAACGCCCGGACAAAGCCGTGTTCGACCACGTTGTTGCGGCCGCGCCGCTTGGCTGCGTAGAGCGAGGCGTCGGCAGCCTCAATCAGGTCCTTCGCCCCCGAAAGCCTGGCCGGCACCGCCGATGCCACGCCGATGCTGACAGTCACGTGCTGATAGGCGCTGGTGGCGTGGGGAATCGCCAGGCTCCAGACCGCAGCCCGCACCATTTCGCCGATGTTCACCGCCCGTGCGGTGTCGGTATTGGGCAGCAGCAGGCAGAATTCCTCGCCGCCGTAGCGGCCGCCAAATCCCGACACCTGGGTCGCGATGGCGCCGAGCGCCTCACCGAGGCGGGCAAGGCAGGCATCGCCCTCGGGATGGCCATAGGTGTCGTTGAACAGCTTGAAATGGTCGACGTCGATCATCAGCAGGGCCAGATCGTCGCCGGACTGCTGGGCCTTCAGCCATTCGAAATCGAGCCGGCTCTGGAATCCGCGCCGATTGGCGAGGCCGGACAGCATGTCGATGGAGGCGATCACCGTGAGTTGCTCGTTGGTGGCGCGCAATTCGCGTTCCCGGCCCCGCAACTGGGCGGCCATGCCGTAAAATGCCCGGGCGAGGGGGTGAATTCCGCGGGCAGGCTGGCGCGGGCGACCCGGGCCGACCAGTCGCCCCGGCCGAAGCGCTTGGCCATGGTCTCCATCAGGTGAATCGGCTGGATGATGAGCCGCTCCGCCACCACCAGCGCGCCCAGCAGGACAAACAGACAAACAAAGCCCAGCTGCAGATATGCGGTGCGAATGTCACGGTCGGCCGTTGCCGCCACAATGGACTCGTCGATGCTGACGATCAACCGCGCACTGCTGCCGGGAAGGGTGGCATAGGACACCGCTTGCTCGCTGCCGTCATCAGCCTTGACGCTGAGCGATCCTGCGATGCGATTGACATTCGCGGTCTTGGCCATGATGGCGGCCAGAATCTCCGGATCGTCCATCTTGCGCCCGATCTTGCTCGCCTGGTCGGACGGCGCTGCAAGCACGACCCCGGTGCCATCAACCAGCACCGCCGAGACCCCGGGCCGGCCGCCCAGATTGTTCATCAGCTTGGACATCCAGCCGAGATTGATGGTCGCGATGATCACCGCATCATCGCCATTGTCCATGCCCGGCGCGAGATAGGCTGCAACCACCGATGGCGCGTTCGTTGTACGGCCAAACAGGTAATCACTTACCACGAAATCGCCGGATGCCAGCGCGCGCTGGAAGTAGGGGCGGTCGCTGTAGTTAATTCCCTGCTCGACCATTTCGGACCAGGTCGAGCACATCGCCCTGCCGTCCTTGCCTGCCACCGTCAGGCTGCGAATCCAGGGCATGTCACCGCGCAGGCTGGCGCGCATAATGGCGCAGCTGCGGTTCACCTGGCCCGCGGACGTATAGATAAAGGCCGACGATTTCAGCACCGCCTCAACCGAGGAGAGCACTTCGCGTTGGGCGTCGGCGCTGTGTTGGGCCACGCTGGCGAAATCGCGCTTTGCCTGCTCGACCTGACTGGTTCGGATCTGGTGAAGCGAACGAATGCGTTCGACCATCAGCGGGCCAACCAGGATCAACGCGAACAGCACCAGCCGCGCACGAATGCCAAGCAGCGCCTTGATTTGCGCTTTCTTGCGGTTGATACGGATGCGTGACATCGTCGACCCCTGAGCCCCGCGTACCAAAGTAAGGTAAAGAGTTCAAAAAGCCTTTCTCTGATTCGCTAAAATTGAACCTACCTGCGGAAAGTTCGCGCTTTGGTTGAAATTCATGCGCCGCAGCCCATGTCCTCGTTAACGTCTCCTTCACCACGCGAGGCGCTCGCTGCGGTCGAATACGACGTGTTCAGGGCCTGCAACGAGGCACGCCGCGAACGCGCGTCGGTGACCGTGATCGCGGTTTCCAAGACCTTCGAAGCCGATGCGATTACGCCGGTGATCGAGGCTGGTCAGCGCGTATTCGGCGAGAACCGGGTGCAGGAAGCCAAGGGTAAATGGCCGGCGCTGATCTCCGCGCAACCGGACATCAGGCTGCACCTGATAGGGCCGTTGCAATCCAACAAGGCGAAGGAAGCCGTGGCGCTGTTCGATGCAATCCACTCGGTGGATCGCCCCAGCATTTGCGAAGCCCTCAGCAAGGAAATGGCGCTGCAGAACCGCGCACCGGAACTGTTCGTCCAGCTCAATACTGGCGAAGAGCCGCAGAAAGCCGGCATCGCGCCGAGCGACGCCGACGCTTTTATCGCGCGGTGCCGCGACGGCTATGGATTGCAGATCGCCGGGCTGATGTGCATCCCGCCGGTCGACGATGCCCCGGCACCGCATTTCGCGCTCACGGCCAAGATCGCCGCGCGTAACGGATTGACCGGGCTGTCGATGGGTATGAGCGCCGACTTCGCCATCGCCATCCAGTTCGGCGCAACCCATGTGCGGATCGGCTCGGCGATTTTCGGCAAGCGCTAGCGAATATCGATCCGCGTCTTCGGACCGATCCGGGCGAGCAGGCGCAACATCGCCGGCCTGGTCATCGAGACGCAGCCGGCGGTGGGGCCGAAATTGTCGCGTGCGAGGTGCAGGAAAACGGCGCTGCCGCGGCCGGCGACGCGCGGCCTTACGTTGTGATCGATCTCGATAATGAAGTCATAGAGGTGATCGTCGCGCCGCAGTCGGTCGCCGCCCCCGTTGTCCAGCCGCACCGCCTGGTTGTAGTGCCGGCTGGCCGGATCCTCGCACCAGCCGTCATAAGGACCGATGGCGCGGACCGGCAGGAAGGTGCGCGGTCGCGGATGCCGGTCGGCCCGCCACCACAGCCGCAGCGGATGAAACGTGCCACGCGGCGTGGCGCCGTCGCCCTCCCGCTTGTCCGCCTTGATTCCGCCGCGACCCAGCGCCACCGGTATGATCTGCTGATCGGCCACCAGCCAACCGCGCCGCGGATCCCCGGCCGCGGTGCGGATAATGATCGACGACAACGGGCGATCGCCCAAAATCTTCCGGTAAGTGGTTGAAACTACGAGCTTCCTCATGGGAATCGCAAACTCCGTCTTGCGCCGTTCACCGCAAATGCTCTATTTCGCGCCGCAAATGACATCGCGGCAAGAATGATCCGGATTTTGCGCTAGGATAGCCGGTGATTTCGGAGCTTGATGCGCTGTTTTGAGTGATTACCTGCATTTCTAGCGAATTCTCGCACCGCCGCCGTCCAAAGGATTCAAGAATGCCCAACGCTCGCAAGATCCTGATCGTGGACGACGATACCGACCTGCGCGACGCCCTGGTCGAGCAACTGTCGCTGCACGAGGAATTCGAAGCGTCGGCGGTGGATACGGGGGCCAAGGGCGCACATGCGGCCAAGACCAATTCGCCCGATCTGGTGCTGATGGATGTCGGTCTGCCCGACACGGATGGTCGTGAAGTCGTGCGTTCGCTGCGCAAGGGCGGCTTCAAGGCGCCGATCATAATGCTGACCGGGCACGACACCGATTCCGACACCATCCTCGGCCTCGAATCCGGCGCGAATGACTACGTCGCCAAGCCGTTCCGTTTCGCCGTGCTGCTGGCGCGGATTCGCGCCCAGCTGCGCCAGCACGAAGCCAGCGAGGACGCCGTGTTCACGGTCGGTCCCTACAGCTTCCGGCCCGGCTCCAAGATGCTCACCGGAGCCAATGCCAAGAAGGTGCGGCTGACCGAGAAGGAAACCGCGATCCTGCGCTTCCTGTATCGGGCCGGCCAGTTGCCGGTGTCGCGCGAGACGCTGTTGCAGGAAGTCTGGGGCTACAACTCCGGCGTCACCACCCACACGCTGGAAACCCATATCTATCGGCTGCGCCAGAAGATCGAGAAGGACGCCGCCAACCCCGAAATCCTGGTGACGGAAGCCGGTGGCTACAAGCTGGTCCCGTGATACGATTCGGGCGTCGATTCGCTCATTTTCCCACGAGTCGCATGAACGTCCGCCACGGCGCGCAGGTGCCGGCGGACCGTGCGGCAACGGATCGGCATCCGTTCATGCGTCGCAGTCAACCGGTCCTGCATGTCGATCGATGATGATGTTGCCCTGCTCGAGCGCGTCCCGACATTGCGCCTGTTGGGCAACGCGGCCTTGCGCGTGCTGGCGATCGGCTCGGAGCAGCAGGAGTTTTCGCGCGGCTCGGTGCTGTTTCGCCTCGGCGACGAGGCCGATTGCGGTTACGTCGTGCAGCGCGGTTCGTTTCGCGTTAGCCTCGATGACGGAAGCGATCACGAGGTAATTGCCGGACCGGGCACGCTGATCGGCGAGCTCGCACTCGTCGTCGCCATGCAGCGGCCATCGACCGCCGTCGCGCTGGAGTACGCCGTTGTGATCCGCATCGCGCGCAGCATGTTTCAGCGCGTGCTCGACAGCGATCCCGCCGCGGCGCGTCGCCTGCGCGACGAGGTCGCGACCCGCGTCAGCCAGCTTGCCAGCGATGTCATGCTGGTCGGGTCAAAGCTGAGTTTGTAGTTCGCTGCGCTTTTCCCTCTCCCGTAAGCGGGAGAGGTGAAGTGAAGCGCACTACAATTCCAGTACCGTCGTCACCGGCACGTGGTCGGACGGCCGTTCCCGGCTGCGCGCATCGCGCGTCACGGTGAAATCGCGGATCATGTCCTTCATGGCCGACGATACCCAGATGTGATCGAGCCGGCGGCCGCGGTTGGCGGAGGTCCAGTCGGCGGCGCGATAGCTCCACCAGGTGTAGATCTTTTCGGTCATCGGGATGCGTTCGCGCGCGACGTCGATCCAGCCGCCCTCGCTCTGCACCGCCAGCAACTTCTCGCATTCGATCGGCGTATGCGACACGATCTTGAGCAACTGCTTGTGCGACCAGACGTCGTGCTCGTGCGGTGCCACGTTGAGGTCCCCGACCAGGATGTGGCGCGCATCGCCGCGTGGATGCAGCGGCTCGCAGGCTCTCATCTCGTCGAGGAACTGCAGCTTGTGCGCAAACTTCGGATTGAGTTCGGGATCGGGAATATCGCCGCCGGCAGGCACGTAGAAATTATGCAGGATCAGCGGGACCGACATGCCCGCTTTCTCGCCGAACGCCACGGAAATGTGACGCGAATCGACATTGTTGCAGAACACCCGGACGTCGCTGGACTCGAACGGCAGCTTAGAGACGACGGCGACCCCGTGATAACCCTTCTGGCCGTGGATCGCGATGTGCTCGTAGCCGAGCTGCTTCAGTCGCTTCAGCGGAAAGGCATCGTCGGGCGTCTTGGTTTCCTGCAGGCACAGGACGTCGGGCTGCACCTCCTCGAGAAATTTAGCGACGAGGTCGATGCGCAACCGCACCGAATTGATGTTCCAGGTGGTCAGTTTGAAGTGCATGGGAAGATCGTTCTCTCACTTCCCTCTCCCCTTGCGGGAGAGGGTGGATCGACCGCTCTAGCGAAGCTTTGCTTCGCACGGGCGGTCGAGACGGGTGAGGAGTACAGCAGGCGTCGAGCCCGGGAAACCCTTATCCGGGTCAGAGAGCTAGTTGTTGCCGTTGCCGGTGGGATATTTGGTGAAGTCGATCTTGAACATGCCGGGATCCGGCTTCTTCGTGGTGTCGAGGTTGTAGATCGCCACCGTGGTGTCATAGCCCTGCGGATCGGTGACGGTCCATTGCTTGAGCTGGCCGTCCTTGGTGCCGATCATCAGCATCAGGCGGGAAGTGCCCACCAGCGCATTCTTCTCCTCGATCGTCACCGAGGTGTAGAGATCGTCGCCGGTGATCGCGACGACATTGGTATCGCGCAGCAGGTCGATGCGGTCGGACAAGAGATAACGCAGCGGGGTCTGCGACAGCGGATAGATGTCCTGCGTCGCCAGCTTGGTGTCCCGCACCGCCAGCGACGAGCCGTCGGCGATCATGGCGATCGGGGTCGGAGGGTCATATTCGAAGCGCACCTTGCCGGGCTTCTGGATATAGAAATCGCCCTTGGTCTTGCTGCCGTCGGGCCCCACCTGGACGAAGTTCCCGACCAGCGTGCTGAGCGACGATAGATAGGCGCTGACTTTGGCGGCCTGGGCCTTCTGGGTGGCGTCGAACGTCGTGAAGATGCTCGCCGGCACGTTGCGGCGCGGATCGGGGATCACCGGATTGGGTGCCGCCGCCGCGGTCGTACCGGTGTTGATGACCGGCTGTCGCGGCGAGGTCTCGGACGCAGACAGCACGATATTACCGCCGCGCCCCTTGGGCGCCGGCCTCGGTAACGGAATCGCCTGCGCAAAGGCCGCGGGAACCAGCAGGCCGACGCCAAATGCAACGGCCAGCGCAGCCGCGCCGAAACGCAGCCCATGGAGCGAAAGCCGGTGTCCGGCGAGATGGGTCGCGCGTCTCATCAAGGCGTGGTCCTGTTCGGCAACTACGGCGCTTTTTACCGCGTTTCCCGCCCCAGCGGGTAACGCTTTACGCGCGCGGGACCGCAACACTGCGTCCGCGGTCGCAACGGCTGGCGCTAACCCGGCGCTGTGGCGATTTCGCGTCGCGGCGCGGGGATTGTCGATCTGGGCGATCACCCTTGTCAAAAGCCGCTCTCTTCTTCCTCTATCAGGATCTCGCGCTTGCCGGCGTGGTTGGGCTGGCCCACGATGCCTTCGTTCTCCATCCGCTCCATCAGCGAGGCCGCCTTGTTGTAGCCGATCTGCAGTCGGCGCTGGATGTAGCTGGTCGAGGCCTTGCGGTCGCGCTTGACGATCGCCACCGCCTGCGAGAACAGGTCGCCGCCGCCATCGGCACCCATGCCGGTGGCGTCGAACACCGCGCCATCCTCGCCCTCGGCCGGCTCTTCCGCGGTGACCGCCTCGAGATATTCCGGCTGGCCCTGGCTCTTGAGATGGCGCACCACCTTCTCGACTTCCTCGTCGGACACGAACGGGCCGTGGACGCGGCTGATGCGTCCGCCGCCGGCCATGTACAGCATGTCGCCGCGGCCGAGCGGCTGCTCGGCGCCCATCTCGCCGAGGATGGTGCGGCTGTCGATCTTCGACGTGACCTGGAAGGAGATGCGGGTCGGGAAGTTGGCCTTGATGGTGCCGGTGATGACGTCCACCGACGGCCGCTGCGTTGCCAGGATGACGTGCAGGCCGGCGGCGCGCGCCATCTGGGCGAGACGCTGTACCGCGCCTTCGATGTCCTTGCCGGCGACCATCATCAGGTCGGCCATTTCGTCGACGATGATGACGATATAGGGCAACGGCTCGAGATCGAGCTTCTCTTCCTCGTAGATCGCCTTGCCGGTCTCCTTGTCGAAACCGGTATGAACGGTACGGCTGAGTTCTTCGCCCTTGCCCTTGGCTTCGAGCAGGCGCGCATTGTAGCCGTCGATATTGCGGACGCCGAGCTTGGCCATGCGCTTGTAGCGCTCTTCCATCTCGCGCACCGCCCACTTCAGGGCGACCACGGCTTTCTTGGGATCGGTCACGACCGGCGTCAGCAGATGCGGGATGCCGTCATAGACCGACAGTTCGAGCATCTTGGGATCGACCATGATCAGGCGGCACTGGTCCGGCCGCAGCCGGTACACCAGGCTGAGGATCATGGTGTTGATGGCGACGGATTTACCCGAACCGGTGGTGCCGGCGATCAGCATGTGCGGCGTGCGTGCAAGATCGATGATGATCGAATCGCCGCCGATGTTCTTGCCGAGGCACAGCGGCAGCTTGATGCTGCCGTCATTGGTGTCCTTCACCGTCAGCAGTTCGCGCAGATAGACGTTTTCACGGTGCGCGTTCGGCAGCTCGATGCCGATGGCATTGCGGCCGGGCACCACGGCGACACGCGCGGACAAGGCGCTCATGGAGCGCGCGATATCGTCGGCGAGGCCGATGACACGCGACGACTTGATACCAGGCGCGGGCTCGAGTTCGTAAAGCGTGACGACCGGGCCTGGATGCGCCTTGACGATTTCGCCGCGCACGCCGAAGTCGCTCAGCACGACTTCGAGCGCACGTGAATTGGCTTCCAGCTCCGCCTTGCTGAGCGGCTGCCGATCGGCTGCGCGGGGCGCCGTCAGCACGTTGACGGAGGGGAGTTCGAATGTGCCGCCGGATTTGCGCTTCGGCTCTTGGGCCGGCTTCTTGCGCGGCGTGCTGGCGACAGGCGCCGGCTCTTCGTCGTCCACGTCCTCGTCGTCATCCATCGCTTCGTCGTCGATGTCGTCGTCGTCGTCGCGACTCTGCGGCGCAATCGGCGGGCTCGAGCGGCGGCCGCCGAGATTGGGCTCCTGGCGCTCGAACGATGCGCGGCCCTTCTCCGGCGCACTTGCGACCATCAGACCGTAGATCGTCGACAGCAGGCGTCCGAGCCGCGCCTTGGCACTCATGGCGGCGTGCACGACCCAGCCCAGTGACACCGAACCGCGGTCGTTGTCTTCGTGTTCGAATGGCGCGTCATCGTCCTCGATCTCGGCGAATTCTTCTTCCTTCTGCTTTGCGCCGAGGCCGCAGGCGATCAGGAACGTCGCCGTCATCGCCGTGCACAGGATGATGCCCAACACGAAGCGATAGATGAAGCCGACCGGACCGAACACCACCGCAGGCGCGCGAAACAGCGCGTCGCCGACCACGCCGCCGACGCCGGTGGGCAGCGGCCACGATCCGCCGTGTTGCCAGCAACTGGCGAAACCCGAGGCGAGGATGGTGCAGAGGACCCAGCAGCCGATGCGCAGCGCCTCGCGATCGAAATGGCGGTGCGTCATCATCCGCCAGCCCCAAACCGCGATCGGCAGGATCAGCATGATGGCGCCAAGGCCGAGAATCTGCATCAGCAGATCGGCGCCGATGGCGCCGGGATAGCCGACGATATTACGGATTGCGCGAGAGGTGGCGTGGCTGAAGCTCGGATCCTGCACCGACCAGGTCATCAGCGCCGCAGCGGCGACGCCGGCGACGCCGATCAGGCCGAGACCCGCGAGTTCGCGCAGCCGTCGCGCCAGCATTTCGCGAATCGATGCGGGCAGCTGTCCGACCAGGGGAATGACGCGTTCGATCGTGGTGCTCATGGAGTCGTGCTCTTGACGCCCTGCGATGAATCCAGAATTTCGACCAGCCGGTGCAATGCCTCGGCGGTCGTATCACTGTCCTGCACCAGGGCCAGACGAATATAGCCGGCGCCGGGATTGCTGCCGTCAGGTTGCTGCCGCGCCAGGTAGCTTCCGGGCACGACCCGCACGCCGCCCTCGCGATAGAGCTTCAATGTCGCCGCTTCGTCGCCGCCATGCGCGGAAACGTCGAGCCACAGGCAGAAGCCTCCGGCCGGGCGCTTGTAGCCGAAACGGTTGCCGAGGATCTGGTCGGCGAGATCGAACTTTTGCCGATACAGCCGGCGGTTTTCCTCGACATGCGTCTCGTCGTTGTAAGCCGCGACCGCGACGTGCTGCAGCGGCACGGGCACCTGAGGTGCCGCGACGTTGCGTAGCTCGTGAAATGCGCTGAGAAACTTCCTGTCGCCGGCCACGAAGCCGATCCGCATGCCCGGCAGGTTGGAGCGTTTCGACAACGACTGGAACGCGACCACGTTGGCGAAGTCCGGCCCGGCGGATTCCAGCATGCTGCCGGGGGCCTCCCGGGTGTAGATCTCTGAATAGCATTCGTCGGACAGCACGATGAAGCCGTAACGCAGAGCCAATTTGTGCAGGCGTGCAAAATAGGCTGGCGTGGCCACCGCGCCCTGCGGATTGGCGGGTGACGCGATGTACATTGCCACCGTGCGCGACAGGGTCGCCTCATCAAGCGCGTCGAGGTCGGGCAGGAAACCGTTGGCCAATGTGGTCGGCAGGAAGATCGCCTCGCAGCCCGCGGTGCGCGCGCCGGCGCCATAGGCGGGATAGAACGGATTCGGCAGCAGGATCGCCGGCGTGCCCTTGCGGGGGCCGACGTAACGTGCGGCGGCGACGGCGGCGAGGAACAGGCCTTCGCGGCTGCCGTTCAGCACGAGCAGTTCGGTTTCCGGATCGAGCGGCCGCGGCAGTGCGAAACGCTTCCCCATCCAGGTCGCGGCGGCCCGGCGAAACGGCTCGATGCCCTTGGCGGCGGGATAGCGGCCGAATTCGGCGACGTGCTGCGCCAGCACGGGACCGACGAAATCCGGCACCGGATGCTGCGGTTCGCCCAGCGACAGCGTGATCAGCGGCTTGCCGGGCTGGTACGGTGCCAACAGCTCGGTCAGCCGGGCGAATGGCGAACGTTCGCCCTCCGCAGCGGCCGCGCTCAAGCTGCCGACGCCTGGCGCCGCATGGGAAGAAGCCGACATTGTCATCTGTAAAGCGCCAGCACTTTCGGAACCATCGACCACTCGCGATCGACCAAAACAGGATCAAATCACCATAGATACGGCGAGGTTAAGACGCGATTAACCATCGACGGCCCGCGTCGCAAATGGCCGGGTTCCAGGGGCCGATGTGGCGGCAGCGGTGGGCCCCAAAGGTGAAGGGCCCCAGCTTGCGCTGGAGCCCTTCGACGGGTGGAGCATTGCCGGGTATGTGCCCCAACCGATCCCCGATGCTCGCTGCGGACGATGCGATCGTCCGCAGCGGCGTGGCGCTTACATGTTGTAGGCGCGCTCGGTGTGCTCGGTGACGTCGAGGCCTTCGCGCTCGACTTCAACGTTGACGCGCAGGCCGACGATGACATCGACGACCTTGAACAGGATCGCCGAGCCGACGCCGGACCACACCAGCGTGGTCGCGACAGCTTTGCACTGCGCGATCATCTGGGTGACCATGTCGTAGTCGGCGATCTTGCCGGCCACGTAATCCATCACGCCCGTGCCGCCGAGGGCCGGGTTGACCAGGATGCCGGTGGCCAGGGCGCCGACGATGCCGCCGACGCAATGGACGCCGAACACATCGAGGGAGTCGTCATAGCCGATGGCGTTCTTGATCACGGTGCAGAAGAACAGGCAGACGACGCCGACGATCAGGCCAAGAACCAGCGCGCCCATCGGACCCGCGAAGCCGCAGGCCGGCGTGACGGCAACCAGCCCGGAAACCGCGCCGGACACGGCACCCAACAGCGACGGGTGGCCCTTGGTGATCCACTCCGCGAACATCCACGACATCGCCGCCATGGCGGTGGCGAGGAACGTGTTGGTCATCGCCAGACCGGCGGTGCCGGAGGCTTCGAGGTTGGAGCCGACGTTGAAGCCGAACCAGCCAACCCACAGCAGCGAGGCGCCGATCATGGTCATGGTCAGCGAGTGCGGAGCCATCAGGTCCTTGCCGTAGCCGGTGCGCTTGCCGATGATCAGGCAACCGACCAGGCCAGCGATGCCGGCATTGATGTGCACCACGGTGCCGCCGGCGAAGTCGAGAGCGCCCCACAGGAACACCTGGCCGGCATCGGCCATGACTTCGTCAAGCTTGGCCTGCGCCGCTGCCTTGGCATCGGGAGCTGCTGCGGCGAGCGCCTTGGCGGCGGCCACAACGGCATCCGGTCCAGCCCAGTACCAAACCATGTGCGCGATCGGGAAGTAGATCAGCGTCACCCAGAGCGGCATGAACAGGGCAATCGCCGCGAACTTGGTGCGTTCGGCGAAGGCGCCGACAATCAGGCCCGGGGTGATGGCGGCGAAGGTCATCTGGAAGCAGAAGTAGACCAGTTCCGAGATATTGGCGTCCGCAGTGAAGGTCGCAGCCATCGAGTCAGGCGTGACACCCGACAGGAAAGCCTTGGAGAAGCCGCCGATGTAGGGCGAACCGCCGGTGAAGGTGATGCTGTAGCCGTACAGCGCCCACAGGACCATGACGATACAGGTTGTGTAGAAGACCTGCATCAGCACCGAGAGCATGTTCTTGGAGCGAACCAGGCCGCCGTAGAACAGCGCAAGGCCGGGAATGGTCATCAACAGCACGAACACCGTCGAGGTCATCATCCAGGCGTTGTCGCCCTTGTTGACCGTCGGGTCGGCGTATGCCGCGGTTGCGGCAAACAGGCCGACGGCCAGTGCCGCCAATCCCGCGCCAGAGGGACGCTTGAACGTCATTTTTTATACTCCTGATTGGTAAAGGGTGAGCGCGAAATCAGAGGGCTGCAGCATCGGCCTCGCCGGTGCGGATGCGCACCGCATGGTCGAGGTTGATGACGAAGATCTTGCCGTCGCCGATCTGTCCGGTCTTGGCCGCGGTGGTGATGGCTTCGATGGTTTTGTCGACCTGGTCCGAGGCGACAGCAACCTCGATCTTGATCTTGGGCAGAAAGCTCACCGCGTATTCAGCACCGCGATAGATTTCCGTATGGCCCTTCTGTCGGCCGTAGCCCTTCACTTCCGTCACCGTCAAACCGTGAACGCCGATGGCGGTCAAAGCATCACGGACTTCCTCAAGCTTGAATGGCTTGATGATCGCCATAACAATTTTCATGGGTCCTATCCCCGCTTGTGCCCGGGCCCAACACGGCCGGGCGATCTCGACTGAGGTTCACCACGCGGAGAAGATCACTACGCGGGCACAGCCAGCCCAGATAGAATCAAATGCCGTGCCAGATCGGTGGAATTTCCTAACGGTCTCTGAACGCCCAGCTTTTCGAGGTTTTGGGGGTTTGGCCCCGGGTGCGCTATTCGGTCGCGCCCAAGAATTACGCAGCCCCGATCAAAATAGCGCCACGACAGGCTGTCGACATATTCGTGCTTATGGGGAAGGCAGCTGAATGGTAATATAATATGCGCCTATCCGCCATTCCGCCAAATCTGCGCAAAGCTGAGGCCGTTTTAACCGGGGCGTGTTTTTCTCACTGGAGCAACCTGACAGGGTGCGGTCCTGGCGCCGCCGGTCATCAAGGCGACTGTCGCGCGAAAGCGCCGTGCCTCAGAGTGCGTCGCGGTCGGTCTCGCCGGTCCGAATCCGACGGGCGTGATCGATGGGGACAACGAAGATCTTGCCGTCGCCGATCTGGCCGGTCCGGGCGCTGGAGGTGATCACCTCGACGGCCTTGGTGGCGAGGTCGGCAGCAATCGCGATCTCGAGCCGCAGCTTGGGCAGGAAGTTCACCACATATTCGGCGCCGCGATACATCTCGGTGTGGCCCTTCTGGCGCCCATAACCCTTCACTTCGGTGACGGTCATGCCGTGCACGCCGATGGCGGTGAGGGCCTGGCGAACTTCGTCCAGCTTGAAGGGCTTGATAATCGCAACGACCAATTTCATGAAAGCTTCCTGTGCAATTCCCCAGGCGCCCGCCAAGGCGGGAACGTGACGTATATCTATGCCAGTTATATCGGCATGGCGCGTGGAAAATAAGCGGAATCTATCGCGGCGCCAAAGCTTTGCGCAGTGAGAGGCGATCGGGGCCGGCTAGGTCGCGGGCTTCTCCCGCCGCTCGCGGATCGAGCCCTCCTGCGCCACCGACGCGACAAGTGTGCCGTCGGGCTTGAAGATCAGCCCGCGCGCCAGCCCGCGTCCGCCCTGGGCGCTGGGGCTGTCCTGGCTGTAGAGCAGCCATTCGTCGGCACGGAACGGGCGGTGAAACCACATGGCGTGATCGAGGCTCGCCGCCATCACCTTGCCATCGAACAACGTGCGGCCGTAGCGCGCCATTACCGAATCCAGCAGCGAAAAGTCGGAAGCATAGGCGAGCGCGCACATGTGCAGCGCCGGATCGTCCGGCAGCTTGGCGGCGGTGCGGATCCAGATGTTGATCCGGCCATCGGGGACCGCGGTGCCGAAATAGCGCTGAAATTCCACCGGCCGCAGTTCGATCGGACGATCGGACTCGTAATAGCGCCTGATGAATTCCGGCATCTGGTTGATGATTGGATCCTTGGCCAGTTCCTCGGCGGACAGTTTTTCCGGCGGCGGCACGTCGGGCATCTGGTCCTGATGGTCGAAGGAATCGGGCTCGCTGACATGGAACGAGACCATCATCGAGAAGATCGCCTGGCCGTGCTGGATCGCAGTGACGCGCCGGGTCGAATAGCTCTTGCCGTCGCGCAGCCGCTCGACCTCATAGATGATCGGGATGGCGGGGTCGCCCGGGAGGATGAAATAGCAGTGCAGGGAGTGCGGAAAGCGACCTTCCACGGTCCGGCATGAGGCCACCATGGCCTGGCCGATCACCTGACCGCCGAACACCCGCTGCCAACGCGTCTTCGGGCTGGTGCCGCGGAACATGTTCACCTCGAGGGTCTCGAGGTTGAGAATATCCAGCAGGTCGATCAGGCTCTTGGACATCGGCGTCATCCGGTCGCGGTTGCAGGCACGGAAGGCAAGATACCGCGTGCACCCTTGTTTCGGTTCCTGTTTCGCCCAGCTATAAGCCTGTTGCAACAGCGAGTACGGATCGGTCTGACATGGCATCGCAACGAGGCATCGTGATTGGCGGCGGGGCGTTCGCCGGACTGGCGCTGGCGCTGGCGCTGCGCCAGGGGCTTGGGCCGGACATTCCGATCATCGTTGCCGATCCGGCGCTGGCGGCGCGGCCAAGCCGCGACCAGCGCGCCACGGCCATCGTCGCCGCCTGCCGCCGGCTGTTCGGCGCCATCGGCGTCTGGGACGAGGTGGCGGCGCAGGCGCAGCCGATCCTCGACATGGTGGTGACCGATTCCAAGCTCGAAGATGCCACGCGGCCGGTGTTTCTGACCTTTGCGGGCAATGTCGAACCCGGCGAACCGTTCGCCCATATGGTGGAAAACCGACTTCTGATCGATACGCTGGTGACCCGCGCGGAAGCCGCGGGCGTCGACCTGCGGCCGACCATGGTGACCACCTTCGATTCGCGCCCCGACGGCATCAGCGTCACGCTCGGCGATGGCAGTGTGATCGAGGCGGCCCTGCTGGTTGCCGCCGACGGCGCGCGCTCGAAGCTGCGCGAACGCGCCGGCATCGCCACCCACGGCTGGGACTACGACCAGTCCGGCATCGTGGTCACCGTCGGCCACGAGCGCGACCATCAGGGCCGCGCAGAAGAGCACTTTCTCCCCGCAGGTCCGTTCGCGATCCTGCCGCTTACCGGGCGGCGCTCGTCGCTGGTATGGACCGAGACGCGCAGCGAGGCGACGCGCATCGCGGCCTTGCCGGACGACGAGTTTCACACCGAACTCGAACAGCGCTTCGGCCTGCATCTCGGTGAGGTGAAGGCGCTGGACAGACCGCGTGCGTTTCCACTCGGCTATTTCGTGGCGCGTTCCTTCATCGGCGAGCGGCTGGCGCTGGTCGGCGACGCCGCGCACCTGATTCATCCGATCGCCGGGCAGGGGCTCAACATGGGCCTCAAGGATGTGGCGGCGCTGGCGGAGACCATCGTCGATGCCGCGCGCCTCGGCATCGACTTCGGCCAGGCCGACGTGCTCGATCGCTACCAGCGCTGGCGCCGCTTCGACACCATGGCGATGGGTGTCGCCACCAACGCGCTGAACCTGCTGTTCTCCAACAAGTCGACGTTGCTGCGCAGCGTACGCGACATTGGTCTCGGCCTTGTCGATCGCCTGCCGCCGCTGAAGAGCGTGTTCATCCGCCAGGCCGCCGGACTGTCGGGCGAAGTGCCGCGGCTGCTGAAGGGCGAGGCGCTGTAGCGGTCGTCCCGGCCTGCGCTCGCGCGCGAATTTGCCGGGACGACGTGCTCAATCGATCTTGCGGGCTTCTTCCGGCAACATGATCGGGATGCCGTCGCGGATCGGATAAGCGAGTTTCGCCTTCCGGGAGACCAGTTCCTGCCGGGTCGCATCGAATTCCAGCTGCCCCTTGGTGAGCGGGCACACCAGGATTTCCAGCAATTTCGGATCGACGGTGCCTTCGAGGCGTTCAACGGGTGTGGCAGTCATGGGCGCGCTCCGGCAACTCGAACGATCAAGCTTGGTATTTTATCAGGATGCCGGCGCAACACAATTCGCCGGGCGACGCATCGGAAGCCGACGACGCGCGGGCAGTCACTGCAGCGGCGGGTCGCCGCTGGTGCGTTTTTTTGCCAGGTCCATCTCGGTGACTGCGATCAGGATTTCTGCGCGGGTCTTGAGATCCGGGGCTTCCAGCATGGCCTGCTTTTCCGGGGCGCCATAGGGCGACATCATCGCCAGCGCATTGACCAGCGCCTCGTTCGGCGCGCTCTCCACGCCTTCCCAGTCGACCTTGAGATTATTGGCCTTGAGGAAGTCCGTCAGCACTTCCAGCAGCGCCTCGCGGTTCACCGCCTCTTCGCCCTTGCGCGCGGTGAAATCGTCGACGAAGGGAAAGTAGTCGACCCGGCATTGCCGGTAAGGCGTGAGCACCGAAAGCTCCTCCAGCACCTTGAAACGGGCGATGCCGGTCAGTTCAAGGATGTAGCGGCCGTCGCCGGCTTCGGCGAGCTGGGTGATTCGGCCGACGCAGCCGACCCGGAACAGCGCCGGCTTGTCCTCGTCGGGGGAGTGCGAGACATCGGGCTGGATCATGCCGATCAGGCGATGCCCGTCCCGGAACGAATCATCCACCATGGCCAGATAGCGCTGTTCGAAAATGTTCAGCGGCATCTGGCCGCGCGGCAGCAGCAGGGCGCCGGGCAGCGGGAAGACCGGAATCACCTCCGGCAGATCGCCGGGTCCGCGATAGTCGGCATTGATCGCCATGTCCGGTTCCGATGCTGAAGTCGCCATTGCTCAGGAAAACAGAATGGTGGAAAGCCGCTTGCGGCCGTCGAGGGTGGCCTCGTCGGTCGGTCCCCACGCCTCGAAGAACTGGATCAGCTGCTTGCGCGCGCCGTCCTCGTTCCATTTGCGGTCGCGCTTGACGATCTCGAGCAGATGACTCGTCGCCTCCGGGCGCTGGCCGGCAGCATTCAGGGCGATCGCGAGGTCGAAGCGCGCCTGATGATCCAACGGATTTGCGGCGACTTTCTGTTCCAGTTCGGTGACGGGACCGAGCGCAGCCGCCTGTTCGACCAGATCGATGGCCGCCTGCACGGCCTTGACCGCGGCATCCTCGCGCTTCGCGGCCGGCACCAGCTCCAGCGTCTGTTTTGCCTGCTCGAGGGCGCCGGTGGCGACGTAGCACTTCGCCAGGCCGGCCAGCGCCGGGATACTGGCGGCGTCGGCGGCGATCACCTCGGCATAGACGGCGGCGGCGCCGGCGGCGTCGCCCTCGGCGAGGATGGTTTCCGCTTCTTTCAGCAATTCAGCCACGGTGGGCTCGGCCCCCGGCATGCCGGCGGTGAGCTTGTCGATGAAGGCGGTCACCTGGCTTTCCGGCACCGCGCCCATGAAGCCGTCGGCCGGTCGGCCATCGACGAAGGCGATCACGGCCGGAATCGACTGGATGCCCATCTGCCCGGGAATGTCAGGGTGCTCGTCGATGTTCATCTTGACCAGCTTGACCCGGCCCTTGGCGGCCATCACGGCCTTTTCGATGATTGGGGTCAGAGTCCGGCACGGGCCGCACCAGGGCGCCCAGAAGTCGATCAGCACCGGCTGGTGCTTGGATTCCTCGATGACGTCCTTCACGAAGCTTTGGGTGGTCGTCTCCTTGATGAGACCGGAGGCTGCCTGCGGCGCTGCGCCGCCCTGTTCCATAATGGTCACGTGAACCTCGTCTGATGTCGAAAGATTTGGCCGATTCTAGCATGGCCCGGCATTTAAATGGCGCTCGCCGCGTCATTTTACAATCGGCTGGAACAGGCCGACCGGCGGGCGATTCGGCCCGACAGGCGCAATTTCCATGATTTGAGCGGCTTTTCAGCCGAATTCGGCAAATACCGCCCAATTTGGTCCGATTAACCGATTGCGTGCGAAGAGCAGTCTTGCTGTTGCATTCGCGTGCCGCATTTGGCATAGGTCTGCGCGTCGGCGGCGCGAACGCGCCGCCAGCTTCTCGGATGCGGGTGTAGCTCAGTGGTAGAGCACGACCTTGCCAAGGTCGGGGTCGAGGGTTCGAATCCCTTCGCCCGCTCCAGAACTTTCTTGGCACTTCAGACGATCTAACACGACACCATGACAGGCCGCCGCAAGGCGGCCTTGTCGTTTGTGTCATCATTGCCCGGCGTCATGCTCGTTTGTGCCAGGTCAAAGCCGCGCCGCTTGAAATCGTCCCACGTTGGGCAGACAATCCGATCCTCAGGGTGGGGCGCGCGATGCCGGCGACAACCGATTCCAATCTCGAAATTGCCAAGCGCGCCAATGACGAGGCGCGGGCCGATTTTGCGACCTGGCTGATGATGGCCAAGCTCAACAGCATCGACGCCCTGCCGCAGGAGGCCCAGGCTTTCTTCGCCGGCTATCGCGCCTTGCTGGCACAGAACAAGGTCGCTGAGTCCGCTGCCGCGGACACCACCATCCGGATCGTCTACCGGAGCTATTATGCTCGCCTCGGCGGCACCGGAACGCCTCCCGACATCAAGTCCGCTCCGAGAACGAGACAAATGCCCGACAACAACGACAACGTCACGCCCTTCCGCAAGATCAAGCCGAGCGCGCCGCCGCCGCGCGAAAAGAAGAAGCTGCCGGTGGCGCTGATCTTCATCGGCCTGATCGTGCTGGCCGTGGCCTGGCACTATCTCAGCCGAGGGGCTCTTTGAGCGGCGGCTGGCCGGCGCTGCCCTATGCGGCATGGCGCGACAGCTGCGAGACGCTGCAGCTGTGGACACAGATCGTCGGCAAGATCAGGCTGTCGCGCACGCCGTGGCTGAACCATTCGTGGCACGTGGCGCTCTATGTCACCGCGCGCGGACTAACGACCTCCCCGATCCCCGACGGCGATCGCAGCTTCGAACTCGCCTTCGATCTGGTCGACCACGTCCTGCTAATCACCACCAGCGACGGGCCACAGCGGCAATTGCCGTTGCGGGCGCAGAGCGTCGCGGCGTTCTACGCCGAACTGATCGCCTTGCTGGCGGAGCTCGACATTTCCGTCAGCATCGACGACCTGCCCAACGAGGTCGCCAATCCGATCCGGTTCGGTGCCGATACGGTCCATGCGTCCTACGATCCCGATGCTGTTGCGCGGTTCGGGCAGGTGCTGCGGCAGGCCGATCGCGTGTTCAAGCAATTCCGTACCGGCTTCATCGGCAAAGCCAGTCCGGTGCATTTCTTCTGGGGTAGTTTTGATCTGGCGGTGACGCGGTTTTCCGGACGCGGCGCACCCCCGCATCCAGGTGGCGTGCCGCATCTCGCCGACGCCGTCGCGCGCGAGGCCTATTCGCACGAGGTCTCCAGCGCCGGCTTCTGGCCCGGCGGCGGCGCCATCGACTATCCCGCCTTCTATTCCTACGCCTATCCGGCGCCGGCCGGCTTTGCCGATGCGCCGGTGCGGCCCGATGCGGCATTCTTCAGCAAGGACCTCGGCGAATTCATTCTGCCTTACGATGCGGTTCGCACCGCCGCCGATCCCGACGCCGCCCTGATGCAATTCCTGCAGAGTACCTACGAAGCCGCCGCCAATCTTGCCGGGTGGGATCGCGGGGCGCTGGAGTGCGCCATCGGCCAGACGGGCCAGCCGCGCCAACTGTAGTGTGCGCTGCCTCACAGACCGCCGCGCGATCCTCGTTCCAACTACAATGGGCGATTGAATTTGCCGCCCGGCGAGATGATCCTCCCTCGCCTGCGGGCAATGGTCGGTCGTGTCGTTCGGGGAGGCGTTGATGGGCAGAAACATTGTCCTGCTGTCGGACGGCACCGGCAATTCGTCGGCCAAGGTCTGGCGAACCAACGTCTGGCGCATCTTCGAGGCGCTCGACCTGTCGGAGTCTGACCAGGTTGCCTATTACGACGACGGCGTCGGCACGTCCTCGTTCAAGCCGTGGGCGATTCTCGGCGGCGCCTTCGGCTTCGGGCTGCGGCGCAATGTGATCGAAATCTACAAGTTCGCCTGCCGCAACTACCGCGACGAATCCGACAGGCTGTTCGGTTTCGGCTTCAGCCGCGGCGCTTTCACGATCCGCATTGTCATGGGCGTGATTGCCAATCAGGGGCTGGTGAGATCGGACAACGAAGCCGAGTTGCACAGTCTCGCCAGTGCCGCCTATCGCGCCTACCGCAAGGATCGCTACAAGCGGCTGCTGCTCGAAGGCCCCTATCAATATATTCGCAACAAGTTCGGACCGGTCTATCCGCCCGTCGGGAAGAAGGATGCCGTCGCGAAAATTCATTTCATCGGGGTGTGGGACACCGTTTCCGCCTACGGTTTCCCGGTGAAGGAGATGAACGACGGAATTCACAAGTACTTGTGGCCGATCGAGCTTCCCGACGGTCAGTTGAGCGACAAGGTCACCTGGGCGCGGCAGGCGCTGGCGCTCGACGAGGAGCGCACGACCTTTCACCCGCAGCCGTGGCGCGAAGACAACGCCACCGCCGCCAGCCCGGCCGGAAACCGCACCGTCGCGGCCGAGCGCATCGCGCAGGTCTGGTTTCCCGGCGTGCATTCGAATGTCGGTGGCGGCTACCCCGACGATTCGCTCGCTTACGTCGCGCTGGTCTGGATGATTGTCGAGGCGCAGCGCTGCGGTCTGCGGTTCAAGACGGATTACTCAGGCCTGCTGCCCGCACCGCCGCCGCCCGGCGCCATGATCGCCGATCCCGACACGTTCAAGAACGCCATCTCGAAGCGCGACAAGGATGGCCGGCTCTACGATCCGCGCAAGGGAATGGGCGGCTATTACCGCTACGGTCCGCGCAAGCTGGTGCCTGACTTCTATCCGCAGGCCGCCAAGGGCGAAGGCGACGAGGTGCAGGTCGGCCGTGCCAAGATTCATGAGAGCGTCTTCAAGCGCATCGGCAATCGCGCCCATGCCTATGCCCCGGTCGGCCTGCCGCCGCTCTACGATGTCGTGAAGGACGATGGCGAGATCGTAACGCCCGACCAGTTCACTCTCTCGCCGGATGGCCGGCCATTCGAAAGCAATGCGGCCGCGGCCGAGCGTGCGCTGGCGCAGGAACACGTCTGGAATGAAATCTGGAAGCGGCGCGCCGTCTACTTCCTGACGGTGGCGGCGACGTTGTGGCTGGTGATCTTTCCTCTGGTGCGCGACGCCCAGCCCGTCGACGAGCTGAACAGCCGGTTTCGTTGGGCCTCCGACATCCTCCGTGTTTTTCAGGGCTTTCTACCGACCCATGCGCGGTTCTGGATCGACGGCTATGCCCGGGAGCCTGGCCTTTTCCTGTTCTCGGTCGCGCTGGTTGCCGGTCTGCTCTATCTCGGGAGCCATATCGCCGGCGTGACGTCTGGAAAGATGGGCGCCATCTGGCTACGACGGCCCGGCGCGCCCGGCGGCCTGCCGAGCAGCCTGCTCTACCGGATCCGCAGCAGCGCGGTGTATTCCGCGGTTCTCACCGGCGCCAAATCCCATGTCGCGCCGTTCGTCTTTGCCGTGATGTTCCTGTATCTGGGGCTCGCGATCGCCAGCCACCTGCTGTTCAACATTCAGGATGTCTGGGGAGCGACCTGCAAGGAGTCAGCCGAGACGATCCATCTCGACGTCAATCAGAGCGTGGATTTGCCGGTGGAGTTCAGGACTGCGGAATTCTGTCACGCCACCGGCGTGATGCTGAAGGGTGGCCGGACCAAATACAATATCAGGATGGTGCCGACGGCGGACTGGTCCGACGGAGGCATTGCCGTCAAGGCCGGGGCATCGCCGTTGCCGTCGGCCGGCTGGTTCAAGTCCATTCTGTTCTACGCGGCCGTTCCGTTACGACGTGAGCTGTTCGAGGACTGGTTCGAGGTCGTCTTCCGCTATGGCAGGACGGGCGGGGAGGAGGCGTTCTATCTCTATGATCCGACCGATCCCCTCATTCGCTTCAACATGACCCCGACTCGCGATGGCGAATTGTTCATCTTCGTCAACGATGCAGTGATCGGTGTGCCGGGGTTGTACGATCGCTTCTATCGCAACAATCAGGGTTCTGCGCGGATCACGGTGACCCGAACCAAGTAAAGGGACGCGTCGCGGATCCGCTATTGCCGCAATGCAACGAAGTGCCAGCTCGTGCAGCATTGCCTGATCGTGGTGGCCCTTGGCGCTTGCAGAACTTGTGGTAGCATCGCGCCGTCGGGCTAAGCCAGACCAACAAGGTTCGTCTCGTACGTTCAATAAAACATTGCAGCCGCAACGAGCTGCCCAGGGAGTGACACGATGCCATCGATGTTCCGTCGATCCGTGCTTGCATGCGCCGCCATCATCGCCATCGCGGGGATCAGCCAGGCCAGCGCCCAGCAACAACTCAAGAAATACGAATCCGGCAAAAAGGAATTCTGGACTCATCCGCCGGATGACTGGTTCCTCGGTGACGAGACCGAAGCCCAGAAGGGGCTGGCACCGCCATCCGGACCGCCGACCGGCTCGTCGGAGGCCGAACTCGCCACCATGATGAAGAAGATCAAGCTGCCGGCGGGCTTCAAGATCGAGGTCTATGCGTCAGGCGTGCTGGCAGCGCGGCAGATGGCATGGGGCGACAAGGGCACGCTGTTCGTCGGCTCGTTCGGTCTCGGCAACGTCTACGCCATCACCGAAAAAGACGGCAAGAAGGACGTCAAGACCGTCATCAAGGGATTGAAGATGCCCACCGGCATCGCGTTCCGCGATGGCGCCCTATACGTGATCGATATCGACAAGCTGATCCGTTACGACAATGCCGAGGCCAATCTCGACAAGCTCGGCGACGGCAAGGTGGTCTATGACGACATGCCGTCCTATGCCGCCCACGGCTGGAAGTATCTGGTCGCGGACAAGGACGGCTGGTTCTACGTGCCGTTCGGACCTCCGTTCAATATCGGCATTCCGCCGACCTCGCTGTCGCAGATCCGTCGTGTCGATCCGAAAACCGGCAATGCCGAGATCGTGGCGCTCGGCGTCCGCAACAGCGTCGGCGGCGATATCGATCCGCGCACCGGAAAATACTGGTTCACCGAAAACGCCCGCGACTGGATGAGCGACGATACGCCAAGCGACAAGCTCAACATGATCTCCAAGCTCGGCGAACATTTCGGCTATCCGCACTGCCACCAGGGCAATATGCCGGATCCGAAATTTGCCATGGGCCACAAGTGTTCGGAGTTCACGCCGCCGGTGCTGAACCTCGGCGCTCACGTCGCTCCGCTCGGCATGAAGTTCTATACCGGCAGCATGTTTCCGGCCGCGTACAAGGACAACATCCTGATCGCCGAGCACGGATCCTGGAACCGGCACAAGTACCAGGGCGCGCGGATCATGCGGGTGATGGTCGGGCCGGATGGCAAGAACGCCAAGCAGGAGGTGTTCGCCTCGGGCTGGATCGAGGGTGATCAGGGCTATCTCGGCCGTCCCGCTGACATCGTGATGGCCAAGGACGGCGCGATCCTTGTGGCCGACGACTGGGCCGGTGCGATCTACCGCATCAGCTACAAGAAGTGACCGTTGTCACTTCGGACGCGCGCAGCGCAAGCTGCGCGCGAACCTCAGCCACTCCAATTGGAGTGACGGGGAATCCCGAAGTGGCTGAACATCTCGAGATCCCGGGTCTGCACTCCGGCCGGCGTCGCCGTCCGAAGCGCATCCCGGGATGACGAGCTTCTAAGTTTGAATGGAAATGCCCCTCATGCGACTCCGACTGGTTCTCGCTGCACTTCCTTTGCTGTTCTTCACCCACCTGGACAAAATCCACGCCGCGGATCTCGCCGCCGGCAAGGCCAAGGCCGAGGTCTGCACCGCCTGCCATGGCGAGGGCGGTATCTCGCAGACCGAAAATATCCCGTCGCTGGCGGGGCAACCCGATCTGTTCATCCAGTGGCAGCCGATCTTCTTCCGCAGCGGCACCCGCAAGAATGAGGCGATGCAGCCGATCATCGAAACCCTCAGCAATGAGGACGTGCGAAATCTCGGTGCCTATTTCGCGTCGCTGCCGCCGAAAAAGGACAAGACGCCGGATGCCGATCCGGATCTGTCGGCGAAGGGCGCCCAGGCAGCCGCCGGCCGCCGCTGCGCGTCGTGCCACACTGACACCTATGCCGGGACCAAGGGCGTGGCGCGGATCGCCGGCCAGCGCGAGGACTATCTGCGCAAGGCGCTGCATGACTACAAGTCCGGCGTGCGCTCCGGCGGCGGCATGGCGGCGATGGCCGACGTCGCCTATCCGCTCAGCGCGGAAGAGATCGACGCGCTGGCGCACTACCTCGCGCATTTGTAGGGAGCGACTCACAATCGCGTAGGATGGGTAGAGCGAAGCGAAACCCATCGATAGCGGGCGATGTCGCGAAGGGTTTCGCCGACGGTCGCGCAAGCGCGGCCGTCGCTCTACCCATCCTACAGATAATTCCACCCGTGGCGGTTAAGCGCCTAGTCGCGCTGCGCTTCATAGGCCTTCAGGTGCGTATAGATCATGCGCAGCCGCGGCACCGGTGCCTTGGCGGCGTCGGCGCGGGCGATCAGGTCGCCGATGATCTGGTCGGCCTCGATGGGCGCGTTGTTGAGGATGTCGCGATACATCGATGCCGTCATCTTCGAACCCTCGGCCGTCAGCATGGCGCCGCTGCTTTCGAGGAATGGCGTGCGGGGGGTAAAACCGTTGGCGGACGCCACGGCGCTGCATTCGTCGCGCACGCCGAGAATGAAATCGCGCCCACCGGGTGCAGCCACGATGTCACCGACTGCGGCGCGCATGGCGCTGGTCGCGCCGGCGATGGTGGCGAGGAAGATCCACTTCTCCCACATGTCCTGCATGATGGTGGCGCTTGCGACGCCGTCGAACTTGCCCGTGGCCATGACCTCGGCGATCGCCTTGACCCGGTCCGAACTGCCGCCCTTGCGCTCGCCGAACGACAGCGACTGCATTGGCGCCAGTTGCACCACCTCACGCGCCTCGTTCAGCGTGACGGCGATCTTGCACTGGCCGCCGAGCACCGCGTCGGCGCCGAATTTCGCTTCCAGCACGTCGAGATGGCGCATGCCGTTGAGCAGCGGGATGATAGCGGTGCCGGGGCCGACAGCGGGCGCGAAGGAGGCGATGGCATCGTCCAGATCGAATGCCTTGCAGCTCAGCAACACGACATCGAACTTGTCTGTGAGCTGGTCGGCCTGAACGGTCGGCGGGTTCTTCAACACGACGTCGCCATGCGGGCTCTTGATGACGAGGCCGGCGCTGGCGAGTTCGCCGGCGCGCTTCGGCCGCACCAGGAAGGTGACGTCCTGGCCGGCCAGCAACAGCCTGCCGCCGAAATAGCCGCCGATCGCGCCGGCCCCAACCACGAGAATACGCATGAGTTGTTCCTGTTTCTCTCCGTCCTGGCCGGGCCTGTCCCGGCCATCCACGACATCTGGGAAGAACGTGGATGCCCGGCACAAAGGCCGGGCATGACCGCGTCCAGCAATTCGATCAGCGTCCTACCACTTTTCGCCGAATGGACGAATCTCCATTTCGAACGTCCAGGCGCTGCGGGGCTGCTGGTATAGCTGCCAGTATGACGCAGCGACCGAGGCGGGCGGCATCAACAAATCGGGATTGTCGAGTGCCTCCTTGCCCCACAGTTGTTTGCGCCGTTCGCGCACCCAGGCAGTGTCGACGCCGGAGTCGATAACAAGGTGCGCGACATGGATGTTCTTCGGCCCGAGTTCGCGGGCCATCGCCTGCGCCAGCGCGCGCAGGCCGAACTTGGCCGAGGCGAAGGCGGCAAAGCCCGAGCCACCGCGCAGGCTGGCGGTCGCGCCGGTGAAGAAGATCTTGCCGGCGCCGCGCGCCAGCATCAGCCGCGCTGCCTCGCGCCCGGCGAGGAAGCCGGAATAGCAGGCCATCTCCCACACCTTGCGGAATACCCGTTCGGTGGTCTCCAGGATCGGGAAATTGACATTGGCGCCGACGTTGAAGATGCATACCTCGAGCGGCGCGTGGGCATCGGCGTCGTTGAGGAAGGCCGTCACCTCGTCTTCCTTTCGCGCGTCGAGCGAACGCGCGAAGATGGTGCCCCCTGCCGCCTCGATCTCGGCCACCAGCGGCGCCAGCTTGTCGCCGTTACGGCGCCCGGCGAACACCGTAAATCCCTCGGCGGAAAACTTTTTGGCGATCTCGGCGCCGATGAAATCGCCGGCGCCGATCACCGCGACGGTTGCGTTGCGCTTTTGCAATCGACCTCTCCATTTTCGTAGGATGGGTTGAGCTCTTGCGAAACCCATCCTCTTGCAGCGAGTGCGGTCGATGGGTTTCGCCGGCCGCGCAGACGCGTGACGGCTTCAACCCATCCTACGTCTAGCGCGAGATCAGCTCCTCGATGTCGCGCAGCTGCTCCTTGCCGTAGAACATCTCGTCGCCGACATAGAAAGTCGGCGAGCCGAACGCGCCGCGATCGACGGCGAATTGCGTATTGGCGACAAGCTTGGCCTTTACCTCGGGCTCTTGCGCGCGCGCGAACAGTTTGGCGGCATCGAGTCCGGACGCGGTGAGTGCGGCGACCGCTATCTCGGGATCGTCCATCTTCTTCGGCTCGCGCCACATGTGATGAAACGCCGCCTCGATGTATGGCTTGAACACGCCTTCGAGCTGGGCGGCGACCGCCGCGCGCATCAGGTTCAGCGTGTTGACCGGAAAGAACGGGTTCATCACATAGGGTGGCACCTGGAAGCGCTTGAGGAAGCGCTCGGTCTCGATCTCGTGAAACTCGCGCTTGTTCTTGATGCCTGCCAGCGCTTCGGCAGGCGACTTGTTGTTGGTGGCCTTGAAGATGCCGCCGAGGAGCACCGGGACATAGGCGAATTTCACGCCGCTGCGCGCCTCGATGGCGGGGATCGCCTCATGGGCGAGGTAGGCGTTGGGGCTGCCGAAATCGAACAGGAAGAGCGGGGATGTCGCGGTCAAGTTGGCCTCCCGGGTTATCTTGTTGTTGCCGCAGTGTGGCGCAGCAGACCTGAAACGTCCACCGCTTTATGACGGTCGTAATATGATCCGGGGCCGGCTCAAATCAGTCGCCGCACCGCGCGTTTGCGCCATACCAACATGTAATAGCCCATCTGCAGAACGAACATGGAGCCGAATGCGGCCGGATAGGCCATCCAGACGCCATCGAGGCCGATTTCGCGACTGAGAACGATGGCGAAAGGCACCTCGATGGCGACGATCGCGAAGACCAGTAGCGCCAGCGGCGCGCATACGGTGCCGCTGGCGCGCATCATTCCCGAGAAGGTCGTCGCCATGCCGAACAGGACCATGCTCCACAGCACGATGTGCAGCGAACGCTGCGCCAGTTCCAGCACTGTCGGGTCGACGATGAACAACCCGATCAGGTTGCGGGAGAACAGATAGGCAAGCGCGACCATGCTGCCGGTCAGCACGAGATTCATCAGCAGGCCAGTACGGACGATGGCATCGAGTCTGTCGATGCGATCGGCGCCGATCGCCTGTGCGCCGAAGATCGATACGGTAATGGAGATCGACATCGCCGGGAACTGGACATAGCTCAGCACCTGATTGACCGCGCCATAGGCCGCGGTGGCGTTGGAGCCGAAGCCGTTGACGAGGCCGAGCAGCACCAGTTCCGCCAGCGACATCACGACCATGCCCAAGGCTGCGGGAATGCCGATGCGCAAGACCTTGCGCAGCAACCCGGCATTCAGACGGATATTGCGCAACAGCTCTGCATCAGGCGCAAGCGGATGATTTCTGCGGCGAAGAATAACGGCAACGAAAAGCAGCGTCACCAGGGTCGATACGGCCGAGGCCCAGGCGACACTGGCGACGCCCAGCGGCGGTAGCCCCAGCCAGCCGCGGATGAGCGCAGGCGTCAGCGCGAGGCCGATCACGGTTGACAGCGCCAGCGCCCAGAGCGGCGTGATCGTGTCGCCGACGCCGCGCATGGTCGAAGTCCACAGGATGAAGGTAAAGGTTGCCGGCATCGTCAGCATCATGATGCGGGCATAGGCGCTGGCATCGTCGAGAATATCCGGCGGCGTGGCCAATGCGATCATGAACTGCCGGCTGAAGACGCCGCCCAGTACGGCGATGGCCACGGCGATGAGAAGTGCCACTGCGAGCGCAGTGCCGGCGACGGCCTTGAGCCTGTCGGTCTCGCCGGCGCCCCAAGCCTGGCCAATCAGCACCGACGCGCCGGCGCCCAGCCCGATGACAAAGGCCACGAAGAAGAACATGACCGGAAAGAATACCGAAGCCGCTGCCAGGGCTTCGATGCCGATCATCTGGCCGACATAGATACTGTTGATGGTGCCGATCAGCGACTGCAGGATGTTGCTCAGCATCATCGGCAGCAGAAAGACCAGAAATCTTTTCCAGAGCGGATCTGCGTTCGGCACGACGTATTCCTTGCGAACAAAGGTTGAGAGAGTCAGTCAGTCCGGCCGGGGAAGCCGATCCACCTGACTATAGCGACGTCGGTTCTGACCGATCGCCGAAAGCAAGCTTGATGATGTGGTTGCGAATATCGTCTGGCCATGCGGCGATCAACGTATCGAATTTCGTTCGGTCGGCGGCGAACAAAGCGCGCGTCGCCTCTTCGAAGCCCGCCAGGTTGCCGGCCATCACCGACATGAAGTGGTAGGCGGCATCGCGCGCGGCGCGCGCACGATCCCTGTCGGCGTTGACGCGCCGGGCCTCTTCGACCAGCTTGCGCAGTGCCACCGAAGCGCCGCCGGGTTGGGCGCCGAGCCACTCCCAGTGCCGCGGCAGCAGCGTCACCTCGCGGGCGACGACGCCGAGTTTCGGCCGACCGCGTCCGCGCGGCTGCGCCACCGCATCCACCTCGGGAGGCTCGGCCGGCGGCGTCAGCCGCGCCACAATCTCGCGGTGGCTGCCGCGCAGATCGAGATCGATGGAGCGGCCGGTGGAGTCGTCGAAGATCACAATCGGCGGCGGCGCCTCGCCCGCCGAGGCGATCTTGACCGCGAGCGCCACCTCGGCAAGCCGCCCGGAGGCTAGGCGGTGGTGGCCGGAGAATGCGGTGAACGGGCCTGCGGCTGCCTGATCCATGGTAAGGCTTTCAGATCATGAGGGTTTAGCACGCCTATTTATACCCGGATCATATCTGCGTCAATAACACCCGGATAATAATGCAGCCGGGCAATGAGGTGCATCGACCATGCTGACCGTCCATCATCTCAACAATTCCCGCTCCCAGCGGGTGCTGTGGCTGCTCGAAGAGCTCGGCGTGCCCTATGAGATCGTGCGTTACCAGCGCCAGTCCAACATGCTGGCGCCGCCCGAGCTGCGCGCCATCCATCCGCTCGGCAAGTCGCCGGTCATCACCGACAACGGCAACACGGTCGCGGAATCCGGCGCGATCGTTCAGTACCTCGTCGACACCTACGGCAGTGGCCTGATTCCGGCGCCGAACACGCCGGAGCGGCTGCGCTTCACCTACTGGCTGCATTACGCCGAGGGTTCGGCGATGCCGCCGCTGCTGCTGAAGCTGATCTTCCTGATGCTGCCCAAACGCGCCCCGCTGCTGCTGCGCCCGCTGGTCAATGCGATCTCATCCAAGGCGCTGGCGACGCTGGTCGATCCGCAACTCAGGACCCACATGTCGTTCTGGGAAAGCGAGCTTGGCAAGAGCGACTGGTTCGCCGGCAGCGAATTCACGGCGGCCGACATCCAAATGAGCTTTCCGCTTGAGGCCGCCTCGGCGCGCGCCGGCCTAGCGCAGGGCCACCCCAAGGCAATGGCGTGGCTCGCGCGCATCCATGCGCGGCCGGCGTATCAACGCGCGCTGGACAAGGGCGGGCCGTATACGGTGGGGAAGTAATTTGTCGTGTCCCGGAAGCGATGCAGCACGAAGTGCTGCCGCGCAGAGCCGGGACCATCCCAAACGCCGGTGCTTGCTACGGCCCCGGCTCTGCGAAGCGATACTCCGTATCGCATCGCGTCCGGGGCAAGTAACTATTGCCGAACTAAGCCGCGGGAAATCCGAACAGTCGTTGCGGATTGTCCACCAGGATGCGGTTGCGCTGCGCGCCGTCGGGCACCCAGTCAACCAGCAGATCGAGCAGATCGCTGACGCCCATCATCGCGTCCCAATTGGCCACGTGAGGCCAGTCCGATCCCCACACGCAGCGGTCGGGATTTGCCTCGACCAGCAGCCGCGCGAACGGGATCGTGTCGCTGTAGGGCGGGCCGCCCTGCACGCTGGTGCGATAAGCGCCGGACAGCCGCACCCAGGCGCCATCGCGGACCAGGCCGAGCAGCGCCTGAAAGCCGGCCTCGTCGGTGCCGCGTGTGGTGGGAAAGTGGCCCATGTGGTCGATCAGGAACGGCACGGGCAGTTTTGCGAAGCGCGGTGCCAGCGCGGGAATGTCCTTGGCGTCGATCAGGAACTGGAGATGCCAGCCCATCTCTGCACACAAGGCGGCATACCCCTCCAGCTGCGCGAAACCCACCCCGCCGCCATACAGCACGTTCATGCGCAGTCCGACCACGCCGGCGTCCTTCAGTGCGGCCTTGTCCCTCTCCGGGCAATCCAGTGCAATCACCGCGATGCCGCGCAGCCGCGCGCGGTTGGCCTGCAGCGTCTCGACCAGCAGACGATTGTCGGTGCCGTGCACGCTGACTTGCGTCAGCACGCCATGGGTCATGCCGGTCGCGTCGAGCATCGAAAGATACTCGGTCGCCGTTGCCGCCGGTGGGGTGTAGCTGCGCGCGGTGACGAAGGGGTATTCTGGCGGCAGTCCGATCACATGGGCATGGGTATCCACCGCGCCCTTCGGCACGTTGAAGCGCGTGGCGCGGTGCTGCACCGGTTGCGGCCCCGGGCATGCCGGGGCCGCGCTGGCAGGATCAGCTGTCTGCATAGAGAATACGTCCGCGGGTTTCCGGCAGCGCGAATGCCGCCATAAAGAACAGTCCATAGGCCAGCACCGCGAAGATCGCGATGGCATTGCCGAGCGTCGTGGTGGTCGAGAGCGTGCCGACCAGGAACGGGAACAGGGCGCCCACGCCGCGGCCGAAATTGTAGCAGAAGCCCTGGCCGGAGCCGCGCAGGCGCGTCGGATAGAGTTCGGTGAGGAACGCGCCCATGCCCGAGAAGTAGCCGGAGGCAAAGAAGCCCAGCGGGAAGCCGAGCAGCCACAGCACTTCATTGGTCAGCGGCACCTGCGTGTAAACGATGATCACGGCGATGGCGCCCAACGAGAAAGTCAGGAACAGGTTGCGCCGTCCAATCTTGTCGGCGAGCCAGGCGCCGACGAGATATCCGACAAAAGAACCGATGATCAGCGCCGAGAGGTAGCCGGTCGAAGAGACGATCGACAACTTGCGTTCAGTGGTGAGAAAGCGCGGCACCCAGAAGGTGATGGCATAGTACCCGCCCTGGCAGCCGGTCGCGGCCAGCGAGGCCAGGATCGTGGTCTTGAGCATCGGGCCCGCAAAGATCTCGCGCAGTTTCGGCCGGTCGCCGCTGGCATTTTGCCGGGCGCGGGTCTCCTTAGCGATCTTGGGTTCTTCGACATAGCGGCGAAGATATAAAACCAGCAGCGCCGGCAGCGCGCCGATCGCGAACATCCAGCGCCAGGCCATTTCCGGCGGCAGATACGAGAACAGGATGGCCTGCGACAGCACCGCGAGGCCCCAGCCGATCGCCCAGCCCGACTGCACCGAGCCCACCGCGCGGCCACGATATTGCGGGCGGATCGCTTCGCCCATCAGTACCGCGCCGGCCGCCCATTCGCCGCCGAAGCCGAGACCGAGCAATGCGCGGGCGACCAATAGCTGATCGAAATTCTGCACGAAGGCGCAGACCAACGAGAAGAAGGAGAACCACAGGATGGTGATCTGCAGCGTTCGCACGCGACCGATGCGGTCGGCAAGGTAGCCGCCGAGCCAGCCGCCGATGGCCGAGGCCAGCAGAGTCACGGTACCGGCCAGGCCGGCGGTGCCGGGATCGACTTTCCACATGACGATGATGGTGCCGATCACCAGCGGATAGATCATGAAGTCCATGCCGTCGAGCGCCCAGCCCGTGGCGCAGGCCCAGAAGGTGCGGCGTTCCGGAGCGTTCATGTCGCGGTAAAAGGCCAGCAGGCTGGAATCTTCGATCTCGGCGACTTCGATGGCGCCGGATTTGTCCGGTTGACCCGTGTTCATGGCGATGCTCCCCAGCATTGACTACGGCCGGTGTTGTGCACCCGGCTCGACCGCGGCATCAGGCTGTCAATATCCCGATGCTTCCGCGCCGGACGTACGCGGATCTGGCGCGCCGAGCAAGCCGTCGGGCGTCACCGCGATGGAGTTGGCCGAGGTCTGGCCCATCGGCTCGATGACGTTGTGGCCCATCGCCTTCAGCGTCGTGAGCGTCTCCACCGAAAATCCGCGCTCGATCCGCACCTCGTCGGGCAGCCATTGATGATGCAACCTTGGCGCGGCGACGGCGGCGGCGATATTCATATCGTAGTCCAGCGCGTTGACGATCACCTGCAGCACGGTGGAGATGATGCGGCTGCCGCCCGGCGAGCCCGTGATCAAAACCGGTTTGCCGTCCTTCAGCACGATGGTCGGCGACATCGAGGACAGCGGCCGCTTGCCGGGGCCGGGCAGGTTGGCCTCGAAGCCGACCAGACCGAAAGCATTGGACGCGCCCGGCGCGGCGGTGAAATCGTCCATCTCGTTGTTCATCAGCACGCCGGTGCCCTCCGCCACGAGGCCGACGCCGTAGGGGAAGTTCAGCGTATAGGTGTTGCTCACCGCATTGCCGGCGCTGTCGATGACCGAGAAATGCGTGGTGTTCTGTCCCTCGCGCGGCGGCACCGCCGACAGCGCATCGGTCCATGGCGTGGCGCGAGCGATGTCGATCGAGGCGCGCTGTTGCGCGGCATAATCCTTCGAGAGCAGCGTGGCGATCGGCGCATGGGCGAAGGCCGGATCGCCGAGATAGCGCGCACGGTCGGCATAAGCGCGCTTCATGGCCTCGATGAGCAGGTGCAGCGACGGCGCCGAGCCCTGCTTGAGGTCGCGCATGGGGAAGCCTTCGAGAATGTTCAGCGTCTCCATCAGCACCGTGCCGCCGGAGGAGGGCAGCGGCATCGCGACGATGTCGTAGCCGCGATAATTGCCGCGGACGGGCGGGCGAATCACCGGCTGGTAGGATTTGAGGTCATCGGCGGTGAAGATGCCGCCGGCGCCGCGAATGCTGCTGACTAGCCTTTCCGCGACCGGTCCTTCGTAAAAGCCGCGCGGCCCCTGCGCGGCAATCGCCGTCAGCGTCGCGGCAAGATCGCTCTGCACCAGCGTGTCGCCGGGCCGCAGCGGCGTGCCGTCAGGACGTGAAAAGATCTCCACCGACGACGGCCAGCGCGCGATCCGCCCCTGCAGTTCGGGCAATGTCGCTGCCGTGTCGTCGGCGATGACAAAACCGTCGCGCGCCAGTGCAATCGCCGGCTGCAGCAGGTCGGACAAAGAGAACTTCTGCGAGCCGTATCTGTCCAGCGCCAGCGCCAGCCCAGCGACGGTGCCGGGCACGCCGATGCCCAGCGCGGAGAAACGCGACGCCGCGGCGTCCGGCTTGCCGTCGGCACCGAGGAAAATATCGCGGGTCGTCGCCGCGGGCGCCGTCTCGCGGTAGTCGATGGTGATGTCCTCTTTGCGATCTGCGGAATGGATCACCATGAAACCGCCGCCGCCGATATTGCCAGCGCGGGGATAGGTGACCGCCATAGCGAAGCCGGTGGCCACCGCCGCATCGACGGCGTTGCCGCCGCGCGCCAGCACGTCGCGGCCAATCTGCGCGCCGAGCTTTTCCTGCGCGACCACCATGCCGTGGCTGGCGACCACCGGGCGCACGTCGCCCGCCAGGGGCGCGACGGTGCCGTTGCGCAGGTCCTGCGCCCGCGCCGCGCCACAGCTGCCGGAAATCAGGACGAGAGCGAGGAACAGAACGAAGCGACGGGTGGCCAGCGGAATCATCATTTGCTCCGACGCGGGGACTGCCACAATCTCGTGACCAGGATGAATGCTATATGGCTGTCGAGACGGCAGGCACAACGCCCCCGGCGATTCGCGAGGATGACACATGGCGCTCACCGCCGCCGCAGACGAAGGGGTTGCCGAGGTCGTGACCCGCTACCCACCTTATTCCGCCGTGGTCGGCTGGATGTTGTTCGACTGGGCGGCGCAGCCTTATTTCACGCTGATCACCACCTTCGTGTTCGCGCCCTATTTCGCCACCCATGTCGCCGCCGATCCGGCGACCGGACAAGCATTGTGGGGATTCGCCACCGCCGCTGCGGGGCTGCTGATCGCGCTGGCGTCGCCGGTGCTGGGGGCGATTGCCGATGCCAGCGGACGACGCAAGCCGTGGATTGCCGCGTTCGGCGCGCTGCTGGTGATCGGCGCCAGCTTGATGTGGATCGGCGAGCCCGGCAATCCAGCCATCATCCCGCCGCTGCTGATCGCCTATGCGATCGCCACAGTCGGCGTGGAATTCGCCACGGTCTTCAATAACGCCATGATGCCGTCGCTGGTGCCGCCGCATAAGATCGGCCGATTGTCCGGTTCCGGCTGGGCGCTGGGCTATGTCGGCGGCATCATCAGCCTGGTCATCGTGCTGGGATTTTTCGCCGCAAATCCGCAGAGCGGGCGGACCCTGTTCGGTTTCGTCCCCTTGTTCGGGCTCGATCCCGCAACATTCCAGGGCGACCGCATCACCGGGCCGCTGACGGCGCTATGGTTCGTCGTCTTCGTGCTGCCGATGTTTCTGCTGACGCCGGATTTCCCGGCGAAACTGTCGGCGCGCGCGGCGGTGCGTGGCGGACTGACCGACCTGCGCGCCACGTTGCGCGAATTGCCGCAACATCGCTCGATGCTGGCGTTCCTGATCGCCAACATGATCTACACCGACGGCCTGGTGTCGCTGTTCGCGTTCGGCGGCATCTACGCCGCCGGCACATTCGGCTGGAACACGATCCAGATTGGCAGCTTCGGCGTCACGCTGGCAGTGGCCGCCACCTTCGGCGCGTTCGCCGGCGGGCGGCTCGACGATCTGCTCGGACCAAAACGCGTGATCGCCGGCAGCATGCTGCTGCTGCTGCTGTCCATTGCCGGCATCCTGCTGATCGACAAGGATTCCATCCTCTTTATCAAGGTGGCGCCGCCAGTGCCGGGGGGCGCGCTGTTCGCGGCACCGGCCGAAAAAGCCTATCTGCTGCTCGGCTGCCTGATCGGGATAGCCGGCGGCCCCTTGCAGGCGGCATCGCGCACGCTGCTGATCCGCATGGCGCCGCAGGACCGCATCGCGCAATTCTTCGGCCTGTTCGCGCTGACCGGAAAGGTGACGTCGTTCATCGGGCCGCTGCTGATCGGGTTCGTCACGGCGGTGACGGCCAGCCAGAAGGCCGGCATGGCGGTGCTGGTGTTGTTCTTTTTAGCGGGGCTCGTTCTGCTGGCGCGGGTGAAGGACAAGTAGAAGCAACATCGAAGCTGCACCACACTCCGCTGTCGTCACCCGCGGAAGCGGGTGGCCCAGTAAACGCAGGGGCTTCGGCTCCATCACCGGCGGCGGTGTTGACTGGGTCGCCCGGTCCCGGCGCGCAATTGCGCGCCGGCCGGGCGATGACAGTCGCGTATGGGGAAGCCTCGTGGCTTCCAGTGGCTCAGTGCCTGAAATGCCGCACGCCAGTGAGCACCATGGCAATGCCGGCGTCGTCGGCGGCCTTGATGACCTCGTCGTCGCGAACCGAGCCGCCGGGCTGGATCACCGCGGTGGCGCCGGCCTCGATGCAGGCCAGCATGCCGTCGGCAAACGGGAAGAAGGCATCGGAGGCGACCACCGAACCCCTGGTCATCGGCTCAGCGAGCTTCAGCGTGTCGGCGGCGTCCTGGGCCTTTCGCGCGGCGATACGGGCCGAATCGACGCGGCTCATCTGGCCGGCGCCGATGCCGACGGTGGCAAGGTCCTTGGCGTAGATGATGGTGTTGGACTTGACGTGTTTGGCCACCCGGAAGGCGAACTTCAGATCGCGCAACTCGGCGTCGGTGGGCTGGCGCTTCGTCACCACCTTCAACGTCATGTCGTCGACCACGGCATTGTCGCGCGACTGCACCAGCAATCCACCGGCGACGGTCTTGCAGGTCAGGCCAGGCGCGCGCGGATCCGGCAGGCTGCCGGCCAGCAATAGGCGCAGGGTCTTCTTCGCGGCGACGATGGCGATGGCTTCCTCGGTGGCGTCGGGCGCCACGATGACTTCGGTGAAGATCTCGGTGATGGCGCGGGCAGTTTCCGCATCCAGCGTGCGGTTCAGCGCGACGATGCCGCCGAATGCCGAGGTGGAATCGCAGGCCAGTGCCTTGCGATAGGCATCGAGCAGGTCGTCGCCTTCGGCGACGCCGCAGGGATTGGCATGCTTGACGATGACGCAGGCGGCGGTGCGCTTGGCGTCGAACTCGGCGATGCACTCATAGGCCGCGTCGGTGTCGTTGATGTTGTTGTAGGACAGTTCCTTGCCCTGCGGCTGTCGCGCAGTAGTGACGCCCGGCCGTGCATCCGGCGTGCGGTAGAAGGCGGCGGCCTGGTGCGGGTTCTCGCCGTAGCGCAGCGACTGGATCAGGTGGCCGCCGATGGTGCGGAAATCCGGCGTCCCGATCTTGAGCTGGTCGGCGAACCAGTTGGAGATCGCGGCATCATAGGCCGCGGTGCGTGCATAGGCCTTGGCAGCGAGACGCTTACGCAGCGTCAGGGTGGTGGCGCCGTTGTTGGTGGCGAGTTCGTCGAGCACCGATTGATAGTCGGCGGGCTCGACCACCACGGCGACATCGTCATGGTTCTTGGCCGCGGCGCGGATCATCGCGGGGCCGCCGATGTCGATGTTCTCGATGCAGTCGTCGTAGGCCGCGCCCTTCGCGACAGTGGCTTCGAACGGGTAGAGATTGACCACCAAGAGATCAATCGGCGCGATGCCGTGATCCTTCATGGCCTTGGCGTGCTCGGCATTGTCGCGGATCGCCAGCAGCCCGCCATGGACCTTCGGATGCAGCGTCTTGACCCGACCGTCCATCATTTCCGGAAAGCCGGTGAGATTGGAGACGTCGGAAACCTTGAGGCCGGCAGCGGCGATCGCCTTGGCGGTGCCGCCGGTCGACACCAGATCGACGCCGTGAGCTGCAAGCGCGCGGGCGAATTCGATAAGGCCGGATTTGTCGGAAACGGACAGCAATGCGCGGGTGATCTTACGCGGGTGATCGGTCATGGGCAAAATCCTCTGGTTGAAGGAATATGATGCCCAGGCGCGCGGCAGATATGGCTCGCGCTTCCCGATGGTGCTCCATCCAAGGTCGCCAGTCGCGCGAGCGAGGGTCAATTAGCAGTTTTCGCCGTCGTGCACAACGTGGACCGAATAGCCCCTGGTATCGAACCCCTACAGCGGCAATTCCGGCTCGCGGCGGGCGTTGCGGCGCGCCGAGGTGGCGGAGGCCGAGGCGTTGGAGCGGACAAAACTCCAGCGCACGCTGGCGGCCTGCTTGGAATTCTGGTGGATCACGATCTGCGCGGTACGGCGCGGCCCGTCATTGCCGGCCAGGAACACGCTGTCTTCGAGTTCCACCTTGTCGTCGAGCGCCTCGAAGGTCCAGACGTCGCGGTTGGGCAGCACCAGCATGACGCCGCGGGCGTCGGAGAGCCGGCTTGCCTTGACCGAGGGATGCAGGTGAAAGCGCAGCGCGTAGTCGGTATTGGCTCCCCTGATGCGGGCGCCCGGCGCGGCCGCCAGGATGTCTTCACCGTCGAGCCGGTTGCCGTCTTCTGCCATGCTGAGGATGCGGCGGTGTACGACGCCGAAGCGGCTGAGATAGCCGTCATGGGAGGTCGTCAGCATGGTGCCGCTCGCCGTCACCTCGCGATAGCTCTCCACCACCTGGGGACCGGTGACGATCGGCGCGCCCTGCAGGAAGCGTTTCATGGCCGAGCGCTCGATGAACTGGCACGATGAGGTGCCGTGGTAGGTCACGGTGGAGTGCGCCGGCGTGCTGCGCGCAAAAGCGCGCCAGTTGTCGCGGCCGGTCGAGGGCATGCCGCAATTGATCACGATCCGGCTGGTGCCGGACGACAGTTCGAACGACAGCGTGCCGGCATGGGCGTCGTGACTGACATTGGGCGGCGGCGGTGGACCGGTGTCCATGATCAACGTCATGGCGCCGGCATCGAGGCGCTGGAAACCGGTATGCGGCATGTGCGCCATCGGCACGCCGTGGGTGTCGTCATAGGCCAGCAGGGTGGCCAGCAGATGCGACGGCGCATTGCTCATGCCGTTGAACAGCGCGAAGGAACCGTCGCCGTGGCGGAAGAAGCGCAGCATCGGCATCATGCGGTCGATGGCGTTGAGCAGCGCCGGCGGCGGCGCGATGTTGCGCGCGGCGAAGGTCTGCCGCAGCGGCAGCATGTCGATCAGCAGCTCGATCAGCGCGCCTGGATTGCGCGAGATATGGCCGCCGTCCGGCAGGATCTGGCGCTGCAGCTCGTCGGACAGTTTTCGTGTGGCGGTGCGGATGTGGCGCGCCTGGTTGGCCAGGCACAGCGAGGCGTAGCACAGCGCGATCAGCGCCTGCAGCCGCGGCACGCCATCGGCGGTGTCCGCCATTGTGTAGCGCAGGGTGTGAATTTCGCGGCTCAGCGCGCGCAGGTAGCGGCGATAGAACTTGCCATCGGTATCGCCCAGCACCAGCGGTGCCTGCGACAGCAGCGAGATGACACGCCGTGCCAGCACGTCGGCGCGGCGACCGATCGGGCGCTTGCGCTTGGGATTGGAGATCCAGTCATCCACCAGCGAGCGGGCATTGGCACGGGTGATGGCGGTGTCGGCGGCGCGCAGGTGGCGCAGCCAGCCGAAGCCGAGCAGGGCGACCTCCCAATCTTCGGAGGGCGGTTCCAGATCGAAGATCGAGCGGCCATGGCAGGTGACGATCTTGCCGGCGAACACGAAGCGCCCGGCATAGATTTCGGCGGCGCGGGTGGCGTCGGCGGTGCGCAGGTCGTGGGGCGCGATGATCAGCCGGTCGGTGCGGCCGGGCCACAGCCGCGCCAATGCAACAGATCCGCCAGACGCGCGCGACAACGCATTCCGCGCGAACCGGCCAAGTATCAATCTTGAAATACGTCTGCGATGAGCGACCACGCGCGCCTTGGGAATGAGCCTTGGGAATAAGCCTTGGGATCGGGCTGAGGATTATTAAACTTTGCCGCAAATCCTTTTAATCCGGAAACGCGCTCAACACACACTAATCGGGCAGCTTCTTGTGGAAGTTGCCCGATTCGCGAAAACAACCTGTAAATATCAGGCTTTAACCAGCCGCGCCGCATAGAAGCCGTCGAGACCGCCGAGCCGGGGGTCGTCGTGGGGCAGGTGGCAGGGCAGGGTGCGCAGATCGCCGTCGGGGGTCACGATTTCCGCCAGACCCGCAACCTCGCTCGGATCGATGGGGGCGCGGCGCATGCTGGAATCGGTGGCCAGCAGGTCGGCGATGGCGTGCTCGCCCTCCTCCGGCTCCAGCGAACAGGTGCAATAGACCAGGGTTCCGCCGGGCTTCAGCACGGTGACCGCGTTTTTCAACAACCGACGCTGCAGTGCGGTCAGCAGAATGATGTCGGACTCCTGCTTCAGCCAGGCGACGTCGGGATGCCGGCGGATGGTGCCGGTGGAGGCGCAGGGCGCGTCGAGCAACACGGCGTCAAAGCCGCCATGGCCGGCGGCGGGTTGCCATTCGGCGCCGTCGGCGACGAACGTTTCGGCCTCCAGCGACAGCCGGGCGAGGTTTTCCCGCAACCGCGCAACCCGGTTCTGCGACCGGTCGACGGCAGTGACGTGGGCGCCGGCATGGATCAGCTGCGCGGTCTTACCGCCTGGCGCAGCGCACAGATCGACGACGGCCTTGCCCTTGATGTCGCCGAACAGCCGCGCCGGCAGCGCGGCTGCGGCATCCTGCACCCACCATTGGCCATCGGAGAATCCGGGCAGCATGGTCACCGAGCCCTGCAACAGGGTGCGTACCGACCCTGTCGGCAGCACCTCGCCGTGCAGGCGAGTCGCCCAGGCGGCGGCCTCCGACTTCACGGTCAGGTCGAGGGACGGTTCATGGCTGAGGGCGACGGCGATCGCCCGGGCGGTCTCCTCGCCGTAATGCGCGGTCCAGCGCGCCATAAGCCATGGCGGAACGTCGAGAGACTGGCCGGCGATCTCATCGATCAGCGGCTGGCCCTCGCGGGCGCAGCGGCGCAGCACGGCATTGACGAGGCCGGCATATTTCGCGGCGCGCCGGTCCGACTGGACCATCCGCACCGACAGATCGACGGCGGCGTGGTCGGGAACATCCATCCAGAGAATCTGCGCGGCGCCGATCAGCAGCGCGCTCTGCGCGCGCGGTGCGTCGGTGGGGATGCCCTTGTCGAGCAGTTTGCCGAGCACATGGCCGAGCGTTCCCAATCGGCGAAGAATCGTCGCGACCAGACGGCGCATCAAGGCCCGGTCGCGATCAGACAGGGCTTTCAGGCCGGGATGCGCCCCCGCACCCTCAAGCTGCTCGTCGAGCGTCCGATGCTTCTGCAGCACGCCATCGAGAATATCGGCCGCGATCCGGCGGGCAGCCAGTCCGGGCACCTCTACGGGCAATGCAAATCTTACTGGCGGCATGAGCGGTGAACATCGCGACAGAGAAAGGGCAACGATACGGCCGGCCTCAGCGCGTATCGTCGTATGGGAAGCGGTCTGATCGCATGCGAATATGCCAAATGTAAGAATCGCCTTATATGCTCATGGTCAGATATGGCCTGTCCAAATCCGACCAGTGCCAACGCGTGCGAAGCGCGCCGGTTCAGCGGGAACACCAGATGAACGACATTCCTTCCACACCTGCAACTGAGACCGACGAGGCCGCGCGCAAGCCGTTGCCGCCGGCGGCCCAGCGCGCGCTGGCCGAAGCCGAGGCGCGGCGCACTGCGGCCGCAGCGAATGCCGCCGCGGCAGCAAAAGAGTTCAACGGGCCGACCGGGCCCGAACCGACCCGATTCGGCGACTGGGAACGCAAGGGCATCGCCTCGGATTTTTGAGGAGGCGAGGCCGGACTGTCGTCACCCGCGCATGCGGTTGATCCAGTAAACGCAGACGGCGCGATGCGATCTCCATGCCAATGATTACTGGGTCGCCCGGTCAAGCCGGGTGAGGACACCCAGTTTGGTGCCGCCACTTCCGCCGCCCGCGCCCCGGAATGACATTTGGCTTGCGCGCATCCGCGACTCGCATTGATCTCTCTCTGTATGAATCCCTCGCGCATCCATCGCTCGACGCCGTGGCGGAGCAGGTTCTCTGCAGCGCTGCCGTGGGTGTTCGTGCTGGGCATGGCGGCCGGCACCATGCTGCCCGTGAAGCGCTGGGTGCTCTGGCCGTTTCCGTCCGCCGAACAGGACCAGACCCCGGCGGCGCGCGACGCAGAGACGATCTGGAAGCGCGCCGGCAATCCCGCCGTGCGACATCCGGTCGATGTGCTCTACACCATCGATGGCGATACGTTTGAAGCGCGGGTGCACCTGTTGCCCGGCATCGACCTGAAGACGCGAATCCGGCTGCGCGGCATCGATGCGCCGGAGCTCAAGGGCCAATGCGCGCAGGAGGTGAGGCTGGCGGAAGCCGCCAGCTACGCCCTGCGCGGCCTGCTCGGCGATGGTGAGATCACCATCTACAATATCGGTCCCGACAAATATCCCGGCCGCGTGGTGGCGGACGTCGCGACCCGGCGAACGCCCAACGTTTCGGCCGCGCTGCTCGCCAGCGGCCACGTGCGCGTCTATGGCGGCGGACACCGCAACGGTTGGTGTGATGCGAGATCGATGACCCCGCAAGCAAAATGCCACGCCTTGGGCGCGGCATTCACTCGCTCGGACCGGAGAGAGCGCCTAGCGCTGGGTCACCACCACCCGGGTGCCGACCGGGACGCGCTCGAACAGGTCGCTGATGTCCTCGTTGTACATGCGCACGCAACCATAGGACACGTAGCCGCCGATCGACGCCGGACGGTTGGTGCCGTGGATGGCGTATTCGCCACCGGCCAGGGTCATCGCCGCCACGCCCATCGGGTTGGCCGGCGAACCGCCGGCGATGACGTCGGGAATGTTCGGGTTGTCGCGTTTCACGTCGGCCGGCGGCGCCCAGGCCGGCTGGCGATACTTGCCGTCGATCTTGGTGGTGCCGGCCCACTGCTTGCCGGCCTTGCCGACGCCGACGGGATAGCGCACGGCATGGCCATCATCGAGCACCAGGTACAGCCGGCGTTCGCCGGTTTTCACCACGATGGTGCCCGGCGAATAGTCGCCACGGAAGCCAACCAGATCGGGTCGCGCCTGCGCAGGATTCGCGGCCACCGCGCCAACCACGATGGTGGCTGCCAGAGCCACCGCCATCTTCAATGACATCAAGTATCTCCAATCCGACAGTAATATGTAGCACTTCGGTGATCTTCGGCCGGTCGCGTTAAATAACCCGTGCATTTGCCTGCCCGGGCCGGACGCCAGCGGCGGCAACAAAGAAAATCCTGCCAACAAAGTAAATGCCCGGAAAACAACACCCGTCGGCAAAAGCGTCTGCGCCGCACGCCTGTCCCTGACTTTTGCGTGAGCGGGCCAGGAAGCAGACGCGCTCGCCAGCGCAGGGCGCTCTCGTCTATAGAAGAGCAGTTCAAACATGGATGATCGCGCATGGGTTTTATGGTCGATGGAGTCTGGCGTCAGGAGGATGCCTTCCCGACGGACGGCAGCGGGCGGTTCACCCGCGTGGCGTCGCCGCTGCGCAACTGGGTGACGCCCGACGGCGCAGCCGGACCGAGCGGCATCGGGGGCTTTGCCGCCGAGCCCGGCCGCTATCACCTCTATGTCTCGCTGGCCTGTCCGTGGGCGCACCGCACCCTGATCTTCCGCGTCCTGAAAGGCCTGCAGGAGATGATCGGCCTGTCGGTGGTGCACTGGTACATGGGCGCGGACGGCTGGACCTTCGTCGACGTCGCCGGCGTGATCCCCGATCCGATCCAGCACGCGACGCTGTTGCATCAGGTCTATACGGCCGGCGACCCGCATTTCACCGGGCGGATCACCGTGCCGGTGCTGTGGGATCGCAAGACCGCGCAGATCGTCAACAATGAATCGTCCGAGATCATCCGCATGATGAACTCCGCCTTCGATGGCGTCGGCGCCGCGCCCGGCGATTTCTATCCGGAAGACCTGCGCGAGGAGATCGATGCGATCAATGCGCGGGTCTACGACACCGTCAACAACGGGGTCTACAAGTCGGGCTTCGCGCGCTCCCAGAAGGCCTATGACGAGGCAGTGGCGACCTTGTTCGAGTCGCTGGATTGGCTCGAGGACATGCTATCGAGCCGACGGTGGCTCACCGGCGACCGCCTGACCGAAGCGGATTGGCGGCTGTTCACCACCCTGGTCCGATTCGACGCCGTCTATGTCGGGCACTTCAAATGCAACATACGGCGCATTGCCGACTATCCGCATCTGACGCGTTACCTGAAGGACCTGTACCGGCAGCCCGGCATCGCCGAGACCGTCAATATCCATCACATCAAGCATCACTACTACGAAAGCCATCCGCAGCCGAACCCGAGCCGGATCGTGCCGGTCGGGCCTAAGCTGGATTTCTTAGCGCGGTGCTCATGACGGCGGCGCCGTCGACGGGAAGATCCCGTCGACGTTAGCGGTCCAACCGGCTTACGCCCCGGCCTTCTTGTTCTGCCGGTGCTCGACCAGGTCGTTGACCACGGCGGGATCGGCCAGGGTCGATGTATCGCCGAGGCTGCCGGATTCGTCTTCGGCGATCTTGCGCAGGATGCGGCGCATGATCTTGCCGGAGCGTGTCTTCGGCAGACCGGGCGAGAACTGGATCAGGTCCGGCGAGGCGATCGGGCCGATGTCCTTGCGCACCCAGGCCACCAGTTCCTTGCGCAGCGCATCGGATGGCTCCACGCCGTTCATCAGCGTCACATAGGCGTAGATGCCCTGACCCTTGATGTCGTGGGGATAGCCGACCACCGCGGCTTCCGAGACCATGGCATGCGCCACCAGCGAACTCTCGACTTCCGCGGTACCCATGCGGTGGCCGGACACGTTGATGACGTCGTCGACGCGGCCGGTGATCCAGTAGTAGCCGTCGGCGTCGCGCCGGCAGCCGTCGCCGGTAAAGTACTTGCCGGGATAGGTGGAGAAGTAGGTCTGCTCGAAGCGGGCATGGTCGCCATAGACCGTGCGCATCTGGCCCGGCCACGACTTGGCGATGCACAGATTGCCCTGGCATTCGCCGTCCAGCACCTTGCCGTCGGCATCGACGATTTCAGGCACTACGCCGAAGAACGGCCGAGTGGCAGAGCCGGGCTTCAGCCTCGTCGCGCCTGGCAGCGGCGTGATCAGGATGCCGCCGGTCTCGGTCTGCCACCAGGTGTCGACGATCGGGCAACGCTCTTCGCCGATCACGCGGTGATACCATTCCCAGGCTTCCGGATTGATCGGTTCGCCGACGGAGCCCAGCAACCGCAGGCTCTTGCGCGAGGTGAGGTGCACCGGATCGTCGCCTACCTGCATCAGCGCGCGGATCGCGGTCGGTGCGGTGTAGAAGATGTTGACCTTGTGCTTGTCGATGACTTCCCAGAACCGCGATGCGGTCGGATAGGTCGGCACGCCCTCGAACATCAGCGTGGTCGCGCCATTGGCGAGCGGTCCGTACAGGATGTAGCTGTGGCCGGTGACCCAGCCCACGTCGGCGGTGCACCAGTAGATGTCGCCGTCGTGATAGTCGAACACGTATTGATGCGTCATCGCGGCATACATCAGATAGCCGGCTGACGTATGCAGCACGCCCTTGGGCTGGCCGGTCGAGCCGGACGTATAGAGGATGAACAGCGGATCTTCCGCATTCATCGGCTCGCACGGGCATTCGGTGGTCACGACCTCGCTGGCTTCGCGGTACCAGAAGTCGCGCGACGGATCCATCTCGACTGCCCCGCCGGTGTGCTTGACCACGACGACCCAGTCGACGCCGCCGGACTTGGCGATGGCAGCATCGACATTGGCCTTCAGCGGCACCCGCTTGCCGCCGCGCAGGCCTTCATCGGCGGTGATGACGATCTTGGACTGGCAGTCGCCGATGCGCTGCGCCAAGCTGTCGGGCGAGAAACCCGCGAACACCACCGAATGGATTGCACCGATCCGCGCGCAGGCCAGCATGGCATAGGCGGCCTCGGGGATCATCGGCAGGTAGATGGTGACACGGTCGCCTTTGACGACGTTGCGGTTGCGCAGCACGTTGGCGAACTTGCAGACCTCGTCGTGCAGCTCCTGATACGTGATGTGTTTGGACTGCGAGGGATCGTCGCCTTCCCAGATGATCGCGGTCTGGTTGGCGCGGGTCTTCAGGTGGCGGTCGATGCAGTTCCAGGCGACGTTGAGGACGCCGTCCTCGAACCATTTGATAGACACCTTGCCCGGCGCGAACGAACTGTTCTCGACCTTGGTGAAAGGGTGGATCCAGTCAAGCCGCTGGGCCTGCTCGCCCCAGAAGCCATTGGAATCGGAGATCGAGCGCGCATACATGTCCTTGTACTTGGCGTCGTCGACCCAGGCGCGCGTCTTCCATTCGGCAGGTACGTCGTAAATCTTCTCGGACATGGTTCCCTCCATCGCGCGACCGCCTCCAGCGTGGTTGGCCGAGCTTCATTCTTGGTCTGATTATGCGTCGGCGCGGTGTACCGGTACAAGGCAGCCCGCCTCAGCCTTTTGTCTGCTTTCCGGTACCCCAAATGTCCATCCGGCGTGGCCGGCGGCATTGCGCTGGGTCAAGCCGGACCGATCACGATCGCGTTTCAGGTGCCGGAAACGGGCGTTTTGCGGTCATTTCGGCGGGTTCCCGATACCAGTGGCCCGGATTGCGGCCAAATCGACTCGCAATGGCCGGTCCAAACTCCTAAATGGCCTCGTCGAGCGCCAAAACGGGGTCGGAACCAAAAACCGACTGTGGGCATTACCGCGCTGAGTGCCGCTTGAGGCCGTAACGAGATGATGGATCAGCAGAATTTTGTGCCGGGCGGGCTGCCTTCCGCGGAATCCGTCGCCGTGGCGCCCTCGCGCGGCAACAGCCCGGTTCCGGCGAGCGTCGCGGCGCTGGCCGGCGAACTCGGTCTCCGGCTCGGCGATCAGACCGACCTGACCATCCGCCGGATCCGGCGCGGCAAGGCGTATTCCTTCGTCCGGGCCAACGGCACGGCCATCAAGCATACCGGCACCATCAAGCGGTTGAACGCCATGGCCGTGCCGCCCGCCTATGCCAAGGTTCGCTATGCCGCCGATCCGGCCTCGCATCTGCAGGCGGTCGGTGTCGATGCCGCCGGCCGGCTGCAATATCGCTATCATGCGGACTGGGAGAAGGTGCGCGAGCAGCGCAAGGCGCATCGCCTCGCCACGCTGGTCGGCGCGCTGCCGAAAATCCGGCGCGCCGTATCGATGCATCTGTCCGGCGATGCGCCGACCCGCGAACTGGCGCTATCCGCGGTGATCAAGCTGATCGCGCGCACCGCGATCCGGCCGGGCAACGAATCCTACATGAAGCTCAACGGCACCCGCGGCGCCACCACGCTGCTGAAGTCCAACGTTGCGCTGGAAGGCGACTGCATCGTGCTGACCTTCAAGGCCAAGGGGGGCAAGGCCGTGCGCAAGGAATGCGACGCCGCCAAGCTGGTGCGCGCCATCGGCATCCTGCGGACCGTGCCGGGCAAGCGCATGTTCCAGTATCGGGACGATGCCGGCCGCGTCTACAACGTCAACACCACCGCGGTGAATGCGTTTCTGCGCGACATCGCCGGCATCAAGATCTCGCTGAAGGATTTTCGCACGCTGATGGCCTCGGCCGTGGTGCTGGAATCGCTGTCGCGGATCACGCCTGCGACCAGCGCGACCGGTCGCAAGATGCAGGTGCTGGAAGCCGTGCGCGCCGCTGCCGATGAATTGTCCAATACGCCGGCGATCTGCCGCAAGAGCTACGTCCACGACACCATCGTCACCGCCTTCGAGGACGGCATCCTCGAACGCTTCGCCGCGACGATGAAGGGCTACCGCTCGCAATCGAAGCGCGAGCAGCCGCTGGCGCAGGTGGTCGCCGCGGCGGGGTGACCCCCTTCACCTCGCAGTTGTCGTCACCCGGCTTGACCGGGTGACCCAGTATGTTGGGACGCCGGCGCTTCCTGGATCGCCCGGTAAAGCCGGGTGATGACAGCCTTATGTTGCGGCATCGCAAGCAGACAGGAGCGTCCACACCGCGGTGTTCTTGATATCGGCATCTTCCAGGTCGCGCGTCACCGGCACCTGGTATTCCGCGATCTTGCGCAATTTGTCCCTGGGCAGATAGCTGCGGCCGGGGTCGCCGATCAGCACCAGCGCACCCTCGGCGGCCTTGGCGGCGAGAAAGGCAAACGCGCGCTCGGCAGTGTCGCGCTCGTAAAAAATGTCGCCGGCGAGAATCGTCTCAGCGAGAGGCGCTTCGGCTGCCGCCAGGAGATCGTCGCCGCTGACATCGACCATCACCTTGTTGGCACGGGCGTTGAGCACGATGGCCGTGCGGGAAAAGCTGTCGATGTCGTAGGCGATCACGCGCGCGGCGCCGGCCTTCATGGCGGCGATGGCGACCAGCCCCGACCCGGATGCAAGGTCGATCACGGTCCGGCCGGCGACGCTGGCCGGATGATCGATGACATAACGTGCCAGCGCCTGGCCGCCGGCCCAGGCGAAGGCCCAGAAAGGCGGGGGTAGTCCGATTTCGCTGAGCTCGTCCTCGGTCTTGCTCCACAGCGGCACGGCTTCGGCTGCGACGTGCAGCTTTATCTCCGGCACCATCGGCACCGGCAGCAGCAAGGTATTGGCGAGGACGAAGACGGCCGGATCGCCGACCGCCGGAAGGTTGGTGGCGTCGCCGGCGCTCACCGTGAAACGACGCGTGCGTGCGGGCGCACGCTCAGAACCCGCCCATCTTGCAGACGATCTTCCATTCCTCTGGTGTCACCGGCTGCACCGACAGCCGCGACAGTTTGATCAAGGCCATTTCCGACAGTCTGCTTCTCCAGTTTGACCGCGGCCAGCGTCACCGGCGTCTTCAGCGGCTTGTCGGCCTTGATGTCGACGCAGACGAACTTGCCGGATTCATCGGTAGGGTCGGGATAGTGCTCTTTGATGATCTCGACGACGCCGACGATCTCCTTGCCCTCGTTGGAGTGATAGAAGAACGCGCGGTCGCCCTTCTTCATCTGCATCATGAACAGTTTGGCGCTGTGGTTGCGCACGCCGGTCCAGGCCTCGCCCTTGGCGCCTTTGGCGACCTGCTGGTCCCACGACCAGGTCGAGGGCTCGGATTTCATCAGCCAGTGTTTCATCTATCCCTCAGCCTTGAACGGTCGTGTCAGCAGGCCCTCGATGGCCTGGTCGATGGTGGCATGCCCCGCGAGAATGGCGGCGACGGCACGGGCGACCGGCATGTCGACGTCTTTCGACGCCGCCAGTTCGGTCAGCACCGGCGCGGTGAATTCGCCCTCGGCGAGCTTGTTGCGCGGCGGTTGCTCGCCGCGGCCGAGCGCCGCGCCGAGCGAGAAATTACGCGACTGCGCGCTGGAGCAGCCGAGGATCAGGTCGCCGAGGCCGGACAGGCCGGCCATGGTCTCAACGCGCGCGCCGCAGGCGCGGCCGAGCCGCGACAATTCGCTGAAGCCGCGCGTGGTCAGCGCCGCCAGCGCCGAGGCGCCGAGCCGCTTGCCGGCGACGATGCCGGCGGCGATCGCCAGCACGTTCTTCGCCGCGCCGCCGATCTCGACGCCGCGCACGTCGGTGGAGTGATAGGGCCGGAACGTCGCCGAGCCCAGCGCATGCACAAGCGCAATGGCTAGCGCCTCATTCGAGGTCGCCAGCGTCACCGCGGTCGGCAACCCGCGCGCCACGTCGTCGGCGAAACTCGGTCCGGACAAGATCGCCGGGATCGCCGTCGGCGCGGCTGCGGCGATCACCTCGGTCATGAACTGGTGGGTGCCGCGCTCGATGCCCTTGGCGGTGGCGATCACCGGCGCGGCGTCGCGCAGATGCGGCGCCAGCGCGGTCAGCGCCTCGCGCAGATTCTGCGCCGGGGTTGCCAGCAGGATGATATCGGCACGCCCGGCCAGTGCGAGATCGCTGGTGACCTTGATGGCGTCGTCCAGCGGAACGCCCGGCAGCCGTGGATTTTCCCGGCTGTCGTCGATCAGCGTCGCTGCGGCTGGCGTGCGCGCATACAGCACCACATCGCGCCCGGCCCGCGCGGCGACGCTGGCCAGCGCGGTGCCCCAGGCCCCGGCGCCGATCACCGCGATGCTGTTGAAGGCGGCCACGGTCAATATGCCGCGCGGGTCTTGGAGAAACCTGCCGGCGCGGTGGCATTGCTGTCGAGCAGCCAGCGCGCACGGGGGCGGCTTCCATGTCGTCGACCAGGCCGAGCGCGAGGCGTTCGGCGCCGGCCCAGGCGATCATCGCGCCGTTGTCGGTGCACAACGCCGGCGGCGGCATGATCAACTGCGTCCCGGCCTTGGTCGCGACGTCCTGCAATGCGCCGCGGATCGCCTGGTTGGCGGCGACGCCGCCGGCGGCGACCAGCGCGTTGGGCGTGCCGAACCGTTCGTGAAAGATCCGCAGCCCGACGCGCAGCCGGTCGGCGGTGGCGTCCATCACTGCGGCCTGGAAGCTGGCGCAGAGGTCGGCGATGGCCTGCCGGTCTAGCCGGTCGAGCCGGCTGGCCTCGTTGCGCACCGCAGTCTTCAGGCCCGACAGCGAGAAATTGGCGTCCGGCCGGCCCAGCATCGGGCGCGGGAAGGCGAAGCGGGCGGGATCGCCGTCGCGTGCGGCCTGTTCGACCTGCGGGCCGCCGGGATAGGGCAGGCCGAGCATTTTCGCGACCTTGTCGAAGGCCTCGCCCATGGCGTCGTCGACGGTGGTGCCGAGCCGCACATAATCGCCGACGCCGAGCACGGCGACGATCTGGGTGTGGCCGCCGGAAGCCAGGAACAGGCAATAGGGAAAGGCGATATTGTCGGTCAGCCGCGGCGTCAGCGCGTGGGCCTCGAGATGATTGACCGCGATCAGCGGGGTGTCGTGCACCATGGCGATGGCCTTGGCGGTGGTCAGACCGACGATGACGCCGCCGATCAGGCCGGGACCGGCGGCGGCGGCCACGGCGTCGAGCTGGGCGAAGCCGATGCCGGCCTCGGACATGGCGCGACCGATAATGCCGTCGAGCAGGTCGACATGGGCCCGCGCGGCGATTTCCGGCACCACGCCGCCGAACGGCGCGTGGTCGGCGATCTGCGAATGCACGATGTTGGACAGGATGCTGCCGCGGCCGTCGCTGTGCCGTTCGATGACGGCGGCGGCGGTCTCGTCGCAGGTCGTCTCGATCCCCAGCACCAGCATCGGTCGGTCGGTTGTCAATCTCGGTCCTTGCGTTTGCGGCCCAGCCGGGCTTTTGCTTCCCCGGCGTAGCATTCCGAGGTCGCGCCATGCAATCGCCAGCGGCCGCGATGACCCCCAAAGCACAGGCGCTGTCGCCATGGCCATTCTCGTCACCCGCCCGCAGCCGGACAATGATCTCGACCGCCGCAGCCTTGCGCGCGCGCGGGCTCAAAGTGCTGCCGGCGCCGATGCTGCGCTTCGAACAGATCCCCTTCAACGACGATGCCGGCGCCAGCTATGGCGCCGTCATCGTCACCTCGGCCAACGCCCTGCGCGCCATCGCCGATCAGCCGGTGCTCGCAACGCTGCGCAAGCTGCCGCTGTTTGCGGTGGGCGAGCGCACGGCGGAGGCCGCGCGCGAGGTCGGCTTCGACGACGTGACGTCCGCCGACGGCGATGCCAATGCGCTGCGCGATCTGGTGGCCGACAGCGTGCGGAGCAAACGTCTCAGGAAGTCGCAGACCTTGCTCTATCTGGCCGGCGCCGATCTGGCGCGCGACCTGGCCGGCGAGCTCGGCGCGCGCGGCTTCAATGTGACGGTGCAGACCACCTATAGCATGGTGCCGGTGACCGCGTTTCCCGCCGAGGTCGGTGAGGCCTTCGCCTCCGGCGGGGTGGAGGCGGTATTAAATTACTCCCGGCGCAGCGCCCGCGCCTTCGTCGATGCCGCCCGCGCCGCCGGGGTGGAGATCTCAGCGCTGGCGATCCCGCAATGCTGCCTGTCGGAGCAGGTGGCGTCGATCGTGCGCGACGCCGGCGCAACCCGGGTGCTGGTCGCTGACCGGCCCGACGAGGCCGCCCTTTTTGCTGCGCTCGACCGTGCCTTGGCCCCGTTATCGCGCTAAGGAGAGGGACGAATCTGCTAGGTCTTGATGCCCGTAACAAGGAACTCCGGCGATGGTCGATGACAGGCCCGAACACACTGCGCCGGATCTGGGCCGGCCCGATCTGGGCAGGCCGAAGCGCCCGCCGCCGACCATCGACCTCGCGGCCACCGAGGTGACCAGCGAAACCGCCGCCAGCAACGCCGGTGCCCCCGAAGCCCCGGCTGAGACGCAGGCCGAACCCCAGCTGGAGCATACGTCCGAGCCCCCGGCCGCCGCTGAGACTGAATCCCCCGCCGAAGTGGAGGCCGCCGCCACCGAGCCGGCCGCGCCCCCTGCGCCCAAATCCTCTGCCGCCCTCGCCGCCGGGTCCGGCGCCCTTGCCGCAGCCGTCGTGGTCGGCATTGCATGGTTCGCCGGCTGGCAGGCGACCCCGAGTGCCCCGGAAGCCCCGCAGGCCAACAGCATGGCGCTGGACGCGCTCAGCGCCCGCATTGCCCGCGTCGAGTCGCGGCCGGCGCCGACCGCGTCGCCAGGCGCTGCCGCGGCGCCCGATCCCGCGTTGGCCGCGCGCCTCGATGCGCTGGAAAAATCCGTCACCGCGCTGCGCAGCGACCTCGCCGCCATCAGCGCCCAGTCGGAACGCGCCGCAGCCGCGGTCGCCGACCTCAAATCCGCGCCGCCGGCCGCTGCCCCGCCGGTGAATCTTGCGCCGATCAACGACCGGCTCAGCAAGATCGAACGTGCCGCCACGGCGCTGCGGGCCGAGGCTGCGCAGCAGGCCGCAAAACCCGCCGACGACAGACCGTTGCGCCGCGTCGTCGCGGCCTCGCTGCTCGACGGCACGCTGCGCCAAAGTGAGCCCTATGCGGCGCAGCTCGGCGCCGCCAAGCCGCTGGCGGAGGACGCCAATGCACTGAAGCCGCTCGACGCCTTCGCCGCGTCCGGCCTGCCGACCGCCGCGGCGCTGAGCCGCGAGCTGCTCGCGGTGCTGCCGAAGCTGACCGCGACGCCGGAGCCGGCGCCGACCACCGGCACCGGATTCGTCGACCGGCTGCAGGCCGGCGCCGTCCGGCTGCTGCGCATCGAACGCACCGACGCGGTGGCCGGCGACGACCGCAACGCCATCGTGTCCCGCGCCACCGCCGCGGCCTTGCGCAACGACGTCGCTTCGGCGCGGCGTGAGCTCAATGCGCTGCAGCCGGCCGATCGCGGCGCCGTGCAGGCCTGGATCGACAAGGTCGACGCGCGCGATGCCGCGCTCGCCGCTTCCCGCCAGTTCGCAGCCGACGCGATGGCGGCGCTCAACAAGCCGGCGCCATAGGAATCCGATGCTCCGAATCATTCTGTTTCTGGTGTTGATCGCGCTCGCGGCCCTGGGCGCGGCCTGGGTGGCCGATCAGGGCGGCGATGTGGTGCTGACATGGGGCAGCCGGCGCGCCGCGCCGTCGTTGCCGGTGTTCCTGCTGGTGCTGCTGCTGACGATTATCGCGGCCATGGTGGCGTGGGCGATCCTGCGCGGGCTGTGGCGGACGCCGGCGCGGCTGCGCACGAGCCGGCGCGAGAAGCGGCTGGCCAAAGGCCGTCATGCGATCACGCAGGGCCTGCTGGCCATCGGCCACGGCGACAGCGAGGCCGCGCGGCTGCATGCCGGCCACGCCAGGCGCTTTGCCGCCAACGATCCGCTGGCGCTGCTGCTGCATGCGCAATCGGCGCAGCTCGACGGCGACCGCGAGGGCGCCCATCGCGCCTTCCACGCCATGGCCGAGCGCGCCGACACACGGCTGCTCGGGCTGCGCGGCTTGTTCATCGAGGCGCAGCGCGCCGACGATCCGCTGGCCGCGGTGACCATCGCCGAGGAGGCGCTGAAGCTGGCGCCGGGCTCGACCTGGGCCTCCCACGCCGTGCTGGGTTTCCGTTGCGCGCAGAATGACTGGAGCGGCGCGCTGGCGATCCTCGACAACAATCTCGCCTCCGGCCTGATCGACAAGCCGGCGTTTCGCCGCCAGCGCGGCGTGCTGCTGACGGCCCGCGCGCTGGCGCTGGAGACGCTGGACCGCGATCTGGCGCGCGAAAGCGTGATGGAGGCCGTCAAGCTGGCGCCGACGCTGATCCCGGCGGCGGTGCTGGCCGCGAAATTCGAGAGCGAGGCGCATCAGATCCGCCGTGCCATGAAGACGGTCGAGACCGCCTGGCTGGCGCAGCCGCATCCCGATCTCGCCGACGCCTATGCCCATATCAAGCTCGGCGATTCCGCCCGCCAGCGGCTGGTGCGGGTCGAGACTCTGGCGCAGAAGGCGCCCGGCCATATCGAAAGCGCGCTGGCGCTGGCCCGCGCCGCCGTCGACGCCAGCGAATTCGCCCGCGCCCGCGCGGCGCTGGAGCCCTTCGTGGCGGCGCCGACCCAGCGCGTGGCCATGCTGATGGCCGAGATCGAGCGGCTGGAGCACGGCGACAGCGGCCGTGCCCGCGCCTGGACCCTGCGCGCGGTGCGCGCCGCCCACGATCCGGTATGGACCGCCGACGGCTACGTCTCCGACCGCTGGCGCCCGGTGTCGCCGGTCACCGGGAGACTCGACGCGTTCCAGTGGCAGACGCCGCTGGCCTCGTTGCCGTCGGACCGCATGTCGACCATCGAATCCGAGATCCTGCACGCCACCGTGCTGGCACCGCCGGCGCCCGTGCCGGCCCGGCCGGTGGCCGAGGCCGAGCCGTTGCCGCCCGCGGCGCAGGACAATGTCCCGGCGCCGATTGCGGCCGAATCCGAACCCGCTGTCACGGCCGAGCCCGCGCCCAAGCCCGCGCCCAAGCCTGCACCTAAGCCCGCGCCGCCGGAGGCCGCCGAGCCGCCAGAGCCGGTTGCGCCCGCCACGTCGGCTGCGCCCGCGGCCCCCGCTGCGGCCCCTGTTCCCACCGCGCCGCCCGCCCCGGCCTCAACCGCCCCCGCCGCGCCGCCGCCCTTGTTCCGGGCGCGCGCGGACATCGTCCGCCCCATTCCCGCGGTGATTCCCATCGTCCGCGCGCCCGACGACCCCGGCGTCGACGACGATCCCCTGCATGACGAATTCGCCGAGCTGAACGGCGCCCAGCAGGCCGGCGGCTGGCGCGGCTTCCTGGCCCGTTGGGGCGGCTGAAGCCCGCCGCTCCTTAACCTCTCCCCGCTTGCGGGGAGAGGTCGGAGCCGGGCGCCAGCCCGGTTCCGGGTGAGGGGACTCTCGGCGGCCCGACGGCCTCACTCCCGCTGAGTGCTAAATCGGACCACCTTGGCGCGAAACCCCGGCAAAGCGCCCCTCGGCCGCTCCGCAGCATTCCGCCCCTCGCCCGATTCCGCCCCTTCCAGCGCTGCCGCTTCTTGCAAAATCACCCCGCGCCCGATATCAGATGCGCCTGTGTTTCGGCCCCTCGCCGAACGCACCGTTGGTTCGCCGCAATAGCTCAGTTGGTAGAGCACGTCATTCGTAATGACGGGGTCACAGGTTCGAGTCCTGTTTGCGGCACCAACCATTCCTCCGTCCCGAACGAAATTGCCAACCTTGCGTGGGGCCGCACGCTCACGCCGCATCAAAGGCGGCGATTTTCGTGATCTATGACGCTATTTGTAGATCGCTCGGAGTCGCAGAGGCCTATCAAGAAGGTGTGACTGCAGTTCGGTTATCAGGACGGTCGGCCGATCATATAAGAATGATTAAGGCGCCACGATAGTTTTCGTGCACTGAGGCTATTGGCGTAGGCGCGCTGTGGTGGTGGAACCTCTCGCGCGAAAGCTTCCGAGCTCTGCGTCTTAAGCTGTTGCCGCTAGCTGCGTATCCATAACGGCTCTGGCCTTAGCCGCAGCGCTCGCTGGATCGCTAGCTAGTAGCTCCCGGGCAAGATCGAAGCCCCCGACGTTGTTAGCCCACCGAATTCCTACCGTAGGTTCTTTCCATGGGAGCAAAATGCCGAAGCGCCAGAATTTACCGGGCAGGCGAGTCCGTAGTTCAACATACCAATCGTAGTCGTGTGTGAAGATAAAAACCTGTCGGTCAGAGAACTCTTGGGTCAAAAGGTCGGTCACGTAACTCCGGTGCTCACGATCAAAGCTGCTCACAACATCGTCTAGAACAAGCGGAATATTAGTTCCGTCCCGTTTGGCAAAAGCCAAGAACACACAGAGGCCTAAGCTATTACGATGTCCTTCCGATAGCGTCAGCCGCAGGCTTAACTGCTTTCTGCCGTAGAAACGCAGTGCCAAATCCAAAGCTTTGTCCGCAGCCTCTGGTTGGTAGAGATGCACGCTATCTATAGGTTCTTGAGGATGAAGGACGGCCCACATTTTTTGGATATCGTCGCTAATGCTTTTGATGACTGAAGTAGTTTGCGCTCGGATTTCCGCCCGCGTCGCGTCCTCCATTTCCGTAACGAAAGTGACGAGTAGGTCTATTTGCTCAATCCGAGATCTCAATCTAACAATTTCTGGGAAGTGGCTTGCAGACTCTAGCAGCCCCAAATCTGTAACAAGTTTTTCGATTGAAGAAGGAGCGTCTTTTGAGGCGCGTTTCAGCTCCGCGACAACGGCAACCAAAGCTGCCGAAAATTCCTCTGATCCACTATCCAACCTGCCTTCTCTGAGATCGGCGATTGGAAAGGCACAAAAGTTTCTAAAATAGTCTCTCAAAGTCTCGTCGCGGATTGCCACCCGCAATTTTCCAGCAATCTCTTTCCGGATCGAATTTCGATCGCCCACCCATAGCAGCCACAGGCTGCGTCAATTGCCTGCGATGTGGCGCGGTATAGGCGCCGCGCTTCGCAGCAATGCGGATCGGATCCCAACCACCATCCCCCGTCTGCCGGGCGCGCTGTCTCCCTCATCTCGATCCGAGAATTTTCGCAAAGGTCCGGCTCATCGAGGCGCGAGAACGCGACCGGCGGGAGAAGCGAATTTCCGCTTCATGTGGTTCGCGCACCGATGAAGTTGGGATATACTTAACCAGTCGGTCCGGGCCGCGACCTTGCTTTGGCTGGTTCCTTTAGCCAATGCGTTGCCGCTCAGGTGCCGGGCAGGAGGCAAGCCGTGGCCGATACCCAATCGAACCTGCAGCAGGACATCGCGCCGGAGGCCGCCCCGCTGCTTGGCCCGGTCGCATCCGGGCTGATCGGCTATCTGGCGGCGATCGCCATGACCGCCGTCGCCACGCTCGCCGCCATCGCGGCCGACAGCAAGGTGTCGATCCCCAACCTGTCCCTGGTCTTCGTCGTGCCGGTGGTCATCGCCGGCGTCAGCCTCGGCCTCGGGCCGTCGCTGTGTTCGGCGGTGCTGGGCGCGCTGGCGTTCAATTTCTTCCTGACCGAGCCGCGCTACTCGCTGGCCGTCGACGACGCCGCGAACATCTGGGCGATTGGGCTGCTGCTGGTGGTCGGCGTCATCGTCAGCGGCGTGGCCTTCACCTCGCGCCAGCGCGCCAGCGAGGCGGCGCTGCTGCGACGGCAGGCCAATGTGCTGAGCGGCTACAGCCGCGACGTGGTCGCGGCCGGCAATGTCCATGGGGTCCTGACCGTCACCGCCCAGGCGCTGGCGGCGCTGTTCCAGGTTCCCGCGGTGGTGATGCTAATGGCGGAGGGCCGGGTGGTGGCGCTCCGGCAGGTCGGCGAGCTCGAACCGCGCGAGGCCGAACTGGAGGCGGCGCGCTCGGCGCTGGCGACCGGAACCGTGGTGCGCGGCGGCGTCTATCCGGATCTGGCCTCGCGCTTCGACTTCTGGCCGGTGCCGGCGGCCGAGGGCCGCACTGCCGTCATCGGCCTCGCCTTCGATCCCGATGAGCGCCCGCCGCTGCCGGACGTGGCGGTCGACGTCGTCGTGCGGATGCTGGGCCTGGTGCTGGACCGCCAGCAGCCGCGCGCTGGGCAAGCGGCCCCGCCGGCCGGCTGAAGTCGGCCGAGCGGTCGCGGCCGGCGCGATCGCGCTCTCAGGATGCGGTTGGCGTCGACAGCATGGCAGTCCCCGCTTCGATGTCGTGCGCCGTCGTGCGCCTCGCGTAGCGCCGGGCCAGGATGGCGCAGACGAACAGCTGCGCCTGGTGAAACAGCATGATCGGCAGCACGATCAATCCCAGCGCGTGGCCGGAGAACAGGATGGCGGCCATGGGAATGCCGCTGGCCATGCTCTTCTTCGAGCCGCAGAACACGATGGCGATCTCGTCTTCCGTGGCAAAGCCCATCCAGCGGCTGGCCAGCGTGGTGGTGACGATGACCATGGTCAGCACCGCGAGATCGATCGCCAGCACCAAGGCCAGGCTGGCCGGCGACAACTGGCCCCAGATGCCCTCGACCATGCCGGCGCTGAAGGCGGCGTAGACGATCAGCAGCACGGAGCCGCGGTCGACCGCCGAGGTGATGCGCGCATGGCGCAGCAGCCAGGCGCCGACCCACGGCCGGATCGGCTGACCGACGATGAAGGGCGCGACGATCTGCGCGGCGATCTCTTCGAAGGCCACCATGGAGACTCCGCCGCCGGCGGACGACAGCAGCAGCGAGACCAGGAGCGGGGTCAGCACCACGCCGAGCAGGTTGGACACCGAGGCGCTGCACAGCGCCGCCGGCACATTGCCGCGGGCGATCGCCGTGAAGGCGATCGACGACTGCACCGTCGAGGGCAGCAGGCACATGAACAGGATGCCGATCGCCAGGTCGCCCGGCAGATAGGGGCGCAGCAACAGGCTGGCCACGAGGCCGACCAGCGGAAACAGCAGATAGGTGCTGGCGAACACCATCGATTGCAGGCGCCAGTGCAGCAGGCCTTCCCTGACCGCGGCGGGCGACAGCCGGGCGCCGTACAGCAGGAACAGCAGCGCCACGGCCGCTGTGACCGCATGGTCGACATAGCCGGTCGCGGCACCGCGGGCGGGCAGCAGCGCGGCCAAAGCAACGGTGCCGATCAGCAGCAGCAGGAACGGGTCGACGGGCAGGCGGATACGGCGGAGCGGGAAGCTGGACATTGGGAAGGACCTCGTTTGATCGAGGCAAATCTAGGTCGGCGCCCTGTCATGCGAAATCCTCATAACCACGATATTAGTCATCACGTATGGTGATGACCATGACCTATCTGCCCGTCGATCTCCTGCAAACCTTCGTCGCGGTCGCCGATGCCGGCAGCTTCACCGGCGCCGCGCGTCTGCTGGGCCTGCGCCAGTCGACGGTCAGCCAGCAAATCCGCCGTCTCGAGGAACAGACCGGGCGCCGCTTCGTCGACCGCGACACGCACAGCCTCGCTCTGACCCCGGATGGCGAGGCCCTGCTCGACCATGCGCGGTCGATCTTGGGCCGCTACGCGCATCTGCATCAGCATCTGGCGGCAGCGCCGCTGCGCGGCCGGCTGCGCTTCGGCGCCTCCGAGGATTTCGTGCTGTCGGCCTTGCCGAACGTGCTCGCCGCCTTCGCGCGCCAGCATCCCGAACTCGACATCGAACTGCATTCGGGACTGAGTGAAAATCTGCGTGCCGAATTCGATGCGGGGCGGCTCGATCTCGCTCTGATCAAACGGCGTGACGGCGACAGCCGCGGCCAGATGGTCTGGACGGAGCCGATCGAATGGATGGCTCATCCCGAATTCCGCCTCGACCCCGACAGTCCCCTGCCGCTGATCATGTATCCGCCGCCCAGCATCACGCGCGTCGGCGTCCTGCAGACGCTGGAAGCGTCGGGGCGGCTGTGGCGCGTGGCATTCACCAGCGCCAACGTCTCCGGCCTGAGCGCGGCCGCGCGGGCCGGGATCGGCGTGCTGCCGCATTCCACCCGTTTGATGCCGCCGGGCCTGACGATCCTGTCGCCGCGCCAGGGCCTGCCGAAACTGCCGGACATCCAGTTCGCGGTGATCGCCCCGGACGGCCCCAGCCCCGCGGTCCAGGCCCTCGCCGCGACCATCATGAACTGGGCGGGACCGCGCGATCGCGCCAGCTCAAGCGAGCGGATGTGACGGCGAAGATGGCATGGACGATGTCAGCAACGGGCAAGCTCGTGGAATTGCCCGGCCGGAGCAGCGGCGCCGAAGCTAGCTGCCGGCCTTTTCGGCGGTGCTGGCGAGGCCGCTGCCGAGCGGAATGTCGTCCACCAGCGACGACGACACCGCCGGGACCTGCTCGCCGTCGGAGGCGCGGGTGACGGCGACGCGGGTCCGGGTGAACAGCGCCTCGGCGCCGGAGGCCTTTTCCTTGAGGTTCTTCAGGAGCTCGCCGGCCAGCAGGCTGTTGGCGCCCTCGACGTCGTCGGCGACCTTGCCGGGCGTCGCCGAGGACAGGATCAGCGCATTGTCCGGCACGTTGATCGGCGCCAGGCCGCGCGAGTAGCCGCGGAAGCGGCGCTCATAGGGATTGCGGCGAGAGGCGTCGATGACCACCAGCTTGGCGTGGGCGCCCTTCTCCTTCATGACGTCGAGCACGGCCTCGATGCTGACGCCGTCGCGGCGGATGTCGGCCTCTTTCCAGATCGCGGCATCGACCGGGATCATGTAGCTCTCGCGGCCGACCTGCACGCCGTAGCCGCCGAAATACAGCATCACGATGGAGTCCGGCTTGATCTTCGCCTTCAGGCGCTGCACTGCGCGCGCGAGATCATCGCGGGTGGCGTCCTCCACCACATCGACGTCGAAGCCGTCATGGCGCAGGGCGCTGGTCAACGCGCGCGCATCGTTGATCGGCTGGGTCAGCGGCGCACTGGCGTCGGGATAATGGCCGTTGCCGATCACCAGCGCGATGCGCCCGGCCTTGCCGGCGACGTCGACGGTGGCATTCGACGGCGTCGCGGCGGCGACAGCGATGGGCCGCTTGTTGAACGCGGCGTTGGCACCCAGCGCCAGCGACACCAGGCCGACAAAAGCGGCTGCAATGGTGATGGAGCGGCGCGTGACGCCAAACAACCGTACATTCATATAAGCCATCCCTGTCAGCATTGGACACGCGCTTCTTGGTCGCGCCAACGTCGATATAGGTTTGTGGGGGTGCCCGAGTTATTGGGCAGCAATTGCGCTCAATTTGCGGCACCGCAGCAAACAGACAGTTAACCCGGTGCGGCTTTCCCGGCAACCCGTGCGCGCCGCGCCTGGCCGCCGCACGCTGCAGGTATCCAGGCACGCGCCGCTGCCTCCGGACTGCCGTGCCGAACGGCTCGCTTGCGGCAGCAAGAGGGCTTGCTGCCATCGGCATCTCCCGCTGCGGGTTCCACGAGATTGTGTTCCCGTTGCATTTGTGTAATTTCTGCAAGGACTTGCATGCCTCAGCGCCGGACCCGCAGATGAGTATCCCGTATTTCGTCCGTGCCGCCTGCCAGGCGCTCACTGGCCCGAAGGATGGCCCGTCGCTGTACGATCTCTGCGACCCCGTCTTTCTCGGCGATCGCGGCGGCGATCCCCACATCGCAAGATTCTACAAGACGGCGCTGGGCAATCCGGCGCTGCGGGCCCTGCTGCGGCGGGCCGGACTGCCGGAATTGCGCGATCCCGGCCGCTTTCGCAGCCTGCAGGACGCCCTGATCCGCGCCCGCGACGACGCGGCGCCGGACTGGGCGGCGATCGGCCGGCCGGTGGCCGAGCTGCTGGACAGCGTGACACTCAGCCATCCCGCGCCTCCGCAAGTGTCCGCGCCGGCAACCGCGCCCGATCTCGCCGCGATCGACCATGTGATCCGCACCTGTGGCGCGCATCTGCTGCGCTCGTTCGGCAGTAACGGTTTCATTCCGGCCTACGCCGCCTTCAACCTGATCGGCGATCCCGACCTGCACGGCCGCGAATTCCTGATGGCGCTGACCGGGCTCAACGCCCGCAACTACAAGAACTCGACGCTGCTGTTCAACCTGGCGCGCGTCTTCATCGCGCGCTCGCCGGCAGCAAAACTGATCAATCCGCCATGGACGGGAATCGCCGAGCCGATGTGGGCGCCGGTGCAGATCCGCCATCGCTCGGCCTATTACGATGCGTTCTTCACCGAGGCGCTGCTGAGCTTTGCCGGCAGCGGACTCGCCACGGCCGAGCAGGCGCAGGCGACAGAGCGCGCGATTTCGGACATGGTCACGTTCTGCCTGACCACCAGCCGCGAGCAGGTGCGTTGCCATGACGGCCGCACGGTCGGCGTCATCACCGCGCTGGCGCCGCCTCCGCAGCCGCGCTTCAGCAAGTTCTTTACCGGGATCAAGCACAGCCTCGGCTTCGACGTCTATGTGCCGGACTGCGACACCACCGCCTGTTCGTTTTCCGCGGCCACCCAGGCCGGCTCATGCGATCCGCTGCTCGACCAGCCGCTGTTGGATTTCTACGCCGGCTACCAGGTCGGCAATGGCGCCAACGCGCCGATGGTCACCGTGCCGCTCAACGATCATATCGACTACGCCGGCGGCGTGGTCACCTGGATCGACAATCTCAAAAACGAGCGGCCGTTCGGCAACGATCTCGATCCGACGCTGAACCTCGACATTCTCGAGGTCAGTTTTCGCAACTGCGCGCGCTGGAGGATTCTGGAAACGCCGCAGCGGCTGCAGACGCTGCAGCGAATCATCGGCTTTCAGCACCGGCTGGTGGCGTCCGGCGCCTTCGCCGATCCGCGCTCGCACATCTATTACCTGCCGGAACTGTACTGCGCCTATTTCGGCCGCTGCCATGCCGCGTTCCTGCTGCTGCCGCCAGCCGCCCGCCAGGCGATCGATCCCGATGGCGCCTTTGCCTTCATCCGCAGCCGCGTGCTGGCTTACGTGCAGCACACGCTGATGGCCGCCGAGATGAACGTGTTCGACGCGGCGCTGGCGCTGATCGCGCTCGGCCACCTCGGCGCCGAGGCGAGCAGCTTCGCCCCGGCGCTGCAGTGCATCGTCGGCCATTTCGGCGAAGGCGGCCGCAAGGGGCCGTTTCGGGCCTATGAATGGAACAAGATGAAGACGCCGACCCGGATTTTGGTGGGCGGGCCGGAGGTGACCTCGGCCTTCGTGCTGATGGGACTGGCGCTGGCGCGGCGGGCTATCAAGTCGTGACGCATCTCCCAGCGCCGCGCCATATCGCGCTAAGTTGAATCCGGCACGTGTCGCCGTGCTGGCGCGGCTGCCCAATTCCCCGCACAATTGGTGTTCAAAGCTCAGTTCCGCCCATTGCCGGGATATTGATAATGTTCAATCGATTTCTGTTGTCGCTGTTGCTGCTCGGCCTACCGACCCTGGCGCAGGCGGCGGATATCACCGGCATCCCGAAAATCCGCGACGGCGACCAGATCGCCATCGGCAGCACCCGCATCCGTCTCGCCGGCATCGACGCGCCGGCGCTCGACCAGCTCTGCATCAATGCGACCGGCGAGCGCTGGACCTGCGGCGTCGCGGCCCACGACGCGCTGGTGAAGCATGTCGGCGACAAGAGCTGGACCTGCCATGTCACCCGCACCGACCGCTTCGGCCGCTCGGTGGCCAAATGCGAGGTCGACGGCGAAGACGTCCAGAAATGGATGGTGGCCAACGGCTGGGCGCTGTCCTTCGTGCAGTTCGCGCACACCTATGACGCCGACGAGAAGGTCGCGCGCGACGCCAAGATTGGATTGTGGGAAGGCGCCTTCATCGCGCCGTGGGACTGGCGCGTCCGCAACAAGAAGACGACCATCCTCGGATCGGTCAAGCCGCCGGAGAATGCGCTGGCCATCCTGCTGGCCTCGGCGTCCGGATCGGTGGCGCCGTCGCCGACCTGCACCATCAAGGGCAACGTCAACCGCTCCGGCGTCTGCATCTATCATACGCCGAAGAGCCGCTGGTACGCCAAGATCAGCATGAAGATCAGCAAGGGCACGCGCTGGTTCTGCTCGGTGGAGGAGGCCCAGGCCGCAGGCTGCCGCGAGACCCGGCGCTGAGCTTTTCCGCGATCCCATGCTAGGCTTCACGCCAGTCGGACTCTCGAGGGCGCGACGCATTGGCTGACATCCGACCCGACGCGCCGGCGCCGAAGCCCCGGCGCGGACGGCTGCACCAGACCGCACGGCTCACCGTATTCCTGCTCGCAGTCTACGGCGCCGTCGCCTACTTTCTGCTGCCGACGTTCTGGACCCATTACGAGCACCAGCAGCGGCTGGCCGGCCTGCCGATGGTCACCATGACCGCGCAGGGCATCGCTGGCGACCCCATCAATGTCGGGCTGATCGGCGACCGCACGGACGTGCTGTGCGCGATGAGCAAAGCGGGCTGGTATCCCGCCGATCCCGTGACGCTGAAATCGTCGGTCGAGATCGTCGGCAGCGTGCTGCTTGACCGGCCCTATCGCGACGCGCCGGTGAGTCCGCTTTTCTATCTCGGCCGTCGCGAGGATCTCGCTTTCGAGAAGCCGGTCGGCAGCAGCGCCGATCATCGCCACCATGTGCGGTTCTGGAAGGTGCTCGACCGCGGCCAGGAAGACCGGCCGGTCTGGCTCGGCGACGCCACGTTCGATCGAAGCGTCGGCATCAGCTCATACACCGGTGCCATCACCCACCACATCGCCGCCGACATCGATGCCGAGCGCACCTTGCTGACCGGCGACCTTGAAAATGCCGGCATGGTCACCGCGAAATATCAGGTGACCGGCATCGGACCGACGCTGGCCGGACGCAATGGCGGTGGCGATGCGTATTTCACCGACGGCGAGGTGTGGATCGTGCGCCTGGTGGTCGCCTGCCAGAAGCGCGACGGGCCCGCGGTGACGATCCCGAGCCCGCCGGCCACCGAGATCAAGGATGCCATCTGGAGCGCCATCAGCACCGCGCTCGGAAATAACGCCGCGCCGCCTTGAAATTCCCGCTCCGGCGCTGCATCCATCGCATGCGGTGCGCGCGCTTTGATTCCGCGCTGCGTCATGCCACCATCCCCATCCAGTCATCCGGTTGCCAGCAAGGAATTTGAAATGGTCGTTCGAGCGGGGCGTGAGTTTCTGGCCATCCCCGGCCCCACCACCATGCCCGACGAAGTGCTGCGCGCCATGCATCGCCCGGCCCTCGACATCTATTCCGACACCATGGTGCAGATGACCGCGAGCATCCTGCGCGATCTCGGCACGCTGTTCGCCACCAAGGGCCGGACCTACATCTATATCGCCAACGGCCATGGCGCGTGGGAAGCGACCCTGACCAATGTGCTGTCGCGCGGCGACAAGATCCTGGTGCTGGAGAGCGGTCGCTTCGCGATCGGCTGGGGGCAGGCTGCCCGGGCGATGGGCGTCGATGTCGAGGGCCTCAAGGGCGACTGGCGCCGCGCCATCCGCCCCGCGGAAGTGGAAGCGCGGCTGCGCGCGGACACCAACCACGAGATCAAGGCGGTGCTGGCGGTACAGGTCGACACAGCTTCTGGCGCCTACAACGACATTGAAGCCATCGGAAAGGCGATCAAGGCCGCCGGCCATCCGGCGCTGTTCATGGTGGATGCCGTCGCTTCGCTCGGTTGCATGCCGTTCGAGATGGACGCATGGGGCATCGACGTCGCCATGTCCGGCTCACAGAAGGGCCTGATGGCGCCTCCCGGCCTCGGCTTCGTCGCCGCCAACGATCGCGCCCGCGCGGTGCACAAGACTGCGAATTTGCGCACGCCCTATTGGGACTGGACCGAGCGCGAGGGGCCGGAGCACTACAACAAATATTCCGGCACCGCGCCGGTTCATCTGCTGTTCGCTCAGCGACAGGCCATCGACATGCTGTTCGATGAGAAGTTGGACAACGTGTTCCGGCGCCACAGCCTGCTCGCCGAAGCGGTGCGCCGCGCGGTCGCCGTGTGGTCAGAGGGACAGGTGGTCAACTTCAACATCGAGGAGGCCCGCGAGCGCTCCAATACAGTGACGACGGTGACGATTCAGGATCCGGCGCCGCTGCTGGCCTATTGCAAGAACATGTGCGGCGTCGTTCTCGGCGTCGGTATCGGCGATCTCTCGGGCAAGGCGTTCCGTATCGCCCATATGGGCCACGTCAATGCGCCGATGATCCTCGGCACGCTGGGGGTCATCGAGATGGGCCTGCAGGCGCTCGGCATTCCCCACGGCAAGGGCGGCACCGAAGCTGCGATCAACTATCTCGGCGAGAACGTCGCGGCCTAACCTTCTCGGTTGTCGTCACCCGCGCAAGCGGGTGACCCAGTAGACGCAAGCGCTGCGGCGTCGCCACCGACGCCGCAGAATACTGGGTCGCCCGGTCCTTGCGCGCAAGTGCGCGCCTGGCCGGGCGATGACAACTGTGTGCGGGGAGAGGTTATGAAACTTCCCGCCTTGTCTCCGGCATGATGGTCCAGATCATCAACAGCCCGAGGGCTGCGACGCAGGCGAGGCCGACAAAGGCCACCGGCGCGCCGAAGCGATCGGCGACGAAGCCGGCGAGTATCGTGCTGAGCGAGGCGCCGATGCCGGTCGCAGTGCCGACGATGCCCTGGGCGAGGCTGAAGCGGCCGCTGCCGAAGGCGACGTCGGCGACGATCAGCGGGATCATCACGCTGAACACCGCGGCGGTGATGCCGTCGAACACCTGCACGGCGACCAGCACGTAAGGATCCTTCACGATCGCGAACAGCAGGCCGCGGATGGCCAGCGCGGCGAAGCCAAGCAGCAGCAGCGGCCGGCGGCCCCATTGCTGCGCCTTGCGGCCGACAGTCGGCGATGACAGCGCGACGATGGCCTGCGGCACCACGATGCAGAAGGCGATCAGCACCGGTGCCCAGTCGGCCGACCGCGTCGTCACCACGCCGGCCATCAGCGGCAGCATCGCCGCATTGGCAAGCTGCAGCAGCAGCACTGCGGCGGCGAAGATCAGCAGCGGGCGCTGGCGCAGCAGATCGACCACGCGAATGGATTTCCGCTCGGCGCTCTTGTGCGGCGTCGCGCCATGAGCCTGCGCCGCGTCGATCTCGCGGGCGCGGATCCGCGACAGCGCCAGCAAGGTGGGCATCGCCAGCAGGAACGTCACCACGAACACCGACCGGCTCGACAGGAAATAGCCGCAGGTGCCCATCACCGCGGCGGCAACGCCGTTGCCCAGCGAGGCGTAGCGCGCGTTGCGGCCGAGCCGTTCGCCGATCCGCAGCGGGCCGACCAGGCCGAGGCTGATCGCGGCAATCGACGGACCGAGCACGCAGCTCGCCATGGCATGCAGCGTTGCCGCGGTCATCACCACCGGCAGGATCGGCAGCGCGGCATAGCCGAGCGCGCAGCAGCCGATCGTCGCCACCGCTAAACCGGCAACGAGCTTTTCCGATTTGGCGGCGTCGACAATGGCGCCGCCCGGCATCTGTCCGATCAGCGCGATGATCCCGCCGATCGACAGCACGAAGCCGATCTCCACCTGCGTCCATTTCTGCGTGGTGAGATAGACCGCGACGAACGGACCGAAGCCGGTCTGCACGTCGGCGAGAAAGAAGATGAACCAGTCGAGGCCGCGCAGGCTTTGCCGCGAGGGCGCAGGCTTCGGCGGCGGCTCGCCGTCGAGATCCGGCGCGATGCCGGGCGCATGCACGCCAAGTTCCGGTACCGCGTGGTCATCGCGCGGAGCATCGTCATTGGCAAGGATGGGTGCATGCGTGGACAGTCTACTTCTCCTGTCCGTTCAATGGCGGATAGCGCAGCGGCTCCAGCTTGCCGGAGGCTCCGAGCGCTACGATCGGCTGGTCATCCTTGTATTCCGGCGCGGCGCGGACCTGCTCGCGGGTCAGGCCGAGGCTGATGCTCTCGCTCTTGTTGGCGACGTTGCCAAACCGCAGCGCGCTCCAGTCGACCACGATCTTGCGGCTGCCGACGCCGAGAAAGCCGCCGAAGTCGATCACCGCGGCGCGGGTCTGGCCGCCGCGATCGACGATCACATCGGCAATGCGTCCCATGTTATCGCCGGTCGGGCTGCGCACGTCGCGGCCGAGAATGCCGCGCGCATCGACGGCGTCGATCACGGTCACCACGGGCGGTGTCGTCGCCTCGGCCGGCGCGGCATCGGCCGGTTTCTTGTCCGGAGCGCCCGGAATCGCTTGCGGCGAAGCCGGGGCAGCTTGCGGCGCAAGTGTGTCATTGGCCGGCCATGCCCGACCCGTCGAAAGCCCGACGGCGATCATTACGGCGATCGTCCAACCTGATTGACGCATACAGCCTCCCGGCAAGGTTCGGCGGAGCGACCGCGCCGCCATGTCAGTGCGACAGCACGATCGAGACCTGGATGCGGCCACGGGTGCGCAGCACTTCTAGCGAGACATCGTCGTTGTGACGGCGCAGCCGCAGGTCGACGCTGGACTCATTCAGTGTGAGATCGCGCAGGACCACTTCGGTCAGGAATGACGGCAGCCGTGGGTTGCGCAGCCGGATCTCGCCGCGCGCGGCGTCGAATTCGATGCCGAGCGCGGCTTCGAGCAGCGTGAACGGCGTGGCGCTGGCCCAGGCCTGCGGCGCGCAGGCCACCGGATACAGAGTCGGCCCGCGGCGCTTCTCGCGCTGGAAGCCGCAGAACAGTTCCGGCAGCCGCCGCAGGTCCATATAGGTCGCGGTATCGAACAGGCCCTTGAACACCGCCTCCACCGAATGCTTCAATCCGTAGCGCGCAAGGCCCAGCGCGATCAGCGCATTGTCGTGCGGCCAGATCGAGCCGTCATGGTAGGACATCGGATTGTAGCGCGCCTCGCCGCGCGCGACGGTGCGGATGCCCCAGCCGGTGAAGAAGTGCGGCCGCATCAGATCGGCGGCGACCATGCGCGCGCGGTCCTCGCGGGCGATGCCCGTGAAAAGCACCTGACCGGCATTGGAGGTCCGCACCTCGCAAGGCATCTTCTCGCCGTCCAGCGCCAGCGCATAGGTGCCGAGCTCCTCGCACCAGAATGCATCCTCGAACGCTGCGGCGAGTTTCTCCGCTTGCGTTGACAACTCGCTGGCCTTGTCGGTCAAGCCCATGCGCAATGCCAGCTTCGAGGCCAGTTGCTTGGCGGCGTAGACATATCCCTGCACTTCGGCGAGCGCGATATTGCCCTCGGCGAGCTTGCCGTCGGCGTGGAAGATAGCGTCGAAGGAATCCTTCCAGCCCTGGTTCTGCAGGCCCTGGTCGGTGGCGCGCTGGTATTCGACAAATCCGTCGCCGTCGGGATCGCCGGGCCCATCGATCCAGCGCAAGGCAGCCTCGATCGCCGGCCACAATTCGCGCAGCGTGTGGTCGTCGCCGGTACGCTCCACATAGAGGCCGGCCAGCATCACGAACAGCGGCGTGGAATCCACGCTGCCGTAATACTGCGCGAACGGCACCTCGCGCAGAGCGGCCATCTCGCCGCCGCGCATTTCATGCAGGATCTTGCCGGGCTCGGCATCGTTGAGCGGATCGACCGTCGTCGCCTGGAACCTGGCGAGGCGCCTGAGCACGCCGCGCGCGACGCGCGGATCGATCCACAGCATCTGCAATGCGGTGATCAGGCCATCGCGGCCGAACGTGGTCGAATACCAGGGAATACCGGCATAGGGATAGCGGCCCTGCGGCGTCTCGGTCAGCAGCATGTTGAGGTCGGCCATGGCCTGGCACAGCACCTCGTTGAAGATGTTGTTGGAGGTTTCAATCGAGGTGGCGCCCTTCGAGAAGTTGCGCATCTCGCGCCGGTGCGCCAGCAGGGCCTTGAAGAACGGCGCCGGCTGATGCCCGGGAGCGGCGTTGCAAGACGCAGCGACAAACAGTGAGGTGGCTTGCTGCGGCGCCAGTTCGAAATGATAGGTCGCCAGATTGGGCGACAGCCGCGTTGGCCGCGGGTCGAAATGCACCATGGTGCTGCGTGGCGTATCGTCGAGGCCGGTATATTCCAGCGCAACGTCGCTGGGGCCGAGCAGCCGGCTGGTAGCCACGCCGCGGCGCGGTCGCTGCGAGCCGCGCACCTCGAACAGATCGGCGAAATCGTTGTCGAAGGCCAGCGTGAGATCGAAGCTGGCCGGATGCTCGCCATGATTCTGCAGGCCGATGCGCTGATAGGCAGTGCCGCGCCAGAGAAAGAAGGTGCGCACGATGTGCAGCATGTCCTTCTGCAGCACCAGGCGACCCCCGCTGTAGATGTCCGGATTGGTGAGATCCACGGTCAGCGCCGAATTGTCGTCGCGCAGGTTGGAGCCGAGCAGCAGCGGCTGCAATCCGTCGAGCGTCAGTTCGAGCCGCGCCAGATAGCGGGTGTCGGCGTTGAACAGACCGTCGGGACCGCCAGCGGAGGCGCCGATGTCACCATGACTATCGAGCACCACGAAGGTGTCGTCGTGTTTCAGGGCGCGGCGCGGTCGCGCGGCGGGGCCGGTCATCGGAATATAGAACGGGGATTCCGAGACGGTTTCGACCGGGATGGCGCTGATCTTGGCGGCGGCGTCGATGGGCATGGGAGACCTCGGCAGGTTCCGGGACGGAACCGAATCGCAGGCGATCCGGTCCGGGATTGTAAGCCGCTCAGGCGGCGTGCTGAGCCAGGCGGCTCATTTCCTGAGTCACGAGTTCGCGATACGGACCGGTGCCTTGCATCAGGCTGTCCGGCTTGCCGTCCTCGATGATCTTGCCGCCCTGCAACATCACCACGCGGTCGAAGTTGCGCAGCGTCGCAAGGCGATGAGCGATGGCGATCACGGTGCGACCGCGCATCAGACGCGACAGCGCCTCGCGGATCGCTTCTTCGGATTCGCTATCGAGCGCCGCGGTGGCCTCGTCCAGCAGCAGGATCGGCGCATCCTTCAGGAAGGCGCGGGCGATCGCGATGCGCTGGCGTTGTCCGCCGGACAGCTTGATGCCGCGATCGCCGACCATGGTGTGCAGGCCTTCCGGCATGGTCTCGACAAAATCGCAGCGCGCCGCAATCGCCGCGCGCAGCACCTCGTCGTCGCTGGCGGAGGGTCGGCCGTAGCGGATGTTCTCCATGATGGAGCGATGGAACAGCGAGATGTCCTGCGGTACCACGGAGATCGCCTCGCGCAGGCTCTGCTGGGTGACCCGCGAAATGTCCTGGCCGTCGATGGTGATGCTGCCCTTTTCCACGTCGTAAAAACGCTGCAGCAGCACGAACAGGCTGGACTTGCCGCCGCCGGACTGCCCGACCAGGCCGACGCGCTGCCCGGCGTGCAGACGCAGGGTGAATCGATCGAACACCTGCAGACCGCCGGGATACTTGAAAGAGATGTTGTTGAAGGCGATCGCCGCGCCGCTGCGCACCAGCGGTTCCGCCTCCGGATGATCGCTCAGATCGTGCGGCACCAGCAGCGTGGCGATCGCTTCGGTCAGCCTCGCCACGTGCTGGGTGACGTCGACCAGCGCCACGGCGAGATCGCGCGTCGCGCTCAGAATGGACAGGCCGAGGGTGCAGACCAGCACCACGTCGCCGGTGCTGGCGCCGCCGGCCTGCCACAGCCGGATCGCCCAGGCGAGCAGCCCGATGGTCAGCACCACCGTGATGACGGCATGGGTCAGGCGCAGCTTCTCGAGGTAGCGCAGGCTGCGGCCGCGCGCATTGAGTTCGCGGTTGACCGTGGCGTCGAAGCGGTCGTGTTCGTAGCCGAGCCCGCAGAACGCGCGGACCAGCGGCATATTGTTGATGACATCGACCATTTCGCCATCGACCGCGGCGGCCTTGTCGGCGAAATCGTCATGCAGCGGCTTGCCGGCGGCGGCCAACTTGAACATTGCCACCACCACGATGCCGGCAACGACAGTGAGGCCCGCCGCCATTGGCAGGCTGACGGTGCCGATCAGCATGATCGCCGCAAAGGTCGCGATGCACGGTGGCAGCACGTTCCAGACGAACATGTTCTCGACGGTGAACACCGCGTTGGAAGTCGCTGTAATGCGGCTCGTCAACATGCCCGGCAGCCGGTCGGAAAAGTAGTTCGGCGAGTGGCCGGTCAGATGCCGAAAAATATCGCGGCGCAGGTCGCCGGTGACGCCCACAAAAGTGAAACTCGCGGTCCAGCTGGCGATCCGCCAGAGAAAATTGTCGGCGGCGATCAGAGCCACGAGAAATGCGAATGCCAGCCATACGCGGTTGTCTTGCGATGGCCCGGCGGAAAGCCCGTCGACCAGATACTTGACGCCGTATTGCGTGCCCACCGAGCAGGCGACCGCTGCGATCACCGAAAGCAGGATGATGAGATGTGATGCAGGCCGTTGCTTCAGATAGCGCAACACGAAGGCGAAAGGGCGGTGCGAATATCCGGAAAGACTGTCCATGTGACCCACAAAACTCGTTGGAGGATAAAGAGAATCGTCAGGAAGGGTCGCGCCGCCCGGTGAGCCGCCGATCAATACTGCTCACTTCGAATCCCCATGTTGTCGCCATCACTGCGCAACATTCATGCAGCACAAGCGATTGGGAAACTCTGGTTTGATGAGGTGGCATCAGCAAGACCACAGTGTGGAGGAAGTACGCTCGCAGTGAGGAACTTCGCATCTGCGAAAACGTTCCCGATCCGGCATGCCGGTGCCGCTAGTCGTGAGGGAACTCTTATCCGCGACAACAACAGGAGACGTTGAGATGCGCATCGCGCAGGTTGCCCCGCTGACGGAAGCCGTACCGCCCAAGCTTTACGGCGGCACCGAACGTGTCGTTCACTGGTTGACCGAGGAACTTGTCGCACTCGGAAACGATGTCACGCTGTTTGCCAGCGGCGATTCGCAGACATCGGCAAGACTCGACGCCGGATGGCCCAAGGCGTTGCGGCTCGACGGCTCGGTTCGCGATCCCAATGCACTCCACATGGAGATGCTGGAAAGGGTCCGACAGAAATCCGATGACGACGAGTTCGACTTCCTGCACTTCCATCTCGATTACTATCCGTTCTCGCTGTTCGCCCGCCAGCCCACGCCGTTTCTCACCACGTTGCATGGCCGGCTCGACCTTCCCGAACATCAGCCGGTGTTCACCACCTTCTCCAAGGCCCCTGTGGTTTCGATTTCCAATGCGCAGCGTCGCCCGGTGCCGCAGGCGAATTTCGTGCGCACCATCCATCACGGCCTGCCGGAGAAGCTGCTGACGCCGCAGTCGGTGACGCCGAGCTATCTCGCGGTGCTGGGCCGCATCGCGCCGGAAAAGGGTGTCGACCGCGCCATCAAGATCGCGATTCGCGCCAACATGCCGCTGAAAATCGCCGCCAAGATCGATCGCGCCGATCAGGACTATTATGACGAGGTGATCCGTCCGCTGATGGATCACCCGCTGGTGGAATATATCGGCGAGATCGGCGACCGCGAGAAGCCGCAATTCCTCTCGGGCGCGCTCGGCCTGCTGCTGCCGATCGACTGGCCGGAGCCGTTCGGGCTGGTGATGATCGAATCCATGGCCTGCGGCACGCCGGTCATTGCCTACAACCGTGGCTCGGTGCCGGAGATCATCGACGAGGCGCTGACCGGCTTCATCGTCGAAGACGAGACCAGCGCGGTGGCGGCGGTGGGGCGGCTGCCGGGAATGGACCGCGGCGCCATCCGCAGGCAGTTCGAGGCGCGCTTCACGGCGCGGCGCATGGCGCTGGACTACATGGCGGTGTATCGCAGCCTGGCAGAGCACACCGCACCGCTGCGGCTGGTCAGCAGCGCGGAGTAGACGCGCAGTTCTTGACGACGACGAAGGGCGGCCGGTGGCCGCCCTTTTTGTTTGATGAGGCGTCAATAACATCCCTCCCCTCAAGCGCAGCGAAGCTGCGCAAGGTGGGGAGGGTCGGCCGAACGAACGACGATGCGACAGCATCGTCGGAAGTGGAGGCCGGGGTGGGGGGCGCACAACGCGCTGCTCTCCATGTTGTGCCGCCCCCCACCCGACCGGCCTGCGGCCGGCCACCCTCCCCACCGCGAAGACGCGGGGGGAGGGATGAGCATGAGCCGCTTGGATCCTGCTAGGCCGTTAGCCTGTACAGCCCGCCCGGCATTTGCGAGAAACGCTCATTCGTTTTCTCTCGCATTGTCAGGCCATCATGACCGCCGTCTCGCGCTTCGAACTGATCCTTCTGCTGATGGCCGTCATCCTATTGCTGGACCTCGTGGCCCGGCGCTTCAACCTGCCGCGGGCGGCGGCGCTGATTCTGGGCGGCATCGGCTTCGCGCTGATCCCGGGCACGCCGGATATCGAACTCGATCCCGATCTGGTGCTGGTCCTGTTCCTGCCGCCGCTGCTGATGTCCAGCGCCTGGTTCACCTCGTGGCGGGATTTTCGCGCCGACATTCGCATCATCCTGCAGCTCGCTGTCGGCGCGGTGTTCTTCACCACGCTGGTGGTCGGCGTGGTGACCCATCTGGTGATGCCGTCGCTGCCATGGGCGGCGTGCTTTGCGCTGGGTGCCATCGTGTCGCCGCCGGACTCCGTCGCCGCCAAGGCGGTGCTGTCGAAGCTGCCGCTGCCGCCGCGCGTCATCGTGCTGCTCGAGGGCGAGAGCCTGGTCAACGATGCCTCCGGCCTGGTGCTGTTTCGCTTTGCGGTCGCCGCGGCGCTGACCGGAAGCTTCAGCATCGGCGAAGCCAGCCTGACCTTCGTCTGGCTGGCTGCGGGCGGCATCGCCGCCGGCATCGCTTGCGCCGTCATCAGCATCTTCGCCGTGAAGCGGCTGCGCGACACCGACCTGATCATCATCTGGACCTTTCTCAACGCCTGGATCTCCTACATCGCGGCGGAAAAGCTCGGGGTTTCAGGCGTGCTCTCCACCGTCACCTGCGGCATTATCCTCGGCTGGAAGCAGCACGAGATCATCGATGCCGCCACGCGCACGCGGGCGCTCTCGGTGTGGGGCGTGATGGTATTCGCGCTGGAATCGCTGGTGTTCATCCTGATCGGCCTGTCGCTCAGGGGCGTGCTGACGCGGCTGAGCGACAACGGCGACACCCTGATGAGCCTGTTGCCGGCCACCGCGGCGATCGTCGCCGCGGTGATCGTGGCGCGCTTCGTCTGGATCTTTCCCGGTACCTACCTGCCGCGGCTGATGTCGCCGGCGCTGCGGGCGCGGGATCCCTATCCGCCGCTGGCGGTGCCGTTCATCATGAGCTGGGCCGGGTTGCGCGGGGTCGTCAGTCTCGCCGTGGCGCTGTCGCTGCCGGAAGGCTTTCCCGGCCGCGATTTCATTCTCGCCGTGACCTTCGTCGTGATCCTGGTCACCGTGCTGGTGCAGGGCACCACTTTGGCGCCGCTGGTGCGGCTGGTGTTACGCGGCGATTTCACGGCACAGCACCGCTCGACGCTGACGGAGGAGCAGACGCGCGCCCGCGTCGCCACCGCACAGCCGGCTGCAGTGGAGGTGCAATCGCTCAATCCCGACGGCAGCCATCGCCATCCCCGGCTGTTCGAACAGTATTCCTACCGCGTCCGCGCGGCGACACGGTTCAGCGAGGAGAAGGACACGCTCGCGCCGCATCGCATCGATCACTACAACGCCGTGCTGGCCGCCAATGCCGCCGGCCGCGCCGAACTGCTGCGGCTGCATCGCAGCGGCGAGATCCATGACGACGTGCTGCATGCCATCGAGCGGGAACTCGATCTCGAAGAGGTCAACGTGCGTCGCTTCGTGTGAGCCGCGCGTACGGGCGGCAGAATTTCATAAACCATCGATTCCGGTCAGGATTGATTCACCACATCGATTAAGCAATTCAGCCCCCGTTCATGCTATGGTCCGGCCATGATCGAGGGACAAACCTCGGCAGGGACGGCGTCAGGGTCAGGTTGCACAACAGCCTGACCCTCCATTCGGGAACCAGCATGGCGAACAAGAAACGATCGGCACCGCGCAAGAAGGCCAATGCAACGGCCGCGGTCTATCCGACCTCGACGGTCATCGTGGCCGCGCGCAACCTGCTGAACATGGCTGCGGTGATGGCGTCGTGCGCGACGATCCTGCTGTGCCTGATGATCGTCAAGAAATTCTGAGGTTGCATTCCGGGGCGCGAGCGAAGCCGGAATGACGACGACTATGCCGCGCGCCGGAGGCGCGCCCACATTTTCTCGCACAATGGCAGCAAGCCACGCGGCGTGATCAGGATCACCGCGATCACCACGATCCCGTAGATGAAATAATGCAGGCCCGGCAGGGTGCTGCCGAGCTTGCCGCGCAGCACCTCGCCGAGCGGCACCAGCAGCAGCGCACCCAGTGCGGGACCATAGGCGCGGCCGAGGCCGCCGACGGTGGCGAACAGCACGATCTCGATGGTGATCACCGGCGACACCAGCAGATAGGGATCGGCGAAGGTGAGGTAGCGCGCATAGGCGGTGCCGACCACCGACGCCAGCACGGCGGAAATCACCATGGCCGTGATCTTGTAGCGGAGTATGTCGACGCCGATGGCCTGCGCGGCCTTCTCGTTGTCGCGGATGGTGCGCAGATAATAGCCGAGCGGCGCATTGAGGATGGCGACGCTGACCAGCACGCAGATCGCCGCCAGCGCCAGCATCATCCAGAACGCACCGGAGCCGCCGCCGAACTGGAAGGCGAGGAAATTGCCGGTGTCCTTCGGCAGCAGCAGGCCCGAGGCGCCGCCGAAGAATTCCGAGCCCTCGACCACGATGCTGCCCATTTCCGCGAAGGCCAGGGTGATCAGCACGAAGGAGAGGTGGCCGAGCTGGAAGCGGAAATCGATCCAGGCAATCAGCGCGCCGAGCACGCCCGAGATCGCCGCCGAAATCAGCAGGCCCAGCCACATGTTGACGCCGAGCTTGAGCAGCAGCGCGGTCGACAGCATGGCGCCGGTGCCGATGAACAGGCTGTGCGCCAGCGAGATCTGCCCGGCCATGCCGCCGACGATATTCCACGACGAGGCCAGCGCCACATAGACCAGCGACAGCGTGAGAATGTGGACGTAATAGCTCGGCAGCACGAACGGCACCATTGCCGCGAGGGCCAGCGCACCCCACCAGATCGGCGATCTCAGCGTGTTGTAGAATTCCTCCCTCATCGCTGCGACTTCCAGGTCAGGCCTTGCGGCCGGAACAGCATGATCGCGACGAAGATAATGTAGGGCATCAGCAATCCCAGCGGGCCGTCCAGATAGATGGTGCCGAAGGCCTCGGCGATGCCGATGATCAGCCCGCCCAGCATGATGCCGACGAAATTGGTCATGCCGCCAAGCACCACGACCAGCAGCGTGATCACCGTGTAGCGCAGTCCCTGCGTCGGCTGGATCGGCGTTCCCGGCAGCAGCAGCGCCGCGGCCAATGCGAGGATGCCGATGCCGAGCGCGAAGGTCAGCACCTGGACGCGGCCGACGTCGATGCCCATCAGCGCCGCCGCATGGGCGTTCTGGTGCACGGCGCGGATCGAGCGGCCGAAATCGGTGGAGCGCAGCATGATGTAGAGCCCGATGGCTAGCACGAAGGAAATCGCGAAGGCGATGATGTGCGGCACGCGCAGCACCACGTCGCCGAGGATGAACAGCTTGGATTCCACGACCGACGGCGTGCGCGCGGGCTGGCCGCCGAACACCATCAGGATGCCGTTCTGCAGCACCAGGCTCAGGCCCAAGGTCGGCTGCACCACCATCAGGAACTGGTGCCCGACCATCGGCCGGATCAGGTAGAGATAGACCAGCGCGCCGATCGCGGTCATCACGGGCACGGTGATGATCACCGACACGTAGGGATCGAGCGAGAAGGCGGAATACAGCGCCAGGCACATGAACATGCCCAGCGAGATGAAATCGCCGTGGGAAAAATTGACCACGCCCGACACGCCATAGACGAGGCCCATGCCGAGCGCCAGCAGACCGTAGGTGCTGCCGATCAGAAGGCCCTGCGCCAGCGCCTGATAGAGCTCAGTCACATCGTTCTCCGGTCACAGTCCGAGATAGGCGCTGCGGGTGCGCGGATCGTTGCGGACGAGGTCGGCCTCGCCTTCGACCGCCACCTGTCCGCGCTCCAGCACGTAGCAGCGCTTCGCATGGCGCAATGTCAGGTTCAGGTTCTGCTCGACCAGCAGGATGGTCAGGCCCTCGGCGTGCAGCCTGTCGATGATCTCGAAGATGTACTGCACGAACAGAGGCGACAGGCCGAGCGAGGGCTCATCGAGCATCAGGAGCTTGGCCTCGGCCATCAGCCCGCGCCCGATCGCCAGCATCTGCTGCTCGCCGCCGGACAGCGAGCCGGCATGCTGCGTCAGCCGCTCCTTGAGCCGCGGAAACAGGCCGAGCACCCTGTCCATCTGCTGCGGCCGGCCTTTTCGCGCGCGCGCATTGATGCCGCCGAGCAGGAGGTTTTCCCGGATCGTCATGTCGGGGAACACCAGCCGGCCTTCCGGCACCTGGACGATGCCGGCCTCGACGCGGGCCTGCGGCGTCATCTTCGAGATGTCCTTGCCCTGAAAGCGGATGCGGCCGGACATCGGTTTGACCGTGCCGGACAGCGCGTTGATCAGCGTGGTCTTGCCAGCATTGTTGGCGCCGAGCAGGCCGACGATCTCGCCGGCGCCAATCGTGGCGGAAATATCGTGCAGCACCGCGACGCCGCCATAGCCTGCGACCAGGTGATCGATCTCAAGCATCGATGTGATCCCCGAAATAGGCATCGATCACGCGCTGATCCCTAATGATCTCGTCGGGCGTGCCCTCGGCGATCTTCTCGCCGAAATTGATCACCACCATGCGTCGCGCCAGCCGCATGATCACCGGCATCACATGCTCGACCATCACGATGGTGACGCCCTGCCGGTTCAACTCCTCGATGATGGCGATCGGCGCCGCGGTCTCGGCCATGGTCAGGCCGGCCATCACCTCGTCGAGCAGGATGCAGCGTGGATCGGTGGCGATGCACTTCGCCAGCTCGAGCAGCTTCTTGTCCTGCAGCGACAGGGTCAGCGGCGTCATCAGTTCCTTGCCGCCGAGTCCGACGCGCTGCAGCGTCTCGGCCGCGTAGTCCACGGCCTCGCGCATCGGCCGGCGCGTCAGCGCCGCCGTCGTCACCACGTCGAGCGTCGTCATGTCGGCAAAGCTCTGCACGATCTGGAAACTGCGCATCAGCCCGCGGCGCACCAGACGGTCCGGCGACACGCCGGTGATGCTGGCGCCGTCGAACCGCACGTCGCCGCTGGTCGGCGCCATGAAGCCGGAGATGACGCCGAACAGCGTGGTCTTGCCGGCGCCGTTGGGGCCGATGATGCCGACGATCTCGCCCTTCTCGACCGAGAAGCTGATCGCGTTGACCGCGACCAGCCCGCCGAACTTCTTGGTGACATCAGCGATTTCAAGAAATGCCACGGCGGGATCTCAAGCCGTTGCTAGGATTTGGGCCGCGGCGCCACCTGGGCGAATTCCTTGGGGAACACGACCTGCTGCTGCTGCTCGGGCGTCCACTGGATGAACATCGCCGATCCGTCCTTGAGCAGACGATCCTCGGCGAACTGCAAGCCCTGCGGCTTGGAGACGTAGAGGTTGGGATCGCCATAGGGGATATTGACGTTCTTCAGCGCCGACAGCAGATCGTCGGGCTGCAGCGATTTGGCATTCTCCAGCGCCTGCTGCAGCACGCGGGCGGCCTGGGCATATTGGATGGCGCCCTGGCCGATCTTGTCCAGCTTGGCGACGTCGCGCAATTCCTTGACGATGGCCTGCATCGACGGAATCTTGGCGCCTTCGCTGAAGCCGGTCATGCCGAACAGGTTGCGGGTCAGCACGGCCTTGCCGATTTCGGGGCCGAGATCCTTCCACAGCGACAGGTCGGAATAGCCGCCGGTGCCGCCGCAGAAGATGCTGCCGTGATAGTTGAGGTTGTAGCGCGCCTGATGCAGGAGGATGCCATCCCGCGGCGTGACGAGACCGACGACCACGTCGGGCTTCAGCGAGCGGATGCGGATCATCGCCGCAGTCTGGTCCTGGGCGCGAATGTCGAGCGCGGCCTCGCCGATGATCTCGATGCCGCTCTTCTTCAGCTTCTCCACCAGGAACTTGTTGGACTGCTGACCGGCTTCGTAGTTGGAATAGCCCATCACCGCGGTCTTGATCGGGAATTTGCTGTCGTCGCGCAGCGAGATGACGAAGTCATGCATCGATTGCGCGTAGCCGCGGTCGTAGGGATAGCCCAGCGTGAACATGTAGTTCGACTGCGCGCCGCCGGCCCAGACCGACAGCGTCGGCATTTTCGCTTCGTCGATGACCGGCGTGAGCGCGAGCATCTGCGCGCTGAGGATGGTGCCGGTGAGCAGCTGGATCTTCTCTTCGGTGATCAGCCGGCGTGCCTCGGCGGCGGTGCGCGCCGGCTGGCTGGTGTCGTCGGCCATCACCAGCTCGATCTTCGCGCCGCCCTTGCTCTTGATGCCGCCTTCGGCGTTGATCTTCTTGATGATGTATTCGAAGGCCGGCTGGCCTTCCTGGGCATAGGCGGCCAGACCGCCGCTCATGGAATTGACCACGCCGATGCGGATCGCCGGCTCGGCCGCGCCCGCCGTGCGAATGAACGGCGCCGCAACCGGCCCGAGCAGCGCGGCGGATGCGCCAATGCTAAATGTGCGGCGGGTGATGGTCATGCGGCTTCCTCCGGTCGGCGGGCACACGACAACGCGTGCGCCATTTTATTATCGTTGAATGACGGTCCGATCGGCCCTCACGGGGCCGATCAAAGCTGCCACCTGCGAAATTTCGCTTGATCGGATTTAGCCGGCTTTGCGCGACGTCGTCAAATGCGCTGCCGATGCGCATCGCGAATGCGCGGCATGCATGGCCGCGATATCATCGTCTCCACACGACGATATTCCGGCTCATGAAACAGACGCTGCAATGAAGTATCGCGGTCGACGGGCGCCAGCGGCGCCGATCGACCGGGAAGCAGCATGTCGCGCCTCAGATACGCAAGGTCAGCCGGAGTGCGCTTCGGCGTCGGCGCGAAGCTCCCCGAAGGCGTCCGACTCGTAGACGCGACCGTCGGGCGTCCCGATCTGGACGTCCCAGGATCCGTCATTGGTGAGCTCGGTCGCTTTCTTCAGCGCTGCCGCGACGGTATCGCGCCGCAAAGTGACCGTGCCCGACGTATCAGTTGCTTTCACGAAATAAGGCAAGAGACCTCCTCCCGGCGCTCTGGCGGCGCCTCGACCGACTGTTGTCGATATGCGTCATCAGTACGACGCAAACCGGAGCATAGCGCGAAAAACCGATCCGACCAGCCCCCGGGGATTACCATCGCCGTGGAAGTGATGGCCGCGGTGCTGCGGCGCCCGCCCGACGGCGGCCTCAAATGGTGCGGCCGCCATCGACCGGCAGGATCACGCCGGTCAGAAACTCGGCCTCCTCGCTGCCGAGGTAGACGCAGGCACTGGCGATGTCCGATGGACGCGACATCCGGCCGAGCGGAATCGTCGAGACGAATTTGGCGCGGTTCTCGGGCGTATCGGGCACGCCCATGAAGGATTCCAGCAGCGCGGTTTCGCCGATTACCGGCGCGATGCAGTTGACGCGGATGCCGTCGGGCGCCAGTTCCACCGCCATCGACTTGGACATCAGGTTCACCGCGCCCTTGCTGGCATTGTACCAGGTCAGGCCCGGCCGCGGCCGTACGCCGGCGGTCGAGCCGATGTTGATGATGCGGCCGCTCTTCTGCTGCCGCATGATCGGCACCACCGCATTGGTCATCAGGAAGATCGACTTGACGTTGATGGCGAAGGTGCGGTCGAATTCCTCCTCGGTCACCTCAAGCAGCGGCTTGTTGCGAAACGTCCAGCCGGCATTGTTGACTACGATGTCGAGCTTGCCGAACCGGCTGATCGCCAGCTTCACGCAGGCTGCGATGTCGGCCTTGCTGGTGACATCGCCGCCGATCGCCACCGCTCCGGCACCGATCTCGGAAGCGACCTTTCGGGCGCCCTCGTCATTGAGGTCGAGAATGACGACGCTGGCGCCCTCGCGGACATAGGCGCGGGCGATCTCGGCGCCGAATCCAGACGCGCCGCCGGTGACGATGGCGGATTTTCCCTGCAGTCTCATGGTTCAACTCCCTGATCCGCGCCGTGTCTCCCGGCGCTGGTCGTAACAACGTACCGCGGGAGACTAGACGTCGCTCGCGCCTCTGAGAAGGGCACGAACGCCGGTCGTCCTGGCCCGTCGCCCTTCGCATTTCATCGCGCCCGAAAAAGATCGCATGACGGCGGTATTCAACGACGGGTTGTGTGCACCGGGTGTGCTGCCGAATTTTCACCGTCCGTGCCGCGATGTTGGGCGCAGCGCAGGGTGGTGCGCGCTTCCCTGCGGAATGTCCTATGCTATCGTGACGGCATGAATTCTGTAGCCAAGATCGACATCCGCCATTCCACCTGCCCGCACGATTGTCCCTCTGCCTGCGCGCTCGACATCGAGGTCATCGACGGCTCGGCGATCGGCCGGGTGCGCGGCTCGAAACAGCAGACCTACACCGCCGGCGTCATCTGCGCGAAGGTCGCGCGCTACGCCGAACGGATCCATCATCCGGACCGGCTGATGCATCCGATGCGCCGCACCGGCCCGAAGGGGTCCGGACAATTCGCACGCATCTCGTGGGACGAGGCGCTGGACGAAATCGCCGGCCGGTTCGATGCGGCCGAGCGCGACTTCGGCGCGCAATCGGTGTGGCCCTATTACTATGCCGGCACCATGGGTCTGGTGATGCGCGACGGCATCAACCGGCTGTCGCATGTGAAGAAGTATTCGCGCTTCTACAGCACGATCTGCTCGACCATCGCGCGTGTCGGCTTCGCCGCCGGCACGGGCAAGGTCGCCGGCGTCGATCCGCGCGAGATGGCCAAATCCGACCTGGTGGTGATCTGGGGCACCAACCCGGTGTCGACCCAGGTCAATGTGATGACGCATGCGACGCGGGCGCGGAAGGAACGCGGGGCGAAGATCGCGGCGATCGACATCTACGACAACGACACCATGAAGCAGGCCGACATCAAGATCATCCTGCGGCCGGGCACCGATGGCGCCTTTGCCTGCGGCGTCATGCATGTGCTGTTTCGCGACGGCCATGCCGATCGCGTCTATCTTGCCGACTACACCGATTGCCCTGCCGAGCTGGAGGCGCACCTCGCCAGCCGCACGCCGGAATGGGCCTCGTCCATCTGCGGCGTCCCGGTCGCCGACATCGAGGCCTTCGCGCGCGCCGTCGGCGAGACGCCGCGGACCTTCTTCCGGCTCGGCTACGGTTTCACCCGCAGCCGCAACGGAGCGGCGCAGATGCATGCGGCGCTGTGCATCCCGGCAGTGACCGGCGCGTGGCAGCACGAAGGCGGCGGCGCCTTCTTCAACAATTTCTCGATCTGGCATTTCGATGAATCGGTGATCGAGGGCCGCGATGCGATGGACAGGACTACGCGGCTGCTCGACCAGTCCAAGATCGGGCGCATCCTGACCGGCGATCCCGCGGCGCTGAAGCACGGGCCGCCGGTGAAGGCGATGCTGATCCAGAACACCAACCCGATGGTGGTGGCGCCGGAACAGGCGCTGGTGCGGCAGGGGTTTGCGCGCGACGACCTGTTCGTCGCGGTGCATGAGCAATTCATGACCGAGACCGCCGCTATGGCCGACATCGTGATGCCGGCCACCATGTTCATGGAACATGACGATATGTATTACGGCGGCGGCCACCAGCATATCTCCGTCGGCGCAAAGCTGATCGATGCGCCCGCCGAATGCCGCAGCAATCACGAGGTGATTGTGGCGCTGGCCGCGCGGCTCGGCGCGCAGCATCCGGGCTTCGCGATGACGCCGCGCCAACTGATCGACAAGACCCTGGCGGACAGCGGCCATGGCGGTATCGATGCGCTGGAAAAGGAGCTGTGGCGCGACATCCAGCCGGATTTTCGCGCGTCACATTGTCTCGATGGCTTCGCGCATCCCGACGGCAAGTTTCACTTTAAGGCCGACTGGGCTGCGGTGCCGCTCAACAATGACGGCATGATGGGCGACTGGCAGAAGCTTCCGGGCCTGCCCGACCACTGCGCCGTCATCGAGGAGGCCGACGAGGTACATCCGTTCCGTCTCGCCACCAGCCCGTCCCGCAGCTATCTCAATACCAGCTTCAACGAGACCCCGTCATCGCAGGCGCGCGAGGGCGCGCCGAGCGTGATGATCCATCCCGAAGATGCTGCAGGATTGTCGATCGCCGATGGCGATTTCGTCACCCTCGGCAATACTCGCGGCGAGACCACGCTGACGGCAAAGCTTTTCGGCGGACTGCAACGCGGCGTGCTGATCGCCGAGTCGGTACATCCGAACCGTTCGCACAAGGGCGGCCACGGTATCAACATGCTGACCGGTGCCACAGCCGTGGCGCCGTATGGCGGCGCGGCCTTCCACGACAACAAGGTGTGGGTGAAAAAGGCGGCGTCCTGACCGTTCAGGGCGCCGTCAACTCAGCCGAGGCTCACATTGCGGGAGTGCTCGGGGATGATGGTGATGGTCCAGCGCGACGGCGCCTTCGGCTTGTCAGGCTTCACCGCCCAGACCACGCCGCTCACCTTCGCGCCGCTGAGAACCAGGGTCGTGCTGCGGCCAGAGAATTGGGCAAAACGGCACCGCCTGGCTTCCTTGGCGCAGTCTGTTTCGATGGTCTGCATGTTGTCCGCCTTTCCTGCCGCGCTTTGCTCGCGTGTCGATCAGCAATACGTCGGTCTGGCCAAAGGCTAGCACCGGCGGGAATTCACGCTCGTTAACGCCGCTGACCGTAAGAATGCGGGGCTGTCCCGGTCCCCGGCCACTCCGATTCATCGCGCGCGCAGTGCCCGCGCACCTTTGACAGTGTTGCAGGATGGAGGCATGCGTAGGTGCCTATGGGAGCCACGACATGATTGAAACACCGCATGCCCGCCGCGGCATGGTCACCTCGCCGCATCACCTTGCTTCGCAAGCAGGCCTGCAGATCCTCAAGGACGGCGGCACCGCCGTCGAAGCGGCGATTGCCGTGGCCGCCGCGCTGGCCGTGGTCTATCCGCACATGACCGGCATCGGCGGCGACGGCTTCTGGCTGATCGCCGAGCCCGGCAAGCCGCCGGTGTCCATCGACGCCTGCGGCCGCTCCGGCGCCGCGGTCGACCTCGCTTATTACGCCAAGCACGGCTGCACGGTCATTCCGAACCGCGGCCCGCTGGCCGCCAATACCGTCGCCGGCACGGTCTCCGGCTGGCAGAAATCCCTCGACGCCACGCGCCACTGGCAGGCGCCGCTGACGCGCGAGCAGCCGCTGGAAACCGCGATTGCCTATGCCGAGGACGGCATCGTCGTCACCCGCAGCCAGGCCGAACTGACTGCCGCCAAGGCGCCCGAACTGGCGGGCCAGCCCAATTTCGCCGCGACTTTCATGCCGGGCGGACAGGCGCCGAAGGAAGGCGACCTGCTGCGGCTGCCGGCGCTGGCGCAGACCCTGAAGCGTCTGGCGGCCGACGGCTTCGACACCTTTTACAAGGGCAAGCTCGCCGACGATATCGCAGCCGACCTCGCCGCGACCGGTGCGCCGATCACCGCAGCCGACCTGCAGCGCCACAGCGCCAGCGAACGGCCGCCGCTGTCGACTCGGCTGCATCATGCCTGCCTCTACAACATGGCGCCGCCGACCCAGGGACTGTCGTCGCTGATGATTCTCGCGCTGTTCGACCGCCTCGGCGTCACCGCGGGCGAAGGCTTCGATCACATCCACGGTCTGGTCGAGGCCACCAAGCAGGCCTTCATCGTGCGCGACGAGCACGTCGGCGATCCCGACCACATGACCGCCGATCCCGCATCCTTCCTCGACAGCGCGCTGCTCGACAGACTGGCCGCCAGGATCGATCGCAATCACGCGCTGCCGTGGCCCCATGTGGCCAAGCCCGGCGATACGATCTGGCTCGGCGTCATCGACGGCCAGGGCCGTTCGGTCTCCTTCATCCAGTCGGTGTATTTCGAATTCGGCTCCGGCGTCGTGCTGCCGCAGACCGGCATCTGCTGGCAGAACCGCGGCTCGTCATTCCGGCTGGCCGAGGGCGGCTGGAATGCGCTGAAGCCCAACCGCAAACCGTTCCACACCCTCAACCCGGCGATGGCGATCTTCGACGACGGAAGGCGGATGGTCTACGGCACCATGGGCGGCGAAGGCCAGCCGCAGACCCAGTCGGCGGTGTTCTCGCGCTACGGCCTGTTCGGCATGCCGCTGCAGCAGGCGGTGTCGGCGCCGCGCTGGCTGCTCGGCAAGACCTGGGGCGACGCCAGCGTCACGCTGAAACTGGAAGACCGTTTTGCGCCGGAGCTGGTTGCGCAATTGAAGGCCGCCGGCCACGAGGTCGAGGTGCTCGAGGGCTATTCCAGCACCATGGGCCACGCCGGCGCCATCGTCCTGCATCCCAACGGCGTGCTCGACGGCGCCACCGACCCGCGCTCCGATGGCGCGGTGGCGGCGTGGTGATGTAACTATTTCAATCCAGCGCGGTAGCTTCCTTCACCTCTCCCCGCAAGCGGGGAGAGGGGATAACGAGCCGCCTCAGACGTCAGATATCGCCCTTCGGCGCCGCGAAGATGCAGGCCAGCGTCACCAGCGACGCCGCCAGCAGATAGTAACCGACATAGGCCATGCCGTAATTGACCTGCAGCCAGGTCGCGGCATAGGGCGCCAGCGAAGCGCCGAAGATGCCGGCGAGGTTGAAGGTGATCGACGAGCCGGTGTAGCGCACCTCGGTCGGGAAGGGGGCCGCCAGCGCGGTGCCGATCACGCCGTAGTTGAGGCCGAACAGCAGCATGCCGGCGGTGATGAAGACGTAGATGCCGACGATGCCGGAGCTCAGCAGCGGCCCCAGCGCAAACGAGAACACCGCCACCGCGATGGTGCTGACGATCAGCAGTTCGCGCCGGCCGAAGCGGTCGCCGAGCTTGCCGGCGGCAACGGTAGTGAGACCGAACAGCACCGATCCGTAGATCTGCACGGCGAGCGCGTCGAGGAAGGAGATGCCGACGACCTTGACGTTGTAGGACAACAGATAGGCCGAGCAGATGTAGAACAGCACGAAGGTCACCAGCGCCATGAAGGTGCCGAGGAACAGGCTCATCTTGTGGCTGCGGAACAGCTCCACCACCGGCACGGCGACGCGCTCGGCCTTGTCGATGGCCTTCTGGAATTCCGGCGTCTCGGTGATCGACAGCCGCACCCACAGGCCGATGCCGATCAGCGCGATCGAGGCGACGAAGGGAATCCGCCAGCCCCAGCTCAGCAGCGCCTCCTGGGACATGAAGTGCAGCAGGATCCAGAACGCGCCGGAGGCCAGGAACAGCCCGAGCGGCGCACCGAACTGCGGAAACATGCCGTACCAAGAGCGCTTGCCTTCGGGCGCATTCTCGGTGGCCAGCAGCACCGCGCCGCCCCACTCGCCGCCGAGCCCAAAACCCTGGCCGAACCGGCACAGCGCCAGCAGCAGCGGCGCGATCACGCCGATCTGTGCGTAGGTCGGCAGCAGGCCGATCACCACGGTGGAAATGCCCATGGTCAGCAGTGCCGCCACCAGTGTGGTCTTGCGCCCGACGCGGTCGCCGAAATGGCCGAAGATGATGGCGCCGAACGGACGCGCGAAGAACGCAATGGAGAACGTCGCGAACGACGCGAGCAGCGCCGTGGTCGGATCGGAGTTGGGAAAGAAAAGCGTCGGGAACACCAGCACCGCGGCGGTGGCATAGACGTAGAAGTCGAAGAATTCGATGGTGGTGCCGATTAGGCTCGCCAGCAGCACCCGGGCGGGGGAATTCAGCGGCGTGGCACGCTGCGCGGCGGCAGCAGATGGCATGGCAGTTGTCGCGTCGATCATTGTCAGAACTCAGCAGATGCGGTCTCGCCGCGCACCTGCGTGACGTCCAAACCCATTTCAGGGTGCTTTAACGTAATTAAATTGCGCTTGCTCCGTTGATTTCGGGAGGCTGCATTGCATCGGGCGGAATATCGGTTCCGCCGACCACCCGGCTGAAGCTCCTTTCGAACTGGCAGCTCGGGCGAACTACCTCGCGACCGGCTGCGCGGCCTTGCCGAAGAACGCCTCTTCCTCTGCGGTGGCTTCCACCAGCTGCGCATCCTGGTCGTAGATGTCGTTGCGGAAGTTGACCGTGTTGTCGCGGGTCATCCACCCGGTGAGATAGGTCCAGGCCACCGGAATCTTGGTCGGCAGCTTGATGGTCTCGCGCTCGCCGCTGGCGATCTTGGCGTCGATGGCGGCGCGGTCCCACTTCGGCAGGTCCTTCAGGATCCATGCGGCGAGATCGCGGACATTGTCGATCCGGGCGCAGCCGTGCGAGTCGAAACGATAGTCGTCGGTGAACAGGTTCTTCTGGTTGGTGTCGTGCATGTAGACGGCGTAGTTGTTCGGCATGTCGATGCGCACCTGGCCCAGCGCGTTCCACTCGCCCGGGACCTGTCGCACGGTGAAGTTCGGCGTCTGCGACCAGTCCACCGTGGCCGGATCGATCACCGCTTCCTTGCTGTCCAGCAGCTGCATGTGCATGCGGGTCAGATAGGTCGGATCCTTGCGCATATGCGCGGCGATCTCGTTCCTGGTGATCGAGGTCGGCACGGTCCATGTCGGGTTGAGGTTGACGTTGCTGATCTCGGCGATCAGCGTCGGCGACGGCTTCTCGGTCTTGCCGACGATGACGCGATAGCGCCGCACCACGACGTCGTTCTCGATCGCCTCGGCATAGGCGGCGGGCAGATTGACCACCACATAACGCGGACCGAAACCGAAGCCCATCTGCTTGATGCGCTCGAGCGAAGCCTCAAGCTGCTGGACCCGCTTCTGCACCTGCACGTTGAGTGCGGCGAGGGTGAGCGGCCCGACCATGCCGGTGGTGGGCAGGCCATGGCGTGCCTGGAAGTGTTTGACGGCGTCTGCGAGCGTCTTGTCGTAAGCGCCACTGGCCTTGTCGGCGGCGAGGTCGCCGGTGACGATCAGGCGGAGGCGCAACAAGGCGTCGCTGCTGCCGTTCACGCCGAGGGCAAACTTGGCGTCCGCCGGGATGGACGGCCAGCCGCCGCTTCGGGCGATCTCGCTATAGCTGACAATGGCGTGGAGAAGACGAGCGGCGGTGCCGGTGTCGAAGGTCGGCTGGTCGGACAGCGCCAGCGCGGCGGCCGAACGCGCATCCGGGCTTGAGACGACATTGCGGGCAGGCTGCGGCGTCGTCGCGGCAGCGCCGACCGTGCTGGCCGCGGCCGCAGCGGGCGCTGCCGGCGGCTGAACGGCGGTCTGGCCCCAGGCCGTTCCGGTGGCGAGCAGCGTCGCGGCAATGATTGAAAAATGCTTCATATCTTCAGTCCTGAACCATCGCGCAGCGCGACTGGGACATAAACGCCCGCCCGGAGGCGGCGTTGCGCGCGATGCCTCAGATTAAGGAAACATCGTCAACCAAACATTAATCATGTGGGTGGCGCGAAGCTCGGCCGGTGTAGCCGCGCCGCTATCGGGTGACCGGCTATTTTGCGCTGGCGCGCATGACCGCATGGGGCAATATCGGCGGCATTGCTGTCAGTGTGAGAGGTGTCCCATGAAGCGTCTGTTGCTCATTGCATTTCTGCTGCCGGTCGCGCCGGCGTCCGCGCAGACCAACGATAGCCATTCGGCCTGCGCGCGCGACGTGTCGCGGTTCTGCCGGGCCAAGATGAACGACGGCGATTCCGTTGTGCTGGCCTGCCTGAAGGAGAATCGCGCCAGGCTCAGCAAGGCTTGCGCCAAGGTGCTGACCGATAACGGCCAGTAGGCTCAGCCGCTGCTGCCGGCCGGAGTCGATACCGGCAGCACGTCGTTGGCGGCGATGTCCGGCGTATCGTCCTTCCAGCGCACCGATCCGAACGGCCGCTCCAGCATGCGGCGCACCCGGACCGGATCGGGGCCGAGGTGGAACGCCATGGCGCGCTGGTGCAGCGCGCGTTCGGACTGGGTCGAGCGGTTGCGCTGGCGCAGGTAGTCGAGCCAAGTCGGACAGTGATAGCGCTCGGTCCACAATTCGGGATCGGCGATGTCGCGGGCGATCGACCAGCCATAGGCGCCGTTACGCTGGCGGCTGAGCTGGACGTCCTGCATCACGCCGTGGAAGGCGCGGGCCTGCTCCTGGTCGACGCGATATTCGATCTCCACCACCAGTGGGCCGCTGCGTCCGGTCAGGGCCAGCCGGACCTCGGGATCTTCGAGCGAATCGGCATCCTCGACGCGGGCGCCGATCGGCGGCATCCGCAGCCACAGGCCGAACAGCGGCGAGACGAACATCGCCGCAGCCGATGTCAGCAAGGCCAGCTCGACGCCGACGTGATCGGTGAGGTAGCCCCAGCCCCGGCTGCCGATGGCGATGCCGCCGGCGATTGCCGCCTGGAACGCGGCCAGCGAGCGCCCGGCCACCCAGCGCGGCGCCGACAGCTGCACGCCGATGTTGAACAGCGCCACCGCCAGCATCCAGACCGCGCCCGCGACCACCAAAGCCGCCGCGGTCAGCACCGGCTCCGAGCTGACGGCGATCACCGCGATGGCCGCGCCCATGATCAGCGCACAGAGCCGGATCGAGGCTTCGCCGCTGAGGTGCTTGCGGGCATGGCCGATATTCAGCGCACCGATCACCGCGCCCATGCCGAAGGCGCCGAGCATGATGCCGTAGGTCTGCGCGCCGCCGTGCAGCAGGTCGCGCGCCACCAGGGGCATCAGCGCTGACACCGAGCCGCCGCAGATGCCGGTGATCAGGGTGCGCGCCAGCACGACGCGGATGGACGGCGAATTCAGGATGTAGCGCACGCCGGAGACGATGGCACGGCTGAGCCGCTCGCGCGGCAGCCGCGATACTTCGACGTTGCGGCGCCAGATCAGCAGCATCACCAGCAATGGCACGTAGAGCACCGCATTGCAGGCGAAGGCAGCCACCGCACCGGCGCTGGCCACCACGATGCCGCCGATCGCGGGGCCGAAGCTTCGCGCGATATTGTAGCTGATGCCGTTCAGCGCCACAGCCGACGGCAGCACTTCGTGTGGCACCTGCTCACTGACCGAGGACTGCCAGGCCGGGCCGAACAGCGCCATGCCGCTGCCGATGATGAAGCAGAATGCCAGCAGGATATTGGGCGTCACCAGCCCGAGCCAGGTCAGCGCCGTCAGCGTGCCGGCGCCGACCAGCGACAGCACCAGCGAGACCAGCGACACAACGCGGCGGTCATACATGTCGGCGACTGCCCCGGCCGGCATCGAGATCAGCATGATCGGCAGCATCAAGGCGGTTTGCACCAGCGCCACCTTGTCGGCGGAGGAGGTCATCTGGGTCATCGCCCAGGCCGCGCCGACGCTCTGGATCATCAGGCCGAGATTGGACAGCAGGCTGGCCAGCCAGATCCGCCGGAACACCGGATAGCGCAGCGGTGCGGCAACGCCGTCGGCGGGGAACAGGCTGGATCTCGGTGCGTCGGTCATCATCGTCCCGTCGTCAACGTCGGTGAGGGATCGCGGCAACCGCAGCAGATATGATTCTGCGGGACCGAAACAGGTTGATGCCTGCGAAACGCGTTGTCTGTCCAGTGGCTGATCCGCTATCACGGCGATCAAGCGCCGTCAGCGCGCAACCAAGGGAGACGGAACGATGCAGCCAGTGCGACGGGCGATCCTCAAAGGCTTGGCGGCGCTGCCCTTCGCGGGGGCGGTCAGTTTCCGCGCCGCAGCGCAAACGCCCGCTGTTGCGCCTGATGTCACCGATGTGCCGCCGATCCTGTTCGTCCATGGCAATGGCGACCACGCCGCCTTGTGGCTCACCACGCTGTGGCGCATGGAATCCAACGGCGTCGCGCGCGACCGCCTGATGGCGTTGAACTTCACCGATCCGCTGGCGCGCAACGACGATGCGGTTCCACAGCAATACCGGTCCTCGACCGAGGATGCGCGTCGCGAGCTCGGCGAAGCGGTGGCCCAGCTCAAGCAGCGGACCGGCGCCAGCCGCGTCGCGCTGGTGGCCAATTCACGTGGCGGCAATGCGCTGCGCAATTACATCAAGAACGGCGGCGGCAAGGACGTCGGTCACGCCGTGCTGTGCGGCACGCCCAACCACGGTGTCCATACCTGGCCGGAGGCGCCGGGCATGGAGTTCAACGGCAGCGGGCCGTTTTTGCGCGGCCTCATTGGCAGCGACGGGTCGGAAGTGACCGAGGGCACGGCCTTCCTGACCCTGCGCAGCGACGGCATGGACAAGTACGCGCAGCCGGACGGCCGGTTTCTCGGCAAGCCCGGCGTGGCCACCGGCGTTACCGCCGAAGGGCCCGAGCTGCGCGGCGCCACCAATCTGGTGCTCGGCCCCGTCGACCATCGCGAGACCGCCTACCATCCGCGCGCTTTCCGCGAGATCTACAAGTTCATCGCCGGCCGCGAGCCGCAGCGGATCGCCATCGTTCCCGAAGCACAGGTGCGGCTGAGCGGACTGGTGACCGGCACGCCCGGTGGTGTGCCGACGAACCGGCCGGTGGCCGACGCGTCCGTCGAGGTGTTCCGCGTGGCGCCGGATTCCGGTGAGCGGATCGGCGCCGCGCTTCTCTCGGCACGGACGGCGGCCGACGGGCGCTGGGGTCCGGTGCAAGTCGATCCCACCTGGCCGCTGGAAATCGTGCTGGCCCAGGCAGGCGCGCCGATCACCCACACTTATCGTTCGCCGTTTCCGCGCTCCTCCGAAGTGGTGCATCTGCGCGCCGCGCGTCCATTGGGCGCCGCCGATGCCGGCGCCGGCGCGGTGGTCATCCTGTCGCGGGCGCGCGGCTATTTCGGTCTGCCACGCGACGTGGTGCTGTTCGACGGTCGCGAGCCCGCCGATGTGAAGCCGGGCGTGCCGACCGATACGTCGGCGACGCTGCGGCTCGCGGCGACCGATGTCGGCCGCCCGGTGCCGGCGCTGTTCAACGAGGAGCGCATCGTGGCCCGGGCCTGGCCCGCGGCGGAAAACCGCATCACGGTGGCGGAGCTGACCTACTGAGCGGCGGGCGCCTTCATCGCGCCCGGATTGCCGCCTCCACTGGCCGCGATAACCTCACCAGCTCGATCCAACCGCGAGGCCGTCCATGAGCATCGCCGAAACCTTCGATCATCTCCTGGCGCGCGCGCCGCTGGTGCCGCCGTCACCGCCGCGGGCGTCGTCGACCATGGGGCCGCTCGGGCGGATGGCGGCGACGCGCAAGAGCGTCATCGGAACCTGGGGCCAGCGCGCCTATGAAGAGGACATCATCAAGGGCCGCTTCTTCGGCCGTGCCTCCTTCATCCTGAATACACCCGACACCATCCGCCATGTGCTGGTGGACAACTACGAGAATTACACCCGCACCGCCGCTGGTATCCGCGTGCTCCGGCCGATGCTCGGCGAGGGGTTGTTGCTGGCCGAGGGCCGCGCTTGGAAGCACCAGCGCCGCACGCTCGCGCCGGCCTTCACGCCGCGCGCGGTTAATACCCTGGTGCCGCACATGATCTCGGCGGTGGACGAGACGTTGGATGAGCTTGAGGCCGCGCGCCATGGTCCGGTCGACCTGCGCGAGATCATGCAGCGCATGACGCTGGAAATCGCCGGCCGCACCATGTTCTCCTTCGACATGGGCGCGCGTGGGGCGGAGCTGCGCGGTTTCGTGCTGGAATACGGCAGCAAGCTGGCGCGGCCGCACTTCTTCGACCTGCTGCTGCCGCTGTCCTGGCCGACGCCGCAGGAATTTGCCCGCAACCGGTTTCGCAAGCGCTGGACCCGCTTTGTGGCCGAACTGATCGCCGCCCGCCGTGCCGCCGGCAAGAACGAAAGCGCGCCGCCGCGCGACCTGTTCGACCTGATGGTGGCGGCGCGCGATCCGGAAACCGGTGCTGCGTTTTCCGATGCACAGCTCGGCGACCAGGTGGCGACGATGATCCTCGCCGGCCATGAGACGACGGCGACAGCGCTGTTCTGGGCGCTGTATCTGCTGGCGCTCGATCCGGCGACGCAGCAGCAGCTTGCCGCGGAGGCAAACGCCGCCGCTGCGCATGGGCCGCTGGCCGCCGAAAACCTGCCGTTCACCCGCGCGGTGATCGACGAGACCATGCGGCTGTATCCGCCGGCGTTCCTGATCGCGCGTGCGGCCTCCGGACCGGACCGGCTCGGCGAGTTCGATGTGGCGCGCAACGACGTGATCCTGATCGCGCCATGGCTGCTGCACCGGCACGAGAAATTGTGGCGCGATCCCGAGGCCTTCATGCCGGCCCGCTTCCTGCCCGGCACGCCGCCGCCGGATCGTTTTGCCTATCTGCCGTTCGGGGTCGGCGCGCGGGTGTGCATCGGCGCACATTTTGCGCTGGTCGAGGCGACGCTGGCACTGGCGAAGATCGTCGGCAGCTTTCGCGTGACGCTGCAGGACCAGGAGCCGGTGATGCCGGTCGGCATCGTCACCACCCAGCCGGACCGCTCGCCCAGGTTCCGGATCGAACGTCGCTGAGCTGCACGTTTCGTTGTCTTGGACGCGTCGCGCAATTCCACTAAACTTGCTGGATGAGTGATCTTCACGTCCAATTCGCCGCGCTAAAACAGGCGGTCGATCCTGCCGTTGCCGGGGCCATCGAGCAGTTGATCGTCGATGGCGCCGACCACGCGCTCAACCGCATCAACGTGCTCGACTTTGCAGCGCGCAACGGCCTCGACGAGGAGCGGGCGATCGCCGGCTTCCTGCATGCGGCGCGGCTCGGCCTGTTCGACCTCACCTGGAACGTATTGTGCCCGGGTTGCAGCGGGGTGCTTGACGCCCACGGCACGCTGAAGTCGCTGCGATCCGACGACTATCAATGCGGCCTGTGCGGCTGCGGCTATGCGGCGTCGGTGGACGAGCAGGTCGAGGTTGCCTTCACGGTGGCGCCGCGGATCCGGCGGATCGCTGCGCACGATCCCAACTCGCTGCCAATCTGGGAGTACTTCAGGCAGGTGTTCTGGAGTTCTGGCGTCGATTTCGACGCGGCGTCCTTTGCCTCGCTGTCGGACGACATCGTGCTCGCCGCGCGCGAACTGCCGGCGCACCAGAAGGCCGACCTGGCGTTGCAACTGCCGCCTCAGTTCCTGATCGTGTTCGAACCGGTGACCCATGTCGCGCAGTTCATCGACGTGCAGGGCGAACCGACCGGGGAGGTGCAGCAGCTCGCACTGGTCTACCGCGGCGACCATGCGCCGAGCCAGACCACCACGCTGCGGCCGGGGCCGCTGCGGCTGTCGCTCGACAACCAAACCGGCGCGCGGGTGCTGCCGTCGGTGCTGGTGGCGGCGGATGCGCTCCATCACCTGATAGGTAAGCGCAAGCCGTTCGTCACCGCCAAGCGGATACTGTCCAACCAGACGTTTCGGGACGTCTATAAGGCCGACAATCTCGACATCGACCAGCGGCTGAAGATCACCTCGCTGACCTTCCTGTTCACCGACCTCAAGGGCTCCACGGCGCTCTACGAGCGTGTCGGCGATCTCGCCGCCTTCGACCTGGTGCGCGCGCATTTCCATGCGCTGCTGGAGATCATTTCTTCGGAGGCCGGCGCGGTGGTGAAGACCATCGGCGATGCGGTGATGGCCACCTTCGTGCGGCCGGAACAGGCGCTTGCCGCCGCATTGCGCATGCGCACGGCGATGGACAAGCTCAACGAGCAGCGCGGCACCCGCGATCTGGTGGTGAAGATCGGCATCCACGAGGGTCCGTGCCTGGCGGTGATGCTCAACGAGCGGCAGGACTACTTCGGCCAGACGGTCAACATCGCCGCGCGCGTCCAGGGCCTGTCCAATTCGCAGGCCATCCACGTCACCGGCCCGATCATGGCAGCCGGCGCGGTGGAGGCGATGCTGCAGCAGGCAGCGATCACGCCGATCGAAAAGCAAGCGGCACTACGCGGCATCACCGACAAGATCATGGTTTACGAAATCCCATAACCTTGCGGAACTTTAATGCTGCTGCGGCAATTGCGACAGGGTAGAAGGCTTGCATTCGCCGATGCGAGGCCCGAAATCAATCGATCGAGAACTTCAATTCTGGACGGAAGCAGGACTTGATGCTGGAGACATTGCGCCAATTCATTGCCGACGTGGTTTCCCCTGACGCGCACGCCAATCAGGCATTCGACGATAGCGGCTATCGCCTCGCGGCGACGGCGTTGCTCATCCACGTGATCTCGCTGGACGGCGAACCGTCGGCCATCGAGAAGAGCAAGCTGCACAGCCTGATCGAAACGCGCTTCGGGCTCGATCCCGGCACTGCGGACCGGCTGATCGCCGCCGCGACGCTGGAGGAAGGCGAGGCGGTCGATCTCTACCACTTCACCAGCGTCATCATGCGTTCGGTCGATGAAGAGGGCCGGCTGCGCATCATCGAAATGATGTGGGAGCTGGTCTATGTGGACGGCCGCGTCAGCGAGTTCGAGGAGAATGTGGTGTGGCGCGCAGCGGATCTGCTCGCGGTCTCGTCGCGGGATCGTATCAACCTCAAGCGCCGCATTGCCGGTGACGCGGCGGACACCGGCGCGACCAGCTGAGGGCGAAGGGTGGAATGGTCGACAGGTAGCTCGGCCGCATCGCGGATCCAACGACCGGTTATGTTGCATGACGGCGCGATGAATTGTCTCGTCGGGATGTGTACGAAGTCAACTCAAGGTATTTGAATATTCATTCGGGCTTGCAGCAGCGGGGTATCCCCATTAATGCCTATGAAGGGCTGTTTTCGCGCCCGCTGGTTGTGTCGTTTTTCAAGAGCATTGCATTGTGACTGAACGCGTGACGTTGATTACCGGTGCGTCGGCCGGCATTGGCGCCGAGCTCGCGAAGGTGTTCGCGGCCAACGATCACCGCGTTGCGCTGGTGGCGCGCCGGGGCGACCGGCTCACAGCGCTCGCCGCCGAGATCGTTGCTGCCGGCGGCGCCGCGCCGATCATCATTCCCTGCGACCTCGAAGCGCGCGATGCCGGCGACTGCATCGCCGCGGCGCTGGTGGCTGCCGATGTCGACGTTGAATTTGTCGTCAACAATGCCGGCTTCGGCATGTTCGGCAAGGCGGTCGAGATGGATCGCGTCCAGCAACTCGGGCTTATCGACGTCAACGTGCGCGCGCTGACCGAGCTGTCGCTGCGGTTTTCCGAGAGCGTGATCCGGACCGGCGGCGGGATTCTGAACGTCAGCTCGATCGCCGGTTTTCTGCCGGGGCCCGGCATGGCGGTTTATTATGCGAGCAAGGCCTATGTGCTGTCCCTCACCGAGGCGCTGCATCAGGAGCTCGGCCCGAAAGGCGTCCGCGTCACCGCGCTGTGCCCGGGGCCGGTGTCGTCGGAATTCCGGCTGCGCGCCGGCTTCGAGCCCGGCCTCGATTCGGCGATCCTGAGCGTCTCGCCCGCCAAGGTCGCGCTGGCCGGCTATCGCGGCCTGATGGCCAACAAGCGGGTGGTTTTGCCGGGCCTCGGGATCAAGATGATCCCGCTGATGCTGCGCCTGTTCCCGCGCGGCTTCGTGGCCGGCGTGGTAGCGCGGATACAGTTGCGCCGCACCTGACCTGCGGGTCTCATTTGGCCCATCATTTGCTTGAATTCAGATCTGGTTAACCACGTGCAAGGTACGCTTCTGTCCAGATGAAGCAGCAAGACGAAGAGATTCACTTGATTGCTGGAGCGGCAGCCTTTGACGCCGGGACGGTGTCACGCCTGTCAGATCTGGCCGGAGTGCGCGGGATTGCACCGGCGCCACCGATTCCCCTGCATGCCGCCGACCCGCGCCCGGTCCTGATCATCCTGCACCAAGAGAGTTCCACCCCCGGCCGGGTCGGCAATGCGCTCCGGCTGCTTGGCCATCCGCTCGACATCCGCCGCCCCCGTTTCGGCGATCCGCTGCCGGAGTCGCTCGACGACTACGCCGGCGCGGCGATGTTCGGCGGCCCGATGAGCGCCAACGATCCGGACGACTATGTGCGCCGGGAGATCGACTGGATTTCCGTACCGCTGAAGGAAGACCGGCCGTTCCTCGGCATCTGCCTCGGCGCCCAGATGCTGGCCATCCAGCTCGGCGCCACGGTCGCGCCGCATCCGCAGGGCCGCGCCCAGATCGGCTATTATCCGATCCGCCCCACCGCGGCAGGGTTGGCGGTCTGCGCCGACTGGCCGGACCACGTCTATCACTGGCACCGCGAGGGTTTTGGATTGCCGGCAGGCGCCGAGCTGCTCGCCGAAGGCAGCGATTTCCCGGTCGAGGCATTGCGCTACGGCCATTCCTACGGCTTCCAGTTTCATCCCGACGTCACCACCGCGATGATGCATCGCTGGACCACGCGGGGCCATGAACGGCTGGCGCTGCCGGGCGCGCGGCCGCGCGGCGATCATTTCGCCTATCGCGCCCTGCACGACGTCGCCGAGCGCGCCTGGCTGAAGCATTTTCTCGATGGCTGGCTGGCGCAGATGCCGCTGGTGGCGGCGATGCGCGAGGCGGCGGAGTAGCTGAGTTTGGCAGGGCGGTTGCCGAGGTCCGCCTGCGCCCTGCGGGCTACGGCGTGACATCCTTCGCTTGCTTCGCCCCGATAGACCGGCGTGGCTTGCCGAGCCGTAGCTTGCGAAGCAAGCGAAGGATGGTGGAGCCAGGCGGGATCGAACCGCCGACCTCGTCATTGCGAACGACGCGCTCTCCCGGCTGAGCTATGGCCCCGTTGCGGACGGTTCGCGAACAAACCGGTCGGCAATCGCCGCCATTTACAATCCCCGCCAACGGCAAGTCAAGAACGACCGGAATCGCGGCTTTGTCGGTCTTTTGGGCGGCCAGTTCCCTTGTTTGCAGGGGAACGAGTCGATATTTACGTGGCAGTCGAATCCGCGACGTAACCCCGCGAGCAAGCCCCGTCATGCGTGCCGTTCTCGATATCGTGCTGATCGTCCTCGATCTCTATGTCTGGCTGCTGATTGCCTCGGCGATCCTGTCCTGGCTGATCGCCTTCAATGTCGTCAACACCCGCAACCAGTTCGTTGCCTCGATCGCGGAATTCCTGTTCCGCATCACCGAGCCGGTGCTGGCGCCGATCCGCCGCTCGCTGCCCAGCCTCGGCGGCCTCGACATCTCGCCGATCGTGCTGATCCTGATCATCATGTTCATCCAGCGGGTCATTACCTACTACATCTACCCGAACGTCATCTGATCGCGGTCCGGTGGATCCGTGGCGCTATTCCACCCAAGGAATCAGCATCGCGCTGCGGGTGACGCCGCGCGGCGGCCGTGACGGCATCGACGGCATCGAGACGCTGGCCGACGGCCGCGCAGTGGTGAAGGTGCGGGTCCGCGCCATCGCCGAGGGCGGCGAGGCCAACCGCGCCGTGACCGAACTGCTGGCGAAGGCGCTCGGCGTCAAGAAACGCGACGTGCGGGTGCTGTCGGGCACCACGTCGCGGCACAAGCAGATCGCCGTCGACGGCGATCCCAAAAAACTCGGCGAGCTCATGCGCAGCCTGACCGCCGCCCAACCCGACTGACGCAAACAGGACGCAAGACCATGACTGCCCGCATCATCGATGGAAAGATCATTGCCGCCGAGCTGCGCGACCGCGTCGCCGCCGAAGTGGCGCGGGTCAAGAGCGAGCATGGCGTGACGCCGGGTCTCGCGGTGGTGCTGGTCGGCTCCGATCCCGCTTCCGAGGTCTATGTGCGCAGCAAGCACAAGCAGACCCAGGCCGCCGGCATGGCGTCGTTCGAACACAAGCTGCCCGCCGATGTGGCGCAGGCCGATCTGCTGGCGCTGGTGGCAAAGCTGAATGCCGACACCACGGTGCACGGCATCCTGGTGCGGCTGCCGCTGCCCAAGGGGCTGGACACCGAGGCGGTCATCAATGCCATCGATCCCGCCAAGGACGTCGACGGGCTGCACCCGAACAATGCCGGCCGTCTCGCCGGCGGACTGCCCGCGCTGTCGCCGTGCACGCCGCTGGGCTGCATCATTTTGACGAAGACGGTGCATCCATCGCTGGAAGGCATGAATGCCATCGTGATCGGCCGCTCGAATCTGGTCGGCCGTCCGTTGGTGCAGCTGCTGCTCAACGAAAATGCCACGGTGACCATTGCGCATTCGCGATCGCGCGATCTGGCGAAACTCTGCGCGCAGGCCGATCTGGTCTATGCTGCGGTGGGCCGGCCGGAAATGGTGCGCGGCGACTGGATCAAGCCGGGCGCCACAGTGATCGACGTCGGCATCAACCGGATTGCCGGCGACGACGGCAAGACCAAGCTGGTCGGCGACGTCGCTTTTCAGGAAGCGCTGGAGGTCGCCAGCGCCATCACCCCGGTGCCGGGCGGCGTCGGCCAGATGACAGTGGCGTGCCTTTTGGTCAACACCCTGCGCGCGGCTTGCGCGATCCATGGACTCGCGGCGCCAAAGGTTTAGCCGGCAGGCTATTCCGCCTTTGCTGCATCGGGCGACGCATCCCGCATCGGCGCACGGCTGAGTTCGTTGCCGGCGGCGATCGCCTTTTGCAGCAGCCGCACCAACTGGCTGGCCTCATCCGCGGTGAGGCCGCGTAGCATGCTGCGCTGGGCCGCCTGCACTGCCGGCTCGATGCCGTCGAGAATGCGCCGGCCTTGTTCGGTGATCTGCAATTCGCGAACACGACGATCCCTGCTGTTGGCCTGGCGCAGCACCAGCTCCTTCTGCGCCAGCCGGTCGACCACGCCGGTAATGGTGGTCCGGTCATAGGCGATGACGCCGGCAAGGGTCGCCTGATCGATTCCGGGATGTGCGGCGATGGTGGTCAGCGCAGCATACTGCACCGGCGTGAGGTCGTAGCCGGCCGCCTCGACCTCGGCATGAAACACCGCCACCGCGATCTGCTGGAAGCGGCGCGCCAGATGGCCCGGCTTGTCATTGTTGTCGGTCATGAAATCCCCGCGGTGGCGAAATATTGACAAGCATACTGATGATCAGCATACATATCAATATGGAAGCGGTGTTTGATGCAGCCACCGATCCCGGGCGACTCGTGAGCTGCAGCCATCGCCGCAAAGACCCGCCGAGCCGGGTCAGACCTGACCGCGCCTCTCCTCCGCCCTTGCGGCCGGAACGGGTCGCCAGCTTGAAAGGGAGGTTTCGTGCAGTTTCACCTCAATGGATTCGAACCCGGAGACCCGGGGATCGCCGACCCCGCGCAGCGGACTCCTGCTGCAGGATCGCCCGGCCCTGTGCCGGAGGAGGTCGACGTGCTGATCGTCGGCAGCGGTCCGGCGGGGCTGACGCTGGCCGCACAACTCTCCGCCTTTCCCGACATCAGGACATGCATCGTCGAGCAGAAGCCGGGGCCGATGCTGCGTGGCCAGGCCGATGGCATTGCCTGCCGCACCATGGAGATGTTCGAGGCCTTCGGTTTCAGCGAACGCGTGCTCAAGGAAGCCAGCTGGATCAACGAGACGACGTTCTGGAAACCGGACGCCGCACAGCCTGATAACATCGTGCGCAGCGGACGGGTGCAGGACACCGAGGACGGGCTGTCGGAATTTCCCCATGTCGTGCTCAACCAGGTCCGGGTGCACGACTTCTATCTCGACGTCATGCGTAGCGCACCGGCTCGGCTCGCGCCATATTACGGCCGGCGTCTGCTCGATCTGCAGATTGCCCCCGAGCCTGCCGGCGATAACCACGACCCCTACACCGTCACGGCAAGGCTCGAGCGCAGCGATGCCGGCCAGGCGCCGCAGACCGAGACCATCAAGGCGCGCTATGTGGTCGGTTGCGACGGCGCCCGCAGCGCTGTGCGCAGCTTGATCGGGCGCGCGCTGCATGGCGACTCCGCCAACCATGCCTGGGGCGTGATGGATGTGCTGGCCGTGACCGACTTTCCGGACGTCCGCTTCAAGTCGCTGATCCAGTCCGCCGCGCATGGCAGTATCATCATCATCCCGCGCGAAGGCGGCTATCTGTTCCGCCTCTATATCGAGATGGACAAGCTCGATGCCGGCGAACGGGTATCCAACCGCAACATCACGTCCGACGATCTGGTGGGCGCTGCGCGCCGCATTCTCCATCCCTATACGCTCGACGTCAAAGAGATCGCCTGGTGGTCGGTCTACGAGATCGGCCAGCGCATCTGCGACAAGTTCGACGACGTGCCCGAAGCTGACACCGCGCAGCGCCTGCCGCGGGTGTTCATCGCCGGCGATGCCTGTCACACCCACAGCCCGAAAGCCGGGCAGGGGATGAACGTCTCCATGCAGGACGGATTCAATCTCGGCTGGAAGCTGGCGGCGGTGCTGCGCAAGCGCTGCGCGCCCAATCTGCTGCACAGCTATTCGGCCGAACGTCAGGCCATCGCCCGGGAGCTCATCGAGTTCGATCGCGAATGGGCCGCGATGCTGGCATCGAGCAAAGGCTTCGATGCCGCCAGGACCCAGGACTACTTCGTCAGGCACGGTCGCTACACCGCGGGCACGGCGGCGCGCTACAGCCCGTCGTTGCTGACCGGCACGGCGCCCCATCAGCATCTCGCCGCGGGGCTCACGATCGGCATGCGCTTTCATTCCGCGCCGGTGATTCGCGTCGCCGACGCCCGGCCGATGCAACTCGGCCACACGGTGAAGGCCGATGGCCGCTGGCGCATTTTTGCGTTCGCCGGCGCCGGTGATCCGGCCGCGCCGGATTCCGGCATCGGCAGCTTGTGCCGCTTTCTGGCCGAGGCCGCGGAGTCGCCGGTGAAGAAATATACGCCGCACGGGGATGACATCGATTCGGTGATCGATGTCCGCGCGGTGTTCCAGCAGGACCACCGCGACATCGCCATCGATACCACGCCGCCGCTGCTGCTGCCGCGCAAGGGACGCTACAGTCTCTGCGACTATGAGAAAATGTTCAGCGCCGACCTCAAGAGCGGCAACGACATTTTCGCCATGCGCGGCATCGATCGCAAGCTGGGTTGCATGGTGGTGGTGCGGCCCGACCAGTATGTGGCGCATGTGTTGCCGCTCGATGGTCACGCCGCGCTCGCGGTGTTCTTCGACGGCTTCATGATTCGGCCGGTGTGAATCGCCCGTGCCACAAATAAAGCTGTCATCGCCCGGCCGGCGCGCAATTGCGCGCCAGGACCGGGCGATCCAGTATTCCGCGACGGTAGCGACGAGGCGCGATGACGCCGGTTACTGGATCACCCGCTTTCGCGGGTGATGACAGCATGAATGCACCGCGATGCCGCCCGACTACTCCGCCGCGTTTTCGATCAGTCGGCGATAGAACCGGATCATGTCGCCGTAGTTGTCGATGCTGAGGCGTTCGTCGGTGCCGTGGAAGCGCTTGAGGTCTTCCGAGGTGGCGCGCACCGGCGAGAAGCGGAAGATGTTGTCGGCGATCCCAGCGTAATGCCGCGAATCGGTGGCGGCGACCATCAGGCCGGGGGCGACGAGGACGTCGGGAAAGACCTCGCGGATGGTACGGTTCAGCGCCGTGTAGGACGGTCCATCCGCGGCGGTGACCGGCGGCGGATCGGTATTGCCGGGATACGGCGCGATCGCGATGCGCTCATTGTTGACGGTGCGGCGGACATGCTCGGTGACGCTGGCCTGGGTGTCGCCGGGCAGAAGGCGAAAATTCACCGTGGCCTCGGCATTGCCCGGCAGCACATTGTCCTGCTCGCCGGCCTTGAAGACGGTCAGCGCGGTGGTGGTGCGCACATTGGCCTCGGTCGGCCCGATCTTCTCGAATTCGTGCAGCAGCAAAGGCCGCAGCAGCCACAGGTTCGACAGCACCACGCGGTTCATGCCGTGCATCTCCGGCGCCATGGTGGCCAGCATCGCGGCGACGGTGCTGTTGACGCGCATCGGCAGGCGGTGCTCCTCGAGCTGCACCAGCGCGGCGCTGAGCAGGCCGATGGCGGTGTCGTGCGGCGGCATCGAGGAATGGCCGGGGGTTGCCTGCGCGGTCAGGGTCAACGTGGCGTAGCCCTTTTCGGCGACGCCGATCAGCGCCAGCGGCCGGTCGATCCCCTTGAGGATTCCTTCGGTGATCAGCAGGCCCTCGTCGAGGACGAACTCCAGCCTTACATGGCGCGATGCCAGCAGCGCGGCTATGGCGGTAGCGCCGCGCTGGCCGGACACCTCCTCGTCATGGCCGAACGCAAAATAGATGGTGCGCTTCGGGCGAAAGCCCTGCTTCGCCAGCAGTTCGGCTGCTTCGAGGATCGCATACAGGTCGCCCTTGTCATCCCACGAGCCGCGGCCCCAGATAAAACCGTCGGCGACCACGCCCTGGAACGGCGGATGCTGCCAGTCCTTCTCGGTGCCCGGTGCCACCGGGACCACGTCCTGATGCGCCAGCAGTGCGATCGGCTTCAGCGCCGGATCGGAGCCCTGCCACGTGTAGAGCAGACCGTAGCCGCCGATGGTCTCGCGTTTCGCCGCGGCGTGAAACGCCGGAAAGTTGGCTGCCATATGCGCCTGCATGGCACGCAGCGCCTCGGCGTTCTGCTCGGGATTGGTGGCGCTGGAAATGGTCTGGAAGCGGATCGCTTCGGCGAGCCGGTTGGCCGCTGCTTCGTCCACCGCCACGCGCGGAATGGCCGCGACCTGCAACTGCCGCGATGACACCGTGACGGCATTGAACGCCAGCACACCGGCGAGCACGACGACGGCCGCGACGATGACCAGAATGAGGTTGCGGAGCAGTCTGAAAATACGCATCGCAGGCCCTTATGTGGCGTTGTCGCGCTCAGGCTAGCGATGTTCGATGATCATTGCGAGACGCAGCTGCGCGTCGCCTTTCGGAGCGGTCCAGGCGGGCCGCTCCGCGTCCGGGATAAGGCCGGAAAAGTCTCAGACCTTCGCGCCCTTGGCGCGTTCGATGCCTTCGAGGATCAGCTTGTGGGCGTCGTCGGCGCTGCCCCAGCGCACGACCTTGACCCATTTGCCGGGCTCGAGATCCTTGTAGTGCTCGAAGAAGTGCTGGATCTGCTGCAGCGTGATGTCCGGCAGGTCGCTGTAGTTCTTCACCTTGTCGTAGCGCTGCGTCAGCTTCGACGACGGCACCGCGATGATCTTCTCGTCGAGGCCGGCCTCGTCTTCCATCAGGAGCACGCCGACCGGGCGCACGCTCATCACCGCGCCGGGCACGATGGCGCGGGTGTTGGCCACCAGCACGTCGCAGGGATCGCCATCGCCGGACAAAGTGTGCGGGATGAAGCCGTAATTGCCGGGGTAACGCATCGGCGTGTACAGGAAGCGGTCAACCATGAGCGCGCCGGATTCCTTGTCCATCTCGTACTTGATCGGCTCGCCGCCGACCGGCACCTCGATGACGACGTTGACGTCATGGGGCGGGTTGACGCCAAGCTTGATTGCGTCAATGCGCATGGGAAGCTCCAGAAAATGTAAGAAAAGTTGCAACAGGCCTAGCCGAGCGGGCGCCCGGATTCAACGCCTGCATTGCCACGAATGGCGAGCCCGGTGAAGAGCTCAGTTGGTCCAGGCGAAGGCGACCTTGTCGAGGGACTTGGCGCCGAAACGCTCGGAGGAGCGGGCTACCATGCGGCCGCCGAGCGCGCGGTAGAACTCGGTGGCGCCCTCGTTGTCCGACAGCGCCCAGATCACCATGCTCTTGAGGCCGCTCTGCACCAGATCGCGCTTGGCGGCGGTGAACAGGCGGCGGCCGAAACCGAGGCCCTGGAATTCCGGGCGCAGGTAAAGCTCGTAGATTTCGCCTTCGAAATGCAGGCTGCGGGCGCGGTTGCGGCCGTAATTGGCATAGCCGGCGACCTTGTCGCCGAAGCACAGCACGCTGACGCGGCTACCCTTGCGAATCGCCGAATCCCACCACTGCGGACCGCGGCGGTTGATCAGCTTTTCCAGCTCGGCCCCGGGGATCAGTCCCTGATAGGCGGAGCGCCAGGCTTCATCATGGGTGGACGCCACCGCGGACGCATCCGAAGTCTTGGCGGGACGAACCTCGATTAGGGTTGTGCTCATGAACCTGATCAAAGCAAGTCAGCGGCCCGGCTTCAAGGTCCATCGTTAATTATCGGTTAACCTGTGGATTTTCAGCATCAGTTTGGCCGTCCTTCTGTGCCGAAAAGGGACAGGTGGCGTCCGGAATGCCCACTGCGCGCGCGTTTTCCCCAAAACCTCACCGGAAACCGATTCGCGACGATTCGGCGTCGCAAGAAAAAGCGCCGGATTTGATTCGCTGCGGCTAATCTGTCCCGGGGACGACATCGGGTGGGCGGCGCCGCGGATATGAGACTGTTGCAGATTTGGAGCGTCGTCGCGGCGCTCGGCGGGCTCTGGACACAGCCGGGGCTGGCGCAATCCCGTTTTGGCGCGCAGGGCGCCGAGGCCGCACCGGACCGAAGGCAGGTCTGGTCGGTGCCGACGCCGGCGTCAGGGACGGTGGCGCGGGCGATCCTGTATCGCCCGCCGGGCGAGGGGCCGTTTCCGCTGGCGGTGATCGCCCATGCCAGCACGCAAAATCCGCTGCGTCGTGCGCAGATGGCGCAGCCGGACTATCGCGCGCTGGCCGGCTGGCTGGTGACGCGCGGCTATGCGGTGCTGGTGCCGGAACGGCCCGGCCACGGCGGCACCGGCGGTCGCTATCTCGAGGACCAGGGCGGCTGCGACGACGCCAACTATCTCAATGCCGGCCGCGCCACCGCGCAGTCGATCGCGCTGGCGATGGACTATCTGCGCAGCCAGGATTTCATCCGCCAGGGAGGCACGCTGATCGTCGGCCATTCCGCCGGCGGTCTGGGCGCGCTGGCGCTGGCCGGCCAGAACCTGCTCGGCGTGACCGCCATCGTCGCCTTTGCGCCGGGCCGCGGCGGCCATGCCCATGACCGGCCCAACCAGATCTGCGCGCCGCAGGCGCTGGTCGCGACCGCGGGCGAGTTCGGCCGGCAGGCCCATGTGCCGGTGGTCTGGCTGGTGACGCGCAACGACAGCTATTTCGCGCCGGAGTTTTCCCGGCAGATGGCCGAGGCGTTTCGCGGCGCCGGCGGCAAGGTGGATTTTCGCGTGCTGCCGGAGTTTCGCGGCGAGGGCCACTTCCTGGCGGACAGCGACGGCGGCGACGAGATCTACGGCGCGACGCTGGACAGCGCGCTGAAGGCGTTCACCGCACGGCCGGCGCGCAAGCGATGACCCTGTATTTCATCGCCAAGTATCTGCACGTGCTCGGTGCCATCGTCATCCTTGGCACCGGGACCGGCATCGCCTTCTTCATGCTGATGGCCCACCGCAGCGGCGACGCTGCTTTTATCGCGCGCACCGCCGCGACCGTGGTGATTGCCGACATGCTGTTCACCGCCAGCGCCGTCGTGCTGCAGCCGCTGAGCGGCGGCGTGCTGATGCTGCTGTCATCGACCGCGCCGGGCGAGCGCTGGCTGGCGACATCGCTGGCGCTGTACGCGGTGGCCGGCGCATTCTGGATTCCCGTGGTGTTCATGCAGATCGAGATGCGGGACCTAGCGCGTGCTGCGGTGACCCGAGGCGCGCCGCTGCCGCCGCGCTACTTTGCGCTGTATCGCCGCTGGTTCGCATTTGGAATTCCCGGCTTCGGATCGGTGATGACGATCCTGTGGCTGATGATCGCCAAACCGCAATTCTAGGAATGCTCATGACCCACGCCATGCCACATGTTCTGGTGCTCGGCGCCTCCGGTCTGATCGGCCGTTTTATCACCGACGATCTGCGCGCTCGCGGCTTTGCGGCAACCGGCCTGGCGCGACGGTTCTCGCCATCGCAGGCATCCGCCGGCGATCTCGCCTTGCCGGTGATGGCGATGGACGTTACCGCCCTGGCACAGTTGATGCGCACGCGGGAGATCGATCTGGTCGTCAACTGTCTCGGCATACTGCAGGACGGTCCGGGCAGCGATACCGGCGCGGTGCATCGCGATTTTGTCGCGCGGCTGCTGCAGGCAATCCGCGACAGCGGCCGCGACATCCGCTTTGTCCACGTCTCGATTCCGGGCAGCGCTGCCGACGACCAGACCGCATTCAGCCGCACCAAGCGCGAGGCCGAACAGCTGATCATTGCCTCTGCCGTGCGCTACGCCATCCTGCGGCCCGGCTTCGTGATCGCGCCATCGGCCTATGGCGGCAGCGCCATGCTGCGTGCGCTGGCGGCGCTGCCGGTGGACCTGCCGGCCGCCGAGTCTGCGACGCCGTTTCAGCCGGTGGCGGTGACGGACGTCGCCGCCACCGTGGCATGGCTGGCGGAGCACGATGCGGCAGCCGGCCCCGGCGTGGTATGGGACCTGATGGCGCCACATCCGGCAGCACTGGGCGATGTGGTCGCACAATTCCGCCATGCCTTCGGTACGACCCAGATACCGCGCTTCGCGCTGCCGGCATTTTTGCTCGATCTCGGCGCGCGACTCGGCGATGGCGTCGGCTGGCTAGGCTGGTCGCCGCCGATGCGCAGCACGGCCATTGCCGAACTGCGCCGCGGCGTGCGGGGCGATCCCGCGCCGTGGATGGCGGCCACCGGCATCGCGCCAACGACGCTGGCACAGGCGGTGGGCGACCGCGGCGCCAGCATCCAGGACAAGTGGTTCGCCCGGTTGTTCCTGATCAAGGCGCTGGTCATTACCAGTCTGGCGCTGTTCTGGATCGCCTCGGGCTTCATCGCCGTGGTGCTGTCGCTGCCGGCCACCAAAGCGATCCTCGTCAGTCATGATTTCCCGTCGGTCTGGGTTGCGCCGCTCGCCATTGGCACGAGCGTGATGGACATGACCATCGGCGTGCTGATCGCATTCCGCCGCAGTTGCGCATTCGGTCTGATCGCCGGCATGCTGGTGTCGCTCGGCTACATGGTGGGCTGCGCGCTGCTAACCCCGGACCTCTGGCTCGAACCGCTCGGCGCGCTGGTCAAGACCGGTCCGGCCATCGTGCTGATGCTGGTGGCGCTGCTGACGCTGGACAATCGGTGAGCGATCTTGCGATGACGGACAACGTGACGCCAGCCTGGCCCGACGACGACGTCATCCTTTACGACGGCGTCTGCATCTTCTGTTCGCACTGGATCCGCTTCGTCGCCGCACGCGACGTGAGCAGGCGCTTCCGCTTCACCGCGATACAGTCGGACTACGGCATAAGTCTTGCGAAACATTTCGGCATCGATCCGGAAAATCCTGACACCAACGCCGTAATCCATGGCGGCGTCGCGTACTTCAAATCTGACGCCGCACTGACCGTGCTGTCGCTGCTGCCAGGCTTTGGATGGGTGCGTGTCCTGCGCGTCGTGCCGCGAGGGCTGCGCGACGCCGTCTACAATCTCGTCGCCAGAAATCGCTATCGGATTTTTGGGCGTAGCGCGGTGTGCATGGTGCCGGATGCGGAGTTGCGGAAGAGGGTAATGGAGTAGACGCTAGGTTCGCTGGCGATCAAGCTCCTGGAGCAACTCCCCCGCCGCCCGTTCCCCGCTGTCCCTTGCCCCATGCGCCGTCGAGAAGAAGTTCGGTGACGTCGCTTCGCCGGCAAAGAACATTCGGCCATCCACCGGCGCCGCAAGGATGGCGCGGGCGCCGGCGTGGCCGGGGCTGGCGGCGGAGTAGGCGCCCTGCGCGAAGGGGTCGTGGGCCCAGCGCGATTCGGCGAGCGGCGTCAGGCGTCTGCGAAAATCCGAACCGAGCAGGGCGACGATCTCGTCGATGGCCTGCGCCGACAGCGCGCCGGCGCCGGCGTCTTCCAGCTCGCGGGCGAACGGTCCGCCGTAAAAGCCTTCGATGGTGGGCGTGCCGAACGGCCGGATCTGGAAACTGCCGACGCCGCTACTAGTGGTGGCGCCGCGCAGGCCGGAATCGCTCGGCGTGTTGTCGGCGCCGGCGAGCGCCAGCAGCACCTTGTTGTTGGTGCCGAGCGGCAGCCCGCGGGCGGCATCGACCTTTGCGACGAGCGGCGGATCAAAGCGGATCGATTCATTGGCGAGCAGGTTGCTCGGCATGGTGACGATGACCTCTGCCGCGCTCAGCGTGCCCTTCGATGTTTCGATCCTGATGCGCGCGCCGGAATGATCGATCAGCGTCACCCGGGTATTCAGCGATACCGGGCACGGCGCGCCATAGGCCGAGATCAGCGCGCCATAGCCGGCCGACAGCCGCCAGTTCACCTCGGTGTCTTCATAGGCGTCCATGTCGTGCAGCGAGACACGGTCGAGGGTGACGCCGTTGATATAGGTGCTGATGGCATCGATCATAAGATTCCAGCGGTTGCCCGGCTCCAGGCAGGTGCTGGCAGGGGCGTCCGCGTCGTTCTCGGCGGCGGCCTCGGCGCGGTCGTAGAAGGCGTCGATGGCCTGGAAGAAATCGATCCGGTCGGCCTTCGGAAAGGTCCTCTCATAGCTGCCCTCGCGCCACGGCGCGCGGGCCTTGTTGATCGCGAAGCCGAGTTGTTGGGCGATGGCCACGAATGAATTCTTGTCGGCGGAGTGCAGCCAGCCGCAGCCCATGTCGAACGGGATGCCGGGCGCGGCCATCACCGTATGGGCGCGGCCGCCGATCCGGTCGCGGGCTTCCAGCACGATCGCTGACAGGCCGGAATTCTCCAGCGCGCGGGCCGCGCCGAGGCCGGCGGCACCGGCGCCGATGATGGCGACGTCGATCTCGGAGGGAAAGTTTGTCATCGCACCGGTGAATCGTTGCGGGTTGCAGGGATCGTGATGCGGCCTCACGCCGGATTGTCGTGACAGTGGGATATCGTCTTGCTTGAATTATTCAAGCCGCCGGGCGTCACGGTCGTGTCCGTCCCAAGCCCGTTCACAAAGGATCGTTCCATGACTGACACCCCGGACTTCGAGCTCTATGGCTTCTGGCGGACGTCGGCGACCTACCGGGTCCGCGTCGCCTTGAATCTTAAAGGGCTGGTGGCCCATGAGCACGTCATCGATCTCGACAAAGGCGAGCAGCTCAGCCCGGCCTTTCTGAAGATCAATCCGATGGGCGCGATCCCGGCGCTGGTCACGCCCGGTCATCCGCCGCTGACGGAATCGCTGGCGATTCTGGAGTTTCTCGACGAGACCCATCCGGCGCCGCCGCTGCTTCCGGCCGATCCGCACGGCCGCGCCCGGGTGCGGTCGATCGCCCAGATGCTGGCCGGCGACACCCATCCGCTGATCACGCCACGAGTGCGGAAATATCTGGCAGGTACTGGCGGTTTTGACGATGCGGCGGTGCGCGCCTGGATCGTGCACTGGTTCACGGTGGGGCTGGCGGCCGTCGAGACGCGGCTCGCCGGCGAGGCCGCGACAGGGACGTTCTGTCATGGCGACCAGGTGACCATGGCGGACATCTGCCTTGCCAGCATCACCGCGGTGATGCGTGCGCTGGGCATCACGGTGCAGGATATTCCGACCATTGGTGCCATCGTGGCGCGCTGCGAGGCGCTGGAGGCCTTTGCCAAGGCCGATCCGATGAAGCAGATCGGTGCGCCGGTCTAACCACAACGCAACTGTCATCGCCCGGCCGGCGCGCAATTGCGCGCCAGGACCGGGGCGACCCAGTAAACGCCGGCTTCGCGGCTCATGAACGACGATGTTTACTGGGTCGCCCGCTTTCGCGGGCGATGACAGCGGCGTGTGTGGTGGGCTGAAAACCCTGCACTCAAAATAAAAATGCCCGGCATGAGCCGGGCATTTTGTAATTATCAACTCAAGTCGTCGTCGCTTACGCGATAACTTCCTTGGTCTTTTCCGCGCGCTTGCGCTCGTTGGCATCGAGATGCTTCTTGCGCAGGCGGATCGACTTCGGGGTGATCTCGACCAGTTCGTCGCTCTCGATATAGGCCAGCGCCTTTTCGAGGGTCATGCGGATCGGCGGGGTCAGGCGGACGGCTTCATCCTTCGAGGTGGTGCGGATGTTGGAGAGCTGCTTGCCCTTGAGAACGTTGAGTTCGAGATCGTTCTCGCGGGTATGCTCGCCGATGATCATGCCCTTGTAGACCTTCCAGCCGGGCTCGATCATCATCGGGCCGCGGTCTTCCAGCTTGAACATGGCATAGGCCACCGCTTCGCCGGCGTCGTTCGAGATCAGCACGCCGTTGCGGCGGCCGGCGATCTCGCCCTTGTACGGCAGGTAGGCGTGGAACAGGCGGTTCATGATCGCCGTGCCCTTGGTGTCGGTCATCAACTCGCCCTGATAGCCGATCAGGCCGCGGGTCGGTGCGTAGAACACCAGACGCAGGCGGTTGCCGCCCGACGGGCGCATCTCGATCATCTCGGCCTTGCGTTCGCTCATCTTCTGCACGACCACGCCGGAGAACTCCTCATCGACGTCGATGACGACTTCCTCGACCGGCTCGAGCACGTTGCCGTCCTCGTCCTTGGTCAGCACCACGCGCGGACGCGACACGGAAAGCTCGAAGCCTTCGCGGCGCATGTTTTCGATCAGGATGGCGAGCTGCAATTCGCCGCGGCCGGACACTTCCATCGCATCGCGGTCGGCGGATTCGACGACCTTGAGCGCGACGTTGCCTTCGGCTTCGCGCAGCAGGCGGTCGCGGATCAGGCGGCTGGTGACCTTGTCGCCTTCGGTGCCGGCGAGCGGCGAGTTGTTGACGATGAAGGACATCGACACGGTCGGCGGATCGATCGCCTGGGCCTGGATCGGGATCTCGACCGAGGGATCGCAGAAGGTGTCGGCGACGGTGCCCTTGGGCAGGCCGGCGATGGCCACGATGTCGCCGGCTTCGGCGATGTCGACCGGCTGGCGCTCGAGGCCGCGGAAGGCGAGGATCTTGGTGATGCGGCCGGTTTCCACCAGCTTGCCGTCACGCGAGATGACCTTCACGGCCTGGTTCGGCTTCACCGAACCCGACGCGATGCGGCCGGTGATGATGCGGCCGAGATAGGGGTTGGCCTCGAGGATGGTGCCGAGCATGCGGAACGGGCCTTCTTCGACCACGGGCGGCGGCACATGCTTGATGACCAGGTCGAACAGCGGCTTCATGCCGACGTCATGCGACGCGTCCGGGCTGTCGGCCATCCAGCCGTTGCGGCCGGACCCGTACAGGATCGGGAAGTCGAGCTGGTCGTCGGTGGCGTCGAGGGCGGCGAACAGGTCGAACACCTCGTTGACGACTTCGGTGATGCGGGCGTCCTGACGGTCGACCTTGTTGATGGCGACGATCGGGCGCAGGCCGAGCTTCAGGGCCTTGCCGACCACGAACTTGGTCTGCGGCATCGGGCCCTCAGCGGCGTCGACCAGCACGATCACGCCGTCGACCATGGACAGGATGCGCTCGACCTCGCCGCCGAAGTCGGCGTGGCCCGGGGTGTCGACGATGTTGATCTGGACGTCTTCCCAATGCACCGAGGTGCACTTGGCGAGAATGGTGATGCCGCGCTCTTTTTCGATGTCGTTCGAATCCATGGCGCGCTCGACCTGCCGCTGGTTGTCGCGGTAGGTGCCGGACTGCTGCAGCAGCTTGTCGACGAGGGTCGTCTTGCCGTGGTCAACGTGTGCGATGATGGCGATGTTGCGAAGGTTCATAGGTCTTCTTCTGGGTTCTACGGTCTGGGTGCCCGGAGCGGGTTCAACTAAGGCATGTCCAACAAAGCCATCAGGCCTTGCGCTCACCGCGCCGTCGGTTCTGCCTCGTCTGAAAACGCGCTGGGGCAATCCCTCCAAAAGCAAACCCGGCCAAAGGGGGCCGGGTACTCGGACGCGTTGCGTCGCAATATAGTGGGAAATCGCTAGAAAACAACGATAAAGGTCGCCGGGTCGGCCAAAAAACGGCGGCCGTTCCCGGCGTTTTCGGGGATTTTTGCGGCCCGGAGCCGATTCCCGCGCCAATGCTTAACGCCGGCGCCCCCGAAACGCGGCCCGGAGCAGCATGATGCCGCCAAATCCGATCAGGAGGCAGACGAGGATCAGGGGCAGGAAGGTCGAGACTATCGGGTCGTTGATGGACACCGCCCCGACCACCAGTGCGCACAGGCCCGGCAGCAGCAGGATGGTTCCGGTGACGACCATCAGGGCCGTGAGCCAACCACTGCGCGGCTGCTGCTGCTGTGGCGCGTCGTTCGCCGGGTCGCTCATGGGATGACCTCCTTCGCCATGCGTTTGCGGATGCCGTCGATGCTGCCGTCGCGGTAGAACAGGTTGTAGGTGTCGAACGGGATGATCTGGCCAGATGGTGTCACGAAGTGGATGCAGGAGCGCTTGACGTTGCCGACGCAGAAATTGAAGCGGTCGAGAAACTGCACGATGGTGACGCGGAACACGCTTTCGTAGCCGAGATTGGCCGGCGCCTCGAACTGCGGCAGGCAGCACAGGAATTCGCTGATGCGCTGCCCGGTGTTCAGCGGCCCCGATGACAGCGAGAACAGCTCGATGAATTTTTCCCGCAGCACGGGATGTTTTTCCAGGCTGATGGTGTTGGGCATGATGTCGACCAACTGCTGTTGCGGGATCAGCGAGGTCACCGGCAGCACCTTGTCGCCGTTGCGCACGCCGTAGCCGATGGAAATGCTTTCCGGATTGCACGGCAGGGGAATCATATCGGCATCGCCGAACACGCCGGTCTCGACCACGCGGCGGCGGATCTCCGACAGCATGATGCGGTCGGTATCCTTGTTGAAATTCTCGTTGCGACCGGCGTCCTGCACCGGCTGCAGGGTCACGCCGCGCACGCACTTCCACGTCAAGGCATGACGCACGATGTCGCCGATCTCGTGGTCGTTGACGCCGCGCTTCACGGTGGCGACCAGTGTCGCCGAGACTCCGTGCGCCTCGAGATTTTCCAGCGCCTGCTGGCGGATCTTTCGCAGGTTGGCGCCGCGCAGGTTGACCAACGCGTCGCGCTGTAGCGAATCGAATTGCAGATAGACTTCCAGGCCGCGCTTCTGTTCGGCGAGGCGCTTCACAAATTCCACGTCGCGGGCAATGCGCAGCCCATTGGTATTGATCATCACATGGCGAATCGGTCGCGCCCGCACCGCGTCGAGGATGGCGAAAAAGTCGGGATGCAGCGTCGGTTCGCCGCCGGAGATCTGCACCAGGTCCGGCTCGCCCTCGCTGGCCACCAGCGCGTCGAGCATCCTTTCGATGGTCGGCAGCGGCAGGAAGGTCGAGCGCGCCGGCGAGGATTCGGCAAAACACACCGGGCAGGTGAGGTTGCAGTGGTCGGTGATCTCGATCAGTGCCAGGCAGGAATGCTGTTCGTGATCCGGGCATAGCCCGCAATCATAGGGGCAGCCGAATTCGGTCTTGTGCTGGAACGACAACGGCCTGTCGCCGGGCTTGATAAAATCCTTGCACTTGCGCCAGTAGGCGGCGTCATCGGACACCAGCGTCGACTGCACGCCGTGCTGCCGGCAGCGCTTCTCGTACCAGACCTCGTTGCCGAGGATCTGGATTTTTGTCGGCACCAGCTTGAGGCAGACTTCGCACAGCGATTGGGTCTGGCCCCAGAAAATGTAAGGGCGCGATCTACGCAGCGGCGCGTTCATCATTCAATCTCGCGACGGGCGCCGTGCCTAGCATCAGCGCGGCATAGACCGCGATGCCGAGCGACAGCAGGTGAAACAGCGTCAGTGGGCCAACCACCGCAGCATAGGGTTTTAAAAACTCCCACGCAAAGCGCTGCAGTCCATAGAAGGCGAGCGCGAGATAGAAGCCGTTGGCGATGATGAAGGTACTGTGCCGGAATACGGCGACGGCATAGGCGGCAGCGAAGCCGGCCATGGCCATGCTTTCATAGAGCTGCACCGGATGCCGCAAGATGCCGTCGCCGAAGTCATGCGCCCAGGGCAGCGATGTCGGCGTGCCATAGGTGAAGTCGTCGAGCCCGGCGAAGTAGCAGCCGAGCCGGCCGACGGCGATGCCCACCGCCAGCGGCAGCGCGAAACGCGCGCCGGTGCGCTGCGTGATGCCGTGGCGCCATTTGTAGAGTTCGATGGCGACGACGCCCCCGGCAATGGCGCCTTCCACCGAGCGCGCGACGCCCGGCACGCCCGACAGCCAGAGATTCAGACTGCCGAACAGGTAGGCGCCGACGCCGGCGCCGAACACCAGCGCCGCGACATAGGGCAGCGCGGTGGATTGTTTCGGAAACTGCAGATGCCGCACCCGCGACAGCCACAGGCCGGCAAAGCCGGCGGCAAGCCATGCCGCGATATCGAAGATGGCGTGGATCGATCCGCTCATGAAAGAAGCGTAGCAAGGATGCGGCGGGGATGTCCCGCCAATTCACTGTCGTTGCGGGGCGCGTGCGGCTGGCGCCTTGCGCGCCCCGCAATGCCGATCAGGCGATCTTCGGATCCAGCGTGGTGGCCCACAGCGCCACGTCGGCGCGGTCGCGCAGGGTGACGGTCATCTGGCCGGAGGCCCCGTCGATCCTGACGTGGCCGAAGAACTGCATGCCGGCGGAGGGCGGCAGGTTCTGCTTGTCGGCGCCCGGTGCCTTGACGAACTTCACCTCGGGTCCAAACGTATTGTCCATGCCGCCCGGGCCGAACGAGCCGGCATGGAACGGGCCGGAGACGAATTCCCAGAACGGTTCGAAATCCTGGAACTGGGCCTTCTCCGGATTGTAGTAGTGCGCGGCGGTGTAGTGCACATCGGCGGTCAGCCACACGGTGTTGAGGACGCCCGAGGACTTGATGAAGCGCAGGAGCTCGGCGATTTCCAGCTCGCGACCGCGCGCCGGGCCATCGCCCTGGGCGATCGCCTCGGAGCCCTTGTGGTTGACGGCGTCGTCCTCGACGATGATGCTGATCGGCATATCCGACGCGATCACCTTCCAGGTCGCCTTCGAGGCCAGCAGCGCGCGCTTCAGCCAGGCCAGTTGGTCCGGACCGACGAAATACGCATCGGGACCGTACTTTTCCTGCAGGTTCGCGCCGTTGGGGCCGCGATAGCTGCGTTCGTCGAGCATGAAGACGTCGAGATACGGACCGTAATTCAGCGTGCGGTAGACCCGGCCGGGTTCGACGATGCTCTCGCGGATCGGATACATCTCGTGATAGGCGCGCCCGGCCCGCGCCGCGAGCAGCGTGACGTCGCGCTCCTTGTAGGAGGCCGGCAATTGCTTCGACAGCGACCAGTTGTTGGTGACCTCGTGGTCGTCCCACTGGCCGAACACCGGCACCTGCGCATTGAAGGCGCGGACATGCTCGTCGAGCAGGTTGTATTTGTGCGCGGCGCGGAATTCGTCGAGCGTTTCGGCGACCTTTGCCTTCTCCGGTACAATGGTGGTGTTCTTCCAGACCCTGCCGTCGGTGGTCTTGGTTTCCGCGGTGATGACGCCGTCGGCATAGATGGTGTCGCCGGAGTGGATCAGGAAATCCGGATTGTGTTTCCGCATGGTGGCGAAGGTGAACATGCCGCCATCGTCGGCATTGATGCCGAAGCCCTGGCCGGCGACGTCGCCGCCCCACACGAAGCTGACATCGCGGCGATCGGCCGGCGCTGTGCGGAAGCGGCCGATCACCGGCTCGCTGACGATGTCGAAGTGCGAGAGATCGCGAAACTTGACGCGGTAGAAAATGTCCTGCCCGGCGGGCAGGTTCTCCAGCAGCATTTTTGCGGTGAAGTCGCTCTCCGGCAGGGCGTTGATCGGCGGCAGCGCGCGGGCATTCTTGAAGGATTCGGTGGTCGAGACCTCGACCATCATCTGCGACGCCCGGTCTGCGCGCGACCACACCATGCCGCTGTCGACGCCGATGTCGCCGGACTGCACGCCATGGCCGATCACGGGCCGGTCCGCGGCGCGGCTGAGATAGGGCATCGCCAGCACGCCCATGCCGGCGGCGGCGGTCGTGGACAGGAAACGGCGGCGCGAAAAGGTCGTGGCCATGGAAAACTCCTGAAGTCCCGGATGAGAACGGCTCTAAAGAGTTTTGCTGACGGCGCTGTGACATGCGGTCGCAGCTCTTTCCTTCGTCCTGGCGCACGCCGGCACGACAGATGAATCCGCATTGACACATTCCGAAATCGCACCGTAACGTGGCCGCGACGGTTCCCTTCGGGGATCAAAAAGGGAATGCGGTGAGGGATTTCCCGATTCCGCGGCTGCCCCCGCAACTGTAAGCGGCGAGCCTTCTGCCATCAGCCACTGGACGTTCGCGTCTGGGAAGGCGGCACAAGGCACTGACCCGCGAGCCAGGAGACCTGCCGCCAGTCGTGGTCACACGCGAGCACATTGGGCGGGGTGTCCTGGTGGTAGCCGAACCGTATCCCCTCAGGGATTTGGTCCGACTTCGTTCGCGGTGACGTGCCACGTAACCGCGAGTCGAACATGACCTCCGTCGTCTCTGCATCGAACCGATGCAATCCCTTCCTGTATTCCGTCGCATTCTCTTGCCTGCTCTGCCCGACTGACGGCTGGAGCCAGGGTGCCAGCCCCAGCCAGGCGCTCGACCCAGTCGTGGTGCAATCGCCGGCCGCACCGTCCGCCAGGCGCCGCGTGGCCAACAGCGGCAGCGCGTCGCGCGCAATACGGACGCGCCAGCAGCGTGCGACAGCCACCGGTGCGCCCGTGGCATCGCCGGCCGGCCCCGCAGCTTTTGCCGCGCCGACGCTCAACCTCACCGGTACGTCATCGACCGGCAGCCGCCTTGGTCTGACACGATTGCAGACGCCGGCAAGTGTCGAAATCATCACCGCCGAGACAATGGCCGAGCGTGGTCAGCAGAACATCATTGCCGCTGTGACGCAGAATGCCGCCGGCTTCACCGCCGCGCCGGCGCCGGGCAACGGCAGCATCGCCTTCAACACACGCGGCTTTACCGGCAACGGCACTGTCATGACGCTGCTTGACGGCACCCGTCTCTATGTCGGCTCGGGTACGCTGACCTTTCCCTACGACACCTGGTCGTCGGAGCGCATCGAAGTGCTGCGCGGTCCGGCATCCGTGATGTATGGCGAAGGCGCCATCGGCGGCGCCGTCAACGTCATCTCGAAGCTGCCGCTGTGGGTGCCGCGCAACCAGGCGGAAATTTCGCTCGACACCAATCTGGAGCGCCGCATCGCCGTCGATAGCGGCGGCCCGATCAGCAAGGACCTCGCCTATCGCATCACCGCCACCGGCAACATGTCGGACGGCTGGGTCGATCGCGACCGCCAGTCCAATGTCGAAGTTCATGCTGCCGTGCAGATCAAGCAGACCGAAGACATCGGCTGGACAATCTCGACCGATTACGGCGATCGCAGCCCGTCGCGCTATTTCGGCACGCCGCTGATCAACGGCAAGCTCGACACGTCGCTGCGCTTCCAGAACTACAACGTCGGCGACAGCAGCATCCGCTATCAGGACAGCCAGAGTCAGGTGAAGACCGAGTGGCAGGTGAGCGACGGGGTCACGTTGCGCAATACGTTGTATTACCTCGACAGCCAGCGGCATTGGCGCGACGAGGAAAGCTACGTCTACAACGCCAGAACCGGCCTGATCGATCGGGGCGGCGGCAACTATATCGAAATCTTTCACGACCAAGCGCAGATCGGCGATCGTTTCGATGCGACGTTCCACGGCCATCTCCTCGGCATGGCCAACGAATTCGTCACCGGCTTTGACGTCAACAACATTTCCTTCACCCACACCAACAACTCGCCCTATGCGGGCGCGTCGTCAGTGCCGCTGTTCAATTTCAATCCCGGCTCGTTCTCCGCCACCACGTCACCGACCGTTCCGGGCTTCAGCTCCACCACCAACCAGTATGGCGTATTTGCGGAAAATCGCCTTTCGGTCACCGACCAGCTGGCGCTGATCGCAGGTATCCGTCAGGACGAGCCGACCGTCGCGCGCACTGATTACGTGACGCCCGCCAACAGTTATGAGAAGTCGTATCACGCGACCAGCTGGCGCGCCGGTGCTGTCTATACGCCGATCAAGGATCTCGCCTTTTATGGCCAGTATTCCGTGGCCGTCGATCCGGTGAGCAACCTGATCACCAACTCGGCGGCGAACAGCACCTATCAGCTGTCCAACGGCAACCAAGTGGAGGTCGGCGTCAAGCAGTTGTTCTGGAACGGGCGCGGCGAGTGGACGCTCGCCGGCTATGAGATCGTGAAGAACAATTTGCTGGCGCGCGATCCGAACAACCTGAACGTGACGTTGCAGATCGGCCAGCAATCGTCGCGTGGAATCGAGGCTTCGGTCGGACTTGCCCTCGACCAGGGCTGGCGCATCGACGCCAACACGGCCTTCCTGCGTGCGAAGTATGACAACAACCTGCAGGTGGTCAGCGGCGTCCCGATTAACTACGCCGGCAACGTGCCGGTGTACGTGCCGCAAAACGTCTCGAATATCTGGGTGACCTGGGCCTTCGCGCAGAACTGGTCGGCCAATGCCGGCGTGCAGATCATAGGCAAGCGCTTTGCCGACCTCGCCAATACGTTGGAAATGCCGGCCTACAACGTCGTCAACGCCGGCCTGCAATGGAAGCCGGACGTCAACACCACCGTCTCGTTGCGCGTCTATAACCTGTTCGACACGATCTATGCGACGTCGGGCGGCATCAATCAGTGGCTGCTCGGCATGCCGCGCACAGCACAACTCGCCGTGAACGTGAAGTTCTGAGCGTGCCGCGCAGACTGACGCGGACACTGCGGCGGTGGCTGTATATCGGCCACCGCTGGATCGGGATTATCACCTGTCTGTTCTTTGCCATGTGGTTCGTGTCCGGCGTGGTGATGATGTATGTGGCGTTTCCCGGCCTTTCCGAAAAGGAGAGGCTGGCGGCGCTGCCCGACATGGCGTGGGAAAAGGTCCGGTTGTCGCCGGACGCGGCGATGGCCGCGGCCGGCGCCAAGACCTTTCCGCGCGATCTCCGGCTCCAGATGCTGGACGACGAACCGGTGTACCGGCTGACCGGCTGGGATGGACAGCGCCAGACGATCTCCGCCAGTGACGGCCACGGCATCGACGGCGTGACGCTGGATCGGGCGCTGGCGGTGGCGCGCCACTATCCGGGGGCCGCCGATGTGCAATCGATCGAGATGGTTGAGCGTGACCAGTGGAGCGTCACCGCGCGCTACGATCCGTTTCGGCCGCTGTATCAGATCGCTCTCAACGACGCCGCCGGGACGCGGCTCTACGTGTCATCGCGTACCGGCGAAATCGTGCTCGATACCAGCGCCACCGAGCGCGTCTGGAACTGGCTCGGATCAATTCCGCACTGGATCTATCCGACCGTTCTGCGGAAGGACAACGCGCTGTGGCGACAGGTCATCCTGTGGCTGTCCGGGATCTGCCTGGTGGTGGCGGTCAGCGGCATCTGGATCGGCATCCTGCGCGTGCGGCTGCGCAGGCGCTATAGCGGCGGCCGTGTCACGCCCTATCGCGGCTGGATGGCGTGGCATCACGTCACCGGCCTGTTCGCGGGGGTGTTCGTGCTGACCTGGATGTTCTCAGGCTGGCTGTCGGTCAATCCCGGCGAGGTCTTCAGCAGCCGGGGGCCGTCGCGCGAGATGCTGCAGCGTTACGCCGGCCATGACGCGCCGACCGTCGCTGCTGTCGTTGCCGTAACGCCGTCGTCGCGTGCCGTCGAAGCGCGCTTCGTCTGGCTGGGCGGCGCGCCGTTGATGCTGCTGGCAAATCGTCAGGGGGCGCAAGCTGCCGTCGATCCCTTAACTGGAACAGCGACGCCTTTGTCCGATGATCGGATATTCGCAGCGGCCCGCACCCTGCTGCCCGACGTCGCAATGACCATGCAGGCGCGGTTGGACCAATACGATTCATACTGGTACGCGCATCACGGAACCCGCGTGCTGCCGGTGCTGCGCGCCGGCTTCGACGATGTCGCGCAGAGCTGGTTTCATCTGGATCCCGTGACCGGTGACGTGCTTGGCCGCAGCGATACCAGCCGCCGCAGCTATCGCTGGCTGTTCAATGCGCTGCACAGCTTCGATTTCCCGCTGCTGCTGACCTATCGTCCAGCCTGGGATGTGGTGGTGTGGCTGTTGTCGCTGCTGGGAATGATTGTTTCGGTCAGCGGCGTGGTCATCGGCTGGCGGTATCTAAGGAAGACATAGGGCGTTGCGACGCCTCCGCACTCTCTGCTGTCATCGCCGGTCGCGCGCATTTGCGCGCCAGGACCGGGCGACCCACTACACAGGCAGTGGTGATAGCCACAACGTCAGCGTTTACTGGGTCCCCCGCTTTCGCGGGGGATGACAACCGAGTGTGTCGCAGCTTACGCCACCTGGACCCGGTTCAGCCGCGCCGGCTCCGGCGGGATCATGCCGATCAGCGCCTTGCGGTCGGCGACGGCGTTGTGGAATTGCTCGAGCGCGATGTTGAAGGCGGTCAGCGAACCCTCCTCGATGGCGCCATGCTCGAAGCAGTTCAGCGTGTCGCGCAGGATAGCGTCGGCTTCCGCCTGCATCCGGTCGAGTTCTTCCAGCGATTCGCTGTGCCGGGCGATCGCCAGCATGTCGAGCAGCCGCTCGCGCAGGGTGCTGTTGTTGTTGCGTTCGTCGCGCTTCATGTAGCTGGCGAACCAGGCGCCCGCGGAGCCCATCGCCGACAGGCCCATCAGGCTCCACCAGATATAGTCGCTGTAGCGGTCGAGAAATGTCTTCTCCTCGCCGTCGACATAGGCGGCGGCGCCGGGATGCACCGGGATCACCGCGTCCTTGTCGGTATCGGGAGTCTCTATCTTGGCGGCGAGCGGGAAGTCGGTGATCAATTGCTGGCGGATCGCGAACAGTTGTCGGGTGAATGCCGCAATCGTTGCGTCGGACAAGCCCTGGCGGGCGACGATATGGTGCGAAAAGCTGATGGTCTTGAGATCGTCGTCGGGCCGGGCCGGCGAGCCGCCGAACACGCCGGCGGGAATTTCCGCCGCCTCGTACATCGGGAAGTTCTGTGCGATCGCCTCCGCCGAATCGATGGTGAGAAAGGTCGGCGTGCCGCCATCGCGCGACGACGCAGTGATGGCGTCGTTGGTGATCTTGCTGTTGACCGGGCCTGCCGCCAGGAACGCATCGACCTTCTGATCCTTGACCGCTTCCGCCACTTCGGTGGTGGAGAACTGCACCTTGGTGACCTTGGCGGGATCCACGCCGTACTGTCGGAGAATAATATTGAGCAGGTTGATATTGGCCGGGGTGCGGCCGATCACGCCGATCCGCCGTCCGGACAATTGTGAGATCTTGGTAATCTTCGGCGCAGCTTTCTTGCCCTTTGCCGCCGGCGGCACCCACAGCACCGCGACGTTCTTGCGCAAGGTGGCAACGGCGCGGGCATTCTTCGGCACGTCGAGGTCTCCGCGGATGATGGCGAGATCGACCTTGCCGTCGGCCAGGGCCTTGGCGCTGGCGGTCGCCCCCTCGGTCAGGACCGGGCGCAATCGAACGGTATTGTGGTCGCGGGAGAACGCCTGCACCAGCGCCTGCACCACCTTGACGTCGTCGCTGTTGGGCGGGCCGACGGCGATCCGCAACGGCACCGGCTTCATCGCAAAATAATAGGCGCTGGAGATGGCACCGACCAGCGCCAGCGTCCCGGCCAATACGATCAGCGTCATCTTGCGCTTGACCGAACGCGGCGACGGCGGACCGACCGGTGCGATCACCTCGGGACCGTCCGCAATCGATCTCGAAAACAATCGCTTCAGCCTGAAGGTCATTTGGCCATACGGTCGGATTGCGGGGACAGTGTATCGAGCTTAGCAAATCGCACAGACGGCGCGCAGTTCCATCGGCATGATGGTTACCGGCGGCCTTGGTTACCTTTCGCATCCTGCACGGCATTGCTGCCTTATTGTGGCAGGGATCCTTCCGCTGTCACGGGGTGTTAAGGTCAACAGTGAGTGAAGCAGGAGGTCGCGATGGTGGAACGTCTGTCGGCGGAGGCGCGCAAGGCGGCGCTGGCCGGATTGCCGGGCTGGAGCGAGGTGACCGGGCGCGATGCCATTGCCCGGACCTTTACCTTCAAGGATTTCAACGAGGCCTTCGGCTTCATGTCACGTGCCGCACTGGTCGCCGAGAAGGCCGACCATCACCCGGAATGGCGCAATGTTTACAAGGTGGTGGAGGTGGTGCTGTCGACCCACGACGCCGACGGCGTGACCGCGCGCGACGTTGCCCTGGCCACCGCCATGAACGCCATCGCCGCGCAGTCCGGCGTTGCCTGAGCGCCCAATCTTGCGAGGCACGGCCGACATCACCACTTTCCTGACAGCGGCCGGTTACGGTCGAGAGGATCTTGTCGATGGAATTCGAGCATAGCGTGGGCTTCGAGCCGGCCGACCGGCTGGCGCAGGACCATGACAGCGTGCGCAGGCGGTTCTGGATCAAGCTGAAGCGGCTGGCCGTGCGGCTGCCTTTTGTCGAGGATCTGCTGGCTGCGTATTATTGCGCATTCGACCGCCAGACGCCGCGCCATGTCCAGGCAGCGCTGCTGGGCGCCATCGCCTATTTCGTGCTGCCGTTCGATTTCGTGCCGGACATGCTGCCCATTCTCGGCTTCACCGACGACGCCGCGATCCTCGCTACCGCGCTGCGCATGGTCGCCAGCCACATCAGGCCGGAGCATCACGAGGCGGCGCGTGCGGCGATGGCGCGCGGTCTCGACAAGGGCGACGCCGCGGCCTGATTTGTCGCGGCGCGCGGCAGGAACTTCGCGACGTCTGATCCATTGGTGCGATGAGCCGTTTGAGCGATCTCACTCCGGCAATCATCCCATCATGGAGAATTCGATGATCCTTCCCACGGATACCATCGTCGCCGTCGCCGACGGCGAAAAGCTGAATCTGTTCCGCAATACCGGCACCGAAACCGAGATGAGCCTTGTTGCGGCTGCGGATCAGGACGTCGAAGCCGCCGTCGGCGCCGGCGGCACGAACAGCTCGTCGGCCAATCCCGACCAGAGCCGCGTCGAGGAAGACGGCTTCGCCACCGGCATTGTCGCGATGCTGAACCAGCGTGTGCTGGCCGGCAAGTTCAGCAATATCGTGATCATCGCCGCGCCGAAGACGCTGGGCGAGATGCGCAAGCACTATCACAAGAAGCTGGAAGAGGCGTTGGTCGGCGAGATCGCCAAGGACCTCACGGGGCATTCGATCGCCGACATCGAGAAGTCGATCCACGCCGCGTAATAATTCGACCACACACTCGCTTGTCGTCCCCGCGAAAGCGGGGACCCAGTAAACGCTGTCGTCGAGATCCATCGCCAATGCCGGCGATTACTGGGTCGCCCGGTCCCGGCGCGCAATTGCGCGCCAGGCCGGGCGATGACAACGGAGCATTAGGTAGCTGCGGATGATAAGCGGATAGCTACGGCTTCAAGATCACCTTGCCCATGGCCTGCCGTCCCGCCAGCACGTTGAGCGCGTCGGCGGTCTGCGCCAGCGGGAAGGTGCGGTCGACGTGGGATGAGATCTTGCCCTCGGCGGCCCACCTCACCAGCTTTTCCAGATTGGCGCGGTTCTTCGCCGGGTTCTTCTTCACCCACGCGCCCCAGAACACCCCGCGAATGTCGCAACCCTTCAGCAGCGCGAGATTGAGCGGCATCTTGGGAATGTCGCCGGCCGCGAAACCTATCACCAGGAAGCGGCCTTCCCAGGCGATGGCGCGCAAGGCGGCTTCGGCGTAGGTGCCGCCGACCGGATCGAAGATGATATCCGCGCCGTTGCCGCCAGTCAGCCGCTTCAGGCCTTCCTTGAGATCCTCTGTGGCGTAGTTGAGGCCGAGTTCCGCGCCGTGCTGTTTGGCGAAATCGAGTTTTTCGTCCGACGATGCGCAGGCGATCACCTTGAGGCCCATCAGCCTGCCGAGTTCGCAGGCCGCAAGCCCGGTGCCGCCGGCAGCGCCGAGCACCGCCAGCGTCTCGCCGGGCTTCGGGCTGGCGCGGTCTTCCAGCGCATGCAGCGCGGTGCCGTAGGTGATGATGCAGCCTGCGGCGCGATCGAAGTCGAGGTTGTCGGGAATCTTCACCGCAGACGCCGCGGGCACGGCGACCTTCTCGCGCGCGCCGTTGTAGCCGACCGAGGCCACCACGCGGTCGCCCACCTTGAGGTCGCTGACGCCTTCGCCGACGCTGTCGATCACGCCCGCGACTTCGGCCGCCGGCGAGAACGGGAACGGCGGCTTGATCTGGTACTTGCCCTGGATCATCAGGATGTCGAAGAAATTCAGCGCCGCGGATTTGATCGCGATCACCACTTGGCCGGGTTCGGCGACGGGATCCGCGATGTCGGCCAATACGAGATCGTCGGGTTCGCAGAACTGCGAGCAGAGAATGGCTTTCATCGACATCTGACCTTCTGATTGAGACAGTTGGTGCTTCTTGCCGGATTTGTCGGATGCCTACAATCTGATTCGCATCCGTGCCTGCCGGGCTGCCTTTCCAAACCGGGGTTTCCCGGTTAAGTCAGACGACGTGACGGCGCGGATGCGGGCCATCTTCCAGTCACAATAATGAGGGATCGAGACTTGATGTTGGTGCGGCGAATTCTGACGGTTGTGGCGATGGGCGCGTTGATGGGCAGCATGTCCAGTGGCGTGCATGCGCAGAGCGCCCCGTCCAAAGGCGCAAAACCGGCTGCGGCGAAACCTGCGCCGGCGAAGCCGGCCACTACTGCCGCCAAGCCCGCTGCGGCCACGCCTGCCGCCGCGAGCGGCGGCGCCGAGCCGACCCTGATCGGCCAGTTCGGTACCTGGGGCGCCTACACCGCGACCCCGAACGGCAAGAAGGTCTGCTTCGCGCTGGCCAAGCCGTCGTCGTCGAAAACCAATCCGCCGAATCGCCCGCGCGATCCCGCCTATGCGTTCATCTCGACGCGTCCGGCCGAGAAGGTCGTCAACGAAGTCTCGATCATGATCGGCTACCAGCTCAAGCCCGGCTCGGAATCGGCGCTGGAAGTCGGCGGTGCGCGCTACGCCATGTATACCCAGGGCGACGGGTTGTGGATCAAGAACGCCGCCGAGGAAGAGCGCATGGTCGAAGCGCTGCGCAAGGCGCCCGATGTCACGGTCAAGGGCGTCTCTGCCAAGGGCACCGAGACCACCGATACCTTCTCGCTGAAGGGGCTGGCGCAGGCGCTGGACCGGCTGGCTCAGGATTGCCGCCGCTAATTTCTTGTCCCGGGCGCGTGCGCCGCAGAACCGGGACCGCCAAAAAGCCGTGGCCGTAACGGTCCCGGATCTGCGGAGCGGCACTTCGCGCCGCACCGCGTCCGGGACAAGTGGCCGATTTCCCGCTAAATCATTGCCGCCGTTAATATTGCCGCAATTAGCGCCTTTTCAGGGCGTGCCGGAAAGCCTATCTGAGGCTGACATTCCCGCGACATCACAGATCGACCACCATGACCCCTGTTTCAGCCGAGGCCGGTTCCGCCATTGACGTCCCGACGGGCGTTCCGCACGGCGAAGCGCCGCTCGAGAAGACTGCCCTCGAGACCTATGTTCCGCTGGCGAAACCGTCGCTGATCGGCCTGTCGCGGGCGGAAATCGCCGATCAGCTCGGCTCGATCGGGGTCGCGGTGGCCCAGCGCAAGATGCGCAGCCAGCAGCTGTGGCACTGGATGTATGTCCGCGGGGTCCAGAACTTTGCGGAGATGTCCAGCATTTCCAAGGATATGCGGGCGCAGCTCGAACAGCATTTCACGGTCGCGCGGCCGGAAGTCGTGGCCGAGCAGATCTCCAATGACGGGACCCGCAAATGGCTGCTGCGGCTGCCGAGCGGCACCGCCGGCGAGAAGGCCCATGAGGTCGAGTGCGTCTATATCCCCGAGACCGACCGCGGCACGCTGTGCGTCTCCTCGCAGGTCGGCTGCACCCTGACCTGTTCGTTCTGCCACACCGGTACCCAGCGGCTGGTGCGCAACCTGACACCCGGCGAGATCGTCGGCCAGGTCATGGTCGCCCGCGATCGCCTCAATGACTGGGCCGACCGGGAGACTCCGAACGGCAACCGTCTCGTCACCAATGTGGTGATGATGGGGATGGGCGAGCCGCTGTACAATTTCGACGCGGTGCGCGACGCGCTGCTGATCGTCTCCGACAATGAAGGCATCGGCATCTCGCGCCGCCGGATCACTCTGTCGACCTCCGGCGTGGTGCCGAACATTTTCCGCACCGGCGACGAGATCGGCGTGATGCTGGCGATCTCGCTGCACGCGGTGCGCGACGAGTTGCGCAACGAGCTGGTGCCGATCAACAAGAAATATCCGCTGGCGGAACTGCTGCAGGCCTGCCGCGACTATCCCGGCGCCTCCAATGCGCGGCGCATCACCTTCGAGTATGTGATGCTGAAGGGCGTCAACGATTCGCTCGACGATGCCAAGCTGCTGGTGAAGATGCTGAAGGGCATCCACGCCAAGATCAACCTGATCCCGTTCAACCCGTGGCCTGGCACCAAATACGAGTGCTCGGACTGGGACCAGATCGAGAAGTTTTCCGAATACGTCTTCAACGCTGGCTACTCCTCGCCGGTGCGCACCCCGCGCGGCCGCGACATTCTCGCCGCCTGCGGGCAGCCGAAGTCGGAGACCGAAAAGCTCTCGGCACGCGAGCGCGCCGCATTGCGCGCCATGGCGATGACGGACTGATGCAGAACCTCATGGTGAGGAGCGCGACTTCGCGCGTCTCGAACCATGAGGATGAACTGCCCTCGCCCTTCGAGACGGCGCAAAATGCGCCTCCTCAGGGTGAGGGGCCAGCACATGATGCGGCGAAGAAGAGATTACAATGTCCCTGATCGGCCGGTTGTTCGTCGTCCTGTTCGGCTTCCTTGCCGCCTGCCTCGTGGCCGGCGGCATTGTCGTCTGTGCGATCCTATTTCCGGAAATGAGCGCACTCGACACCGGCGGCTTCGATCCCGACGCGCTCAATGTTCTGCTCGGCTTCGGCTTTATCTTCGTCAGCGGATTTGCGCTGCTGCCGGCGCTGGTGATCGTTGTCATCACCGAGGCCTTCGACGTGCGCAGCGCGCTGGCTTATGCGATCGGCGGCGCGGTGGTGGGTCTTGCCTGCTATCTCGGCCTGATCCCCTTCGATCCCGCGACACTGCATTTCGACGGCATCGTTCGCCGTCACCTCGAAGTGATGACGGGGGCCAGCATCGTTGGTGGCCTGATCTACTGGGTGATCGCCGGTCGCAATGCCGGCCGCTGGCGGCAGCCGAGGGGCGTTTTGCCGCAGCCGCCAGCCCCGCCCTCATCCTGAGGCGCCGCCGCAGGTGCGACGGCCTCGAAGGATGACATTTCGCAGCCTTTTCATCTGCACCCTCGTCGGCTAAACCGCCCGCCATGAACCGGACCGGACTCTTCATTGCGCTTGGGCTTTGCCTCGTCGTCGGACTGACCTTCGGGCTCCATCCGGAACTCGACCTGAAGCTGGCGGCGCTGTTCTACGACCCCGCCACCAAGTCATTTCCGCTGAAATCCGATGCGCTGGCCGCATTCGCGCGCGATGCAGCCATGTGGATCTGCTGGGCCTTCGTTCTGCCGTCCATCGTCGCTTTGCTCGTCAAGCTGATCTGGCCGAATCGCAAGCTGCTGGTCCCCGGCCGCACCGTCATGTTCCTGCTGGTCACCATCATCCTCGCTGCCGGCATCCTCACCAACCTGACCTTCAAGAGCCACTGGGGCCGGCCGCGGCCGGTGATGGTGAGCGAATTCAGCGGTCCGTGGCAGTTCAAGGCGTGGTGGGATCCGACCGGCGAATGCGGCCGCAACTGTTCGTTCTTCTCGGGCGAGGGCGCCACCGCATTCTGGACCTTCGCGCCCGCCGCCCTGACGCCACCCGCCTGGCGGCCGGTGGCCTATGTGGCCGCCGCAGCGTTCGGCGCGGTGACCAGTGGCCTCAGAGTGGCGTTCGGCGGGCATTTCTTCACCGACGTGGCGATTGCCGGGCTGGTGACCTTCCTGGTGATCTGGCTGATCCACGGTTACATCTACCGCTGGCCCTCTACAAGATTGACGGATGAGGGCATCGATGCCGAACTGACCAAGCTGGCCTGGCCAAGCTATGCCTGGCGGCGGCGCCTGCTGGGTGGCCGCAGGCCCTCCAAGCCGTCCTTCGTCGACCGGATCACCGAGCAGCATCACGATTGAGCAGGCCGCTTGCGATGCCGCGTTGACGCGCTTTGCCTGGCCGGGCTATCGCTGGCGGCAGAAATTGCCCCGATTGGACGTTCGATGATCACGATCTTGAAGAGCCTGCCCCAGGAAAAAACGTCGGTATCGCCTTCTCCGGCGGGCTCGATACGTCCGCCGCGCTGCTGTGGATGAAGCAGAAGGGCGCTCGCGTCTTCGCCTATACCGCGAACCTCGGCCAGCCCGACGAGGCCGACTACGACGAGATTCCGCGCAAGGCCATGGAGTTCGGCGCCGAGAAGGCCCGCTTGGTGGATTGCCGCTCGCAGCCGGTTCATGAAGGTATCGCCGCCATCCAGGCCGGCGCCTTCCACGTCTCGACCGGTGGCATCGCCTATTTCAACACCACGCCGCTGGGCCGCGCGGTGACCGGCACCATGCTGGTCTCGGCCATGAAGGAAGACGGCGTCAATATCTGGGGCGACGGCTCGACCTACAAGGGCAACGATATCGAGCGCTTCTACCGCTACGGCCTGCTGACCAATCCGGACCTGAAGATCTACAAGCCCTGGCTCGACGACCAGTTCATCGACGAGCTGGGCGGTCGCGCCGAAATGTCGGCGTTCATGACCGCCCACGGCTTCGCCTACAAGATGTCCGCCGAAAAGGCCTATTCGACCGACAGCAACCTGCTTGGCGCCACGCACGAGGCCAAGGATCTCGAACACCTCAACACCGGCATCCAGATCGTCAAGCCGATCATGGGCGTGCCGTTCTGGCGCGACGATTGCGTCGTCAAGGCCGAGCGCGTCACGGTGCGGTTTGTCGAAGGCCAGCCCGTGGCGCTGAACGGCCAGACCTTCGCCGATCCCGTCGCTCTGTTCCTCGAGGCCAACGCGATCGGCGGCCGTCACGGCCTTGGCATGAGCGACCAGATCGAGAACCGGATCATCGAGGCCAAGAGCCGCGGCATCTACGAAGCGCCGGGCATGGCGCTGCTGCACATCGCCTATGAGCGCCTCGTCACCGGCATCCACAACGAAGACACCATCGAGCAGTACCGCATGAGCGGGATGAAGCTCGGACGGCTGCTGTATCAGGGTCGCTGGTTCGACTCGCAGGCCCTGATGCTGCGCGAGACCGCGCAGCGCTGGGTCGCGCGCGCCATCACCGGCGAAGTCACGCTCGAACTGCGCCGCGGCAACGACTATTCGCTGCTCAACACCGAGAGCCCGAACCTGACCTATGCGCCGGAGCGGCTCAGCATGGAAAAGGTCGAGGACGCGCCGTTCACGCCGGGCGACCGCATCGGCCAGCTCACCATGCGCAACCTCGACATCAGCGACACCCGCGCCAAGCTGGACCTTTACGCCAAGGCCGGCCTGCTGAGCGCCGGCGAGGGCTCCAGCATCCCGAAGCTGGATAACGACAAGAGCTGAGGATCGTGTCCCGGACGCGGTGCGGCGCGAAGTGCCGCTCCGCAGATCCGGGACCCATCTTTTCTTGCAGCAAGCTGGACCCCGGATCTGCGGCGCACCACGCCGCGAAGACGCGGCGCAGTGCATCGCGTCCGGGGAACGACCACCGCGAACTGACTCCAGCTCCGTCATTGACCCGTTATCCGGCCGTCGTAATGGAGGCCACCCGCCCGTGACGGGCGCTTGAGGCCTCCATCATGAAGTATCCCGTTGCCGCCGCAGCGTTTGCCCTGCTGCTGTCCAGCGCTTCGCAGCTCGCCGCGCAGACCATCTATCCGATAGACCGCGCCGATATCCTTGCCGGCGCGACTTTCGACTTCAAGGTGGAATTCCCCGGACCGGTCGACGCCGGGAATATCAAGGTCACCGTCAACGGCGCAGACGTTGCCACCGCGTTCGGCAAGGCTGCGACCTACATCGCGCGCGAGGATGGTAAGGAACAGTCGGCGCTGCTGCTGCGCGACGTCGCGCTGAGCAAGCCCGGGGCCTACACGATCGAGGTCAGCGACGGCACGACCAGCCGCTCCATCGCCTGGAACGTGTACGGCACCGGCGTCCGCAAGGCGAAGAACGTCATCCTGTTCATCGGCGACGGCCTGTCGCCGGCGCACCGCATCGGCGCGCGGCTGCTGTCGAAGGGCATCAGCGAGGGCAAGAGCCTCGGCAAGCTGGCCATCGACGACATGCCGCACATGGCTTTCGTGGCGACGGCAGGATCGGATTCGATCATCACCGATTCTGCCAATGCGGCCTGCGCCTATGCCACCGGCCACAAGACCGCGGTCAACGCGATGGGCGTCTATGCGGACCGCACCGCCAACCCGTTCGACGATCCGCGCGTCGAGACCATCACCAGCGTGATCCGCCGGCAGCGCGACATGGCCATCGGCATCGTCACCAACACCGAGATCGAGGACGCCACGCCGGCGGCCATGGTGGCGCATACCCGCCGCCGCGCTGCCTACGACCAGATCGTCGAGCAGTTCTTCGCCGCGAAGCCGGATGTGCTGATGGGCGGCGGCGCGGCGAACTTCCTGCCGCAGGCCAACGATGCCTCGAAGCGCAAGGATGACCTCGACTACATCGCGAAATTCCGCGACGCCGGCTATCCGTTCGCGGCGACCGCGCCCGAACTCAACGCGCTGGCGGCGAAACCCGACACGCGCAAACTGCTTGGCCTGTTCGCGCCGGGCAACATGGACGGCGTGCTCGACCGCAAGTTCCTGAAAGGCGGTGGGGTCAGGAAAAATCCGGAACAGCCGGATCTTACCGAGCAATTGCAGGGCGCGCTGAACATCCTGTCGCGTAACGACAACGGCTTCTTCCTGATGGTCGAATCCGGCCTGATCGACAAATATGCCCATGCCCTCGACATGGAGCGCGCGGTCTATGACACCATCATGCTCGACAATGCTGTGCGGCTGGCGCGCGACTGGTCGACCGCGCGCGGCGAGGATACGCTGATCCTGGTGGTCGCCGATCACAACCATCCGAACAGCCTGGTCGGCACCGTCAATGATGACATGGCTGCGCTGCCCAACACGCCGCTGCGCGAGCGCGTCGGCGTCTACGAAAAGGCCGGCTTCCCGAACTATCCCGCTCCCGACGCTGACGGTTATCCTTCGCGGGTCGACGTCAGCCGCCGCTTGGCGATCTTCTCGGCGAGCATCCCCGATCACTACGAGACGCTGCGTCCCAAGCTCGACAATCCCAACGAGCCCACCGAGAAGGGCGACACGCCCGGCAGCTTCAAGGCCAATGCGAAATACAAGGATGTGCCCGGTGCGGTGCTACGACTCGGCAACCTGCCGGCGATGATGAATGCCAGCGTGCATTCCGGCGAGGACGTCATCCTCACCGCGACCGGACCGGGCAGCGATCGCGTGCATGGATCGATGGATAATACCGAGGTGTTTCGCGTGATCGCCGATGCGCTGGGGCTGGCGGAGAAGCGCTGACTTTTTCCGGCTCTGCCTTTCAACTATCAAAATAAAAATGGCCGGGATTGCTCCCGGCCATTTTCTTAATCCAGCCGATCAGCGTGGCGGCGCGATGCCGGCCGGCGGCGGCGGCAATGACGCCTATCCGCCGTTTAGCAGCGGCGTGATGCGGCGGATGGTGACGCGGCGGTTGCGGCGTTCCGGGCCGTCCGTCGGCACCTTCAGATACTGCTCGCCATAGCCCTGCGACGTCAGGTTCTCTTCGGGCACCTGGAACTGCCGGGTCAGCAATTCGGCGGCGGCCTGGGCGCGACGGTCAGAGAGCGACAGGTTGTCGACGTCCGAGCCGACCGCGTCGGTGTGACCTTCGATCAGGAAGACCTCCTTCGGATTGCGCGAGATCGCCTTGTTGAGGCCGTCCGCGATGGCCTGCAACTTGGCCGCCTGGTCGGGGGCGATATCCCACGACCCGGTTGCGAAGTTGATGGTGTCGAGGTCGATCGACGGCATCAGCTGCCGCACCGACGGGCTGTAGCGAATCTCGTCCAGCGAGAAGCGTCGTGGCACGCGTTCCACCGGCGGCGCCAGCATGGTGTCGTAGATGAGCTCCGGCGATGCATCTTCCGACTCCACGATGTAGCGGTCGCGCGGGATGCGGATCACCGGCGGCGGCAGGTCGACATAGAAGCCACCGATCGCCTGGGGATCGCGATAGGTGTTGTCGATGATGATCACCTCGCGGCCCCGGTCGTCGCGGCGGATGCGGCGCAGCAGCTGGCCGTCGCGGCCGGTGACGGTGATGATCTGCGATCCATCCGGACGGATCACGATCGTGCGGGAATCGGCGCCGTCGCGCTCGACGCGAATATCGCGTGCGCCGTAGCGGAAGCGATCCATCTCGTCGTGCCGGATGAACGACTGCCCGTTCGGATCCTGCACGATGATGCGACCGGGTTCGGTGAACACCGTACGTCCGCCCTCGCGACGCTCGACACGCTGGCCGCGGAATTCGGTGATGTTGCGCGGACCTGGAGCCTGAGCACCCGGCGCGATCGGAGCCAGTGCCTGGGCCGGCGGGGGCGCCGCCGGGATCGGCGCTGCGGCGGGCGGTGCAACGGGCGCTACCGGTGCGCCGGGCGGCAACGTCGACTGTTTCTGCAGCTCGCGGCGCTGCTGGAAGCTGGGATCGGCGGCGGGCGCCCCTGCGGCAGGCGCGGCGGGTGCTACCGCGGCCGGCGCTGCGGCACCGGGCGCAACGGCGCTGGGTGCTGCAGGAGCTGCCGCACCTGGAGCGGTCGCCGGCGCACCAGGCGTACGAGCAGCCGGCGCTGGCGGGGCAGCGTTCGGCGCTGCAGGAGCCGCGGGAGGGGTGCCGGGAGCGGTTGCCGCCGGCGTGCCGGGAGCAGGTGCGGCTGCGCCATTCGGCCCTGCAGGACCGCGCGGGCCGTTGCGGTCGCGCTCGGGGCGACCGGACTCTGGCTCACCGGGACGTCCGGGGCGGCCGGCACCAGGTGCGGGGCGATCGGGTTCGGGCGCAGCGGCGGCGGGAGCGGGGGCTGCTGGTTTGGCACCAGGAGCTTCAGGCTTGGCAGCAGGCGCGACTGCAGCCGGGGTCTGCCGTGCGGCGGGCGGCGTCGGTGCAGCGGGTGGCGTTGGCGTCGCAGGTTTGGGCGCCGCGGCGGGCGGAGCTGGACGTTCGGGTGCGGCGGGCGGTGTCACCGGGCGCGGACGCTCCGCAGCCGGAGGCGTCGGTGCGGGGCGCTCGGCGGCCGGCGGCGCAGGAGGACGCGGCGGCTCGGCCGCTGGCGGTTTGGGGCGTTCCGGCGCAGCGGCAGGCGCAGGCGGACGTTCGGCTGCCGGTGGTGCGGGACGCGGTGCCTCGGCAGGGCGCGGCGGCGCAGCAGCCGGAGGAGCAGCAGGACGCGGTGCTGCAGCCGGCGGGGCTTTCGGAGGTGCCTTCGGTTCACCTTTCGGCTCTCCCTCGGGTGCCGGTGGCGCGGCCTGTGCAACTACAAACGATGCATCGGTTTGCGTCGCATGCAAAGCGGGTGCTGCGAACGACGCAACGCTGAGCGCTGTCGTGGCCAGTAGTACGAGGCGAATTTTTGTCATGATGAACTGAAGTCCTCTGGAAAATTCTAACGAGCGCTGGTGGTCGCACACCGGCGCAGCGAGCAATCAACTGACAATGGTAAGGCCGCAGTGTGGCACCCCATCCGACGCGGTCAGCTTTTATTTCTGATATGACAACGGCCCGAATGCGCTTCGTTCATTGCGCATTCAGGCCGTCGCTTGTCATGCCGAACTACATCGTCGCGGGTTGCTCGGGCGGCCCGGGATTGATGTCGGGTCCGCGCTCCGGAATTTCCTCAGGCTGATAGCCCGGCAATTCGTCCGGCAGTTGCGGCTCGCCGGGCTCGCGGACCGGAGGAGGAATTTCGGGTCGCGGATTTCCCGGCGGCTGTTCCTGCGGCGGCTCCGTCGGCTTGCCAGGTTGGATGGGCGGGTCCTCGACCGGGCCGACCATCAGATCGCAACCTTGCGGTTGGTCCCGATGTCCGGCCGCGTGCCGGTGACAGCCGCCGCCGCCATCTTCACATAGCTGATTGCCGAGCCCGGCGAATCCCAGAACTCCGCATCGTCAGGGGTGACCTTGAGCACGCGGATGTTGGGATCTTCGGCGCTGTCCCACCAGGCTTTTGCCGGCATCGAGAACAGCTCTTTTATCTTGGCCCGGTCATTGGAGACTTCGGCGGTGCCGGTGACCGAGACATACTTCTGGTCACTAGCGTCCGCAAAGGACAGATTGATGTTGGGATTGCGTGCAATCTCCTCGTCTTTGTGACGACGGGCATCGGTCAGGAAATAGATGGTGTTGGCGTCGCGATCCACATGCGCGGCCATCGGTCGGGCACGCAACTTGTCGCCGTCATGGGTTACCAGCATGGCGAAGCCAATCTTCTTCATCAACTCCCAGGTACGGTCGATGTCGGCGGCGGTGTCGGTGGCCATGATGTGCATTCTCCTGTGACGGTCGGAGGCATAACGGCGCGGCGGCGACGAGGTTCCGCGAACATCGTTTGACAGCGATCAAGGAACCTCGCATCACATGGATGAAGCAGGGGAGGGTGCAATGCCGGTTGCCTATTGGTGTATTTTGATTGCGGCGCTGCTGCCGCTGGTCTGGGTCGGCTATGCCAAATCGGGATCGCGTGACAACAACGCGCCGCGCGACGACGCGGACCGGCTCGACGGCGCCAAGCGCCGCGCTTATGCCGCGCACCAGAATGCCTACGAGAATTTTCCGTTCTTCGCCGTGGCGGTGATGGCGGCGCTAAGCTTCGGCGCCAGCCCGGGCGTGGTGGACTGGCTCGCGGTGCTGTACATCGCCTTCCGCGTTGCCCACGGGCTGCTTTATGTCGCGGACAAGCCCAGCCTGCGCTCGATGGCCTATGCCGGAGCGCTGTTCGTCAACATCGCGATCTTCGTGCTGCCGGCGTTCAAGTAGCTACGCCGGCGCGTGGCAGACGGCTTCGATGTTATGGCCGTCGGGATCGCGCACGAAGGCGCCGTAGTAGTTCGGATGATAATGGGCGCGGATGCCGGGCGGGCCGTTGTCGGTGCCGCCCGCAGCCATCGCGGCTTGATAGAACGCATCGACCGTGGCGCGATCCTTGGCGACAAGGGCGATGTGCACGGGAATGTTGATCGCGCCCTGACCGCTGATCCAGAAATCCGGCTTGCCATTGGCGCCAAAGCCCGCGGCGGCATAGTCGCCGGTTTCCTCTTCGGTGACTTCCATGGCCACGCCATAGCCCAGCGGCGCCAGCGCACGGACGTAGAATTCCTTGGCACGCTCGTAGTCGGAAACCGAAAAACCGATATGGTCGAGCATCAGCAACCACCTCGCTTCTGAACCGAAATCCTAAGTCGATTCCCGCCCCACAGACAACGGCAATCACGCGGCCTTCGTCGGTGCCTTGCGGCCCCGCAGAAACCGGCCGAGCAGCTTCCGCTTGCTTTTGCGCGGCACCAGCTCGATGTCGCTGACGAGCTTGGCGCCGCCCTTGCGACGTTCCAGCACGATCTTGCGACTGTGGAAGACTTCGAGCTCTTCGCGATGGGCCACGGAGACCACGGTCGCGTTGGGCAGTTCCTCGGTGAGCAGCTCCATCATCTTGTCCTGGCTCTTGGCGTCGAGCGCCGAGGTCGCCTCGTCCAGCACGATGATATCGGGGCTGTGCAGGAACAGCCGTGCGAAGGCCAGTCGCTGCTTCTCGCCGCCGGACAGGGTCTGGTCCCATGGCGCGTCTTCCTCGAGCTTCTCCTTGAGATGGCCGAGCCCAACCTTGTCGAGCGCGCGGCCGATCTCCTCGACGCTCCAATCCTCTGCGGCAGCCGGATAGGCGGCGGCGCGGCGCAGCGTGCCGGATGGCACGTAGGGCTTCTGTGGCAGCATGAACAGCCGGCGGTCGGGATGGAAATTGATGCTGCCGCCGCCCCACGGCCACAGACCGGCAATGGCGCGCACCAGCGTGCTCTTGCCGGTGCCGGACTCGCCGGCCACCAGCAGGCGCTCGCCGGGCTCGATCTTGACTTCGGTGTCGCCGACCACGGCGGTACCGTCGTCGAGGGTCACCGAGAGATCGTGCAGGCTGAGCGCGGTGTCGCCGGTGGTTTCGCCGCGCGTGATGCGGCCGATGCCATCGCCGCGCTCGGCGCGCTCCAGCCCGTCGAGCGACATCATCAGCGAGGCGATGCGCCGCGCGCAGGCATTCCAGTCGGCAAGCCGCGGATAGTTGTCGACCAACCAGCCGAACGCCGCCTGCACGATGGTGAAGGCGCTGGCCGCCTGCATCACCTGCCCCAGCGACATGCTGCCCTCAAGAAATTTTGGCGCGCAGAGTAGAAGCGGGACCACCGGCGCGATCAGGCCGGATCCCTGCGACACCAGCGTGGTGCGCATGTGCTGGTGCGCCAGGCGGGCCCACTGGCGCAGCGTATTGCCGAAGGTCTTGTCGATGCCGGCGCGTTCTTCCTCTTCGCCGCCGAGCAGCGCGATGCTCTCGCCGTTCTCGCGGACGCGCGTCAGCGCGTAGCGATACTCCGCCTCGGCCTGATTCTTGTCTTCGGAGGTCTGTACGAAGGCGCGGCCGATCACCATGATCGAGCCGGAGGCGATGCCTGCGTAAAGCACGGCTGCGATCACCAGGAAGCCGGGAACGGTGACGGTCGAGCCGCCCCATGTCAGCGTTAGCGCGCCGCCGATGGTCCACAGCACCACGATGAAGGTCGTCGCCGAGAGAAACGCCGAGACCACGCCGGAGGCAAAGTCGATCGGCGAATCGGTGGCGACGCGCAGGTCCTCGGCGATGCGATATTCCGGGTTCTGATGATCGCCGCTGACCAGATTGAGCTGGTAGTAGCGACCCGAGGTCAGCCAGCGCGACACCACCGAGTTGGTCAGCCATGCGCGCCAGTTCCGCTGCAGCCACATCCGCACATAGACCTGGCCGACTCCCAGCAGCACGCTGCCGATGGCCAGTGGAAAGAAGATGCCGGTCAGATGCCAGACGCTCGCGGCGTCGCGCTTCTCGATCGCGTCAAAAATGGACCGGTTCCAGACGTTGATGCCGTACTGGAAGCCGACATTGGTGACGATCAGCAACAGCAAGCCGATCGAAAACGCCCAGGCCAGCTTGTCGCCCGCAGCGCCCCAGAATCCCTTGGCGCTGATCCAGAACCGCGTCAGCAGATAATCTTTCCGCGCCTGTTCCGCTTCTTCAGGAGTCAGGTCGGGATCAGGCTCCAGCAATTCCGGCGGCGGTGGCTCGACCTGCTTGCCCGTCTCGGCAACCACTTCAACGATGGTCGCGGGGGAGGGAGAAGCGGAATCGTTCGGAGAATGTTTGTTCATGCGCGAACAACGCGAACGATATCAGAAGGTTCCATCGGGTTCCCGGAGTTCGTGCGTCAGGTTCCCTCGCAGATTTGACGAGCTGCTGCGTGGCTGACGGCACGCCGTGCCGGTCCGCGCCTGTGGCCCTCAAACAAAAGCGGGCGCCGGAGGGGCGCCCGCTTGAAGCTGCTGTGCTGTGCCCCGCGTCAGGCGGCGCGGATGGTGCTCAGGAACTTGCCGACCTCATCGCGCAACCGGCCGCTTTCCCCTGACAGCGATTGCGCTGCCGACAGCACCTGGGCAGAGGCCGCCCCGGTCTCTCCGGCACCGCGCTGAATGTCGGTGATGTTCGACGAAACCTGATGGGTTCCCTGCGCAGCCTGCTGGACGTTGCGGGAGATCTCCTGGGTCGCCGCGCCCTGTTCCTCGACCGCGGATGCGATGGTCGAAGCGATTTCAGACATCCTGCCGATGGTGTCGCCGATCTCCTTGATCGAGATCGACGGATTCCTGCGTCGCGCCCTGGATGCCGGTGATCTGCTGGCTGATCTCGCCGGTGGCCTTGGCGGTCTGTTCCGCCAGGGCCTTGACCTCGGACGCCACGACCGCGAAGCCCCGTCCGGCCTCGCCGGCACGCGCTGCCTCGATGGTGGCGTTCAACGCCAGCAGGTTGGTCTGACCGGCGATGGTGTTGATCAGTTCGACGACGTCACCGATACGGGCAGCCGCCTTTGCGAGTTCGCTGACGCGGCTGTTGGTCTTGCGTGCCTGCTCCACGGCTTCGCGGGCGATGTGGGCCGACTCCTGGACCTGGCGGCTGATCTCGTTGACCGACGACGTCATTTCCTCGGTCGCTGAAGCAACCGACTGCACATTGGTCGAGGCTTCTTCCGATGCGGCCGAAACCATCGTGGTCTGCTCCTGCGCGCGATCGGCATTCTTCGACAATGTGCCGGCGGCGCTCTCGAGCTGCGTCGACGAGGACGAGACAGTCTGCACGATCCGGCCGACGGCACTTTCAAAATCGTCCGCCGGCTGGAACATCTCGGCCTTGCGCCGGGCAGCGTTCGCCTGTTCCGTTTCAGCCTGTGCGGCTTCCAGGGCCTTTACCCGGATGGCATTGTCCTTGAAGACCTGAACCGCCTTGGCCATCGCACCGATTTCGTCGCGGCGGTCCGAGCCTTCAATCGCCGCTTCGAGGTCGTTGGCGGCAAGTTGCGACATCGCACCGGTCATCGTGACGATCGGGCGGGCAACGCCGCGGCTCAATGTGAACAGGCCGATGAGCGCAATTGCGACCATGCCGACGCCGCCGCCGACAATGGTGGTGTAGGACGAAGAGGCGGCCGCAGCGCTGGCAGCGGCACGGGCGCCCAGCAACGAGGCTTCGGCGTCGCTTGCGGCGCTCGCCAACTCACGGATGCCGTCCATGTACTTCTTGCCGGCGCCGCCGGCTTCCATCTGTCGCGCCTCGGTCTGGGTCTGCGAATTCTTCATCAGCGCGATTTCCTTTTCAGCAACCTCGGTTCGCCAGCCCTGGGCGGCCTTGCTGATATCGGCAAAGCGCTGCTGCTGAACCGGATTGTCGGACGTCAGTCGGCGCGCCTCGTCCACCGCCGCGGAGAATTTCTTCTCGTGCGCGAGATACGGCTCAAGGAAACCTTCTTTGGCGGATACGAGGTATCCACGAACGCCGGTTTCGCCGTCGACCATCGCCGCCACGATGCGGTTGATCTGTTCGACGACCTTGTGCGTATGGTCAATCCGCTCTGAGGTGCTTTCCATCGTGGAGACATTGCGCCAGATCAGCCCGTTGACCGTCAGCGAAATGAGCGTCATCAGCAGGAAAACTGCTGCGATCTTCTGGGCGATTTTAAGATTGGAGAAAAAGGACAGCATCTTCTGATGGCTCCGAATGCACGTTGCTGAAATGGGGGCAGTGCTAGATCGGCTACGAGGCTCGTGCAGCCGAGAAACGAATAAAATATGATCGTCGTCATTCTAGGAGTCTGAGCAACACGCTCAGACGCTGAGTGCCCCCTGTATGACTTGGTACTAATTGTACCTCGCTGTCATTACCTGTCGGTTAACTCTAATGCGCGCGCCTTATAATACCCACGGTATTATAAGGGCTTACCGCAATGCAATCCGAGGTGTTTGAATGCTTGAGCAGCAACGTGCGGAGGTGCGCGGCCGCTCGATCATGCGTGGCTATCGCGAATCGGCTGCGCGTCGTGGCGATTTCTGCCTGAATGCGAAACGTGAGGTTCCGTCATTTTGCCGAACGATAACGGCGCCGTGCAAATCGATTCACGGCGCCGCTAGATGTCCGATCAGTCAGGAGCTCGCGCCTGCCCGCCTGTCAATTCCGCTGTACGTCCGATCTGGCGCGCGATCATCTTCAGCTTGTGTTGATAGCACGCTATTTCGGAGCCCATAGTTTTACATCAGCCGCGTTGACCTTGACCGGTATCAGGCCTTCGGCGTGAAAGGCGTCGGCGATACGTTGCTGTTCGGCGAGCTTTTCCGGAGTGACGGTGCCGACTCGATAGGAGCGGTGGCTGTTCGCCTCCTCGACCGTGGCGGCATCGATGCCCCACAGGCGCGCGAGCAGGGCGGCGGCGTCCTTCGGATGCGCCTTGACCCACTGGCCGGTCTCATCGAGCTTGCGATAGATCACATTGAGCGCATCGCCATGGCGATCGGCATAGGCGGCCGAAGACAGATAATAGCGTTTGTAGCTCGCCAGCCCGTTGCTGCCGTCGGCGAGTACGCGTGCATTTGAAGCGCGTTGAGCGCTGGTGAGGAATGGATCCCATGCCACCCAGGCATCTACGTTGCCGCCGACAAAGGCAATGCGGCCGTCGGCCGGCGGCAGATAGGCCGGCGTGATTTCCTTGAAGTTGAGGCCGGCCTTGCCGAGCGCGGCGAGCAGCAGGAAGTGGCTGCCGGCGCCCTTGGTGACGGCGACCTTGCGGCCCTTGAGATCGGCCAGCGTCTTGATCGGCGATTCCGCCGGCACCAGAATCGCCTGCGCCGATGGCGATGCGGCCTCTTCGGCGATATAAGCGAGCTTCGCTCCGGCCGCCTGCGCGAAGATCGGTACGGTGTCGGCGACGTCAGCGCCGAAATCGATATTGCCGGTGTTGATTGCCTCTAGCAGCGGCAGACCGCTTGAGAACTCATGCCAGGACACGCGGATGCCGAGCGGCGCCAGCGCCTTGTCGAGGTCGCCGTTGGTTTTCAGGATGGCCGTGAGTGTCGACGACTTTTGATAGCCGATCCGGATCGTCTCGGTGGCGGCAGGCGTCTGGGCGCAGGCAAAATGCACCGACATGATCGACGCCGCAGCGGCAAGAGGCAGCAGGGCTGACCTCTCGGACATACGTTTGAATAGATTGGCAAGGATGATGGTGATCATGAAGGGCTGTGCTTTGCGGGCTGTGAAGACGGTGACCGAAGGCTAGACTCAGACCAGCGCCAGTCAATGGAACGGCCGACTGTAGTTGTGACCGCGACGGCGCGATTGTTCTGCGCAGCGCCCCTCACGTAGCGAAAACATTCTCCGGTATTGCCGGCGAGTTCCGCCGTCGCCTCCACGCGCCCGCGCCGCAAAGAGACGTAAACGCGCGCGCCGCAAAACTATCAAAACAAAACGTTGTCGGTTGGCGCTTTTCTTTGAAAGCATAATCTCGCGGCGCCGGCGTAGCTTTGTCATGCCGCATTCACCCCATGGCCAATGGCAACGGAGCAAGAAAGCAAATGTCCAGATCCCGCAGAACGATCCTCGCCGGCCTTTCGGCCGCGCTGCTATTCTCCGGCCTCGCCGCATTGCCTGCGATGGCGCAGGAGTTGAAGGAGGTCCGCATCGGCTTCCAGAAGGCCGGCATCTTTCCCGCCGTGAAGGCCCGCGGCACGCTCGAGAAGGTGCTGAAGTCGCGCGGCATCCAGGTGAAGTGGGTTGAATTCCAGTTCGGGCCGCCGATTCTAGAGGCGATCAACACAGGCAATGTGGACTTCGGCTTTACCGGCGACGCGCCGCCGATTTTCGCGCAGGCTGCGCGCGCCAACCTGCTTTACGTTGCGGCGCTGCCGTCGGCCGGCGCCAATGAGGCGATCATCGTGCCGGAGAACTCGCCGATCAAGACGCTTGCGGATCTCAAGGGCAAGAAGATCGGCTTTGCCAAGGACTCGAGCGCGCACAACACGACGGTGGCGGCGCTGGAGAAGGGCGGCATTGCCTATTCGGAGATCACGCCGGTGACGCTTGGCCCGGCCGACGCCGTGGCGGCCTTCGCCGGCGGCAACCTCGACGCCTGGACGATCTGGGATCCCTATCTGGCGCTAGCGGAGAAAGGCAAGGTGCGGGTCATCGCTTCCGCGAAGGATGTGCACGACGCCAACTCGTTCTTCCTGGCCAACCGCGACTTCACCGCCAAGCACGTCGACATCGTCGCGTTGCTGAACCAGACCTTTGCCGAAGAATCGAAATGGGCGGGCGAGCACCGCGCCGAGATCGTCGCCAGCCTGCATGAGACCACCGGCGTGGACAGCGAGGCGCTGACGCGGGCGGTGAACCGTTCGACGTTCCTGGTCACGCCGATCACCGACAGGGTGGTGGCGAGCCAGCAGGCCACCGCGGATCGTTTCTTCAAGCTCGGACTGATTCCGAAGGCGATCGATGTGAAGGAGATCGTATGGAGGTGGACGCCGGGATCGTGAGGAAGCTTTGCTATCGTGTCCCGGACGCGGTGCGGCATTCTCAGGCGATGCGCTTGCATCGCCGATATGCCGCTCCGCAGATCCGGGACCCCGTCCTTGTGCGTGATCGCGTGGGCCCCGGATCAGCAGCGCACCATGCGGCCAGGGCCGCGCGTTGCGCAGCATCCGGGGTACGTTCCCTGCAAGCTTAAAGGATCTACCCCAGCATCTCGCGCACCATCGGGATAACCCGGGTGCCGTACAACTCGATGCAATGCATGATCCGCTCGTGGGACAAACCGCCGGCGGAGTACTTCATGTCGAAGCGGGAAAGGCCGAGCGCCTTCGCCGTCGCGGCGATCTTCTTCGCGACGGTCTCCGGCGAGCCGACATAGAGCGAGCCGTGATCGGCCTCCTGGTCGAACTCCCGGCGCTGCATCGGCGGCCAGCCGCGCTCGGCGCCGATGCGGTCGCGCATGATCTTATAGTCCGGCCACAGCCGCTCGCGGGCCAGTTCGTCGGTGTCGGCGACGTAGCCCGGCGAATGCACACCGATCGGCTGAACCGGCCGATCAAGTTGGGCGTAAGCTCGCTTCGAGAGATCCACATAGGGTGCAAAGCGCGTCGGATCGCCGCCGATGATCGCCAGCATCAAGGGCAGATTATAGCGCGCCGCCCGCACCACGGATTCAGGGCTGCCGCCGACGCCGATCCAGGTCTTCAGTGTTCCCACCTCGATCGGCGGGAACACTTGCTGGTCCTTCAGCGGCGGGCGGATGCTGCCCTCCCAGGTGACGGATTTTTCATGGATCAGGGCCGCGAACAGGTCGAGCTTCTGTTCGAACAGCATTTCGTAGTCGGCGAGCGCGAAGCCGAACAGCGGAAACGATTCGGTGAAGGAGCCGCGGCCCAGGATCACCTCGGCGCGGCCGTTCGACAGCGCATCGAGGGTGGAGAAGCGTTGAAACACCCGGATAGGATCGTCGGAAGAAAGCACGGTGACGGCGGAACCGAGTCGGATGCGCGAGGTGCGGGAGGCGATCGCCGCCAGCACCACATCGGGCGCGGACACCGCGAAGTCGGCGCGGTGGTGTTCGCCGATGCCGATGAAATCGATGCCGATGCGGTCGGCGAGAACCGCTTCGTCGACCAGGTTGCGCAGCACCTGCGCGTGCGACAGCGGCGTGCCGTCGGCGTCGTTGGTCACGTCGCCGAATGTGTCGAGGCCGAGTTCGAGCGCTGCCATGATGGGATTCAGTCTAATTCATTGCCGGGCATTGCACGGACGACACTCGGTTGTCGTCACCCGCGAAAGCGGGTGACCCAGTACACGCTGGAAACGCCGCTCTATCGCAAGCGTTCGCGTTTACTGGGTCGCCCGGTCCTGGCGCGCAATTGCGCGCAGGCCGGGCGATGACAGTGGCATTTGGTGAGCCGTCCGTCGATCAGATCTGGCGCTCGACCATCTTCAGCTTGAGTTCTGCGATGGCTTCGGAGGGGTTCAGTCCCTTCGGGCAGGCCTTGGCGCAGTTCATGATGGTGTGGCAGCGATACAACCGGAACGGATCCTCGAGATTGTCGAGGCGCTGGCCGGTGGCTTCGTCGCGGCTGTCCTTGACCCAGCGGGTGGCCTGAAGGAGGGCGGCCGGGCCGAGGAAGCGGTCGCTGTTCCACCAGTAGCTCGGGCACGAGGTCGAGCAGCAGGCGCACAGGATGCATTCGTAGAGGCCGTCGAGTTTCTCGCGGTCGGCGTGGCTCTGCTTCCATTCCTTCTGCGGGGTCGGCGTGGTGGTCTGCAGCCACGGTTCGATCGAGGCGTACTGGGCGTAGAAGTTGGTGAGGTCGGGGATCAGGTCCTTCACCACCGGCTGATGGGGCAGCGGATTGACCTTCACCGGGCCATCCTTCACGTCGTCCATGGCCATGGTGCAGGCCAGCGTGTTCTGGCCGTCGATGTTCATGGCGCAGGAGCCGCACACGCCTTCGCGGCAGGAGCGGCGGAAGGTCAGGGTCGGATCGATGTTGTTCTTGATCCAGATCAGGCCGTCGAGCACCATCGGACCGCAGTCCTTGGTGTCGATGTGATAGGTGTCGACGCCCGGATTCTTGCCGTCATCGGGATTCCAGCGATAGACGCGAAACTCGCGCGTCTCGGTGGCGCCGGCCGGCTTCGGCCATTCCTTGCCGCCGGTGATCTTGGAATTCTTCGGAAGTGCGAACTCGACCATGGTCTCAAGCCTTCGCTGTCATCAGTACACGCGCGGTCATTAGTAGACGCGCGCTTTGGGCGGGATGTACTGCACGTCGTTGGTCATCGTGTAATCGTGCACCGGGCGATACTTGATGTCGGTCTTGCCGCCGCCATCGAGCCACGCCAGCGTATGCTTCATCCAGTTGACGTCGTCGCGCGCCGAGAAATCCTCGCGGGCATGGGCGCCGCGGCTCTCGGTGCGGTTGGCCGCCGAGTCCATGGTAACGACGGCCTGAACGATCAGGTTGTCGAATTCCAGCGTCTCGATCAGGTCCGAATTCCAGGTCAGCGAACGATCCGACACGCTGACATCGACGATGCCGCTGTGCACCTTGTGGATCAGCTCCTTGCCTTCGCTCAGGACCTCGCCGGTGCGGAACACGGCGCAGTTGGTCTGCATCACATGCTGCATGTTTTCGCGCAGCTTCGCCGTAGGCGTGCCGCCCTTGGCATAGCGGTAGTGGTCGAGACGGTTCAGCGCCTTGTCGGCGGAACCGGCCGGCAGGTCCGGCTGTTTGGCGTTGGGCGTCAGCTTCTCGGCGCAGCGCAAGGCTGCGGCGCGGCCGAACACCACGAGATCGATCAGCGAGTTGGAGCCGAGCCGGTTGGCGCCGTGCACCGAGACGCAGGCGGCTTCGCCGACCGCCATCAGGCCCTGCACCACGGCATTGTCGTCGCCGTCCTTCTTGGTGACGACCTCGGCGTGGAAGTTGGTCGGGATGCCGCCCATGTTGTAGTGCACCGTCGGCACGATCGGGATCGGCTGCTTGGTGACGTCGACGCCGGCGAAGATGCGCGCGGAGTCGGAAATGCCCGGCAGACGTTCCGCGAGTACCTTGGGATCGAGATGGTCGAGGTGCAGGAAGATATGATCCTTCTTCTTGCCGACGCCGCGGCCTTCGCGGATCTCGATGGTCATTGCGCGCGAAACGACGTCGCGGGAGGCGAGATCCTTGGCGGACGGCGCATAGCGCTCCATGAAGCGTTCGCCCTCGGCGTTGACGAGATAGCCGCCTTCGCCGCGGGCACCTTCGGTCACCAGACAGCCCGAACCGTAGATGCCGGTCGGGTGGAACTGGACGAACTCCATGTCCTGCAGCGGCAGGCCCGCGCGCAGCGCCATGGCGCCGCCGTCGCCGGTGCAGGTGTGCGCCGAGGTGCAGGAAGCGTAGGCGCGGCCGTAGCCGCCAGTGGCCAGAATGGTGGTCTGCGCCTTAAAGCGGTGCAGCGTGCCGTCGTCGAGCTTGAGCGCGATGACGCCGCGGCAGACGCCCTGGTCATCCATGATCAGGTCGATGGCGAAGTATTCGATGAAGAACTCGGCGGCGTGGCGCAGCGCCTGGCCGTACATGGTGTGCAGCATGGCGTGGCCGGTACGGTCGGCGGCGGCGCAGGTGCGCTGCGCCTGGCCCTTGCCGTAGTCCAGCGTCATGCCGCCGAACGGGCGCTGATAGATCTTGCCGTCTTCGGTGCGCGAGAACGGCACGCCCCAGTGTTCGAGCTCGTAGACGGCGTCGGGCGCGTTGCGCACCATGTATTCGATGGAATCCTGGTCGCCCAGCCAGTCCGACCCCTTGACGGTGTCGTACATGTGCCAGCGCCAGTCGTCGGCATGCATGTTGCCGAGCGAAGCGGAGATGCCGCCCTGCGCCGCGACAGTGTGCGAGCGGGTCGGAAACACTTTGGTGATGCAGGCGGTACGCAGCCCGGCCTCGCCGCAGCCGACCACGGCGCGCAGGCCGGCGCCGCCGGCACCCACCACGACGACGTCGTAGGTATGATCTTCAATCGGGTAGGCGGCGATGCCCGCCCCGTTGGCGCCGTTGCCGTTCGCGGCCATGCGCTACACTCCAGATGACAATTTGAGGATGGCGTAGATCGAGGCCAGCGCGACGGCGGCCGAGAAGAAGTTGTTGGCCATGATCGAGACCAGCTTCAGCTTTTCGTTCTGCACATAGTCTTCCAGCACGACCTGCATGCCGATTTTCATGTGCCAGACGCTGGCAATGATGAACAACAGCATGATCAGCGCAACGAAGGGCGAGCCGAGGATCTGTGCGGCGCCGGCCTGGTTGCGGCCGAGCAGCATCATCACGATCACGACCACCGGGATCATCAGCAGCACCATGGCCACGGCCGTGATGCGCTGGCGCCAGAAATCGCTGGTGCCGGAATGCGACGAACCGAGGCTGCGGACGCGGCCGAGCGGCGTGCGCATGGATTTGGCGGAATGGGTGTCAGGTGCGCTCATCGTCCGGCTCCCAGGGCATAGGCGGCGAGCCACAGCACGATGGTCAGCGAGATGCCGCCGATCAGCGCCGCCCAGGTGAGCCATTCGCGCTCCGAGGCCTTGAACCCGTAGCCGAGATCCCAGACCAGATGGCGGACGCCGCTCAGCATATGGTGCATCAACGCCCAAGTGTAGCCGAAGGCAATGAAGCGGCCGATGAAGCTGCCGGTGAAGGCCTGCACATTGGCGTAGGCGGCGGGGCCGGAGGCGGCGGCGATCAGCCACCAGGCCAGCAGCAGCGTGCCGGCATAAAGGGCAACGCCGGTGGCACGATGCACGATGGACAGCGCCATCGTCAGGGTCCAGCGATAGACTTGCAAATGCGGCGAAAGCGGGCGTTCGATCCTGGCGGTCATCAGCAACTTTGACAGGTTTGCGGGCGAGCGAAAGCGCCCGTGGGGGATCGCGTAGAGCAATTCTATTTACGAAGTCGAAACAGCCAGTGCAACGCCGAAATTGCATTTTTCGAATGCAGGTTCATAGCTTCGGATGAGGCTTGCATTTGAAGGTATTGACAGCTTCCGCCAGTATTGATGGCAATCGCCGGTGAAGCGCGATTCACAAGGGTACAGCGCGCAGGGGCGGAACATCGCATGGCCGGGCTTGAGCTTTCCCAACTACTGGAACTGGCCGTGTTGCTGATCGGCGTCGGTGCCCTCGCGGGTTTTCTCGCCGGCGTATTCGGGATCGGCGGCGGCGCCATCCTGGTGCCGGTGTTCTACGAATGCTTCCGCCTCGCCGGCGTGCCGCTGGAAGTGCGGATGCCGCTCTGCATCGGCACCTCGCTGGCGATCATCATCCCGACCTCGATCCGCTCCTGGCGGGCCCATCATGCCCGCGGCGCGGTCGATCATGCGATCATCAGGCAATGGTGGCTGCCGGTGCTGGCCGGCGTGGTCCTCGGCAGCGTGATTGCGCGCTACGCCCCGGAGCGGCTGTTCAAGATCGTGTTCGTGGCGGTGGCGTGGTCGGCAGCTGCGCGGCTGTTGCTCGGCAAGGACAGCTGGCGGCTCGGCGAGGAAATGCCGCAGGGCGCTCTGATGAAGGCCTATGGCTTCGTCATCGGTCTGCTGTCGACGCTGATGGGCATCGGCGGCGGCCTGTTTTCCAATCTGCTGATGACGTTTCACGGCCGCACCATCCATCAGTCGGTGGCGACCTCCGCAGCACTGGCAGTGCTGATCTCGATCCCCGGCGCGCTCGGCTATGTCTATGCCGGATGGCCGGCAGCGGCAGCCTATCCGGCCGTGGTCCCGCTGCAGTGGCCGTTCGCACTGGGCTACGTATCGCTGATCGGCGCCGTTCTGGTAATGCCGACCAGCCTGATGGTAGCGCCGCTCGGTGTCAGGGCGGCGCATGCCATGTCGAAGCGGACGCTGGAAACCGCCTTCGGCTGCTACCTGTTCATCGTCGGCAGCCGCTTCGTCATCGCGCTGCTGTAGGCGCTATGGCTGCGCGAACTTGTCGAGGCCCTTGCGCTGCAGCCATTTTGACAGCTCGTCGGCAACCGCTTGGTTGTTGAGATCGGCAAAGGCGATGTGTGAATTGCCCCGCAGACCGGCATCCGGGAGCAGCAGGACTTCGCAATCTCCGCCGTGACGATTGACGATCTCGCAGAAGGTCCGGGCCAGCTTGACCGACGTTGCCCAGAGCGGACGCGTGTCGGTGTAGTCGCCGAACACCATCTGGATCGGAAACTTGGTCAGCTTCATGAACTCCGACAGCGGCACGGAATTGGGGCCATAGGGGGCCTTGGGCTCGGGGGCCGGCCCCTCGCCTTCCGGAAAGACAAAGCCGGGGGTCTCGTAGGCGACGATGCCTTTCATGTTTCCGCTCTTGGCCTTCAGTGCCGACAACAGCGCACGCCAGCCGCCGGCCGAATTGGTCAGGGCGACGACCGGTCCGATCTTGTCGATGGCCTGGCCGCCCGCTTCTGCCTGCAGCAAGGCATTCTCGAGCGTATCGAACTCGTCGTAACGGGCGCGTGTCGCCTGGTTCCAGGCTTCGGCATTGGCCGTGGGGAATTGCAGCCCCGGATGCCAGTTCGGATAGGTGATACCGAACCGCCAGGCGGCAAAGTTGCGCTGGTCGAAATACTCGGGCGTATAGGTGATCGGCTCGCAGCTCCAGTTGGCGCGGCCGACGCGCGGGCCGTCCCATAGATAGACCGGATAGCCCTTGCGCAGGAAAATGCTCTTGTAGCCTTCGCCGCCCTCCCAGTTGTTTTCCCACACCTTGGTGCTCGAGCTGTGCCACATGATCAGGCCGACGCTACGCCGCTTGGCGGGAATGAAATATTCGACGTAACCGTGGTCGCAGGACAGGGTCTGGCTGGGGTCATCCGGCTTGCTGATGACCTTGCCCCCGACTTCAAAAGCACCCGTTGAGTCCAGCACGATCGGCGGCTTAGGGCCTTCCGCCTGTGCGAGCGCCGGATGGCCCAGTCCGGCCAGCAACAGCGCGGCGGCGAGTGGCTTCAGCTTTCCGCTGGTTTTCATGGGCTCCCTCCAAGTCTTTTGTTCTTTCCGCTGCACAGGCGGCTGAGCCGGCGGCAGAGGGCGAGGTCTCGCGCCCGTACATTATGAAGGGCACAGGCGTACTCAAGCGGTGCTTCGCGCCATTCCAACAGGCGGAACAGGCTTCGGCGTTCGCCCGCGTCGCCGTGATGCCGGGCGTGATAGTATTCGATTCCGTTCTGCTGTTTATGCCGGGGCATGAACGCCCATGATCACGACCACGACCACCCGCACACCCACGCGCCCGGCGCTGGCCATGTGCATGCGCCCGCCAGTTTCGGCGCGGCCTTTGCCATCGGCATCGGCCTCAACAGCGCCTTCGTCGTGGTGGAGGCGATCTATGGCTATACGTCCGGCTCAATGGCGCTGGTCGCCGACGCCGGGCACAACCTGTCCGACGTGCTTGGCCTGATGGCGGCGTGGACCGCGGCGATCCTGTCGAAGCGGGCGCCCTCGCCACGTTTCACCTATGGACTGCGCGGCTCGTCGATCCTCGCGGCCTTGTTCAATGCCGTGTTCCTGCTGGTGGCGGTGGGCGCCATCGCCTGGGAGGCCATCCAGCGCCTGCTCGTTCCGGAGCCGGTGGCCGGAGTCACGGTGATGGTCGTGGCCGGCATCGGCATCGCCATCAATGGCGTTACGGCCTGGCTGTTTGCGTCGGGCCGCAAGGGCGACCTCAACATCCGTGGCGCCTACCTGCACATGGTGGCTGACGCCGCGGTGTCGGCCGGCGTGGTGCTCGCCGGTCTGCTCATTCTCTATACCGGCTGGAACTGGCTCGATCCGGCAGTCAGCCTGGTGATTTCCGGTGTCATCGTCTGGGGCACGTGGAGCCTGCTGCGCGACTCCACCGCGATGTCGCTAAGCGCCGTGCCGCGCGGCATCGATCCCCACGCCGTGCGCGATTATCTCGAACGGTGCAGCGGTGTGGTGCAGGTTCACGACCTGCACATCTGGCCGATGAGCACGACCGAGGTCGCGCTGACCTGCCACCTGGTGATCCCGGCGGGTTCGCCGGGCGACGCCTGGCTGATGGAAGTGGCGCGCCGCCTGCATCGCGATTTCGGCATCGAGCACGCCACCATCCAAGTCGAGACCGATCCCAACTCGCCCTGCGCACTGGCGCCGGATCACATGGTGTGAACGGTTCTCGAGAGCGGCTCTATTTCTTGTAGATCCCCGCATAGGTGTCGCGCAGCACGTTCTTCTGCACTTTGCCCATGGTGTTGCGCGGCAGGTCGTCGACGAAGATCACCTTCTTCGGCATCTTGAACTTGGCGATGCGGCCGTCGAGCGCGCCGAGCACTTCGGCTTCGCTGACCTCGGCGCCCTTGTTGGTCACCACAACGGCGGTGACGCCCTCGCCGAAGTCGGCATGCGGCACGCCGATGACAGCGGATTCGGTCACGCCGGGCATGGCGTCGATCTCGCTCTCGATTTCCTTCGGATAGACGTTGAAGCCGCCGGAGATCACCAGGTCCTTGCCGCGGCCGAGAATGTGCACGTAGCCCTTGGCGTCGATCTTGCCGAGGTCGCCGGTGATGAAGAAGCCGTCGTCGCGGAATTCCGCCTTGGTCTTCTCCGGCATCCGCCAGTAGCCCTTGAACACGTTGGAGCCCTTGACCTCGATCATGCCGATCGTGTCGGCGGCCAGCTCCTTGCCGGTCTCGGGATCGGTGACGCGCACCGAAACGCCGGGCAGCGCCTGGCCGACGGCGCCGGGCACGCGCTCGCCGTCATAGGGATTCGAGGTGTTCATGTTGGTTTCGGTCATGCCGTAGCGCTCCAGCACGGCGTGGCCGGTGCGCGCGAACCATTCGCGATGGGTTTCCGCCAGCAACGGCGCCGAGCCCGAGATGAACAGCCGCATATGCGCGGTGGACTCTTTGGTCAGGTTCGGGCTCTGCAGCAGCCGCGTGTAGAAGGTCGGCACGCCCATCAGCACCGTGGCGCGCGCCATCAGTTTGATGATCAGTTCGGGATCGAGCTTGGGCAGGAAGATCATCGACGCTCGCGCGAACAGCGTGACGTTGCTAGCCACGAACAGGCCGTGGGTGTGATAGATCGGCAGCGCGTGGATCAGCACGTCCTTGTCGGTGAAGCGCCAGAAGTCGACCAGGCTCAGCGAGTTCGATGCGAGATTGTTGTGGGTCAGCATCGCGCCCTTGGAACGGCCGGTGGTGCCCGACGTGTAGAGGATCGCGGCCAGATCGTCATTTTCGCGCGGCGCCGTCGTGAAGTCCGGCTTCTGCGTCGCCGCGGCTTCGGTCAGCGATCCCTTGCCGTCGGCCCCGAGCGTTTCGACCTTTGCGCCGACCTTGGCGGCGATTGCGGCAAGACCCTCGGCCTTGGCGGGATCGCAGACGATCAGCGACGGCTCGGCGTCGGTGATGAAGTAATCGAGTTCGTTGAGCGTATAGGCGGTGTTGAGCGGCAGGTAGACGGCACCGGCACGCACGGTGGCGAGATACAGCACCAACCCCGGCACCGACTTCTCGGTCTGGGCTGCGACGCGGTCGCCAACCTTGACGCCACGGCTCACCAGCACATTCGCGATCTGCCCGGACAGCGCGATCAGGTCGCCATAGGTGATGCGCAGTCCTTCCGGCGTTTCGATCGCCAGGCGGGTGGCATCGTCGAGATCGTCGAACAGGCGGGAAAACAGATTGGCGTTCAATGCAGCGGTCATGGTGTCACGCATTTTTTCGAGGCGGGGAGCGACCGCGAAGGGTCGCGTCAAACTGACGCGTCTTCATTAGCAAGAACACCACCCCCAAGGCAATTTAGTCGCGCGAACGTCGCCGCGTCCGGAAAGTTTCAGCCAAGGCGAAAAATTTACGCTGAAACCGGCCGAAAACGCTGCCGTAGCTCGGGCATCGGCGGCGCAGTCCGGTCCTCCAAGCAGTCTGCGCCGCTGTAACGACCTCTTCACCGCATCGGCGAATATCCGCCGATCATGAAATCCATTTGGGAGACGATCCATGTCCAAGCGCATTGCACTTCTGTCGGCCATCGCATTCAGCACCCTCGCCATCACCGGCAGCCTGCTGGCCCCCGCATCTGCCGAAGACAAGAAGATGATGAAGAGCGAAATGTCCGGCGAGAAGACCGTGATGGTCGGCGGCGCCGCCATGTTCCCATCGAAGAACATCGTTCAGAACGCCGTCAATTCCAAGGATCACACCACGCTGGTCGCCGCCGTGAAGGCCGCCGGCCTGGTCGATACCCTTGAGAGCAAGGGTCCGTTCACGGTGTTCGCCCCGACCAACGCCGCCTTCGGCAAGCTGCCGGCCGGCACCGTCGATACGCTGGTGAAGCCCGAGAACAAGGCGACACTGACGAAGATCCTCACCTATCATGTGGTCGCCGGCAAGCTGAACGCCGCTGACCTCAAGGACGGCCAGAAGCTGAAGACCGTGGAAGGCGAAGAGCTGACCGTGAAGGCTTCGGGCGGCAAGGTCATGATCGTCGACGCCAAGGGCGGATCCTCGACCGTCACGATCCCGGACGTCAACCAGTCGAACGGCGTGATCCACGTTGTCGACACCGTGCTGATGCCGAGGGCGTAAGATCTGTTCAGCGACAAGCTCACTGTCGTCGCCCGGGCCTGCGCGCAATTGCGCGCCAGGACCGGGCGATCCAGTAAACACGAGTCCCGGTGAAGGAGCCGCGTGTCCAGCGTGTATTGGATCACCCGCTTTCGCGGGTGATGACATGGGAGTGTGTTGCGCACCCTGACTTGTCCCCACAGGATGCGCGTGCGTCCCTTACGGGGCGCGCAACGAGCGAGCCAGGGCAACCTGGCTCGCTTTTTCGTGATCGGTTTGAGGCGCGCCACAAAAACGGATGGCTCGCTGTCGCGTAACAAATGCTAGATTGCCGACGAACTGTCCGTATCGATCACTTCCGATGGATTCCCCGATGTCGACCATGTCAGCTACCGACGAACACGCGGCGCCAGCATCCACCAGGGTAATCCAGCCGGCCTGGGTGCGCATCCTGCATTGGGTCAACGCCGTTGCCATGGTGCTGATGATCATGTCGGGCTGGCAGATCTACAACGCCTCGCCGCTGTTCGATTTTACCTTTTCCCATGCGATTACCCTGGGCGGCTGGCTCGGCGGCGCGATCCAGTGGCATTTCGCGGCAATGTGGCTGTTGATGATCAACGGCCTCGTCTATCTCGTCGCAGGCCTCGCCACCGGCCGCTTCCGCAGGAAGCTGCTGCCGATCACGCCGGCGGGCGTGCTGGGCGACGCCAGAGCGGCGCTCACCGGCAAGCTCTCTCATGACGACCTGACGCGCTATAACAACGTGCAGAAGCTGCTCTATGCCGGGATCATCGTGGTTGGCATCCTGATCGTGCTGTCCGGCCTGTCGATCTGGAAGCCGGTCCAGTTCCAGTACCTCACCGCGTTGTTCGGCGGCTACGACATCGCCCGCTACGTGCATTTCACCATGATGGCATTGATCTGCGCCTTTCTCGTCATCCACGTCGCGCTGGCGCTGCTGGTTCCGAAGAGCCTGCGCGCCATGATCATCGGACGCTAGGGAGAACGAACATGATCAAGACAATTCGCTCGCTCATCATCCCCGGCGTCGACAAGAATCTGCTGGTGCGCGACGCCACCCGGCTCATGCCCGACCTGTCGCGGCGCCGTTTCATCGCGTCGGGCGCCAGCCTGGGCGCGCTGACCTTTCTCACCGGCTGCGACGTCTCCGACAGTTTTTCCGCCGAAAGCATGCTGGCGCAGATCTCCAAGTTCAACGATGGCGTGCAGGCGGCGATCTTCAATCCCAACGCACTGGCGCCGACCTTTTCGGAAAAGGACATCAAGCGGCCGTTCCCGTTCAATGCCTACTACCAGGAGGACGAGGCGCCCGAGGTGGATGGCGCACACTGGAAACTCGAGGTCTCCGGCCTAGTGCAGAACAAGAAGTCATGGACCCTGCCGGAGCTCTACAAGCTGCCCGAGGTGAGCCAGATCACCCGCCACATCTGCGTCGAGGGCTGGAGCGCCATCGGCTCATGGCAGGGCACGCCGCTGCGCGATTTCCTCGCTTTGGTCGGTGCTGACACCAAGGCGAAATATGTCTGGTTCCGCTGCGCAGAGGGCTATACGAGCCCGCTCGACATGCCTACCGCGCTGCATGCGCAGACCCAGATGACCTTCAAGTTCGACAACAAGATCCTCCTGCGCGCCTATGGCTTCCCGATGAAGATCCGGGTGCCGACAAAGCTCGGCTTCAAGAATCCGAAATACGTGGTCTCCATGGAAGTCACCAACGACTACAAGGGCGGCTACTGGGAAGATCAGGGCTACAACGACTTCAGCGGAAGCTGAGCGGCTTCTGGAACGCCGCCGCCACCGCGCCGATGGCCAGTGCGGCGGCTGACACCACGAGCGCCGAGGTGAGGCTTCCGGTGGCGTCGGTGAGGGCGCCGATGGCGATCGGGCCGAGGATCTGGCCGATGCCGAACACGATGGTGACCGCGGCGATCGCCCGGGGCCACGCCTCCGGCGGATAGTTGAAGCGGACGAAGGCGGTCGTGGAGGCCACCACGGCGAAGAAGGCGACGCCGAACACGGCAGCCGATGCCGCCAGCCACCACACGGAGTGACCAAGCAGGGGCAAGGTCGCACCGACGGCGTTGACGCCGAGAATGATCGCAGTGGCGCTGCCGCCGCGGCCGCGCGCAAGGACGCCGCGCCAGACCCATGGCGTGACGAAGGCGGACAGCCCGATCAGAGACCAGAACGCGCTCTGCGCCGCGGCGCCGCCGCCGAGATCGCGGACGTAGGCGATCATGAAGGTCATGTAGGCGATGTAGCCGGCGCCAAACAGGAAATAGCCGGCCAGATAGATCCATACCGGCCGGATCGCGAACGGCGCCGGCGTGGCTTCGGGGCGTCCGGCCGTGTCGTCGAAGGCGACGATAAACAGCGGCACCGTCAGCATTGCGGTGACGAGCGCCAGCGCCAGCCACACGATCCACCACGATCCGGCTCCGAACCCCTGCAGCAGGAACGGGGCCATCAGCCCGGATACCAGGATGCCCAGGCCGGGCCCGGCATAGAACAGGCTGAGCAGGAAGCTGGCCCGGGCCGGCGTGCGCTGCGCGATGGTCGCCGCCAGCGTGCCGCCGGCAACGAAGCCCACCGCGGCGCCGAAGCCGGCCAGCAGCCGGGCCGCGCTCAGGACCGTAAAATCGGCCGACAGGCCGCATAGCAGCAGCGACATCACGCAAGCGAGCGTGCCGGCCCGCACCAAGGCAAACAGCCCGTAGCGCTTGCCGAGGCTTGCTGCCGCCAGCGCGCCGGCCAGGTAACCGGCGGCGTTGACGGTGTTCATGAATCCCGCCGCCGAATAGGACCAGTGCAGGCTGTCGCGCATATCCGGCAGAACCAGCGAATAGGCAAACCGCCCGACGCCCAGCCCGATCGCCGGGGACAGCGACAGCATCAGGATCAACCCGGCGGGGGATGCGGGCGAAGGCGACTGGACGCGGACTGTCAAGGGAAACTCCGGCTTCGCCGCAGTCTGTCGGCTGTGCGCCGCACACTGCAAGGCAGCGAACCGGCAACGCTGTCTTGCCAACCGTGCAATGGCGCTTTAGCACTCCGCGCGCATCAAGAAATTTCAGGGATATCGACCATGGCGACCCACAAACTGCTGCTTCTCCCCGGCGACGGCATCGGCCCCGAAGTGATGGCGGAGGTGAAGCGGCTGATCGACTGGATCGACGCCCAGGGCATCGCGCATTTCACCACCGAAGACGGCCTGGTGGGCGGCGCCGCCTATGACGCCGACAAGCTGGCCATCACGGATGCCACGATGGCCCGGGCGGAAGCCGCCGATGCCATTATCTTCGGCGCCGTGGGCGGACCGAAATGGGACGCCGTGCCCTATGAGGCGCGCCCCGAGGCCGGCCTGCTGCGCCTGCGCAAGGATCTCGGCCTGTTCGCCAACCTGCGGCCGGCAGTGTGCTATCCGGCGCTGGCGGATTCATCGAGCCTGAAGCGCGAGATCGTCGAGGGCCTCGACATCATGATCGTGCGCGAGCTGACCGGCGGCGTGTATTTCGGCGAGCCGAAGACCATCACCGATCTCGGCAACGGCCAGAAGCGCGCCATCGATACCCAAGTCTACGACACCTACGAGATCGAGCGCATCGCGCGCGTCGCTTTCGATCTGGCGCGCAAGCGTCAGAACAAGGTGACGTCGATGGAAAAGCGCAACGTCATGAAATCCGGCGTGTTGTGGAACGAGGTGGTGACGCAGGTGCACGGCCGTGAATACACGGACGTCAAGCTCGAGCACCAGCTCGCGGATTCCGGCGGCATGAACCTGGTGAAATGGCCGAAGCAGTTCGACGTCATCGTCACCGACAATCTGTTCGGCGACATGCTCTCCGACATCGCGGCGATGCTGACGGGGTCATTGGGCATGCTGCCGTCGGCCTCGCTCGGCGAAGTCAATGCCAAGACCGGTAAACGCAAGGCGATGTATGAGCCGGTGCACGGCTCGGCACCGGATATCGCAGGCACCGGCAAGGCCAATCCGCTGGCCATGATCGCCTCGTTCGGCATGGCGCTGCGCTATTCGTTGGAACTCGGTGAGCTCGCCGACAAGGTCGATGAAGCCATCGCCGCGGTGCTGGCCAAGGGCCTGCGCACGGCGGATATCGCAACTGCGGGATCCGCGACGGTCAGCACGGCGCAAATGGGCGAGGCACTGCTGGCCGAGCTGCAGGCGCTGCACGGGTAAGTCGCGCCTCCGCAGTCGTTCCCGCCGCTATCTCCGACGTCATCCTGAGGAGCGCGCTCTTGCGCGCCTCGAAGGATGGAGCGCCGACACCGGTGGCCGCATCCTTCGAGGCTCGCCGAAGGCGGCGAGCGCCTCAGGATGACGATGCTGGTGCTTTTGGCGCACGCAAATAAAAATGCCCGGCTCAGCCGGGCATTTTTCGTCAATCGATGTTGCTGCGCTCAGTACAGCGGGAAGCGCTCCGGATAGCCGCCGAGATCCCACTGCGAATTCAAGGGCTGGCGGTCGGTCGGGCGGTTCAGGTTTTCGCGGGCGAAGGAGTAGCCCGGCGGGAAGGCGTAATCGCTGAACTTGCGGTCGCCGGGCAGCACTTCGACGCCGGCATCGAGCCAGGACCGCTTGGTCACGAACACGCGGGTACGCGGACCGGACATGTAGGAGGTGTTGGGGCCGCTGCGGCCGTAGGCAATCGGGCGACCGCGGTCGTCATATTTGCGCTTGGCGGCATCGGCCTGGGTGGCGCCAAGGCCCACCGCAACCACGGCGATCGCCGCGAGCAGCTTTGCAATCGTCTTCGCGGCGGGGAATTTCACGGTCATTACATCCTCATGGGCGTCAGGTGGGGCGAGCGATGCGGCGCACCCTGATTTGCTGCCAGTTTAGCTGCCGCAGGTATAGGGCCACAAGGTCAATCCGGCCACACCCCATCACATAATGCCCGCCGCGGCGGAATGTTGCATCAGGACCAGAGGCTTGAGCCTGATCGGGCGCTTCGATGTTCACAAACTGCCGCGCAGCAGCGGATTTTGGGCGCCGGTGACCCAGTCGGCAGAGGTCGCGCTCAGCGCCGACCCGGTGGAGCAACTGCCGCGCTTGAGTTCGGCGTGGGCGAACAATTCCGCCAGTTTCGGGTCACCGCCGGCGGTCAGCAGGATCAGCCGATTGAGGGTGCAGGCGATGGCGGCGCGGCGCGCCGGCAGGCTGTCGCCCTGGCAGGACCAGCCGGAAATCCGCAGGTTGGCGGTGTCGAGGTTTTTCATGAAGCCGAGGCAGCGCTGGACGTCATTCATGCGATCGGCGAAGCCGAACAGCGACACCGGGCCGAACTTGCTGTCGACGATGCCTTCACCGGCGATTTCCCTGGTGCCGTCGGGGTCCATGCGGGCGGCAACGGCGGCGGCCGGCGGCCCGTCAGCGCTGGCCTCGGCGCCGGGGCGGTACAATTCCAGCTCGGCAATCGGCCTTTCATGGGGGGCGGCCCAGCGCAGGATATCCTTGCGGCCGCCATCCGGATGCCGAAGGATTTCGTAAGTCTCTGTTTTGCCAGAAGAATCGAACTGGCTGACGGCAAAAGCCGGATGCGAACGCGCAGCCACGCTCCAGCCTGTCCGGGCCGGCTCCGTGGGCGTCTCCAGTTCGATGCGGTCGAACAGGGTGACGGCGACGATGACAAGGAAGGCCAGGCCCCCCATATAGGCCACCAAGTGCACGATGGTGCGCTGGCAGTCGTCGGCAAAGCTCTGCAAGGCCGGGTGGATGCCGGCATGGCGGGCACGATGTTCGGCTGGAATTGAACGCATCAGAACACACAGGTGGGCGCGAAATCGTCGGAAGTTGTCTTGCTCGCGTTTTTCGCATAGAAGCGCTGCCTCTTCCCTTTCCGCTGTGAGCGGGGGCGAAGCATTTTTCTTCGGAGAGTGAACGATGGGTTACAAAGTCGCGCTGGTCGGAGCGACCGGCAATGTCGGGCGTGAAATGCTCAACATCCTGGACGAACGTAAATTCCCCGCTGACGAGGTGGTGGCGCTGGCCTCCCGCCGCAGCATGGGCGTCGAAGTGTCCTATGGCGACCGTACCCTGAAATGCAAAGCGCTGGAGCATTACGACTTCAGCGACGTCGACATCTGCCTGATGTCGGCCGGCGGCGCCGTGTCCAAGGAATGGTCGCCGAAGATCGCCGCGGCCGGCGCCGTGGTGATCGACAATTCGTCGCAGTGGCGGATGGATCCGGACGTGCCGCTGATCGTGCCGGAGGTGAACGCCGACGCGGTTGCCGGCTTCACCAAGAAGGGCATCATCGCCAATCCGAACTGCTCGACCGCGCAGCTGGTGGTGGCGCTGAAGCCGCTGCACGACAAGGCTGTGATCAAGCGCGTGGTGGTCTCGACCTATCAGTCGGTGTCGGGCGCCGGCAAGGAAGCGATGGACGAATTGTTCTCGCAGACCAAGGCCGTCTACACCAACAGCGAACTGGTCAACACCAAATTCCCGAAGCGGATCGCCTTCAACGTCATCCCGCAGATCGACGTGTTCATGGAAGACGGCTTCACCAAGGAAGAGTGGAAGATGATGATGGAGACCAAGAAGATTCTTGATCCCAAAATCAGGCTGACCGCGACCTGCGTGCGCGTGCCGGTGTTCGTCGGCCACTCCGAAGCGGTCAACATCGAATTCGAGAACCCGATCTCGGCCGATGAAGCCCGCGACATCCTGCGCAACGCGCCGGGTTGCCTGGTGATCGACAAGCGTGAGCCCGGCGGCTACGTCACGCCCTATGAATCCGCCGGCGAGGACGCCACCTACATCAGCCGCATCCGTGAGGACAACACGGTGGAAAACGGCCTGGTGCTGTGGTGCGTGTCCGACAACCTGCGCAAGGGTGCGGCGCTCAACGCGATCCAGATCGCGGAATGCCTGATCAACCGCAAGCTGATCAGCGCGAAGAAGAAAGCGGCGTAACTTGCTTACCCTCCCCTTAGCGCAGCGAAGCTGCGCGAGAGGGGGAGGGTCGTTTGTTGCCGGCGGAGCCGGCAGCGAGCGGGGTGGGGTGACAGCGCCTCGGTGAGACGATGGTCTCTCCTCCTGCTCTGCCCGCTTCTTTGACCATTGGTTCGGACTGCGATCGGAGCTTCACCCCACCCCGACGCGCATCACGCTTCGCGTGCCGCACGTCGACCCTCCCCCTCCAGGGGAGGGTGAAGTTACCTCACCGACACGAATTCCTTCGCTTCCTGATCCAGCACCGACAGCGAGCCCACCGCGACGCCGAAATAGGCGCCGTGCAGCTGCAGCTCGCCGCGGATGATGGCGGATTTGACGAACGGGAAGGTCAGCAGATTTTCCAGGCTGCGCATCACCGCGGCCTTTTCGATGCGGGTGGCAAAATCCGTCATGGTCTCATGGCCGCGGATCTCGACCTTCTCACCGGGCTTGATGAACATCGACATCCAGCGCCCGATGAAATCGCCGGGCGATAGCGGCGCGGCGTTGTCGACGAAGGCGCGGATGCCGCCGCATTGTGCGTGGCCGAGCACCACGATGTGCTTCACCTTCAGCACCTGAACGGCATATTCCAGCGCCGCCGAAACGCCGTGGGCGCCGCCGTCGGGCTGATACACCGGCACAAGGTTGGCGATGTTGCGCACCACAAAGAGTTCACCGGGGCTGGCGTCGAAGATGACCTCCGGTGACACGCGTGAATCGCAACAGCCGATCACCATCACTTCCGGGGACTGCCCGCGCTCCGACAGTTCGCGATAGCGCGACTGCTCGGTGGGCAGCCGCTGCGCGGTGAAGGTCTGGTAGCCGGAGATCAGGTTCGCTGGGAAGGTCATGGGTACCTCATGGGTTGCCCCGATTCACCATAGGACGCAGCCGCGAACAAGCCTTTCGGGCCGCCGGCCGAAATGTTATCGCGGCATGGCCATAAACCGAGGGAAGAACGCCATGATCCGTCCGCGCCGCAGTCTGCTGTTCATGCCGGGATCGAACCCGCGTGCGCTGGAAAAGGCCCGCACCCTGCCGGTGGACGGCGTCATCCTCGACCTCGAGGACGCAGTGGCGCCGGACGCCAAGGCCGCCGCGCGCGACAACATCGCCGCGGCGGTTGCCGCCCGCGGCTTCGGCAAGCGCGAGGTGATTATCCGCATCAACGCGCTGGATTCCCCTGGTGGATCGACGACGTGACCATGGCCGGCAAGGTCAGGCCCGACGGCATCCTGGTGCCCAAGGTGTCCAGCGTGGAGGATTTGTCGGCGATCGCCGACCGGCTCAGCGACATCAATGCCGACATGGCGATCAAGGTCTGGGCGATGATCGAGACCTCGCGCGCCATCCTGCATTGTGAGGAACTGGCGGCGTGTTCGAAGGATTCCGAGATGCGGCTGGCCGGCTTCGTGTTCGGCCCCAACGACATCGCCCGCGAGACCCGCATCGCGATGCGGCCCGGCCGCGCGGCCATGCTGCCGATGATCACCCATTGCGTGCTGGCGTCACGGTTGTACGGCCTCGACATCCTCGATGGCCCTTATAGCGGCATCGGCGATGCCGAGGGCTTTGCCGAAGAAGCCGCCCAGGGCCGCGACCTTGGCTTCGACGGCAAGACGCTGATCCATCCCGGCCAGATCGAGGCCTGCAACCGGATCTTTACGCCGCCGGACGACGAAGTGGCGCAGGCGCGTCGCATCCTCGCGGCCTTCGCACAGCCGGAAAACGCCTCGCGCGGCGCTATTCAGCTTGACGGCAAGATGGTGGAGCGGCTGCACGCCGAGATGGCCAAGCGCACCATCGCGATTGCGGATGCGATCGCGGCCATGGGGTGACGAGGACATTGCTGCCGTAGGATGGGGTGAGCCAACGGGTCGCGCGAAGCGCGCCCGATGATAAACTCCGCGAAACCCATCGCAGCAGTCAATAGCGGGATGGGTTTCGCAAGCGCTCAACCCATCCCGCGTTCGGTGCTTACGCCCAGGCGCGTTCGGTCTTCGCCTTGGCTTCGTAGGCGTCGATGGAGGTCTGCTTTTCCTTGGTCAGGCCGATGTCGTCGAGGCCGTTGAGCATGCAGTGCTTGCGGAACGCGTCGATCTCGAAATGCACCGTGCCGCCGTCGGGGCCGCGGATTTCCTGGGCCGCCAGATCGATGGAGACGGTGGCGTTGGCGCCGCGCTCGGCGTCGTCGAACAGCTTGTCGAGGTCGTCCTGGGAGACGCGGATCGGCAGCACGCCGTTCTTGAAGCAGTTATTGTAGAAGATGTCGCCGAACGAGGTCGAGATCACGCAGCGGATGCCGAAGTCGAGCAGCGCCCAGGGCGCGTGCTCACGGCTCGAGCCGCAGCCGAAATTGTCGCCGGCGACCAGGATCCTGGCGTTGCGATAGGCCGGCTTGTTGAGGATGAAGTCCGGGTTCTCGCTGCCGTCGTCCTTGTAGCGCGCTTCGGAAAACAGGCCCTTGCCGAGACCGGTGCGCTTGATTGTCTTCAGGTACTGTTTCGGGATGATCATATCGGTGTCGACATTGATCACCTTCATCGGCGCGGCGACGCCTTCCAGCGTGGTGAACTTTTCCATGAGCGTTTTCCCAGATTGAGGTGGCGTTTTAGCCCGATCGGGGCTGGGGTCCAAGGCCGATTTGCGCAGGGCTAGTCCTTCACCTGCGCCTCGATGGCCTCCATGTCGTCATCCGACAGGCCGAAATGGTGGCCGATCTCGTGGATCAGGACATGGCGGACGATATGGCCCAGGGTCTCGTCGTGTTCGGCCCAGTAATCCAGGATCGGCCGGCGATACAGCCAGATCATGTTGGGCGGCTGCCCGGTGTTGTCGTGGCTCTGGAACGGCAGGCCGACGCCCTGGAACAGGCCGAGCAGGTCGAATTCGGTCTCGGCCTGCATCTCTTCCAGCACCTCCTCGGTGGGAAAGTCGTCGACCCGGATGATCACACCCTCGCACAGCGCGCGAAAGGTCTGGGGCAGGCGCGCGAACATGTCGTGCGCCATCTCTTCCATTTCGGCGAGGGTCGGGGATCTTGCTGACGGCCACATGCCGTCTTCTTAGGAGATCGCGGCGGATTGCGCAAAAGCCGGGTTTCCGGCCGGCGGATGCGGTTGACGGCGGGGCGACAATCGGGGACTTTGCCCTCCGAATGGGTTCGGTTCGGGGCGTTATGATGCGGCTTACAGCAGCAATGATCGGGTTTGCGATGGCGACGGGATCGCTGGCGATGGCATCGCTGCCGTCAGCCTCGGCGCAGGCCCAGACCGCAGCGCCGCGCCTGGCGCAGGCGCAGCAGGCGGAACTCCCGGCGCAAAGCCGAAGGCCGCGCGCGCGGGTGCGGATCTATCGCAACGATGGCAGGCCTGATGTTTCCCCGCGCTACAATCCCGGGCCCAACGCCGTGCGCGATTGCACTGCCACTTATGTGCAGGAGTTCCGCCCGAGCGGCACGGTCATCGTTCCGCGCATGAACTGCTTCTGGCGTCCGGGCTAAATCGTCTCGGTCCGCCGACTCGCATTCACGATCGCGTCGATTTGTTCCGTCGCTGCGACAGAACATCCCGCATCTTGTTGTCGCATCAGCCATTCACTTTGTATTCACGTCCGGCGACCTAGCGTTGCTTCACGGGCGATGAAACAACACTGCAATGATGCCCAACGAAGGAGCGACACCACATGAACGTGAAAAAGATTTTCGGCTTGTTTGCCGTCGCGGGACTGCTGTTCGTGACGGCCCCGGCGCAGCAGGCCAGCGCGATGTCGCTCGGTAGCCCCGGTGTTGCCGCAGCCGTGCAGAATGGTGCCGGTGAAAAACTCACCACCGAGGTGCAGTATCGGCGTCATCACCACGGCTATCGCCCGCATCACGGCTACCGTCGTCACCATGGCTGGCACCGCCCGCCCGTGATCCGTCGGCACCACGGCTGGCATCACGGCCGTCCGCATCACCGCCGTCATTTCCGCTATTGATCGACTCACGATCGAACACCAACGGGCCCGCTTGCGGGCCCGTTGCACTGTGCCGCGCGTCGCGTTGTCGCGGAAACGATATGCGGCGAAATGCATTATGTGAATTATATGAGATGTCACCAACGACGACGAGGACAGACATGAAAACCTGGATTGGCGCAGCCTTCATCGCGGCAACGGTCAGTTTGAGCGGCGGTCTGACAGCCGGATCGGCGAATGCGGCGCCGCAAGCGCAGCAAAAAGCCGACGCTGCCAGCAAGTCGAAGGCAACCAAGGCCACCGATGTCAGCGCGCGCCGCCGGCACCATCACCACAGGCACCACGGCTACCATTCGCGCTACTACGGTCCACGCTACGGTTACGCGCGTCCTTACTATCGCTCCTATGTCGGCCCGACATATTATAGCGGCTCCCCGTACTACGGATCCTATGGTTATGCCCGGCCGGCCTATTACGGCAGCTCGTTCTATGGCCCGCGGCCGTATGGTTACGGCGGCTATCGCCCGTATCGCAGCTATGCCTATGGCGCCTACGGTTACGGCGGCGGATATGGCTTCGGTGGCGGACCGCTCCGTGTCGGATTTGGTCTCGGCTTCGGCGGCTGGTAGCAGGACCTCGTCACTCACGTAAACATCAACGGGCGCCCATCGGGCGCCCATTTCGTTTCGGCCGTCGCAGCATTCATGATGCATTCACCTCGGCTTCGGTAGCCCTTTCCCAAGGGCACAATCTCGGCCGTTGGGAGGAACCTCGATGATGAACATGCGAATCGTCAGGCGTGGGCTGGTGCGCGCGTTCGGCGCGGCTGCAGCAGCCGCCTTTGTGATATCAGCCGCGCCTGCGGCGCAGGCGCTGTCGCCGATCGGCGCGGGTGGATCGCCGGCCGCACGGCAGGCGCCAGACGCGTTGACGACGCAGATCCGTTTCGGCGGTCACCATGGCGGTGGCGGTTTCCACGGCGGCGGAGGTGGCTTTCATGGTGGCGGTGGATTCCGCGGCGGAGCACCGGCATTCCACGGTGGGGGCGGCGGGTTCAGGGCTGCGCCGTCCTTTCGCGCCGGTCCGGCCTTTCACGGCGGCGGCTTCCGGCACGGCCACGGTTTCCATGGCGGCGGCCTGCGCTACGGCGCGCCGTTCATCGCGCGGCGCCATGTCTATGCACCCGCGCCCTACTATGGTTCTCGCCGGCATCACTTCCGCCCGCGCTACTACGGCTATGCGCCGGTCTACTACGGGCCCCGTTACTATCATCCGCGCCGCTTCTGTCGGATCGTGATGACCTACTACGGACCGCGAAAAATCTGTCGCCATCGCCCGTGGGTACGCCATCACTGGCGGCACCATCACCGGCGCTTCAATGTGTATTGGTAGCTAACCGTCGCCGTAACCAAACAACGCAGCTGTCATCGCCCGCCCTGCGCGCAATTGCGCGACAGGACCGGGCGATCGAGTAAACGTTGTCGTCGGGAATAAAGTCTCAAGATCGCGTTTACTGGGTCCCCGCATACGCGGGGACGACAGTTCGCGTATGAGGAGCGTGTAAGGCGTCGCCTCAGCGCCACTCCCTGATATCGACGAAGTGTCCGGCGATCGCTGCGGCCGCAGCCATCGCCGGCGACACCAGATGGGTGCGGCCCTTGTGGCCCTGACGTCCCTCGAAGTTGCGGTTCGAGGTCGAGGCGCAGCGCTCTTCCGGCGACAACTTGTCCGGGTTCATCGCCAGGCACATGGAGCAGCCCGGCTCGCGCCATTCGAAGCCCGCCTTGAGGAAGATCTTGTCGAGGCCTTCGGCTTCCGCCTGCTCCTTCACCAGACCTGAGCCCGGCACGATCATGGCGCTGACATTCCCGTTCACCGTCTTGCCTTCGACGACCTTGGCGGCGGCGCGCAGATCCTCGATGCGGCCATTGGTGCAGGAGCCGATGAAGATGCGGTCGAGTTTGATGTCGGTGATCTTCGTGCCCGCGACCAGGCCCATATAGGCCAGCGCGCGTTCCTTGGAGAGGCGCTTTGCCTCGTCGGCGATCTCGGCAGGATCAGGCACCTTGCCGCTGATCGAGATGACGTCCTCAGGGCTCGTGCCCCAGGTCACGATGGGTGGCAGCCTGGCTGCGTCGAGGCGCAATTCGTGATCGAAGAACGCGCCTTCATCGGAACGCAGGGTTTCCCAATAGCGCTGGGCTTCGTCCCACATGGCGTCCTTCGGCGACATCGGACGGCCCTTTAGGAATGCGTAGGCCTTCTCGTCCGGCGCGATCAGCCCGGCGCGGGCGCCGCCCTCGATCGACATGTTGCAGACGGTCATGCGGCCTTCCATCGACAGCGCGCGGATCGCCTCGCCGGCATATTCCAGCACATAGCCGGTGCCGCCGGCCGTGCCGATCTCGCCGATGATCGCCAGGATGATGTCCTTGCCGGTGACGCCGTCCGGCAGCGCGCCGTCGACGGTGACGCGCATGTTCTTCGCCTTCTTCTGGATCAGCGTCTGGGTCGCCAGCACGTGCTCCACTTCGGAGGTGCCGATGCCATGGGCCAGCGCACCGAATGCGCCGTGGGTCGAGGTGTGGCTGTCGCCGCAAACGATCGTGGTGCCCGGCAGGGTGAAGCCCTGCTCGGGGCCGATGACGTGGACGATGCCCTGGCGCTTGTCGAATTCGTTGTAATATTCGATGCCGAATTCGCGGACGTTCTCCGCCAGCGTCGCGATCTGCTCGGTGCTCTCCGGATCCGGATTGGGCTTCGAGCGATCGGTGGTCGGCACGTTATGGTCGACCACGGCCAGCGTCTTCTCGGGGGCGTGGACCTTGCGGCCTGCGGTGCGCAGCCCCTCGAAGGCCTGCGGCGAAGTCACTTCATGGACCAGGTGGCGATCGATGTAGAGCAGGCAGGTGCCGTCATCGGCCTCATGCACCAGATGGTCGTTCCAGATCTTGTCGTACAGGGTGGTCGGTTTTGCGGAGTCGGTCATTGGATCAAGCCTCGAAAGGATGGGTGAGCCAGCGGGTGTGTCGCGCAAGGTGGTTGCCGTATGGCGGCGAGGCACGCGCTGAAAAAGCGGCGGCTAGACGGACAGCGTCAGAGCTTTCGAAGTTCGGCGGCGATCGACGTCGTGAAACGCCCGAAGAATCTTCCCGGCAGCCGGCAGTGATCGTCGATCACGATGCGGGCAGCGCGCTGGTACAGGTCTGGAAACATTCCAACCATATAGCACCCGCGGGCGGTTACGCCAATGCCGAGGGGTGATTGGGAGCTCCGCAGTCAGCCCCACGCAGCCAACAAAAAAGCGCGGCTTGCGCCACGCTTTCTGTACCAAATCAATGCAGCGACGCGATGATTTCGAGGTAGTTTCGGAAGTTACTTGGCAGCCGCAGCGACCGGGCGCTCGGTCTTCTTCTCGACGATGCGGGCCGACTTGCCGCGCAGGTTGCGCAGGTAATACAGCTTGGCGCGACGCACCTTGCCGCGACGCACAACCTTGATCGAGTCGATCATCGGGGACATCACCGGGAAAACGCGCTCGACGCCTTCGCCGTAGGAAATCTTGCGGACGGTGAAGCTCTCGTTGAGCCCGCCGCCGTTGCGGCCGATGCAGACGCCTTCATAGGCCTGCACGCGCGAACGCTCGCCTTCGACAACTTTCACGTTGACGATGACGGTATCGCCGGGACCGAACTCCGGAATGGTCTTGCCGGCGATCAGCTTGTCGTATTGCTCTTTTTCGAGCGTCTGAATCAGGTTCATCGAAATCTCCATCGGCGGCGCGCCCAGACGTCGCGCGGGCTGCGCTCGAAACTCATACCCTGCCATTGCACGGATTTGGCGCTGCTATACGGGAAACCAAAGCGGTTGTCACCCGTCCGTCGTGATTTTTGGTGGTTTTCGTTTTTTGCCCGATTCTGGCGCAATCGGACGTGCCGCCCAAAGATCAGGCCTGCGGCTTTCGGTCAGTCTTTCCGCCTCGGCACGCCGCCATTTGGCAACCTTGGCGTGGTCACCGGAGGCCAATACCTCCGGAATCCCGCGGTCTTCGAAGATTTGCGGCCGGGTATATTGCGGGTATTCCAGCAGACCGTCGGAAAAGCTCTCGTCGGTCCCGGATTCGAGTTTGCCCATCACGCCGGGCAAGAGCCGCACACAGGCGTCGATCACGGTCATGGCGGCAATTTCGCCGCCGGACAGCACGTAATCGCCAATCGAGACTTCCTCGAGACCGCGGGCGTCGATGACACGCTGGTCGATGCCCTCGAAGCGACCGCAGACGATCAACGGTCCCGGTCCGGCGGCCAGTTCCGCCACCCGCGCCTGGGTCAATGGCCGACCGCGCGGGCTCATCACCAGCCGAGGATGGTCTTGCGGCAAACCTGTGGCATCGATCGCCGCCGCCAGCACGTCGGCGCGCAGCACCATCCCCGGCCCGCCGCCGGCCGGGGTGTCGTCGACGCTGCGATGGCGATCAGTGGCGGAGGCCCGGATGTCGCGGGCTTCCAGCGTCCACAGGCCGGAGGCCAGTGCACGGCCGGCCAGGCTGATGCCCAGCGGCCCGGGAAACATCTCGGGAAACAAGGTCAGCACGGTGGCGCGCCATATGGGGGTGTGGGTGGAGGTCATCGCTTTCCATGGCGTGTCTCGGCGAGAGCGTCAAACGGTGAGGCGCCGGCCTTGTGCCCCGGATGCTGCGCAATACGTCGCGCAGCGGCGTAGTGCGCTGCTAATCCGGGTCCAGCTCGTTCTGGAAACCGGGATCCCGGATCTGCGGAGCAGCATGCGATGCTGCGCATCGCCATGCCGCACCGCGTCCGGGACACGAGAGTTCTACCCTTCCGCCTCGTCCGGCGAATCGCCGTCGATCTCGCCGGGCAGTTCGATGATGACCTTGCCGGCCTTCAGGTCGACGGTCGGCACCACCGCATTGGTGAACGGCAGCATCAAGGTGTTGCCCTCGGGCGGGGCGATCTCGATGATGGTGCCGGCGCCGAAATCGTGGATGGCGATGACGCGGCCGATCGGTGCATCCGCTGCATCGACAGCCGCCAGCCCGATCAGATCGGCATGGTAATATTCGTCATCGTCGGTCTCGGGCAGCCGGTCGCGCGGGATGTACAGTTCGATGCCGTTGAGGCGTTCAGCGTCCTCGCGGCTGCTGACGCCCTTGAAGGTCGCCACCAGATGGCCCTTGCCCTCGCGGGCGGTGGCCACTTCGAAGGTGCGGCCGCCATCTTTGGTCTTGAGCTGGCCGTAAGTCATCACGGTCAGCGGATCTTCGGTAAACGTCCAGAGCTTGACCGCGCCGCGGATGCCATGCGGCGCGCCGATGCGCGCGACGCAGATCTGTGCGGCGGGCATCAGCCCTTACTTCTTGGCAGCGGCTTCGGCAGCGGCCTTGCGCTCCTTGCGGGGCACGGCCTTTTCCGGATTGTTGCGGGCTTCGCGCTTGGCAACGCCGGCGGCATCGAGGAAGCGCGCGACGCGATCCGAGGGCTGCGCGCCCTTGGCGAGCCAGGTCTTGACCTTCTCCATGTCGAGCTTCAGGCGCAGGTCGTTGTCCTTGGCCAGCAGCGGGTTGAAGTAGCCGAGACGCTCGATGAAGCGACCATCGCGGGGGAAGCGCGAGTCGGCGACGACGACGTGATAGACGGGACGCTTCTTGGTGCCGGCACGGGCAAGACGGATGACGACGGACATGGGATTCTCCTGAGTGTGTTCGTTTGAATGTGAGTGATTGGAAACGCTTATTTCTTTTTCCCGAAACCGGGAAAACCGCCGAGGCCCGGAAGCGTCGGCTTGCCGAGTCCTCCGAGACCCGGAAATTCCTTGGGCAGCGACGGCATGCCCTGCGGCAGTCCGCCGGGCATCTTCTCGGCCATCGCCTTCATCTGCTCCGGCGAGGGCATGCCACCGCCGCCAAAGCCCATGGCCTGGGCGATGCCGGCCATCGGCCCGCGCTTGCCCTGACCCATGGCCTTCATCATGTCGGCCATGTTGCGGTGCATTTTCAGCACCTTGTTGACTTCCTCGACTTTCAGGCCGGCACCGGCGGCGATGCGCTTCTTGCGGCTGGCCTTGAGGATGTCGGGGTTCTTGCGTTCCTGCCGCGTCATCGAGTCGATGACCGCGATCTGACGCTTGACGATCTTGTCGTCGAGATTGGCGGAGGCGATCTGGTTCTTCAGCTTAGCGATGCCGGGCATCATGCCCATCAGGCCGCTGAGGCCGCCCATGTTGGTCATCTGGATCGGCTGCTCGCGCATGTCCGAGAGATCGAACTGGCCCTTGCGCATGCGTTCCGCGGTGCGCGCGGCCTTCTCGGCGTCGATATGGGCGGCGGCCTTTTCCACCAGCGAGACGACGTCGCCCATGCCGAGGATGCGGCCGGCGATGCGGCTGGGGTGGAAGTCTTCCAGCGCGTCGGTCTTTTCACCGGTGCCGATCAGCTTGATCGGCTTGCCGGTCACGGCGCGCATCGACAGCGCCGCGCCGCCGCGGCCGTCGCCGTCGACGCGGGTCAGCACGATGCCGGTGAGGCCGACGCGCTGGTCGAACGAGCGCGCCAGATTGACGGCGTCCTGACCGGTCAGCGAATCCGCCACCAGCAGCACCTCATGCGGGTTGGCGGCGGCTTTGATCTCCGCGGCTTCCGCCATCATGTCTTCGTCGAGGGTGGTGCGGCCGGCAGTGTCGAGCAGCACCACGTCGTAGCCGCCGAGTTTTGCGGCCGACAGCGCACGTCGCGCGATATCGGCGGGCTTCTGGCCGGCAACGATCGGCAGGGTCTGGATGTCGAGGTCGCGGCCGAGCACCGCGAGCTGCTCCATCGCCGCCGGGCGATAGATGTCGAGCGAGGCCATCAGCACCTTGCGCTTGTCGCGCTGGGTCAGGCGGCGGGCGAGTTTTGCGGTGGTGGTGGTCTTGCCGGAGCCCTGCAGGCCGACCATCATGATGGCCACGGGCGGCACGGCGACGAGATCGATGCCGCCTTCGCCGTCGGCGCCAAGGGTCTTGACCAGCTCGTCATGGACGATCTTGACGACCATCTGGCCGGGGGTCACCGACTTGACGACGGTGGCGCCGATGGCCTGTTCGCGGACACGCGCAACGAAGTCGCTGACCACGTCGAGCGAGACGTCGGCCTCGAGCAGCGCGCGGCGCACCTCGCGCATGGCGGCATCGACATCGGCTTCCGACAGCGCGCCGCGCCCGGTCAACCGGTCGAGAATTCCGCCAAGCTTTTCCGACAGATTGTCGAACATCAGATCATCGCACCCTGCGTCGCCATCCGGATGATGGACGAGTAACCAAACACTTTTGCGCCCGAGGGCGCATCGCGCTGTCGGGCGTTGACCTCCGGCCTCACGGGCCGGTCGGCGGGTCGAAAAGAGAACTTTCCGAGATTTGAGGGCATCAATACGGCAAACTGCCGGGAAGTCAATGTTTTGAGGTGGGGGAGGCCGGAATGGCTCCCGAAACGACCGAAAAACTGTTATATTATGGGCTTCATGAGGGCAAATGCCATGAAACATGTGAGTTTAAGCGAAGCAAAAGCCGATATCGGCCAAGTGTTTGCCGAGGTCGCGCGGGGGCATGCCGTGACCATCAATCCCGATCCGTCTGTCGAGGCTGAGGCAGACCGTATCGCGCGGACCAATCGCGCCATTGATGGCATTCTTGAACTTCGCAAGCATGTCAAACCTGCTTCTATAGAAGAAATCATCGCCTGGAAGAACGAAGGGCGAGAATAGCAGATGCCGCTCGTCATCGACGTGTCCGTCATGGCGAGCTGGCATTTCCCTGACGAATACAACGTTGAGAGTGCCGCGATCCTTGAGATGCTGCGCGGCAGGAAGCACGAGGCGCGGGTTCCCGGGATCTGGTGGTTCGAGATTTACAATGTCCTGGTGCGTGGCGAACGACGGGGACGTTCGACGCTACAGCAAACAGCGCAGTTCCAGGACCTGATAGGTGAACTGCCTATCACAATCGCTCCGATTGCGGATCCAAATGCAATCCTGAATTTGGCTCGCCGCCACCATCTCACCTTCTACGACGCCGCCTATCTCGAACTGGCGCAGCGCGAAAAGGTCGCGCTGGCGACGCTGGATCAGGCGCTGGCGCGCGCGGCGTCGGCCGAAGCGGTGCCGTTGATATCAGCCTGATCAGGCCGCCCTGCCTGCACCCGCGTCGTATTGCTGCTGCGAGGCCAGAACCTGCCCGATATGGGTTTCGGCCCAGATCCGCAGGCTATCGACGGTGGCCGACAAGGTCGCCCCCAGCGGCGTGATGGAATATTCCACCGTCACCGGCACGGTGGCGATGGCCCTGCGGCTGACCAGCCCGTCGCGCTCCAGGCTTTTCAGGGTTTGCGACAGCATCTTCTGCGAAATGCCCTCGATCTGGCGCCGCAGCCGGTTGAAGCGGACCGGTCCGTCGCCAAGCAGGCCAAGCACCAGAACGGCCCATTTATCGGCGATCCGGTCCAGCACGATGCGGGTCGGGCAGTTGTCCGAATAGGCGTTGGGGGTCTGCGACATGAAGGCGGTCTCCTGGTGGTAACCAGCTTATGTGAGGGTGCCTTCTTCACAGCTCGCTAACAAATTCCATAGCTAGTACCGAATAGTTACTACATGGAGAATCCAATGAAAATCGCCCTGATCGGCGCCACCGGCCGTGCCGGCTCGCAAATTCTCGCCGAACTCAGCCGCCGCGGCCACCACGTGACGGCTATTTCCCGCAATCCGGCGAAGACACCGGCGTTGCCCGGGGTGACGCCGGTGCAGGCCGACGCCAACGACGCCGCCACCCTGGTGCCGGTCCTGAAGGGCCACGACGCCGTGATCAGTTCGGTGCATTTCCTCGCCAGCGACCCGCACAAGCTGATCGAGGCCGTCAAATCGGCTGGTGTTCCGCGCTATCTGGTGGTCGGCGGCGCCGGCAGCCTGGAGGTCGCGCCCGGCGTGAAGCTGATCGATACCCCGGAGTTTCCGGAAATCTACAAGGCCGAGGCCGCTGCCGGTGGCGTATTCCTCGATGTGCTGCGCAAGGAACCGAGCCTCGACTGGACCTTCCTGTCGCCATCAGCGCTGTTCATCCCCGGCGAGCGCACCGGCAAGTTCCGGCTCGGCGGCGATCAGTTGCTGGCCAACGACAAGGGCAGCAGCATTTCGTTCGAGGACTATGCCATCGCCATGGCTGACGAGATCGAAAAGCCGGCGCATTCCCGCGCGCGCTTCACGGTCGGCTACTAAACCCGTTGCCCGGCTTGCCAAACAGGCCGGCCATTTACATCTGATGCAAGCCGCGCCTCCCCAAGGCGTGGCTTGTTTCGCATGGACCTGTCTCGCCTCATGCCGCTCACGCGCCGCCGTCTTCTGACATCGCTGGCCGGGCTCGCCGTGACCGCGGGCCTGTCGACCGCCTGGATCTCCCGCATGAGCAACTATGATGGTCCCGTCTCCGACCATTTCGACGGCAAGACCTTCTTCGATCCGGACGGCGTGCCGCCGAAGAAACTTGGCGAGGTGCTGCGCTGGCAGTTCGGCGGCGGCCGAAAGCGCGAAGCCTGGCCGGAGTGGGTCGAGAATCAGCATGCCGATGCGCCGCCGTCGGCGGTGACGACAGGCGCGCGGCTGTCCTATGTCGGCCATGCAAGCTGGCTCATCCAGACGGCGGGGCTGAACATTCTGGTCGATCCGGTGTGGTCCGATCGGGTCTCACCGGTGTCGTTTGCCGGCCCCAGGCGGCACCATGCGCCGGGCATCGCCTTCGACGCGCTGCCGAAGATCGATGTCGTGCTGGTGTCCCATGGCCATTACGACCATCTCGATATTCCCACGCTGTCGAAGCTGAATGCGCAGATTGCGCCGCGATTCATCACGCCGCTCGGCAATGACGCCACCATGCGCAGCAACGACGCCAGTATCCGGGTCGATGCCTTCGACTGGAACGATCGGGTGGACCTCGGTTCCGGCGTCGGCGTCACGCTGGTGGCGACGCGGCACTGGACCGCGCGCGGGCTGTTCGACCGCAACAAGTCATTGTGGGCGAGCTTCGTGCTGGAGACGCCGGCTGGCAAGCTCTACATCGTTTGCGATTCCAGCTACGGCGACGGCACCCATTTCAAGCGGGTGCGCGACACCCACGGCCCGCTGCGGCTGGCGATCCTGCCGATCGGCGCCTACGAGCCGCGCTGGTTCATGAAGGACCAGCACATGAATCCCGAGGACGCCGTGATGGCGCTGGCGGATTGCGGCGCCGAGCAGGCGCTGGCGCACCACCACGGCACGTTCCAACTCACCGACGAGGCCATCGATGCGCCGGTGACCGGATTGCATCAGGCACTCGACGGGGCCGAGGTGCCGCGCGAGCGCTTTGTCGCGCTGAAGCCCGGGCAGGTGTTTGAGATTTAGGCTAGCGAAGGGCTCGTTCCCCGGACGCGGTGCACTGCCCCGCTCTTGCGGCGTTGTGCACCGCAGATCCGGGGCCCCCTATCGCAGGAAGCTGGATCCCGGATCTGCGGTGCGGCATAGCGGCGATGCAAGTGCATCGCCTGAGAATGCCGCACCGCGTCCGGGACACGAGACCGATGTTACTACTGCGCCGGCTTGATGGCCCAGGAAACGCTGACCGTCACCCGCAGCGTTTCTTCACCCTGCGCGATCGGCGCCGAAGCCGCCATGTCAGCCATCTTGCGGTACATCATCGGTGCGGGAGCGCCGCCGCCTTCTTCGGAAATACTGACCGGCGCGCCGAGGGTGACCCCTGCCGCCTTGGCGTAGATTTCGGCCTTGCGACGGGCATCGGCGATCGCCTGGTCACGGGCTTCGTCGAGTAGCTTCGACGCCTTCTCGACCATGAAATTGATGCCGCCGATCTCGTTGGCGCCGGAGGCCGCCAGCGTATCGATGGTGGCCGCCACCTTGGTGACGTCACGCAGCCGGATGGTGACGCGATTGCTGGCACGATAGCCGGTCACGACGTTGGGGCCGGGCTTTGTCTGCTGCGCATATTGCGGCTGCAGCGACAGCCGCGAGGTCTGGACGTCCTTTTGATCGATCCCGGCGCTCTTCAGCTCCAGCAGCACCTTGCCCATGGCGTTGTTGTTGGCCTCGGAAGCCGCGCGCGCGGTCTTCGCTTCCGACGTGACGCCGCCATCGATGACAGCCATGTCCGGCGGCACCGAGACGGTGCCTTCGCCTGTCACGGAGATCGTCGGCGGTGGAATGACCTGCGCAAGTGCGGGGGTGACGGCGAGCGTGCCGGCCAGTGCGGCGAGAATGAGATGCTGTTTCATTCCCGATCCTTCTGACCTGTCCAAGGCTTCTTTATGGCGATTTCTTTAGGGCGGTCCGTCGCATCGCTACTTCAACGGCACATAGACGTTGATCACCAGCTTGTCCTCCGCGGTCTTCAGCGGATCGGTGATGTATTCCTCGATAAAAGTGTCCTTGGCTTCCAGCTTCTTGTTGTCGAGGTGATTGGTGATCGCCTCATAGGTGTTGTCCATGTTGTCGTAGGAGCCGCGATGCACGAACTTCAGCGCCTTGCCTTCGGGCGATTTGCCCATGGTCATGGCCTTGGGCAGGTTCTTCGGCTCCTGGTCGACCGGGATTTCGGCCAGGAAGGTGAAGCCGGTGTCGTCGGTGGAGGTGTAGACGATCATCGAATTGCCCGATGACTTGATGCCCTGCTTGTCGAGCAGCGCGGTGAGCTGCTTGAACGAATCCATCAGGGTGTCGAACGCCGAGTCCCAGTTGGCCTTGCCGTTGAAGGTCAGCACCGCCTTGGGCGTCAGGGTGATCTCCTCGCCGAACGGGTCGGCGGTCTGCACCGGGGGGACGGCCGGCACGACCGGAGCCGCCGTCGACGCCGGAGGAGTGGCCGGTGCCGCCGGGGCGGCTGGCGCTGCCGGCGTGGCCGGGGCGGGCGTGGCAGGCACTGCCGGCGCGGGCGTTTCAGGTGGGGTTGCGGGAGCGGTGGCGGCCGGCGGGGTCGCGGGCGGCGCCTGCGCCAGAGCGAGATCCGGCAACAGCGCCGCGGCCGGGATCAGCGCAGCGATGGCAAGGCGAAACAAGCGAGAACCATTCATTCAAATCGTCTCCAGCGCCGCAACATGCGGCAGATCCGACGCGCTGGCGATGCGCGATCCGGCAATACGTTAACACGCAGTTCCGCATTTCGTCCCATGCGAGATCGGCCAATACGTCGTCAAATGGCAGGCCGGATTCGCCGCACTGGCCAATCCAGCCAGCTTCGCCATATAAAGCGGGCGAAACCGGGACATGACATGAGCGCGCTGGCCAACCACGCATTTGCCAAGATGAACGGCATCGGCAACGAGATCGTCGTGATCGACCTGCGCGATAGCACGGCCGCCGTGACGCCGGACGAGGCCCGCGCGGTGGCCGGCCCCGGCGGCGTGCCCTTCGACCAACTGATGGTGCTGCAGAAGCCGCGGCTGGCGGGCACGGATGCCTTCGTGTCGATCTACAACAATGACGGCTCGGAGGCCGGCGCCTGCGGCAACGGCATGCGCTGCGTGGCGCAGCAGACCTTTGCCGATGGCGGCAAGACCGCGCTCACCTTCGAGACCAAGGCTGGGCTGATCAATTGCTGGCAGGGGCCGGCCGCGGACCTCTACACCGTCGACATGGGGGTGCCGAAGTTCGGCTGGCAGGACATCCCGCTGGCCGAGGAGTTTCGCGACACCCGCGGCATCGAATTGCAGATCGGGCCGATCGACGCGCCGATCCTGCATACGCCGTCGGTGGTCAGCATGGGCAATCCGCATGCGATCTTCTGGGTCGACGACATCGCCGCCTACGAACTCGAAAAGTTCGGACCGCTGCTGGAAAACCATCCGATCTTTCCCGACCGCGCCAACATCACGCTGGCCCACGTCGTCGACCGCGATCACATCGGGATGCGGACCTGGGAGCGCGGCGCCGGGCTGACCAAGGCGTGCGGTTCGGCGGCCTGCGCCACCGCGGTGGCGGCAGCCCGGTTGAAGCGCACCAACCGCATCGTGCACATGACGCTGCCCGGCGGCGAACTGACCATCGAGTGGCGCGAGCGCGACGATCACGTCCTGATGACCGGTCCCGCCACCTTCGAATACGCGGGGCGATTCGATCCGGCGCTGTTCAAGTCCGTCGCGTGACATGAGCGTCGAGGTCGTCACCTTCGGCTGCCGCCTCAACAGCTACGAGTCGGAGGTGATCCGCCGAGAGGCGGAAGGTGCCGGCATGTCGGATACCATCGTCATCAACAGCTGCGCCGTCACGTCCCAGGCGGTGGCCCAGGCCCGGCAGTCGATCCGTCGGCTAAAGCGGGAGCGGCCGAATGCCCGCATCGTGGTCACCGGCTGCGCGGCGCAGACCGAGCCTTTAACATTCGCCGGCATGGCCGAGGTCGACCGCGTGGTCGGCAATGGCGACAAGATGCGCAGCATGGCCTGGCGGGATGCGCGCGCGGCGCTGGACCAGCCCGCCTTCGGCACCGGCGACGAGCAAAAGATCGCGGTGGCCGACATCATGGCCGTGCGCGAAATGGCGCCGCATCTGCTTGACGGCTTCCAGAGCGGGCTGCCGCGGGTGTTCGTGCAGATCCAGAATGGTTGCGATCACCGCTGCACCTTCTGCATCATTCCCTATGGCCGCGGCAATTCGCGCTCGGTGCCGATGGGCGGCGTGGTCGATCAGGTCCGCGCTCTGGTCGAAGCCGGCCACGCCGAGATCGTGCTGACCGGCGTCGATCTCACCAGCTATGGCGCCGACCTGCCGGGCGCGCCGAAGCTCGGTTTCCTGGTCAAGCAGATCCTGCGCCATGTGCCGGAGTTGCGCCGGCTGCGGATCTCGTCGATCGATTCCATCGAGGTCGACCGCGACCTGCTCGACGTCATCGCGGACGATGATCGGCTGATGCCGCATCTGCATCTGTCACTGCAGTCGGGCGACGACATGATCCTGAAGCGCATGAAGCGCCGTCATCTGCGCGCCGACGCCATCGGTTTCTGCGCCCAGGTGCGGCGGCTGCGGCCGGACATCGCCTTCGGCGCCGACATCATCGCCGGCTTTCCCACTGAAACGGAAGGCATGTTCGCGCGCTCGCAGGATCTGGTCGCGGAGTGCGACCTGACCTTCCTGCACGTGTTTCCCTATTCGCCGCGGCCGGGCACGCCGGCGGCGCGCATGCCGCAGCCGGCGGGCGCCGTCATCAAGGACCGGGCAAAACGTCTGCGCGCCACCGGCGAGACGGCCTTGCAGCGGCGGCTTGCGACGGAAATCGGCGCCGTGCGAAACGTGCTGATCGAGAGCGCGACGCAGGGCCGCACCGAGCATTTCATCCCGGTGGCGATCGCGGGCGACACGCCCGGCGCGGTGCGGCAGCCGACCGTGGCGGGGCACGACGGCGCACGGCTGGCGGTCTAGCAGTTGCCTCAACCCAAGATAGTGATACCGTTCCGCCACGCGGCGAGAGAGGGTCGCTCCATTTGGGGGAGGGGACAATGCCGTCGGCCATTTCGATCGATTTCATCAACCGCAGCAGCGATATCGACAACAGCCACGTGGTGATCTTCGAGGCGGCGCCGGGGCAGCCGCCGGTGCACACGCTGCGCTTTCACAACAACAGCGGCAGGACGCAGACCTTCGTTTGCTACCAGGCGCCCGGACGCGACCCGAACGGCCATGCGCTGGCCTGGTTCGCGATGCCGATCGCCAGCGGCGTCGAGGTTAATTTCAGGTGGCGGCAGGCCTACGATCTGGCCTGGCTGGAGACGGGCCTGCTGGCGCCGGGCGTGCAGTACGCCGCGTCCAGGTCGTGCCGGTCACGGCCGGCAACAGCATCACGCTGACCGGCGCCGACGGTGCGTTCAGCTTCACCGGCCAGAATTTCGGCGGCCCGGCCAACGAGTTGATCGTTTCCTGCGACGGCACGATCCCCATGAACACGCTGGGTGTCGGCATCGGCATGAGCGGCTCGCCCATCATGGTGGTTCAGGCGGTGCCGAACATCAGATGTGTCTTCACGCCCGTTCCCGAATACTGGGTGACGGTTGCCGATGTGACGCAGGGCGAGGTGATGGACCTGTCCCAGCTCGCGGAAAAGACACAGGTGGCGTTCCCGCCCAATGTCACGGCCATGACCGCAACGCTCACACCCAATCAGAACTGGGATATCCAGCAGGGGCTGGTCGTATAGCCGTCAAGCCCGCCGTGTCACTCCCCGTTCCAGCCGCAGGCCCGCAGCCGCGCATGCAGGTGCGGCGGGGCGGGGGCGACCACGCGGATCGGGTCCTTGTTGCGGGAGATCGGGATCACGATCTCGCGGGCATGCAGATGCAGGGTGGGCTCGCCGAAGCGCGGGCCGGTACCGTAGATATTGTCGCCGACGATAGGCCAGCCCGAGGCTGAACTGTGGACCCGCAACTGGTGGGTGCGGCCGGTGACCGGCTCCAGCGCCATCCAGGCGAGCCCGTCGCCGCGCCCCATCACCCGAAAATTGGTAACGGCCTTCAGTCCCTCGGCGTCCGGCTTCATCCACCAGCCGCGCTCGGCGTTGAGCCGGCCGAGCGGCATGTCGATGGTGCCCTCGTCCTCGACCGGGCCGCCTTCGACAACCGCCCAGTAGGTCTTGGAAATCCGGCTGTGTTTGAACAGCAGGCCCAGGGACGCCGTCGCCTTGCGGTGGCGGCCGAGCACCAGACAGCCGGACGTGTCGCGGTCGAGCCGGTGGGCCAGCACCGGGGGCCGCGGCAGGCCGTAGCGCAGGAACTCGAACGCGGTTTCCAGGTTGGCGCCGCCCTTGGGGCCGCGGTGCACCGGCAGCCCGGCCGGCTTGTCGATCACCAGCATCAAGCCGTCGCGGTGCAGCACCCGGGACAGGATCTCCGCCTCGGTCAGCTCAACCGCGTCGGTGCGCGGCAGCCGGGCTTCGGCTTCTATTTCGTCTTGGCTTTCGTTCATGGCGCGAAACGGCTAACACAGCCCCGACATGAACGACACTCCTGAAACGCCGAAACTGAGCTGGTGGCGGCGGCTGTCCAGCGGCCTGAAACGCACCTCGAGCTCGCTGGGAACCGCGGTCGCCGACCTCGTCACCAAGCGCAAGCTCGACCGCGCCATGCTCGAGGATATCGAGGACGTGCTGCTGCGCGCCGACCTCGGCACCGAGGTGGCGGCGCGGATCGCCAAGGCAGTCGGCCACGGTCGCTACGACAAGGCGATCTCCGCCGACGACGTGAAGGGCGTGGTCGCCACCGAGGTCGAAAAGGTGCTGTCGGCGGTGGCCAAGCCGCTGGTCGTCGACTCCCAGCAGAAGCCCTTTGTGATCCTGGTGGTTGGCGTCAACGGCTCCGGCAAGACCACCACCATCGGCAAGCTCGCCGCAAAATTCTCCGCCGAAGGCCGCAAGGTCATGCTCGCCGCCGGCGACACGTTTCGCGCAGCGGCGATCGAGCAGTTGAAGGTCTGGGGCGAGCGGACAAAGACACCGGTCATCGCCGCCGCGCAGGGCTCGGATTCGGCGAGCCTCGCCTTTACCGCCGTCACCGAAGCCCGCGCCAACAGCCGCGACGTGCTGCTGATCGATACCGCCGGCCGGCTGCAGAACAAGGCCGAGCTGATGGTCGAGCTGGAGAAGGTCGTCCGCGTCATCAAAAAGGTCGACGCGTCGGCGCCGCATGCGGTGCTGCTGGTGCTCGACGCCACGGTGGGACAAAACGCGCTGTCGCAGGTCGAGGCGTTTCATCGTATGGCTGGGGTCACCGGCCTGGTGATGACCAAGCTCGACGGCACCGCGCGCGGCGGCATCCTGGTGGCGCTGGCGGAGAAGTTCAAACTGCCGGTGCATTTCATCGGCGTCGGCGAGGGCATCGACGATCTCGCGCCGTTCACCGCGCGGGATTTCGCCCAGGCGATTGCGGGTATCGACTAGCCAAACAGAAGCCAGCCAAGTGGGGCAAAGATCACGATCAGCACAATGGCCATCAAGGCGAGCCGCCCTAGCCGGTCGATGGCATCGATCTCGTTCCAATGGCGCGAAGGGCCTCGGTAGAGATGCTTTTGCGCCCAGCCCAACAGCCTTTCCAGCAGAATTCTGACAAGATCGCTCAAGCTTCTTCCTCACCAAACGACGATCGATGGACACGATGACAAAAACCCAGCCGCACCCGCTTTTCAAGCTCGCCACCGAACTGGGGCCGCTGGTGATCTTCTTCATCGCCAACGCCAAGGGCAATCTGTTCATCGCCACCGGCGCCTTCATGGTGGCCATCGTGGTGGCGATGATCGCGTCCTATGTGGTGACGAAGCACGTGCCGATCATGGCGCTGGTCACCGGCGTGATCGTCATCGTGTTCGGCACCCTCACGCTGGTTCTGCACGACGAGACGTTCATCAAGGTCAAGCCGACCATCATCTATGGGTTGTTCGCAGCGATCCTCGGCGGCGGATTGCTGTTCGGCCGCTCGTTCATCGCCATCATGTTCGACCAGATGTTCAACCTGACGCCGGCCGGATGGCGGGCGCTGACGTTGCGTTGGGCGATGTTCTTCTTCGCCATGGCGATCTTGAACGAGATTATCTGGCGGACCCAGACCACCGATTTCTGGGTAGCGTTCAAGGCGTTCGGCGTGATCCCGCTGACGATGATCTTTGCGGTGTCGCAGATGCCGCTGGTGAAGCGCTATCATTTGGAGCCGGTGTCGCTCGCCGAGAGCGCGGTCGACGAAGGTGACGTCACGAAATAGCGCCTCCCTCGTGTCCCGGACGCGCTGCAGCGTTCTTCACGCTGCTGCGCAGATCCGGGATCCCGGCTTGTTCTGCGCATCGCCTGGACCCCGGATCTGCGGCGCACCACGCCGCCCCAAACGATGCTTCGCATCGTCGGGAGCGGCGCAGTGCACCGCGTCCGGGGAACGAGGACGGGGCCCCGTTCGGCATTCGTCTCCGAAGCAAAACGCACCGGCGCGGGTGCGCCGATGCGTTTGAAGATCAACTCAAGTAACAGATCGATCAGCTCTTCTGCTTGGCGATGATCTTGTCCTTGATGCCGTCATAGGTCTTTTCCGGCACGATCTTCTTCTGGACCAGTTCGTCCTTGCCCTTGTAGGGGCGGCCCTTGATGATCGCGGCCGAATAGGCCTTGCCGATACCGGGCAGCGCGTCGAGCACGTCGGCGCTGGCGGAATTGATGTCGATCAGTTCGGCCTTAGGTGCCGGCGCCATTTTGGATTCAGTGGCGGGAGCCATCTTGCCCGTGGCAGCAGGCGCCATCTTGGTGGCAGGCGCCGCGGGCTGCGCGGTCTGGGCCATCGAGGGCGAGGCGGCGAGCAGGCCGAGGGTGAGTGCAGCGGCAGTGAGTGAAGCAATCGAGAAGTGACGCATGGGATGTCCTCCAAGGACTGTTTAAGTAACAATCCAAGCTAGCGGTCCATTCATGGCGGACGCAAGGCGGTGAAATGAACCGCAGATAAAAGCAAAAGATTATTTCTGTCGTCCCGGCAAGTCGCGCGCCAGCGCGAGCGCGGGCCCATCACCTCCGATGACGTGTTCAGGCAGAAAGATACCACGAGAAGCGAGAAGGCGGGGTTATGGGTCCCGGATCGCGTTCGTTGCGCTCACTTGTCCGGGACGACGCGGAGCTAGCTCCCCGCCTTCAGCGCCTTGTCGATCTCGACCTTCAGCACGCGCTCGAAATTCTCCGGCGTGATGCCGCCCACCAGCTTGTAGGCGATGCGGCCGTCGCGGCCGACCAGGAAGGTCTCCGGCACGCCGTAGACACCCCACTCGATGGCGCCGCGGCCGTTGGCGTCGACGCCGACAATGCCGAACGGATTGCCGTAGCGGCCGAGGAAACGCCGGGCATTGTCGGCTGCGTCCTTGTAGTTGATGCCGACCAGCTGCAGCCGCTTGTCCTTGCCAAGCTCGGTCAGCAGCGGCGCTTCCTCGTGACAAGGCACGCACCACGACGCCCAGACATTGACCAGACTGACCTTGCCCATGAAGGCTGCGGGATCGAGGCCGGACACTGGCGCGCCGTTATTGGTGAGTCCGTCCAGCGCCGGCAGTGCGGTCTGCGGCGCCGGCCGGCCGATCAGGGCCGAGGGAAGCTTCGAGGGATCGCCCGAGCCGAGCTTGAACCAGAACAGCGCCACCATCACCGCGAAGGCCAGCAGCGGCAGCGCCATCAGCCAGGAGCGGCGCTTGGGGAGGGCCTGCTCGCTCATGACATGTCCGTGGCGCTGCGGCCGGAGCGGCGGACGATGCCGCTGGCTTCGAGCGCGCGCAGATGCTGCTTCTGGCGGCGATGGTCGATGGCGATCCAGACAATCAGGATCAGCACCACGGCTGCCACCAGCAGGTAGGAGGTAACGATGAAGCTGGCGTAGGGACCGAGCGCCATCACGACAGCGCCGGTCGCTGGCTGGCCTGCTGCATCTGCAGCGCGCGCACGCGCCGGCGCAGGATCTCGTTGCGCATGGCGGCGAGGTGCAGCGTGACGAACAGCAGCGAGAAGGCCACTGCCATCACCAGCAGCGGAATCAGGAAGGCCTTGTCGAGCGACGAGCCGCCCATCCGCATCACCGAGGCCGGCTGGTGCAGCGTATTCCACCAGTCGACCGAGAACTTGATGATCGGAATATTGATGGCGCCGACCAAAGTGAGGATCGCGGCTGCGCGGGCGGCGCGCGAGGGATCCTCCACCGCGCGCCACAGCGCGATCAGGCCGAGATACATCAGGAACATGATCAGCACCGAGGTCAGCCGCGCGTCCCATTCCCAATAGGTGCCCCACATCGGCCGGCCCCACAGGGAGCCGGTGACCAGGGCCAGAAAGGTGAAGGCCGCGCCGATCGGCGCGGCAGCCTTGGCGGCGACGTCGGCGAGCGGATGCCGCCACACCAGCGTGCCCAGGGCAGCCAGGCTCATCACGCCCCAGACGAACATCGACAGCCAGGCATTGGGCACGTGGATGAACATGATCTTGACGGTGGCGCCTTGCTGATAGTCGTCCGGCGCCATCGCCGACTGATAGAGCCCGATCGCGAGCAGGACAGCGGTCACGCCGGCCAGCCACGGCAGCAGCCGTGTGGTCAGCGACAGGAATTTTGTGGGATTGGCGAGGTCGGTCAGGGTCATGGCGGGGTTATAGCAGCCCGGCGGGCGATGTCAGGTGGATCCAGATCAATGTTTGGCGACGTCGTTGCGGTCATTTGCGCGGTCAGGCGCGCAGCCGCGGCAGCAGGCCGAGCGCATTGTCGCGCTCGATTCGGCGGAGATCGCGCGCCTCGAAGCCGCAATTGGCGAGGTTGGTGACGTGCTCCGGCCCGGTTCGGTAAGGGAAGTCGGTGCCGAACACGATCTGCGACGTTTCGACCAGGTCACGCAGCGCGCCCATGGCGGCGGGGTTGGAGGCCTGCGCGGTGTCGTAAAACAGTTTTCGCAGCGCGGCTCGCACCCCTCCCGGCACCATCTTGGCCGCTTGCGGCTGGCGGGCGAGAAACTCGAAACGCTCGATCAGGAACGGCATGGTGCCGCCGGCATGGGAGAAGATGAACCTGATGTCCGGCCAGCGGTCGGTGGCGCCGGAAAACACCAAGCTGGCAATTGTGCGCGAGGTATCGGTGCCGAATTCGATCACCGTGTCGGGAATGAACGGCATCAGATTGCCGCAGCAGGCCGCCGTGGTGGGATGCACCGAGACCACCGCCTTGCGCCGGTTCAATTCGTCGAAGATCGGCACGAAGGCGGCGTCGCCCAGCCACTTGCCGTCATAGCTGGTGAACACGCAGACGCCGTCGGCCTTCAGCGTGTCGAAGGCGTAAGCGATCTCGCCCAGGGTGGCGTCGGCATTGAGCATCGGCAATGCCGCGAACGAGCCGAAGCGGCCCGGATGGTCTGTTATCAATCGAGCGGCGTAGTCGTTGCAGCCGCGCGACAGCTTTGCTGCGGCAGCGGCGTCGCCGAACCACAGGCCGGGGGTGGTGATCGACAGCACGGCGGTCTGCACGCCGGCGGCGTCCATGTCGTCGAGGGATTTCTGCACGCTCCAGCCGAGCGACGGTGGCGACAGCTTGATCCGCGGATTGACCGCGGCGATGTAGTCGGGCGGGGTCAGGTGGTGATGCACGTCGACGCGGAACGGCGGCGGGGTTTGCGCGGTTGCCGCGCCGGGCAGGGCGGAAGCGACGGCCAGTGCCGCGCCGCCGGCGAGGAGACGGCGCCGGCTGACGCCGCAGCCGCATGACGGTCCATGAGCATTGAAGAGGTTCATCGTGCCTTGCTCGCCTCGGTTCCAACCGGCTGTATTGTCGCCGTTTTTAAGCGCCTGACAATCGCCGGGATCAATCCAGCCCGTGGCGCAGGCTGGCCGCCGCCGCGAACGGTCCGATGACGAGGCTGGCCAGCGACAGCGCGCAGAGAATGGAGAACGGCGTGCCGAACGATAACGGGCCGGTGATGGCCGCGTTTGATGCGGCGACGCCAAAAATCAGCACCGGGATCGACAGCGGCAAAACCAGCACCGCCAGCAGCAACCCGCCGCGCTGCAGCGTGACCGCCAAAGCGGCGCCGATCATGCCGGTGAAGGTAAGCGCCGGGGTTCCCGCCAGCAGGGTGACGGCCACCGCCAAAGTGGCGTTGCCGTCGAGGTTGAGCAGCAGGCCGAGCACCGGGGTGGCGAGGATCAGCGGCAGGCCGGCGGCGATCCAGTGCGCCAGCGCCTTGGCGGCGCAAGCCAGTTCCAGCGGGGTGCGGCTCATCAGCAGCAGGTCCAGCGAGCCGTCCTCGTGATCGGCCATGAACAGCCGGTCGAGGGTCAGCAGGCTGGCGAGCAGGGCGCCGAGCCACAGGATCGCCGGGCCGAGCCGCGCCAGCAAAGCGAGGTCGGGGCCGAGCGCGAACGGCATCAGCACCACCACCGTAAGGAAGAACAGCACGCCGATCAGCGCACCGCCGCCGACCCGCATGGCGATCCGGATGTCGCGCCGAATCAGCGCCCCGAGGGCGGTCATCCCGCCCCCCGATCACCAACTCGCGGGCGTCGATGCCGAGCGGGGCGTGGGTGGCGGCGATGATCATGCCGCCGCGGCCGAGATGCGTGGTCATCAGGCCGGCGAAGATGCGCTGGCTGGCGAGGTCGAGTGCCGAAGTCGGCTCGTCGAGCAGCCAGATCGGGCGCCACACCGTCAGCAGCCGGGCGATCGACAGCCGGCGGCGCTGGCCGGCGGAGAGAAAGCCGGCCGGCAGCCGCGCGGCGTGGCCGAGGCCGACCGCTGCGATGCATTCGGAGGGGGCGGTGACTTCGCCGCCGAGAAAGTCCGCCCAGAAGGTCAGGTTTTCCGTCACCGTCAGCGCCGGCTTCATGGCGTCGCGGTGGCCGAGGTAGTGCGCCTGTTCGATCAGGGTCAGCTCGGCGTCACCGCCGGCGAGGTCGATGCTGCCGTCCGCGATGGCCAGCAGGCCGGCGATCTGGCGCAGCAGCGAGGTCTTTCCGGCGCCGTTGGGGCCGACAATCGCCAGCGCCTCGCCGGCCTCGGCGTGAAAATCGAGCCCGGCGAAGACCTCGCGGCCGCCCCTGATGCACCTGACGCCGCGTCCCGAAAGCCGCATGGATCCCCATTTCATGTTCGATCCGCGCCCCGGCCATCGCATTGCTTCGAGACGATTGTCGCTGTGGCGGCGCGTCTGGAAAGATTCTATAAGCCGGAACTTGATGCAGCACACAATCGGCGCCTGCAAGCCAATCAGGCTGTGGTTGCAACGGTGTATTGATACCTTTTGCCGGGTATCCCTGAAACGATGAATTGGGACCGCCTCACATGACCTCGCTCGACAGCTTCAAGTGCCAGAAGACCCTCAAGGTTGGCGCCAAGACCTATGTCTATTACAGCCTTCCGCTGGCCGAAAAGAACGGTCTGACGGGCATTTCCAAGCTGCCCTATTCGATGAAGGTGCTGCTGGAAAACCTGCTGCGCCATGAGGACGACCGCACCGTCAAGAAGGCCGACATTCTCGCTGTCGCCAAATGGCTGAAGAAGCGCAAGCTCGAACATGAAGTGTCGTTCCGCCCCGCGCGCGTGCTGATGCAGGATTTCACCGGCGTCCCCGCGGTGGTCGATCTGGCCGCCATGCGCAACGCCATGCAGGCGCTCGGCGGCGACGCCGAGAAGATCAACCCGCTGGTCCCCGTCGATCTCGTCATCGATCACTCGGTGATCGTGAACTTCTTCGGTGACAACAAGGCGTTCGGCAAGAACGTCGCCGAGGAATACAAGCAGAACCAGGAGCGCTACGAATTCCTGAAGTGGGGCCAGAAGGCGTTCTCGAACTTCTCCGTGGTGCCGCCCGGCACCGGCATCTGCCACCAGGTCAATCTCGAATACCTGGCCCAGACGGTCTGGACCAAGAAGCAGAAGATGACCGTCGGCAAGAAGACCGCGACCTATGAGGTCGCCTATCCTGACACGCTGGTCGGCACCGATTCGCACACCACCATGGTCAACGGTCTCGCCGTGCTCGGCTGGGGCGTCGGCGGCATCGAGGCGGAAGCCGCGATGCTCGGCCAGCCGCAGTCGATGCTGCTGCCGGAAGTGATCGGCTTCAAGCTGTCGGGCGCGCTCAAGGAAGGCGTCACCGCCACCGACCTCGTGCTCACCGTCACGCAGATGCTGCGCAAGCAGGGCGTGGTCGGCAAGTTCGTCGAGTTCTTCGGACCCGGCCTCGACTTCCTCTCGGTCGCGGACAAGGCGACCATCGCCAACATGGCGCCGGAATACGGCGCCACCTGCGGCTTCTTCCCGGTCGACGCCGCGACGCTCGATTATCTCAAAACCTCGGGCCGCAAGGCGGACCGCGTGGCGCTGGTCACCGCCTATGCCAAGGCGCAGGGCCTGTTCCGCACTGCCAAGTCGGCGGATCCGGTATTCACCGAAACGCTGAAGCTGGATCTCGGCGACGTCGTGCCGTCGATGGCCGGCCCGAAGCGTCCGGAAGGCCGCGTCGCGCTGCCGGCGATCGCCGAAGGCTTCGCCGCTGCCATGACCGCGGAATACAAGAAGGCCACTGACCACGACGCGCGCTTCACCGTCGAGGGCAAGAATTTCGACCTCGGCCATGGCGACGTGGCGATCGCCGCGATCACGTCATGCACCAACACCTCGAATCCCTCGGTGCTGATCGGTGCCGGCCTGCTGGCGCGCAAGGCAGTGGCGCTGGGCCTCAAGACCAAGCCGTGGGTGAAGACCTCGCTGGCTCCAGGCAGCCAGGTGGTCGCCGAATATTTGGCGAATTCGGGTCTGCAGAAGGATCTCGACAAGGTCGGCTTCAACCTGATCGGCTTCGGTTGCACCACCTGCATCGGCAATTCCGGTCCGCTGCCGGAGGAGATCTCCAAGTCGATCAACGACAACGGCATCATCGCCGCTGCCGTGCTGTCGGGTAACCGCAACTTCGAAGGCCGCGTCTCGCCGGACGTGCAGGCCAACTACCTGGCTTCGCCGCCGCTGGTGGTTGCCTATGCGCTCGCCGGTTCGGTCACCAAGAACCTCGCGGTCGAGCCAATCGGTACCGGCAAGGATGGCAAGCCGGTCTATCTCAAGGACATCTGGCCGACCACGAAGGAGATCAACGCCTTCATGAAGAAGTACGTCACCGCGGCGATCTTCAAGAAGAAGTATGCCGACGTGTTCAAGGGCGACACCAACTGGCGCAAGATCAAGACCGTGGAGAGCGAGACCTACCGCTGGAACATGGGCTCGACCTATGTGCAGAACCCGCCCTACTTCGAAGGCATGAAGCGCGAGCCGGAAGCCATCGTGGACGTGATCGATGCGCGCATTCTCGCGGTGTTCGGCGACAAGATCACCACCGACCACATCTCTCCCGCCGGCGCCATCAAGCTGACCTCGCCGGCCGGCAAGTATCTGTCGGAGCACCAGGTGCGTCCCGCCGACTTCAACCAGTACGGCACCCGGCGCGGCAACCATCAGGTGATGATGCGCGGCACCTTCGCCAACATCCGCATCAAGAACTTCATGCTGAAGGGCGCCGACGGCAACATTCCGGAAGGCGGCTTCACCAAGCACTGGCCCGACGGCGAGCAGATGTCGATCTACGATGCCGCGATGAAGTATCAGGCCGAGAAGGTGCCATTGGTGGTGTTCGCCGGCGCCGAATACGGCAACGGTTCGTCGCGCGACTGGGCCGCCAAGGGCACCCGTCTGCTCGGCGTGCGCGCCGTGGTCTGCGAGAGCTTCGAACGCATCCATCGCTCGAACCTGGTCGGCATGGGCGTGCTGCCGCTGACCTTCGAGAACGGCACGTCGTGGAAGTCGCTCGATCTGAAGGGCGACGAGAAGGTCACGATCCGCGGCCTGCAGGGCGACCTGAAGCCCCGGCAGATGCTGACCGCCGAGATCGTGTCGGCCGATGGCAACCTGCGCAAGGTGCCGCTGCTGTGCCGCATCGATACGCTCGACGAGCTCGAATACTACCGCAACGGCGGGATCCTGCAGTACGTGCTGCGCCGGCTGGTGGCCTGACACGGGCGATGCGACCCATTGCCTCACTGCGAAGTGAGTGGTGAGTGAACGGAAGGCGGCCTATGAAGGGCCGCCTTCCCGCATTAGGGCTTGGGCGTGCCAGGCGTCGGCGGAGGGTTTGTTCTGGTTTTAACGTGGCAGCAATGATGATGGCCTGTAGCGGCATATCTCGATGGTCGGTTGCGATCAGCGCCTGCGCCATCGTTACTTGGGTGAGTTCCGCGTCCGCCGAACCGCGCGCGGTGGTCGAGCTGTTCACGTCGCAGGGTTGCTCATCCTGCCCTCCCGCGGACAAGGTTGTCGGCGAACTGGCGAAGGATCCGTCGGTCATCGCGCTCAGCATGCCGATCGATTACTGGGACTATCTCGGCTGGAAGGACACGCTGGCGGATTCACGCTTCAGCGCCCGCCAGAAGGCCTATTCCCACATGCGGGGCGATCGCGACGTCTATACGCCGCAGATGATCGTCAATGGCGAGCGCCAGGTGATCGGCAGCGATCGCGCGCGCATCGATAGCGCCATCGAGGAAACCCGCAAAAGCGAGGCCGTGATGTCAGTGCCGGTCGCGATGACGGTCGCAGGCAAAGAGGTCAAGGTATCGGTGGCGGCTGCGGGCAAGAGCGCCGTGCTCTCGCATGGTGAAGTGTGGATCTGTTCGGTGTCGCGCTCGGTGCCGATCACCATCGGACGCGGCGAGAATCGCGGCCGCCAGTTGACCTACAACAACGTGGTGCGCGGCTGGCTGAAGGTCGGCGACTGGACCGGCGCCGCGGCGAACTGGACGGTGCCGCTGGAAAACGTGTCGCGCGATGGCGTCGACGCGGCGGTGGTCTATGTGCAGAACGGCAGTCGCGAAAAGCCCGGCGCCATGCTCGGCGCGGCGTTCACGCTGCTACAGTAGCATTATGCACCGGCTGTCGTCCCCGCGCATCCGGGGACGCAGTAAACGCAGCCGTTGCGGCTCAATCACAGACGACAGCGATTACTGGGTGGCCCGGTCCTTGCGCGCAAGTGCGCGCAGGCCGGGCGATGACAAACCGCGCCCGCGGCGCGTCCGGGCCCCATGTCGCCCCCAAAAAGAAAAAGGACCAACTCGCGTTGGCCCCTGAATAGTCTGTAGTCCTGCGACGGGCCCGATCCCAATGGCCACGGGGGGCTGGGGGCTGAGGAATCCGAGACCGGAAGAACCGGGCCCAACGCAGTAGCTTCTTGTCGCAACCCAGATGGGCGGTCGATGGGCGGAAATCGGGCGGCAATAAGATTCTTCTAACGATCCCGTTACATGGCGTTTCGACGCGAGAAAGCCGGCCGGCGAGCCCCTTGCGGCGGCGCGCCGACGGCGCGATCATGTCAGTCACATGACGGGGAGGCGCCCATGAGTTCGACGTCGGAGGAAATGGATCCCAGCGAGCCGCGGGCCGCGGATCGCCACGCCGCGAACGCGCTGGTCACCTTCAATCGACTCGAACTCAACCGCATTCTCAATCTTTACGGCCGCATGGTCGCCGCCGGCGAATGGCGTGACTACGCCATCGATTTCCTTCGCGACCGCGCGGTGTTCTCGGTATTCCGACGCGCCTCGGAAGTGCCGATCTATCGCATCGAGAAGGACCCGCGGCTGTCGCGCAAGCAGGGCGCCTACAGCGTGATCTCGGCCAGCGGCATGATCCTGCGCCGCGGCCATGAGCTGGATCGAGTGCTGCTGGTGATCGACCGCAAGTTGGCGGTGGTGTGAGGGGCCACAAGCTCTGTTGTCGTCCCCGCGTATGCGGGGACCCAGTAGACACAGGCTTTGCGGCTCTATCACCAACGCCTGCATTGACTGGGCCGCCCGGTCCGGCGCGCAAATGCGCGCAAGCCGGGCGATGACAGCGCGCTTGTGAGGCAGCTTTTCGCTGTCTGCCCCTAAGGCAGCGTCTGCCCGCCCTCGCCAAGCGCTCGCTGCATCATCACGGTGTCGAGCCAGCGGCCGAACTTGAGGCCGACGGCGGGGTGGGTGCCGATCATCTGGAAGCCGGCATTGCGATGCAGGGCGATGGAGCCGGCATTGGCGGAATCGCCGATCACCGCGATGATCTGGCGGAAGCCGCCTGCCTCGCAGTCCGCGATCAGTCGGTGCAGCAGCCGCGTGCCGATGCCGCGCCGCTGCGCCGCCGGGTCGAGATAGACCGAATTCTCCACGGTGAAGCGATAGGCCGGCCGCGGCCGGTAGGGCCCGGCATAGGCGTAGCCGGCGACCTGGCCGTCCTGCAGCGCCGCCAGATAGGGGAAGCCGGCGGCGACGAGCGTGTCGAAGCGCCGGGTCATTTCCGCGAGGTCCGGCGGGATCAGTTCGAAGGTCGCGGTGCCGAACTGCACCGCCTCGTCGTAGATCGCGGTGATGGCGGCAAGGTCGGCGGCGGTGGCGGGGCGTATTTCAAGGTCGGGCATGGCGTCGAGCCTAATGATACCGTTGGCAAAATAAAAGCCCCGCCGACCGGCCTGCGCAGGTCGGGCGCGTTGCGGGCGAGGGCCTCGCTGCGTAGCAGCCACTCGCCAACCGTCGGGTCCTTCATTTATTCTGCCGTCGGCGTCATGCTCAGCGCGGCGTGGCTTTGCCAGATCGGGTGGATTGCGGAATGGTCAAGACAAACAAGAAGCTCGGCTCGTCCGCCGAGAGCAAGGCCGCCGGCGCGGTGCCTGCCGGCGCGGCGCGCGACGTCGAAGGGGCGCTGAAGATTCTTGAGGGCAAGGACAAGACGCGAATCATCTTCCACCTCCTTGCCGAGCCGGTGCTGCAACTCGCCGAGCTCGAGCGGGTGATTCCGGCGGCCTCCCAGAAGCTGCTGATTCAGCAGCTTCGCGAGCTCGAGCGGGACGGGCTGGTGCGGCGGGCAGGCGAAGCCGAGGTACCGGCCGCGGTCGAATATGCCCTGACCGGGGCGGGGCGCGCGCTGCGCCCGGCGCTGCTGCAACTGCGCGAATGGGCGGCATTGCGCCGGGTCGAGATCTAGCGGCCATGCAGCCGACAAGCAAAAAGCCCCGGCCTTGCGGCCGGGGCTTTGCATTTTGCGAGGAAACGGAAGGTTATTCCTTCTGTCCCAGAAGCTGCAGCAGCAGCGTGAACAGGTTGATGAAGTTCAGGTACAGCGACAGCGCACCGGTAATCGCCGCCCGTTCCGCCACGTCGCCACCCTGGGAGGCGTAGCCGTAGATGTAATCGTTCTTCAGGCGCTGGGTATCCCAGGCGGTGAGGCCCGCGAACACCAGCACGCCCACCACCGACACGATGAACTGCAGCATCGAACTCGCCACGAAGATGTTCACGACGCTGGCGATGATGATACCGAACAGGCCCATCAGCAGAAACGATCCCATGCCCGTCATGTCACGCTTGGTGGTGTAGCCGTAAAGGCTGAGCGCACCGAACGAGGCGGCGGTGATGAAGAACACCCGCACGATGGAAGTGTGCGTGTAGACCAGGAAGATCGACGACAGCGAGATGCCCATCAAGGCCGAGAAGGCCCAGAACAGCAGCTGTGCGGTCGCCGGCTTCAGCCGGTTGATGCCGAACGAGATGGCGAACACCATCGCCAGCGGTGCCAGCATGAACACCCACTTCAGGGGGCTCACGAACATCGCGTAGCCGAACGGCGTCAGATAGGAGCTTCCGATCCGGGCCGCGGCGCCCGACGGATCGGCCGTCACTGCAGCCATGTACACGCCCAGCGCGGCCAGGCCGGTGATGGCCAGGCCGATGGTCATGTAGTTGTAGATGCGCAGCATGTAGGCGCGCAGTCCGGCATCGACGGCAGCGGCGTCAACACGCCCGGCCGCCCGGCCGAAAGGAGAAGCGTAATTGCGGTCTAAGTCCGACATGGTCGAAACCTCGAAGTTGTCCGGCAGCGTGCAAAGGGTTTGCACTGTCGGCACGAAATCTATCCCAGATACCGTTCTCGCTGCTATTAATTTTCAGCAATCGATCCGGCGTCTGACCCAATCTGGTATGTGGTAAACTAACACATTTCGCGCAAGCTTCCACGCGTGGCGGAATGTCGCTCCAGAGGGCCCGCGCGCCAGCAAGGTTACCGGCCAGCCAGCCCGCGAAGCCCTGACTCTATAGAGAATTCACCCGAAACCAGCCGGATGAAGGGCGATCCGTGCCAAAACGGGTCACAAATTCCTCAGGACCGTTGCCGGCTTCTGATTAAGCGCGACCAGCGTGCCGGCAAGGCCGAGGCCCACTGTGACAATAAGCGCGGCCAGAACCACACCGGCGGCGCTGCCGGCCTGCCAGACGAAGCTCAGCGTCATCAGTCGTGTCACAATCATCCAGGCTGCGACCGAACCGGCGAGCACGCCGAACACCGCGGTGGCCAGGCCGATCATCAGGTATTCCAGCGCGTAGGCGCCGAGCAGCCGGACCCGGGTCGCGCCGAGGGTCTTCAGAATCACCGCGTCATAGACGCGGTGACGGTGGCCGGCAGCCAGTGCGCCGCCAAGCACCAAAATCGCCGACAGCAGCGTGACCGCGCTGGCGCCGCGAATCGCCAGCGTCAGGTTGGTGACGACGTTGCCGATGGTGTCGAGCGCCTCGCGGACCCGCACGCTGGTGATCATTGGGAACGCGTCGGCCACGGCCTTGACGAGCCCGGCATCCTTGGCGGGGTCGGCGCCATGGGCGTCGGTCAGGGTGGCGATGTGGGTGTGCGGCGCGCCGCGAAACGTGTTGGGCGAGAACACCAGCACGAAGTTTATGCCGAGGCTCTGCCAGTCCACCGTCCGCATGTTGCTGATGGTCGCGGAGATGTCGCGGCCGAGCACGTTGACCACCACGGGGTCGCCGATCTTGAGTCCGAGCCCGTCGGCCAGCTTCTTCTCGAACGACACCAGCGGCGGGCCGTTGTAGTCCGGCGCCCACCATTGGCCCTCGACCACTTTCGAGCCCTTGGGCACCTCGCCGGTGTAGCTGAGGCCGCGGTCGCTCTGCAGCACCCATTCGGCGTCCGACGACGGCTTGAGGTCCTCGGCCTTGACGCCGCGCGCCGACACGATCCGGCCGCGCAGCATCGGCACGTCCTCGACGGTCGATCCCGGCGCCTTGTCCGCTAGGAAGGCGCTGAAGCGGTCGGCCTCGGTGGAGGGGATGTCGATGAAGAAGAACGACGGCGCTCTCTCCGGCAGCGCCGCCATGAACTGGCGGCGCAGATTGCCGTCGATCTGGGTGATGGTCACCAGCACGGTCAGGCCAAGACCCAGCGACATCACCACCGAGGGCGTCAGCGCGCCGGGCCGGTAGATATTGGCGATCGCCAGCCGCAGCATGGTGATTCGCGGACGCGGCAGCCGGCGTGCCAGCGCCATCAGGGCGGAGGCGATGCCGCGCAGCAGGCCGAACACCACGATCGAGGAGACCACGAACACCGCCGCGACGCGCTTGTCATAAGCGAGGCCAATCACCACGGCGATCAGCAGCGCGATCACCAGCGCCATCCATGCGAGGTAACGCGGCCGCGGCCGGTGGCCCTCGCTGCTGGCGACGTCGCGGAACAAGGCGGCTACCGGCACTTCATGCACGCGGGCCAGCGGCCACAGCCCGAAGGCCAGCGCGGTCAGCAGGCCGTACAGCAGCGACAGCGCCAGTTCGCCGGGATGCACCGCGGGCACCACCGGCAGCGGCAGCAGGCTGCCGAACAGGCCGACGATGGCGAACGGAAGCGCCGCGCCGAGTGCGAGGCCGATCAGCGATCCGACGCCGGCGAGCACCAGCACCTGGGTGAGATAGATCGCGAACACATCCCGGCCGGTGGCGCCGAGCGCCTTGAACGAGGCGATCACGTCGCGCCGGCGGTCGATATGGCTCTTCACTGCATTGGCGACGCCGACGCCGCCGACCAGCAGCGCGGCAAGGCCGACCAAGGTCAGGAACTGGGTGAAGCGGGTGATGGTGCGCTCGAGCTGCGGCGAGGCATTGTCGCGGGTGCGGATCTCCCAGCCGGCCTGCGGAAGCGCCTTTCGCGCGTCGTCGGCCAGCGCATTGGCCGCGCCGCTGCTGGCGGCGGCGTCGGGCAGCCGGACGCGATAGGTCCAGCGTACCAGGCTGCCGGGCTGCAGCGCGCCGGTGGCGCGCAGCGCCGCCTCGCTGATCAGGAAGCGCGGACCGAAGCCGACGCCGCCGGACAGCTTGTCCGGCTCGGCGCTGATGACGCTGCGAATCGCGAAGCTGGCATTGCCGATGCTGACGCGATCGCCGACCTTGAGGTCGAGCCGCGCCAGCAACGTGGCGTCGGCGGCAGCGCCGTAGGCGCCGTCGCGTTCGGCCAGCAGGTCGCCGACCGGCATGTCGGGGGCCAGCGTGAGCTGGCCAAGCATGGGATAGGTGTCGTCGACCGCCTTCAGCTCGACGAGGCCAAGACGGCCATCGGGCGCTTTCGCCATGGCGCGCAGCGTTGCGGCCACCGAGACCTTGCCGCGGGCGTTGAGCCAGGCCAGTTCGTCAGGCTTGGCTTCGCGCTGGATCAGCGCGAAGGCGGCATCGCCGCCGAGCAGGGTGCGGCCCTCGCGCGCCAGCCCTTCGCTGAGGGAGGCCGCCACCGAACCGACGCCGGCAATTGCCATCACGCCGAGCGCGATGCAGGCCACGAACACGTAGAAGCCGGACAGCCCGCCGCGCATTTCGCGCAAGGCGTAGCGCAGCGCCAGCGACGGGCCGCGGCTGGCGGGAATGGTCTCAATGGCGATGGTCATGTCAGGCCGTCTCGATCCGGCCGGACCGCAGTCGCACTACCCGGTCGCAGCGTTGCGCCAGCGCGGTGTCATGGGTCACCAGCACCAGCGTCATGCCGCGCTCGGCATGCTGTGCGAACAGCAGGTCGACGATCTGCTTGCCGGTGCTCTCGTCGAGATTGCCGGTCGGCTCGTCGGCCACCAGGATGGCGGGATCCGGCGCCAGCGCGCGGGCCAGCGCCACGCGCTGCTGCTCGCCGCCGGACAGCTGCGTGGGATAGTGATGCAATCGCGCACCGAGGCCCACGGAGGTCAGCTCGCGCGCGGCGCGCTCAGTGGCGTCAGCGCGACCGGCGAGTTCCAAGGGCACCGCGACGTTTTCCAGCGCGGTCATGGTCGGGATCAGATGGAAGGACTGGAAGACGATGCCGACATGGCGACCACGAAACCGTGCGAGGCCGTCCTCGTCCAGATCATTGAATGCGGTACCGTTGACCACCACCTGTCCGCTGTCAGGACGTTCGAGGCCGGCCATCACCATCAGCAGGGTGGATTTGCCGGATCCCGACGGCCCGATCAGGCCGATCGCTTCGCCCGAGCCCACGCGCAGGCTGATATCCTTGAGGATATGAACCCGCGCCGCGCCGCTGCCGAGCGAGAGGTTGACGTTCGAAATGGAAATGGTGTCCGGACCAAGTCCGGCCAGTGATGAGGCTTCGATGATACTGTCCATGCGGGCTTCATATGGCACTTCCTTTGCGGCGGTCGAGGGGCTGGCGCGCACGTTTCTGTGCCTGCTGGCGTTCAGCATGACGTCCATGGTCGCGGCGACGCCCGCATCGGCGCAGCCGGCCGCGGTCGACGCCGCGAAGCCGGTCAAGCTGGTGGTGCTCGGCGATTCCCTCAGCGCGGGCTACCTGCTTCCGGGGCCGGCCGCGTTCCCCGCCCGGCTGCAAAAAGCCCTCAAGGACAAGGGGATAGCGACCGAAATCGGCAATGCGGGGGTGTCCGGCGACACCACCTCGGGCGGGCTTGGCCGGCTTGACTGGTCGGTCCCTGATGGCACCGAGGGCGTGATCCTCGAACTGGGTGCCAACGACGCTCTGCGCGGTACCGACCCCAAGGTGCCTCGTGCCGCGCTGACGGAAATCATCCAGCGCCTGCAGGCGCGGAAAATTCCAGTCCTGCTGTGCGGCATGCTGGCTCCGCCCAATTACGGCGCCGATTACGCGGAGAAGTTCAATTCGATCTATCCGGACCTGGCGAAGCAGTTCGCCGTGCCGCTGTACCCATTCTTTCTCGACGGCGTGGTCGACAACGCCAAGCTGAAACTCGAGGATGGCCTGCATCCGACCGCCGAGGGCGTCGACGTGATCGTCCAGAAAATCCTGCCCAGCGTCGAGGCATTTCTCGGCACTATCGTTGGGCAACGCAGTTGAAAAGCAGGCAGCCTCAACCTTAACAGGAGATTTCCCCGGAGCGACGATCCGATCCGGAGTCCGATGCTTCGCAGAGTCACATAACTACGCTAAAAAAAGCCATCGGTGATTCGTCACCGGCCCTTTTGTTCGGGCATGATCTTCGCCGAGAAGTGCAAGCCACTCTTCGGCGAAGATCGCGCCCCTGCATTGAGGAGCTTACAATGCCGCGTTTGTTCACCGGACTGGAAATACCGGCCGAGATCGGCCAGACCCTCTCCAATTTGCGTGGCGGCCTCCCCGGCGCACGCTGGATCGACCCCGAGAACTATCACGTCACCCTGCGCTTCATCGGCGACATCGACGGCATTGCGGCGAATGAAATCGCCTCGCTGCTGGACCGGGTCAACCGCAAGCCGTTCGATGTCGCTCTGCAAGGGCTGTCCAGCTTCGGCGGCAAGAAGCCGCGCGCGGTGGTGGCGCAGGTGGTGCCAAGCCGGCCGCTGATCGAGTTGCAGGCCGAACTCGAACGGTTGATCCGCAAATGCGGGCTCGATCCCGAGGGCCGCAAATTCATCCCGCACGTGACGTTGGCGCGGTTGCGCGACGCCTCCAACCAGGACGTCGCCGATTATCTCTCGGTGCGCGGCTATTTCCCCACCAAGACCTTCAAGGCGCAACGCTTCGTGCTGTTCTCGTCGCGCGCCTCCACCGGCGGCGGGCCCTATGTGGTGGAGGATGCCTACGCGCTGAGTGCGTAGAGGGTGTAAGGCTGTCGTCACCCGGCTTGACCGGGTGACCCAGTATACGCAGTGCGCGGTGATAGAGCCGATGCGACAGCGTTTACTGGATCCCCGCATGCGCGGGGATGACAGCCGAGTGTGGGCGATAGACAGCGCATATCCCCCCTCCCAATTCGCATCTTGCATTTTGCGGCGGCGTGGGGCCGTTAGGCGCCATGTCGTCTGCCCCGCCCAGTTCATTCCGCCAGCAATACCAGGCTCTCGTTTCCTCCGGCGCCATCGAGGCGGATCCGGCGCAGGCGGCTGCGGTGGAGACCATCGCGGCCTTCGACGAATCGCTGTCCGGCTACACGCCGCTGCGCAAGCAGAGCTTTCTCGGCCGCCTGTTCGCCGACAAGAACGGCGGACCGCCTGATGGTCTCTACGTTCACGGCGAAGTCGGCCGCGGCAAGACGATGCTGATGGATCTGTTCTTCGACAGCAGCGACGTCCAGCACAAGCGCCGCGCGCATTTTCACGAATTCATGGCAGACGTGCATGAGCGGATCTATGGTTTCCGCGAGAAGATCGCGCGCGGCGAGCTGCCCGATGGCGACGTCATCGCGCTGACGGCGAATTCGATCTTCGACGAGGCCTGGCTGCTGTGCTTCGACGAATTCCACGTCACCGACATCGCCGATGCGATGATCCTGGGGCGGCTGTTCTCGCGGCTGTTCGAACTCGGCACGGTGGTATTTGCTACCTCCAACGTCGAGCCGGTCGATCTCTACAAGGGCGGTCTCAACCGCGCGCTGTTCCTGCCGTTCATCAAGCAGATCGAAGCCCATATGAATGTGATCCGGCTCGACTCGCGCACCGATTTCCGGCTCGAGAAACTGGCCGGCATAAAGACCTGGCTGGTGCCGGCGGATCGCGCCGCGGAGGCCGCGCTCGACCAGGCCTGGGCGAAGCTCACCGGCGGCGCGCCGGGCCACGCCCATGACATTTCGATCAAGGGCCGCGTGCTGCATGTGCCGCGCGCCGCCCAGGGCGTGGCGCGGTTCAGCTTTGCCGATTTGTGCGAAAAGCCGCTCGGCGCGTCGGACTACCTGCGGCTGGCGCATGATTACCACACCATCTTCATCGACCGGGTTCCGATGATGGACTATGGCGACCGCAACGCCGCCAAGCGCTTCATCGCGCTGATCGACACCTTGTACGACAATGCCGTGAAGCTGATGGCCTCGGCGGCGGGCGAGCCACAGTCGCTCTATCAGGCGACCGATGGCTTTGAGGCGATGGAGTTCCAGCGCACCGCCTCGCGGCTGATCGAGATGGGGTCGGAATCTTACCTGGCTCTGCCGCATGGCCGCAAGGATTCCACTGCCAGCGGTTCCAGCAGCGGGCTGGTCGAGACCTAACCCCCTGTCTTCCGGGTTCGCTCGCAGTTGGCGCTGCTCTCGCCCCGGAATGGCAGGATGGGCCGCCCAAAATTGCAATGCAGCCCGGCGCGGTTGGTCGCCGGTCCTGTACGGCCAATTATTGAGCTGGCCGCGACTTGAACGGTTCCTGCGAAAGGGATAACCAGCCACCAGCAATTCCTCCTCCCTCCCCATCCGGGCTCAAAGGACAGATTTCTCATGGCGCGCGACAAGATTGCATTGATTGGCTCCGGCCAGATCGGCGGAACGCTTGCTCACCTCATCGGCCTGAAAGAACTGGGCGACGTGGTGATGTTCGACATCGCCGAGGGCGTGCCGCAGGGCAAGTCGCTGGATATCGCGCAGTCTTCGCCGGTCGACGGCTTCGACGCCAAGTTCACCGGCGCCAATTCCTATGAAGCGATCGAGGGCGCCAGCGTCGTGATCGTCACCGCCGGCGTGCCGCGCAAGCCCGGCATGAGCCGCGATGACCTGCTCAGCATCAATCTGAAGGTCATGGAGCAGGTCGGCGCCGGCATCAAGAAATATGCCCCCGACGCCTTCGTCATCTGCATCACCAACCCGCTCGATGCCATGGTTTGGGCGCTGCAGAAGTCCTGCGGCCTGCCCGCCAAGAAGGTCGTCGGCATGGCCGGCGTGCTGGATTCGTCGCGCTTCCGCCTGTTCCTCGCCGATGAGTTCAACGTCTCCGTGGAAGACGTCACTGCCTTCGTGCTCGGCGGCCACGGCGACACCATGGTGCCGCTGGTGAAGTATTCGACGGTGGCCGGCATTCCGCTGCCCGACCTGATCAAGATGGGCTGGACCTCGCAGGCCCGCCTCGACGAGATCGTCGACCGCACCCGCAACGGCGGCGCCGAGATCGTCAACCTGCTGAAGACCGGCTCGGCGTTCTACGCCCCCGCCGCGTCGGCCATCGCCATGGCCGAGAGCTACCTGCGCGACAAGAAGCGCGTGCTGCCCTGCGCCGCCTATCTCAACGGCGAATACGGCGTGAAGGACATGTATGTCGGCGTTCCCGTGGTGATCGGTGCTAAGGGCGTCGAGCGCATCGTCGAGATCGAGCTGGTCGGCAAGGACCGCGAAGGCTTCGACAAGTCGGTCGCCTCGGTGCAGGGCCTGGTCGATGCCTGCAAGAAGATCGCGCCGGACCTGCTCGGCGGCTAAGTTTCAACGAGATAAACCGGCACCCCTTGGGTGCCGGTTCTGCATCTGGGGTTGCTGGCCGCCATTTTCGCGAACCTGGGCTGCCAACCGTTTCGCAATCGAGTTTCGCCGCCTTTTGACTCGCTGCATCCGTGGTATACGGTATGCCAGTTGACGGGTGGCATCCATTCCAAGTTCACACCGAGGTTCGGGAGCAACTATATGAACATTCATGAATATCAGGCGAAGGCCGTGCTGAAGGATTTCGGCGTGCCCGTCTCAAAGGGGGTGCCGATCCTGCGCGCCGAAGATTCCGACGTGGCCGCCAAGCAGCTCGGCGGTCCGATCTGGGTGGTGAAGAGCCAGATCCATGCCGGCGGCCGCGGCAAGGGCAAGTTCAAGGAAGCCTCCGCCGGCGACAAGGGCGGCGTTCGCCTCGCCAAGTCGATCGAGGAGGTCAACCAGTTCGCCAAGGAAATGCTCGGCGCGACGCTGGTGACCGTGCAGACCGGCCCCGCCGGCAAGCAAGTCAACCGCCTCTACATCGAGGACGGCTCCGACATCGAGAAGGAATTCTACCTGTCGCTGCTGGTCGATCGCGAGACCTCGCGGGTCGCCTTCGTGGTTTCCACCGAAGGCGGCATGTCCATCGAGGACGTCGCCCACGACAGCCCTGAGAAGATCATCACCTTCTCGGTCGATCCGGCTACCGGCGTGATGCCGCATCACGGCCGCACCGTGGCGCAGGCGCTCGGGCTGAAGGGCGATCTCGCCAAGCAGGCAGAGAAGCTGATCACCCAGCTCTATACCGCGTTCATCGCCAAGGACATGGACATGCTGGAGATCAATCCGCTGATCGTGTCCAAGACCGGCGAATTGAAGTGCCTCGACGCCAAGATGTCGTTCGACAGCAACGCGCTGTATCGCCATCCTGAGATCGTCGCGCTGCGTGACACCTCCGAGGAAGACGCCAAGGAAATCGAGGCGTCGAAATACGACCTCGCTTACATCGCGCTCGACGGCACCATCGGCTGCATGGTCAACGGCGCCGGCCTCGCCATGGCCACCCTCGACATCATCAAGCTGTACGGCGAAAGCCCGGCCAACTTCCTCGACGTCGGTGGCGGTGCCACCGAGGAGAAGGTGACCGCGGCGTTCAAGATCATCACCTCCGATCCCAGCGTGAAGGGCATCCTGGTCAACATCTTCGGCGGCATCATGAAGTGCGACATCATCGCCGCCGGCGTCGTCGCCGCGGTGAAGACCGTCGGCCTCAAGGTGCCTCTCGTGGTCCGCCTCGAAGGCACCAATGTCGAGGAAGGCAAGAAGATCATTCGTGAATCCGGCCTGAACGTGCTGCCCGCCGACGACCTCGACGATGCCGCGCAAAAAATCGTCAACGCCGTGAAGGGAAAGTAAGCCGATGTCAGTCCTCATCGACAAGAACACCAAGGTCATCTGCCAGGGCTTCACCGGCAAGAACGGCACCTTCCATTCCGAGCAGGCGATCCTGTACGGGACCAAGATGGTCGGCGGCACCTCGCCGGGCAAAGGCGGCTCCACCCATCTCAACCTGCCGGTGTTCGACACCGTGGCCGAAGCGCGCGACAAGACCGGCGCCGACGCCTCGGTGATCTACGTGCCGCCGCCGGGCGCCGCCGATGCCATCTGCGAAGCCATCGACGCGGAAATCCCGCTGATCGTCTGCATCACCGAAGGCATCCCGGTGCTCGACATGGTGCGCGTCAAGCGTTCGCTGTCCGGCTCCAAATCGCGCCTGATCGGGCCGAACTGCCCGGGCGTCGTCACCGCCGGCGAATCGAAGATCGGCATCATGCCGGCCAACATCTTCAAGCCCGGCAATGTCGGCATCCTGTCGCGCTCCGGCACGCTGACCTATGAAGCGGTATTCCAGACCACCATGGCCGGCCTCGGCCAGACCTCGGCGGTCGGCATCGGCGGCGATCCGGTCAAGGGCACCGAGTTCATCGACATCCTCGAGATGTTCCTCGCCGACGACGCCACCCACTCGATCATCATGATCGGCGAGATCGGCGGCTCGGCGGAAGAAGACGCCGCGCAGTTCATCAAGGACGAAGCCAAGCGCGGTCGCAAGAAGCCCATCGTCGGCTTCATCGGCGGCGTCACCGCACCTCCCGGCCGTCGCATGGGTCATGCTGGCGCCATCGTGTCGGGCGGCAAGGGCGATGCGCAGTCGAAGATCGCGGCAATGAAGTCCGCTGGCTTCGCGGTGTCGCCGTCCCCGGCGCGCCTCGGCACCACGCTGGTGGAATTGCTGAAGGGCTAGTCGCTTCGGCGGCCGGTATCAAAATGAAAGGCCCGCTCGAAAGAGCGGGCCTTTTGATTTGTAGATGTGTTTCGTTCCCTGGACGCGGTGCGCTGCCATCGCGCAGCGATGGTGGTGCGCCGCAGATCCGGGCTCACACTTCCGGGCGATGAGATGATGGGTCCCGGATCTGCGGAGCGGCATAAGAATGCCGCACCGCGTCCGGGACAAGAGAGGGTAGTAGCTTACTCCGCCGCCTGCAGCTGCTTCTCGCCAACTGTCGGAAGCCCCTCCTCGATCGGATACTTGTTGTCGCGCGACCATTCGTTCCACGAGCCGAAATACATCCTGACGTCGGCGACGCCGGCGTTCTTCAGCGCCAGGAATGTGTTCGATGCACGCGCGCCCTTGAAGCAGTAGAGATACACCGTGCTCGCCGGCGTGATGCCGACAGTGGCGCATTCGGCCAGGATCTCGTTCTTCGACTTGAAGCGCGGGCCTTCGCCGGTTGGCTTCATCATGCGATACCATTCGATCCAGACGGCGCCGGGGATGCGGCCCATCCGCGGGCAGAAGTCCTTGCCATAAGGCGACGAGCTCTCACCGATCCATTCATCGACGTCGCGCACGTCGAGCAGCGCGATCGAGGGGTTGTCGAGCGCTGCCATCATGGTGGCAGCGTCGATCAGGATCGAGCCAGCCTCGGGCTTGACCGTGAACGAGGCTGGCTTCGGCGTCGGCACCTCGGTGGTGGTCGGCAGGCCCTTGGCAGTCCAGGCGTCGTAGCCGCCGTGCAGCACCTTGATCTTTGGATAGCCCAGGAACTCGAGCAGGAAATAGCCGCGGCAGGACTGGCCGAAGCCGGAATTCATCGACTGCTCGTAGATCACCGCGGTCTCGGAGCCCGACAGGCCGGCGCCGCCAAAGGCGTCGGCGAACTTCTTCTTCAGCTCGTCCATGCCTTCCGGCGTGGAGGTCGCGAGAAAGGTAAAGATCTCATGCAGATTGACGGCGCCCGGGATATGGCCCGCGGCGTAGGCATCGGGGTTGCGGGTGTCGATGATGACGCAGGGATCGGACTTCATGAACGTCGCGAGTTCATCTGCGGAAATCAGGATTTCAGCCATTAGCAAAGCCTCCACTGGGTTGATGTTCTGCCGAATTAGGACCGTCGTGCCGTGAGGTGGATCAAGCGCCTTGGGTCTCTCCCGGGTGTTCGCGCGCATTGTCTGCGAGCATTTTTCTGAGTTGCTTGGTGGCGGGGGTGACGATCGCCACGAAGTAGGCTTCGCGCAGCCGGCGCTGGGCGCGGTGCGATTTCAGATAGCCGCGCGCGCCACAATGCAGCATCGCGGCATGCGCCGCGGCGACCGCGGCATCGCCGCCGCGCAGCCGCAGGTCGACCACCTGGCGCCAGTAGGCGTTGCTGGTGTCATACGGCGTGGCGGCGAGCTGCATGGTCTCGGCCTCCATGCCGGCGAGGACGGCGGCGAAATCCGCCGGCTGCTGCGGCAGGAAGCAATTGACGTGGGCCAGCGCGGGCTGGACGCTCTGCATGATGGCGACGCAGTCGCGTACCAGCCCGAGCCCCATGCCCATCTGCATCAGGATGAAGCCGGCGCGGATCTTCTTGACGAAAGGCATCGCCGGCGCGGCCAGCACCTGGTCGTTGGGAATGAACACATCGCGCAATTGCACGGCGTAGGTGCCGGTGCCGTCCATCGCCAGGAAGGGTTTGCAGGGCGTCAGCGTGACGCCGGGATCGGCGCAATTGACGAGGAACATGACCTGCTCGCCGTCGTCCTCGGTCTCGAAGATGGTGCCGAACATATGGTCGGGGCCGAGATTGGACACCCAGGGCAGGGCGCCGCGCACCTGATAGCCGCCTTCGACGCGGCGGCCCTTCAGCTTGAGCTTCTCGATGCCGAAGAAGCTCTTCATCGGATTCGACAGCCCGGTGCCGCCGAGCAATGTCCCGCTCGCGGCCTTGCTCAGATACTTCGCTTTCAACGCGGCGTTGTCGGAATTCAGGATGTACCAGACCAGCGTGTCCTGGCACCACGCCATGAAGGCGCTGGCGCCGCAGGTTTCGGCGATGGCGGAAATGCCACCGATGGTCGCGCGCAAATCGTCATGCGCCGACCAGGCGCCGATCTCGCCGAACTTCCGCAGCGCCTGGTCGGGATAGATGCTGCCGTCATCGATCTCCGCAGCGATCGGCGCCAGCTCGGTTCTCGCGAGAGCGGCCACGCGCTCGGCGAGCGAGGCTGTATCTTCAATAAGGTCATCGGGTTTTCGCAAGGCCGCCATGGTGGTCATCGTCATCTCCGTCACGGGAAGAGGAACGTTGCGGTCGCATGGCTGCGGCCGGTGGCCTTCGTGCCGAGCGAGGGGGCGGGGCGGTGATAGCGGCTCTCCCTCACCCGTAGCCTCGCTGTCGCTCGGCTCCGAGCTCTCCCCGCAAGCGGGGAGAGGCGAAGTCGACAGCGTTACGCAGAGACTTCGAGATTGACTGGCCGGGTAAAGGTGTTGGCGACCGGCGACCATTTCTTGACGTGATCGATCAGCGCGTCGATCTCGGCCTGCGGCACGCCTTCGCACTCCATGTCGACCTTGATGCGCACGTCGGTGAAGCCGACCGGCTTCTCGCTGACATCGCCGGTGCCCCACACCGCGGTGATGTTGAGGTCGCCTTCGAGCTGCAGTTCGAGCTTGTTGACGATCCAGCCGCGGTGCACAGCGTTGGCGTGCAGGCCGACGGCAATGCACGAACCCAGCGCGGCCAGGGAGGCTTCCGACGGGTTCGGCGCAGTATCGTCGCCGAGCAGCGCCGGCGGTTCGTCGACGATATAGGGCGGCAGGTTGCGGATGTAGTTGGCGTGGCGGAACTTGCCCTCGGCCACCGTCTTGCACTTCAGCGTCTTGATGACGTTGGGATTGGCTTTGCCGTTGGCGATCAGTTGCTCGAGACCGCCTTTGTCGATGGGCGCGAGGCATCCGGTCAGCACGGTTTTGGGGGCGAGTGCAGTCATGTTGATTTCTCCCTTGGGCAAATAGATACAGAACGTTCTGTAGCTTTGCAGAAAGCGTGCCACGACTGCGTCCGCGAAATAGGCGTTGATTTCCAATTGGTTAAGATTCCGGGGTGCGGTCGGGGCGACCGTCGCTGCTGTGAAACGCGCCAGTCGAGCGTTAGCCAGCACCTATTTTACGCAGCGGGAGAACGCTGCTTGCGCCGTGTGCACGCCATGTCATATGAACGGATATGACCGATGCGATCCCGCTTGAGGCGTTCACCGACGTCCCGGATGTGCCGCGCGTAACGCCGCGCGACCGCTTGATGCAGGCGGCGACGCGGCTGTTCTGCAAGCACGGCATCAACGCCACCGGCATCGACGCCATCGTCCATGAAGCCGGGACGGCGAAAACCACCCTTTACAAGCTGTTCGGCTCCAAGAGCGATCTCGTCGAGGCCGTCCTGCTGTCCGAAAGCCGGATCTGGCGTGACTGGTTCGTCGCCGCCGTCGAAGTCGGCGGCTCTCCGCGGGCAAAGCTCGACTCCATCTTCCCGGTGCTGAAGAGCTGGTTCAGCGAGGAAGACTATTATGGCTGCGTGTTCATCAATGCGGTGGGCGAGCACGACAAGGATGAGACCCGGCTGCGTGCGATCACCCTGCAGCACAAGTCGTTCGTGCTCGATTACATTGCCGGTCTGGCTCGCGGCGCCGGCGCCGGCGATCCCGGCGCGCTCGCCCACCAGCTCGGCATCCTGATGGACGGCGCCATCGTCGCCGCGATGGTCACCCGCGACCCCGGGATTGCCGATTCGGCAGGCATCGCTGCCAATGCCCTGTTGAACGAAGCCTGTGGTCGGGCGCCCCGCAGATCCGCCCGGCGCTCCGCCACCAAGGCGTTGGCGACACAAGATAATTTTACCGTCCGCTAACCCCGATCCCATTCGCACAAGATGTTGAATTTCTATTCAGAGTTTCGCTCTTTTCGGCGGGTATATTTGGCTTAAATAGGTTAGAAGATCCGCCACTCCGGCCGCCGGGAAACTGATCGGCCTATTTCCGCGCGACGCTCATCATCAGGACGCAATCATGTCTCGCCAGGACGCGAATGCCGCATTTGCCCTCTCCTCCTTTTTGCAGGGAGCCAATGCTACCTACATCGACGAACTCTATGCCCGCTTTGAGAAGGACCCCGCCTCGGTCGATCCCGAGTGGCAGGAGTTTTTCAAGAGCCTGAAGGACGCGCCTGCCGACGTGCAGAAGAATGCCCAGGGGCCGTCCTGGGAAAAGGCCAACTGGCCGCTGACGCCGAGTGACGATCTCACCTCCGCGCTCGACGGCAACTGGGCGCAGGTCGAGAAGGCGATGGGCGCCAAGATCGCGGCCAAGGCTGGTGCCGCCAAGTCCGACGGCGCCAAGGCGCAGAGCGCCGAGCCCGGCTCGCCGGACATTTTCCAGGCGACCCGCGATTCGGTCCGCGCGCTGATGCTGATCCGCGCATACCGCATGCGCGGCCACTTCCATGCCAATCTCGATCCGCTAGGCATCGAGGGCCAGAAGGACCACGAGGAACTCGATCCGCGTTCCTATGGCTTCAGCGATGCGGACTATGACCGCAAGATCTTCCTCGATCACGTGCTCGGCCTTGAATACGGCACGCTGCGCGAGATCGTCGCGATCTGCCAGCGCACCTATTGCCAGACGCTCGGCGTCGAATTCATGCACATCTCCAATCCCGCGCAGAAGTCGTGGATCCAGGAGCGCATCGAAGGGCCGGACAAGGAAATCAGCTTCACCCGCGAAGGCCGTCGCGCCATCCTGATGAAGCTGGTCGAGGCCGAAGGATTCGAGAAGTTCTGCGACGTCAAGTTCACCGGCACCAAGCGCTTCGGTCTCGACGGTGCTGAGTCGCTGATCCCGGCGCTCGAGCAGATCATCAAGCGCGGCGGCAATCTCGGCGTCCGCGACATCGTGGTTGGCATGCCGCACCGCGGCCGCCTCAACGTGCTGACCCAGGTGATGGGCAAGCCGCACCGCGCGCTGTTCCATGAATTCAAGGGCGGCTCAGCCAATCCCGACGAGGTCGAAGGCTCCGGCGACGTCAAGTACCACCTCGGTGCGTCGTCCGACCGCGAGTTCGACAACAACAAGATCCATCTGTCGCTGACTGCCAATCCATCGCATCTCGAGATCGTCGATCCCGTGGTGCTCGGCAAGGTGCGCGCCAAGCAGGACCAGAACGGCGATCCGCCGGACCAGCGCATTTCGGTGCTGCCGCTGCTGATGCATGGCGACGCGGCGTTCGCCGGCCAGGGCGTGGTTGCGGAATGCTTCGCGCTGTCCGACCTGAAGGGCTACCGCACCGGCGGTTCGATCCACTTCATCGTCAACAACCAGATCGGCTTCACCACCTATCCGCGCTACTCGCGCTCGTCGCCCTATCCGTCGGATGTGGCGAAGATGATCGATGCGCCGATCTTCCACGTCAACGGCGACGATCCGGAAGCGGTGGTGTTCGCCGCCAAGATCGCAATCGAATTCCGGCAGAAGTTCCACAAGCCTGTCGTCATCGACATGTTCTGCTATCGCCGCCACGGCCATAACGAAGGCGACGAGCCGGGCTTCACCCAGCCGGTGATGTACAAGAAGATCGGCGCGCATCCGTCGACGCTGGACATCTATTCCAAGCGGCTGGTCGCCGACGGCGTGATGACCGATGGCGAGATCGAGAAGGCCAAGGCCGACTGGCGCGCCCGTCTCGACGCCGAGCTGGAAGCCGGCTCCGGTTACAAGCCGAACAAGGCCGACTGGCTCGACGGCAAGTGGGCAGGCTTCAAGTCGGCCGACCAGGAAGAGGATCCGCGCCGCGGCGTGACCGGCGTTGAGCTTGATGTGCTGAAGGATATCGGCAGGAAGATCACCAAGGTTCCCGACGGCTTCCGCGCTCATCGCACCGTCCTGCGCTATCTCGACAACCGCGCCAAGACCATTGACAGTGGCGCGGGCATCGATTGGGCAACCGGCGAGGCGCTGGCGTTCTGCTCGTTGATGGAGGAGGGCCACCACGTCCGCCTGTCTGGCCAGGACTCCGAGCGCGGCACCTTCTCGCAGCGCCACTCGGTGCTGTTTGATCAGGAAGACGAAAGTCGCTACACGCCGTTCAACCATCTCGGACCGAAGCAGGGCCACTACGAAGTCATCAACTCGCTGCTGTCCGAAGTCGCGGTGCTCGGTTTCGAATACGGCTATTCGCTGACCGAGCCGACGGCGCTGACCATGTGGGAAGCGCAGTTCGGCGACTTCGCCAACGGCGCTCAGGTGGTGTTCGACCAGTTCATCTCCTCGGGCGAACGCAAGTGGCTGCGCATGTCCGGCCTGGTCTGCCTGCTGCCCCACGGCTACGAAGGCCAGGGTCCGGAGCATTCCTCCGCGCGCCTCGAGCGCTTCCTGCAGATGTGCGCCGAAGACAACATGCAGGTGGTCAACGTCACCACGCCGGCGAACTATTTCCACGTGCTGCGTCGCCAGCCGAAGCGCGAGATCCGCAAGCCGCTGATCGTGATGACGCCGAAGTCGCTGCTGCGCCACAAGCGTGCGGTTTCGACCCTCGACGAGCTCGGCCCCGGCTCGACCTTCCACCGCATCCTGTTCGACGATGCAGAGAAGCTGCCGGACGAGAAGATCAAGCTTCAGCCCGACGCCAAGATCCGTCGCGTCGTGCTGTGCTCCGGCAAGGTCTATTACGACCTCTACGAGGAGCGCGAGAAACGCGGCGTCGACGACATCTACCTGCTGCGCCTCGAGCAGCTCTATCCGGTGCCGCTGAAGGCGCTGGTGCAGGAACTGAGCCGTTTCAAGGGTGCGGAATTCGTCTGGTGTCAGGAAGAGCCGCGCAACATGGGCGCGTGGCACTTCATCGAGCCCTATCTCGAATGGGTGCTCAACCAGGTCAACGCCACCAACAAGCGTCCCCGTTACGCCGGGCGTGCGGCGTCTGCAGCCACCGCCACCGGCCTGATGTCCAAGCATCTCGCGCAGCTCAAGGCCTTCCTCGACGAGGCGCTGAGCTAACCATCCGCATTTCGGCGATGCCCCGCGTCAGCGGGGCATTCGCGCACCCGCATCACTCGATCGAATTCAGGCGTGGATGGCCGGACAAGCCCCGCCATGACGCAAGAGGAAAGATACAATGACTGAAATTCGTGTTCCCACGCTCGGCGAGTCCGTCACCGAAGCCACCATCGGCAAGTGGTTCAAGAAGGCCGGCGATTCCGTGGCCGTCGACGAGCCCTTGGTTGAACTCGAAACCGACAAGGTGACGATCGAAGTGCCGGCGCCCTCCGCCGGCATCCTCGGCGAGATCGTCGCCAAGGATGGCGAGACCGTCGCCGTCGGCGCGCTGCTCGGCCAGATCACTGATGGCGCCGCCGGCGCCAAGGCCGCTCCTGCTGCTGCGCCCGCAAAGGCCGCCGCTCCGGCCCCTGCCGCGGCTCCGGCTGCTGCCGCACCCGCGCCGGCCCAGAAGTCCGCGCCGGTCGATGCGCCGCTGGCCCCGTCGGTGCGCAAGATTTCTGCCGAGAGCGGCGTCGACGCAGCCACCGTGCCGGGCTCCGGCAAGGACGGGCGCGTCACCAAGGGCGACATGCTGGCCGCCATCGAGAAGGCGGCTTCCGCGCCGACCCCGGTCAACCAGCCCGCCGCTGCCGTGCAGGTCCGCGCGCCGTCGCCGGCCGATGACGCCGCCCGCGAAGAGCGCGTCAAGATGACCCGTCTGCGCCAGACTATCGCGCGCCGCCTCAAGGATGTGCAGAACACCGCCGCCATGCTCACGACCTTCAACGAGGTCGACATGAGCCACATCATGGCGCTGCGCAGCCAGTACAAGGACGTGTTCGAGAAGAAGCACGGCGCCAAGCTCGGCTTCATGGGCTTCTTCACCAAGGCCTGCGTGCAGGCGCTGAAGGACATTCCGGCGGCGAATGCCGAGATCGACGGCACCGACCTGATCTACAAGAACTACTATCACGTCGGCGTCGCCGTCGGCACCGACAAGGGCCTCGTGGTCCCCGTGGTGCGCGACTGCGACAGTAAGTCGATTTCGGATATCGAGAAGACCATCGCGGATTTCGGCAAACGCGCCCGCGACGGCCAGCTCAAGATCGACGAAATGCAGGGCGGCACCTTCACCATCACCAATGGCGGCATCTACGGTTCGCTGATGTCGACCCCGATCCTGAATGCGCCGCAGTCCGCCATCCTCGGCATGCACAAGATCCAGGAGCGTCCGGTCGCCATCGCCGGCAAGGTCGAGATTCGCCCGATGATGTATCTGGCGCTCAGCTACGATCATCGCGTGATCGACGGCAAGGAAGCCGTGACGTTCCTGGTCCGCGTCAAGGAAAGCCTGGAAGATCCCGCGCGTCTCGTTCTGGATCTCTGATCAAATCCATCGCGTCATGGCCGGGCTTGCCCCGGCCATCCACGCCTGCCTCCGTTTGCCGGCAAGATGTGGATGCCCGCCAACAGAACGGGCGTGACGGCGCCAATCGAAGCCGGAGCTGCTTGCATGAGTGCTGACCCCAACAGCGTCGTCATCATCACCGGCGGCAGTCGCGGCATCGGCCGCGCCGCTGCGTTGAAGGCCGCTGCCGCCGGCTTCAAGGTCGTCGTCGGCTATGCCAGCAACGAGGCGGCGGCGAATGAAGTCGTGGCGGCGATCGAAGCCGGCAATGGCAAGGCGATCGCCGTGAAATGCGACGTCGGCAGCGAGGCCGACATCCTGGCGCTGTTCAAGGCGGCCGACGCCTTCGGTCCGCTCGGCGCGCTGGTCAACAATGCCGGCATTGTCGGCCCCTCCATTCGCGTCGAGGACATGACCGCCGAGCGCATCGCGCGCATGCTGGCAGTCAACGTCACCGGCAGCTTTCTGTGCGCCCGCGAGGCAGTGAAGCGCTTGTCGACCAAGCATGGCGGCCAGGGCGGCGTCATCGTCAACCTGTCGTCGGTGGCGGCGAAGCTTGGCGCGGCAAACACCTATGTCGACTACGCGGCCTCGAAGGGCGCCATCGACACCTTTACCGTCGGCCTGTCCCAGGAGGTCGCCAACGAAGGCATTCGTGTCGTCGGCATCAGGCCCGGCCTGATCGACACCGAGATCCACGCGTCCGGCGGCGAGCCCGATCGCGCGCATCGCATGGCCGGCCTCGTGCCGATGAAACGCGTCGGCACCGCCGATGAAATCGCCAACGCCATCGTCTGGCTTCTGTCGGACGAGGCGTCCTACGTCACCTCATCCATTCTCGACGTGTCCGGCGGCCGCTAGGTCGTCGACACCCCATCTATCTGAAGACAGGATCTCACCATGGCCTCCTACGATCTCATCATCATCGGCACCGGTCCCGGCGGCTATGTCTGCGCGATCCGCGCGGCGCAGCTTGGCATGAAGGTCGCCGTCGTCGAGAAAAACGCCACCCTTGGCGGCACCTGCCTGAACATCGGCTGCATGCCGTCGAAGGCGCTGCTCCATGCCTCCGAAATGTTCGAGGAGGCCGGTCATGGCTTCGCCAAGATGGGCATCAAGGTGCCCGCGCCGACGATCGACCTGCCGCAGCCGATGACCTTCAAGCAGCAGGGCATCGACGGCAACGTCAAGGGCGTCGACTTCCTGATGAAGAAGAACAAGGTCGACGTGGTGATGGGCACCGGCAAGGTGCTCGGAACCGGCAAGGTCGAGGTCAAGGGCGCCGACGGCAAGACCCAGGTGCTGGAAACCAAGAATATCGTGATCGCCACCGGCTCCGACGTGACCCGGCTGAAGGGCATCGAGATCGACGAGAAGCGCATTGTCTCGTCCACTGGCGCCCTGTCGCTCGACAAGGTGCCGGAGAAGATGATCGTGGTCGGCGCCGGCGTGATCGGCCTCGAGCTCGGCTCTGTGTGGCGCCGCCTCGGCGCTGAAGTTACCGTGGTGGAATTCCTCGACCGCATCCTGCCCGGCATGGACGGCGAGGTCGCGAAGTCCTTCCAGCGCATCCTCGAGAAGCAGGGCTTTGTCTTCAAGCTCGGCGCCAAGGTCACCAGCATCGATTCGTCAGGCAAGCGGCTGAAGGCGCAGGTCGAGCCTGCCGCCGGCGGCGCGGCGGAGACCATCGAGGCCGATGTCGTCCTGGTGGCGGTCGGCCGCATTCCATACACTGAAGGCCTCGGGCTGAAGGAAGCCGGCGTGGTGCTCGATGAGCGCGGCCGGGTCAAGACCGACGCCCATTTCGCGACCAGCGTGAAGGGCATCTATGCCATCGGCGACGTCGTCGTCGGTCCGATGCTGGCGCACAAGGCCGAGGACGAAGGCGTCGCCTGCGCCGAGATCCTCGCCGGCCAGGCCGGTCATGTGAACTATGATGTCATCCCCGGCGTCGTCTACACCACGCCCGAAGTGGCTTCGGTCGGCAAGACTGAGGAAGAGCTGAAGCAGGCCGGCATCGCCTATACCGTCGGCAAGTTTCCGTTCACCGCCAACGGTCGCGCCAAGGTCAATCAGAGCACCGATGGCTTCGTGAAGATTCTCGCAGATGCGAAGACCGACCGCGTGCTCGGCGTGCACATCATTGGCCTCGAGGCCGGCGAGTTGATCCACGAGGCCTGCGTGCTGATGGAATTCGGCGGCTCCGCCGAGGATCTGGCGCGCACCTGCCACGCCCATCCGACCCGGTCCGAGGCGGTCAAGGAAGCCGCGCTTGCGGTGGGCAAACGCGCCATCCATATGTGAATGGCGTCCGGCGCAGCGCCGGGCGGGGGGACAACGCGCGATGATGCGTCGCCTGCTTCAACCGTTTCTGGTGCTGCTTGCGCTGATCTTCTTGATCGAGGCGTGGCTGTGGGATCATCTCGAGCCCATTGTCGCGCGCGTCGTGGCACTGATTCCGCTGCGCGCGTTCAAGGCGTGGCTGGCAGCGTGCGTCAACCGGCTGTCGCCGGCGCAGACGCTGGTGGTATTCGCGATCCCGTTGCTGCTGCTGTTTCCGCTGAAACTGGTCGAGGTCTGGCTGCTCACGCACCACTACTGGATCGCTGCCATCGCGCTGATTGTGGCGTCGAAGTTCATCGGTCTCGGTGTGCTGGCCTTCATCTTCGACGTGACGCGGTCGAAGCTGTTGCAACTGGTCTGGTTCCGCAGGCTGTATGAGTTGATCCTCGATATTCGCCGCCGCGCCGGCGAGCTGGTCGCGCCCGTCACGGCGCGGATCAAATCGATCATGACGATGGTTCGCTCCGGCTCGTCATCGCGCTGGCTGCGGATGATCCAGCGTATGCGCAGCCGCGCCCATGCCAGGTAGGTCGTAACGGGAGGTCGTCGTGGCTGAACTTGCCCGCGTGCGAACGTCGCTGCTTGATGTCGCCTATGAGCACAGCGGCCCGGAAGGCACCCTGCCGGTTCTCCTGCTGCACGGTTTTCCCTACGATGTCCGCGGCTATGACGATGCCGTGGCGCTGATCAACGCTGCCGGCTATCGCACGATCGTGCCCTATTTGCGCGGCTACGGCCCGACGCGATTCCTTTCCGCAGACACCATCCGTTCCGGCCAGCAGGCCGCGCTGGGCGAGGATTTGCTGGAATTGATGGATGCGCTGCGGATCGAAAGAGCGGTCGTGTCCGGCTATGACTGGGGCGGCCGCGCCGCTTGCGTGGTGTCGGCGCTGTGGCCGGAGCGGGTCCACGGTCTCGTCAGTTGCACCGCCTACAACGTTCAGGACATCCCGAATTCCGCGCGGCCGGCCGACCCCGAGCAGGAAGCGCGCATGTGGTATGTCTGGTACTTCAACACCGAGCGCGGCCGCAATGGCTTGACGCAGAACCGTGCGGCGGTGGCGAAGCTGCTGTGGAAGATGTGGTCGCCGTCATGGGCGTTCGACGACGCCACTTTTGCCCGCTCGGCATCGGCCTTCGACAACGACGATTTCGTCGATGTCGTGATCCACTCCTACCAACATCGCACGGGCAGTGTGGCTGGCGATCCGCGCTATCTACTGTCGGAAACCCGTCTCGCCGCACAACCGGCCATCGATGTCCCGACCATCGCGCTGCACGGCGCCGATGACAATGTGATGCCGGTGCATGGTTCGGATAATCACGGCCGGCATTTTACGTCGGACTATGAGCGTCGTGTCCTGCCCGGTGTCGGCCACAACGTGCCGCAGGAAGATCCGCGTGCATTTGCGGATGCTGTGATCGAGATGTGCAGGAAGCAGGCGTAGTTGTGTTTCCCGGGCGCGCAGCAGCACGAAGTGCTGCTGCTCAGAACCGGGATCGTTTCAAACGCCGGCGCCCGGAACGGCCCCGGCTCTGCGAAGCAACACTGCCGCGCGAAGCTTCGCTTCGCTAGGTTGCATCGCGCCCGGGGCAAGCGAGTAGCTCACATCAGATGCACGGCGTGCGGCGCGAACAGGCCGATCAGGGTGAAGGCGATGCCGGCGATGGCGAGGAAGCCGGACACATAGGCCAATGCGATCATGCCGGTGATGATAGTGGCCGACGCCAGCACGATGCCGATCTGGAACGCCGCAGAGGCGACCTCGTAATGATGATAGCGGGCCATCGCCAAGTCGCGGGCGTGCTCGGCTTCCTTGGCGCGGGCGGCGAGCTGCTCCGAGCCTTCGCCGGTCTCCGGCTCCGAACGGTAGCGGTCCGCCGTCTTCTTCCAGTCCTCGATCTGCTTGGTCAGCGCGGCCTTGGCGGCATCGTCGCCCATCTGGCCGAGGCTCAAGCGGGCCTGGTCCGAGGTCGCCTGCACCACGGTGCGGCGGATGCTCTTGGCCTGGAAGAACGCCCACAGGTTGGACGCCTCGACGTTCTTGCTGATGGATTCGGTCTGCGCGCCCTTGCCGAGGGTTTCCGACAGCGCCAGGAACAGCGCGATCACCGCAATCAGCAACGCGATGTTCTTGTTCGATCCGGATGCATGCTCGGCGTGTTCGGCGTGCTCCATACTCTCGTGCGCGCTCATCGGGGACCCCTCTCCGGTTGATTGGAACACCGATTTGACCGAACCGGGCGCGCCGCGCAAGGGGCTGCCGGATGACGATTGGACGACACCCGAACGCCAGACGTGCTCACCCCCTCGGATGTGCGGTCCGGTACACTTCGAACAGCCGCTCGGTGTCGATGCCGGTATATATCTGTGTGGTCGATAGCGAGGCGTGGCCAAGGAGCTCCTGGATCGCGCGCAGGTCGCCGCCGCGGGTCAGCAGATGGGTTGCGAAGGAGTGCCGCAACGCGTGCGGCGTGGCGCTGTCGGGCAGCCCCAAGGCGCCGCGCAGCCGCTCCATGGTGAGCTGGATGATGCGCGGCGAGAGCGGGCCGCCACGGGCGCCGACGAACATTGGGCCTTCCGGCGCCAGCGGATGCGGGCACATTTTCGCGTAGTCGGCGATCAGCGCCAGCACGTTCTGCAGTACCGGTACCATGCGGGTCTTGTTGCCCTTGCCGTTGACGATCAGCACGTCGCCGGCGCCCGGCGCCGGCACCTCGCGGCGCTTCAGGCCGAGCGCTTCGGAAATGCGCAGGCCGGAGCCATATAAGAGAGCCATCACGGCGGCGTCGCGGGCCCAGATCCACGGTTCGCGATTCTCCCCGGCGCGTTCGTCGGCGTCGGTGAGCCGGCGGGCGGCGGCCATCTGGATCGGCTTCGGCAGGCTCTTGCCGATCTTCGGCGCGCGAATGCCGGAAAGGGCGCCGACGCTGCCCTGGCCTTCGCGTTCCAGGAAACGCCCGAACGAACGCATTCCGGCCAAAGCCCGCATCAGCGAACGACCGCCGATGTCGTCGGCCCTGCGCGAGGCCATGAAGGCACGGACATCGCTGGCTTCGAGCGCGGCGAAGCGTGACAGGGTGACGCGCGTGCCCCAATGTTCGGCGAGGAAGCCCAGGAATTGCCGGACATCGCGGGCATAGGCCTCCAGCGTCTTCGGCGACAGCCGCCGCTCGGCGCGCAGATGCGACAGCCAGCGCGTCATCTGCAGCGACGTGCTCTCGTCGGCGCAGGCCATTTCGATGGGGGCGGGCGAGATCGGCTTGGCAGAAATCGGCTTGGCCATGAGTTTGCCTTGCAAGGCGCGATGCGCGAACAGGGGCATATTAACACACAGACCGCGTTTCACTTTGGTGAACCGGTCGCGCTTCCTTACCTCGCCCCGCTTGCGGGGAGAGGTCGGAGTCCTGAGCGAAGCGAAGGACTCCGGGTGAGGGGGAGCCGGTGTTTTACTCGATAGTCCCCCTCACCCGTCTCGAACCCGCTCCGCGTGTTCGATCCACCCTCTCCCCGCCTAGCGAAGCTTCGCTAGGCGGGCGGGGAGAGGGAAAAGGCGCGGCTTCTATTTGCCCCCGCCAGTCCTTAAGTTAGCCCCACCTCCCGCAGAGCCCGATTCTTCCATGGACGATTCCGCGCCCAGTCTGTTCCCGTCTTTGGCGCCGCGCGTGGTCGACGTGCTGGTGCCGGTGGCGCTGAACCAGGCCTATTCCTATCGGGTGCCCCGGGGCGTCGACCTGCAGCCCGGCGATGTCGTTACCGTGCCGCTCGGCGCCCGCGACGTGGTCGGCGTGGTGTGGGCGGAAAACCCCAATCCCGATCCGCGGCTGCACAACCGGCTGAAGGATGTCGGCGAGAAACTCGACGTGCCGCGCTTTCGGCAGGAATTGCGCGACCTGGTCGACTGGGTCGCCAATTACACGCTCTCCGCACGGGGCATGGTGCTGCGGATGACGCTGCGCATGGGCGAACTCGGCCCCGAAAGGGTGAGGCTCGGCGTGCGGCTGGTGGGCGAGGCGCCAAAGCGCATGACCCCGGCGCGCCAGCGCCTGATCGAGATCCTGTCCGACGGGCTGCTGCACGCCAAGTCGGATCTGGTGAAGGAAGCCGGCTGCGGCAGCGGCGTCATCGACGGGCTGGTCGATGAGGGCACGCTGGTGGTCGAGGCGATGGCGCGACCATCGGCGCCGCCGGCACCGGATCCCCTGTTTTGCGAGCCGGATTTTTCGCCGGAACAGCGCGCCGCCGCCACCGCACTGCAGACGCTGGCCGCCAGCGGCGCGTTTCATGTGGCATTGCTCGACGGTGTCACCGGCTCCGGCAAGACCGAAGTCTATTTCGAGGCGGTGGCGGAGACCATCCGCCGTGGCGAGCAGGTGATGATCCTGATGCCGGAGATCGCGCTCACCGGTCAATTTCTCGATCGCTTTGCACTGCGCTTCGGTGTTCGCCCGCTGGAATGGCATTCCGAACTGACGCCGCGCACCCGGGCGCGAAACTTTGCGGCCATCGCCAGCGGCGAGGCCCATGTGGTGGTCGGCGCGCGCTCGGCGCTGTTCCTGCCCTATGCCAAACTCGGCCTGATCATCGTCGATGAGGAGCACGACCAAGCCTACAAGCAGAGCGAGGGCGCCCACTATCACGCCCGCGACATGGCGGTGGTGCGTGCCAACCTGGCCAAAATCCCGATCATTCTGGCCTCCGCGACGCCCTCCGTCGAAAGCGAGGTCAATGCGCGCAAGGGCCGCTACCAGCGCGTCGCGCTGCCGTCGCGGTTCGGCGGCCAGCACATGCCGCACATCGAGGCGATCGATCTGCGCAGTCAGGGGCCGATGCGCGGCCACTTCATCTCGCAGCAACTCGCCGAGCAGGTCGGCTTTGCCATTGAGCGCAAGGAACAGGCGCTGTTGTTCCTCAATCGCCGCGGCTACGCGCCGCTGACCCTGTGCCGCAGTTGCGGCCACCGCTTCTCCTGCAACATTTGCGATGCCTGGCTGGTCGATCACCGGTTTCGCCAGCGGCTGGTCTGCCATCACTGCGGCTTCTCGACGCCGCGTCCGCATCTCTGCCCGCATTGCGGCGTCGAGGAATCCCTGGCGGCGATCGGCCCCGGCGTCGAGCGGCTGCAGGAAGAGGCGTCAAAGCTGTTTCCCGAGGCGCGCACCATGGTGCTGTCGAGCGACCTCGTCACCTCGATCGATGCCATGCGCGCCGAGCTGACCGAGATCGCCGAGGGCCGCGTCGATATCATCATCGGCACCCAACTGGTGGCCAAGGGCCACAACTTTCCGCGGCTCAATCTGGTCGGGGTGATCGATGCCGATATCGGGCTCGGCAATGGCGATCCGCGCGCCGCCGAGCGCACCTTCCAGATGCTCAACCAGGTGATCGGCCGCGCCGGCCGCGAGCAGGGCAGGGGTGTCGGCTATCTGCAGACCCATCAGCCCGAACACCCGGTGATGAAGGCGCTGGTGGCCGCCGATCGCGAAGCCTTCTACGCCACCGAGATCGAGGCGCGCGAGCGCGCCGGCTATCCGCCGTTCGGCCGCTTGGCCAGCCTGATCATCTCGGCCGGCGATCGCCCGAGCGCGGAAGGTTTTGCGCGGAAACTCGTCAGCGTCGCGCCGATCGACGAACGGGTGCTGGTGCTGGGACCGGCGGAGGCGCCGCTGGCGGTGATCAAGGGCCGCTATCGATTCCGCATTCTGGTGAAGTCGCCGCGCAACGTCGATCTGTCCAGCTATCTGCGCCAGTGGCTCGCGGCCGGGCCGAAGACATCGGGCAATCTGAAGCTCGAAGTTGACGTCGATCCGCAGAGTTTTCTGTAATGACGGTTGTGCGTCGATCAACAAAGCCTGTCGTCATCGCTGACGGCAGGCTTTGTTACTCAACGCAACGCTTACTGAACCCGAAAGATCAGCCGGCTTGCTGTGATGTTGCTTACATGACCTCGGCGACGACGCGGCCGACGCCGCGGCTGGTCAGGCCGATGGCGCTGGCAGCGCCCTTGGAGAGGTCAAGCACGCGCCCACGGATGAACGGGCCGCGGTCGTTGATGGTGACGACGACGCTGCGGCCGCCATGGGTGACACGCAACTTGGTGCCGAACGGCAGCGAGCGATGAGCGGCGGTCATGGCGCCCTGGTTGAAGCGCTGGCCCGAGGCGGTGCGGCTGCCGGCTTCGTTGCCGTAATACGAGGCCATGCCGGCAAAGCTGCGGCCGGCACTGGCCAAAGCGCGGACCGGCGCCTGCACGGCGCTCTCGAACAGCGACGGGATCGACGCATTGGCGTCGAGCGGCGAAGCCTTGCTGACATGGTGGCCGTGGTGGCGGTGATGAACGTGATGGCGCTGGCCGTGATGGTGCCGGGATTTGGCCGAAGCTTCCGAAATGGACCCGCCCAGAACAAGGGTCGCGGCGAGCATGGCAAGTGCGGAGTGCGACCGGGGCAGCTTGCCCAATTTTGAAATTCCATATTGCAGCATATTAAATCGATCCTCAGACAGTATTATCGCAAATGCGACAAGTGGAACCCCCGTCCCGTTGATGGCTGCACCGTTGAAGGGTTAATGAGGCGTAATCTAGGCGGGCAATTCGTTCCATTACGAGCTGAAACATCTTTTGACCGATCGGCGGGACGTTGATACCTATCGATTGCTGAATTATTGTCGGTGATATTACTTTTTATTACTTTGCTTTACTGAAGAGCTAAGTCGTTCTGTGGAATCGCCGGACTTTGACAAGTAAATGTCATGTTGAGTGAACCTTGGCGCTGGCCGGGCGACAAAGGCGTCGCGCTGGCGGTGCTCGGTCGGCGATCCCGGTTTTCAGGTCGCGTGCCGGATCCCGGCATCCGGCAACGCGCTTCGGCTGCGTTGCAATCCGGAGCAGGGCGAAGCCCCAGGGGCCGCCCGCCCTCGGGAAACGATTCTTGCGCAAGGCTGCGACAAGGCATCGCCAATCGTCTTCGCCGCGTTGCACCCGCGCGCGCGCTATGTTAGCAAAGCCGCGATTTGGACGGGCCGGGGCACGACGCTGCGGCTCGAAAATCGAAGTCCCGCTTGAATTCCAAGGACTTGGATCGCTAGGCGCCGTATTCTGGCGATAGTTATTCCCTTGCGGATTTGACAGCCTGAAGAGCGCAGTAGTGGCAGCAGAAGATCCGTCAGTTTCGGGAGTGTCCGGTCGCTATGCGACGGCCTTGTTCGACCTCGCGCGCGATGAAAAGTCCGTCGATGCGGTGATGGCCGATCTCACCAAGTTCGAGGCCATGCTGGCCGACAGCGCCGACCTGACCCGGCTGGTGCGCAGCCCGGTCTTCGGCGCCGAAGTCCAGTCCCAGGCTTTGTCCGCCGTTCTCGACAAGGCCGGCATCGGCGGCATCAGCGCCAAGTTCCTCAAGCTTCTCACCGCCAATCGCCGGCTGTTCGCGGTCCGCGATGTGATCCGCGCCTTCCGTGCGCTGGTGGCCAAGTTCAAGGGCGAGGCCACGGCAGACGTTACCGTCGCCGAGCCGCTCAGTGACAAGAATCTCGACGCCCTCAAGACCGCGCTGAAATCAGTGACGGGCAAGGATGTCGCGCTCAACGTGAAGATCGATCCGGCCATCATCGGCGGGCTTGTCGTCAAGCTCGGCAGCCGCATGGTGGACTCTTCGCTCCGCACCAAACTCAACTCGATTAAGCACGCGATGAAAGAGGCAGGCTGATGGACATCCGCGCCGCGGAAATTTCCGCGATCCTCAAGGATCAGATCAAGAACTTCGGCCAGGAAGCTGAAGTTTCCGAAGTTGGACAGGTTCTGTCCGTCGGCGACGGCATTGCCCGCGTCTTCGGCCTCGACAACGTCCAGGCGGGCGAAATGGTCGAGTTCGAAAACGGCACCCGCGGCATGGCGCTGAATCTCGAAACCGACAACGTCGGCATCGTGATCTTCGGCGCTGACCGCGAGATCAAGGAAGGTCAGACCGTTAAGCGCACCCGCGCCATCGTGGACGCGCCGGTCGGCAAGGGTCTGCTCGGCCGCGTCGTCGATGCGCTCGGCAACCCCATCGACGGCAAGGGCCCGATCCAGGCCGACAAGCGCATGCGCGTCGACGTCAAGGCGCCGGGCATCATCCCGCGCAAGTCGGTCAACGAGCCGATGGCCACCGGCCTGAAGTCGGTCGACGCTTTGATCCCGGTCGGCCGCGGCCAGCGCGAGCTGATCATCGGTGACCGTCAGACCGGCAAGACCGCGATCGCCCTCGACACCATCCTGAACCAGAAGTCGCTGAACGTTGCCGGCGCTCCGGAAAGCCAGAAGCTGTATTGCGTCTACGTCGCGATCGGCCAGAAGCGCTCCACCGTCGCGCAGTTCGTGAAGGTGCTCGAGGAGCAGGGCGCGCTGGAATATTCCGTCGTCATCGCCGCCACCGCGTCCGATCCGGCCCCGATGCAGTACATCGCGCCGTTCACCGGCTGCACCATCGGCGAATTCTTCCGCGACAACGGCATGCACGCCGTCATCATCTATGACGATTTGTCGAAGCAGGCCGTCGCCTACCGCCAGATGTCGCTGTTGCTGCGCCGTCCGCCGGGCCGCGAAGCTTATCCCGGCGACGTGTTCTATCTTCACTCGCGCCTGCTCGAGCGCGCTGCGAAGCTCAACGATTCCCAGGGCAATGGTTCGCTGACGGCGCTGCCGATCATCGAAACCCAGGCCAACGACGTGTCGGCCTACATCCCGACCAACGTGATTTCGATCACCGACGGCCAGATTTTCCTGGAGACTGACCTGTTCTTCCAGGGCATCCGTCCGGCCGTGAACGTCGGTCTGTCCGTGTCGCGCGTCGGCTCCGCCGCGCAGACCAAGGCGATGAAGAAGGTCGCCGGCAAGATCAAGGGCGAGCTCGCGCAGTACCGCGAAATGGCGGCGTTCGCGCAGTTCGGCTCCGATCTCGACGCCTCGACCCAGCGCCTGCTGAATCGCGGCGCCCGCCTGACCGAACTCCTGAAGCAGCCGCAGTTCTCGCCGCTGAAGATGGAAGAGCAGGTCTGCGTGATCTGGGCCGGCACCAACGGCTACCTCGACAATCTGCCGATCGCCAAGGTGCGCGGCTTCGAAGACGGCCTGCTGTCGCTGCTGCGCGGCAAGAACGTCGACGTTCTCGAAGCGATCCGCGACAGCCGTGATCTCAAGGACGACGTCGCCGCCAAGCTCAAGGCCGTCGTCGAAGGCTTTGCGAAGACTTACGCTGCTTAAACTTGCCGAAATGGCCGGCCTTGTGCCGGCCATCCACGTTTGATGCGCGGCACGAGGCTGCGCGTCACGAACGAGAGGTTTGCGATCGGGCCGAGGGCTTGATCGCCGGGGTGGACTGAGAATGGCTTCACTTAAAGACATGCGCGTCCGCATCGCCTCCACCAAGGCGACGCAGAAGATTACCAAGGCCATGCAGATGGTGGCGGCGTCGAAGCTGCGCCGCGCGCAGATGGCTGCCGAAGCTGCGCGGCCTTACGCCGAGCGGATGGATGCGGTCATCGCCTCCATTGCCGGCGCGGCCGCCGGATCCGGCACCGGCCCGGCGCTGCTGGGCGGCACCGGTCGTGACCAGGTTCACCTGCTGCTGGTCTGCACCGGCGAGCGCGGCCTGTCCGGCGCGTTCAACTCCTCGATCGTACGCCTCGCGCGCGAACGCGCGCTGGCGCTGATGAATCAGGGCAAAGAGGTCAAGTTCTTCTGCGTCGGCCGCAAGGGCTACGAGCAGCCTGCGCCGTACCTTCGACAAGCAGATCGTCGAGCATCTCGAATTGCGTTCGGTGAAGCAGCTCGGCTTCGTCAATGCCGAGGACATCGCCAAGAAGGTTCTCGCCCGCTTCGACAATGGCGAGTTCGATGTCTGCACCCTGTTCTTCTCGCGTTTCAAGACGGTGATCGCGCAGATCCCGACCGCGCAGCAGATCATTCCGCTGGTGGTGCAGGCGCCGGCCGCGGCCAGCGATGCGCCGAAGCCGATCTACGAATACGAACCCGCCGAAGACGAGATCCTCACCGGCCTGTTGCCGCGCAATCTCGCGGTGCAGATCTTCCGCGCGTTGCTGGAGAACAATGCGTCGTTCTATGGCGCGCAGATGAGCTCGATGGATAACGCCACGCGCAACGCCGGCGACATGATCCGCAAGCAGACATTGATCTACAACCGCACCCGCCAGGCGATGATTACCAAGGAGCTGATCGAGATCATCTCCGGCGCCGAGGCGATCTAACAACAGCATTCCGGTCGCAAGGCCGTCGTTTCAAGTTTTGGACTTCAAGGAGAAGTTTTCATGGCTACCCCCGCCAACCAGACCGGACGCATCACCCAGGTCATCGGCGCCGTCGTCGACGTGCAGTTCGAAGGCGCGCTCCCCGCGATTCTCAGCGCCGTCACCACCATGAACGGCAAGAACAAGCTGGTGCTCGAAGTCGCCCAGCATCTCGGCGAATCCACGGTGCGCACCATTGCGATGGACACCACCGAGGGTCTGGTCCGCGGCCAGGAAGTCACCGACACCGGCAACCCGATCATGGTGCCGGTCGGCGTCGGCACCCTCGGCCGCATCATGAACGTGATCGGCGAGCCGATCGACGAAGGCGGTCCGATCGCTTCGGAAGGCATGCGCGCGATCCATCAGGAAGCGCCAATGTACACCGAGCAGTCCACCGAGGCTGAAATTCTCGTCACCGGCATCAAGGTCGTCGATCTCCTGGCGCCTTACGCCAAGGGCGGCAAGATCGGCCTGTTCGGCGGCGCCGGCGTCGGCAAGACCGTGCTGATCCAGGAACTGATCAACAACGTCGCGAAGGCGCACGGCGGCAACTCGGTGTTCGCCGGTGTCGGCGAGCGTACCCGCGAAGGCAACGATCTCTATCACGAGTTCATCGAGTCCAAGGTCAACGCCGATCCGCACAATCCCGATCCGTCGGTGAAGTCGAAGTGCGCGCTGGTGTTCGGCCAGATGAACGAGCCCCCGGGCGCCCGCATGCGCGTCGCGCTGTCGGGCCTGACCGTCGCGGAACATTTCCGCGACCAGGGCCAGGACGTGCTGTTCTTCATCGACAACATCTTCCGCTTCACCCAGGCGGGTTCGGAAGTGTCCGCTCTGCTCGGCCGCATCCCCTCGGCGGTGGGTTATCAGCCGACCCTGGCGACCGACATGGGCGCGCTGCAGGAACGCATCACCACCACGCATAAGGGTTCGATCACTTCGGTGCAGGCCATCTACGTGCCGGCCGACGACTTGACCGATCCGGCACCTGCAACCTCGTTCGCGCATTTGGACGCAACGACCGTGCTGAACCGCGCGATTTCGGAAAAGGGCATCTACCCCGCGGTGGATCCGCTCGACTCCACCTCGCGCATGCTTTCGCCGCTGATCGTCGGCGAGGAGCATTACCAGACCGCGCGCATGGTCCAGCAGGTGCTGCAGAAGTACAAGTCGCTGCAGGACATCATCGCCATTCTCGGCATGGACGAACTGTCGGAAGAGGACAAGCTCGCCGTCGCCCGCGCCCGCAAGATCGAGCGCTTCCTGTCGCAGCCGTTCTTCGTCGCTGAAATCTTCACCGGTTCGCCGGGCAAGTTCGTCGACCTCGCCGATACCATCAAGGGTTTCCGCGCAATCTGCGAAGGCAAGTACGACCACCTCCCGGAGGCCGCCTTCTACATGGTCGGCGCCATCGAAGAGGCCGTCGAAAAGGGCAAGAAGCTGGCTGCCGAAGCCGCTTAAGAGACCAACGGAAAGCAGCGAACGACCTCAGGCGTGTTCGCTGCTTCCTCTCTGATTGTTTGTTATTGCTGCACGCAGGTATCTCATGGCCACCTTCCACTTCGATCTTGTTTCGCCTGAAAAGCTTGCCTTCTCGGGTGAAGTCGATCAGGTCGACATCCCCGGCGCCGAAGGCGATTTCGGCGTGATGGCCGGTGCGGCGCCGATGGTTGCGGCGCTGCGTCCGGGCATCCTGACCATCACGTCGGGCGGCATCAAGCAGATGATCATCGTGCTCGGCGGCCTCGCCGAAGTGTCCGACAAGGGCCTCAACGTGCTGGCCGACGTCGCCACCTCCATGCAGGATCTCGATCGCGCCGCGCTGGCCGACCAGATCGCCGCCATGGAAGCCAAGCTGGCCGAGAAGGAAGGGTCGCAGCTCGACCGCGCCATCGAGCGCCTCGACCACTTCAAGACCATCCAGATGCACGTCAACTCGACGGCGATGCACTAAGCGCGGACTGTCGTCGCGCGGCTTGTCCGGGCGACCCAGTAATCACCGGCATCGCAGATAAAGCCGTGACGGCTCCGTCTACTGGATCACCCGGTCAAGGCGGGTGATGACAGCAGAGTTTGTGGCTCACAACACCCAGCTCACACAAATTTCGCAAATCGCTCCGCCACCGCGCGATACACCTCGCGACGGAACGGAACGACCAAGTCAGCGACGCCGTCGAGTTTCTCCCAACGCCATGAATCGAACTCGGCCGGCTGGCCGTTGCGTGTCGCCAGCGGGTCGACCTCGTCGTCGCGGCCGGTGAAGCGCAGCGCGAACCATTTCTGGCGCTGGCCGCGGAATTTTCCGAAGCGGTGCGTCGGATCGTCGAACGGGATGAAGTCGTAGGTCAGCCAGTCCGTCTCATCGAGATAATCGGCGTTGACCACGCCGGTCTCTTCCCACAACTCGCGCATCGCCGCGTCGCGTGGATTCTCGCCGGCGTCGATGCCGCCCTGGGGCATCTGCCATTCCAGCCCGGGCAGGATGATCTCGGGGCCATCGTCCTTGAAGCGCCGCCCGATCAGGACCAGACCATCCGCATTAAACAGCGCGACCCCGACATTGGGGCGATAGGGCTTCTCGGTCATGGCCTGATTATTTACCCGACAACCGGGAAAATTCCTTCACCACCCGTTCGTAAACCGGACGCTTGAACGGCACGATCAGCTCCGGCAGATTCTTCATCGGCTCCCATCGCCAGTTCACGAACTCGGCCTTGTGGCCGGCCGGCGGATGAGTGACGTTGATCTCGCTGTCATTGCCGGTGAAGCGCACGGCAAACCACTTCTGGCGCTGGCCGCGGTAGCGGCCTTTCCAGGCGCGGCCGGCGACAGTGCGCGGGATGTCGTAGATCAGCCAGTCCGGGACCTCGCCCAGTTTCTCCACCGAACGAACGCTGGTTTCCTCATAGAGCTCGCGCTTGGCGGCTTCCCAAGTGTCCTCCCCGGGATCGACGCCGCCCTGCGGCATCTGCCAGACGTGGGTTTCATCGACGTGCTCGATGCCGCCCGAGCGGCGGCCGATGAAAACAAGGCCTTCCGGGTTAAGCAGCATCATTCCAACGCAAGTTCGGTACGGTAGGTCTTCGTAGCGCGCCATTCCGTCAATGCCTCTCGCGTTGGTTCGAGCCGGATATATGAGGCGATTCGGCCGCGCCGAATTCACCTTAGCCCATCAACGCCCTAGCTTGATTTTGATTTCAGCATGGCTGTTGTCAATGGCACAAGCAACACACCGCGGCTCTCCAGCGCTTTGGCCCAGGCTCCGATGCGCTCGATGGAGATCGGCAGCGCCGAGGCGGCGCCGATCGCCGTGCCGCGCTCTTTTGCCAGGGTCTCGAGCTTGGCCAGCGCGCGGTCGATCTCCGCCGAACTCGGCACCGCGTCGATGGTGAGGTCGGCGCGCGCGAACGGCATGGCCAGCGCCTCGGCGACAACCCCGGCGGTGCTGCGGGGCGTCGATCCGTCATCGAAGTAACCGAGCCCGCGCTTGGCGGCGTCGCCAATCACGGGCTGCATCGCGGTATCGGTGGCGACAAAACGCGCGCCCATGAAATTGGCAATTCCGACATAGCCCTGGAATCGGCTCATGTGCCACATCAGCCGGTCGAGATTCTGTTCGGTGCTGGCGGTGGCCAGCAGGGTCTGCGGGCCGGGGTCGTTGTCGGGATAGTCGAACGGCTCCATCGGCACCTGCAGCAGCACTTCGTGGTGCTGGGCGCGGGCGCGCTCCACCAATTTGCCGGGGTCCGAACCGTAGGGCGTGAAGCCCAGCGTGACCGCTGCCGGCAGCTTCATGATCGCATCGGTGGTCTTCGCCGCGCCGACGCCGAGACCGCCGATCACGATGGCAATGCTCGGAACCTGCGCACCCTTGGCGCGGTCGGCATCGGAGCCGGCGGCATAGGCGGTGAGTGGCTTCAATCCATCTGCCGCCACCGGGACCATGCCGTAGCGAGTCTTCTCCAGCAGGCGGGGAACGATTCCCGTGGGCGCTGCGAGCGGGCCATCCGGCTCGCTTTTGCCGCTTCCGTCGGCGGGCAGGACGACATCGTGGCGGGCGCCGCTCGACCCGTCGATGATGGTGACGGTCTTCTGCCCTGCGGTGGCGGCTGCCTTGGCCGGCTCGCTGTCATGCTTCGCTTCGGCCTTTGCCGGCGGAGCGGCAGCAGCTTTCTCGCCGGCCGGTTTGCCCGGAGCGATCGCGACGCGGACGCTTGGTTCGCCGCCCATCGGATCGTCGTTGAAAATGGCAAAGCCGACGAAGCCGACCAGAAACAGGCCAAGGATCACGGCGAGCGCCTGCGTGGCCGTGAACGGCAGCCGGAACCGCCGCTTGCGCGTCGATTTTTGTCCAAGCGGGGTGCTCAGATCGTCCGTCGACAATGCCATGAATCTCCCGAATCAGCCGGGGAGACAATACCACGCCCATTCAAACCGGCGGCACCGTCTGGATCCCCAATGGCTGGCGGCAACAAAAAGGGCGGCCCGCAGGCCGCCCGATTCAAATCCACCGATGCCGGGAACTCAGTTCTTCTTGCTGGCCGGCGTATCGTCGGCCGGCTTCGCCTTGGGGTCGGCTGCCTTGGCCGTATCGGCCGCTGCCGGCGCGGTGGTGTTGGCGGTGACCTTGATGCCGTGCAGCAGGTCGGCCGCCGCCTTCAGCGCCTTGTCGTCCTTGACGTCCGGCGGCACGTAGGACTGCGAGCCGGTCTTCTCGTCGCCGTCGTTCTTCAAGTGGCCGCGCAGCGAGGCTTCGCCCTTGGTATCAGTGCGCGACTTCAATTCGTCGGGCACATCCTGGGTGATCTCGATGTCGGGCACGATGCCCTTGGCCTGGATCGACTTGCCCGACGGCGTGAAGTAGCGCGCCGTGGTGAGGCGGAGCGCGCCGTTGCCGGAGCCGAGCGGGATGATGGTCTGCACCGATCCCTTGCCGAACGAACGCGTGCCGATGGTGGTGGCGCGCTTATGGTCCTGCAATGCGCCGGCGACGATTTCCGACGCCGAGGCGGAGCCGCCGTTGATCAGCACGACCACCGGCTTGCCCTTGGTGAGATCGCCTGCGTGCGCGGTGCGGCGCTGGGTTTCCTCGGCGTTGCGACCGCGGGTCGAAACGATCTCGCCGCGCTCCAGGAACGCATCCGAGACGGTGACGGCTTCTTCAAGCAAGCCGCCCGGATTGTTGCGGAGATCGATGATGAAGCCCTTGATCTTGTCGGCGCCGATCTGCGTGGTCAGCGCCGCGATCTCGCGCTTCAGGCCTTCAGTGGTCTGCTCGTTGAAGGTGGTGATGCGGATATAGGCGATGTCATCGCTTTCCACGCGCGCGCGCACCGAGCGGACGCGGATGTTGTCACGCACCAGGGTGACGTCGAGCGGATCGTCCTTGCCCTTGCGGACGATCTTCAGCTTGATCTTGGTATTGACCTGGCCGCGCATCTTCTCGACGGCCTGGTTCAAAGTGAGGCCCTGCACGGCTTCGTCGTCGAGGCTGGTGATGATATCATTGGCCATGATGCCGGCCTTCGACGCCGGCGTATCGTCGATCGGCGACACCACCTTGATCAGGCCGTCTTCCATGGTGACTTCGATGCCGAGGCCGCCGAATTCGCCGCGGGTCTGCACCTGCATGTCGCGGAAGCTCTTGGCGTCCATGTAGCTCGAATGCGGATCGAGGCCGGTGAGCATGCCGGAAATCGCCGACTCCACCAGCTTGCTGTCATCGGGCTTCTCGACATAGTCGCTGCGCACCCGTTCGAACACATCGCCGAACAGATTGAGCTGGCGATAGGTATCGGACGTGGCAGCGCGTGCGCTCGTCCCCATGAACACAGCGCGCGGCTGGGTCACGAACAGCGTCAAGGCGGCGCCGGTGGCAGCACTCAGCAGGATTATTGAAGTCTTGCGCATCATCCGCGAACCTTTTCGCCTTCGTTTGCGGCCCACCATGGGCCAGGATCAATGGGAGTACCGTCCTTACGGAACTCGATATAGAGCACAGGCTGGCTGACATCGGCCGCGAGAATGGAGGCTACCCGGGAGGTCGATCCCATGACCGCCACCGGTTCCCCCGTCAGCACGAACTGGCCGATGTTCACCGAAATTCGCTCCATCCCGGCGATCAGGACATGATACCCGCCACCGGCGTTGAGGATCAAGAGTTGTCCGTAGCTGCGGAATGGGCCGGCATAGACAACCCAGCCGTCACACGGTGTTGTGACCTGGGCACCGGGCCGGCTGGACAATGACATGCCTTTTTCGACGCCACCGACGCCGTCGGACCCGCCGAAATTGCGGATCCGGGTGCCGTTGACCGGAAGCGCGAACAGTCCCTTGGCAGAGGCGAAAGCGATGGCCGGACTGAGTCGCCCGGCGTCCTTGAGGCCGCCCAGATTCGGTTTGCCATTGCCGAGCGCCGCCGGTGCCCCCTGCAGGCTGGCTGTCTCGGCGGCCTTCGCGGCGCTCTTGACGTCCAGCTCCATTTTCGCGATCAGGCCCTGCAGGCTGTCTACCTGCTTGGAGAGCGTGAGCGCGCGTGCAGCCTCCGCCTCCATATCCTTCTCTGCGACGCTTTGTTTCTTCTGGCGTTCGTCGACATAGGACGCGAGGCGGGTCTGGTCGTCCTTGAGCTTGTCGCGATCGAGTGCCAGTTGGTCGCGTTCGCTACCGATAGCCTTGCGCAGAGTCACAAGCTCGCCGAGATCGTCGACCAGCTTTTCGGCGCGTCCGCGCATCTCGGGCACGACGGATCCGAGCAGAATGGCAGTGCGCAGCGATTTCAGCGCGTCTTCGGGGCGTACCAGAAGCGCCGGCGGTGCGCGCCGTCCGGCGCGCTGCAGCGCGGCCAGCACTTCGGCGATTTCGGCGCGGCGAGCGTCTAGCGATGCGCGAATCTGTTGCTCGCGCGCATCGAGCGGACGCAGCCGTGTCTCGGCATCCTCGATCCGGGTTTCAACACTGCGCACGCGTGCGGCGATGTCGATCACCTGCTGGGTCAGCTTGCTGCGGTCCTGGCCGAGCGCGGCGATGTCGGCCTTGAGCTTTTCGCGCAATTCGGCGGCGCTCTGCTGCTGCGCGCGGGCGGCCGCAAGCTCCTGTTCGCGCTGTCGGATCAGTTCCGTCGGCGGCGCGTTGACCTGCTGCACCGTTGGCGGGGCGGTCTGCGCCACGGCCGGTGCCGCCACGGCTGTCGCCAGGCTGGCCGACGCCAGCAGCAGCGACAGCGGAAAGCGGCCGGAAAACGACGGCCCGCGGCGGACAGCGCTTGGAAACCAATCGGATTGCCGCGGGGCCCGCATCGAGAGTTCAGACCTTGCTAAACGCGGTGATAGGGATGGCCGGCCAAAATCGTCGCCGCCCGGTAAATCTGTTCAAGAACCATGACCCGCACCATCTGGTGCGGCCAGGTCGCCGCGCCGAATGCCATGGTAATCTTGGCTTTGCGCCGCAAATCGGGCGAAAGTCCGTCCGCACCGCCGATGACAAAAACATTATGTGACACCGACTCGTCGCGCCAGCGGCCGAGATTGCGGGCGAAAGTCGGGCTGTCGATATTGCTGCCGCGCTCGTCGAGCGCGACCAGAACCGACTTGTCGGGGATCAGCGCCGCGATCGCCGCGGCTTCCTCATGGATCCGGGTGGCGGCATCGCGGGCGCGGCTTTCCGCAAGTTCATGAATATCGAGGCCGCGAAAGCCGAGCTTGCGGCCGATATCGTCAAATCGCTCGCGATAGCGCTCCGCGAGTTCGCGCTCAGGGCCCTGCTTCAGCCGGCCGATCGAAATCAACATCAGACGCATGGACGCACGCTATCACGCGCGCCATCGTTGCACATGGCGAGGATGGCCCGAACCGTTGCTCAGACCACCTGAAGCGGCGTCGGGGTCTGCGACCACAGCCGTTCCAGGTTGTAGAATTCGCGCACTTCCGGCCGGAAAACGTGAACGATCACGTCGCCGGAATCGATCAGCACCCAGTCGCAGTTCGGCAGACCCTCGACATGGATCTTCTTGATGCCGGTTTCCTTGAGGCCCTTGGCGAGGTTTTCTGCGACGGCGCCGACGTGGCGGTTCGACCGGCCGGAGGTCACGACCATGTAGTCGGAGAACGCCGATTTGCCGCGCAGGTCGATGGTCACGGTTTCCTCGGCCTTCATGTCGTCGAGGCGGGCGAGGATCAGGCTCAGGGTCTTGCTGGCCTCCGACTGTGCTTCCACAGCGGCGGGAGCGATGGACCCCTTCTTGGCGATCTTCGGCTTTGTCGTTGCAGGCTTTAAAGCCTTGGCTTTCAAGGTCTTGGAAGCCGGGGCCTTGGCAGCGGCCTTGGGCTTTGCAGCCTTGGTCGCCAGGACCTTCAGGTCCGAAGTCTTGAGATCCGAAGTCTTGGTCGTTGAAGTCTTCGGGGCGGGTGTCTTACGAGTCGATGCCTTGCCAGCCTTCGGCAAAACAGACTTGGACAATACAGATGTGGCCAGGGACCATTCCTTTCACTGTATCGCGAGCGCCGAATCGAGGGCGCCCGCTCATATTAGGCATGTGGTCTTGACGGTTTCAAGAAACCAGCCAGACCGCGATTTTCTCGACTATATCACGTTTTCCAGCTGCCGTCCGGGTTCCGCAACCGGGTGGACGACAAATTCAGTTTCATGCCGGTCAGGAAGACCCAGGCCGGGGGCGCGCGATCGGCGAGGGTGGCGGCGGCGGTTTCCGGTATCCGGTAGCGCGCCAGGGCTTGCGACGCCGTTGCGGCCAACCCGTGGAAACTTTGTGGCGGCCGGTCGATCACCGCGAACGGTACTTCGGCAGCGATTCGTTGCCAGTTTTCCCATTTGTGGAATTGCGCGAGATTGTCGGCGCCCATGATCCAGACGAAGCGCGCGCCCGAACAGCGGCGGCGCAGGTAGTTGATGGTGTCGACGGTGTAGCGCGTGCCGATCACCGATTCGAGGCAGGTGACGTCGATGCGCGGATCGTTGGCGACCCGCCGCGCGGCGGCGGCGCGTTCGGCGAGATCGTGCAGGTTGCCCGGATCCTTCAGCGGGTTGCCCGGCGACACCAGCCACCAGACCCGATCGAGCTGCAGCCGTTTCATGGCGAACAGGCTGATGGCGCGATGCGCAGCGTGCGGCGGGTTGAACGAGCCGCCGAGCAGGCCGATGCGCATGCCGTCGGTATGAAACGGAATACCGTGGGCGGAGACTGAAGGTGGCGCCAAGTCAGTCTCCAAACGCACAAACTGAAATGATCACGGCCGGGTCTGTCCGGTGCCGTGAATCCGGTACTTGAAACTGGTGAGCTGTTCGGCGCCGACCGGGCCGCGGGCGTGGAATTTCCCGGTGGCGATGCCGATCTCGGCGCCAAAGCCGAACTCGCCGCCGTCGGCGAACTGCGTCGAGGCGTTGTGCAGCACGATCGCCGAATCGACCTCGTTGAGAAATCTCTCGGCCGTCGCGGCGTCCTCGGTGACGATGGCGTCGGTGTGATGCGAGCTGTGCTGCTGGATATGCAGCAACGCGCCGCTCACGCCATCGACAACGCGGGCAGCGATGATTGCGTCTTCATATTCGGTGTCCCAGTCCTCGTCGGTCGCAGGCTTCACGCGTGCGTCGATGCCTTGCACAGAAGCGTCGCCGCGCACTTCGCAGCCGGCGTCGATCAGCATCTCGACGAGCGGCTTGAGATGGGTCGCGGCCACCGCGCGGTCGACCAGCAGCGTTTCCGCCGCGCCGCAGACGCCGGGGCGGCGCATCTTGGCATTCAGCACGATCGACCTGGCCATCTCCAGCGAGGCGGCATGGTCGACATAGACGTGGTTGACGCCTTCGAGATGGGCGAACACCGGCACCCGCGCTTCGGCCTCGACGCGGGCGACGAGGCTCTTGCCGCCGCGCGGCACTATCACATCGACACCGCCGTTCAATCCGGTCAGCAGCAATCCCACTGCGGCGCGATCGCGCGTCGGCACCAAAGTGATCGCGGCCTCAGGCAGGCCGGCCTCGCGCAAGCCCTGCGTCAGGCAGGCATGGATGGCGCGGCAGGAGCGGAAACTGTCGGAGCCGCCGCGCAGGATCACGGCGTTGCCGGACTTCAGGCACAGCACGCCGGCGTCGGCGGCGACGTTGGGGCGGCTCTCGAAAATCACCGCAATGACGCCGAGCGGCACCCGGACGCGTTCGATGGTCATGCCGTTGGGCCGCTGCCAGCTCTCGGTGACGGTGCCCACGGGGTCGGCAATGTCACGGATGGTGCGGACGCCGTCGGCCATCGCGTCGACGCGGGCCTGGGTCAGGGTCAGCCGGTCGATGAAGGCCGAGGTGGCGCCGCTGGCGCGGGCCTCGGCGACATCTTCGGCGTTGGCCGCGAGGATTGCCGACGCCCCGGCGCGGATAGCGCGCTCGATAGCCTCCAGCGCCCGGTCCTTCTGTGCGGTCGGGGCGAGCGCCAGCACTCGCGCCGCGGCGCGCGCGCCCCGGGCAAGGTCGGTCATCAGCGACGTCAGGTCGGCTCCGGCGTCAACGGCTTTCAGGGCAGTCATGGGAAATCCAGGCAAGTTTTCGGTGTCACGATAACATAGGCGGGCAGGCCCGGCGAGGCGAGCCATCGTGCGGGAAAATCGAGGTATTTTGCTACTTCGATGCCAAGAGATGCCAAGAAGAGCCCAAATGTCCCAGTTTCGCGGGGAACGCCCGGGCATCTAGCCCGCGTTACGGCGCGCGATCTCCTCGTTGGCGCAGAACACCGCATCGGCATTCATGTCCTTCTGTCGGGTCATCCAGTGCAGATAGTCGGTTGGCACGTCGGGCCAGCGGGTGCCCTTGTGCTTGCCGAAAGTGATGTTCGGCAGCTTGCCCGGCTGCGACGCCCATTCGATCATCTCATCCGCGGAGGCGTCTTCGAGCATTTCCGCCAGCAGATGCGCCGTCACCCAGGCGTCGGGACCGGCGCGGTGCGGCGGCATGGCCATCGCTTCGTCGAGCACCAGCCCGCGCCAATAGCGCAGTACCTGGTTGGAGTGCCGCGGCGCATCCGGCCAGACCCGCAGCGCGGCCTTGTGGGTGCAGATCCACGGCAGCCCGTTGCTGGCGAAGCCGGAAATGAAGCGCTGCTCGAATTCGCAATTATGCGCGACCAGGACGTCCGGCGCGGGGTAGGCATTGACCAGCGCAAACAGCAGGGCGTCGCTGCAGGTCAGGGTATCCGGCTGGAAATCCCGTTCGGTGATGTGATGGACGGCCATGGTTTCCGGCGAAATGCCGTGCAGCGGCCTGAACAGTTGCGACCGCGGCGGTTCGATGGCGATGACGCCATTCTCGGCGACGACATCCACGCAACCGATTTCGATGACTTCTGCGGGCGGCATCAGGCCGGTGGTTTCGATGTCGATCACTCTGAAGCGCACGCGGTCAAGCTCCTTGGGTCGGGGTGGCGTCGTCGATCGCAGGGATCGAGCAGCCTCCTGCTGCCGCATTGTCGATGATTCGCTCGCCACTTCAAAGGCTTGGGGCCCGGCATTGCGGTCCTGCGAGGGCGCCGCGCGGCGCCTGCGCGCGGCATTTACCCGCAAAGGCGGCCCCTGTGCACGCCTTTGCCACACGACACGGCTATGATCTGGTGATCGTATCCGGCGGGCTGATTCTAACCGGCCCGCATGGCCTCAGTGTCAACAATAACAGACCCAATCCGGTCACCAGGGACGGCCTACCGGCCGAAATAGCATGCGCCGCAATCGCCGGGCCAAGATCGTCGCCACAGTGGGGCCCGCGAGCGGCTCCCCGGAAATGCTGGAGCAACTGTTCCTCGCCGGGGTCGATACGTTCCGGCTGAATTTCAGCCACGGCACCCATGCGGACCACGCCAACGTCCATGCCGCGATCCGGGCGCTGGAAACCAAGGTCGGCCGCCCAATTGGCATCCTGCAGGACCTGCAGGGTCCGAAGATCCGGGTCGGCACCATCAGGGACGGCAAGTTCGCGGTCGTTGCCGGCGAAGCGGTGCGCTTCGTGCTGTCGGGGTCCGACGGTGACAAGATGTCGATCCCGCTGCCGCATCCGGAAATCTTCGATGCCGTCACGCCGGGCGACGACCTGCTGATCGACGACGGCCGGATTCGCGTCCGCGTCACCGGCATCGGCGGCGATTTCATCGATGCCAAGATCATCACCGGCGGCACCATCTCCAACCGCAAGGGCGTCAACGTGCCCAGTGCGGTGCTCAACCTGTCGCCGCTGACGGTCAAGGACCGCGCCGACCTCGCCTTCGGGCTCGAACTCGGCGTCGACTGGGTCGCTTTGTCCTTCGTGCAGAAGCCCGGCGACGTCATCGAGGCGCGTGCGCTGGTCGGCGATCGCGCCGGCATCATGTCGAAGATCGAGAAGCCGGCGGCCCTGGAGCACATCGACGACATCATCCGGCTGTCCGGCGCCATCATGGTGGCGCGTGGCGATCTCGGCGTGGAAATTCCACACGAGGATGTGCCGGGGCGCCAGAAGGAGCTGGTCAGGGCTTGCCGCCTCGCCGGCAAGCCAGTGATCGTCGCGACGCAAATGCTGGATTCGATGGTCGCTGCACCGACGCCGACGCGCGCCGAAGCTTCCGACGTCGCCACCGCAATCTATGACGGCGCCGATGCGGTGATGCTATCGGCCGAATCCGCCAGCGGCGCCTATCCGCGCGAGGCGGTGGAGATGATGAGCCGCATCATCGAGAGCACCGAACGACACAAGCTGTATCGTCCCATCCTCGATGCCTCGCAGCCGGGTGAAGAGGAAACCCCGCCGCATGCCGTGGCCGCTGCCGGTGCGGATCTCGCCGCCGCGCTGCATGCGTCTGCGATCGTTGCCTTTACCTCCAGCGGCACCACTGCGGCGCGCATCGCCCGCAAGCGACCCAAGGTCTCCATTCTTGCGATCACGCCTGAACAGCTGGTCGCGCGCCAGCTCTGCCTGCTGTGGGGCGCGCACAGCGTGCTGTCGGAAGACATCCATACCTATGAGGAAATGGTCGACAAGGCGACGCAGACGGCGCTGGCGGAAGGCTTCGCCAAGCGGGGCGACGCCATCGTCGTGGTCGCCGGCATCCCGTTCGCCGAAGCCGGCACCACCAACAATTTGCGCGTCGTCCAGGTCGGCTGACGCGCAGCCCGCAACGGCCTGGTATCGCCGTTCGATCAGTTGCGCTTGAGGCTCATGATGTAGGCGACGATGCGGTCGGCATCGTCCGGCGCGAGAATGAAGTTGGGCATGTTCCGGTGGCTCGACCGCAGGAATACGTTCAGGGCCAGGGTTGTGGTCGAGGGCAGGTTGGCGACCGCCACGAAATCCGGCGCCGTCCGACCGGCGCGCCGGGCATTGGGCTCGACCGTGTGGCATTCGCTGCACATGGCCTGGGCCAGACGACGCCCGGCCGTCGGCTCGCTGCCGAGCGACGAGACCTCGCCTGCCGCATTGTGCAAGCGGATCAGGAACAGCACAGCAGCGATGATGAGCACCGTTGCAGTGACGCGTATCCATATGGTCCGCGACATGTCGGCTGCCTCATTGCCGGTGCGATAGCGCAATCGGTCGTTCAGTGCGGCCTTGCGGCCAAGCCATCGATGGTCTGGGCATTGCAGCAATATTCTTCGTAGTGCTGCCGCGACGTCCCGGCGAGGAGATCGCCGTCGCACTCGCGCTTGTGCTTACACATGGCGCAGACCCGTTCCATATCGCGCAAGATCATCGGCTGGGTCCGGGCAATCGCTTCCCGGTCGATGCCGAGCGCCGTGAGCAGATGCGGAAGTTCATCGGCGGCGTGCGGGCCCTGACGCACGAAGGCATCGAGGTTATCCGGCGAGAGGCCGAGTTCCTGGGCGACGCGGGCGAACTCCCCGCTGTCGAGTTCGCGTAGTTCGTTGACGTCGCGTCGCGCGCGCAGCCAGTTGCCGAACATGTCGATCAACATATCGACCACGGGGTATGGTTTGGTTTCGGGGGTCATGTCGCCCTCCCACTGCTCTCGGAATATGCTGTGAAGCATCTGCCGCAATGAGGGGCATGGCATTGCGCTAGATCAAGCGGCGCGACCGCGGATGCTGGGGCCTGTCGTCGACCAGGTGGCCGTGACGACGAGTCGATTCAATGTGTCCGGTCAATGTGTCCGGGCACAGGTTACCGGTGCATGATCTGCTTGAGAAAGGCCCGGGTACGGTCATGGCCGGGATTGGCGAAGAATTGCTCCGGCTCGCCCTCCTCGATGATGCGGCCGGCATCCATGAATACCACACGGTCGGCGACCGTTCGGGCAAAGCCCATTTCATGGGTCACGCAGACCATGGTCATGCCCTCGCGCGCGAGGCCGACCATGACATCGAGCACCTCCTGGATCATTTCCGGATCCAGCGCCGAGGTCGGTTCGTCGAACAGCATGACCTTCGGCGTCATGCACAGAGCCCGCGCGATCGCCACGCGCTGCTGCTGTCCGCCGGAGAGCTGGCTGGGATATTTGTCGGCCTGTTCGGCAATCCGCACACGCGACAGGAAATAACGCGCCAGTTCCTCGGCTGCGGACTTTGAGGTGCCGCGAATCTTCATCGGCGCGATGGTCAGGTTCTGCAGCACAGTGAGATGCGGGAACAGGTTGAACTGCTGGAAGACCATGCCGACGTCGCGCCGGACGGCATCGACATTCCTGGTGGAGTGATCCAGTTCGACGCCGTTGACGATAATCCGGCCGTCGCGATGTTCCTCAAGCCGGTTGATGCAGCGGATCAATGTGGATTTACCGGAGCCCGAGGGACCGCAGATCACCACCCGTTCGCCACGCGCGACGCGAAAATCAATGCCCTTGAGCACCTCGACGGCGCCATACCATTTGCTGACGCCGGTCATCTCGATGATGGGCGACGTCGCATCCAGCGTTGCATCGCGCGCAGTATTGTCGGGCATGGCGCTCTCCTGCCAGGTCATGCGGCCATCCAGCCGCCGTCGACGAGAAGGTTCTCGCCGGTGATAAAAGTTGCTTCATCGGAGGCCAGGAACAGCACGGCATTGGCGACGTCCTCCGGCCGGCCCAGCCGCGGCATCGGCGTGCGGCTGGTCGAATAGTTCATCCACCGCGGCTCCGTCGCGCGTCCCGGCTTCCCGGTCACGATCTTGCCGGGCGCCACCGCGTTGCAGATGATGTGGTCGGCCGCATAATCGGCGGCGATCTGCCGGGTCATGTAGACCACGCCGGATTTCGAAGTGCCGTAGGCGATGTCTTCCGGGCAGGCGATCATGCCGTGCTGCGACGAGATGTTGACGATGCGCCCGCGCGCCTCGTTGCGAATGTCCTGAGTCAGCATCTGGCGCACGGCCGCGCGGGCCATCAGGAACACGCCGGTCAGGTTCACCGCCAGTGTTCTGTTCCACTCGTCGAGGCTGACGTCGGTCAGCCGCTTGCCGACGCCGATGGCGGCGTCATTGACCAGCACGTCGAGGCGGCCGAAACGGCTGATGGCCAGGTCCACCGCGCGAGCGGCATCGCGTTCCTGCGACACATCGGTCTCGACGAACGCCACTTCATGCCCGGCGGCACGCAGCAGCGCGGCGGTGGGTTCGCCGCCCTCGCGGACGTCTTCGGTGACATCGGCCAGGACCAGCCGCGCGCCCTCGGCAGCGAAGCGACGGGCGATCGCCCGGCCGATGCCGGACGAAGCCCCGGTGATGAGAACGGACTTGCGGGCGAGGCGCTGGCTCATTGGGCGTCTCCTGCCGCGATCCAGTCGAGATAGTCGCGCGCGGCAGCGGCGAGATCGCGCGACGGAGCGAAGCCGGTGTCCTGTTGCAGGCGGGCGATGCTCAGTGCGGCGCGGTCTTTCGGCAGGCCGTAGACGATGTTGCCGACGTCCTCATCGGCCATCCTCCAGCGGAACCCCTCGAAGCAACCTGCGACGATGGCGCACCATTGCGGCAGATCGGTCATGACGCCGCCGCCGAGATTGTAGAGCTCGTGGCGCAAACCGGCGCTCCGGCTGACACGTGCAATGCCGTCGGCAGCGTCGCGCGAATAGATCCAGTCTCCGGCCATGATGCGCGGCAGGACGACTTCGACACCGTCGCGCGCCATTTTGATGATCTGGTGGTGCGGGCTGAGGGCGTCGCGGACCCGGCTCGGCAACTCCCAGGGTCCGAACACCGGCCCGAGCCGGACCACGCGGACATCGGTGCCGCGCAACTGCGCGATGCGCAGCGCCGCCTGTTCGGCGGCCAGCTTGGATATGCCATAGAGCGCCGCGGGCGCGGGGGGCGACAGGTCTTCTTCCAGATATCCGGACAGCGCCGGCGGCGGGAAACCGTAAACCGCGACCGAACTGAGCACGGTGACGCGCCGGATGGCGGGCATCGATGCGGCGCGGTCGAGCAGGCTGACGGTGCCAAGCGTGTTGACCTCGATGATCCCCCGGGGATCGTCGCGCTCGCGTGCTGCATTGGGAGTCATGGCCGCCGTATGGATCACGCGATCGATGCCGTCTGCGGCCAAGGCGCGGTCGATATCCGCGATGCTCCGGATATCTCCGGTGATGAACTCGGCGCCGGCCAGTTCCGGCCGCGACAGGACGTCGCCGGCGGGCGCGGCGAGGTCGAACAGCACGACAATCTCGCCGTCGGCAATCAGCCGCTCGGCGATCGCCAGGCCAATGAAGCCGCAGCCTCCGGTGATCAGGGTTGCCATTGTCAGCGGACCTTGAGGGCCTGGCGCTCCAGCCGCGCGACCCAGCGCGCGAACGGATACAGCAGGACGAAGAAAATCACCGCCGCCGCCATCAGCGGAGTGGGATTGTAGGTCTGTTCCTGTGCTACCCGGGCCGAGCGCAGCAGTTCCGGCAGCGATACCAGCGCCGCGATGGACGTGGTCTTGACCAGCTCCAGCGAGTTGCTGGCCAGCGGCGCCAGCACATTGCGAATGGCCTGGGGCAGGATGATGTAGACGGCGACGTGCAACGGCTTGAACCCGAGCGCGCGCGCCGCGTCGCTCTGGCCCGGCGGCACCGACAGGATGCCGGCGCGAAAGATCTCGCCGTAATAGCCGGAATTGTTCAGCGCGATGGCCAGCACCGCTGCGGTGAATCCACCCAGCTGCAGGCCGACGAAGGGCAGGCCGTAGAACATCAGGATCAGCAGGACCACCACCGGGAACGACCTGAACAGGTCGATGTAGATCAGCAGCGCGATATTCAGCCAGCGGTACCGGAAGCTGTAGACCACGGCGATCGCCAGCCCGAGCAGCATGCCCAGCGGCAACGCCACTGCCGAGAGCCACAGCGTATAGACCAGCCCCTGCAGCAGCAGCGGATAGATCCGCAGCAGCGACTCGAGATTGGCGAAGTTTTCGAGAAACGGCTCCATGGCGTGCGCTCAATGACCGTGGCTGTAACGGTATTCGATGAACCGGCTGGCGATCACCAGCGGCAGGAAGAACAACAGGTAGAATGCCGCGGCCAGCGTCAGCGGCGAGGGATTGGCCACCAGCGCCATCACGCTCTGCGCCTGTCCGAGGGTTTCCGGCAGCGAGACGGCGGTGCCCAGCGCGGTGCCCTTGCTGATGGAGATGGCCCGGTTGGTCAGCAGCGGCACGGCCAGCCGGATCGCCTGCGGCAGGATGATCGACAGCAGGGTGCGAGTTCGGCTGAAGCCGAGCGCGCTGGCGGCGTCCCACTGGCCGCGCGGCAGCGCCATGATGGCCGACCAGAAGATCTCGGTCGCAAAAGCCGACAGCACGAGGCCGAGCGCCAGCACGGTGGTGACGAACGGCGACATGGTCACGCCGAGATAGGGCAGGCCGAAATAGATGAAAATGATGACGACCAGCTGCGGCAACGTCCGGAACACGTCGACATAGGCGGTGATGAGCAGGTTGACCGCGCGCAGGTTGGCGCATTTCACTAGCGCCAGCAGCAGGCCGAGCGCCACGCCCACGACGATCACCAGCAGCGATACCATCACGGTCACGCGGAATCCCGCCAGCACATCCGGCCAGGCGATCGCGAGAACCTTGGCGTTGAAGTAATACTCGGCAATCCGGTCCATCGGCGCTCCGTTGCCGGGACACCGGGCCGGCTGGGCCGGTCCGGTGTCAGGCGTGGCTCAGGTTACTTGCACTTCATCGCGTGGGCGCTCGGCTCGAAACCCTTGAAGCCGGGAGGCCCGAAGCCGAAATACACGGTTTCGATGGCCGAGCCGGCATCCGGCGCCGCGCCATACCATTTCTCGTGCAGCTTGCGCAGCCGGCCGTCCATCTTCATGCACTCGATCACCGCTTCGACCTTGTTGCGGTATTCGGTATCCTCCGGGCGGAAGGCATAGGCGAAGTTGCGGCCGTTGAAGTCCTTGAAGCCGACCTTGACGGCCTTGTTCTGGCTTGCGGCGAACACGGTGGTGGGGATTTCGTTGAGCGACGCGAAGGCGCGCCGGGTCAGCAGCGCCTGCACCGAATCCGGGAAGCTGTCATAGCGTTGCACCTCGAAGCCGTACTTCTCGGCGTTTGCCGTCGCCCAGGTATCGGAAATGGTGCCCTTGTTGACCGCAACCGACTTGCCCTTGAGGTCGTCAAATCCCTTCATCTCGTCGGCGGCGCGGATCAGGAAGCCGTTGCCGGTGGAGAACAGCGGCTCGGTGTAGAGCATGCGCTCGGAGCGTTCGGCAGTCAGGTTCAGCGGATTGACGAGGAATTCGGCGCGCTTGGCAAACAGTGCCGCGAACAGGCCGGAAAAGTTGATGTCGACGATCTCGACCCTGGGACGGCCGAGGTCCTTGCCGATCTCGTTGACCAGATCGACGCCGAAGCCCTCCGGTCCGTTGGCGCCGCGCACCATCCATGGCGCCACGCCGAAATCCGACGCCACCACCATCGGCTTGTCGGAGGGGTGGTCGGCTTCCTGCGCCAGCGCGGCGCCGGGCAGGCTGGTGGAGAACAGCAGCGCCAGTGCGGCGTGCCGGATGCTGATCTTCATGCGAGGGCTCCTTCGATGCAGGGATGGGTGGGGAGGGATCATGGAGTCGGTGGATGGGTGGCGTGCCAGTGCCGTGCGATATCGCCGCGGCGGCAGATCCAGACCTGCTGGTGCTTCTGCACGTAATCGAGGAAGCGCTGCAATCCGGCGGCGCGGCCGGGATGGCCGATGATCCGGAGATGCAGGCCCACCGACATCATCTTCGGCGCGGTCGCGCCCTCGGCGTACAGCATGTCGAAGGCGTCACGCAGATAGTCGAAGAAGTCGCTGCCGGTGGTCATGGCGCCGCGCATGAATTTGGCGTCGTTGTTGGCGAGACCGTAGGGCACCACCAGATGCGGCTTGCCGAGCACCCTGGTCCAGTACGGCAGTTCGTCGTTGTAGGCGTCCGAGTCGTACAGAAAGCCGCCGTGCTCGACGATCAGCCGGCGGGTATTGATTCCGGCGCCGTAGCGACAATACCAGCCGAGCGGGGCGGCGCCGGTGGTGCGCTGAAGGCTTGTGACGGTCCTGGCGATACGTTCGCGCTCGTCGGCCTCGCTGAGATTCTGGTGCCGTTCCCAGCGCCAGCCATGGGCGCAGACGTCGTAGCCGTGGGCGCGAATAGCGGCGGCGGCCTCGTCGTTGCGCTCCAATGCCAGCGCGCATCCCATCACCGTCGCGGTCATCCCGCGCTCGGAGAGCAGGCGCAGCACCCGCCAGAAGCCGACGCGACTGCCGTATTCGAACATGGATTCGGCGGCGAGGTCGCGTCCGTCGAAGCCGCCGGCGCCGCCCTCGGTCAACGCGGCTTCGCTGGCGCCGTCACCGTCGCCGAACGAGGCTTCCGATCCCTCTTCATAGTTGATGCAGAAGTTCAGGGCGACGCGCGCATCGCCCGGCCAGCGCGGATGCGGCGGGGTCCGGCCGTAGCCGACGAAATCGCGTTGCAGATGATCGTCCGGCGATGCCATGCGCCGATCCCTCACAATGCCGGTGGCGCAAGGACGTCGACAGCGACATCAAGGCTGCAGAACACGTCGTCATCGTCGCGTCCCGTCATGCCCATGGCGACGGCGAATTCCATGTGGCGGTCGAGCACCGTCATCGGGTGATGCCAGACGTTGCGTGCGAAGGTGACGGTCTGATGCGAGCCGGCGACGAAAGCGCGGAGGCTGTCGAGGTCGGGCCGTCCGTCGGCCCGCGCGCCGCACACCACCACCAGATAGCTGCCGGCGTCGAGCGGGACGAAGGTCTGTGCCGAATAAGGATGGCGCTCCAGCTTCGCCAGCCGCAGCGGCAGGCTGGCGACGGTCGCCGCGCTGCTGATCCACAGCGAAAGGGTTTTGGCGTCCACGGCATTGTCCCGCGCAGTCGGCAGATAGCGGCGGCGCATACCGCTTGGACGGGCGGCCACGTCGCCGAAGTCCGCAAAGGTCTCCGGCGCCAGTGGCTCGAGCTTGATCGTGTAGGATGCGGCTTCGGTTGTGATCATCAATAACAGCTTCAGCTTGCGTGAACGTGAGGTCGCGCGTGATGCAATATTCCAGTGGTATACCAGTTGAACGCACGGCGCGCGGTTCGTCAAGCGTGGGCGGCGCCGGATCTGCGTCAATAGTGGACGCCGGGCGGTCGTATTTCGGGCAACGTGCGGAGCTTCCGGGCAGCGCGCCCGCCGTCAGGCGTGGCCCGCGGGCAGGAAAATCCCGAACGTCTCCAGCATGCCCTGCCGCACATTGACGAGGTGCTGGACCATTGCCTGTCGGGCGCCTTGCGCGTCGCGCTGGATAATGGCGTCGACGATCGCCAGATGTTCGCGGCAGGCCGGGAGCAGGCGCTCCGGCCGCCGCTCCACATTGCACAACCGGCTCTTCAGGCGTGTCTCGCCGATCAGCCGCTCCAGCGATCGGTTGCCGCAGTTGCTGGCAATCAGGTCGTGGATTTCGTCGTCCAGGTTCCAGTGCATGCTCTTGGTGATCTTGGCCGTGCTCATGATCTGCTCGAGCCGCGCCTTGAGCGGCTGCAGGGTGTCGAGGGCGATGCGGGTCGCGGCGATGGACGCGGCCTCGCTCTCCAGCACAATGCGCAGGTGAATGAGTTCGAGCAGCTCGGTGATGCCGATGTTGCGAACGACGACAGATCCGTTGGACAGCTGCTCGAGCTTGCCCTCGCCCAGCAGCCTGCTGATGCCGGCCCGCAGCGGGGTTCTCGAAACCTTCAGGCGAAGCGCCAGCCGTCGCTCCTCGATCACCTCGCCAGGCACCAGCTGACGGGTCTCGATGAGGTCCTGCAGCTGCTTGTAGGTTGCCTCCGTGATATTTCCGGCGGCGCGCGGTCGTGGTTCAGGCGCCGCTTTGCTGCCGCGTGAGGAAGCCTTCTTTGCTGCCGACACGTTGCTCCCTTCAAGAGTGCTGATCGATCAGGTCAGTCAATGCCACTATACCGCGCGGAGCTTTCCCGCAATATCGGTCTGCCGGCGGACCCCAAAAGCGATCGGCGGCGCGTTGACGTCAGGCGGGAATGATGACCTTGCCGATCGGCCACAGCGCAATGCCCGCCAGCTTCACATGGGCCCAGGCGAAGGGAATCCCGATGATGGTGACGGCGAGCAGGACGGCCGTGATCAGATGTCCGATCGCCAGCCACCAGCCGGCCAGGACCAGCCAGATCAGGTTGCCGATCACGCCCAGCAGACCGGTGCCGATGTCGCGCTGGCCGGTGACGAGGTCGCGGCGCACGGCGCGCTGGCCGAACGGCAGCAGCGTATAGGCGGCGATGTTAAATGCCGCCCGTGCCCAGGGCAGGCCGACAATGGTGATGGCCATGACAATGGCCGCAATCATCCAGGCCGCAGCCATCCACAGGCCGCCGAACAGGATCCAGAGGATATTCAGAAACAGCGAGACCGGCGGCATGACATTCCATTCGATCGCAGGAGCAGGGCGCCCGGGTTTGGCGCTCGCCTTCCATAGCAGAGGCCGGACCGTTGCGACACCGTCAACCGGAGCGATCAGAAGCTGCGGCGGCCGGCACGCGAATAGGCCGGGCGGGCCTCGGGGACCGGGCGGCTGGCAGGCCCGCCGCGGGTGTCGCCGGCCGCGCGGGACTGCGGCTTCATCTCGTCGAGGAAGATCGGCTTGGAAAAGTAATAGCCCTGCGCGTAGCGGATCTTGGTGGCGGCCTGCAGATAGGCAAGTTCCTCGAACGTCTCGACGCCCTCCGCGATCACCGTCATGCCGAGCGCCTCGCTGAGCGACTCGATCGCCTTGAGGATGCCCTGGCTGCGCGGGCGCTTATGAATATCGGTAATGAACGAACGGTCGATCTTGATTTCGTCGGCGGTGATGTCCGCCAGCGCCGACAGCGACGAGTAGCCGATGCCGAAATCGTCGATCGAGATGCCGATGCCAAGCTTGCGGAACAGCGGCAGGATGTCGTCCTGGAAATGCGACTTGGCGACGAAGGCATCTTCGGTCACTTCGACGATGAAGCGTTGCGGACAGCCGGTCTCCTCGATCTCCCGCGCAAACGCCGTCATGAATTCCGGATTGCCGGCCTGCTTGGCCGCGACATTGATGCTGATGCTGGCGCTGGCCCCGAAGGTCTCATCGATCAGATCGATCGATTTCATGATTTCGGCGAGGACGAGATGGGTGAGTTCGTCGATCAGCCCGAGCTCCACCGCGAGATTGATGAAGCTGCCCGGCGCCTGGATCACGCCGTTGTCGTCGCGCAGCCGCACCAGCGCCTCGATGCCCTTGATCTCGTGGGTCCTGATGTCGACCTTGGGCTGAAATGCGCAGCAGAACCGGCGGTCGAGGATCGCCAGCCGCAGCGCCTGCTCGGTCGCCATGCGCGCCAGCGCCTCGCGCTCCATGCCGGTATCGAAGAACGCCGCCGCGCCCTTGGTCTCGTTCTTGATGCGATACATCGCGATATCGGCGTTCTGGCTCAGAACGTCGTAACTGCGGCCATGCTCGGGATACAGGCTGACGCCGATCGAGGCGGAGGCGAACAGTTCCGAGCCGTCGATGAAGAACGGCGCGCGCAGGCGCGTCAGGACGAAGTCGATATACTCCGCCACTTCCGCGTCGCTCTGGATCGGATGCAGCAGCAGCAGGAATTCGTCGCCGGATATCCGCGACAGCATATCGGAGCCGCGCAGGTCGAGGGACAGCCGCCGGGAGAATTCGACCAGCAGCGAATCGCCGATGGCGTGGCCGTAATAGTCATTGATGTGCTTGAAATGATCGATGTCGAGAAAGGCCAGCGCGAAGCGTTCCGGCGCGGCGTTGCTGGCGATGATGTCGCAGACCCGATTCTCGATCACCCGCCGCGACGGCAGCCCGGTCAGTTTATCGAAATAGGCGCGGCGGAACAGGTCGTCCTCGACGGCCTTCTGCTGGCTGACGTCGCTGGCGCTGGACAGCAGCAGCATCCGGTCGCCGACCTGCACCGGGCGGTGGCTGGTGAGGAACACCCGCTTGTTCTGGCCGTCGCTGACGCGCTCTTCGAAAACGGCCGAGCGCCCGGTGTTCAGCAGGTCGACTGCGGTGTCGCGGCGGTGGTTGAGAGCCCGCGCCAGGAAATCGCTGTGCGAGGTGTCCGCGTTGAATTCTTCCGCAGGCGCGTTGAACTGGGCGGCTGCCGCGTCATTGACCAGCAGGAAACGACCGTCGCCGTCCTGAACGGTGACCGACGCAGGCATCAACCTGACGATTTCGCTCAGCAATGCCAGCGCCGCCTGCGCATCGCCCGCCAGCGCGGTCAGCGATTCGGCGTCGCCACGGCTCAACGGATCACCTGCCAGAGTGAGGTCCGATCGATGATGATTTGCGCGCCCCTGCATAAGGAGGGACCCTCGCAAAGTCCGTTGTAGGTTTGGTTAAGCGGATCGCGGAAATTGCGGTATCCAGCTATACAAGACCGGGTTGCTGCAAATGCGGGCAATCGTCCTTAACAGATCGTCAATACGGCGGACTAAAGCTGACCTCGATGGGGCGCTGCCGTATGCCCGGGGCCATCCGCTGTTGCCGGGCGATGTATTCCGGGTTTGAAATCCCGATTGTGATCTGGGCAGGCCGACACGATGCCTGGCCGGGCAGAGAGCAAGTTCCCGGAGCCGCGGCGACGATGCGATACGGCGCCTCCGGCGCGGAGAGCGTCGCAATCGATGGTTCCCTCGGGATTGCCGCAGAGAAAAATGCGCCTCTTGAACGCCCATCGCTGAAACAAACCCAGCGCCGATCGGCATGCCGGCAGTGCGCGCATCGCTATTTTTTCAGAGCTCTCGACACTCCCTGTGGCCGCTCCCATCATCTTCGCAGTCGAGGAATTGTGCGACGTCATGGCAGGAGCGATGGAATGAAGCGCCGAGAATTTCTGCAGCTGTCGCTTGGCGCCGCCGCCGTGGCCGCATGGTCGGATGCACGCGCGCAAGTTACCGTGAAGGAGATCCGGATCGGCTACCAGAAGAACGGCGTGCTGGTGATCGCGCGGCAGCGCGCCGTGCTGGAGCAGCATTTTGCCCCGCAGGGCGTCGCCGTCAAATGGGTCGAGTTCTCATCCGGGCCGCCGATGCTGGAAGCGATGAACGTCGGCAGCGTCGACTACGGCGCGGTCGGCGATTCGCCGCCGGTGTTCGCGCAGTCCGCAGGCGCTGCCATCGTCTACGCCGCCGGCCAGCCGGTCACCAACGGGCAGGGCATTCTGGTGCCGGCGCAATCGGCCATCCGCAGCATTGCCGATCTCAAGGGCAAGCGGATCGGCTTCACCAAGGGATCGAGCGCGCACAACATCGTGGTGCAGACGCTCGAGAAAGCCGGCCTGACCTATGCCGACATCACCCCAGTCTATCTGACGCCGCCCGACGCCGGCCCGGCCTTTGCCAACGGCAGCATCGATGCCTGGGCGATCTGGGATCCGTATTTCGCCATCGCTGAGACCAAGCAGAACGGCCGCATCCTGGTCAACGCTTCCGACATTACCAAGACCAACTCCTTCTACATCGCCAATCGCGATTTCGCGAAGAACCATGGCGCGGTGCTGCAGCAGATCGTCGATGTCACGGCGCAGGCGGCGAAATGGGCGGAAGCCCATCGTGACGACGTGGCAAAATCGCTGAGCGCCGTGACCGGCATTCCGCTGGATATCCAGACCATCGCCGCCAGGCGCTCGTCTTTCGCGGTCGGCCCGATGACCGACGACATCGTCGCCACCCAGCAGGGTGTTGCCGACCGGTTCTTCAAGCTCGGCCTGATTCCGAAGCCGGTCGTCGTGCGCGACGCCGTGTGGAAGCCGACGCAGACCTGACAATCCGAATCTTGAAAAGGCATTCCAATGAGTAACGCATCGTCCAGCGCCAATGTCCTCTGGTTCCTGCCGACCCACGGCGACGGCCGCTATCTCGCGACAACCACCGGCGGCCGCGAAGTCAACTTCAACTATCTCCGGCAGATCGCCCAGGCCGCCGACCAGCTCGGCTATTACGGCGTGCTGCTGCCGACCGGGCGCTCCTGCGAGGATTCCTGGGTGGTGGCTTCGGCGGTGGCGCCGTGGACCGAGCGGTTGCGCTATCTGGTGGCGGTCCGGCCCGGCCTGCAGTCGCCGACGGTGGCGGCGCGCATGACCGCGACGCTCGATCGCGTCACCAACGGGCGGCTGCTGATCAACGTCGTCACCGGTGGCGATCCCGTGGAGAACAAGGGCGACGGCGTGTTCCTCGCCCATGACGAGCGCTATGCGGTGACGCGCGAGTTCCTCAACGTCTACAGCGACCTGCTCGCGGGCAAGACGGTCAACGTGCAGGGCAAGCATATCAGCATCGAGGACGGGCGCCTGCTGTTCCCACCCGTACAGTCGCCGCGCCCGCCGCTGTATTTCGGCGGCTCGTCCGATGCGGGCATCGACGTCGCCGTCGACACCGTCGACAAGTATCTCACCTGGGGCGAGCCGCCGGCGGATGTCGCCGACAAGATCCGGCGCGTCAGGGCGGTGGCCGACAAGCGCGGACGCAAGCTGTCATTCGGCATCCGCCTGCATGTGATTGTGCGCGAGACCAACGAGGCCGCCTGGAAGGCGGCGGAAGAATTGATCCAGTACGTGACCGACGAGACGGTGGCGGCCGCGCAGAAGAGTTTTGCGCGCATGGATTCGGTCGGCCAGCAACGCATGGCGCAGCTACATGGCGGGCGACGCGACAAGCTCGAGATCAGCCCCAACCTGTGGGCCGGCGTCGGCCTGGTGCGCGGCGGTGCCGGCACCGCACTGGTCGGCGACCCGCAAACGGTGGCTGCGCGCATCAAGGAATATCAGGACGTCGGGGTCGATACCTTCATCATGTCCGGCTATCCGCATCTCGAAGAGGCCTACCGCTTCGCCGAGCTGGTGTTCCCGCTGCTGTCGCTGCGGCAGAGCGACAATGTCACGGAGCTGCGCTCGCGCAGCCAGATCGGTGAAGTCATTGCCAACGGCCACGAGCCGCTGGTCAAGCAGGTCTCGCAGTCATGAGCATCGTTGAAATTCTCCCCCGCGTTCGTGCGTTCAGGCTGCCGCGGGTCGACGGTCTAACCCAGTGGATCGTGCCACTGGCCCTCATTCTGGTCTGGCAGCCGGCATCGGTGACCGGCTTCATGCCGGCGCGGGTGATGCCGGCGCCGAGCGATGTGGCGCTGGCCGGCTGGAAATTGCTGCTGTCGGGCGAATTGGCGCAGAATATCTGGGTGTCGTTCTGGCGTGCCAGTGTCGGCTTCCTCATCGGCGGCAGCATCGGCTTTGCCTTCGGCCTCGCCAACGGCCTCTCGCAGCTGAGCAGCAAGCTGACCGACACGACGCTGCAGATGGTGCGCAACGTGCCGCATCTGGCGCTGATCCCGCTGGTGATCCTGTGGTTCGGCATCGACGAATCCGCAAAACTGTTCCTGGTGGCGCTCGGCGTGTTCTTTCCGATCTACCTCAACACGCTGCACGGCATCCGCACCGTCGACCCGCAGCTCATCGAGATGGGCCGCATCTACGGCATGAGCAATGGCGAGCTGTTCCGCCGGGTGATCTTCCCCGGCGCGCTGCCGTCGATCTTCGTCGGCGTGCGATTCGCGCTCGGCATCATGTGGCTGACTCTGATCGTGGCGGAGACCATCGCGGCGTCGTCGGGGCTCGGCTACATGGCGATGCAGGCCCGCGAATTCATGCAGATCGACGTCGTCGTGCTGAGCATCCTGATCTACGCCCTGCTCGGCAAGGTCGCCGACAGCGCCTCGCGCCTGCTGGAGCGGCTGACGCTGTCCTGGCATCCGGCGTTCCAGAAACAGTGAGCAGGGCTCACAGTGAGCAAGAGCTTGAGAGTGAACATGCAGCAGCCCCTTCGTTTTGTTCCCGTGGACGCCGAATTGGCCGACCCGCAGGATTATGTCGGGCAGGCGCGTGACACGCGCCGCGCCTCGCAGGCACCGTCGCGTGGCCTCGGCCTGACCATCCGCGGCCTGCGAAAATCCTTCGGCGACAACGAGGTGCTGCGCGGCATCGACCTGCACATCCCCGCCGGACAGTTCGTCGCCATTGTCGGCCGCAGCGGCTGCGGCAAGAGCACCCTGCTGCGATTGATCGCCGGACTCGACAAGCCCAGCGCCGGCAGTATCAGCTTCGGCGAAGAGGCGCGCGCCGAAGACATTCGCGTCATGTTCCAGGAGCCGCGGCTGCTGCCGTGGGCCCGCGTGCTGTCCAATGTGGAAGTCGGTCTTGGCCGCGACCGCACCTCGGCGGATGCGAAAGCGCGCGCCGAACGCGCGCTCGGTGAGGTCGGTCTTGCGGACAAGCGTGATCAGTGGCCGGCGGTGCTGTCCGGCGGCCAGAAGCAGCGCGTGGCCTTGGCGCGGGCGCTGGTCAGCCAGCCCAAGGTGCTGGCCTTCGACGAGCCGCTCGGCGCGCTGGACGCGCTGACGCGGATCTCGATGCAGCGGCTGCTCGGCCGGGTCTGGCACGATCAGGCATTTACGGCGATCCTCGTCACGCATGATGTTTCGGAAGCCGTGGCGCTGGCCGACCGCGTACTCGTGATCGAGGACGGTCGCATCGCTCATGATATCCATGTCGACGTGCCGCGACCACGGCAGCGCGGCTCGGCTGACCTCGCCGCCCTTGAAGGCGGCATCCTGCGCGACCTTCTCAAGGGCGACGATTCAACGGATTTGTGAGGACACCATGAACTGCGTCGTGCGCAACATCAAAACCGGCCGCGATATTTCCTCCGGCGAATTCCGTGGCGCCATGCGCGCGCTGGCCTGCGGCGTCAGCGTCATCACCGTGGGCCGCGGCAGCGACATCTCCGGTATGACGGTCACCTCGGTGTCGTCGCTGTCGGTGGAACCGCCGACCTTGATGGTCAGCGTCAACCGGCAGTCGTCGTCGTGGCCGCTGCTGCAGCGCTACGGCGCGTTCGGCGTCAACATCCTCACGGCGGAACAGCTCGACATTGCCGAACGCTTTTCCGGCAAGGACGGCCTGAAAGGCGCTGCCCGCTTCAACGGCGCGCAATGGGTGACGCGCGCCACCGGGGTGCCGCTGCTGGTCGGCGGCCTCGCCTCGATCGATTGCGAGGTCGAGGAAGTGATCGAGCGACATTCCCACGCCATTGTCATCGGCCGCGTCAGGGACGTGCTGACCTCGGTGCCGACCTCGGCGCTGACTTATTGGGACGGCCAGTATGTGGCCGTCGACCAGAACGAGGACGCGCTGCGGCTGGCTCAGGTCAGTCTGCCCAACTCGCGCGGGCTGCGGGAGATCTGATGGTCCTGTCATCCCGTGGCCGGTCGGCTTTCGCCGCTCACGCCCCGGAATGATGCACGTCATTTCGTCAGCAGCGCATAAGCCCCGTTCCAGTCATCCGGCGGCGGCGACTGCCTGTAAGCGTGAAGCCGCTTCTCATACAGGTTATACAGCAGCTCCAGCAGATGACCGACGTCGGACTTGCGGCCGCGCTCGATGGCGAACAGCGCGCCGTCCCAGTCGCGGCTGCGATAGCAGGCCAGCATCTCGATGGTCAGCTTGCGCAGCCGCTGGAAGCGTTCCGACTGCGCCATGTCCTCGCGGCCGGCGACGGCATAGATCACTTCCGGCTCCTTCTTGCCCTTCACCATGATGAAATCGAGCTCGAGGATCGCGAACCTGTCTTTCGCAGCCAGCGCCGTCTTTGAGCCGACGATGATGGGAAAGCCGTACTCCTTGGACTGGCCCTCCAGTCGCGAGGCGAGGTTGACGCTGTCGCCGAGCACGGAATAGTCGAACCGCAGGTCGGAGCCCATATTGCCGACCACGCAGGTGCCGGTGTTGAGGCCGATGCCGACCTGCATGGGGATATAGACGTGGCCGCCCTGCTGCGCCTCGATCTCGCGTTCGCGGTTGAGGGCGTCGATGCGCTCCAGCATGTCGAGGGCGGCGGCGCAGGAATTGATTTCGTGTTCGGCGTCGTCGAGCGGCGCGTTCCAGAACGCCATGATGGCGTCGCCCATGTACTTGTCGATGGTGCCCTTGCGGTCGAGGATGGCGTTGGTCAGCGGCGTCAGGAAGCGGTTCATCAGCGTCGTCAGGCCGTGCGGGTCGTGCTTGTAGGATTCCGAGATCGCGGTGAAGCCGCGCACGTCCGAGAACATGATGGTCATCTCGCGCTCCTCGCCGCCGAGCACCAGCTTCTCCGGCGATTGCGCGAGCTGCTCGACCAGCGCCGGCGAGAGATATTGGCTGAACGCCGAGCGGATGCGGCGGCGCTGGCGCTGTTCGCGGACGAAGTTGCTGAAGATCAGCGTCAGGTAGATCAGCGTGGTCGACAGCAGCGGATAGGTGAAGTCGAGCAGCAGACGGTGTTGCGAATAGAAATACCAGGACGTGCCGACCAGCAATGTGGCGATCAGGGCGCCGACCGCGATCAGGGTGACAGGGCCGAACATCGGCGCCAGCCAGATGACGAGAATGCCGAGCAGCAGCGCTGTGCACAACTCCGCGCCGATCGCGTAATTCGGCTGCGACAGCACCGTGCGGGTCAGCGCGCTTTCCAGCACTTGGGCGTGGATCTCGACGCCGGGCAGCACCGGATCGATCGGCGTGGTCTTGGTGTCGAGCAGCCCGACCGACGAAGTGCCGATCAGCACCAGCCTGCCGGCAATGCGCTCCGGCGGCACCGTGCCGTCCAGCACGTCGGCGGCGGAGACGTAGATGGCCGGGTCGCTTTTCGCGAAATGCACCCACAACTGCCCGTTGCGGTCGGTGGGGATTTCGAAGCCCTTGACCGCAATGCTCTTGATACCGGCGCGGTCGGACTTGATGAAGATGGTGTCGGTGCCGGTCGCCACCCGCAGCATCTCGAAGGTCAGGGACGGCATGGTGACGCCCTGCGCCTGCATCATCATGGGCACGCGGCGCACGATGCCGTCGCGCTCGTTGCGGATGCTGAACAGCCCGCGGCCGGAGGCGGCTTTTTCAAGCTCCGGCACGTTGCGCAGCAGTCCCGGAAAACTTACGAGAAACGGCTGCGGATCGCCGCCGAGCATCGCCAGCCCGGTCGCCGGCCGCGACGCGTCGAGTGCCGGACCCGCCATCGCCAGTCCGGATTCGCCGAGCACGACGCGTGAGCGCTGCACGGCGTCGGCGAACAGCCGGTCGTTGCTCGGCAATGCGCGGAGCATGGCGCGGGTGGCGTCGTCGAGCCCGGCAATGGCGTCGGCGGCAATGGCGGGATTGGTCCGGTCCGGCTCCGGAAACGCGATGTCGAAGGCGATGACTACGGCTTTCAGCCGGGTCAGGTTGGTGACGAGATCGGCGATGCGGGTGCGCGGCCAGGGAAACTGGCCGTATTTCCTGAGGCTCGCCTCGTCGATATCGACGATGACCACGGGCCGGGCGGTCTTCACGCGCGGGGCGATGAGCTGGTAGGTGTCGAAGGTGCGCAGCCGCAGCTCCTCGGTCACCGGGAGGTCGGCGATCCGCGCCAGCGCCAGAGCGATCAGCAGCGCGACGCACAGCGCGCGGGCAAAGCCGAACCGCCGCGCCAGCCGTCGCACCCGCCGGAACCTGATCATGGCGATGTCATGCCGGCTCGCGTCACTTTTCCCGGAACGCGCGCATCGGCTGGTCGCTCAGCGGCTTGACCAGATAGGCCAGCATGGTGCGGTCGCCGGTCTGCACGAAGGCTTCCACGGGCATGCCGGGAATCAGCCGGACGTCGCCGAGCCGCGCAATCTCCTCGGGCGGCATCGAAATGCGAATAGTGTAGTAGCTCTGTCCGGTGCGCTGGTCGGTGGTGACGTCCGGCGACACCCGCGTCACCACGCCGTTCAGCTCGGGCGTGGTGCGCTGGTTGAAGGCCGACAGACGCAGCAGCGTCTTCTGGCCGATCACCAGTTTGTCGATATCCTGCGGATTGACGCGGGCCTCCACCGAGAGGCTGTCGGTCTGCGGCACGATCAGCATGATGGCGTCGCCGGCGGTGATCACGCCGCCGACGGTGTGCACGGTGGATTGCAGCACCATGCCGTCCTGCGGCGCGCGGATGTCTATGCGCCGCAACTGGTCCTCGGCGGTGACCTTGCGCTCGACGAACTCGCCGATCTTGTCGTTGGTCTCGCGCAGGTCCTTGGAGACCTCGGACACCAGGTCCTTGTCGATCTGGATGATCTGCAACTCGGTCTCGGTGATCTTGCCGCGGGCCTGGGCCCGCGCCGCCATGAACTGGGCGCGCTCGCCGGCCAGCCTTGCCGCGTCGCGCTCCAGCACGGTCAGCCGCGAGATCTGCACCGGCTGCTGGTTGTACAGTCCGCGGACACCGATCAGTTCCTTTTCGACCAGCGCCATCTCGCTGGTCTTGGCGGCTTCCTGCGCGGTCAGGCCGCCGATTTCCTCGTTGAGCTGGGCGATGCGTTCGCGCAGCTGCGCCTTCTGGCCGATGCGTCCGGTGGAGCGGACGTTGAACAGCTTGGTCTCGCTGGCGATCACGTTCTTGACGTCGTCGTCGGCAATCTGTTCGAGCAGGACGGCAGGAAAGCTGATCCGCTCGGCGCCGCGCTGCTCGGCCTCAAGGCGGGCGGCGCGTGCCCACAGCCCGTTGAGGTTCTTGGTGACGATGGCGAGGCCGGCCTTGGTGACGGTGTCGTCGAGCCGCACCACGACGTCGCCGGCCTTGACCACGTCGCCGTCGCGGGCGCGCAGTTCGCCGACCACGCCGCCGGTGGGATGCTGCACCTTCTTGACGTTGGAATCGACCACCACCGCGCCCGGCGCGATCAGCGCCCCGGAGATCTGCGCGGTCGCGGCCCAGCCGCCGATGCCGCCGGCGAGGACGAGCACCACCACCAGCCCGATCACCAGATGCAGGCGGATGGAGCGATGCGATCGGGTTGGCGATCCGGTTGACTTGGCGGTCATGGCTTGCTGACCCCGCCGTCGGCGACGATCTTGATCGGCTGCGGCACCGGTCGTTGCAGCACCTGCGCCAGCACCGTGTCTTTCGGCCCGAAGGCCTGGACGCGGCCGTCCTTGAGCACCAGCAGCAGGTCGACGCCGTCGATGCCGATCGGCCGGTGCGCCACCACCACGACGATGGCGCCGCGGGCCCGGGCATTGCGGACCGCTCGGGTCAGGGCTTCGTCACCCTCGGTGTCGAGATTGGAATTCGGCTCGTCGAGCACGATCAGGAACGGGTCGCCATACAGCGCCCGCGCCAGCGCCACGCGCTGCGCCTGCCCGGCGGACAGCACGCTGCCCTGTTCACCGATCTGGGTGTCGTAGCCGTCGCGCATGCTGACGATCAGATCGTGCACGCCGGCCTGCCTGGCGGCGGCGATGATGCTGTCGGACGAGGCGTCGGGATCGAAACGGCAGATGTTCTGCGCCACCGATCCGGCGAACAGTTCGACATCCTGCGGCAGATAGCCGATGTGGCGGCCGAGGCTGTCGGAGGTCCACTGGTCCAGGGCGGCGGCGTCGAGCCGGACGCTGCCGCGCACCGGCTGCCAGACCCCGACCAGCGCCCGCAGCAGCGATGACTTGCCGGACCCGGAGGGACCGATGATGCCGAGGCCGTTGCCGGCCTGCAGGGCGAAGCTGGCGTCCTGCACCACCAGTTTCTGGTCGCCCGGCGGCATCACGGAAAGATTTTCCACCGACAGCCGCTGCGTCGGGCTTTGCAACTGCGTCACCGTGGAGCGTTCCGGCACGGCGGCGAGCAGGCCGTTGAGCCGGTGCCAGCTCTGCCGCGCCGCGACAAAGCCCTTCCAGTTGGCGATCGCCAGGTCCACAGGGGCCAGCGCACGGGCGCTCAGGATCGAGCCGGCGATGATGATGCCGGCGGTCGCCTCCTGATGGATCACCAGATAGGCGCCGACGCCGAGCACCGCCGATTGCAGCATCATGCGCAGCACCTTGGCCACCGCGCCCAGGCCGCCGGCGACGTCGCTGGTGCGCTGGTTGCCGGCGAGATAGTTCTGGTTCGACTCCTCCCAGCGGCGGGTTAGGCGGCCGGCCATGCCCATCGCCACCATCACTTCCGCATTGCGGCGGCCGGCGGCGGCGAGATCGCTGCGCCGCGCCGCCAGCGCATTGGCTTCACGGGCCGGAGCCCGGGTCATGGCTTCGGTGGCGATGGTCAACGCCACCAGGATGATCGCGCCGACCAGCGCGGTCAGGCCGAGCATCGGGTGGAAGGCGAAGCAGATCGCCAGATACAGCGGCAGCCAGGGCAGGTCGAACAGCGCGCTCGGTCCCATTCCGGAGAGAAATGCGCGGACATTGTCGAGGTCGCGCAGCGGCTGCAGGCCTTCGCTGCGGCCGCCGGCCATCAGCGGCAGGCGCACCACGGTCTGGAACACGCGGGCGCTCAAGGCCTCGTCGAGCGACGTGCCGACCCGGACCAGGACACGGCCGCGCAGCAGGTCGAGCACGCCCTGGGCGATGTACAGGCCGGCGGCGAGGACAATGAGGCCGACCAGGGTCGGCACGCTGCGGCTGGGCAGCACGCGGTCGTACACTTCCAGCATGAAGAACGAGCCGGTGAGATACAGAAGGTTGATCATGCAACTCATCAGCCCGACGCCAAGGAACGCGCCGCGGCAGGCGCGCAGTGCGTCGCCAAGCTCGGACTTCGGAGAGTGAGACAACCGTAGCTGGCCGCGCTGCATCGTCAAAACCCTTGGGAAACGGTCGGAGGACGGCCCCGAACCGGTTCCGCGATCCGTTCTGCGTCAGCCACTATGCCATCAGCGAAGCGTCTTGTGCAGGATATCAAGCCGCAACAGTTAATGTCGCGGGATGAGGGCCCGTGGTTCAGACCGGATGGGACTGAACGATGAAGTCGCTGGCATGCAGGCTCGTATAGGCCACGTTGTGCAGCAGGATGGTGTCGCCGGCATCCAGGGTGATCAATGTGTCGGCTCCGCTCGCCGCGACGTGGCTGGACATCCACCCGCAGACATCAGTCGTGTTGACGATGGCGGACAGATTGATGTGGTCCACATTCTTCTGAAAATCGTAGATCGTGTCGTGACCGGAATTGGCTGAAAATACGAAGGTGTCGGCGCCGCCAAGGCCGATGAGCAGGTCGTCGCCACCCAGCCCGTTGATGGTGTCCGCACCCTCGGTGCCGTACAGGGCGTTGCTGCCGATGGTGGCAACGTTGTTGGTGGTGATGTAGGTCACCGTCGCGTGGGCGCCTGCGGCGATGGTGCCGAAATCATAGGTGAGCGAGATCGCCCGGTCGCCCAGGGCGCCATTCGGATCGACCGGCGAAGCATAGGCCTGGGCCGCATATGGATCGGTATTTGTGAAGCCGTATGACGATGCGTGCCAGGCGCCGTTCAATCCGATCAGCGCGACCTCAGTCCCGGAGGAAGGGCCTTTGGCGGATACGATGGCCACGTCAGTCGAGTTGTGAATCACGTCGTTGAAGGTGTTGTAGGTGCCGGTCCCCTGCGGGTTCTGATCCTGATCGGGATCGAAGTTGCGCATGAAACGGACATTGTCGATCGTCGCGCCGCTGTTGTTGCAAATGTCGATGGTGGTGGTGAAGAAATTGGCGTCGGCCCCCAGCGTGATGGTCTGGGTCAGCGTGACGCCATGGCCGGCATCGAGGCTGGTGACGACCGAATTCGAGCCGTCTGTATTATGAACCTCTGAATGGGAAAGCGGCGTAAAGCCGTTGTCGTGCATCAGCGGCGATCCGTTGACGACGACCGGATTTGGGTCTCCCCCGATGTGATAGCCGAGCACGATGCGGTCTTCCGGCGTGCCAGGCGTGGTCACATTACCGGCGCCGGGGAGGACGAAACCGTTGGTCGCGCCGTGTCCAGACACATCGATGATGGTGCCTTCCGAAGAGGTCAGGTGATACACCGTGTCCGGCTGCCCCGGCGTGAAGTCGACGTGAGCCGAAAAAGGCGTGCTGACGGCGCTTCCGTCACTGACGATGACGCTGATGTCCGGCGCAAATCCGCTTCCGTCATGATGAAAGCGGATATGGCCGGCGGCGATGTCCGCCGACGTCACCGCTTGGCCAGATGCCAGCGTAACCCAGTTCGAGCCGACCAGGATTTCGAACGAGCCGTGCGTCGCTGTCGCGTAAAAGGTGAAGCTGGTGCTGTCGGGATCGACAATGCCGATGTCGGACAGTTGCACAACGACCGTGCCGCCATTGGTGACCGAAAGCGACGCCGCGGTGATCACCGGCGCATCGTTGACCCCGTCGATGGTGAAGGTCAGGGTCTCGTGGACGGTGTCCGGTCCCGAGCGGCTGTCGAAGCTGATGGTGAAAACCAGCTTCTGGCCTTCGCCAAGGAACCGGAACGCCGCCGGATCGTAGCTGACTGCGCCAGTCAGCGGATCGATGGTCACCAGCTTTGCCAGATCGAGGCCCGCTGGAACGTTGGCGGGGCTGACCGCGGAAACCACCTTTCCGGTGCCGGCCACATAGGGCACGGCAACGTCGTTGAATCCGCCGTCGCCGATGTCGGGATCTTTGATCGTGACCTGGTCGGCCAGCCTGAAGCCGGTCCTGCCCTCCGTCAGCGAGATCTCGAGCGGCGCAACCTCGATGGTCGGCGCGGTGTTGAAGCGCGTGACGATGACATTGATCGGCGGCGTCCCCGGCGTGTCACCGGGCAGATTAATGGGGATCGTCGTCGGGACGTTGACCGGAAGGTCCGGCGTCGGCGTGAATTTGATCGGATCGGGATTGGTGCTGCCGGGCGTCGGATTGGCTGGGGCCGATCCGTTGTTCGGGTTGGTGCTCTGCGGATTGGCGTTCGGCGTGTAACCCGGAAAATACAGCTTGAAGATCTCCGGAATGATCGCCAGCACTTCCGGCGACAGCGGCGCCGGCGCGGTCGATGGCGTGCCGTCGCCGGTGACGCTGGTGACCTGGCCGGCCTGGTTGACCGTGCCGATGATCACGTTCGGATCGGACTTGCTGTACAGCACGTAGGAGCCGGTCTTGCCGCCGGGCTCCACCAGCACCTGGAATTTGACCGGCGGGGCGCCGCCGGTCCCCGGCACGGTGAAATCGATTTCCACCAGCACGGCCGTGCCGCGGATGCCCATGGTCGCCACAGGCGTGTCGACCCTCATGTCGCCGTGCTTGGCGGTCTCGCCGGCAACGAAGGTAATGGTGCCCTGCACCAGGCTGAGCAGCGAGGAATTCGACGATCCGTTGGGATCGTAGACCATCTCGTTCAGCACCATGCGGGCGTTCGAGGACAACCCGAATACGGTGCCGTCGATGAAGGTGAGGCCGAGCGTGGAATCGCTGCCGGCCTGCACCACGTCGCCCTTGTTAACGTTGTCGCCCATGTTGAGCTGGATCGAGACGCCGTTGCGGATCGCGGTGGCGCTGCCGGTCAGCTTGGTGACGCGACCGATGACGGTGGCCGCGGCCGTGGCGCCGGCGAGCTGCGCGACCTGGACCTCGCCGGTCAGCGACTCCACCAGCGCGCCCGACAGCCGCGCGCCGTCCGGTGATGACAGCGCAGCGCGGACGTGTCCCTTGAAATAGTCGTTCACGACGTGGTCGTGGCCGTCCTTCGACAGCACCAGGTCGAGTCCCGCGCGCTTGTAGTCGCCGGCAAACAGCAGATGCGCGTCGGGAACGACAATGCTGGGCTGCGCGCCGTCAAGGCCGCCGCTATTCGCCGGCACTTCTGCCGACGCCCCCGAAAGCCCAACCGTATCAAAATGCGAAAAGTCGAATTTCCCGGCGAAGTTCAATGGTGACACCGCGCAAAGGTAAAGAAAGAGGAAAGACTTACCTGATGCATACCACCGGCGCGTGCAATGCGAAAGTGCACGCTTGCGCACCATTAGTTGCGGTTAATGCGGCTTGCGAGCCCGGCGGTGGTGGTGAGGTGTGGCGCCGGTTCCCGATTGCTAAACTTGTATTCAATTGCGCCATCCAGCTTTGAGCACGACGGCAAAGTCCGCCCCTGCGACCATGCCGCCTTAAGCCGGTTGAAAATCCCCCCGCCCATGATCGGCGCGAATGATCCGGTCACGTGCGGGCTGTCACCCCCGCCGATGCCCGGACAGGGGGCGTCAGATGTTGAGTTTCAAATGGGCGCCGTCATGGCGCGCCGGATTGCTGGCCTGCGGTCTGGCCCTGTGCGGTCCGGCCTTTGCGGTGGCCGATACAATGCATCCGGACGGGATCCAAGCTGCAGCACCGGCCGCCGGTCCGTTCGGACTTGCCTCCGCGCCGGTTGAGGGCGGCGAGTTGCGCGACAAATGGCTGGGCGCGGAGCGGGAAATCGAGGCCGAGCTGCTGGCCATCACCCTGTGCCAGGAGGATCGCGCGCGGTGCGGCTCGCCGGCCGCCCTGCGACTGCTCGGGATCGTCGATGAGGCCGTGGCGCATGATGGCCGGGCCCGGCTCGGCGAGGTCAACCGCGCCATCAACCTGGCGATCCGACCCGCCAGCGATCTTGCGCTGTATGGCGCCGTCGACGTGTGGCGTTCGCCGCTGGCGCTGCTGGCCGAAGGCGCCGGTGATTGCGAGGACTACGCCATCGCCAAGCTGGTGGCGCTGCGCGTGGCGGGCATCGCCGCCGACGATCTGCGCCTCGTGATTCTGCGCGACCTCGGGCGCCATGAGGACCACGCGGTCGCCGCCGTCAGGCTGGATGGCAACTGGCTGCTGCTCGACAACCGGCGCATGGCCATGGTCGAGGACAGCCATGTCAGGCAGATCCGGCCACTGTTCGTCATCGATCGCTCCGGCGTCCGGCAATACCTCGACACGCCGCTGCTTGCGGACAAGGTGCCGCCCGCTGCGTCATCCGCCGGCCTGATGAAGCTGGCACTGCTCGCCGGGTCGTCAGCGCCTGCCGGCCACCCGGGACTCTCGAGCTAGATCCATCTCCATAGATCGTGTCCCGGACGCAGTGCAATGCGCCTCCGTCAGGAGGCGTGGTGCACTGCAGATCCGGGACCGCCACAAACGATACCGCATGATACGGTCCCGGCTCTGCGGAGCGGCATACTTGATGGATCAGACTCTAGCAGTCTGCTGAAAAACTCAATTCCGCCGCAGTTCGATTCCGTTCCAGACTCTTTTAGATTCCGTTTTGTTCACGGTTTTGACGCCCGGCGCCGGAGTTTTTCAGCAGACTGCTAGGCCGCGCGGACCTGTCGCAGGAAGTCTGCCACCGCCGATTGCAGCATGCTGGCGTGTCCGTCGAGTTCGCGCGCCTCGGCTAGGACCTCGCCGGCAGCCCGACCGGTCGCCGAGGCGGCGGTGTTGACGCCGCCGATATGGCTGGCGATCTCGCTGGACCCGGCGGAAGCGGCCTGGATGTTTTGGGCGATCTCGCGGGTGGCGGAGCCTTGCTGCTCGACCGACGAGGAGATCGCCAGCGAAATGTCGCTCATCTTCTCGATGGTGGACGCAATGCTGGCGATCGCCGCAACGGCGTCACCGGTGGACGACTGCATGCTCGAGACCTGCGCGGAGATTTCCTCGGTGGCCTTGGCGGTCTGGGTCGCCAGCGCCTTGACCTCGGAGGCCACCACGGCGAAGCCGCGACCGGCCTCGCCGGCGCGCGCTGCCTCGATGGTGGCGTTCAGCGCCAGCAGGTTGGTCTGTTCGGCGATATTGTGAATGAGCTGCACCACCACGCCGATCTTTTCGGCGGCGCCGGACAGCAGTTGCACTGTGGAGTTGGTGCGGCCCGCTTCGCTCACCGCCTGCCGCGCGATTTCGGTGGACTGCGCCACCTGACGGGAGATTTCCTGCACCGAGGCCGCGAGTTCTTCCGCGGCGGCGGCCACGGTCTGCACATTGCCCAGTGCCTTGTCCGACGCGGCGCTCACGGTGGAGACGCGGTCGCTGGTCTCGCCGGCGGTGGCCGTCATGGACGTGGCCGTGGCCTGCATGCCGGCCGCGGAATTTGCCACCGACTTCACCACGCCGGTGACGCTGCGTTCGAAGCCGTCGGCCAGGCCGATCATGGCGGCGCGCCGTTCGGCGGCGACGCGCGTCTGCATGGCCGCTTCCTCCTGTTCGAGGCTGCGCATCCGGATGGCGCTGTCCTTGAACACCTGCACCGTTGCAGCCATGGCGCCGATCTCGTCGCGGCGGCCGGCCCCGGGGATGTCGGCTTCGATCTTGCCGGCAGCGAGGTTCTTCATGCGTGCACCGAGCAGGCCGAGCGGCCCGGTGATGCTGCGGGCGACGAACCAGGCGATCAGCCCGGCGACCGCGGCAATGCCGAACAGCGCCAGCGCCAGCGACCAGATGATCGGCTTCAGCTTCGCGTCGAGGTCGTCGATATAGGTGCCGGTGCCGGCAAACATGTTCCAGCCGGGAATCGCCACCGCATAGGACACCTTGCGGATCGGCTCCTTTTCGCCGGGCTTCATGTATTCGTAGTACAGCGTGACGTCGCCTTTGGCGGCGACGCCGTCGCGCAACTCGCGCGACAGCGCGCGGCCGTTGGTCTTGACGTCGAGCCGGTTGCTGCCGATGGCCTTCGGGTCGGGCGCGGCGATGGTGACGCCGTCCATGTCGTAGGCGAAGATATAGCCGCTGCCGTTGTCGTAGGTCATGGTGCGGGCGCGTCGGGAAAATTCCTTGATCGCGGCGTCCTTGGTCATTTCGCCGGCCTCGACCTGCTTCTGCAATCCGATCGCCAGGTTGCGCGCGGTGTCGACGATGGCGTGAATCTGGTCCATCCGCGCCGCAATCATCTCCTGGCTGACCAGGCGCGTTGCCTGAAAGCCGGCGGCGCACAGGCCGAGCAGGGTGACGCCGACGAGAATGCCGAGCTTGGCGGAGATCGGCAGGTTGTTGAGCAATTTCACAATGAAGACCCCGAAAAATGCGGCGGACTGGATGCCGGACCATCAATGGGGTGCAGACTACGCAGGTCGGAATTAGAACTTCCTTAAGCGTAATTCTTGGGCGGCACGACGGGAATTGACCGCGCCGCACCTGCTACCACTTACAGGTATTGGGTTATGTCGTGACGGTATGGACCCGCGCCGCCGCAGTTGCGGCAACGTCGCCGGCGTGCAGGTCGCGCGCCATCCGCCCGTGCGCGCACAGGAAGTCGCGCCCTTCCTGCGTCAGTCCGACCATCACCTCGCGGCCCGCATGATGTTCGCGCGTGGCATAGCCGCGGTCGACGCAGTCTTCCCACACCGTGAGGCGCGGACAAGACGTCCGCCAGGCGTCGAGCACATCGGCATAGGAACGCGGCTCGCGCGCGATCCATTCCAGGAGATCGAGGATCAGAGGATCGAGGTCCTTGCCCATCTGTTGCCTCCGGGGCGCCGGCCGGCTGTCGACCGTTGCGCTGCGTCGAAATTGTCCCGCCCCGCGATTCCCTGCAAGCGGGAAGCGCGGGGCGCTGTAACCTCGCCGGCAGGGACGGCGGTATTGCCGTGCGCTACGCTTTCGTCTGCTGCAGGTCCGGCGCGTTGACCAAGGGGATGGCGACGCGGCCGGGGCCGGTGTGCGACAGCGCCGCCGCGGCCTTGTCGTTCTCCATGATCTTGGCCATCACGGCCTGACCCGCACGCTCGAAAATGGCGCGGTTCTCGATCACGAAGGTCTGCGACCTGCGCAAGGCCGCGATATGCCCGTTGATCTCCGGCACCACGTAGCGCGCCACCATGTCCCAGCTGCGCCGCGTGTTTTCCGGGTTGGCCCAGTCGTGTACGAAGCCGATGATGGTGCCGACGCCTCCCGACACGGCCATCAGGTTCTTGATGGTCCTGACCAGATCGTCGGGGGTGCCGATGGTGGAGGCCGCACTCTCGCCGCCGGCGGTCTTCTCGATAGCGTCCTCCGGCGACGTGAACGGCTGCAGGCCCGGACGCTGCAGGGTCTTGACGTTGTATTCGTTGTGCCAGCGCATCAGGCCGGGGCCGGCCTCGCGTTCCGCCTGCTCACGCGTCTCGGCGATGTGCCAGCTCAGCAGCACGCGCCAGTTGGCGCGGTCCACCGTGGTGCCGTGCTTCTTCGCGGCGTCTTCCGCAAAACCCCATTGCGTCGGCAGCGCCATCAGTCCCTGCGTCGACATCGACCCCAGCGAGATGATGCCGATGCCGTATTTGCCGGCCAGCGTCATGCCCGAGGGCGAGATCTGCGACGCCACCACGAACGGCATCTCCTCCTGCAGCGGCAGGATCTGCAGCGCCGCATCGTTCATGGTGAACCAGTCGCTCTTCGCGGTGACGCGCTCGCCATTGAACAGCCGGCGAATGATCGCGATGGCTTCGTCCTGGCGGTCGCGCTGGGTCATGGGATCGATACCCAGCGTATGGGCGTCGGAGGCCAGTGCGCCCGGGCCGGAGCCGAAGATGGCACGGCCGCCGGTCATGTGGTCGAGCTGCACCATGCGCTGTGCCACATTGTAGGGGTGGTGATAGGGCAGCGACACCACGCCGGTGCCGAGCATGATGCGCTTGGTGCGCTCGCCGGCTGCGGCCAGAAACATCTCGGGCGAGGCGATCATCTCCCAGCCGGAGGAATGGTGCTCGCCGCACCAGAACTCGTCGTAGCCGAGTGCATCCGGCTGCTCCGCCAGATCGAGATCCCGGCGGAATTGCAGCATCGGATGTTCGCCGATCGGATGATGCGGAGCGAGAAAGGCTCCAAACTTGACGCGCGCCATACGGCATTTCCTCATTGTTGTTTTTTGCTTGCCGCGAGCCTAGGCCAGCCACCCCCGGCTTTCAATGCGTTCCCCGGCATGGCCGCGACGCGCTGCCGCAGAGCGACGTCTTGCGCCGCTGCCTGCGCCATCACCATCTCAAGGAGGCACCGCAGCGCCAATCCCGGCGCGATTTCGCGGGCAGGAGGACCGATGAGCTACTTCAAAACCGCGATGCTGCTCGCTGGCATGACCGCCCTGTTCATGGGCGTCGGCTATCTGATCGGCGGCGCGTCCGGCGCAACGCTGGCCCTGCTGGTTGCGGCCGGCATGAACCTGTTTGCCTACTGGAATTCCGATCGCATGGTGCTGTCGATGCACGGCGCGCAGCCGGTCGACGCACGCAATGCACCGGACCTGTTTCGGCTGGTGGCCGATCTCGCCGCCCGCGCCAACCTGCCGATGCCAAAAGTCTACATCATGGACAATCCGCAGCCCAACGCCTTTGCCACCGGCCGCAATCCCGAAAACGCCGCCGTGGCCGTCACCACCGGGCTGATGCAGCAGCCTGAGCCGCGAGGAACTGGCTGGCGTGATCGCGCACGAGCTGGCCCATGTGAAGCACCACGACACGCTGCTGATGACCGTCACCGCGACCATCGCCGGCGCGATCTCCATGGTGGCGCAGTTCGGCATGTTCTTCGGCGGCAACCGTAACAACGGCCCGGGCATCATCGGCCGGCTGGCGCTGATGATCCTGGCGCCGCTCGCCGCCATGCTGGTGCAGATGGCCATTAGCCGGACCCGCGAATACGCCGCCGACGACATGGGCGCGCGCATCTGCGGCAACCCGATGTGGCTGGCTTCGGCGCTGGCGAAGATCGACAATGCCGCGCATCGGATTCCCAACGAGGATGCGGAGCGCGCGCCGGCCACCGCGCATATGTTCATCATCAACCCGCTGTCGGGCCGCAGCATGGACAACCTGTTCACCACCCATCCGTCGACGCAGAACCGCATCGCAGCGCTGCAGCAGCTGGCGGGGCAGCTCGGCGGGCAGTCTGCGCGTGCCGCAACCGGTGCTGCGCCACGTGGCCCGTGGAACGGCGAGCCTCGTGCGAAGGGGCCGTGGGGCTAAGGGCCGAGTGCGCATCTCGCCCTTGTCGCGACTGGTAAAACCGGCATGGTGGCCTCCTTCCTGGAGGCGTATCGAGAATGCTGACACGGCTTCTGATCACCGGTTTTTTGTTGCTTGCCGGCGTGACGGCCGCGCAGGCCGACGCGACGATCCCGAACAAGGACATCGCCAACGCGCGCGATAATCCGCTGCTGAAGCGGTATGACGGTTCGTTCATCGTCAGCTATGAGCGCCTCGCCTTCACCGACTTCAAGGTGCCGCTGTCGAAGCTGGAAAAGGCCGGCGACACCCGCGACCGAATGAACAATCAGGTCTTCAAGCCCGCGAAAGAACTTGAGGTCGAGGGCGCCCGTACCCGGATCGCCTACATCCTGCCGGCCAACCGTTCGCCGCTGGAAGTGCTGCGCAACTACCAGGATGTCGTGAAGGCCGCGGGCGGCGAGGTGCTGTACCAGTGCAAGGGCGACGATTGCGGCGCCGATCCGACCCGCTCCAGCGCCGGCGGAGGCGGCGACATGAGCCTGCTGATGTATGCGGTCACCGAGGCGCAGCTCAAGGACGCGGCGTTCTCCAACGGCGCCTGCGCGTTGGCGGTTGAGATCGATGACCAGCGCTTCTTCGCCGCCAAAATTCCGCAAACGGGAGGTGAGGCTTACGTCACGGTGCAGACCTATCAGGTCAAGAATGACCTGTACTGCAAGGCGTTCAACGAACGCACCGTGGCGGTGGTTCATGTCGTCGAACCGAAACCGCGCGAGCAGAAGATGGTGGTGGTGAAGGCCGACGAGATGGCCAAGACGATCGGCTCGACCGGCCGCGTGGCGCTTTATGGCATCTTCTTCGATACCGGCAAGGCCGAGCTGAAGCCGGAATCGGCACCGACGCTGCAGGAGATTGCCGGCTTGCTGGCCTCCGATCCGAAGCTGGCGGTGCTGATCGTCGGCCATACCGACAATCAGGGCGCCTACGACTACAATCTTGACCTGTCGCGCCGCCGCGCCGAATCGGTGGTCGCCGCGCTCACCGCCAGTTTTCGCGCCGATGCCAAACGCCTGCGCGCAGCCGGCGTCGGCATGCTGGCGCCTGCGGCGTCCAACGATGCGGATGACGGCCGGGCGAAGAATCGGCGGGTCGAGGTGGTGAAGCTGAATTGATCTGACCAGCCTGCCGTCGCGGCGCACCAAGCGTCCGTCATTGCGAGGAGCCCTTGCGACGAAGCAATCCAGTCTTCCTTCCGCTGTGGCCTTCTGGATTGCCGCGTCGTTTCGCTCCTCGCAACGACGTGGAGAGGCCGTGGCGCTACCGGCTCATGCGATTCTCAGGCCCCCAATAGATGCCGTGGGGAAAGGCCCAGCCGGACCACAAATCCGCCAATGATGACCTCAGAGGTCATCGACGCCATGACCGCCAGATGCAATTCTGAAGGCAAGACCAGCATCGCGGGATTGCGTCATGGATCGGACGGTTGCCAACAAGACCGATACCGCCCGCCGCTGGTGGGTGCTGGCGATTGTGGTCGCCGCCCAGTTCATGTTCGGGGTCGATGCCTTCATCCTCAACGTGGCGATCCCGACCATCGCTTCCGAGCTGCGGGCGTCATCGGCCGAGGTCGAGGCGGTCATCGCCATCTATCTGATCGGCTATGCTACGCTGGTGGTGACCGGCGGCAGGCTCGGCGACATTCACGGCACCAAGTCGGTTTTCATTGAGGGCGTGCTCGGCTTCAGCGCGACGTCGCTATGGTGCGGACTGACCCGCTCCGGTCCGGAGCTGGTCGCCGCCCGGCTGGCGCAGGGCGCCGCCGCGGCGCTGATGGTGCCGCAGGTGCTGGCCACCATCCATGTGCTGTTCGCCGATGAAGCGCGCAGCCGCGCTTTCGCCATCTACGGCGTGGTGCTCGGGTTGGCCGGCGCTGCCGGCTTTATTCTTGGCGGCGTGCTGGTGACGTTGGACCTCGCCGGGCTTGGCTGGCGTGCCGTGTTCTTCGTCAACGTGCCCATGGGCGCGCTGATCGTTGTCGCCGCGGCGGTGCTGATGCCCACGGCGCCGCGCCGCGCCGGCACGCGGCTGGACATTCCCGGCGCGCTGGCTCTGTTCGTCGGGATGCTGTGTCTGATCGGGTCGCTGCTGTTCGGCCACGAACTCGGCTGGTCGCCTGTGGTCTGGCTGGCGATGGGGCTGGGCGTGGCGGTGATCGCCGGCTTCGTGCGGCTGGAGCGCCGCGTCGCTGCGACCGGCGGCATGCCGCTGGTCGATCTCGCATTGCTCGACGATGCCGCCTTCATCCGCGGGCTCGGCGCGGTTTTCGGTTTTTTCTTCGCCAATATCTCGTTCTATCTGGTGCTGACGCTGTTCATGCAGAACGCGCTGCACATCGCGCCGCTGGGTGCCGGGCTGGTCTACGTGCCATTGGCGGTGGCCTTCGTCATTGCCTCCCGCCACAGCGGCGTCCGTTCCCGGCATCGCGGCCGGCTGGTGCTGATCGAGGGCTGCGCGGTGCAGCTGATCGGGCTTGCTGCGCTTGCGACGTTGGTGACGGCGGTGTCCGTGCCGCGGCCGTGGCTGCTGGCCTTGCCGCTGGTGGTGTTTGGTTATGGCCAGGGCATGGTGATGGCGCCGCTCTCCGGCGCGGTGCTGTCGACCGTGCCGGCGCGCAGCGCGGGGGCCGGCGCCGGCGTCTATGGTACCACGGCGCAGATCGCCAATGCCGCCGGCGTGGCGGCGATCGGCGGACTGTACCTCGCCATCCAGACGGCAGGAGCGCCAAGGGGCGCGCTGCTTGCGTGCTTCGGCGCATGCGCTGCGTCGTTGACAATTTGTGTCTGGCTGCTGCTGCGCATGCGGCGCGCCGCGCCGGCATAGAACTTTAATCATCTTCATCTATCAACGGCGCCGCATTCTAGAAAAGAAGGCGGAGTCCTCCGGTCCTGATGTGGCTGTCGAGCCGGAGCCTCCTTCGATCTCGGGAACATGCGCGGGGCAGGTCGCATCAGGGCTTCTCACCCCGAAGACCATTCGCCCCGCGCGTCATCCCCTTGCGTCCGCAACTTGACAGGCCGGCGATCCCTGCCGATACCGTTTCACGGGGAAAAGCGATCGCCCCTCAGGCGGCGTCCGTCGCCCAAGTATCGCGTCCGCTTCCATGCAAGGACGCGCCATGTCATCGCCGCCGAACGCCCCTGACGTTGTTGTTTCAAAGTCTGCCAGCCATGGCGTCACCTTCGCGGAGGCATTCAAGGTCTGGCTGCGCATCGCGCTGTTGTCGTTCGGCGGGCCGGCGGGGCAGATCGCGGTGATGCACCGCATCCTGGTGGACGAGAAGCGCTGGGTCTCGGAGGGCCGATTCCTGCACGCGCTGAACTACTGCATGCTGCTGCCGGGGCCGGAGGCACAGCAACTCGCCACCTATATCGGCTGGCTGATGCATCGCACGGCCGGCGGCCTGATGGCCGGCGGATTGTTCATCCTGCCCGGCGCCATCTGCATCATGGCGCTGAGCTGGATTTACGCGGCATTCGGCAATGTCGGCATCGTCGCGGCGCTGTTCTTCGGGCTGAAGGCGGCGGTGCTGGCCATCGTGCTGCAGGCGGTGGTGCGGGTCGGCAGCCGCGCGCTGAAGAACAATACGATGCGCGCGCTGGCGGCAATCGCGTTTCTCGCCATCTTCTTTCTCGACGTGCCGTTTCCCGCCATCGTGTTCGGCGCCGGCCTGATCGGCTATCTCGGCGGCAAGGCGGGGCGCCCGGCGTTCAACGGCGGCAGCGGCCACGGTGCGGCCGGCAACGGCGATGGCGACAGCCTGCTCGGCGAAGAGATGCCGGCCCATGCGCGGCCAAGCATGCGTCAGTCGCTGCTGGCGGGGTCCATCTGGCTGCTGTTGTGGCTGACGCCGGTGGCGCTCCTGCTGCTGACGCTCGGCGCGGACAATGTGTTCAGCCAGATCGCGGTGTTCTTTTCCAAGATGGCCATGGTGACGTTCGGCGGCGCCTATGCGGTGCTGGCCTATGTGGCGCAGCAGGCGGTGGAGCACTACGCCTGGTTGAAGCCCGGCGAAATGCTCGATGGCCTCGGCATGGCCGAAACCACGCCGGGGCCTCTGATCATGGTGTTGCAGTTCGTCGGCTTCATGGCCGCCTTCCGCGCGCCCGGCACCCTGTCGCCGCTGCTGGCGGGCACGCTTGGCGGCCTGCTCGCCACCTGGGTGACCTTCACGCCGTGTTTCCTGTGGATCTTTCTCGGCGCGCCGTTTGTCGAAACGCTGCGCGGCAACAAGGCGCTGAGCGCGGCGCTGGCGGCGATCACCGCGGCGGTGGTTGGTATCATTCTCAATCTCGCCGTGTGGTTCGCCATCCACACCATGTTCCGCGAGGTCAGGCCGCTGCAGCTGTTCGGCGGCGTCGGCTTCGATGCGCCGGTGCCGGGCAGCGTCAATGGTTGGGCGGTGGCGCTCTCGGCGGCGGCGCTGCTGGCCGTGTTCCGCTTCAAGGTCGGCATGCTGCAGACGCTTGCCGCCTGTGCGGCGGTCGGCGCCCTGCTGCATGTGACGGGATTGATCTGACAGGGCAGGAGGAATGCCGCCCAACATTCCGTACCTGCATACCTGCGTCACGGATCGTTCATTGCGTCGGCATTTTATTTTGCAGTGCAGCAACTATATTCGCACAGCCCTGTTATAGACCAGCCCGACCCAGGAGCTGCCGTGTCCCTCGCAGATAATATCGAATTCCTCCGCCGCCTCCCGAAAATGCCCGGAATCAATGGCCTCGACGGCCTGGCGCGCGGTCTGCGGCCGGCCGGCGACAGCCCGATCAGTGAAGTCACGGGGTTTGGCAGTAATCCCGGCGATCTCAGGATGTTTGCCTATCTGCCTGATACTCTGGAGGCCCGGCCGCCGCTGGTCGTGGTGCTGCATGGCTGCACCCAGAAAGCGGCCGGCTACGATGTCGGGACCGGCTGGTCGGCGCTGGCCGAGCGCTATGGTTTCGCTCTGCTGATGCCCGAGCAGAAGTCGTCCAACAACGGCAATGGCTGCTTCAACTGGTTCAACGCCGAAGATACCACGCGCGACAGTGGCGAGGCCTTGTCGATCCGGCAGATGATCGGCCACGTGGTCGAGTCCCACGGTCTCGATAGCAAAAGAGTTTACATCACCGGCCTGTCGGCAGGCGGCGCGATGACGTCCGCGATGCTGGCGACCTATCCCGACGTGTTCGCCGCCGGCGCTATCATCGCCGGTCTGCCCTACGGCGTCGCCAACAGCATGCAGGATGCGCTCACCGCCATGTATCGCGCGCCCGCGCATCCGGCGCAGCAGCTCGGCGATCTCGTGCGCAATGCCTCCAGCCATGGCGCCCCGTGGCCGAAAATCTCGGTGTGGCACGGCAGCGCCGATCGCACCGTCAATCCGGCCAATGCCGGCGAGATCGTCAAGCAGTGGGTCAACGTCCACGGCCTGCCGGAGCAGCCGATGTCGGAAGCCGAGGTCGATGGCTATCCGCGTCAGGTGTGGTGGAACTCCGACGGCGAGAGCATCGTGGAATCCTTCACCATCACCCATATGGCTCACGGGACCCCGCTGGGGATCGGCAGCGACGAAGAGCGCTACGGCCTCGAAGGCGCGTTCCTGATCGAGGCTGGAATCTCCTCGTCGTGGCATATCGCGCAGTTCTTTGGCCTCACCGCCGGGTTGCCGAAGTCCGTGGTGGTGGCCGGCGCTGCCCAGACCGCCGCAGAAGTTCCGGTGGAGGCCGTCACCGCGTCGCCGCGCGCCACGGGCGATCGCCGCTTCAAGGCGCGCGAGCCGTCCGGCCGCCGCGTGCTTGATATCAACGCTGTCATCACCCGCGCTCTGACCGCTGCCGGACTGATGAAATAACGCAGGTGCGAATCCGCGATTTGCACCGGTCAGTGCAGGCGGTTAAGTTTTCCCGGCTAGTCTGACGCCGAGATTTCGCTCGTGATTGCGTAACAATGCTGGACATCAACAGGTCGGGTTCCGAAGACTTTCTCGCCGGTGGCGGCGAGATGGGCGCGTTGATGCGCGCCTACGACTGGGCGTCGAGCCCGATCGGCGTCCCGGAATTCTGGCCGCAAAGCTTGCGCACCGCGATCCGCATTGTGCTCAACACCAACCACCCGATGTTCGTCTGGTGGGGTCCGGAGCTGATCCAGTTCTATAACGACGCCTACCGCCAGACCATGGGTCCGGAGCGCCACCCCTCGGCGCTGGGCCAGCGCGGTCGCGACTGCTGGGCGGAGATCTGGCCGATCATCGGCCCGCAGATCGAACAGGTGATGTCGGGCGGCGGCGCCACCTGGCACGAGAACCAGTTGGTCCCGGTTACCCGTCACGGCAAGCTCGAGCAGGTCTACTGGACCTACAGCTACAGCCCGATCGATCAGGATGACGGCATCGGCGGCGTGCTGGTGGTGTGCCGCGACGTCACCGAACAGCATCTTGCCACCGTCGCGCTGCGCGAACGCGAGGCTGAGCTAGCGCGGGTGCAGCAGATCGGCCGCATCGGCGGACTCGAGGTCGACCTGCGCACCGGTTTCCGTAATCGTCGCTCGCCGGAATATCTGCTGGTGCATGGCCTGCCGCCGGATGCTGTCAACGAGACCCATGACGACTGGGTCAAGCGCATCCATCCCGACGACCGCGAAGCCACCGACCGCAAGTTTCGCGATGCCGTCGCATCGGGCGTGAGCGACTACACGGTGCAGTACCGGATCATCCGCCCGAGCGACGGCGAGGTGCGCTGGATCTCGGTGAAGTCCCTGATCGAGCGCGATGCCGACGGGCGTGCGATCCGGCTGGTTGGTGCCCATACCGACGTCACCGAGCAGATGCAGGCCGAGCAGGCGTTGCGGCAGAGCGAGGAACAGTCGCGCAAGCTTGCCGCCGAACTTGCCGAACTCAATGCGACGCTGGCGCAGCGCGTGCTCGAGAAAACCCGCGAGCGCGACCGCATCTGGGACGTGTCGCAGGATCTGCTGCTGGTGGCCGATCGCGACGGCACCTGGCGCAGCATCAACCCGGCATGGACCCGCACGCTGGGCTGGCAGGAAGACGAATTGCTGAACCGCACCTCGGAATGGCTCGACCATCCCGACGACCAGGACACCTCGCGATCCGAAGTCCAGCGCAAGCTGTCGTCGGGCCAGCCGACCGTGCGCTTCGAGCACCGGTTTCGCCACAAGGATGGCTCCTACCGATGGCTGTCCTGGACGGCCGTGGTTGACGGCGACAAGATCTACGCCGTGGCCCGCGACATCACTTCCGAGAAGGCCGCGAGCGAGCGCCTCAAGGCGGCCGAGGAGGCGTTGCGCCAGTCGCAGAAGATGGAAGCCGTCGGCCAGCTCACCGGCGGCATCGCCCACGACTTCAACAATCTGCTGACCGGCATCGTCGGTTCGCTGGATCTGATGCAGACCCGCCTCAAGCAGGGCCGCACCGAGAATGTCGAGCGCTATATCGAAGCCGCGATGACCTCGGCCAATCGCGCGGCTGCGCTGACCCATCGCCTGCTGGCCTTCGCACGGCGCCAGCCACTGATACCGAAAACGGTCGACGCCAACGCGCTGGTGGTGTCGCTGGAAGATCTGCTGCGCCGGACCATCGGCGAGGTGCTCGATCTCGACATCGTCACAGCGAAGGATCTCTGGCTGACCTTGTGCGATCCGAACCAGCCGGAAAACGCGCTGCTCAACCTCGCCATCAATGCCCGCGACGCCATGCCCGACGGCGGCAGGCTCACCATTGCCACCGTCAATATCGTCGTTGCCGCCCTCAACGCCGCCAATCCGGCGCTGCTGCCCGGCGACTACATCTGCATATCCGTGACCGACACCGGGGCCGGCATGAGCGCCGAAGTCGTGGCCCGCGCCTTCGACCCGTTCTTCACCACCAAGCCGATAGGGCAGGGCACCGGGCTCGGCCTGTCGATGATCTACGGTTTTGCGCGGCAGTCCAACGGCCACGTCAGCATCGACAGTGCGCCCGGTCGTGGCACCACGGTGAAACTCTATCTGCCGCGCCATCACGGCGAGGCCACCGTGTATCCCGCCGCCTCTGTCGGTGCCGATATCCATGCCGCCGCCGGCGAAACCGTGCTGGTGGTCGAGGACGAGCCGGTGGTGCGCGGCGTCATCGTCGAGATGCTGCACGAGCAGGGCTATCGTGTGTTCGAGGCGGTTGACGGTCCGTCCGGGCTGCGGGTTCTGCGCGACGAGGCGCGGATCGACCTGTTGATCACCGATGTCGGCCTGCCCGGCATGAACGGCCGCCAGCTCGCGGATCAGGCGCGCGAGACCCGGCCGCGGCTGAAGATCCTGTTCATCACCGGCTACGCCGAAAGCGTCGCCATCGCCGACGGCTTCCTGCAGCCCGGCATGGAGATGATTACCAAGCCGTTCGACCTCGACAACCTGTCGCAACGGATTCGCGACATGGTCGCGAAATAGCAACGAGTCCTGCGGCACGTGCCGCGGCCAGACTCCGGCCCGCTCACTTGAAATGCAGCGCGGTCATTTCCCGCTTGCAGGGCAACGAGTGGCTCGAACAGGCCTTCATCGGTCACGTCAAGTTCCCCTGGAACCTATCGCAGCGCGGGCACTTGTCCTGCGCAATTCGAACGGTCACCCGATCGCTTCAAAGGAGAACATCATGATTCGTCGCATTCTCGGAACCGCTGCCATTGTCGCCACTTTGGCAGTTCCCGCAATCGCTCAGGCCCAGGGCGTCCCCGGCGGCATTGAGCGCGGCGCCCGGGATGGCGAGCGCGCAGCCGGGCCGGTGGGCGCCATCGTCGGCGGAACCATCGGCGGCGTTGTCGGCGGCGTGGCCGGCGTGCTCGGTGTCGACCAGCGTCCCCGGTTCCGCTCCTACGTCGTGGAACAGCACCGCCCGTCCTATCAGTATCGTGACGAAGTCCGTGTCGGCGCGGTACTGCCCGGCGATGGCGTGACGTATTACGACGTGCCGCAGGAATACGGCGCCTCGAATTACCGTTACACTGTGGTCAACGGTCGCACCGTGCTGGTCGAGCCCGGTACCCGTCGCATTGTCGAAATCGTCGAATAACAGCGACATATTCTTCGTCAAATGATCAGGCCGCCTTCGGGCGGCCTGATTTGTTTGCGACCTGACAAACGGTGCCGCTCTGGTCAGGAAGCACAATCTGGCGCACAGCTCGTTGTGCGAATCATTGTGTTGTCGGCGGCTCTCGGCCCCGAATTCAGGAGTGACGTGGCAGCCTCAAATCGCGAACCCGCAGCCTCCGCCGTCGCTTTCGAAATTCCGTCACAGATTGCTGCGCAATCGGACGTCACCCATCCACGCATTGCATTGCCAGAAGGCGTCCGGCCTTGGCGCGTCGACTGGGTCAACACGGTCACCATCGCCAGTTTTCACGCGCTGGCGCTGCTCGCGCTGCTGCCGACGTTTTTCAATTGGACCGCGGTGATCGTCGCGATCGTCGCCGCGCGGCTGTCCGGGTTGCTCGGCATCAATATCGGCTATCACCGGCTGCTGACGCATCGCGGTTTCAAATGCCCGAAATGGCTCGAGCATACGTTGGTGGTCATCGCGATCTGCTGTGCCGAGGATACGCCGGCGCGCTGGGTGGCGGTGCATCGCCGCCATCACGAGAAATCCGACGAACAGCCCGACCCGCACAGTCCGCTCGCCGGATTCCTGTGGGGCCATATCGGCTGGCTGCTGGTGAAGAACCCGGACCTGTCTCGTCTCGGCATTTACGATCGCTACGCCAAGGACATTCTGCGCGATCCGTTCTACGTCGCGCTGGAGCGTAATTTCTGGCAGCTCAAGATCGTGCTGATCCAGATCAACCTGTTTTTCCTCGTTGGCCTCGCCATCGCGCTGATGCAGGATCAGGCGTGGGCCGATGCCTTGCCGTTCGCGCTGAGCTTCGTGGTGTGGGGCGTGTTCGTACGTACCGTATTCGTCTGGCACCAGACATGGGCGGTGAATTCACTGACCCACATGTGGGGCTATCGCAGCTATGCCACGGACGAGGACAGCCGCAACAACTGGTTCGTCGGCCTGCTCGCCCACGGCGAGGGCTGGCACAACAATCACCATGCCGATCAGCGCTCGGCCCGCCACGGCCATCGCTGGTGGGAGATCGATACCACCTACCTCACCATCCGGCTGTTGGCGAAGCTCGGACTCGCCTGGGACATCGTCACACCGCGGCCGCTGAAGCAGTAGAAGCCGCTCCCTCTCCCCGCCTGGGAAGCTTTGCTTCGCAAGGCGGGGAGAGGGAACAGTCAGTCCGATCGGACAGTACTAGAATCGCCCCCTGCCGCGCACCAGGCGCACCACCAGCAGCAGGATGACAGCGCCGATCGCCGAATAGATGATTTCCGAGATCAGTCCGGTGCCGAGGCGGATGCCCAGCTTGGGAAACAGCAGGCTGGCGACCAGCGCGCCGAGGATGCCGACCAGGATGTCGCCGAGAATGCCGAAGCCGGTGCCGCGCACGATCTGGCCGGCGAGCCAGCCGGCGACAAGGCCCACCAGTAGAATGACCAGAATACTTTCGTTCGACATGTGCATAGCAGTCCCCCTGATGGCGCGAAGATCGCGCGTGGGGCAAGTCGCGAGGGAACAATCCGTTGCGCGGGCAGCGGGACATTTTGCGGCTTCGCCGCCGCCGCGCGGCGTCTGCCCAATTACCAAGCGACATTACGACACAATGGAACCAGACGGCGCGGAGCGCGTTGTGGCCTCATGACGAAGCCCGATATCTGGTATGTGGCCTTTGGCCCCGACAAGTCCGTGAAGTCCGATGACCGCGGCAATGGCACCGTGCGTTCGACCAAGACCTTCAAGTCCGAGATCGACGCCAAGCTGTTCGCCAAGCAGATCCTGGCCAAGGGGTGGACCGCCAGTGCGGGCACCCTGAACCCGTATCAGCCGAAGCAGACCATCGCCTCGTCCAATATCGAGAAATGGTGCGACCCCAGCTACGTCGAATGATCCATCGAACCGGCGCCGAGGTTACGCCGCGCCGGTGAGGAACGGATTGGTCATGCGCTCCTGGCCGATGCTGGAGCCCGGGCCATGGCCGCAGATGAAGCCGACATCGTCGCCGAGCGGCAGCAGCTTGTCGGTGATCGACTGGATCAACGTGTCGTGGTTGCCGCCGGGAATGTCGCTGCGGCCGACCGAGCCGGCGAACAGCACGTCGCCCACATGGGCGAAACGCATCGATTTTTCATAATACACGACACTGCCGGGCGAATGGCCGGGGCAATGCAGGATGTCGAAGTTCAGCCCGCCAACGCTGACGCGGTCGCCTTCCTTGAGCCAGCTGTCCGGTTGGAAGTTGCGCATGCCGGTCATGCCGTATTTGTGGCCGCTCTCTTCGACCAGATCGAAGAAGAACTTGTCGGCGATATGGGGGCCGGTGATCGGCACCTTCAGCGCCTCGCGCAACTCGGCGGCGCCTCCGACATGGTCGATATGACCATGGGTCAGCCAGATCTGCTCGACATTCACATTTGCCTTGGCGATAGCCTGCTGGATCAGCGGCACGTCGCCGCCGGGATCGATCACGACGGCCTGCCGCGTGGCCTCGTCCCATAGCAGCATGCAGTTCTGCTGGAACAGGGTCACTGGAATGATCACCGCGCCGGCTTTGGCTTTGGTCTCGGTTTCTTGTGTCATCGCGCCACAATGCTGATTTTTGCGGGAGTGTGAAGGGGAAAATTGGGGCGGTGTTGGTGCACGCAAGCTGCGCCCACAGGGGCCCCTCTCCCACCTGCGCAGCTTCGCTGCTTGGGGGAGAGGGGAAGAAAGAACTACCTCTTCAACTGCGCCTTCAGCGTCGCCTCGACTTCCCGATCGAATGACGACGTTTTTGCCGGCGCCTTGTCGCGCTGGACGGCGACGTAGCTGTCGCGCTTCTGCACCAGAGCGGCGAGCTTGGCGTTGAGCGCCTTGCGCGCCGTCATCTGGGTTTCGAGTTCGGCGGCGCGTTGCTCCGGCGCCAGCCGGCGCAGGCTGTCCGGCAACTCGTCCTCCCTGACGCCGTCGAGCTTCTGCTTGCCGGCGGCGACGTCGCTGACCAGGTCTCCGCCACCGGTGACGGCTTCGGAGGTCGATCGTGCGCGCTTGTTGATGTAGCTCGCCATGTCGGAGGCCTGCGCCGGCGCCGCCGCCGCCACCTTCGACAGCTGCCTTGCCTGGTCCTCGGTGCGCTTCTGCATCGGCGCCGGGCCATAGGGGATCACGGTGCGGTTGATCTCGTTCTGCAGGATGATGATGTCCTCGTCATACGGGGTCTCGATGATCACCACCTGACCGCCGTCCTGCGGGATCGGAATGAAGCGGCCGTCGCCGCGCTGGGCGATATCCTGCCACACCCGCTCGGTGTCGCGCGCGCTGCCGGCCAGGACCGCGTTGACGATGATGTCCTTCTGCCTGGCGACGGCCAGCGTGGTCGGGTACTTGGTGTCCTGCGCATAGTCCATGTGCGGCGGCGCGTCGCCGACCAGGAAGACGATGCGGCGGGTGTCCTTGCGGTCGGTCCAGTGCAATTTGTTGACGGCGATATCGAGCGCCTCGTTGACGCTCTCCGGCCAGTCGCCGCCGCCGCGCGCCTTCACCTCGAGCAGGTTGGCGTAGAGATCCTGGATATCGGTGGTGAGCTCGTAGGTCTTCGTCACGTAGTCGTCGCCGATGTCGCGATAGGCTACGAGACCCATCCGGATCTCCGCATCGGGATTGCTGTCGAGGATGGTGGTGGCGATCGACCAGATCTTTCGCTTGGCGCCTTCGATCAGCCCGCTCATGGAGCCGGTGGTGTCGAGCACGAACGCGACCTCGACGGTGGGTTTGGCCTGTGCCGCTGACAAGGCGGCCGTCAACGGCAGTGCGGCGATCGCCAACGCGAGTGCGCGGGCGGTAATGGCTGACGTCATGTTGCTCTCCTCCGGTAGCGTCCCTCGGAACTCAGGTTCCATCGGCTTCACGTTCGCGTGAGGTCGAAATTGGGGCGCAGCCGGCGCAAATTTGCGGCTGTTGTGGCGAGGGGCCTCGCTTGGGGCTGTGCCCCAAAATGGGCTACGGTTCGTCGCAATGGAATCGCAAGCCGTTCAACTGGCCGTCGTGCCGCCCGTGGACCGCCGTCAGTCCGAGACGGCGCTGGCGATCGCGCGCGGCACCGCGCGCTGGCTGCGCACGCTGGGTTTTTCCTGCATCGGTGAGGTGGCATTGCCGTCCGGCCGCCGCGCCGATCTGGTTGCCGTCAACGAGCGCGGCGAGATCTGGATCGTCGAGATCAAGTCATCGCTGGCGGATCTGCGCGCCGACCAAAAATGGCCGGAGTACCGCGCGCATTGTGACCGGCTGTTCTTTGCCTTCACCCAGGACCCGCCATGCGAGATCTTTCCCGGCGACACCGGTTTGATCGTCGCCGACGCCTATGGCGCGCATCTGCATTGCGAGGCGCCCGAGCATCGGCTGCCGGCGGCGACGCGAAAACTGATGCTGCTGCGGTTTGCGACCACGGCGGCACAGCGGCTCAACCGGCTGATCGATCCGCAGGGGCAGGGGCATGGGGATGTGGTGGGTGAGGTGTAGGCGGTCTGCGGGACATCAAGCAGTCATCCGCCTTCCACTCAATTGTCATCACCCGCGAAAGCGGGTGACCCAGTAAACACCGGCGCTGCGGATTTATCACTGAAGCCTGAGTTTACTGGGTCGCCCGGTCCTGGCGCGCAAGTGCGCGCAGGCCGGGCGATGACAGCCGTGTTTGCGGCTGCAGGCTATTACCGCGGCGCGCGCTTGGCCAAAATGCGCTGCAGGGTGCGACGATGCATGTTGAGGCGGCGTGCGGTTTCAGAGACGTTGCGGCCGCACATCTCGTAGATGCGCTGGATGTGTTCCCAGCGCACGCGGTCTGCCGACATCGGGTTGTTCGGAAGTTCGGATTTCTCGCCGCCGCTGGCCAGCAGCGCCGCGACCACATCGTCGGCGTCGGCCGGCTTCGACAGATAGTCGACCGCGCCCATCTTCACCGCGGTGACCGCGGTAGCGATGTTGCCGTATCCGGTCAGCACGATGGCGCGGGCATCCGGGCGCTTCTGTTTCAGCGCCGAGACCACGTCGAGCCCGTTGCCGTCGCCGAGCCGCAGGTCGACCACGGCGAAGGCCGGCGCCGCCTTGCCGATCTGCGACAGGCCATCGGCGACGCTGTCGCACGATGTCACGGTGAAGCCGCGGGTCTCCATCGCGCGCGACAGCCGCTCCAGGAACGGCTTGTCGTCCTCGACAATCAAGAGCGAGCGGTCGGTCTGGCCAGTCAATTCGGCGATGGCGTTCACGGTCGGAAATCCTCCATGTCGGATACTTTCATATGGCGCGACCACAGCGCACTGCCAAGGCCGCATTAAGTCGGTGCGGTGCGGTCAGGACGGTCCCGGCCGATTTTGGCCGGTATTTCGGGTGGTTAATCCCCGGGGGATGATAGATCAGCGCGGCGTGTTGTCGCAGACGCAGTGCAGCACCACCCATCGAGCGGCGAGAACGGATCCGGCATGGACGCGACAGCCCCACAACCCGACGAAGCGTCGCTCCGCTATGACGGCTGGCGCATCGTGGGGGTGTGCTTCACGGTGGCAACCTTCGGCTGGGCGCTCGGCTTCTACGGCCAGAGCGTCTACCTCGCCGAGTTGCAGCGCGTGCACGGCTGGCCGGCTTCCACCGTGTCGACAGCCACCACCTTCTTCTATCTGTTCGGCGCCCTGCTGGTGGCCTTCTTCAGCGAGGCCATGAAGGCATTCGGTCCGCGCGCCTGTTTGCTGGTCGGGGTGGCGGCGATGGCGAGTGCCACCGTACTGCTCGGCCAGATCACGGCGCCGTGGCAGCTCTATGCCGTCAACGCGCTGCTGGCGCTGGGCTGGGCCGGCACCAGCCTCGGCGCCATCACCAATACCCTCGGCCTGTGGTTCGACAGGAAGCGCGGCATGGCCATCAGCCTGGCGCTGAACGGCGCCAGCTTCGGCGGCATCGTCGGCGTGCCGCTGCTGGTGGCGGCGATATCAGGATTCGGATTCGCCCGCGCCACGCTCGCCGCAGCCATCGCCATGGTCGTGGTGCTGGTGCCGGTGATCCTCATTTTCGTCGGCCGCCCGCCGATGCGTGCCCATAGCGTGCTGGCCGGCGCTGCCGACGCGCCGTCATCGGCGCGGGTCCGGGCGCAGGCGCTGCGCGACGCGGGCTTTCTGACGCTGACCGTCGCCTTTGCGCTGACGCTGTTTGCCCAGGTCGGCTTCATCGTCCACCTGATCTCCTACCTCGATCCCGTCGTCGGCCGCGAGCGCGCCGCAGCGGCGGTGTCGCTGTTGACCCTGATGGCGGTGGTCGGGCGGGTGCTGTTCTCGACGGTAATCGACCGGCTCAACCAGCGGCTGGCCTCGGCGATCTCGTTCTGCAGCCAGGCGGTGGCGCTGGCCATCGTGATCAACTCGCATAACGAGGCGCTGCTGTTGTTCGCCTGCGCGCTGTTCGGCTTCTCCGTCGGCAATCTCATCACCTTGCCGGCGTTGATCGTGCAGCGCGAATTCGACATGCGCTCGTTCGGCGTGCTGGTCAGCCTGGTCACCGCGGTGACGCAGATCACCTACGCCTTTGCGCCGGGCATCATCGGCTATCTGCGCGACGCCTCCGGCAGCTACGCATTGCCGTTCTACGGCTGCATGAGCCTGCAACTGATCGCGGCGGCATTGATCCTGGTGCGAAGGAAGTCGGCGCAGCCGCTGTAGGCAAGCGGATCTGAAAGTACCGAGGAAGAACGGCATGGCCGCGCCGGGAGGGCGCCCCGCAATGACGGGTGCCTACGCCACGCGCTGCTTCATCAGATCAGCGAGATCGAGCCGTCGCGTGAACATGGCGATGCCGCCACTTTCGTCGCGCGGCCAATCCGCTTCGGGGCGATCCCAGTACAGTTCGACGCCGTTCTGGTCGGGGTCGCGCAGGTACAAGGCTTCGCTGACGCCGTGGTCGCTGGCACCATCGAGTTCGATGCCGGCCTCGCGCACGCGGTGCAGCGCGTCGGCCAGCGCCGCGCGCGTCGGATACAGGATGGCGGTGTGAAACAGGCCGGTGGTCCCCGCCGCCGGCGGCTGGCCGCCTTTGCTTTCCCAGGTATTCAGGCCGATGTGATGGTGGTAACCGCCCGCTGAAATGAACGCAGCCTGGTCGCCGTAACGCTGCATGAGCTGGAAGCCGAGCACGCCGCAATAGAATCCCATGGCGTGGTCGAGATCGGCCACCTTCAGGTGGACATGCCCGATCCGGGTTCCTGCGGCGATAGGTGTTGCGGTATCGGGCATGCTCTCTCCAACCGTGCGACGTCTACTGCCGATCTAGGCAGCGCCGCGCCCTTACGCAAGTTCGGATATTTCTCCGTCCGGCAGGCCGAACTCAAACGTATTCAGCGTCATCGACACCATGGTGTAATAGCCGCACAACCCGATGATCTCGACCAGGCCGCGCTCGCCGAGCAATCCGATCGCCGCGTCATAGAGCGGTTGGGTGACGCCGTGGCCTTCGTGCAGCGATTTGGCAACGTCATAGATCACCTGCGACCTCGCGTCCGGCAGTTTTGGCGTGCGGCGATTGCGGATGTCCTCGATGATGGCGGGATCCATGCCGCCGGCAAGCGCCAGCTTCTTGTGGGCATACCATTCGAAATGCGAGGTCCAGTGCCGTGCGGTGACCAGGATCGCCAGTTCGGATTCCGCCGCCGGCATCGAGGTGTCGTAGCGCAGGAAAGCGCCGAGCCGCGTCGCCTGTTTCGCCATGTCCGGACTATGCAGCCAGGCGAACATCGGCTCCGGTGGCCGGCCGCGCTTGCTGGCGATGGACTCGTCGTAGATCTCCCGCTGGTCTGCGGTCATGTCGTCCGGCGAAAGCAGCTTGAGACGCATTGTGTTTCCTCTCGGTGCTATTTTTGGGTCAGCCCTGGGCTGTCGTCACCCGCGAAGGCGGGTGACCCAGTAAACACAGACGACAGCGTTTACTGGGTCGCCCGGTCCCGGCGCGCAATTGCGCGCAGGCCGGGCGATGACAGTTGCGTGCGTTGCAGCTACCTGATCGGCGGCGCGTACTGGATGCCGCCGGCGCTCCACAGCCGGTTCAATCCGCGCGGGATCTGCAGCTTGGAGCCGGTGCCGACGTTGCGCTCATAGACTTCGCCGTAATTGCCGACATGGCGGATGATGCGTGCCGCCCAGTCCTTTGGGAGGTCGAGATCCTCGCCATAGGCGCCTTCGGTGCCGACCAGCCGCATCACGTCGGGCTTCTTCGACTTCAGGGCCTCGTCGATGTTCTTCGAGGTGATGCCGAGTTCTTCGGCGTTGATCATGGCATACAGCGTCCACTTGACGATCATCATCCAGTCGTCGTCGCGCTGCCGCACCACCGGCGCCAGCGGCTCCTTGGAGATCACGTCGGGCAGCACAACGTGCTCGTCCGGCTTGCCCAGTGTCAGCCTGAGCGCATAGAGCTGCGAGGCGTCGGCGGTGAATGTGTCGCACTGGCCGGCATTGTAGGCCTTCATCACATCGTCGAGCTTCGCGAACTTCATCTCGGTGTACTTGATGTTGTTGGCGCGGAAGAAGTCGGCGAGGTTCAAGGCCGTGGTGGTGTTGTCCTGGACGCAGATCTTGCTGCCGTCGAGCTCCAGCGCGGAATCGATGCTGCGCGCCTTCGGCACCATGAAGCTCTGGCCGTCGTAATAGGACACCGCTGGGAAATACAGGTCGTAATTGGTCTCGCGCGACATGCTCCATGTCGAGTTGCGGCTGAGGATATCGACCTTGCGGCTCTGCAGCTCCTTGAAGCGGTCGGTGGCGTCGAGCGGCACGAAGGTCACCTTCTTCGGATCGTTGAAGATGGCTGCCGCCACCGCGCGGCAGAAGTCGACGTCGAAGCCGGCCCAGTTGCCGCTGACGTCGGGCGAGGAGAAGCCCGGCAGGCCGGTGTTGACGCCGCACAGCACGGCGTCGCGGCGGATGGTGCGCTTCAGCGTCTTGGTATCGTAGCGTTCATAGGTGATGGCAGCGGCGGCGATGCCGGCGGCCACGATGAGGCCGATGGCCAGTCCGGTCGCAAAGGTCCGCTTCATCCACATGATGCTCTCACTGATATTCGGGAAACAGTTCGGTTTGAAAAACAGCGGGGCCGCGGGCTACAGCTCGGGCTTCTGCCGCACGATCACCTTGGTGCCGACCGGGATGCGGTCGTAGAGGTCGGCGACGTCGGAATTGACCAGCCGGAAGCAGCCCGACGACACCGCGGTGCCGATCGTGTCGGGCCGGTTGGTGCCGTGGATGCGGTACACGGTGGCGCCGAGATACAGCGCGCGGGCGCCGAGCGGGTTGCCGGGGCCGCCGGCCATGAAGCGCGGCAGATAGGGCTGGCGTTCGATCATCTCCGGCGGCGGCGTCCAGTCCGGCCACTCGGCCTTGCGCGAAATCTTCAGCAGGCCTTGCCAGGTGAAGCCGTCGCGACCGACACCGATGCCATAGCGGATGGCGCGCCCGCCCGGCTGCACCACATAGAGATGCCGCTCGGCGGTCTGGATGATGATGGTGCCGGGCGCTTCGGTGGTGCGATACAGCACCATGGTCTTCTGGAATTCCGGCTCGAGCTGCACGGAGTCATCGGGGATCAGGCCAGGCTGGTCGCCGACATCGGGCTGCTGCGCGAAGGATTGCGAGGCCGACAACATCAGGCCGGCCGCGGCAACAAGCGAAAGCCAGGTCGGGCGTCGGACGTGGGTCATCGAAAATCTCCGGTTCGGCGTACCGTCGTGGTCTACCACAGCGTGGTTAACGGAACCAGAGACCGCGAAGTGGTCTCTGTCCCGGACGCACTGCAGCGTTCTTCATGCTGCAAGCTCCGTTGTCGTCACCCGGCCGGCGCGCAATTGCGCGCTGGACCGGGTGACCCAGTAAACGCCGGCATCATCAGCTTGAACGCGGTCCTTGCCGGGCCTCCGCCCAGTCCCACACGCCGCGCGGAATACTGGATCGCCCGGTCCCGGCGCGCAATGCGCGCCGGCCGGGCGATGACAGCCGGAGCTATTTCCCGATCCACAGCCGCAGGCCGTAGCCTACAATCGTCACGGTGCCGACGCCGGCGGCCCACAGCGCAATAAACCACAGCAGGCGCTGCCACAGCGGTCGCGGTGTTTCCGCGAGACGCGGCATCAGTGATAGCCCGTCCCGGCGCTGACCTTGCCGCGAAACACGTAATAGGCCCAGGCCGTGTAAGCGAGGATGATCGGAACCAGTACGGCGACGCCCCAGATCATGAAGATCTGGCTGCTGGCCGGAGCGGCGGCCTGCCAGATGGTGATGCTGCGCGGCACGATATAGGGCCACATGCTGATGCCGAGGCCCGCATAGGACAGCGCGAACAGCGTCAGCGACAGGAAGAACGGCCGGTTGTCCTGCCTCTTGGCAAGGCTGCGCAGCAGCAGCGCGGTGACGGCGGCGACCGCAACGGGCACCGGCGCGGTCAGCAGCACGTTCGGCCAGTTGAACCAGCGCCGCGCATATTCGACGTCGAGGAACGGGGTGGCGATGCTGACCACGCCGATGGCGCCCAGCATGGCGAACAGCAGCCACCAGCTCAGCATGTAGGCGCGTTCGCGCAGTTCTCCCTCGGTCTTCATCACCAGCCAGGTGGCGCCGAGCAGGCTGTAGCCGATCACCAGGGCGACGCCGGTGAGGATGCTGAACGGCGTCAGCCAGTCCCACCAGCCGCCGCCGTAGTGCCTGCCGTTGACGACGACGCCCTGCAGGATGGCGCCGAGCGCCACGCCCTGCGCCATGGTGGCCAGCAGCGAGCCGCCGGCAAAGGCGAAGTCCCATAGATTGCGTTCGCGCCGCGTGCGCCAGCGGAATTCGAAGGCGACGCCGCGAAACACCAGGCCGAGCAGCATGGCGATCATCGGCGTGTACAGCGCCGGCATCAGCACGGCATAAGCGAGGGGAAACGCGGCCATCAGCCCGCCGCCGCCGAGCACCAGCCAGGTCTCGTTGCCGTCCCACACCGGCGCGACGGAATTCATCATCACATCGCGGTCTTCCTTCTTCGGAAACAGCGGAAACAGCATGCCGAGACCAAGGTCGAAGCCGTCCATCACCACATAGACGAAAACGGCAAAGGCGATGATGAAGGCCCAGACGGTGGCGATATCGATGGCGATCATGATGCGTGTCCCTGGGCGGCGTGGCCGGCTGCGGGGGTGATGCCGGCGGCGCGCACCGGCGCGTCGCCGCGGGGGCCCTGTTCGCCATGATGCGGCGGCGCGGCCATCAGCCTGAGGATGTAGATGACGCCGGCAGTGAATACGATGAAATACACGATCGCGAAGGCGATCAGCGACGATGCCACCGCCGGTGCGGCCAGCGGCGAGGTGGAGTCGGCGGTCCGCAGCAATCCGAACACGGTGAACGGCTGGCGTCCGGTCTCGGTGGTCACCCAGCCTGCCAGCACCGCGACGAAGCCGGCCGGGCCCATGGCCATGGCGAACAGATGCAGGAAGCGCGACTGGTAGAGCTCACCGCGCCAGCGCATCGCCAGACTCAGCAGCCCGAGGCCGAGCATCAGGAAGCCGATCCCCACCATGATGCGGAACGACCAGAAGGTGACCGGCACCGGCGGCCAGTTTTCACGCGGCACGGTGTCGAGACCGGCCATCGGCGCGTTCATGTCATGCTTCAGGATCAGCGATCCCAGCTTCGGGACCTCGATGGCGTATTTGACTTTCGCCTCCTTCTGGTCGGGCAGGCCGAACAGGATCAGCGGCGCGCCGTCGGGATGGCTCTGGTAGTGGCCTTCCATGGCCATCAGCTTGGCGGGCTGGTGCTCCAGCGTGTTGAGGCCATGCTGGTCGCCGGCAAAAATCTGCAGCGGCGCCACCAGCGTGGCCATCCACATCGCCATGGAGAACATCACCCGCGGGCCGGCGAGATGAGAATCCCGCAGCAGGTGCCAGGCGCCGACCGCGCCGACCACCAGCGCCGTGGTGAGATAGGCGGCCAGCACCATGTGAACGAGGCGATAGGGGAAGGATGGGTTGAAGATGACCTTCATCCAGTCGGCGGCGATGAATTGGCCGTCGGTATTGATGGCGTAGCCGGCCGGGGTCTGCATCCAGGAGTTGGCCGACAGAATCCAGAACGCCGAGAACAGTGTGCCGATCGCCACCATCAGCGTGGCCAGGAAATGCAGCCGGTGGCCGACGCGCTCGAGCCCGAACAGCATGACGCCGAGGAAGCCGGCCTCGAGGAAGAACGCGGTCAGCACCTCATAGGCCATCAAGGGGCCGATCACCGGCCCGGTCTTGTCGGAGAAGACCGACCAGTTGGTGCCGAACTGGTAGGACATCACGATGCCCGACACCACGCCCATGCCGAAGGCGATGGCGAAGATCTTGAGCCAATAGTTGAACAGGTTGATGAACACCTCGCGGCCGGTCCACAGCCACAGCGCCTCCAGCACCGCGAGATAGCTGGCGAGCCCGATTGAGAACGCCGGAAAGATGATGTGGAACGACATGGTGAAGGCGAACTGGGCTCTTGCCAGTATCACCGCGTCGACGCCTTCGAACATGCTGATCATCCTTCCGCAACTCGCATCGGGATGATTAGCACGTGGTCTGTGTCGATCCTATCTCGGGATGTCTTCTGCCGCGCCGGTTCCCTAGCTGCTCGCTTTCAGCAAGCTTTTGATCGTGCTCTCAATTTTCTCATACTGGCCTTCGCCGTCGTGCTGGTAGACAATATGTCCACCCTGATCGACGATGTATTGGGCCGGCCAGTAGCGGTTGCTGTAGGCATTCCAGGTCCGCGAGTCATTGTCCTGCGCCACCGGATAGGTGATGCCGTGGCGTTGCAATGCGGCGTTCACGTTTGATGCCGAGCGTTCGAACGGGAATTCGGGCGTGTGGACGCCAACGATGACAAAGCCGCGATCCTTGTATTTGGCGTAGAGCTCCGTGACGTGCGGCAGCGTGTTCACACAGTTGACGCAGCCATAGGTCCAGAAGTTCACCAGCACCACCTTGCCGCGCAGGCCTGCCATCGTCAGCGGCCCCGAGTTGAACCAGGTGCCGATGCCGCTGAATTCCGGCGCGACATCCTGGGCTGCAGCCATCTGCAGGGGCGCCGGCGGGTTGCCGGTTTCGCCGGCGAGGGCAGGCAGGGCCGTTCCGAGCAGGGCTGCAAGGAGCGAGGCGGACGTAATGAACGAGCGGGTCTTCATGTCATGTTCCTCGGAGGTTACAGGCCGAGCTGGCCGGTGGGGTAGAAGGCTGTCAGCCACGCCACGATCTGCGTGTCGTACTGAAAGTAGGAGGCGACCGCGAAGCCGATCACGATGACGCCAAAGGCCTGCTGCAGCCTCGGCGAAATCCGTGCGATGCTGCGGACCCGCGTGGTGACTGCCTGGCCGCCATAGGCGATCGCCAGCATGGGGATCGCCGCGCCGACGGCGTAGGCGATCATCAGGGTGCTGCCCCAGGCGACATCCTTCGATGTCGCGACGATCGTCAGGATCGAACCGAGCACCGGACCGGCGCAGGGCGTCCATACCAGCCCCAGCGTGGTGCCGAGCACGAAGCCGCCGATATTGCCGGGATGCGCGACCGCACGGCTTCCTTCGGACGTGTATCCGCCGATGCGGTTGGTCAGCCAATGAAACGGCGTCGGCCAGATCATCAGCACCCCGAAGCCGAGCAGCAGGACAGCCGCGGCGGTACGCAGCACATTCGGATCGAAATCGAAGGCCTGGGTCAGCCAGCCGAGCAGCAGGGCGACAAAGGAAAACGACAGCACGAAGCCGAGGGCGATCATCGCCGGACGTATCCTGCCGGTGTGACCCAGCGATGCGCCGAGCAGGATCGGCAGCATGGGCAGCGTGCAGGGTGCGGCGATGGTCAGCACACCGGCGAGCACAGCGAGAACGAGGTTGAGCATTGGTCGGCCCCATGGCGCGCCGCGCTCATGACCGGATCGTCACGACGGGCGCATGATGGGTCTTCGCGATGAGATGCAATCCCGTTACGCGGCAGGCGTCACGTGTTCGTGAGACGCACGAGGCGGCATCGCGAACTCTCCTGTCGTCGCCGCGAAGGCGGGGACGACATCGGAGATCGTCGTATCCAAACAAAAAAAGACCCGGAAGGGGGCATCCCGTCCGGGTCGAAGGCTGTTTGGAGGTCGGAACGTGGGAGAAAAAATTCAATCAGCGGCGGGCATCACCGTCGAAGGAGATCACGCATACCTCCGCCGGGTTCCTGCTGCTGCAGTCGATCACCTGCTGGCGGACCGTCATCGCGCCGTCGCGTGGGGCGTGAGGCGCGGTGTTCTGGGCCGACAGCGAGGCCAGGGTGCAGATCGCGCCGAGCGGGATGACGAAGAAGCGGAAGGTGGGATTCAGCATTTTCTCACTCCCTGTTCGGCGTTGGTGATGATTGGAATAGCAGGCGATTCTTTCCGGCCGATGTCGTCGACTGTTTCATGTGTTTCGTCGCGCGACCGTGATCCCGATCACATCGTGATCCCAATCACATCGTGACCTCGATTACGCGGCGAGGCTATCGATGCCGGCGCTCTTGAGCAGTTCGGCCAGCTGCTTGCGGGCGTAGAACATCCGGGTCTTCACCGTGGAAGCGGGGATACCGATCAGCGACGCCACCTCTTCCACCGACTTCTCGTGATAGTAGACCAGGTTGACGATCTCGCGATGCGCCGGCGACAGCTTGGCGACACAGGCGCGCAGGATGGCGCTGGTGCGGCTGCGCTCGAGCGACGCCTCCGGCGTGTCGGCGGAATCGGCGATCTCCATCACGTCGTCCTGGTCTATGTCCTCGTGCTTGCGCTGGCGCAGCGCGGTCAGCGCCTTGAAGCGGGCGATCGACAGCAGCCAGGTCGAGACCTGCGAGCGGCCCTCGAACTGGCCGGCGGTGCGCCACACGTCCAGGAACACCTGGCTGACCAGGTCTTCGGCCAGCGTCGTGTCGCGCAGCATGCGCAGCACGAAGCGGTAGACCCGCACATGGTGGCGCGAATACAGCGTGTGCATCGCGGTCCGGTCGCCGCCTGAAATGCGCTCCAGCAACATTTCATCGGAGGTAGCCCGGGCGGCAATGATGCCCTGATGGCCTGCGGCGCTGATGGCGATGACGTTCTGCATGATCGGCTCCCGTGAGACACCGCAAATGGCGGCTTCGTTGGGAGGAGTGATAGCCAGCGCGGGTTTCGGGACGTCTGCGTCAAAACCGAAAATGGTTTCATGCCACCTATGGAATGTTTCGTCGCGAAGCGGGCGGCGACACATTCAGAGAAAAACAGTAATGATTTTAAGGGGCGTGACGCCCCCGTGCCGGATCGCGCCGGCGCCGCTACTTTGTGATCCAGATCACACTGGAGGGCCATGCCACGCCTAGGCGTGGCGTGGCAGGCGAGGATTCCGGGCTTGCCGGCCGCAAAATCCGCTCAGGCCTTGTCGCCCGCCGGGGAAAACAGATAGCCGCCGCCGCGAATGGTGCGGATCACCGCCGGCTTGGTCGGGTCCGGTTCGATCTTGCGGCGAATCCGCATGATTCGCAGGTCGACGGCGCGGTCGAACGCCTCGGCGTCGCGTGCATTGGCCAGTTCAAGCAGCCGTTCGCGCGACAGCACCCGCTTGGGATTGGCCGCGAACACCTTCAGCAGGCCGAATTCCGATGCGGTCAGCGGGTGTTCGTTGCCCTCGTCGTCGCGCAGCGCCTGGGCCTGCAGGTCGAGCCATTTGGTGCCGAAGCGAACCAGATGGTCGGTCTCGGCCTTGGCCGGCGCTGCAACCTCGGCCGGCGCTGGCTTGACGGCACTGCGTCGCAGCACCGAACGGATCCGTGCCATCAGCTCGCGCAACTCGCAGGGCTTGGCGATGTAGTCGTCGGCGCCGAGCTCCAGCCCCACCACGCGATCGATCGGGCTGGCGGTGGCCGTCAGCATGATCACCGGCACGTTGGTGCGGCTTTTCAGGTCGCGGATGATCGACAGCCCGTCTTCCTCAGGCATGTTGAGGTCGAGCACCACGAGATCCGGCACGCCGGTCTCGATTACGCCGCGCAGGCTCTTGCCACCGTCGCACAGGGTGACGGAGAAGCCGTGCATTTTGAGATAATCGCCGACCATTTCACGGGCGGGTGCTTCGTCGTCGACAATGATGATATGCGGGCTCTGGCTCATGTCACGCTTCGGCTGTCGCAGGCAGGATGATGGTGAAAGTCGCGCCGCGGCCGGGGCCGGGACTGTCCGCAGTCACCTCGCCGCCATGCATGTCGACGATCCGCTTGACGATCGACAGGCCAAGGCCAGTCGAGCTTTCGCCGCCGGTGGGCTTGGCCGACAACCGCTGGAAGCGGCCGAACAGCCGGTCGATATCCTCCGGCGACAGGCCGGCGCCTTCGTCGCTGACGCGGACGATGGCGTTCTCGCCGTCGCAGGCAACGGAGATGGCTATCTTGCCGCCGATCGGACTGTATTTGATGGCGTTGCTGATGAGATTGTCGATCGCCTCGCGCATCCGGTCGGCATCGCACATGGTGTGATCGCGGGTCGATGCCGACACGGTCATGACCTGCTGCTTGTTGACGGCCAGCGGCCTGTTGGCCTCGGCGACTTCGGTGACCAGCGCGGAAATATCGACGGCCTCCCGCCGGATGGTGATGTCGAAGGCATCGGCCATGGCGTCGTTGATGAGGTGATCGACCATCGAGGTCAGGCGTCGCGTGGCGTCGCGGATATGATCGACCTGCGCGGCGATGCTGTCCTTGGCGGCTCCGGCGGAGATCAGCTCGGTCAGCATTTCGGTGCGGCCGAGGATGACGCCGAGCGGATTCTTCAGGTCGTGGGCGACGGTGCCGAGAATCTCGTTCTTGAAGCCGTTGGCGCGCTGCAGCCGCAGCCATTGCGCCGACAGTCGGCGATTGGCCTGCATCAAGGCGCGCGTGCGCTGGGCGACACGGTCCTCGAGCTGCGTATTGGCCTCATGGAGCTGCTGATAGAGGATCACATTGTCGAAGGCGATCGACAGCCGGCTCCCGAAGATCTCCACCAGCGAGCGGTCGGTGTCGGACAGCCGATGTTCGGCCTGCAGCAGCACCACCACCTCGCGTCCGCTGCCGGTGCGCACATAGAGCACGGTGCGCTGGTCGGCGAAGTCGTGCTTGCGGCGGCGGAATGCCTCTTCGACCATCTGCCGCAGGTCCGGATCGAGTCCCTGCGGGCCGGGGCAGCCGATGAAACGGCTGTAGCAGCCGGAGCCGGCCAGTACCGCAAAATCGTCGCCTTTCGTGCCGCTGTCGCGCAGCACCAGGATTCCGGCGCAGTCGACATTCAGCAGCGACGCAATCTGGGTCAGCACGCCCTCGGCAAGCCGCTGCATCGACTTGAAGTCGTAAAGCGTCGAGGCGGCGTCGAGGATGATCTCGAGCCCGCGCCTTGTCTGCACCATGCGTTCGAGCTGCTGGTAGCTGCGCAGCGCCGCGGTCAGCGAGGTGAACAGCTTGTCGGCGGTGAGCTCGGTCTTGGCCTTGTAGTCGTTGATGTCGTAATCGACGATGACGCGGCGTTCCGGCGCCTGGCCGGGCTGCCCGGTGCGCAGGATGATGCGGACGGTCTCGTTCTGAAGCTCATTGCGGATGAACTCGACGAGGTCGAGCCCGGCGGCGTCAGTTTCCATGATGACGTCGAGCAGTACCGCGGCGATGTCCGGATGCGCGCGCATCAGGGTCTGGCCTTCCGCAGCCGAATAGGCCGAGAGGATCTCGAGGCCCTGGCCGTTGAGACTGTAGTCGCTGAGCGCGAAGCGGGTGCCCTCATGCACCGCGTGATCGTCGTCGATCACGGCTATTTTCCACCTGCGCCCTGTCGATGCCTCGGGCTCGGGCCCGAAATCTTCGATCAGTTGGAGGACATCGTCCTGGTCGGCCATTGCGTGGTCCCGTTGTTTGTTGCGGCGTCAGCGGAAGCGCCGGTGGCGGCCCGCGGCATGATAATGCGAAATGTCGTGCCTTGTCCCAGTCTCGACTCCAGCATCATGCGTCCGCCGAGCTGCTGGGTGACCAGGTTGTAGACGATGTGGAGGCCAAGGCCGGTGCCGCCTTCGTTGCGGCGCGTGGTGAAGAACGGATCGAAAGCCTGGCGCTGCACGTCGGGCGTCATGCCGGCACCATTGTCGGCGAAGATGATCTCGATGTCATCGGCGCCGCGCGGCCGCGCCGTGATCGAGATCGCGCCCGGTTTGCCGTCCGGGAAGGCGTGGTTGGCGGCGTTGAGGAACAGGTTGGTCAGGATCTGGCCGTAGGAGCCGGGATAGCCGTCGATGATCAGGCCGTCCGGCACGTCGATGGTCAGGCTGATCGGCGCCTTCTTCAGCACCGGCCGCAGGCTGGCGACGATCTGGTCGGTGGCCTCCGAGAGGCTGAACTGCCGCCGTTCGGCGTGCGACCGGTCGACCGCCACCTGCTTGAACGACTGGATCAGCTCTCCGGCGCGGTGCAGGTTGCCCACCAGTTGCTGCGCGGCATCCTGCGAGGTACGGACGAATTCCTCCAGCCGCGAGCGACGCATCGGCGTGTTGGAGCGCAGTTCGGCGCCGAACATCTCGACGCGGCGGGCGAAACTCGAGGCTACGGTCAGGCTGATGCCGATCGGATTGTTGACCTCGTGGGCGACGCCGGCCACCAGGCCGCCCAGCGCCGCCAGCCGTTCCGCATCGATCAAATTCTGCTGCGCGGCATTCAGTTCGAGCAGGGCACTTTCGGCCCTCTCCTTGGAGGCCCGCAGTTCATTCTCGGTCTCGCGCTTGGCGATGGCATTCTCGCGGAAAACGTCGACCGCGCGCGCCATGGCGCCGACCTCGTCGCGCGCCGCGGTGCCTTGCACCCGGCGATCGTAGTCGCCCGAGGTGATGGCGTGCATCGACGCCATGATCTGCTGCAGCGGCAGCCGGATGCTGAGCGCGATGACAATGCCCGCGATCATGATGACGGCGAGGAACACCACCGCGATCAGCAGCACCTTGCGCGAGATGTCCGACAGGGTGCGGTCGAAGGTGGCCTGGGCGTTCTGCTCGCGCTGCCGCATCTTCACCGACAGGCCGTCGATGGCGCCGATGGTGTCGGCCTGGCTGGCGTCGATGGAGTTGCGCAGCAGATCGGTGCGGCTGGTGAGCTGCTCGGAGAGGTGGGCAAGGCCTTGGCGCAGTGCCACAGCGCGGTCCTTCAGGCGCTGCAGCGCAATGCGTTGCAGGTCGTTGTCGGCGAGATCGGTCATCACCGGAATGGTGCGCTCGATGGTTTCGGTGTTGCGGTGGGCGTCCTCGGCGGCGGCCGACGCCAGCGACAGGTAGTAGGCGTTGGCGGCCACCAGCATGGCGGTGAAGGCTTCGCGGGACTTGCCGAGCGCCGGCCAGATCAGGGCGTCGCGCTGCGCGGTGGCGCCCTCGATGATCGAGTACAGCCCGGCCATGTCCTTGGCGGGACTCAGCACCTGCTCCTCATAGGTCTTGGAGATCGTGGTCTGCAGCGCGCGCAATTCGCCGAAGCCGCTCAGGAAGCGCTCGGTCACGCGCTCCAGTTCGGCCACCGAGCCGGACAGCATCGGATCGGTGGACGCGCGGGTGTTGAGGGTGCCGAGCACCGCCTCGCGCAGCAGCAGGATTTCGGCGAAGAGTTCGGGGCTCGGTTGGTTGATATAGCGGTGGATCAGGTTCTGCAGCCGCCCGGTCTCGCTCTCCAGCAGCGCCAGAATCTGGTCGGACTGCCGGACCTGCCGAACGTCGTCCCAGGCCGACGACAGAACGTGGGTGCCGCTCCAGATCAGGACGGCCAGCACGACCACCACAGCGGAATTCAGCGCGGCAATCGACAGGATGCGCCAGCGGATCGGAATCGCACGAACAAGCGCCACGATGCCGGATCGGCCATGCGCCGCCTGCCCGTCCCGCCGCCCCGATCTCGCCGTTCTGCTCGGTCTCCACCAAGGCTATGTCGCTCTACTTTGAAAAAACGTTCAAATGGTGCGGTCAGTCATCGTATTATATTTCCCGACAGGAGGGTGTCTGAAAATGGCCTATGGCGTCAATCTAGCGAAGACCTCAAACCGGGATCATTGGTCGGTGGGGCCGGGGCAGACATGCTGAGATCGGCGATCAAACATCTCACCATCGCGATGGCAGCGGCTTTACTTGCGCTGGTGTCCCCCGTGCAAGCGGCCACCGAGATCCAGTGGTGGCACGCCATGTCCGGCCAGCTCGGACGGCAGCCGGAGAAACTCGCCACCGATTTCAACGCGTCGCAGGCCGAATTCCGCGTGGTGCCGGTCTACAAGGGCAACTACACCGAAACCGTGAGCGCTGCGATCTTTGCCTTCCGCTCGCGTAGCCAGCCGGCCATCGTCCAGGTCAACGAGATCGCGACGGCCACCATGATGGCGGCCAAGGGCGCGCTCTATCCGGTCCATGAGCTGATGCGCGATCAGGCAGAGCCGTTCGTGGCGGCGGCCTTCCTGCCGGCGATCACCGGCTACTATGCCGATATGGCCGGCAACATGCTGTCGTTCCCGTTCAATGCCTCGACGCCGATCCTGTACTACAACAAGGATCTGTTCCGCGCCGCCGGCCTCGATCCCAACGCGCCGCCGAAAACCTGGCCGGAGCTCGGCGCGGCGGCGAAGCGGTTGCGCGCTGCCGGCGCGCCTTGCGGCTTCACCACCTCGTGGCCGTCATGGATCAACGTCGAGAACTTCTCGGCCTATCACGACGTGCCGATGGCGACGAAATCCAATGGCCGCGGCGGGCTCGATGCGGTGCTGACCTTCAACAATCCGCTGATGGTGCGCCACATCGCGCAGCTCGCGGACTGGCAGAAGACCCGCATATTCGACTACAGCGGCCGCAACGTCGTGGCCGAACCGCGGTTCCAGCACGGTGAATGTGCGATCTTCCTGGGCTCATCGGGGACCCGCGCCGATATCCTGGCCAATGCGCGGTTCGAGGTCGGCTACGGCATGCTGCCCTACTGGCCCGACGTTCCTGCTGCGCCGCAGAATTCGATCATCGGCGGCGCCACGCTGTGGGTGCTGCGCGATCGGCCACGCGACGAATACAAGGGCGTCGCCAAATTCTTCGCCTACTTGTCGAAGCCGGAGATCCAGGCGGCGTGGCATCAGAACACGGGCTATCTGCCGATCACCCGCGCGGCCTATGAGTTGACCCGCGCGCAGGGTTTCTACGACCGCAATCCGGGCACTGCGATTTCCATCGAGCAGGTGACCCTGAAGCCGCCGACCGACAATTCGCGCGGGGTGCGATTGGGCTCCTTCGTGCTGGTCCGCGACGCCATCGAGGACGAACTCGAACTGGCCTTCAGCGGCAAGAAGTCGGCGCAGGCCGCGCTCGATGCGGCCGTCGATCGCGGCAACCGGCTGCTGCGTCAGTTCGAGCGCGCCAATCCGGACCAGTAGCGCGACGTTCGACAGCCGTCGCAGCGCCAACAACTACCGGATCGAAAACCGCACCGGCACCGTAAAGCTCAGCGACGCCTGGGTCATTTCCGGCGGGAACGCCGGCAGCGGCTGCGCGCGGCGGATCATCGCCATGGTCTCGGCGTCGAGTTCGGGCACCCCCGACGAGCCGGCCAGCCGGCTGCCCAGCACCTGGCCGCTGCGGCTGACGGTGAAGCTGAGCATGGCGGTGCCCTGCCGGCCCGCGGATTTGGCGCTCTCCGGATATTGCTTGTAGCGCTGCAGGTGCGCGGCGAGGCGATCGCGGTAAGACGGGAGCGCCGCCGCGGCTGCCGCGGCGCCGGCCGTTGCCGCCGCTGCCGCGCGGCCGACCCGTTCGGCGCGCGGCGCGGCGGACGTGCGCGGCGCCGGCGGGGTGTCGCTCGGCTTCTTCTTCACTTCGGTGCGGACCGGCTTCGGCTTGATCGGCTCCGGTTTCACCTTCGGCGGTTCGGGCGCAACCTTGGCGGGCTCCGGGACCGGCTCGGGCGGCGGTACGGGCTCGGCCTTCTGTTCGGGCGGCGCCTCGACCACCGGCTTTTCCACCGGCGGCGTCGGCGCGATCTGTTCCTCCACCGGCGGCTGCGCCATCGGTTCGGGCGTCGTCGGCGGAGTCGGCTCGTCGGCCTGCTGCATCTCCGGGCCGGGCGCCACGTCCATCGGCTGGGCCTCGGGCGCGGCGGACGCCGGCGCCATGTCGATCATGATGGTCGGCATTTCGGTGCCGGTCGGCGGCTGCTCGCGGTACCACGCCATCCCGGCGGCGATCAGGCCGGCATGCAGCGCCAGGATCACCGCGGCCGACACTGTCCAGCGTAGGCCGCTGTTGTCGGTCGGGGCGTGCAGCGCGAAGGCGTTCACGGTCAGCTGCGTCCGTCGAGGCCGACCAGCGCGACCTTGAGATAGCCGGCATTGCGCAGCAGGTTCATCACCTCCATCAGGTCGCCGTAGCTGACCGCCTTGTCGGCGCGCAGGAAGATGCGTTCGTCCTTGTTGCCTTTCGATGCGGTATCGAGCGTGGCACTCAGCGCGTCGCGCGCGATCGTCTCTTCGCCGACCGCCATGGTCAGGTCGGGCTTTACCGTGACGAACACCGGCTTGTCCGGGCGCGGCTGCGGCTCCACCGCGGAGGCGGGCAGGTCGACGCCGAGGTCGACGGTGGCCAAGGGGGCCGCCACCATGAAGATGATCAGCAGCACCAGCATCACGTCGATGAACGGCGTGACGTTGATCTCGTGCTGCACCTCGAGGTCGTCGCCCCCGCGCGATCCGCCGAGTCTTGCGCCCATGATCGCTACTCCGCCGCCCGCGCCAGCGACAGGCCGCGGCGGCTGGCGTCGCGGCTGATCAGCAGCATCACCTGCGCCGAGGCGTCGCCAAGCAAGGCGCGATAGCCGGCAATGCCGCGCACCAGCCGATTGTAGATCACCACCGCCGGGATCGCGGCGATCAGGCCCATGGCGGTGGCCAGCAGGGCTTCGGCGATGCCCGGCGCCACCACTGCGAGGTTGGTGGTGTGGGCTTCGGAAATGCCGATGAAGGCGTTCATGATGCCCCACACGGTGCCGAACAGGCCGACGAAAGGCGCGGTGGCGCCAATGGTGGCCAGCACGCCGGTGCCGCGGCCGATGCGTCGCGCCATGGCGGCCTCGACGCGTTCCAGCCGCAGCGCGATGCGCTCCTTGAAGCCGTCGTCGAACAGCCCGCCGGACAGGCTGGTCTCGCGCGCCGCGCTGTGGATCAGCCGCGCCACGGCATCCCTGGCCTCAAGGCTGTCGCGCTCCATCTGCGCCAGCGTGGTGTCGCTTTCCAGCAGCGCGAGCCGGCGCCGGGCCCTGGAGCTTTCGCGCTGCAGCTCGATGGCCTTGGCCAGCCACACCGTCCAGGTCACCAGCGAGGCGAAGGCCAGGCCGACCATCACCGCCTTCACGACAAGGTCGGCGGCCATGAACATGCCCCACGGCGACAGGTTGCGCGGCAGTTGGGCGTCGATGGTGGTGGCAAGGGCGGCTTGCGGCGAAAGCAGCAGCGCCGCGAGCGTCGCGCCGGTACCGTAAAAACGAAGCGGGCTGCGGTCGGACATCTTCATCGGCGATCTGACCTGCTGTGGAGCGGTGCTCAGGGGCGGCGTCGAGCCGGGAATGGTGCGGTATGTGCGGTGTCGGCGATGGCCTTTGTAAGGTCACGCCATAATGCGCGGCAATTCAAGATCCGGTCATGCTGCTTGAAGCCCTCTAATCTACCGTCATCGCGGCGAAAGAAGGCCTGCCCACCGAGTGACCGGCCAACATCAACTGCCTATTTTATTATCAATGCATGATCTTTGTATGCAATGAGCGGCGTGGTCGCCGCCGGTGTCGGCCACAGAAAATCGGATTTCTGTCTGCAGGACAGTGCCTTAAGCGAAAATCAAGATTTTGTTAAATTCTGGCACAAACCTTGCGAAGTCAGGTTCCAACGCCCTTTGACCCCTGTGCCTTGGAGCCTGCCGATGAAGCGCCGCGATTTCCTCAAGTCTGTCACCGGCGTGGCCGCCACGGCCGCCGTCTCCAGCCCTGCGATCTTCTCTGCCGCCCGTGCGGATGCCCGGTCCGAAACCCTGCTGATCGTCTCCGAGAGCGGCCCGAACAATCTCGACATTCACGGCGTCGGCACCAACGTGCCGGGCTACGAGGTGTCGTGGAATTGCTACGACCGGCTGATCGGCCACGAGATGAAGGCCGGCCCCGGCGGCGTGCCTTACTACGACCGCGACAAGTTCAAGCCGGAACTCGCCGAGGACATGCAGGTCGGCGACATGTCGGCGACCTTCAAGCTGCGCAAGAACGCCAAATTTCACGACGGCACGCCGGTGACGGCGAAGGACGTCAAGTGGTCGCTGGACCGCGCGGTCAGCGTTGGCGGCTTTCCGACCTTCCAGATGAGCGCCGGCTCGCTGAAGAAGCCGGAGCAGTTCGTCATCGTCGACGATCACACCGTGCGCGTCGACTTCGCCACCAAGGACCGGCTGACGATTCCCGATCTCGCTGTGATCGTGCCCTGCGTGATCAATTCCGAGCTGGTGAAGAAGAACGCCAGCGAGAAGGATCCGTGGGGTCTCGAATACACCAAGATGCAGACCGCCGCCGGCGGCGCCTACAAGGTCACCAAGTGGACCGCCGGCACCGAAGTGATCATGGAGCGCAACGACGACTGGGTGTGCGGCCCGCTACCCAAGATCAAGCGCGTGATCTGGCGCATGGTGCCGCAGGCCGGGAACCGCCGTGCGCTGCTGGAACGCGGCGATGCCGACATGTCCTATGAGCTGCCCTACAAGGACTTCCAGGAGATCAAGGCCAACGGCAAACTCGACGTGGTGTCGCTGCCGTTCTCCAACGGCATCCAGTACATCGGCATGAACGTGACCAAGGCGCCGTTCGACAATCCCAAGGTGCGCCAGGCTGTCGCCTATGCGATCCCCTACCAGAAGATCATCGACGCGGTGCTGTTCGGTCTCGCCAACCCGATGTTCGGCGCGTCTGCCGACAAGCCCACCGAAGTCGCGTGGCCGCAGCCGCACAAGTACAATACCGACATCGCCAAGGCCAAGGCGCTGCTCGCCGAGGCCGGCTATCCCAACGGCTTCGAAACCACGATCTCGTTCGATCTCGGCTTTGCCGTGGTCAACGAGCCGCTCTGCGTGCTGGTCCAGGAAAGCCTTGGCCAGATCGGCATCAGGACCACCATCAACAAGATCCCCGGCGCCAACTGGCGCACCGAGCTGAACAAGAAGGAAATGCCGCTCTACACCAACGTGTTTTCCGGCTGGCTCGATTACCCCGAATACTTCTTCTACTGGTGCTATCACGGCGACAATTCGGTGTTCAACACCATGAGCTACAAGTCGCCGGAGATGGACAAGTTGATCAACGGCGCTCGCGCCGCGGCGGCGTCAGGCGACAAGGCGGCCTATGACGCCGACGTCAAGGGCTTCGTCGATCTCGCCTTCACCGACATGCCGCGCATCCCGCTGTACCAGCCCTACGTCAACGTCGCGATGCAGAAGAATATCAGTGGCTATCAATACTGGTTCCACCGCCGGCTGGATTACCGCGCGTTGGTGAAGGCGTAACGGCGATGGAAGCCGTGGTTAGCTCCGGCCTCTCGGTTTCCCCTCCCCCCTTGTGGGGGAGGGTGGCGCGTAGCGCCGGGAGAGGGGTAAGCCACGAACGCCGGCGCCTTTTGCTCCCCCTCTCCCCAGCCCTCCCCCACAAGGGGGAGGGGGCTCTCCGCGCTTCGCTGCGCGTGCCTCCCACAACATGGGGCCATCATCATGCTGACCCTGATCGCCAAGCGCCTGATGTTCGCGATCCCCTCGCTGATCGGCGTGGTCATCGTGACGTTTCTTCTCACCCGCGCATTGCCCGGTGATCCGGCGGCGTACTTCGCCGGTCCCTCGGCGGACAAGAACGCCGTGGAGGAAATCCGCAAGAAGCTCGGCCTCGACAAGCCGCTGATCGAGCAGTTCTTCCGCTATACCGCCGACCTTGCCCGCGGCGACTTCGGCAATTCGCTCACCACCGGCCAGCCGGTCGCCACCGAAATCCGCAACCGCCTGCCGGCCTCCGCCGAACTCACGCTGCTCGGCCTGATCGTCTCCGTCGTCATCGCCATTCCGCTCGGCATTCTCGCGGCCACGCGGCCGGGCTCGTGGATCGATCATCTCTGTCGCATCACCACCAGCGCCGGCGTGTCGCTGCCGGTGTTCTTCACCGGGCTGGTGCTGGTCTATGTGTTCTACTTCCGGCTCGGCTGGTCTCCGGCGCCCCTGGGACGGCTCGACGTGTTCGCCACCACGCCGCCGTCGGTCACCAACTTCTACCTGATCGACAGCCTGCTCGCGCGCGACTGGGAGGCGTTCCGCTCCTCCTTCAACCAGTTGATCCTGCCGACCGCCACATTGGCGATCTTCTCGCTGGCGCCGATCGCGCGCATGACCCGCGCCTCGATGCTGGCGGTCCTGTCGTCGGATTTCGTGCGTACCGCGCGCGCGTCAGGCCTTTCGCCACGCGCGGTGATCGTCACCTATGCGTTCCGCAACGCCATGCTGCCGGTCATCACCACGCTGTCGATGACGTTTTCATTTTTGCTCGGCGCCAATGTGCTGGTCGAAAAGGTGTTCGCCTGGCCGGGCATCGGCTCCTATGCCGTGGAAGCGCTGATCTCCTCGGACTTCGCCCCCGTGCAGGGCTTCGTGCTCACGATGGCGGTGATGTACGTGCTGATCAACCTGATCATCGACATTCTCTACGGCGTCATCGATCCCCGCGTCAGGATGGAAGGGTGAGACCATGAGCAGCACCGTCGCTCCTCTCAACGAACCCGCCGCCGCGCGTACTTCGGCGCTGGCGGCTACGTTCCAGCACACGTGCTATATCCTCGGCGAAAACCGCGTCACCGCCTTCGCATTCGGACTGCTGGTGCTGATCGTGTTCGCCGCAGTGTTCGGTCCGGCCATCGTGCCCTGGGATCCGCTGGCCTCCGACACCGCGCAGGCGCTGAAGCCGCCGTCGGTGGCGCACTGGTTCGGCACCGACCAGCTTGGCCGCGACATTTTCAGCCGCGTGATTGTGGCAACAAGGCTGGACTTCTTCATCGCCATCGCCTCGGTGCTGCTGGTGTTCGCCATGGGCGGCCTCGCCGGCATCGCGTCCGGCTATTTCGGCGGCTGGACCGACCGCATCGTCGGCCGCATCAGCGACACCATCATGGCGTTTCCGCTGTTCGTGCTGGCCATGGGCATCGTCGCCGCACTCGGCAACACCGTGCAGAACATCATCATCGCCACCGCCATCGTGAACTTCCCGCTCTATGCCCGCGTCGCCCGCGCCGAGGCCAACGTCCGCCGCGACGCCGGCTTCGTGCAGGCGGCGCGGCTGTCCGGTAACAGTGAGATGCGCATCCTCCTGGTGCATATCCTGCCGAACATCATGCCGATCATGATCGTGCAGATGTCGCTGACCATGGGCTACGCCATCCTCAACGCCGCCGGCCTGTCCTTCATCGGCCTCGGCGTGCGGCCGCCCACGGCGGAATGGGGCATCATGGTCGCCGAGGGCGCCTCGTTCATGGTGTCCGGCGAATGGTGGATCGCCTTGTTTCCCGGCCTGGCGCTGATGATCGCGGTGTTCTGCTTCAACCTGCTCGGCGACGGTCTGCGCGATATCGTCGATCCCTCCCGGAGGACGTGAGGATGGCAACACAGCTCCACTCTCGTGTCCCGGGCGCAGCGCAGTACGGAGCGAAGCGACGTCGTGCGCTGCAGAACCGGGACCCATTTGGATCGTCGATCAACGCCTGGCGCGATCCCGGATCTGCGCAGCATCACTGCGCGCCTGCGGCGCTGCGTGCTGCAGCGCGTCCGGGAAACGAGACGGAGTTTTGCTCATGACCGCCCGGCCCCTGCTCGATGTCCATGACCTCACCGTCGAATTCGCCACCCGGCGCGGCATCGTCAAGGCGGTGCAGCACGTCAACATCTCCGTCGCCAAGGGCGAGACGCTGGGCATCGTCGGCGAGTCCGGCTCCGGCAAGTCGGTCACCTCCTATGCGGTGATGCGGATCCTCGATCGCGCCGGCTCCATCGCCGAGGGCTCGGTGATGTTCTCCGGCGTCGACATCAAGGGCGCGACCGAGAGCCAGATGCGCGACCTGCGCGGGCGAGAGATCTCGATGATCTTCCAGAACCCGCGCGCGGCGCTGAACCCGATCCGCAAGGTCGGCGACCAGATCGAGGACGTGCTGCGTCAGCACCTTCAGTCGGCAGCCGGCGACCGCGGCGAGAAGGCCATCGCGGCGCTGGAGGCGGTGAAGATCGCGCGTCCCCGCGAGCGCTATCACGCCTATCCGTTCGAACTGTCGGGCGGCATGTGCCAGCGCGTGGTGATCGCGCTGGCACTGGCCTGCAATCCGCAACTGCTGATCGCCGACGAGCCGACCACCGGCCTCGACGTCACCACGCAGAAGGCGGTGATGGACCTGATCGTCGAACTGACCAAAAGCCGCGGCATGTCGACCATCCTGATCACCCACGACCTCGGCCTCGCCGCCGCCTATTGCGACCGCGTCGTGGTGATGGAGAAGGGCAGGGTGGTGGAGACCGCTTTGTCGGCGGACATTTTTGCCAATCCGCAGCACCCCTACACGAAGAAACTGATGCAGGCGACGCCGCGGCTGGGGATTTCGTTGCGCGATCTGCTGCCGCCGGAAGAGCGCGCGGCGATGCCGGTGTTCAGCTCTCCCCTTGCTTCCTTCACCTCTCCCCAGCGGGGAGAGGTCGGAGCCTCGCGTAGCGAGGCTCCGGGAGAGGGGGAGCCACAAACGCCGTCGCCCGCGGCACCCCTCTCCCTGACCCTCCCCCACAAGGGGGAGGGGACACTCCGGCCGTGTCCCAGCCCCTCCTCGTCATCGACAATCTCGTCAAGGAATACCCTCGCCAGGGCGCTACAGCGAGCCTCGCAAAATTGTTTTCGCGAAAACCCGCGGCCGAGCCGGATCATTTTCGCGCCGTCGACGGCATCAGCTTCACGGTCGGCCACGGCGAGAGCGTGGGTCTGGTCGGCGAGTCCGGCTGCGGCAAGTCGACGACATCGATGATGGTGATGCGGCTGATCGACAAGTCGTCGGGCACCATCACCTTCGACGGCGATGATATCGGCGCGATCCCGCCCAATGCCTTCGCCCGTCTTCCGTTGCGCAAAAACATCCAGATGGTGTTTCAGGATCCCACCGACAGCCTCAACCCGCGCTTCACTGCGGCGCGGGCCATCGCCGATCCGATCATGCAGCTCGGCGATATCAAGGGCGGCGACGCGCTGCGGGCGAAGTGCGAGGATCTGGCGCGCCAGGTCGGGCTGCCGCTGGATCTGCTGGATCGCTTTCCGCATCAGATGTCCGGCGGCCAGAAGGCTCGCGTCGGCATCGCCCGAGCTATCGCGCTACAACCGAAACTGGTGATCCTCGACGAGCCCACCGCGGCGCTCGACGTTTCCGTGCAGGCGGTGGTGCTGAACCTGCTGCAGGACCTCAAGCAGTCCATGGGGATGAGCTATCTGTTCGTGTCGCACGATTTGAATGTGGTGCGCTTGTTGTGCGATCGTGTCATCGTGATGCGGTCCGGGCGAATCGTCGAGCAGGGCCAGACCGAGGCCGTGCTCGACGCACCGAAGGACGACTATACAAGAGAGCTGCTGTCGGCGATCCCGCATCCGCCGCTGCCGGTTCACTGAAGCGCAACGGAAGAAGGACCATCGTGGCCGAACCGCTTGACGACTATATCGACGCCGTGGCGTCCGCTCTGGGATTGCCGATCGAAGAGTCCTGGAAGCCTGCCGTGTGCGCCAATCTCGCCGTTACGCTGAAGATGGCGCGCATGGTCGACGAATTTTCCCTTCCCGATGAAATCGAGCCCGCCAGTGTCTTTGCAGCCTGATCCCGCAATCATGGCCGATGGCGAATGGCTGCCCGCAGCCGACATCGCTAGAGCGGTGGCGGCGAAGAGGATCACTGCGCTCGCGGTGACCGAGGCGGCGCTGGCGCGGATCGCCGTGCACGATCCGGTGCTCAACGCGTTCACCGACGTCACTGCCGAGCGCGCCCGCGCCAAGGCCCGTGCGGTCGATGCCGCCATCGCCGCCGGCGACACTGTCGGCCGGCTGGCCGGCGTGCCGTTCGCGGTGAAGAATCTGTTCGACCTCGCGGGCCTGCCGACCCGCGCCGGCTCGAAGATCAACCGCGACCGGCCGGTCTCCACCCGCGATGCCACGCTCGTCGAGCGCATGGAAGCCGCCGGTGCCGTGCTGGTCGGCGGACTCAACATGGGCGAATACGCCTATGACTTCACCGGCGAGAATGTCCATGACGGCGCCTCGCGCAATCCCCATGACATCACGCGGATGACCGGCGGCTCGTCGGGCGGCTCCGGCGGCGCGGTGGGCGGCGGTCTGGTGCCGCTGGCGCTGGGCTCGGACACCAACGGCTCGATCCGGGTGCCGTCGTCGTTCTGCGGCATCTTCGGCCTCAAGCCGACCTATGGCCGCCTGTCGCGGGCGCACTCGTTTCCCTTCGTCGCCAGCTTCGACCATCTCGGCCCGTTCGCGCGCACGGTTGAAGATCTCGCTTTGTCCTACGATGCCATGCAGGGGCCGGACGCGGAGGACGCCGCCTGCTCGACGCGCGATATCGAACCGGTGAGTTCGCTGCTGGCGCAGGACATCGGCGGCCTCCGGATCGCGCTGGCGGGCGGCTACTTCAGGGCCAACCTGTTTCCGGAAGCGAAGGAAGCTGTGGCCCGCGTCGCCAAGGCGCTCGGCGTCACCCGCGAGGTCGAATTGCAGGAGGTGGCGCGTGCCCGTTCGGCGGCTTACGTGATCTCCACTGTTGAGGGCGCCTCGCTGCATCTCGACCGGCTGCGCATGCGGCCGAACGATTTCGATCCCGCGGTGCGCGACCGGCTGCTGGCCGGCGCCATGGTGCCGGCGCCTTTGGTCGACCGCGCGCAAAAATTCCGCCGCTGGTACCGCGCCCGCGTCCTCGAACTGTTCAAGGACGTCGACGTGATCATCGCGCCGTCGACGCCCTGCGTGGCGCCGAAGCTGGGCCAGCAAACCTTCGTGCTCGACGGCGTCGAGCTGCCGGTGCGCGCCAATATCGGCATCCACACCCAGCCGATCTCCTTCATAGGCCTGCCGGTCGTCGCGGTCCCGGTGCCGCTGGAACCGATGCCGATCGGTGTCCAGATCATCGCCGCCCCGTGGCGGGAAGACATCGCATTGCGCGTCGCTTACGCGCTGCAACAGGCCGGCGTCGCCGCAGCCCCACGCCCCAAAGGATTCTGACCATGGATATCGATCTTCCCGACGTGCTGGCCGAGGTCGGCGCTGCGTTCGCGCGCTATGAAGCGGCGCTCGTCAGCAACGACACTGCGGTACTCGGCGAATTGTTCCGCAACGATCCCCGCACCCTGCGCTACGGCATCGACGAGAACCTCTACGGCTACGACGCCATCCAGGCGTTTCGCGGCGCCCGCTCCCCGGTCGGATTGATGCGCCGCACCGATAGGACGGTGATCTCGTCCTATGGCCGCGACACCGCGGTGGCTTCGACCCTGTTCTACCGCGACAGCGCGCCCGGCAAGGTCGGCCGGCAGATGCAGACCTGGATCCGCTTCCCGGAAGGCTGGCGGATCGTCGCCGCCCATGTCAGCATTATCGACGAGTCGCAGGGCAGCAAGGCGTGAGACATTCATGAGTTTCGACGACATGGCGGCACTGCCGGGAGCGCGCAAGCCGCGCCTGAAGGCCGGTGTGGCCGCGATCGGTCGCGTCAATGCAACTCCGGTCAAGATCACCCGCGCCGAGGAACTGCGTCTGCAACTGGCCGACGAGATCGTCCGCGGCGTGCTGGCGCCGGGCGCCGCGCTCGATGAGACCGACATTGCCGAACGCTTCAACGTGTCGCGGACCCCGGTGCGCGAGGCGCTGCGCCAGCTCGGCGCCAGCGGTCTGGTGGACTCCCGCGCCCATCGCGGCGCCGTGGTGGCGCGGCCGTCGCTGGAGCGGCTGACCGGCATGTTCGAGGCGATGGCCGAACTGGAGGCCATGTGCGCCGGCTTTGCCGCCGAACGGATGCCGCCGCTGCAGCGCCATGCGCTGGAAGCGATCCACGAGGAATTGCGGGTGCTAAGCTACGACGGCAATCCGGATCGTTTCCACGAGGTCAACGAACGCTTCCACAACGCCATCTATGCCGGCGCGCAGAACGACTACATCGCCGAAATCACACTGGCGACGCGGGTCCGCGTGCAGCCGTTCCGCCGCGCCCAGTTCCGCAATCTCGGGCGTTTAGCGAAGTCGCAGATGGAGCACGACCGCGTCGTCGTCGCGATCATGCGCGGCGACCGCATCGGTGCGGCGAATGCCATGCGCGCGCATATCGAACTGGTGCGCGGCGAGTATGAGCTTTACGCGGTGTCGGTGTAGGGCCTTCTCGTGTTCCCCGGACGCGGTGCACTGCGCCGCATAGCGGCGTGGTGCGCCGCAGATCCGGGGCCCCGCTTCGCCGGACGGGAGAACCGGGATCCCGGATCTGCGGAGCGGCATAAGAATGCCGCACCGCGTCCGGGACACGAGACCTACTTCCCCGCACCCTCTGCCGCATAAGCCCGCCAGCCGCCGAAGCCGGAGATGTCGCGGGCGCCTTGCAGCGCTGCGGGCTCGGCGAGGAATCCCTTCACGCTGGTGCCATCCGCGAGCTGCAGCGTGCCGATTGCCATTGGCGATGGAATCGCGGCGACGAATTCGCCGAACGCCGCCGCCGTCAGCGCCCAGATTTCCACGGCGATCGCCGAACCGGTGCCGGCCGCGACCCGCAGTAACCCGGGCTTGGCCGGCGTGGTGCCGTCGAGCGCATAGAAATTGTAGTCCGGCGCGGTGGCGGTCGCCTTGAGCAGGCGGCCGCGGCGCGACGTCAGTTCACCATTCAGCGCCATGCCGGATAGGTGCGCGCCGACCACGGCGATGGCGATCTCGTCGCCGCGCAATGCAGCGGGCAGTGCCGCCAGCGGCGGCTGCGGCAGCTTGCTGGCGCCCATGGTGAGTCCGGTATCGGCATGAAACACCCGGCCGATGCTGGCGAGATCCGCGTCGTGCCCGGCCGGCGCCAGCAGGGTGATGCCGAACGGAATGCCGTCGGCCCGCATCGCCGATGGCAGAGCGAGCCCGCACAGGTCGAGCAGATTGACGAAGTTGGTGTAGGTGCCGAGCCTTGAGTTGAGCTCGATCGGATTGGCCAGCACCTGGGCCGTGGTGTAGGCGGTCGGCGCGGTCGGCAGCACCAGCGCGTCGATCTCCGCGAACGCCGTCTCGGCGGAGCGCTTGAGGTCCTGCAGCTTGTACAACGCGGCGAAGGTGTCCGTCGCGCTCTGCCACGCGCCGGCGATGGTGATCTCGCGCGTCACCGGATGAATAGCGTCGGGCGCCGAGGCCAGCAGGTCGCGGATCACCAGCAGGCGTTCGGCCACCCATGGCCCGTCATAAAGCAGCCGCGCGGTTTCATAGAACGGCTCGATGTCGAACTCGACCAGCGTGGCGCCGAGCGACGTCCATCGCTTCAGCGCGTCGCCATAGGCTTTCTCGGATACCGTATCGCCGAAGAAGATCAGCTGGCCGTTGCGCGGCACGCCCAGCCGCAGCGCCTTGGGAAATTCTGTCAGTGCGCCGACCTCGCGCGGGCGTGAAAACGAGTCCTGCGGATCGTAGCCGCCCATTATGTCGAGCGCCGTCATCGCGTCATCGACGGTCAGCGCGAAGATCGACACGCAGTCCAGCGTCCGGCATGCCGGCACCACGCCGGCGGTAGGCACCAGGCCGAGGCTTGGCTTGAGGCCGACGATGTTGTTGAGCATCGCCGGCACCCGGCCGGAGCCGGCGGTATCGGTGCCGAGCGAGAACGGCACCAGCCCTGCGGAGACGGCAACCGCGGAGCCGGAGCTCGAGCCGCCCGGCACCAGGTCGTCGCGCACCGCGTTCTTCGGAATGCCGTAGGGCGAGCGCACGCCGACGAGACCCGTCGCGAACTGGTCGAGATTGGTCTTGCCGATGACGATGGCGCCGGCGGCGCGCAGCCGCGCCACGGCGCTGGCGTCGCGGGTCGGCGTATAGGCGAAGGCCGGGCAGGCGGCGGTGGTCGGCAGGCCGGCCACATCGATATTGTCCTTCACTGCCACCGGCACGCCGTACAGCGGGAGCGTCGACGCGTCCTTAGCTGACAGCGCTTCGGCTTCGGCGATCGCTTCGGCCTCAACGCGCAGGCTGATGAAGATGGCGGGATCGTTGTGATCGCGGATGCGCTGAAAGGTGCGGGCGACCGTCTGCGCGGGCGTTACGGTGCCGGCGCGATGCGCGGCGACGATCTCGGCGATGGTTTCGGTGATCGCGCTCATCGTCATGCTCCCGTTGCTGCGTTGCCGGACGGCTCCGGCATGGTCGTCATCGCTTGAAGGACGCGCGCGGAGTCGCTGACCCAGCCGAAGATGCCGCCCTGGGCCTTGATCATCTGCAGTCCCATCTCGTGAAATTCAGGAAAGTACGACGCGCAGCCGTCGGCCAGCACGATGCAGCGATAGCCGCGGTCGTTGGCTTCGCGCACCGTGGTGTTGACGCAGACCTCGGTGGTGACGCCGCACACCAGCAGCGTATCGATATCGCGCGCCTTGAGGTCGGCGCCGAGCGTGGTGGCGTAGAACGCGCCCTTGCCGGGCTTGTCGATGACGATCTCGCCCTCGACCGGGTACAGTTCGGGGATGATGTCGTGGCCGGCCTCGCCGCGAATGAGGATGCGCCCCATCGGTCCGGGGTCGCCGATCCGCAAGCTCGGCGCGCCGCGCTGGATTTTTGCCGGCGGCGCATCGGAAAGGTCGGGCAGGTGGCCTTCGCGGGTATGCACGACCATCATGCCGGTCTCGCGCGCCGCCTTCAGCACTGCGGCGATCGGTGAAACCGCGCGTGCCAGCAGTGCCACATCGTTGCCGAGCGTCTCGCCAAATCCGCCCGGCTCCATGAAGTCGCGCTGCATGTCGATGATCAGCAGTGCTGTCGCCCCCCAGTTCACGTCGATGGGGCCCGGCTCGGCAGCGACCGTCGTCGTAAGCAGCGAGTCTGTCATTGCGCAGTCCTTCGGGTCATCAAGATCACGGACTCAGCGAAGCAAGGCTCATGCCATTGTGTACAATACGGAAGTCTCCCGATATCGTCTAAATATGTTCAATTTCAAGCGATTAGAACGCATGTCGCAATGTCGCGCAGTCAGCTTCGGTCCGTATTCGCCTCATTTTTGGGCGAAGTCGGACCGTGCTGCATCAAGGAACGCCTGCGGCTGTCGGATCAGTCCCAGCCGTCGCCCTTGATGCCGGGATTGGCGTAGACGATGCCGCCGTCCACGGCGATGGTGGCGCCGACCACATAGTCGCCGGCGCGCGAGGCGAGGTAGATCGCCGTGCCCGCCATGTCCTCGTCGGTGCCGATGCGGCCGGCCGGCACTCGCGTCGCCACTTCATCGGCATTGTCGCGCGCCGCCTTGTTAATGTCGGACTGAAACGGACCCGGGGCGATGGCCGAGACCACCACATGGTCCTTGATCAGCTTCACCGCCATCCGCCGCGTCAGGTGGATCAGGCCGGATTTGCTGGCGGCGTAGGAATAGGTCTCCATCGGATTGACGAAGATGCCGTCGATCGAGGCGATGTTGATGACCTTGGCCGGCCGCTCGGCGGAGGCGGCGGCGCGCAGCGGGCCAGCCAGCGCCTTGGTCAGGAAGAACGGCGTCTTGAGATTGAGGTTCATCACCTTGTCCCAGCCGCTCTCGGGGAATTCGTCGAAGTCGGCGCCCCAGGCGGCGCCGGCATTGTTGACGAGGATGTCGAGTTTCGGTTCGCGCTTGCTGATCTCTGCCGCGAGCATCTCGATGCCCGCCATGGTGGAGATGTCGATCGGCAGGGCGATGCATTCGCCGGCATATTGCCCGGTCAGCTCCTGTGCGGTGGCCTCGCACGGCCCGGCCTTGCGCGCGGTGATGTAGACCTTTGCGGCGCCCTGGTTGAGAAAGCCGGCCGCGATCATTCGGCCGATGCCGCGCGAGCCGCCGGTCACCAGCGCCACGCGCCCCTGCAGCGAAAACAGATCCTTGAACATGTTGCCTCCGGTTTGTTGGCCGAAGGTTTGCTGCTGCCCGTCAGGCGAGTCAAGGAAGGGCGGAGTGGGCTACGCCGCGGCGAAACGGCGGAAACCGTTCCACATGGCGGTGGCGGCGCCGGAGGTCAGCAGCGGCAGGACGTGCTTGTTCTGGTAGTGGCCGTTCAGCGAGACCCGCGGCAGCGCCATCAGGTGGCCGGCATGGTCCGGAAAGATCATGCCCTTGCGGGTGGTCACCGCGGTGGTGTAGCCGGCGGCCTGGGCCAGCTCATATTCGCGCGGGCCGGCGGCGTCGCCGTCGCCATAGGGATAAGCGAGGTGACGCACCGGGCGCTGCAACTCGGCTTCGATCCGCGCGCGGCTCGATGCCATTTCCTCGGCAGCCCCGGCCTCGCTCTGCTTGGCGAGATTGCAGTGGCTGACGCTGTGGGCGCCGATCGTCACCAGCGGATCGGCGGCGAACGCCCTCAACTCGTCCCACGACAGGCAGAGATCGCGGCTGATGGCGGCTTCGTCGATGCCGTGGCGCCCGCAAAGCGCGGTCATCTCGCGGCGTACGTCGGCCTCGGTCGGCAGCGTCCGCATGCGCGTCTGCAGGTCGCAGAAGGCGGTGGCCTTGCCCTGCAGCGTGCTGGTGTCGAGGATCTGGATGGCGCCGTCGCGTTCGACCTCGACGCGATCGGCACTCGCCAGCACCATTTCCAGTGCGACCCACCACAGCCTGCCGCGGCCTGCGGCGAAATCGCTGGTTGCATAGACGGTGAGCGGTGCCTCGAACTCGCGCATCACCGGCAGCGCGAAATCGCGGTTGTCGCGGTAGCCATCGTCGCAGGTAAAGCAGGCAAAGCGACGGCCGAAATTCCGCTCCGTCAGCCGCTGGTGCATCTCGTCCAGGGTGATGATATCGATGCCGCGGGCGCGAACGTGGGCGAGGGTTTCGCGCAAGAACTCCGGGGTGACTTCGAGATGGTGATTGGGCCGGAACGGATTGCCGCTGAGCGGGCGGACATGATGCAACATGAAGATGGCGCCGACGCCACCGAAGATCGGCTGCAGCGCATAGTGAGCGCCGCTGAAGTAAAGCGCTCCCAGGCCGGCGCGGATCATCTGATGGCGAAAAGGCTTCATCGGTAACCTGGTAACGATTCTATCTAAGGTCGACACAATCAGAAACGATTGAAGAAACCGTTATCCCTGGATACCGCCCGGGCATTGGCCAAGGCGCCATTTCCAGTTTGACAGTCCCGCAAGGGTTTGTTTTCACTTTGTTTCCAGACCCCGCAGGACGTCGAATGCACGGATTTTACAGGTGGAGCAACAAATGGTGGCCTGGAATCATTCCCCTTGCCCTGCTTTGGGCGCTTGCGGGCTGGAACTCAACCCAGCCGTTGGAAGCTGACCTCGCCGCCCGTAGCAATCAGGCCCTGAAGAACACTGTACTCGACAAGACCCGCATTTCGGTAGCCGGTCGTGACGTCAGCTTCGCGGCCCAGGCGTTTTCCGAGGAAGGCCGGCGCAGCGCGGTCGCCTCGGTGGAGGCCGCGCCCGGGGTCCGACTGGTCAATGACGAGACCCGGCTGGTCGCCGAGGCCAAGCCGTTCGTCTGGGTCGCCGAACGCGACAATGTCCGGGTGACGCTGTGGGGCACGGCGCCGCTGCCGGCCAGCAAGGCGCGCATCCTGGAAGCGGCGCGGGCAGCGCTGAACGGCACCGAAGTTTCCGACCGCATGGGCATGGCACGCGGCGCGCCTGCGCGCTTCGATGCCGCGGCCCTGCTGCTGGTCGATCAGATGTCCAAGCTGAAGGAGGGCAAGATCGTTCTCTCCGACATCGGCGTCAGCCTGTCCGGCATGGCCCGCGACCTCGGCGGCCGCGAAGCCATCGCTGCGGCGCTGAAGAACCTGCCCGAGGGTTTTGTCGTAGCCAGCAACGAGGTCAAGGCGCCGCCCTATATCTTCCAGGCCAACAAGGACCCGGTGGCCGTAACCCTGACCCTGAGCGGCTACGTGCCGGACAACAATGCCCATGCCGCGCTGGCGGCGGCGGCCGGCCGCAAGTTTCCCAACGAAAAAATCGTCGACAACCTTAAGGCCAGCATCGGCGCGCCGTCCGGATTCACCGCGGCGGTGACGTCGGCGCTGGGTGCGCTGTCGCGGCTGTCGACCGGCACGCTGGTGGTGTCCGACCGCGAAATCAAGCTGTCGGGCGATGCGCTCTATGAGGCGGCGGCCGGGCAGATCCGCGCCGGCCTGACCCGCGAGTTGCCGTTGGGCTGGACCAGCAAGCCGGAAATCTCGGTCAAGCCGGCGGCCGCGCCGGTGGATGCCACCGTCTGCCAGCAGTTGTTCGCGCAGAACCTGACAAAGGGGCGGATCCGCTTCGAAAGTTCGAGCGCCTCGATTAACGCGGATTCGGCCGGCCTGCTCGATCGCCTGGTCGAGACGGCGATGCGCTGTCCCTCCACCAATGTGGAAATCGTCGGGCACACCGACCGCAGCGGCGCCGAGGAGTTCAATCAGGAGCTGTCGGAAAAGCGTGCTCAGGCGGTGGCGGATTATCTGGTCAAGGCCGGCTTGCCGGCGGATCGCTTCACCGCGGTCGGCTATGGCAGCGCGCTGCCCATCGCCTCCAATGACACCGATGAGGGCAAGGCGCAGAATCGGCGGATCGAATTCGTGGTGAGGCCATAACGATGCTCTATCTCGCAACATTTCTGTGGGGCTGGCTGCTCGGCGCGTTCCTGCTCGGGCTCGGCATGGGCTGGATCGCGGTGGTTCGGCGCGGCAAGACGGTGTCGCGGGCGCTGGCGCAGAAGCTGGCGGCGCTGACGGTGGTGCTGATCGGCGTGTCGCTGGCGAAACTACTGCCCGGCCGGTTCGGCTACTGGCTCGATCTCGGCCTGGCGCTGTTCGCCTTCTACCTGGTGGGCTGTGCCATCGGCTCAAAGCTGCGCGACTGGGTGGTGTCGCGACCGGCCAAGGTCGTGTGATGACGGCGGAGCTGAGTGACGCGATGTCGCTGACCGCCCATTACCGCATGTTCGGCCATTACAATGCCTGGGCCAATGAGCGGGTCTACGACGCCGCAGCGGCACTCAGCGCCGAACAATACCGCGCCGACCGCGGCGCGTTCTTCAAGTCGGTGCATGGCACGCTCAACCATCTGCTGGCCACCGACCGGATCTGGATGAAGCGGTTTACCGGCGAGGGCGAGGTGCCCGACCGGCTCGACGCCATCCTCTATGACAGCTTCGCGGAACTGCGGGCCGCACGGCAGGCCGAAGACGTCCGCATCAAAGCCTATGTGGACGGGCTGGACGCGCAACGCATCGCCGGAACCATCAGCTATCGCCGGGTGTCCTCGCCGGAGGCATTCGTACAGCAGACTGGCTCCCGCGCTGGCGCACTGGTTCAACCACCAGACCCATCATCGCGGCCAGGTCCACGCGCTGCTGAGCGGGCTCACCGGCGCGGCGCCGGAGCTGGATCTGCTGTTTTTCCAGCGTCAGGCAGCGGTGTAGCGGCCTTTGCGCTCGCCAATGCGGCATTGTGGTCTGCGCGGTCACCGCAATGCTGTCATTTTGCCGCAGCGGTGCCGGAAAATTGCGCCTCTGGTTTGTTGGACGCGAGCTAATATATTGACGCTGCGACTCTTTTATTCACCTCCGCCGAATTCCTCTTTTTCGTAAAACACGCTACGAGATTGTCTTCGCGGTCATCCGGCGATGACCCTGGAGACACGAGACGGCGGTGACGCCGAGGCTGCTGACTGCCCCTGGTCGTCAAATCGCATTCGAGGTTGAGATGCTGGAAGCAATACGCAGGGCGGTCTCGTTTCTGCGCGAGAAGCAAATCCTGCGCAAACTCGGTGTGCTGATCAGTGTCGCGGTCATCGCGTTCGCCTGTTACATGCTCTACCATAAGTTGCGCAACATCGACGGCCACAAGGTCTACGAGGCCATGATGGCGACCGAGCCGCGGCTGATCGGGCTGGCGGCGTTGTCGGTGGCGGCCGGCTATTTCACCCTGACCTTCTACGACTGGTTTGCGGTTCGGGCGATCGGGCGCCGCGACGTGCCCTACCGCGTCAATGCGCTGGCGGCCTTCGCCAGCTATTCCATCGGCCACAATGTCGGCGCCAGCGTCTTCACCGGCGGCGCGGTGCGCTATCGCATCTATTCGGCATGGGGCCTCAACGCCATCGACGTCGCCAAGATCTGCTTTCTGGCCGGCCTCACCTTCTGGCTCGGCAACGCCGCGGTGCTCGGCATGGGCATCGCCTATCATCCGGAAGCGGCATCGGCGATCGACCATCTGCCGCCATGGCTCAACCGGATCGTGGCGTTCGGCATTCTGGCGGGGCTCGCCGGCTACGTTGCCTGGGTGTGGGTCAAACCGCGCTGCGTCGGCCGTGGTCACTGGTCGGTGGAGCTGCCCGGCGGCCCGCTGACCCTGCTGCAGATCGTCATCGGCATCGTCGATCTCGGCTTCTGCGCGCTGGCCATGTATATGCTGGTGCCGGAAGAGCCCAATCTCGGCTTCGTCGTGGTGGCGGTCATTTTCGTGTCGGCGACGCTGCTCGGCTTCGCCAGCCATTCGCCGGGCGGGCTCGGCGTGTTCGACGCCGCCATGCTGGTCGGCCTGTGGCAGATGGACAAGGAAGAGCTGCTGGCCGGCATGCTGCTGTTTCGCGTGCTGTATTATCTGGCGCCATTCTTCATCTCTGTAATCTTGCTGACGTGTCGGGAGATTATCGTGGGCGCGCAATCCAAGAAGATTCGCGAGATGGCGGCGGCGCTCGAGGTTGAAGCCCAATCCGATCGCCGCCATCTCAAGGAACAGGGCGGCTCCGGCGCCTGATCGTCAAATCCGGAGCAGGGAGACGTTCCGCCAAATGGCTGTTGAAGCTTCCTCCCCAACCATGTTCTCGCCATGGCCCGACCGGCTGCGCCATTCCGCCATCATCCTGCTCTCGGCGGGGCTGGCGCTGGTCGCGCTGGTGGTGTTCGGCGAGCTGTCGCCGACCCGCGCCGGCATCGTGTTCGCCTGCATTGCCGCGTCCGCGCTGGTGCCGTGGCGGCTGCACGATGCGGTCGCGTCGCGCGAGGAAGTGCTCGGCGTCAATCCGGTGGAAGCCCCGGCGGTCCGTGCGATCATCGCCGGCATGCCGGATCCCGCAGTGCTGCTCGACCGGGCCGGCCGCGTCATCCACCTCAATACGGCCGCCGCCCAGCTTGCCCCGGCGCTGCGCAAGAACGAACTGGCGCAGTTCGCGCTGCGCTCCCCGGAGATCATCACCGCACTGCGCGAGGCCATCGCCAGCACCGAGCCGCGCCGCGCCACCTATCTCGATCACGTCCCGGTCGATCGCTGGATGGAATTGATCGTGACGCCGCTGTCGGTGCCGACCGCCTTCGGCGGCGCCGACACCTGCATGCTGATGACCTTCCACGACCAGACGCCGCTGCGCCGGGTCGAGGAAATGCGCGCAGATTTCGTTGCCAATGCCAGCCACGAGCTGCGCACGCCGCTGGCGGCGCTGTCCGGCTTCATCGACACCTTGCAGGGGCCGGCGAAAGACGATGCCAAGGCCCGCGAGCGCTTCCTCGGCATCATGCACACCCAGGCCACGCGAATGGCGCGGCTGATCGACGACCTGTTGTCGCTGTCGCGGGTCGAACTCTCGGCCCATGTCCGGCCGGATACGCTGGTCGACCTGCTGCCGATCATCCGCCAGGTCGGTGACGGGCTGGAGCCGCTGGCCGCCGAACGCAGCGTCCGCATCGAGATGGATCTGCCGGGCGACCCCGTCATGATCGCCGGCGACCGCGAGGAGCTGCTGCGGCTGTTCGAGAACCTGATCGAGAATGCGCTGAAATACGGTGCGTCCGGCGGCCAGGTGCTGGTCTCCGTGGCGCCGTCGACATCGCCCGAGGGGGCGCCGGAGATGCGGGTCGCGGTGCGTGATTTCGGTCCCGGCATCGCGCCGGAACATCTGCCTCGGCTCACCGAACGGTTCTACCGGGTCGACGTCGGCGACAGCCGTGCGCAGGGCGGCACCGGGCTCGGATTATCTCTGGTGAAACATATTCTTAACCGTCATCGCGGCCGGCTTTTGATCGAAAGCGTGCCGAAGAATGGCGCCACTTTTACGGCCGCTTTTCCCCAGGTGAAGACTCCCTCTACGCCATAAATTGACGCAATTTCAAAGGGTTGGCGCTGTCATCCAACTGTCACTGAACCATCATAAAAGGTCAGTCGACCAGCCCTAAACGGGCGGCGTGAGCAAGATCGGGCGCGTCCGGCGCCTAGCTCAGCAGATGGAGACCATCATGAAATTCCTCAAGGCAATCGTCGTTGCCGGCCTGGTGGCCGCATCGACGTCGGCATTCGCTGCCGACATCACCGGTGCGGGCGCGACCTTCCCGTTCCCAATCTATTCGAAGTGGGCTGACGCCTACAAGAAAGAGACCGGCAACGGCCTCAACTACCAGTCGATCGGCTCCGGCGCCGGCATCAAGCAGATCCAGGCCAAGACCGTGACCTTCGGCGCCACCGACGCGCCGCTCAAGGCCGACGCGCTCGAGAAGGACGGCCTCGTCCAGTGGCCGATGGTGATGGGCGCGATCGTCCCCGTCGTGAACCTCGAAGGCATCAAGTCGGGCGAGCTGGTTCTGTCCGGCGAGCTGCTGGCCGACATCTATCTCGGCAAGGTCAACAAGTGGGACGACGCTGCGATCGTCAAGCTGAACCCGAAGCTGAAGCTGCCCTCGGCCGCCATCACCGTGGTTCGTCGTTCGGACGGTTCGGGCACCACCTTCAACTTCACCGATTACCTCGCCAAGGCCTCCGCCGACTGGAAGACCAAGGTCGGTTCGGGCACCGCCGTCGAATGGCCGGTTGGCGTTGGCGCCAAGGGTAATGAAGGCGTTGCCGGCAACATCAGCCAGACCAAGAACGCGATCGGCTACGTCGAATACGCTTACGCCAAGCAGAACAAGCTGACCTATGCCGCGCTGATCAACAAGGCCGGCAAGACCGTGCAGCCGACCATCGCTGCCTTCCAGGCTGCCGCGTCGAACGCCGACTGGGCCAAGGCTCCCGGCTACTACGTGATCCTCACCGACCAGCCCGGCGAAGCTTCCTGGCCGATCACTGCCGCGACCTTCATCCTGATGCACAAGACCCCCGCGGACAAGGCTGCCTCTGCCGAAGCCGTCAAGTTCTTCAAGTGGGCGTTCGAGAAGGGCGACAAGATGGCCGAAGAGCTCGACTACATCCCGATGCCCGAGCCCGTGGTCAAGCTGATCGAGAAGACCTGGTCGGCTGATATCAAGAGCTGAGCTGAACTCGACGTTCCGGGGCGCGAGCAGATTACTGCGAGCGACCCCGGAACCTCAAGATGCTCAGAACATTTCGGGCTTCCCCGCCACTCCAATCGGGGTGGCTGGGGCCTGCGCCATCCGGCTTCGCCGGCTGTCGCATCCCGGAATGACAGTTAGACTGGCGTAACAACAGACAGGGGAATGGCGTGGCAGATATGGCTGTTCAGAGTTCATCGATGGAAGCTGCTGGACCTTACGACCGCGCCAAGGCCCTGAGCGCCTTCAAGTTTGGCGATGTCGCCTTCTACTGGGCGACGCGGGCCTGCGCGATGTCGGTGCTGCTGATCCTCGGCGGCATCATCCTGTCGCTCATTGCCGGCGCCTGGCCGGCGATGAAGGAATACGGCTTTGCCTTCCTGTGGACCGCGCGCTGGGCGCCGTCCGCCGATCCGCCGGTGCTCGGCGCGCTTGGCCCGATCTACGGCACGCTGATCACCTCGGTCATTGCCATGGCGATTGCCATCCCGGTCGGCCTCGGCATCGCGATCTTCCTCACCGAGCTGTGCCCGCAGTGGCTGCGCCGCCCGATCGGCATGGCCGTCGAGCTGCTCGCCGGCATTCCCTCGATCATCTACGGCATGTGGGGCTTCTTCGTGCTCGGCCCGTTCCTGGCCAACCACGTGCAACCCTTCATGATCAACACGTTCGAAGGCGTGCCGGTCCTCGGCACCATTTTCGCCGGTCCGCCGTCCTATCTCAGCCTGTTCAACGCCGCTTTGATCCTCGCCATCATGGTGCTTCCGTTCATCACCTCGATTTCGGTGGACGTGTTCAAGACCGTGCCGCCGGTGCTCAAGGAGGCCGCCTACGGCGTCGGCTGCACCACCTGGGAAGTCGTCCGCAACGTCGTCATCCCCTACACCCGCGTCGGCGTGATCGGCGGCGTTATGCTGGCGCTCGGCCGCGCCCTCGGCGAGACCATGGCGGTGACCTTCATCATCGGCAACTCGTTCAAGATCTCCGGTTCGGTGTTCGGGCCCGGCACTACTATTTCGGCGGCGATCGCCAGCGAATTCGCCGAAAGCGACGGGTTGCATCAGTCAGGCCTGATCCTGCTTGGCCTGCTGCTGTTCGTGCTGACGTTCTTCGTGCTGTCGGGCGCGCGCCTGATGCTGATGCGGCTTGAGAAGAAGGCGGGCAACTAACATGAACCCGATTTACGCCCACCGCCGGCGGATCGACATGACGATCCGTACGCTGTGCTTCGCCGCCGCCCTGTTCGGCGTCAGCTGGCTGGCGATGATCCTGTTCACGCTGTTCACCAACGGCCTCGCCGGCATCAGCGTGCAGATCTTCACCCAGAACACGCCGCCGCCCGGCTCGACGGAAGGCGGCCTGCTCAACGCCATCGTCGGCTCGATCATCATGACGGTGATCGGCGTCGGCATCGGCGCGCCGCTCGGCCTGCTGGCCGGCACCTATCTCGCCGAATACGGCAAGAACGACCGGCTCACCGACGTGATCCGCTTCATCAACGACATCCTGCTGTCGGCGCCGTCGATCATCATCGGCCTGTTCGTCTATGGCGCGGTGGTGGTGCCGATGGGCGGCTTCTCGGCCTTCGCCGGTGCGCTGGCGCTGGCGGTGATCGTCATCCCCGTGGTGGTGCGCACCACCGAGGACATGCTCGGCCTGGTGCCCAACCCACTGCGCGAGGCGGCCTCGGCGCTCGGCCTGCCGCGCTCGCTGGTGATCCGCCGCATCGCCTATCGTGCGGCCCGCGCCGGCCTCATCACCGGCGTACTGCTGGCGACGGCCCGCGTCGCCGGCGAAACGGCACCGCTGCTGTTCACCGCGCTGAGCAACCAGTTCTTCAGCCTGGATCTCACCAAGACCATGGCCAACCTGCCTGTGACCATCAACAACTTCGTGCAAAGCCCCTACGAATACTGGAAGCAGCTCGCCTGGAGCGGCGCCCTGATCATTACCTTGACCGTACTTGCCCTGAACATTGGTGCACGCATTCTCGGCGCCGAGAGGACAACCAAATGAGTGAGCTTTCGATTTCCACCAGCGTTCCCGGCGTTGCAGTGCCGCCCTCGGCGGTGCAGGGCGACGAGCGGCCCAAGGTCAGCGTGCGCGACCTCAATTTCTATTACGGCGAGCATCACGCGCTGAAGCATATCAACCTCAACCTGATCGCCAACAAGGTCACGGCCTTCATCGGCCCGTCGGGCTGCGGCAAGTCGACCCTGCTGCGCATCTTCAACCGCATGTACGACCTCTACCCCGGCCAGCGCGCCGAGGGCCAGGTCATGCTCGACAGCCAGAACGTGCTCGACCCCAAGCTCGACCTCAATCTGCTGCGCGCCCGGGTCGGCATGGTGTTCCAGAAGCCGACCCCGTTCCCGATGACCATCTACGAGAACATCGCCTTCGGCGTGCGCCTGTACGAGAAGATCTCCAAGTCGGAGATGGACGGCCGGGTCGAGAAGGCGCTGCGCGGCGGCGCGCTGTGGAACGAGGTCAAGGACAAGCTCAACGCCTCCGGGCTCAGCCTGTCCGGCGGCCAGCAGCAGCGCCTGTGCATCGCCCGCACCATCGCGGTGCGGCCGGAAGTGATCCTCTTCGACGAGCCGTGTTCGGCGCTGGATCCGATCTCGACGGCGAAGATCGAGGAGCTGATCGACGAGATGAAGGACGAGTACACCATCGCCATCGTCACGCACAACATGCAGCAGGCCGCGCGCGTCTCCGACTCCACGGCCTTCATGTATCTCGGCGAGCTGATCGAGTTCGGTCCCACGAACAAGATCTTTACGTCGCCGACCGATCGTCGCACCCAGGATTACATCACTGGCCGTTTCGGCTGACGCGCATCGCGCGAGAGGATTGATTATGGCTTTTGAACATACGACGAAGGCATTCGACGGCGACCTGCAGGAACTGACCCGGCTCGTCGCCGAGATGGGCGGACTGGCGGAGCGCCAGATCACCGATTCCGTCGACGCGCTGGTCCGGCGCGACGTCGAACTCGGCTTGCGCGTGGTCGCCGCCGATCAGGAAATCGACCAGATGCAGCGCGACATCGAGGAGCGCGCGGTGCTGACCATTGCCCGGCGCCAGCCGATGGCGGTCGACCTGCGCGAGATCGTCGGTGCGATGCGCGTCGCCACCGACGTCGAGCGCATCGGCGACCTCGCCAAGAACATCGGCAAGCGCGTCAACGCGCTCGACAGCGATTTCCATCCGCTGAAGCTGATCCGCGGCCTCGAGCACATGACCAATCTGGTGCAGTCGCAGGTCAAGGCCGTGCTCGACGCCTATGCCGCGCACGATCTGCCCGCAGCAATGGCGGTGTGGAAGGGCGACGAGGAGATCGACGCGATCTGCACCTCGCTGTTCCGCGAGCTGCTGACCTACATGATGGAAGACCCGCGCAACATCTCGTTCTGCATCCATCTGATGTTCTGCGCCAAAAACATCGAGCGGATCGGCGATCACGCCACCAATATCGCCGAGACCGTGTTCTACATGATCGAGGGCCAGCAGATCCTCGATAAGCGCCCCAAGGGCGACATGACCAACTTCGCCACTGCTCCCGGCAATACGTAAGGTACACCGCATATGAACGCACGCATTCTGGTGGTTGAGGACGAAGAAGCGCTGACCACGCTGCTGCGTTACAACCTCGACGCCGAAGGCTATGACGTCGAGACGGTGGCGCGCGGCGATGACGCCGATACGAGGCTGAAGGAAAGCGTGCCCGACCTGGTGGTGCTGGACTGGATGCTGCCCGGCCTGTCCGGCATCGAGCTGTGCCGAAGGCTGCGGGCGCGGCCCGAGACCAAGGCGTTGCCGATCATCATGCTCACCGCGCGCGGCGAAGAGAGCGAACGCGTTCGCGGTCTCGCCACCGGCGCCGACGACTACATCGTCAAGCCGTTCTCGGTGCCGGAGCTGCTGGCGCGGGTGAAGGGGCTGTTGCGCCGTGCATCGCCCGAGCGCCTTGCCACCGTGCTGGCGTTCGGCGACATCGAACTCGACCGCGACAAGCGCCGCGTCGCGCGTTCCGGCCGACCGATCGATCTCGGTCCGACCGAATACCGGCTGCTCGAATTCTTTCTGGAGCATCCCGGCCGGGTGTTCAGCCGCGAGCAGTTGCTCGACAGCGTCTGGGGGCGCGATATCTACATCGACGAGCGCACCGTGGACGTTCACATCGGCCGCTTGCGCAAGCTGCTCAATCCCGGCGGCGAGCAGGACCCGATCCGCACCGTCCGCGGCGCCGGCTACGCGCTGGATGACCGCTTCGACAAGGCGGCGGAGTAGTTTCTTCGGAGATTTTCGGTGTTCCCCGGACGCGGTGCACTGCGCCGCGTGAGCGGCGTGGTGCGCCGCAGATCCGGGGTCCCGGTTGTTTGCTGGAAAGAAGAAATCGGGATCCCGGATCTGCGGAGCGGCATAAAGGATGCCGCACCGCGTCCGGGAAACCAGACTACCTGATCGGCTTCGGTGCCTGCCGACGGCGGTCGCTTGCCGGCTGGTAGGCGATGCGCGAGTGGTGCGCGCAATAGGGCAGGCTCTGCAGGGCCTTGCCGCCGCAGAAGTAGAATTCCGGATTGCTGGGATCGCCGATCGGCCAGTGGCAGGTCGCCTCGTTGAGCTGCAGCAGGCTCAGCCGCTGCGCCATCGGCACCACATTGTCATAGGTGACCGGATCCGGCTCGACTTCGACTTCGAAGGCGTGGGCCAGCGCGGTGTTGCCGCGGGCCACCGGACGCGTAACCCGCATCATGTGCTGGGCCGGACGCGCCTTGCGCGGACGCGGCGCCGCCGAGGTCGGGCTCTTGGCACGGCCGGACAGGCCGAGGCGGTGGACTTTGCCGATAACCGCGTTGCGCGTCACATTGCCGAGCTCTGCGGCGATCTGGCTGGCCGACAGGCCGCCTTCCCAGAGCTTCTTCAGTTGCTCGACGCGATCGTCGGTCCAGGTTATTACCGTCATCGCACTCTTCCCTTCGTGTCGCGCCGGCCGATGTCAGGCAGCGCAGCGACTCCAGCGTCACAAAAATCCCTGCAGTCCGAATCCCTTAGCGCTCGCCGGGCGCAAAAATTGCGACCGGACGTTTACGCCGAACACTGGACCGTAGTGGAACACAATCGCGCACGATATGTCGTACCCGATAGATCAGAAGCTACAATATGCCGTGACTCTGGCGCAAGAGTCAGGCATCGCGCGTCCACATCCTTGTGCTTGCAAAACAGAGAAATCGGTTTTTTGTGCGATTCTGTCATCAGGGAAACGCACCCGGACTCCAATAGTTGCCTCGATCGTCGGGGCCGTCACCGGAATACTACGGGGTTTCCGCGGTGCGCCGAGGTTGACAGCCACCGCCGTCACCATAGAATAATGCCCACGTGCCGCCTGGAAAGGCGGCACGTTTCGTTTCCGGGGTAGGTTGTCCGATCTCGCACAGGCGCGTTCGCCCAGTCACCCGAAGTTCCGATCGGATTGGTTATGACCAAGAGCGCAAGCACGTCTCATTTGCTGCCGGTATTTGCCAGGGCGGATCTCGCCTTCACCTCGGGCGAGGGCGTCTGGCTGACCGCGATCAACGGCGAGCGCTATCTCGACTTCACCAGCGGCGTCGCGGTGAATTCGCTCGGTCACTGCCATCCGCATCTGGTCGCCGCCCTGCAGGAGCAGGCCACCAAGCTCTGGCACATGTCGAACCTGTTCAAGAGCCCGGACGGCGAGCGTCTCGCCGCGCGTCTGTGCGAAGAGAGCTTTTCCGACTACGTGTTCTTCGCCAATTCCGGCGCCGAGGCGATGGAATGCGCGATCAAGATGGCGCGCCACTATCATTTCTCCAAGGGCCAGCCCGAGCGAACCCGCATCATCACGTTTGAAGGCGCGTTCCACGGCCGTACCCTCGGAACGCTCGCCGCCACCGGCGCTGCAAAATATCTCGAAGGCTACGGCAAGCCGCTCGAGGGTTTCGACCAGATGCCGTTCGGCGACATCGAGGCCGTCAAGAAGGCCGTCGGTCCCAACACCGCCGCCATCCTGATCGAGCCGCTGCAAGGCGAAGGTGGCGTCCGCGCGCCGTCGCATGCGTTCGTCCGGGCATTGCGCGAGCTTTGCGACGAGAGCGGCATCCTGCTGATCTTCGACGAGGTGCAGACCGGCATGGGCCGCACCGGGTCGCTGTTCGCCCATCAGCGATTTGGCGTCACGCCGGACATCATGTCGCTGGCCAAGGCGCTCGGCGGCGGCTTTCCGATCGGCGCCTGCCTGGCCACCGCGGAAGCTGCGGCCGGCATGGCACCGGGCTCACACGGCTCCACCTTCGGCGGCAATCCGCTGGCGGTGGCTGCGGCCAATGCGGTGATGGACGTGATGCTGAAGCCGGGCTTCTTCGATCATGTCAACCGGATGTCGCTGCTGTTCAAGCAGAAGCTGGCGTCGGCGGTCGATAGCTTCCCCTCGGTGATTTCCGAAGTGCGCGGCGAAGGCCTGCTCATCGGCCTCAAGGCGGTGGTGCCGTCGGGCGATCTGGTGGCAGCTTTGCGTGACGCAAAACTGCTGACGGTCGGCGCCGGCGAAAACGTGGTGCGCTTCCTGCCGCCGCTGATCGTCAACGAGGCTGAAATCGAGGAGGCCATCCAGCGCCTCGAGACCGCCTGTGTCGCGCTGTCACCGTCTGCCGCGCAGCAGCAGGGAGCCGCGTCATGACCAAAGCGCTGCGGCATTTCCTCGACCTCAACGAGGTGCCCACCACGGAACTGCGAAAGATTCTCGATGCCAGCGTTGCCATCAAGGCGAAGCTGAAGAGCAGCGACAAGCGTGACCGGCCGCTCGAGAACAAGACCCTGGCGATGATCTTCGAGAAGCCCTCGACCCGCACCCGTGTGTCGTTCGAGGTCGGCATGCGTCAGCTCGGCGGCGAGGTGGTGATGCTGACCGGCGCGGAAATGCAGCTCGGCCGCGGCGAGACCATCGCCGACACCGCGCGCGTGCTGTCGCGCTTCGTCGACATCATCATGATCCGCATCCTCAGCCATGACTCGCTGCTTGAGTTGGCCGAATTTGCCACCGTGCCGGTGATCAACGGCCTGACCCGGAAGTCGCACCCCTGCCAGGTGATGGCCGACGTCATGACCTTCGAGGAGCATCGCGGGCCGATCAAGGGCCGCACCATCGCCTGGACCGGCGACGACAACAACGTGCTGATGTCGTGGGCGCACGCGGCGGAGCGCTTCCAGTTCAGGCTCAACGTGGCGACGCCGCCGGAGCTCGCGCCGAAGAAGCCGTTCCGCGACTGGATCAAGGCGACCAACGCGCCGATCGTGCTCGGCACCGATCCCGACGCCGCGGTGCGCGACGCCGACTGCGTGGTCACCGACACCTGGTTCTCGATGGGCGACAAGGACGGCGAGACCCGCCACAACCTGCTGAAGCCCTACCAGGTCAATGCACGGCTGATGGGCCTGGCGAAGCCCGATGCCATCTTCATGCACTGCTTACCGGCGCATCGCGGCGACGAGGTCACCGACGAGGTGATCGACGGCCCGCAGTCGGTGGTGTTCGACGAAGCCGAAAACCGCCTCCACGCCCAGAAGGGCATCCTGGCCTGGTGCCTCAACGCGGTGGCGTAAGGCGAAGCTACAGCCGATCTAGTTGTTTGCCGGTGCGGTTCTATCGTCCCCTCTCCCCCGCGCGCGGCGCAGCCGCGCGAAGGTGGGAGAGGGTGGCATAGGCGGCCTTCGGCCGCCGTTTTTCGAAATAACGCCGATGCGAAGCATCGGCTATACGAAGTCCGCGACGGGAGAGGGGGCGACGCCGCACACTCTGCAGAAGCGGCCCCCTCTCCCGGCCGCGCTGGCGCGCGTCCACCCTCTCCCGCCTGCGCAGCTGCGCTGCTTGGGGGAGAGGGGAAGGAAGAGACGCGCCACTTTTTCCCGCCGCAAAACCTTTCGATCCGGCCCCATCGCCCCCAAATAGGCTCCATGACCTCACAATCCCCCGAATCCCGAATCCTCGTTGATCCCCCCGTCCGAGCGCCTTCCGCGGTGCCGATCGATGACGCGGTGCTGCCGTTCGAGGTGTCGCCGCTCGATCTGCGCGGCCGGCTGACCAGGCTCGGCCCCGCGCTCGACGAGTTGCTCGACAAGCACGATTACCCCGCACCGGTCGCAAAGCTGCTCGGCGAGGCGATCGTGCTGACCACGCTGCTTGGTTCCGCACTGAAATTCGACGGCCGCTTCATCCTGCAGACCCAGACCGATGGTCCGGTGTCGCTGATGATCGTCGACTTCCAGGCGCCGGATCGCATCCGCGCCTATGCGCGCTTCGATGCCGAGAAACTGGTGCCCGGCCTCACCACCGGGCAATTGCTCGGTAAAGGCCACATGGCGATGACCGTCGACCAGGGGCCGGATATGAGCCGCTATCAGGGCCTGGTGGCGCTCGACGGCGGCAACCTCGAAGACGCCGCACACGAATATTTTGCGCGCTCGGAGCAGATCCCGACCCGCGTGCGGCTCGCCGTCGGCGAGGAATGGCGGACCGGCGAGAACGGACCGATGCATCGCTGGCGCGCCGGCGGCATGCTGCTGCAGTTCCTGCCGAAGGCGCCGGAGCGCGCGCAGCGCGATATCTCCGGTGGCGATGCGCCGGAGGGCGTCGAGCTCGACGTGCCGCCGGAGGATGACGCCTGGCTGGAAGGCCAGTCGTTGATCGCGACGGTGGAAGATATCGAGCTGATCGATCCCGACCTGTCGGGCGAGCGGCTGCTGTTCCGCCTGTTCAACGAGCGCGGCGTCCGCGTGTTCTCGTCGCTGCCGCTGCGGGCGAAGTGCTCGTGCTCGCGCGAGGCGGTGTCGGCGATGCTCAACAACTTCGCGCCGCAGGACCGCGCCGACATGGTCAAGGACGACAAGGTCGTGGTGACCTGCGAGTTCTGCAGCTCGGTCTACGAGTTCACCCCCGCCGAGGCCGGCGTCGAGTCGTAGTCGCCGCCATCCGGAAGCGCCATCCGCCGTTGTCGCCGGGACGGGCCGGAGCCCTTGTTCCCGTGGAGGCGACCTTCGTTTCCCGGGCGCGCAGCATCGCCGACAGTGCTGCTGAGCAGACCCGGGACCCGGATTCTTGGTGTCACCAAGCTGGGCCTCGGATCTGCGGTGCGCCACGCCGTGCTTGCGCGGCGCAGTGCACCGCGTCCGGGGAACGGCCCGAACTCGAATTGCGATATTTTTTCCTAACATCCTCTTGACGATCATCAGTGTAGGTTTATAATCCAGTGCATCCTGTCCCACCGAGAGGGGCGTATCGCGTCGTCACGGACGCGGGAGGGGATGCGGTGGACGCGGCAGCGTCAGGCGCGGAATTCGGTTCAGGGCTCGCCAGAATGGCCAGTGAGAACCGGAGGAAGCGCAGACGACAGCGCTGGCGCGGACGGCAAAAGCGTGAGGTCTCGATGCCCCGCGTGGCATCAAGCCCCTCCGGAGAGCCCTGGCCTACCGGGCAGGGACACATCCTCAGGAGGGCGCGACGGCGACGAAAAACCGGGTCGGCCGCCGGAGAGCAATGCCATAAGCCGTTAACACCATCGCGCGCGGAACGCCGGATCAGTCCGGTGTGACCGTGGCAAGCCTTGTGCGCTTTCTATCACTGCGCACAAGCCCATGGGTGCATCGGGCACCCGGCGTTCCGCGCGCCTTCTCGCTTCGGGAAGGCGGGAATGCAGCACACCCCGGACGCGCCAGCGTCGCGGGACTGCGAACATATGGCTGTTTGACAATTGAATCTGAGAGCAGAGCGGTCTCGTGTCCCGGGCGCGCTGCAGCGAAGGCGATGCGCAGCATCGCCGCCACGTTGCGGCGCAGAACTGGGACCGTCCGAGGCGCCGGCGTTCGTGACGGCCCCGGATCTGCGGCGCACCACGTCGCCAAAAGGCGGCGCGCTGCACCGCGTCCGGGGCACGTGAGCCCGGAGCGTTGCACTGCATCCGGAGACGCTAATTCAGCACGCGCTTGTGGTCGGGGCTGTCGAGGGAGAAGGCGGGGACGTCGATTTCGAACGGCTCGCCGGTGTCGGTGACCATCTGGTAGCTGCCGGCCATGAAGCCGGAGGCCGTCGGCAGCGGCACGCCGGAGGTGTATTCGAAGCGTTCGCCGGGGGCGAGCACCGGCTGTTCGCCGACCACGCCCTCGCCGCGCACCTCTTCCATCCGCCCGGCGGCGTCGGTGATGACCCAGTGCCGGGTCTTCAACTGCACGGTTTCGGCGCCGGAATTGGTGATCACCACGGTGTAGGACCAGAAAAAACGGTGCTTTTCCGCCGACGAACGTTCCGGCTGGAAGTTCGGCTCGACGGTGACTTCGATCTGGCGGGTCACGGCGCGATACATGGCATGTCATCGTCCAAAATGCGGTCCAATCATAGCGAAAACCGCGCGACGGTCCAAATCGGCGGTTGGGACGGCAATGATCGACGTTTCAACATAGTTCCACGCTACCGCTCGCTGCGGCGACTTGGCTCCGGGCCGCGCCACGGCCGCAATTTTCTTGCAACTCACGGGCCGATCCCCTCTGTCTAGGGGGCCGACCCCACGATTCCCGATTGTCCGAGCGCCGCCGAATGAGCACCGTCGTCGATCACATCACCGGCCCGCCGCGACCGGATGCGAGCCAGGACCGCGCCGCAGCGGCAGCGCCGGCGCTTGCAGGCGGGGCACCCCGGCCCATGCCGGTCGCGGCCGGCGAACGCGAGCTGCGCCTCGACCTGTTTCGCGGGCTGGCGCTGTGGCTGATCTTCATCGATCACCTGCCGCCGAACATCCTGACCTGGTTCACCATCCGCAACTACGGCTTCAGCGACGCCACCGAGATTTTTATCTTCATCTCCGGCTACACGGCAGCATTCGTCTATGGCCGCGCCATGCTGGAGCAGGGCGTGCTGGTGGCCAGCGCGCGCATCCTGAAGCGGGTCTGGCAGATCTATGTCGCCCACGTCTTCCTGTTCACGATCTTCCTCGCCGAGATTTCCTACGTGGCGACCAGCTTCGAGAACCCGCTTTATTCCGAAGAAATGGGCATCCTCGATTTCCTCAAGCAGCCCGACGTGACTATCGTCCAGGCGCTGTTGCTGAAATTTCGTCCGGTGAACATGGACGTGTTGCCGTTATACATTGTGCTGATGCTGTTTCTGCCGCCGATCCTTTGGCTGATGCTGCGCCGTGCGGACCTCACGCTGGCGTTGTCCGTGGCGCTTTATGCAATCACCTGGGAGTTCGACCTGTACCTGTCGGCCTATCCGAACGGCGTCTGGGCGTTCAATCCCTACGCCTGGCAATTGCTGTTCGTGTTCGGGGCCTGGTGCGCGCTCGGCGGCGCCAAACGCATGCAGCACTTGCTGAAGTCGCCCATTACCATGTGGATTTCGGTGGCCTATCTGCTGGCGGCATTCTGGGTGACGCTGACCTGGTACATTCCGCAATTCCATCACCTGCTGCCGAAGTTGATCGAGCAGTGGATGTATCCGATCAACAAGACCGATCTCGATGTGTTGCGCTTTGCGCATTTCCTTGCGCTCGCAGCCATCACCGTGCGCTTCCTGCACAAGGACTGGCCCGGTCTGAAATCGCGATGGTTGCGGCCGATGATCATGTGCGGCCAGCACTCGCTGGAGATCTTCTGCCTCGGCGTGTTTCTGGCTTTCGCCGGCCACTTCGTGCTGGCGGAAGTCGCCGGTGGGGCCGGGATGCACTTTGCCATCAGTATTTCCGGCATCCTCATCATGTGCGGCGCAGCCTGGCTGCTTTCATGGTACAAGCGGATGGAAAAGAGCGGACCGCGCACGAAAAGTGCCGACGCGGATTTTGCGGGAGGGGGATCATGAAGACCATTGTGGTCCTCACGATGCTGGCCGGCCTGTTGGTCGTGGCGCCGGCGCGGGCGGACGATCCGCCGGCTTGCGAGGTGCCGGCCTATCTGCTGACCAGCGAGAGCACGCTGCCGAGGGTGGCCGCAGCGGTCAAGCCTGGCGGTAAACTCAACATTCTGGTCATAGGCAGCCGCTCCTCGGTCATCGGCGTAGCCGACTCCTCGATCGCCTATCCCGGCCGCCTGCAGGCAATCCTGCGCGAGAAGTTGCCGACCGTCGAGGTCAATGTCAGCCTGGAGCTGCAGGTCAAGAAAACCGCGGAGGAAGTGGCGCCTTCGCTCGGCAAGCTGGTCGCGGACAAGAAGCCGGACCTGGTGATCTGGCAGACAGGTACCGTCGATGCGATGCGCTCGGTGGATGCCGACGACTTCCGGGGGGCGATCGATGACGGCGTTGCGGCGATGCGAAGCGCCGGCACCGACGTGATTTTAATGAATCTCCAGTATAGTCCGCGTACTGAGACGATGATTTCGCCTTCGGCCTACATAGATAACATGCGTGTGGTGGCGCAGCAGCACGACGTACCGCTGTTCGATCGCTTTGCTATCATGCGAAACTGGAATGAAACGGGAGATTTCGATCTGTTCAGCGCCTCGCCGGGCGTCGAACTTGCCAAGCGCGTGCACGATTGCCTTGCCCGCGCATTGTCGACCTTCGTGATCGATGCTGCCCACGTCAATCCAGCAGAATTGAGGATTCAGCGTTAATGAGTTTCCAATCGTCGCTTTCTCGCCTTGCGGTCCTGACTGTCATTGCATCCGTGTTTGCATTTCCATTGCTGCCGCGACGCCTGCATGCGGAGCCCGCTGACGCGATGGGTGTCAGCACACCGCCCGGTCCTGCCGTGGCCGCGGCCGATGCCTCCACCGACAAGAAGAGCCTCACCAGCAAGACCATCGACAAGGTCAAGGAAGTCGCGAAATCCGCCAGCGACATCTTCGCCCGCGTGCCCTGCCTGCCGCCGAAGGGCGGCGCCAAGGCGATGGGCTCGCTGCCGCATGTGGCGGCCAAGCTGGCGGCTGGCGAACCGGTTGTGATCGTTGCCTTCGGATCGTCGTCGACGGAAGGCTACGGCTCGACGGCGCCGGAATTTACCTATCCGAACCGGCTGGCGGCGCAATTGCATCGTGCCTATCCCGGCGCCGGTATCACCGTGCTCAACCGCGGCAAGGGCGGCGAGGACGCGCCTGAGATGATGGCCCGGCTGCAGAACGAGGTGATCAACTCGAAGCCCGATCTGGTGATCTGGCAGGTCGGTACCAATGCGGTGCTGCGCAACCTCGACCCCGGCGATACCGCCAAGATCGTCGAGGACGGCATCGGCAAGATCCAGGCGGCCGGCGCCGATCTGGTGCTGGTCGATCCGCAATATTCGCCGGCGGTGAATGCCAAGCCGGAAAGCACCAGCAAGATGATCAAGCTGCTGAACAAGGTCGCCGAACTGCGCCATGTCGGCATTTTCCCGCGCTTCGAGGTGATGCGGGAATGGCACGAAGGCCAGTCGATGGCGTTCGACAGCTTCGTCATCGCCGACGGCCTGCATATGAACGACTGGGGCTATGCCTGCTTCGCCCAGTTGCTTGGCGACAACATCATCAAGTCGGTCGGCCAGATCAAGCTCGGCGTCGACGCGCCGTCCAGCGTGCTGGCTAACCGGCCGATGTAACGGCGGCTCCATCGCGCCCGACGTTCCAGGCAATGCAACCTGCGGATGACAATACCGGTATTTCTTTACTCTGTTTTAGCCATTGCCACGTAGCCTGCCGCCGTCGGGTCCGCGCCTAGGCCGGAAACACGACATTTGGGAGCATACGGGGGCTATCGTGGGGTTGATGAAAGTTGTCGGGCTGAAACTGCCGTCGCTGCGGTTTCGTTCAAAGGTCACGCTGGGCTTCGCCGCGGTGCTCGGCATTTCTGCAGCCAGCATGGGCCTTGCCTATGTCGGCTTCGAGCGCGTCTCCGCCGGCGTCGTGTCGTATCGCAACAGCGTCGCCGAGTCCGGATTTGCCCGCAACATCGACCGCGAACTGACCTCCTATCAGGCGCTGACGCGCTACTATGTGATCACCGGCAAGGAGGACGACGCCAAGGCAGCGCTGGCCGCCGAAGCCAAACTCCGCGACGCCATCGAGCAGTCGATGAAAGTCACGACCAGCTCCGCGCGCCTGAACCAGATCACGCGGCTGGCGCGTGATTTCAAGATGTTCACCAAGATCTTCGCTGACATCGTCGTCGTCAAGAACGAGAACGACAAGATCGCCTCGAACCAGATCTCGCGCATGAACCTGCAGTTGCGCTCGAAGCTGGACGATCTCGGCGACACTGCAACGCTGGCGGGGTTGTCGTCGGTCCAGGACACCGTGAAGGATATCGCCAGCCAGTTCGTGGTGGCGTCGTCGCTGATGAACAACTTCATTGCAAGGGCGGACGACAAGGTGTCGAGCGCGGCCTTTGCCCGCGTCAAGTTTCTCGAAAATTCCTTCGCGACGGTGTTCGCCAACAATCAACAGATCAATGAGAAGGTGAAGACCCTCACCGGCGATCTGAAAGTCTACCGCGAAGCCTTCACCAAGTTCGTTGAGAACACCAAGGTCGTCGACAAGCTCGTGGTCGAGATGGCCGAAGCCACCGCGGCGATCACCGAGGCATCGACAGCGATGAAGACCGATCTGCTGTCCGACCAGCAGCGTCTGGAATCCGAATCCGATGCCACCATCCACGAGACCGAGCGCCAGGTGGCGATCCTCGCGCTCGGCGGCTTCATTCTCGGCGCCGTGGTGGCTGGCCTGCTCGGCCGGGGCATCTCCAAGCCGATGACCGCCATGTGCGCGGCGATGCGCAAGCTCGCGGCCGGCGATTTCGAAGTCGTGCTGCCCGGCCTCGGGCGCAAGGACGAACTCGGCGACATGGCTTCCGCAGTGGAAGAATTCAAGGTCGAGGCGATTGCTCGCGCCGAGCGCGACGCGGCAGAGCACGAGGTGCAGAACCGCGCGGCCGGCGCTGCCCGGCGCACCGAGCTCATTCGCTTTGCCGATGAATTCGAAAGCGCCGTGGGCGGCATCGTGGCCCAGGTGTCCTCCTCGGCCGTGCAGCTGGAAACCGCTGCCGGCACCCTGACCCGCACCGCTGAAACCACGGAGAGCCTGTCCGGCAAGGTCGCCGGCGCATCCGAGGAAGCTTCCTCGAACATGCAGTCTGTGGCCACGGCCACCGAGGAGTTGTCGCTCTCGGTCAACGAAATCGGACGTCAGGTGCGTAACTCCAGCCGCATTGCTGACAGCGCGGTGACCCAGGCCGAACAGACCGATGCGCGGATCGGCGAGTTGTCACAGGCGGCTCAGCGCATCGGCGACGTCGTCGACCTCATCACCGCCATCGCCGAGCAGACCAACCTTCTCGCGCTCAACGCGACGATCGAGGCGGCGCGGGCGGGCGATGCCGGGCGCGGCTTTGCCGTGGTCGCTGCGGAGGTCAAGTCGCTGGCCAGCCAGACAGCGAAGGCCACTGACGAGATCTCGGTGCAGATCGCCGGCATGCAGAGCGCGACCCGGGAATCGGTCACCGCGATCAAGGAGATCGGCAGCACCATCGGGCAGATCTCCAGCATCGCCTCGGAGATCGCCTCGGCGGTCGAACAGCAGAGCGCTGCCACCAGGGAAATCGCGCAGAATGTCCAGAGCGTCGCGCACGGGACCCAGCAGGTGGCGGGCAACATCACCGAGGTCAACCGCGGGGCCACGGAAACCGGCGTGGCTTCCGAGCAGGTGCTGAATTCGGCGCAAACGCTGTCGTCGGAAAGCGCGCGGCTGCGTGCCGAACTCGACCGCTTCATGCAAAACATCCGCGCGGCCTGATCTGCCAGCGTGCGAATGTCGGTACCGCGTCAATATTGTCGTCACCCGGCTTGACCGGGTGACCCAGTAAGCGGCGCCATCTGCAACTCGCGCGCGATTTCAACGTCTACTGGATCGCCCGGTCAAGCCGGCGACGACACCAGTGAACTTAGCTGGCGGCGTGTGCGTCAATCTTCCCGAACGCCTTTTTCAACTCGTTCTTGGCGCGCTCTAGCCGTTCGCGCCGGGTCTTGGGCAGCGTCTTGCCGGCGCGGTTGATGTAGAAGGTCAGCATTGACAGCGCAGAGCGGTAGGCGCCGGTCTTGCGTCGCGCGCTGCGTTCGGCCGAGCGCTTCAGCGATACGGCGATCTTCTTCGGATCGGTCAATTTGAACACGCCGTCCTTGAGGTCGAGCGCATCGCTGTGCTCGGTGACGCGCTGGGACCAGCGTTTCGGCGGGGCTGCCTTGGCCTTTCGCTTTGCCGGCGTCTTGCGTGTCGTGCTTGCACTGCGCGCCTTACCCGCTCGTCTGGCGGATTTCCGGGTGCTTGAAGGTGCAGCCATCACGAGCTCCTGCATGTAGGTTCTATCGGCAGAAACTCGCAGAATTCTGTCCCGTTCCGGTGCCGCGGCGCGGAAATGCTGGAACGGATGGCGGGGTCACGGGTTAGTTCCGAACATATTCAATACTGACGCAAGGGATGCTCGGACTGGCTTCGAGGCGTGGCCTTTCCTCAAATGTGTCCTGCCGCGCGGAACTTACATTCAGGAACGACCGCTATGACTAGCCTCCGTGGCGCTGAATTCGGGGCCGAACCCGACATGCGCCGCGTGCAGGATGCCCCCACGGGCCGTGTGATCGACACCGACATTCCCGCTCGCTTGGACCGTCTGACATGGAGCGGCTTTCACACGCGTGTGGTGCTCGCACTGGGCATCACCTGGATCCTCGACGGCCTCGAAGTCACGTTGGCAGGCGCATTGTCCGGCGCGCTCAAGGAAAGCCCGACACTCAAATTCTCGAATTTCGACGTCGGCTTCGCCAACAGCGCCTATCTCGCCGGCGCCGTGATCGGCGCGCTCGGCTTCGGCTGGTTGACCGATCGGATCGGCCGAAAAAAGCTTTTCTTCATCACGTTGGCACTTTATCTGACCGCAACGGCCGCGACGGCCTTGTCGTGGAATCTGACGACATACGCGTTGTTTCGCTTTCTCACCGGTGCCGGCATCGGCGGCGAATATACCGCGATCAATTCCACCATCCAGGAGCTGGTACCGGCGAAGTACCGGGGCTGGACCGATCTGGTGATCAACGGCAGCTTCTGGCTTGGCGCCGCGCTCGGCGCGGTGTGCGCTATCGTGCTGCTAGATCCGCAGGTCATCGTCCAGGAATATGGCTGGCGCCTGGCCTATCTCACCGGCGCGGTTCTGGGCTTGGTCGTATTCGTGATGCGTCTGTGGATTCCGGAGAGCCCACGCTGGCTGATGGTGCATGGGCAGCCGGGGCAGGCTCATGCCATCGTGGCCGAGATCGAGACCTCTGCAAAGCAGCCCATCACCGAGGCTGCCGCGGCGGCGCTGCCGACGATCCGACTGCAGATGCGCAGCCATACGCCGCTGCGCGAGGTGGCCAACACGCTGTTCGTGTTGTATCGGCAGCGCTCGCTGGTCGGGCTGGCGCTGATGGGCGCGCAGGCCTTCTTCTACAATGCGATCTTCTTCACCTACGCATTGGTGCTGACGGATTTCTTCGGTATCGCCTCGAACCAGGTCGGCTGGTACATCCTGCCGTTCGCGGCGGGTAATTTTCTCGGCCCCCTGCTGCTCGGCCGCCTGTTCGATACGCTGGGCCGCCGCATGATGATCATGGTGACCTACGGCCTGTCGGGCGTACTGCTGGCGCTGTCCGGCTACCTGTTCTCGATCGACGTGCTGAGCGCGCAGGGCCAGACCATCTGCTGGATGATCATCTTCTTCTTCGCCTCGCCGGCGGCGAGCGCAGCCTATCTCACGGTCAGCGAGACCTTCCCGATCGAGGTCCGCGCGCTGGCCATCGCGCTGTTCTATGCCATTGGCACCGGCATCGGCGGCGTCGCAGGGCCGGCCTTGTTCGGCATGTTGATCGATACGGGATCGCGCACAAGCGTGTTTGGCGGCTACCTGTTTGGTGCCGCCCTCATGATCGCCGCTGCGGCGATCGCCTGGCGCTACGCCGTCGCGGCGGAACGTCAGCCTTTGGAATCAGTTGCACGGCCACTGGCCGTTGTGGAGTAGAATGACGATGAAACAGAACCTGGCTGAGAAGCAGATGGATGAATCCCCCATTGACGTTGTCCCGTCCGGTCACACCATGACTCCCGGCGCAGTGATGCCGGCGCTCGGCAACTGCGCGCTGCTGCTCGATATCGACGGCACATTGCTCGATTTCGCGCCGACGCCGCGCGAGGTCTGGGTGCCGCCGGAACTGGCGACCACCCTCGGTAAGCTGTTGCAACGAACCAACGGCGCGCTGGCGCTTGTCAGCGGTCGCTCGCTCAACGACATCGACCTTATCTTTGCGCCGATGCAGTTCCCTGCGGTCGGCGGCCACGGCGCCGAAATGCGGCTGTCGATGGAAAACGAATCCGTTGCGGCGCATGCGCCGCCGCTGGACAAGGAGCTGAAGCGTCGCCTGGCGGCGATCGCCAAGCTCAGCCCCGGCATTCTGCTCGAGGACAAGGGCTATTCGCTGGCGCTGCATTATCGCCTGGCGCCGCATGCGGAGAAGGCGATCTACGATGCCGTTTCCGCGATCCGCGCCGATCTGCCCAATGCGCCGATCGAGGTGCTGCCGGGCAAGTCGGTGTGCGAGATCAAGCATTCCGGTTTCACCAAGGCGACCGGCGTGATCGAATTGATGACGCACGGTCCGTTCAAGGGCCGCCGCCCGGTGTTTATTGGCGACGACGTCACCGACGAAACGGTGTTTGCCATCATGCCTGGCATGGATGGTCTGGCCTTCTCGGTGGGGCGACACGCGCTGGGAGTCGCCGGGCATTTCGGCGAGCCGAGCGATGTTCGCGCCTGGCTGGCACGATTGCTCGAGGACTGATTCACACAGGGATCGCTGTTGTTGAAAATAATGGAACCATGGAACTCGCGGTTCCACTGGCGGTTGCCTGAATTTGGTTTCAATTGGGTCGAATGGTGACGAGGAACCATATTGATGAACGGACGTTAATCGTCCGAATAAATGTACCAGCAGGAGGGGGCCGCCCGTGAACCTCGTCGTTGTTTCCAACCGCGTCTCGCGCGCAACGGCTCACGAGCCGATGACCGGAGGCTTGGCGGCGGCGTTGTTGCCCGTGGTCGAAAAGTCCGGAGCCATCTGGGTCGGCTCGAGTGGCCGCCTCCGCGATGGCGCGCAGCGCGAGCCGTTTGCAAAAATCGAGGCGCTCGGGTCCGGCGCCCTGGCGATGCTCGATCTGCCTGCGGCGCATTACGCCGGCTATTACGAAGGCTTCGCCAATTCGGCGCTGTGGCCGGCGCTGCATTCGCGCACCGACCTGATCCGCTCCTCGCATGACGACTATCAATCCTATCGCGAAGTGAATTCGTTCATGGCGCGGGCGCTGCTGCGCTTCCGCAAGCCGGACGCGGTGTTCTGGATCCAAGATTATCATTTCCTTGCGCTCGGCGCCGAGTTGCGCGATCTCGGCGTCACGCATCCCATCGGTTTCTTCCTGCACACGCCGTGGCCTACCCGGGCGATTTTCGGCGGCGTGCCGCATCATCGCGAACTGGTCGAGGCGATGCTGGCCTACGACCTGATCGGCTTCCAGACCGACGACGACCGCGACAATTTTCTGGATTACCTGTCCTGCGAGCTCGGCCTGCACGCCAGCGATGGCGTAGTGACGTCGCGCTTCGGCGCGTCGCGCTGCGCGGTGTTCCCGATCGGCATCGATCCCGAGAAGTTCGCCCAGCATGCCGCCAAGGCTGCGTCCCATCCCGACGTGTCGCGCCTACGCCGTAGCCTGAACGGCGAGAAGCTGGCCATCGGTGTTGATCGCGTCGACTACTCGAAGGGGCTGGTCAACCGCATCGAGGCGTTCGACCGCATGCTGACGCTCAATCCAGCGCTCAACCGCTCTGTCTCGCTGCTGCAGATCGCGACGCTGTCGCGCGGCACCATCGAGGCCTATGGTAATCTGCAGAACGATTTGGCCAAGCTGGTCAGCGACGTCAACGGCCGCCACGGCGAAGTCGACTGGACGCCTATTCGCTACCTCAACAAGGGCTTCAGTCAGACCGTGCTCGCGGGTCTTTATCGCACCGCCCAGGTCGGTCTGGTGACGCCGTTGCATGACGGCATGAACCTGGTCGCCAAGGAATACGTCGCGGCGCAGAACCCTGCCGATCCCGGCGTGCTGGTGCTGTCGAAATTCGCCGGCGCGGCCAACGAGCTCGACACCGCGCTGCTGGTCAATCCGCACGATATCGACGGCATGGCGCGGACCATCGCCACGGCGTTTTCGATGCCGCTGCTGGAGCGGCGGATGCGTTGGGAGGCGATGATGGCCAAGCTGCGTGCCGGCACCATCCAGAACTGGTTCGCCGACTTCGTCGATGCGCTGCAGGAGGCCCACGCCGTGAACGAGAAGGGCAGCGTGCCGGAGGCCGAGCCCGACACCAGCATGATCTGGCCATTGCGCACATCCGGCGCCGTCGTTGGCACGCGCTATCACTGATTGACGGCCGCCACGGCACGGCCAGGCCACGCAGCGTCCGTGTTGCTCGGTACTGGGTGGGCTGCCGACCGCAATGCCGGCGTTCTTGCACGCGAGGCCGGGTCTGCGGCGTTATGGGCGCCCTTCGGCCAATGGCCGGGATAGGCGATCCGGCGACGGAAACGGCCTTTCACCGCGTTTTGCGGACCCCGCGGGAGCCTCATCCGGGCTAAAAGCCGCCTCCAAAGCGCGAAAATACCCAAACGCTGTCAATTACTTGAGAAAAATCCCCGCGTCGCGGTCGCAGTCCCTTGCAAATCACCTCCCGCCCCGTCATGAGAAGGCGCGCGGGGAGAGATGGCCGAGTGGCTTAAGGCGCACGCTTGGAAAGCGTGTGTGCGGGAAACCGTACCGTGGGTTCGAATCCCACTCTCTCCGCCACTGTTAAGTCATTGATATTGTTGAAATATGCCATCGCTTGATCGGGTAATGTACCCACTCGTGTACCCGAGACATCAGCATGCATATTACGCTCCGCACCGGCGGATGGCGATTCCAGATCAGGATTCCTCGCGATCTCGAACCCGTTTTAGGGCGCGCACCTATCCGTTTGAACCTTGGCCAGCTTGCAAAACGTCCCGCTCTTCGCATCGCCCGTTTACTGACTGGTCGCGCCGAGTCGGTATTCATGCTGTATCGCAAAGGGGCAAGAATGACGGACGACGCGCGGGACGATTTGATAGAGGAGTTACATGGGCTGCTCCTCTCGGTGCTGGATTCCTCGGAGAAAGCTCTGGAATCCGCCGAGCAACGGCGAAAGAATGAGCTGCATACTCTGGAGCTCAATCTTCTGGTCGAACGCTCGATGGAGCAACAGCACTTTGGTAAGCGGCTCCAGGCGCTCAAGGGCGGAATGGAGAACCTGAAATCGGCTGTCGCAAGACTCCCAAAGCCGCAGCGCGGCGGGCTGGAGCAAGAAATCGGAGAATTGACGAAGCTTCTTCGCCAGTCGCTAGATGGCGGGCCAATCCGCCCACCGGCGTCTCAAGAATTGAAGCGATGGATCGAAATCCGGGTTGGACATGCGGCCGATAAGAAAGTGCGCACGGATCGAAATCGGATCACGGATTTCCTTAACTTTGCCGGAGATAGGCCTGTCAACAAGTACAAATACTCGGACTTCCAAAGCTTTGCGAACCTGCTCGCCCGCGTCCCGGCGGATTATATGAAGGATCCAAGGATCCGGCACATGACGCGGCAGGAGGCCGCAGATTATAACGACGGTCTGTCTCCTGCTCGGCGATTTGAAACGTTGTCGGGAAAAGCGATCGATGCCAACTATTTCTCGCCATTGCGGATGTTCTTCCGGACAATGGCTGCGGAACACGAATTCCACTCTCCGCTGTCGGATATAAGCGTTACGATTCCGGTCGATGCAAAGGAATCAGTCGAGCGATCGCCGTTTACGGTCGAAGAGCTAAATCTCTGGTTCAGAGCTGCGGCAAAAGAGAAACGTGCAGACCTGAAATGGTTACCGCTCTTGGGAACGTTGACCGGTGCCCGCGTCGGCGAACTCATTTTTCTTCAAGGAAAGGACGTCTATCAGCTTTCAAATGGCTGGTGGGTTGCCGACCTCACCACGACCTTGGCCATTCCAGATGGTAGCAAGAAGAAGCGGCAATTGAAGAATAAATCGAGCCGTCGGTTATTCGCCTTGCATGATTCTCTCACGCAAGTCGGCTTTATCGACTATTGCCAATCACGCGGGCACGAAGACTGGCTGTTTCCCGCTGCATTCCTGCACGGAAAAAAGCGCGTTGAGGATCCCGCCGGTGCTGCCTCCAAGCGGCTCAATGGGCGGCTGGTGAACGTCGGAATTCACAAGCCGCTCGAAAATACATTTCATTCTACCCGCCACACAAACAAGGACATCATGCGGATCGCAAAAATTGATCCGCGTACGGCCGATCGCCAGACCGGCCACGCGCCGAAGACCGTCAGCGAAACCTACGGTGACAAAAAGCTCAGAGATGAAGAGGTAGAGGTTCTCGCGGTCCTGCCGCTTCCAGAAGGACTGGATCTGTCGCCCTATTATCGCAAAGAGAGCTACTGAAGGCCGCAATATAGCGGATAAGCAACGGGTGTGTGAGCGGGTAAAGCGGATGAAAATGGATACGGAAGGCGCCGACAAGGCCTCAATGCGATTGAAGGACTTTCAGTTGACGGCGGAATTGTTGTCGGAGGCCGTCGCACAGGAGGACGGGGCGCGAGAGCGGGTCGCGGAGCGGCACGGAATTCAGAAGTCTGTCATCACCGATCGCGTTCGACGGATGGAGCGCTTCTTTGAAGTAAAGCTGTTCACCGGCCCGCAACGGAAGACGCCGACGGCAGCGGGCAGAAAGATGGCGCGATACGGCCCGCGGCTGATCGATGAGATCGGGCATTTTGCCGATATCCTACGGGATGCTCAGAAAGATGACGAAGTCCACTGAACGAGTCCACTACGGATGGTAAAAAGATGTAGTGAAGTGGCGCCGCCGGTCTAGGATGCCCCTTCGTCGCGACGCCCGAATCAGCCGTTCGGAAGCTCGGGCATGCGACTCGGGCGGGGAAAATGACGGCATACACGCGCTACCACGGCAAATATTTCGCTCACCGCATTATGCTGCAGGGGCGAAATGAAGAGGCTTTCGCCAAATCCCTTTCGGCCGCTCGCGTCGATATGAAGCCTCACCAGGTGGAGGCTGCCCGTTTTGCTTTGCATTCGCCGCTGTCCAAGGGTGTCATCCTTGCCGATGAGGTCGGCTTGGGCAAAACCATCGAGGCATGCCTTGTCATCGCCCAGAGATGGGCTGAACGTCGGCGTCACGTCCTTCTGATCGTCCCGGCGTCACTGCGAACGCAATGGCAGCAGGAGCTTCAGGAAAAGTTCTCGTTGCCGAGCATCGTTCTCGATTCGAAAACCCACAGGGACGCTGTGAAGGCGGGCAAGCCCCGCCCTTTCGGCAATCCCGCCGCTGTCATTATCACGTCCTATCAGTATGCCGCTCGCAAACACGACGAGCTTCGGAGCATTGCGTGGGACCTTGTCGTTATCGACGAGGCACACCGGCTCCGCAATGTCTATAAAAAAGGACAGTCGGCCCAGGCAAAGCAATTGCGGGACGCACTCGCCTCTCGCTTCAAAATAATGCTGACCGCCACGCCTCTGCAAAACTCCCTCATGGAGCTTTACGGGCTGGTTTCCGTCATTGATGACTCTTTCTTCGGCGGCGAGGAGAGTTTTCGCGGAATGTACGGCCGGACCACCGACCGGCTGTCCCTTCAAGGCCTGCGGCGGCGCCTTGCGCCGATCTACAAGCGTCACCTCAGGCGCGACGTCCAAGAGGCCGGTCACGTCAGCTTTACGAAGAGGATTGCGGTTACATTCGACTTCGAGCCGCATGATCGCGAAGCGCAGCTCTACGAAGGCGTTTCCGAGTATCTCCAACGCAAGGACTCCATCGCTTTCGGCTCCAAGCCCAACCAGCTTGTGCTCATCGGCGCGCGCAAGACCCTCGGGTCGTCAATCGCAGCAATCGTCCTGTTCCTGGAAAATGTCATCGCGCGGCTTCGTAAGAGCGAGGTGGCAGACGTGAGTGTCGTCGAGGATATTGACGATACAGCAGAGGTCGAAGAGGAAATTGCCGACGACGCCATTCTCTCCGATTCGACCGGATCTGGTCCCGGCGGAGACGAAGATGATGATGGCACCGGTGGGATCGATCCTAAGGTGCTCGCGGCCGAGATCACTGAATTGGAGGGCTATCTGAGTCTTGCCCGATCTATCGGATCGAATGCAAAGGGCGAGAAGCTGCTTGAACAACTCCCCTTCGTGCTTGACGCGGTAAAGTCGCTGGGAGGCCAAAGGAAAGCGGTGATTTTCACCGAGTCCGTCCGCACCCAGCGCTACCTGGCTGACATTTTGTCACAGAATGGGTATGCCGGCGAGATCGTGCTGATGAACGGGTCCAACAGCGATCCGGAAAGCCAGACAATCTACAAGGACTGGAAGAAGGCAAAGCAGGGCACCGACGCCGTTTCCGGGTCCAAATCAGCAGACATGAAGACGGCCATCGTCCAGGCGTTCAAGTCTGATGAAAAGACGATATTGATCGCGACGGAGTCCGGCGCGGAAGGCATCAATCTTCAATTTTGCTCGCTGATTATCAATTTCGACCTGCCGTGGAATCCACAGAGGGTAGAGCAGCGCATCGGCCGTTGTCATCGGTACGGTCAGAAAATCGACGTTACTGTCGTCAACATGCTGAATCGCAAGAATCAAGCTGAAAAGCGGATTTACGAGCTTCTCAAGAACAAGTTCAACCTTTTCGAGGGCCTGTTCGGTGCCAGCGATCAAGTGCTCGGGACAATCGAATCCGGGATCGATTTCGAGAAAAAGGTCTTGGCGGTGGTGCAGAGCTGCCGTGGCGAGACGGAAGTTCGGGAGGCTTTCGAGAAGCTCGAAGCCGAACTTGAAGAGCAGATCAAGGCGGATATGGCGGAAACCCGCCAGCACCTCTTCGACCTGTTCGATGCATCTGTCGTCGACGTCTTGCGACGGCGCGCAACTGATATCGAGCGCACCATGTCGGACTTTGAGCAGCGCCTCTGGCTGGTGGCTCGCGCCGAGCTTCCAGACGCAAAATTCTTGAAGGACGGCATTCCGCGCTTTCTTCATGCCAACAAAACCTGGTCGACAGTCTGGCCCGAGGCGGATGAGCGTGGATGGCAATTCTTCCGGCTGGGCGATGGGACACTGGCGGATAGCTTGGTCGAGGAGGCGCGCAAGCGCGAGCTTCCGGAAGCGAAGCTGGTTTTCGACTACAAGGCCTACCGAAGCGAGGGGCAGCCTCGCCTGTCTGACCTCGAACGGGTTTCTGGAAAATCGGGCTGGCTCAAGGTTTCGCTATTGAGGGCCGAAACAGCCCTCGGCTCGCGAGATAGCATGGTTGTCGCAGCGCTGACCGATGACGGCCTGATGCTGGCTCAGGAGACCGCCGAGCGACTGTTCCAGGTGCCCGCCACGCGCGGCCCTGTGGACGCTGCCTATCCGGCCGGTACGATGGCGGCAATCGATGGGGAAGCCATGAAGGCTGCCCAGCAGGAAGCCGAGGACGAAAGCCGGAAGTGGCTGGACGAGGAAACCCTGAAATTAGAGGCCTACGCCGAGGACCTCGAAAGCGCCAACAAGCGTCGCGAGAAGGAACTCAAGGCCGAGGCCGACGCCGCCAAACGAGCGCTTCGAGGCAATCAATCAATGCCGCTGGCAGAAAAGATTGTCGAAGAGCGCCGGATAAAAAAGCTGGAGCAAGAGCGCGATGACCTTGTGTTCGCCAGCTTCCAAAGACTGCGGGAGATCGGCAGAGAGATCGATGACAAATTGAACGATGTTGCCTCGAAACTGGCGATCACGCCGAAGATTACGCCCCTGATGACGATCCGCTGGGAATTGACGGCATGAGCAAGAAAACACGACTTGAACTCACCTGGATCGGCAAGGATGAGCGGCCGCGGCTTGAGCCAAGAATCCTTATCGAGGATGCGTCACTGTCTCATCATGCCAGCGCGCGGCGATCTGAAGCCGACATTTTCGACAACATACTTATACAGGGCGACAATCTACTCGCTTTGAAGGCTCTGGAGGCGGGTTTTGCAGGTAAGATCAAGTGCATTTACATTGATCCACCCTACAACACCGGCTCTGCATTTGAGCATTATGCTGACGGACTTGAGCACTCGCTATGGCTGACGATGCTTCACGAACGTATCCTTCTGCTTCATAGGCTGCTTCGTGATGACGGATGTTTCTTTGTGCAGGCGGACGACAACGAGGCTCACTATCTCAAGGTAGTCTGCGATGAAGTATTTGGCAGAAAGAATTTCATCTCGACCTTCATTTGGAGAAAAGTGGATAGCCCGAACGATAACAAAGTCCCAGTTACCCCAGATCATGAATTCATTTTTGGATACGCAAAAAACATTACAGCGGCGAAATTGAAGCAAAGAGGCGATGAATCTCTCCTCCGAGCTTATCGCGGTCCAGATGATGAAGGTCGCTATTATCGGGACCGGCTCCTGAAGAAGAATGGAAAGAACAGCCTTCGTACCGATAGGCCGACAATGTTCTTCCCCATCGATGATCCCGACGGCGAAGAAATTCTTCCGATACACGACGATGGAAGAGAGGCGTGCTGGGCGCTAGGAAAGGCTGCCGTCAAAAAGCTTATCGCAGAGGGTCAGTTAATCTGGAAAACTCGGGGTGATGGGCCGTCCAGCCGATGGGTTCCTTATACTCGCGAATATGCCAAGGCGAGTCCGACCAGGCCATACAACAGTCTCTGGACAGACTTGCCTACCACACGGCAGACCAAGGCTCACCAGAAGGAGCTGTTCGGAGCAGGGCGCGAATTCTCGACTCCTAAACCTGAGGAGTTGATTGAAAGAATTCTTCTGATGTGCACAACAGAGAACGATCTCGTTCTCGATTCATTTTCAGGTTCCGGGACAACTGGCGCAGTTGCTCAAAAGCTCGGCCGCCGGTGGATCATGGTTGAACTGGGCGACCATGCCGTTACCCATATCGTTCCCCGGCTGACGAAGGTCGTGGAAGATGACGATCCAGGTGGTGTGACCGATGCGACTGGGTGGGCGGGTGGCGGTGGGTTTCGATTTTATCGGCTCGCACCGTCCCTCCTCGAAAAGGATCGCTTCGGGAATTGGGTCATCGCGAAAGAGTACAATGCGGCGATGCTGGCGGAAGCACTTTGCAAGCATCTTGGATTCACGTATGCGCCAAGCCAGGATACGGCGGAATACTGGCGGCACGGTTATTCGACCGAGGCCGATTTCGTCTTTGTAACAACCCAGTCGCTGACCTACGACGCCCTGAAGAAGCTGTCTGAGGAGGTCGGCCCGAAAAGATCTCTTCTGGTCTGTTGCAAGGCATTTAACGCAAAGGAAGACAGCTTCCCGAATCTGACAGTGAAGAAGATACCCCACTCCATTCTAGCCAAATGCGAATGGGGTAGAGACGACTATTCCCTACAGATAGCCGATCTCCCGGATGCAATTAATTCTGAGGACGTCCAAGAACCAGCAACAGACGAGGTAGAGAAGCCCAAACGCCGCAACGCAAAAGCAACGCTGCCGCTCTTCGATACGACAGGAGAAAAGTGATGTTGCCGCGTCAGGTTCAGCAGATTAAAGCTAGGCTTTCTCTTCGGACGCCACAGGCTGAGGCGCTGGACATCCTCGCCGACGTGCTCGAATCTATCGAGTTTTCGAAGGCTGCGGATGTTGCCGCAGCGCTTGAGGCGATCAAAGCTGCCTATCCGAGTGTGACCGAGTTTGAGCGAAGTTTCCCGTCGCTGTGCTTCGCCCTTGCTACCGGCGTCGGAAAAACGCGGTTGATGGGTGCGTTCATTGCCTATCTCTACCTCAGCAGCCGCTCAAAGCATTTCTTCATCCTGGCTCCAAATACAACGATCTATGACAAGCTGGTTGCCGACTTCAGCCAGCAAAATTCTCCAAAATATGTCTTCAGGGGGATCGCAGAATTTGCGCAGCTTCCTCCCATCGTCGAAACCGGCGACAACTGGGAGCGCGGCTATGCCGTGCGGGGTGATCTTCTTGGCGATACGGCGGTCGTGTTCATTTTCAATGTTGACAAGATCAACAAGGAGCAGGGCCGCATTCGCAAGCTCCACGAGTACATAGGCGAGAGCTATTTCGAATATCTGTCTGGCCTTTCGGACCTTGTCCTCCTCATGGACGAGGCTCATCGCTACCGCGCCAACGCGGGCATGAACGCGATTGCCGAACTGCGGCCGGTGATCGGGTTGGAATTGACGGCCACTCCGCGCTCGGTCGGGGCGCGCTCTACGGCCTTCAAGAACGTCATTTATGACTATCCACTCGGCCAGGCGATGGTGGATGGCTTTGTGAAAGACCCGGCGGTTGCGACCCGGGAGGGATTCCGCGCTGACAGTGTCACCCCCGAACAACTTGAGCGCATCAAGCTTGAAGATGGCATCCACTGTCACGAACATACGAAGGCGGAGCTGGCGATCTATGCGCAGCAGACAGGCCGAAAGCTGATCCATCCCTTCATGCTGGTCGTCGCGCAGGATACCAGCCACGCTGGCGAAATCCGGAAATATGTCGAATCCGTCGAGTTCTTTCAGGGGCGCTACAAGGGGCGCGTCATTGAAGTTCATTCCGGAACACGAGGAGAAGAAACTGAGGAGGCGACCGCTAGGCTTGTCGCGCTGGAGACCGATTCACAAACTGACATCGTGATCCATGTGAACAAGTTGAAGGAAGGCTGGGATGTCACCAACCTTTACACCATCGTTCCCCTCCGCGCTTCCGCTTCGGACATTCTGACCGAGCAGACGCTGGGGCGCGGCCTCCGACTGCCCTATGGTCAGCGGACCGGAGTCGAGGCCATCGACCGGTTGACGGTCATCGCCCATGATCGTTTCGACGATGTGATCAAGGCAGCGCGCGACCCCAATTCGTTGATCTCTATCCGTAAGACGGTGATCGTCGGCGCCGGCGGCGACGTGTCCAACGTTGGCGCGCATGTCGTCGAATCTGCTTCGAACGTCGAAACGTCATTGACGGGGAAGGGCGGAGCGTTCGGGGAATCCGAACAGAAGCCATATGTGTTCGAAACACAGGAAGAGCGCGAGGTCGCGAAGGTCACCTGGGACGTGATCGCGCGGGAGTTCGAACGGAAAATCAAGACCGGCATAGAGAAGCTCGAAACTCCCGAGGTTCAGGCCGAAATCACCCGGATCGTGAAGGAGGTGATGGCGCCGGAGCAGGGATCGTTCGAAACTTTCGAACAAAAAACGGACGTGGCGGCAACGGTAGCCAAAGTCACGAAACAGCTCGTCATGAACACCATTTCGATTCCCGAAATTGTCGTGCTGCCGACGAGCGAGGTGAACTTCGGCTTCAGGGATTTCGATCTTTCGAATCTCGAAACAATTGCCAAGCAGCCGTTGTCCGACCAGATCATGGTCCAGCGCCTGCGAGACGAGTCCCGCGCTTTCCTCGCGCGCACCGTCGAAGGGGTCAAGGAAGAGCGCCTCGAAAACTATCTCGTTCGTCATCTCATGGATCTGCCGCAGGTAGACTACGAGACCCAGAGCGAGCTTCTCTTCAAGCTTTCGGGGCAGATGGTCGGGCGGCTGGAAGCCTATCTCACCAAGCCAGAGGATGTCGAAAACGTCCTGATCGTGCACGGGAAGGACCTCGCCAGGTTCATTTTCGCGCAGATGCAGGAGCGTTATTGGGAGACGGCGACCGACTATCGAGCGAGCGTGTCCCGGGGCTTCGTGATGCTGAAACCTACGGCCTACAACGTGCCCAGCCCGGCATTCGTTCGAGATTTCCGAACGCCTGTTGAGCCTCTTAATCAGACGCCAAAATATGTCTTCGAGGGCTTCTCGAAGTGTTGCTATCCATACCAGAAATTCGATTCGGACACCGAGCGCGAGTTTGCGGTGATCGCCGAATCGAGCAGCGAGACCGGCGTATTGCGATGGATGAAGCCAGCGATGGGGCAATTCCGGATTGAGTACGCATCTGGGCAGTCATATGAGCCGGACTTCGTCATCGAGACGAACAAAGACAAGCTGATCGTCGAAATCAAGGCCAAGAACGAGCTGTCCGATCCGATTGTGCAGGCAAAGGCGAAGGCTGCGCAGAAATGGATTTATCACGCGAACGAGCACGCCAAGGAGACTGGCGGAAAGCCGTGGACCTATATGCTCATCCCGCATGATGCCGTCAGGCCAAGCGCGACCCTGGCGTCGCTGGCATCGGCGTACTCCCAGGCGGCCATGATTTGAAGGCGAATGCACAGCAAGTCGCCTCATGAGCAGGTTCACTCTTCTATTTGTCGAACATCGACGACGGCATGTGCCTTCTGGTCGGTCCCGATAGGCTAGTGCCCCGACGCGCTGGCGAAACTATCGTGGGCAAGAAACGCATCTGATGCCGTGCGCCTCATCCACTGCTTCCGGAGAACCGGCTGAAATCTCGAAACTCCCCTTCGAGGAGAATGTCCGGTGCCTCGATATTCATGAACATCGCTTTGCGTCGGCGCTCTGCTCTCGAACACTTGTATTCTGAGAGGTCGCGTGCCGTTTGAGCGCCGATAAAGGCCGCATCGCCCCGGCAGGTTTGCATTAAACAAAAAACGCACTGACCATCAAAAGATAACCCCGCCCTTCATCGCGCCTGCAAGCGCTCCGGGCGGGGTCATCAACGGGTGGTTTCATGGTCGCTTTCAGTTCTGAATCTGTCAACGTCAGTCGGCAAACTCGATGTAGCATCGCAGCGAGTTCGGATGCGATGTCGCCTACGCCGAGCCTAGCCTATGCGCCATCAGCATTGCTGGCAGCGGAATCGCCGATCGCAAGCCAAGCCTCGCTAACCCAAGCAGCAAATCAGATTGCTGACCGTCTTGAACGGCTCGGCCTTGACCCGTTTTACTCTGATCGGGAACGCTATTTCGTCCTGCTTGAAGAGCGCCCGGGGGACATCATCGAGCTTGGCCGCCCGCTACGCGGATCTCGTCTGTTCAAAAAATCAAATCTTTCCCGCGACATTGACAGGGTCTGCGCCATCGAATCGTTCGCGGACGCCTGCAACGGCGAGGAATGGCTGTACTGGAATGTGAGCCTGCCCGGCGCAAAAGCTGCGGTCGGCAATCTCGTAGAAGCAAATCGCGAATTCAACCGGCTCATCAACGTCCATTTTACGGAGATGCGCCGCCGCAACGGCTTCGAATTGATCCTGCTCGTTATCCATCCTCGGTTCGACCCAATCAGCGGAAAGTTCGATTTGCACGCACATTTCATCTGCCGCATCCCAGGCGAACACCGGGAAGCGGCCAGCCGGCGGCTCCTGACGGCATTCTCTAAGGCTCACGTCCCAGAGGAGCGCGTACGAAACCCTGGAGCCTGCGCGACCTACATGATTTGGGGCATTTGCCGACCCAACGAAACCGCCGAGCTTCCGGATGATGCTCTGTCAGACTTGTGGCAGCTGTCGCGCTCAAAAGCCCGGCTTGTCCGGAATGGCTCAAGGCTCTCGAAATGGCGACGCGACAATTGCGCTGCCGTAAAAGACCCCGAGAGCGTGCGCCAGGAACTGCTTCGACGAGAAAGGAGGAAAGCCACGAATTCCACGCCCAGGCCGGAAGGTCGTGATCGGTTGCTGGTGAAGACGAAAGCGACGATCAACGGCAAGCGGGTCGCCGTAATACTGTTTGAAAGGTTGGCTGCTGCGCCGGAGGGCGCCGTGGCTACGGCGCCGGTGGTGCCTGAGCAGACCTCCTCCGAAGACTCTTCTTCAGCGACTAGCGACACAACTCAGGACTCAATCGATGACACCGCCATCGATGTTGTCGACACGGGTGACCGCCAACAAACGGACGTCAAAGGGCCGGTTCATCGTGTTCGTGGAGGTGCGTGGAGTTGGAAGTGGAAGTCAGTGCTGGCTAGCATCGTAGCCGTTCTACGCCCAACCCACGCGTCTACGACAGGGCTTCGATCCGTCGATCGCCGCTGGCCCCGGTGCCGCGGCCCGCCCCGACGATCCTGCAGCCATCCGGTCGGAGCGATCCATCCGGCGCGACATGCCGGTACAGGGTCTGTCGCGAGACCCCCAATTCCTTGCAAAGAGCAGCGACGTTCGTTTCGGGGTGCCCCATTGCTGATTCGGCCAGACGGACCTTCGCGGGCGTCATGACTGCCTTTCGGCCACCGACACGACCACGTGCCCGCGCAGATGCCAGTCCGGCGATGGTCCGCTCTCGGATCAGAGTTCGTTCAAACTCCGCAAGGGTGGCGAAGATGCCGAACATGAGCCTCCCCTGAGCAGTCGTTGTGTCTATCGCACCATGACCAGTCAACACGCGTAGGCCAATACTGCGGGTCGCGAGATCGTCAACCGTATTAACGAGATGGCGGAGGTCGCGACCGAGGCGATCCAATTTCCAAAGGACCAGCGTGTCTCCTGCCCGCAGCGCCTTGAGGCAGTGGTCGAGGCCAGGACGGTCATCCCTACTTCCGGAAGCACGATCCTCATAGACCATGTCCTTCCGCACGCCCGCGGCCAACATTGCGTCGGTTTGAAGATCGACGACTTGCGAGCCATCAGCCTTCGAAACGCGGACGTATCCAATCAGTTCACCCACGACTGTATCTCCATGTCACTCAAACGACCGTTTGTGAGACAGATGGTGATTCAGAGAATGACCGGCGGCAAGCCGTCACGTTATCCGTCACATTTTCTATGTGCCGCAAACCCTGGCCGATGCGACATGTGACACGCGGACTCGGTGACATGTCATTCGGCTGCAATCGGCAATCGCCCGCCTCGACCGCGAAGCAGCCAAATGCGACGCCAACTTGAATGCCCTGATGGCCGCAGCCTGACGCGACAGATCGACGCGGGGCAAGCGTAGTGCCGTCGTTGAATCCTTTGGCCCAAGGATCGAATCCTTGGTCACCGAGAACGAGTCCTTAAGCTCTATTTTCAAAGAGTTTCAGGTGCTGGACACCGGTTCCGATCGATGCATGAGTCCGCGCCTTAGTAATAGTTGGAGGTTCATCATGACAGATAACGTTCGCCGACTCCGCCCTGATCCATTCGTGTCTAAGTGGGGCGAGCGAAAGGGCCTGGATAACGGGCTGTATTACGCAGAGGCGGATCTTGCGGGGCAATCTCTCGGTCTCTGGGTCGAGCGAGTGCGCCGCGGATGGAGGTTTCAGGTACTGAACATTCCCACCGACAAGCCTGTTGCCGAAGGAACGGTGCGATTCCTGCGGGACGCAAAGACCGTGCTGCACGCTACTGCGACGAGGTTGATGGACCCAAGTCGACTTGTCTGATGCCGCCGGTCGTCACAGACTTCTTGAGTTAGCCAGCAATGGGTGGTGCTACGCACACGCCCGCTGGCGAAGGGGGCGAGCCCCCTGTCGAACCCCGGCTGGGAGCCCTTGAGCGATGGCGGCGATGGAAAGGAAGAACGGTAGCACCACCACGACATTCCGCATGACACGTCCGGAACGAGAGGCCGTGCAAGCGGCTGCCGGATCGCTCGGGATAGGTGTCAGCTCTTTTGCTCGCGTCGCCACGATCCGCGCTGCCGATCTCACGCCTGCATCACCACCACGACGCGAGAAGGTCACCGTCGTCATCGATCCAGTTCTCCGGGCGCTCGGCCCCATCGGGTCGAACCTCAATCAACTGGCCCGGGTCGCAAATTCGACGGGGAGCGCTGCGGCCATCGTTTCCGCCGGACATCTGCTGATCGAGTTCCAACGGCTCACGCGCGCCGTCATATCGTTGGGAGGACCTTCACATTGATCCTGACAACGAAACGCCACGGCCGTACCGCCGGCGACATCAAACGTTTGCTGGCTCATCTATCGAAGCAGGTGAAGCAGACCTCTCGCGTTGTCAGAATTGACGGCGTGGCACTTCCAGATGCCGCGGATGCCATGAGGTATATGGAATTGTTGCGCGACGCATCACTTGCGACAGTCGCCTGCCACCACATCTCGATCTCCCCGAGAATACACCTCACGGATGATCAACGTGACGAGGCTGTCCGCCGCATTCTCGCGGCAATGAACGCTCTCGATCACGCCTACGTACTTTGGCAACATTCCGAAAAGGCTAGGACCGACGAGGCGGTCGCTGAAGAGCATTTTCACCTTGTCGTCAGCCATATCGGGCCCGATGGCCTCGCCTTGAACGATTCTATGTCGTTTGCAAAGTTGGAAGCAGCAGCGCGAACCCTTGAAGTTGATTTCGGCGAGAAGCTGACGCCGTCTCGATTGACGAAATCCGTCATCAAAGAGCTGCGCCGTATCGGCCGCGACGACGTAGCGGAGATGATGGTTCTTCCAGCGTCATCACCGGCAAGCGCGATGTCGTCGAGAACGCGAGCGAAAGCCGCCCGGCAAGGCGTCGATCTTCCGCTGGCTCAAGCGGCAGTCCGTCTGGCGTGGCTCGCATCTGACACACCTTCCGCCTTCCGTGCCGCGCTCGCAGAAGAAGGGCTTGAAATCGCCGTTGGGGCGCGGCCGAATGTTCTCATGATCACCAGAAACGGGGTTGAAGTCGGCGCGCTCGATCGCATCGTTCGCGAAAAACGGACCGCTGTCGCGGTCCGAATGAAAGAGGGAAGACATGACAAAGAAACAAGAGAAGCCCCGCAACGCGGGAGAAGCGATCTATTTCGCGGCATTGGAAGCACGCCAGTTCTCCGAGAACCTTCAGCCTCTACTCCAACTGCTAGAGGAGAGCCCGAGCGAAGGCGGCCCCGGCCCTCTCGATCAAATGACGGGCCTCCTAACCACGATCGTGACGATCCTGGCAAAGCACGGCGAGATTCTCAATCGTCTCGAGATCACGTCAATGAGACCGTCGTCCTCATCGGAATTGGTCGAGATGACAGCTTCCGGAAGCTAAGGCGATTTGCCGAATCCACTGCTTGCGGAAGCTTGCGCGGCAATTCGCAATATCGTCGAGCCCTCGACCGCGCGGCCGGAACTTCTATTTCCCGAATGAAGATCGCCGATTTGAGAGCGGCGGCGTCGAAGGTGGCCGCCGGTAGCGCACTGAGTGACAATGAATTGATGTCACTTAAGGAGGCGCGCATGAAGTCCATGAAACCAGTTCGTCAACTGGACTACAAGGCGAAGCTTCTCGCCGAGATCGCGCCGCACGGGCTAGACGTGTCAGGCTTCATCGCAGACATCCACATGGTGAAGAAGCCGACACGAGGTAATCCTGTCGCGCGTTTAATGATGCGCGATGGAGGTTGGTGTGAGATCGACACCATCTCCGGGAAAGCAGTGCGAACGTGGGGGCCTGTTGGCCGTGCCCAGGTCTTTGCACAGGCCGTCGCTGATATCTTAGGCTGCGAGGTAACACATCTCGCGAAAACTGTGTCGATGTCTGCCGACGCCACCGCGCTCCGAGTCGTCGAACAGTCGAAGGATACAATCGAGAAACTTACCCGATGGTGGGCAATGCGCGGCTACACGGCCGTGGCTGCGCCAGACGGTTGTTGGATCGATGCCGGTCATTCCCGAATTTTGGATACTGGAGATCATCTCGAATTCCATGGCGGCCTCAGCGACTCCGCCATAGCCGCCGCCCTTACTAAAGCCCGAGATGCTTGGAACGGCGGCGTAACCCTCGAAGGCGGATGGACGCAGGCGGAAAAAGATCGGCTTTGGATCGCTGCTCAGCGGCATGGAATCGAAGTCGGCAACTGCGCGCCTTCTTCGTCCATTCAGGCGACTTGGCAGCGGGAGCAATGTGCCGTCGTGACAAAAGCAAAGACGATCTCCGCCGCCCGGAGTGAGATCGTCGATGCTCAGGATTTGATCGCGGCAGCCAAAGGAGACGTCGAAGCCGCGCGCAGGTTGAAGGGGCCGTTGCAGGCGTTTGTCGGCTTGTACCTTGATGACGACCAACGCGCTGAATTGGCAGCTAAGTCCGTCGCAGATGTTGTCCCCGAGCTGAGCCGGCTCCGAACAATTGGCGCCGTCGAGCTCGACGCATATGAAGCCACATCCGGCCGGAAGTTTTCCATTCCCGCCCCCGATGATGGCAAGCAGCAGCAACGACCTGAGTGGACGGTCGTACCCCGATGACAGTGGCTCCTAACGTCCTACGTCGTTACGTTCTGAGGCGGGCCAGCGGTCGGATGCCGCATCCAGAGTGGTCGTTCCTTGCCCAGGACATCGGAGCCTGGATCCTTGCGGATGGACCTACTGCTAAACGCCATGAACATCATCGCCGGATCAGGGAGGCAGGGCGACCCTGGTGTGACATCCTCGGCCACCGTACCGATGTCGCCGACGATGAGCGCTTGCAAATGTATTTTCTGACGGTCCCATTTCATGACTGGTCCCGTCTTGCGATCGACGTCATGCGACGTCCGAAGGGCTGCTTGGCAGATTGGCGCGCCGCCGGCGCGCGCATCATCGGCGCCGTCCAACCGGCCGCAGCCTCTGCTTCCGGAACGCCAGGACCTCTCGCCGGATGGCCGAGCGCGCGCGGGACCGGCCTGCGCTCGATGGTGCCGCGTTGAACTGATGGGGGTATTTTTCTGGCAGGCAAACACCTGCACTAGCTCGCAGAAGGCCATGAAACCACCGCGCAAACGCCTCTGATCTCAGCCGACCCATCTTAGGTTCCTTTAAATTGATGGTCTGAGGCTTTCCCGTCGCATCGCACACCCTGTTTCGACCTAAGCCCAATGATGCAGAGAACGGCCGTACAGTCCTCGCAATGGGGCCGTGCGCTACGCGCCGCACCCAATCCCCATTGCGTCCCATCAACGTCGGGCCTTCACGGTCGCGGGCGAGCGACACGACGGAAAGACGTCACCGGCACGGCTGAGCTGCCGCGCTTCGCGCCGACACCGTCCAGAATAAGGGGCTCGCTCGCTCCGGAAAATGGCACCTAAAAGCTGCGCAGGGAGCCAAACTTTGAGGATCTGATCGAGGGCATCAGCCGTTAACGATTTCAAAAACATGCTATGCGCAAGGTGATGTGCCGCAATTCGGCCTTGATTCGGCTGCTTCGGTGTGGCCTAGTTCACGGAAGGTTCCTGGTGATTTGCCCGAGAGGCCGGACGCCATACGGAGCAACAGTTCTGGCCTCGCGTTCGCTTGAAGCACGGACCTAAATGGCGACCATGTTCCACAGCAAGGCTCTCGATATGTCGGCTTTCAACGCACGAAAATCCGCGCAGGTGATTGCATTTCTCATTTCGAAAAGTGGTGCAACCAGCATCAATGTCTTGAAGGCTATCAAGCTCGTCTATCTTGGCGATCGCTGCAGCATTGAAAAATTTGGCTTTCCAATTTTGGACGAGACGCGCGTAGCTATGCCGCGCGGTCCAGTCAATTCGACGACCTACAGTCACGTGAACGGGGAATTCGATCTCGATGCATGTGGTTGGTCTGAGTTCTTAGAGGATCGCGCTCAACATCAGATCGGCGCACGCCGAGCCTTCGAGTTGGACGAACTCGACGAGTTGAGCGACGCGGATATCGAGTGCCTCGACGAGGTTTGGGGGCGCTTTGGTCACATGAATCAGTGGCAGTTGGTCGATTATACCCATGACCGCAGTAACGTGCCCGAATGGGAAGATCCAAACGGAAGCTCCAAGCCGATTCCACTCGAACGGATTATGACGCTTTTGAGCATCGGTAACGCGGATGCTCAGGCGGCTCTTGTCGAGGATCACCGGCACATCGACCGCGTATTCAGCTCTCTGCGCTCCTGACAAAAATGGCGTATAGCGTGGATAAGTGCCACACGTTGCTTATGCCATCCGGCACATATGACGATCCGAACAGAAAGCACCTGTTCTTGATCTGCACTGATGTCTGTCCTGCAGGAAAGCACCTCATAGTTTCGATAACGGGGTGGACCAATGATCTCTGCGACGCCACCACGCGCTTGGCACCGGGTTGCCATAAGTTCATCAGAAAAGACTCATACGTTTTTTATCGCAAGGCCCGTATCGAAACGGCAGCGGACTTAGAGGCTGGTGTCGAAGCAGGCCTGTTCATTCCTAACGAGCCCCTCGATCCTGCACTTCTTGCGGCGGTTATGGCGGGGGTGTGCGCCTCAAAGCAGACACCTCGGAAGGTAAAGCTCTACGCGAACTGCCCTTGAACAGCCCGGGGCGTTATGCTCGCGTTTCGCTGTTGACTAGGCTCTCAGGATTTTGGTACCCACGTCGGAAGCCCGAGACGGGGGCATATCTTGTAATATCAACGACTTACGCCGGGTTTGGCAGAGAATCCCACTCTCTCCGCCACGGCCGCTCCGCTTTCAATGCCGCCCGTGGCCAAAGTCGCCAAAAAGCCCAATAAATACAAACTCCCCTCGTAGTGGTACCGTACGAGAGAACGGCCGATTTCTGAGATTTCAGGCTGGAGACGGCTTTTTTCCCAAAGCTTAGTACTGCGGCGGTTTGGTACGGTTTTCAAAGGCAGCCATCTAAGGTGTTTGCAGCCGCGATCTTGCTAACGGTTCGAATCCCTGTCGGGCAAGGGAGCACGCCACGCTCAGTTGGCAGTTTGAGCAATCACGGGCCACCAATGAAACGGATCAAATGACAACTCGGACCGGGCCAAAAGCTCAAGACTATTCGGTCGTCGCAGGCTCGATGGGCCCCCGCCGTGACTTTCGGATCAGTGTCGGATTACGAGAGGGGTGGGACGCCGAAGGCCGCGTCTTCGACGTTTCCGAAGCTGTCCGCACTGCTCATGCCTGGATGAGACGTCGCGTAGAGGCAGGCCAGCCCGCGCTTTCCGGTATGTTCACCCGTGCAGAAGTCGCTTACGCTTGGCCACGTCTCGACGGGTCGGTGGGCTCTGATCGCGAACCTATTGCGCTTTTTACCGGAGAGGCTGTGCACGCCTATCTGGGGCACTTATCCGACGATGCAATTGAGGCGATGTTAAACGAGCTCGCTGTTGAGCTGGGCGCTGCGCTTGGCCAAGAGCGCATGTATGTCACGTTTACTGATCGAACATGGATATTGGACGCTGGCGAACGTTCGAACTAGTACTGCGATTTGCGATGGTTTTGAAAGGCAGCCATTTTAGGTGCCTGCAGCTAAGGTCTTGCTGACGGTTCGAATCCCTGTCGGACGAGGGAGTGCCCCTAAGGCCAATTCCCCATATCGAAGTTCGAATCCTCTCGCCCCAGCCAGCCAGTCCGAGGGTTAGAGATTCTCCCGGTCAAACCGCAGAAAGGTCGCCAATGGCGGGCTTTTGCGTATTCGGAAAGGTCTCTCGGCGGCGAAATTGACCGTGGGTACCGCGAATTCCCGAAAGTCTCCGGTGGACAGTTTCAAAATTCCCGTTTTGGAGAGATTGCGCTTGGAGACTCGGTTCGATCGCCACTGCGGCCCAAACTTGGCACTCAGTTTGAGCAAATTCTCCGGGTCTCGGCCACTTCGTTCGCGTCACCGATGTCCTCGGCGAGAAGTCACCAGACGTCGGCTTCCGTGCAGTCCAGCTCGAAGCGTCTCCGCTCTTTAATGATCCGGTGCAGGCCTCGGAAAAGCTCGTGACGGTCCGGGACTTTCGCACGAACCTGTGGGACCGGCCCAACTTCAGGGTTCGGCGCGTCAATGCCGAAGATCTCTCTCCAAGTCCGACGGGCGTTCGCCGCAATATAGCTTATCGACCGAAGAACAATAAGCTGGGCCGCGTGGCTGGCGAAATATTCGACGTGAAAATCAGGGACGGCAACGACCATCTTTCACTTCCGTATTGCGGACTTGTGACGTCCCGTGGTCGATCGTTCGCGGACAAGCAAAGCGTCGGGGCCCCTGTCATTTCAAAATCCGGTGCTTTATCCGGCTTTATCATGGGGCGTAGCGCCCATGAAAGTCTAATTCTCCCCGTCGACGAGCTGACGAAAGAGCGATCGCTCTCTTTCGTGACCTTCGGCGAAGATTGGCCCAAGGTCCGCATCGCGGACGAGAAGAATCGCGCCTCCTGAGGGACGCAACCGCAACGCTTTCCGATCTGTTGGGTAGCAGAAAGCCAGTCGAAGTAGCATTTGTGACTTCGCCCGCCATCTAGGCGGATCCGATAATATCGCATTGTTCTAGCCATCTGAATCCCAGCCGTTTTCGGATATGGTTTCGATGCATGTAGCAACCTGTGCGGGCAGATGTCATGCGCTCATGGCGGCAGACCGAGTAACCGCTAGTGCGACGCAGCATTTTGCCGCTTGAGATATGGTCCTACCTTGTTGTCATCAGTCGGAGGTCCGCCAATCGGAACCGCGGTCACGCATCGGCGATCAGGCCGGTGCCGGCCGGGACGATGGGCGGGATCGCCGATGCGCCGTGCAGGCGCAGTGCATGGGCGACCAGCCCGCGCATCACATTCGCGCGTGCTGTTCGTGCCATGAGATGACGCGCCGAGGTGAAATAGACGTATTCGAGCGCATTGCGGACGCCGACAGGACCAGCCGCGGTCAGCGCCTTCGTCACGTCCTCGGACAACGGCTGATCGGCGGCCGTCATGGTCATGCCCATCATCACGACGAGTGCGGGCGGGCTGTAGGGGATGTCGTAGGCGAAGGTGTTGGCGGCATCGAGCGCTGCGCGGTCGCCCGACGCCAGTAGCGTGATACATTTCAGCACGCGCATATGCAGCATGAAATCGGACGCCGGATCGGCCATCTCGATGCCGCGGTCGAACAGGATGACGGCTTCCTTGAAGTTGCCCCGCGCCTGCCGCAACTGACCCATCACGGGCAGCGCGGCGGCGAAGTCGGCCGTGCGTGCGAAGGCGCGTTCGGCGATATCTTCGGCCAGGTCGAGATGACCGCGATGAATGAAATACAGCAGCTTGGCGGCCGCCAGCATCAGCAGCGGATTGTTCTCGATGGCCGGCAAGCAATCCAGCACGGTGGCCTCGATCTCGCTCTCAAGCTCGTCGCGTTCCTCGCTGCTGACACCCGTGAAGGGACTGGCGAGAACCAGGCGCGCGAACAGATGCAGGCACCATTGCAGCGCGATGTCGGGATTGGCGGGATTTTGCGCACGCATGGCGCTCAGCTCCTGGCCCTTCTTGAGCCAGGCTGGATTGGACGACGACAGCAAAGTCGACGCCTTGCGCAGGCGGATGTCGAGCGGCTGGTCGGACGGCGTGCCGAGCCCCGCCGAGGCATGGGCCAGCGCGTTTCGCAGCTCCTTGATCGTGCCCTGCGAAACCCGCGTCGCTTCCGACGCAAAGGATGCGCTGTCGGCGAGATCGAGGCGGAACGCCCTGACGATGCGTTTCGACGGCATCTCGCGCAGTGTCGCCGTGCAATCGGGGCGATCGTCGGTGGTCTGAAAGCTCACCTGCAAGACATAGCGCAGCCCGCTTGAGACACTGTGGCGCCAGTCGTCGACGATGACGGTTTTCTGCGCGGGTGACATGCCGGCGGCGATTCCGTCGCGCAAGTGATCGAGCAGCGATAACGCCCGCGTGTCGATGCGGTCGCGTTGCTCGACAAAGGCCGGAACTACTGCGAGATAGGCATCGATCGGTCCCGACAGCGGTGACGCCATGATCGGCACCGCCGATGGTTCGGCGATCCAGACATAACCCTCGCCATATTGCGTGGCGATGTAGCGGGGCGACTTGGCGCTGTCGCCGAGTTTGGCGCGCAGACGGTTGACCAGGAAATCGATGTTGCGGTCGGAAGACTCGTTTTCCGGCGACGCGATCTCCTCGATCAGCCGGCTGCGCGACATCAACTGATGCGGGTTGCGCGAAAAGGCAAGCAACAGTGCCCGCTCGTTGCGGGTGAACTGGATAGTTTTGCTGCCTCGTCGCGCGAATAGGCAGGTCTCGTCCAGGATCAGCTCTCCGAACGAGAGGCCTTGCGCCTTGCTCATACCAAACTCCAGTCGCGCTTTTGGACCGGCACCGAAACCGGGCCTCGGTTTCGAACCGGGCGATTCTGCGCTTGTCCGCTTATACCTTATCCTGCCACCGTCAGGATGCGGTCCGTTGTCTTGCGCACCTTGGTTCCAGGTCGACACGAAGGCCGCCCGATTTTGCCGGCCGGCCTTCACTGCTCGCAAGCAAGGGAGGGCACGGCCCCTGAGCACACCCAGCACGATGGTGCCGACTAAGGCCATGGGCCGCATAGGGCGGCGACGATGCTCTGACTGACGAATTCGGTCATGGGAGGCGCATCTCTGTCGCGTGTTTCAGCGCAGGGCAATGTCGACGACGTCGAATCGAGGCCAGCGTCTCGCACGACATGTGCGGAACCGCGTATCGGCATTCTCACGCTTTTTCTCTGCCACACGCATCGCGTGTGGAATGTTGCGGCAATGTTATGAATTGTTCAGCAATTGTTAGAAGGCGTGCTCTTTCAGTTACTTGCGAATTGTCTTTTGCCGCGCAACACTGATTTTTGGTTGTGAAGGTGCCCCGGTCCGGTGTTGAACTCCCATCCTGAGATGCGCCACGGCGTGGAAGTGACGGGGACGAACATGCAGTTTGGTCGTGGACAAGAGTGGATGCGCAGCGCTGCAGGCGCGGCTTTGGCGTTCGGGGTGTCGGTCTCGATGGCAACACTGGCGCAGGCCGCATGTACGCCGGCAGCCACCGCACCGACGCCTGCGCCGGGCACCACGGTGACTTGCGATTTGACGACCATCGATCAGAATCCTTCTTCGGGCTATGGCACCGGCATTCAAACGGGCATCACGATCGACGTCCTCAATGGCGCGACAGTGCAAGGAACGGGGGGCGCCGGCCGCGGCATCTGGGTCGGAGATGCCACGATCCGCAACGGTGTTGGCGCTTCGATTCTAGGCGGGCTTAGCGGCATCAGTTCGTCCTCGAACGTGACGCTGACCAATCAAGCGGGCGCTAGCATTTCCGGTGGGACCAATGGCGTCGTTTCGACAGCCGGCGCCATCACGGTCGATAATGCAGGAAGCATCACCGCAACAAGTGGGGCCGCCATCGATGCCCTCATCGACATCACGGTGATCAACCGCGCTGGCGGTGTCATTTCCGGTGGGCCAAGCGCCATATTCGCACGCGGTGGCAACGTCACCCTCGACAATGCCGGGAGCATCACGAGCGCAGGTACGACCGTTTCCGCCTTCGATCGTGTGGCGCTGATCAACCGGGCCGGAGCAACCATCAGCGGCAGCATCATTGGAGCCAACGGTGTTGACGTGAATAATTCCGGACACATCGACATCCTCGGTGGCCCGAATCTGAAGGTGGTCAATACCGGGACGGGGTCGATTGGCAACATATTCGGCCTGGGGGGCGCCGATATCGACAATTCCGGAACGGTGGCCGACATCAACACCGTCGGGACGAGCAGTGTGGTCAATCGCGCCGGCGGAAGCATGGGCAACGTTGTCGGGTATGGCAGTCTTGTCAATCACGCTGGCGGACACATAGCAGGCGTCGGTGCCGGGGACATGTCCGTCGATAATTTCGGGACGATTGGGACCATAACGGTGAGCGGCAACTCGCAAATCGTGAACAATGCGGGAGCAAGCATCGCCGGCTCGACGTTTGGTATTCAAGGGTTTTTCGGATTCCCTGCGTCGATCGTCAACGCTGGCACCATCAGCGGCACCACCGGTGCGATACGGGTGATGAACGGCGGCGACACAATCGCCAATCTCGCCGGCGGCAGCATCATTGGCGAGACCTTCGGCGTTCATGCCAATCTCGATGTGTCCATCATCAATTCCGGAAGGATTTCAGGTGCAGCAGCGGCGAGCTACGGCGTTTTCGCGGGCGGCGCGTTGCAACTGTTCAACAATGTTGGAGCCAGCATCAGCGGGTCAGTGTACGGAATTTTTGGAAGCGGTGGCGCATCGATCGTCAACTCCGGAAGCATTAGCGGCGGTACAGCCGCGATCTGGTTCGGCGCCGGCGGCAATACACTCACGCTGACGCCGGGCTCCGCCATCTCCGGCTATGTCGTCGGCTTCGGCGACACGTTGCAACTCGGCGGCATTGGCGCCGCGAATTTTGATATCTCGCAACTCGGCTTTGACCCCACACATAAATATTCTGGCTTCATCACTTTCAACAAGGTCGACAGCTCGCTGTGGACGCTGACCGGCGCCTCGACCTATGCCTACCCCGTCAATGTTAATGGCGGCACGCTCGCGGTGAACGGCAATCTCGCTTCCGCCAGCCTGCTCACCGTCAATCCCGGCGGCATCCTCGGCGGCTCTGGCATTGTCGGCGTCACTGCCATCAATGGCGGCACGCTGGCGCCCGGCAATTCCATCGGCACGCTGACCATCGCCAGCCTGACCATGACGGCGGCCTCGACCTATCTGGTGCAGGTCGAAGGTGCCGCATCGGACAGGACGATCATCACCGGGACTGCCGCGATCGCCGGCAAGGTCAGTGTCGATCCGCTGGCGCGCCTCACATCGACCACGACCTATACGATCATCAATGCGGGCACCCTGACCGGCACATTCGACACCGTCTCCCTCACGAACAATTTCGGCCGCAATGCGCGGCTGAGCTATGCCGGCAACAACGTGCTGCTGACCCTCGATCCCGGCCTGTTGTCGCCGATCCTGCCGGGCAATGCCTCGGTCAATCACAGGAACGTGGCTGCCGGCATCGACAATGCGCTGGAGGGCGGGGCGGCCATGCCGGCGTCGTTCAATGGGTTGTTCCTGCTGGGCGGCAACAATCTGCTCAATGCGCTGACGCAGATCTCGGGCGAGACCTCAACCGGTTCGCAGCAGACCACCTTCGATGCCATGACCCAGTTCATGGGCGTGCTGTCCGATCCCTTCACCGCCGGTCGCGGTGGTCCTGCGCCGACGCCTCTCGCATTCGCCGAAGACGACGCGCTCGCTTATGCGCCGAACGGCCGCAAGCGCACCCGCACCGAACGTGACGTCTTTGCGATGTTCACCAAGGCGCCGCCGCGCGCCTATGAGGCGCGCTGGAACGTCTGGGCTGCCGGCTTCGGCGGGTCGCGCACCACCGATGGCAACACCGCCCTCGGCTCCAACCGCACCACCGGCAACATCGCGGCGGCTGCCGTCGGCGCCGACTACTGGTTCTCACCGTCCACCGTGGCCGGCTTCGCGCTGGCCGGTGGCGGCACCGGCTTCTCGGTTGCGGGTGGCGGCAGCGGCCAGTCCGACCTGTTCCAGGCCGGCGCCTTCGTTCGTCACAGCGTCGCGTCGTCCTATATCACCGCGACCGCGGCTTACGGCTGGCAGGACATCAGCACCGATCGCCTGATCACCGCGGTCGGCACCGAGCGACTGCGCGCGAACTTCAATGCCAATGCGTTTTCCGGCCGCATCGAAGCCGGCAATCGCTGGCTACTGCCGGAGCTCGGTGGCGTCGGCCTGACGCCTTACGCGGCCGTTCAGGTCACGGCTTTCGATCTGCCTGGCTATACGGAGACCTCGGCGAGCGGTGCCGGCGGGTTCGCTCTCACCTATGCCGGCAAGACCGTCACCGCGACCCGCACCGAACTAGGTCTGCGCGGCGACAAGTCGTGGGCCCTGGCGGAAGGGCTGCTCACGCTGCGCGGCCGCGCCGCCTGGGCGCACGACTACACAACCGACCGCAATGTCAGCGCCGTGTTCCAGTCGCTGCCCGGCTCGACCTTCATCGTCAACGGCGCCAGCGCCGCCCGCAACGCCGCGCTGACCTCGGCTTCGGCCGAAATGTCCCTCGCCGGCGGCTGGTCGGTGGCGGCCACCTTCGATGGCGAGTTCTCCGATGTCAGCCGCAGCTACGCCGGCAAGGGCGTCGTGCGGTATGCGTGGTAGCGCCGCGCGGCCCGCGTCGCGGCCACATTTCGATAAGTGTCAGCCTTCCCGATCTCATGCTCGCGAAACGCGGCATGATTTGGTGTTGAAAGCGCCGGAAAAGAGCCTTCTAGAGCGGAATGTCGGCCTCTTAGGAACACTCATTCTACGCTCAGCTAACGCGTCCTTTGCCGTCGATGAGCCATTCCATAACGTCTGATGAGCGAACGACCGGAGTTGGCGGATACTGTTGAAAAAGTCGTTTTGTGCTCCGGGTCGGATTTTCCTAGCCTCACTGGTGAGCCTTGCTCATATTAACCTGAGGGACCACGTTGAATCTCGTAAAATCGATCACGGGCCGCCGAGGATCGGCTGGAGCAATATGCAGCGACAGATCAGATCGAACGAGAGTCTTGACGAGATTTTCTAGGTCGATCGATTTTCGACTTTTTCAACAGTATCGGCGCGGAGCGGGCATTTGGTGAAGGGCCAAGTGCCATCTTCGGACATTGCGGCTGATGCGGAGTACGGGAGTTAGGCGCCACCTCTGATGCGCCTTCCTTATTGGCGGCGAATTCCAGCGGCCATCAGTAATATGAGGCATCGGGACAAATAGCCGACGGTCGGGTCTCATCCCGTCACTCTCATTTCGATCCGTCAGGCCAAAATGGATTTCACCAACTCGCGTTCTGCAAGAATGAAATCGAAAAACGCCGCAATACGCGGGACCTGACGGAGGTCAGGATGCGCCAGCAGGCGCCAGCTTCGAGACAGCTCCGGAATTGGGCCGAGCACGCGTACGAGATCGGGTTCGGCGTCGCCCAGGGACGCGGGGAGGGGCCCAAGGCCCAATCCCGACTTCACGGCATAGATAAGACCCAACACGCTGTTCGTGCGCGCCGACATCTTGACGTCCGGCGCCACGTTCCGCAGCCATACCGATGCGCGGTGCATGCTGAGCGTTTCATCGAAGCCGACAAGCTGATGATTTGGTAGGTCATTCACCGTCGTAGGCTGGCCGTGCTGTTCGACGTAACCCCGGCTCGCATAGACCGCCCAGATCGAATCCGCGACCTTGCGGCCGACAAGTTCGTCGTCGGTATCGCCGGACCGGAAGGCGACATCGGCCTCGCCCTTCGACAGATCGAGGTATCGGTCGCTCGTTACAAATTCAATCCGAAGCTTGGGATGGCGGGTCTGGAAGCGCTCGATGAGGGCGGATTTAGTCATGCGGCCGATGATCGGTTCTGGGCAAGTCACCCGGATCACACCGGTCAGGTCGTTGGCCTCATCGTTGACCCGCCGTTCGAAGTCGGTCACCGCGGCTTCGATGCGCTCGGCGTGGGGTAACAACTCCTCGCCGAATTTTGTCAGGCGATAGCCTGACGGGTGACGCTTCACCAGCGGCTGCCCGATCGCGCGCTCCAGTTCGACTAAGCGCCGCTGTACCGTCGATTGACTAAGCCCCAACGATTTCCCGGCGGCGATCGTGCTGTGGTGTCGGGCCACGGCGAGAAAATACTTCAAATCGTTCCAATCGAACATGGTGCGATTATGCACTTCTGCGGCGGGGGACCGCAATCCTGCGGCTTACGACGGTGGCATTGGACGTCTAGGCTTTTTATGAGGACGCCAACAGGCGTTCCCTGGCGGCCTAGATATCCGGGAGATCGAGATGAAGAGCCTTGTACACCCGCTGATATTGGGGGTGGTGACGACCGCCCTCGTATCGTCGGCCGTCGCGCAGCCAGCAAGGGCTGAATGCTCGCAGCCCGTCAAAATGATCGTGTCATACCCGCCGGGGTCGCCAGACGATGTGATCGCGCGAATCATGGCGCAAAAGCTCTCCGAGGCGGGCGGGCGGTTCTATGTCGAGAATCTCCCCGGCGCCGGCGGGATGATCGGCACCGCGACGGCCGCCAAGGCGTTGCCGGACGGCTGCACCATGGTCATCGTCAATCAGAACTTCGTCGTTCAGCCCGCGATCGGCGAAAAGCTTGCCTACGAGGTTCCCGACAGTTTTACGCCGGTCACACTATTGGTCGCGGCGCCCGAAACGATTTCGGTCAACCCGTCCGTGCCCGCTACCACCATCAAGGAACTTGTTGCGCTGGTGCATGCGAGCCCCGCCAAGTACAATTACGCTTCGCCCGGTTATGGTTCTTCGCCGCATCTCGCAAGCGAGCGGCTATTCAAACACACGCTCGGGCTCGACGTCGTGCACGTCCCGTTCCAGGGCGGGCCTCCGGCCGTGACCTCAACGGTTGCCGGTCACACCCAGATTCTGCACCTCACCCTTCCGATCGTTGCCCCGCTGGTGCGCGACGGCAAACTTCGTTTGCTCGCAATTGCCGACAAGACGCGCGCTCCAGAATTTCCCAGCATTCCCACGCTGGAGGAGGCAGGCATACCGAACCACGAGGTCGGATTCTGGGACGGGATATTGCTGCCGAAGGGAACGCCTGACGACATCGTCGAACTCAGGCATCGGCAAATTGGTCAGATCATGGCGTTGCCGGACGTGCGGGATCGGTTGGCAGGGCTTGGATATACGCCGATCAATGGCTCGCCGAACGCGTTCGCGGCGCATCTGCAGACCGAGCTAAGCAAATGGAAAGCTATCGTCCGCGACGGCAACATCAAACCTGAATAATCCGATCTGAAACGAGTTCGAAAGCGCGTGCCATGAACATAGAGTTTTCCGTCGACCCTGATGTTGCCACGGCGGCGATGCGCGCGCAGTGGGACCAGGCGGCCCGGGGCTGGCGCGACTCCGGCGCCGTCATTCGGCCGTGGCTGCAGCAGGCGACGCAGGCCATGCTTGGAATGGCCGGCGTTAAACCCGGCGCCCATGTCCTCGATGTGGCCGCCGGCGCCGGAGACCAGACCCTTGATATCGCCGAGCGGGTTGGTCCAGACGGCTACGTGCTGGCCACGGATTTATCGCCCGAGATTATTCAATTCGCAGCGCAGCAGGCTACTGCCGCGGGTCATCGCAACGTCGAGACGCGCGTTTCGGACGGACAGAACTTGCAGGTCGAGGACACCAGATTCGATGCGGTGGTGTGCAGGCTAGGCCTGATGTTTTTCGGCGACCCGTTACAGGGATTGCGTGAAATGGCGCGGGTGCTCAAACCCGGTGGCGGCGTCTGTACCATGGTGTTCGGGTCGCCCCAGGCCAATCCCTGTGTGACGACGCTGATGTCGACGGCGCTCGGGCACGCCGGCCTGCCGCCGCGCGATCCGTTTCAGCCCGGCGGACTGCTCAGTCTCGGCAAGCTCGGCCTGATCGATGACCTGTTCAAGGGGGCGGGATTCCGCGAGGTCGTGACCACCAGCGTTGCAGCGCCGTTTCACCTCCCGACCGTCAAGGACTACATGAAATTCGTACGAACATCGGCGGGGCCGATCGTCGAGATATTGAAGAGCCTTGACGGCGTTAAGGCTGAAGCCGCATGGGCGGATATGGAGCAAGTTCTCAGTCGATATGAAACGGCCACCGGGTGGGAAGGTCCAAATCAAATGTTATTGACGGCCGCAAGAAAATTGTAGACCCCCTCCATGAGGGACAACGGTCGTTCGTTTCATACGGTCGCTTCTGACGCAAAGCTGCCATCCAGTTAGCGAGCTCTAATGTTACAAGCGCAGGGGGCGTTCGGTGGACGCAGTGGTCTGTGAAGATGGCGAGCTGCATTCACAGAATTCACGACCGTCCACAGCATTGAATCTTCCATAACAGTTGATGGACGAATGCTGATGCTTTGCGTGGGCGGCTGCTCTATCGGCCTATCGCCGACCTTCACGCCGCAGCGCGACGGTATCAAAATCGTGGTTTTATCAGTGCCTCCTTCGCTTGCAGGCCGCGACCGCGTCTCGGGATACGGCGGGTTGGCTGGATTGACGCGTCGCCCGCGTCAAAAGCCGGAGAGTTGCCGGTAGATCGCCCTACCAAGCGCAGCCGGTGGTGCTCGGTTGGCAAACGTGAGTTCAAGCGCAAAAATTTGCATTCCTTGCAACGGGTTTAAGGCATTGGAATTCGGACACAATCCTGCACAAACCGCGCGGCGATGCTGGTGGCATGCGGAGTGCATTGAGACATGCGTGGTCTCCTGTGACGCCCTTCGGCGTCCTGCTGGTCGAATGGCTCATGAATATGACGGTCCCCCCTATCCTCAGCTCTATGGAAGCCGATGTTTTGTCGCGGATCACCGAAGAGCGGTGGCTCGAACTGACGACGGAGCTGATCCGTACCGGTCAGCCGCGCTCGGGCAACCCGCTCGATCCTGATCTGCCGCCGGCGGAGGAAGAAGCGATATCGATGCTAGTCGCCGGTAAGCTGGAAGCAATCGGGATGGAGGTCACTAAGCATTCGGCGCAGCCGCATCGGCCCAATGTGCTTGGCGTTCTGAAGGGACGGGACGGGGCGCCTTCGCTGATCATCAACGACCATCTCGACACCTATCCGGTCGTGGAGCCGGAAAAGTGGCACATGACCGACTTTGATCCGTTTAAGGCCACACGACATGGCGACCTGCTTTATGCGCGGGGAACGTCGGACACGCGCGGCAACCTGGCGGCATCGTTGCTCGCAGTCCAGGCTTTGGTCGAGGCCGGTGTCGTCCTCGATGGCACGCTGATGTGCTGCTACACCGTCGATGAGGAGCGCAACGGGACCGAAGGCTCCATCTACATGTTGCAGCAGGTCGGCCTCACCGCAGATTATGAAATCACTGCGGAGCCGACCGCGTGGGGCGATGTGGCGGACGACTGGGGCATGAATCTGTCGGTGGCTAATTCTGGTCACTGCTTGATCGAGGTCACGGTCAAAGGCATCAAATCGCACATCTGGCGTCCCGATATCAGCATCAATGCGATCACCGAGGCCAGCCGGCTGCTGCCGCAGTTGAAGGCGATGGCGTTTACCCACGTGCCGGCCGGCTTCATGGGGCACACCCCGCCTTGCTGTTCGGTTGTGCGAATTCGCGGCGGTCTGGCTGGCGAAATGCAATTCTCGCCGGATGCCTGCACCATCACGCTGGCCGTGGTCGGCATCGTGCCGGGCATGACGCTGGCCAGCGTGATTGCCGACATCGAGCAGGCCGCCCGCGACACGTTCGCGGGCCATAACGAGATCGGCGTCGATGTCCGGCAGGTGCCGGGCTCGCTGTTCGTCAATGCCACCGAACCGGTACCGATCGAGGAAGAACCCTGCAAGTCGCTGCGTGCGGTCTACCGCCAGCCGATGGGCCGCGAGCCCGGGGTCAACCGCAAGAACGCCTTCAACGACACGATCCGCTTTCGCGAGGCCGGCATCAATGCGGTGACCTTCGGTCCCGGCGAAGATGGCTGGGCGGTCGACAACGAGAACATCTCCATCACCAAGGCGGTGATGGCGACCAAGATCTACGCGCTGACCATCATGAAAGTGCTGGGGCTGCGGATGTAATGGCGGATCCTGGAGCGTCCTTGAGCGGGCCGCGCACCAACAGCCCTGGCCGGTTGCGAATGCCGCAGGTGTCGCGGTCCTTCCTGCTGTCGTCCCTGTCGGTTGCGGTCTTGCTCGGCACCTGGGTTCTGGTCACCGAGATGGGCTGGGCGAACGAATTGTTCCTACCGAAACCGCAGTCGGTCTGGGCGGCATTCGTCAAAACGCTGACGCGCGGTTATCAAGGCTCGACGTTGATGGAGCACATTGGCGCCAGCCTGTACCGCATCCTGGTGGCGTTCGCGCTCGCCTGCCTGGTCGGGATCCCCTTGGGGGTGCTGATGGGCGTGTCGCGCGATGCGCGATCGTTGCTTAATCCGCTGATCGAATTCTACCGGCCGCTGCCGCCGCTCGGGCTCTACACGCTGCTGGTGATGTGGCTGGGTATCGGCGAGACATCCAAACTATCGCTGCTGTTCCTAGCGGGATTGCCCGGCATCGTGATCTCGACCATTCAGGCCGTCTCGACGATTGATCCGATTTACGTACGGGCCGCCAAATCGCTCGGTGCCACGCGACGCGTCTTGGTGTTCGAGGTTTACCTGCCTGCCGCGGGCCCGATGATCCTTGCCGGCATGCGGATCTCACTGGGCTTCATCTACACCGTGCTGGTTGCAGCGGAAATTGTCGCCGCCTCCGCCGGCATCGGCTGGATGATCTGGGATGCCGCCAAGTTCCTGATGTCCGACATCGTTATCATGGGCCTCATCGTGCTCGGGCTCACCGGCGTCGCGCTGGACTTCGCGATGCGCTGTGTCGGACGCGTGTTGATGCCCTGGACTTACCGCTCGCTTAGCTAAATTCCGGGCCGCCGAAAGGGGAGGTGGCCCGGTGCAAAACGTCCCCGTATTTCAGGAGAGAACGATGAAGAGACTGCTCGCTTCACTCGCCACTGCGACGGCCGTTCTGACCAGCGCGGCATTCGCGGCCGACAAGCCAACCAAAGTGACGGTCGGTTATCTCAACCTGGTCAACGCGCAGCTCGTCACCAAGAACCTTGGCTTGCTTGCCAAGGAGATGCCGGGCGTCGAGATCAAATATGTCAAGGTGGGCGGCGGCGGCGATATGCTGCGGGCCATCGCTGGCAGCGACGTCGATTTCGGTGGCCTCGGTAATCCGCCGACTGCAATCGGCGCCACGCGCGCGCTGCCGATAAAGGGCATCCTGGTGCTCAACATGCTCGACTACGTCGAGTCGATGGTTGTCCGGACTTCGAAGAATATCAAGTCGCTCAAGGATCTGAAAGGCAAGACGGTCGCAGCGCCATTCGGCTCGACGACCCATTACCTTCTATTGCAGGCGCTCAAGAAGGAAGGCGTCGATCCATCGTCGATGAAGATCCTGGACCTGCCACCGGCGGACATCGCCTCTGCCTGGCTCCGCGGCGACCTCGACGCCGCGTGGTTCTGGGAGCCCAATCTCGACAAGACTGTCAAGAACGACGGCAATATCCTGATCACCTCCGGCGACATGCTCCGGAAAGGCTACCCGACGTGGGACATCGGTGTGGTCATGAATGCATTTGCCGAGAAGTACCCAGATTATGTCGTTAAATTTGTCAGGGCGGAATGCGCGGGGATCGATTTCTGGCTGAAAAATCCGGAGAAGACCGCCGAAATCATCGCTGACGAGCTTTCGTTGCCGATCGCGGATGCAACGCGAATGATGAAAGGGACGTCGATGGTTGCGTGCGACAAGCAACTGACTGCGCCCTATCTCGGGACGTCCGCGAAAAAGGGTGAGTTTGTCGATACGTTGCTGGCGACCGCCGATTTTCTTGTAAAGCAGGAAAGGCTGCCCAAGCTGCTGCCGCGCAAGGACTTTGAGGCCTTTATTGTGCCCGGCTATGTCGAGAAAGTGCTGGGCAAGTAATCGCCGGAAACATCGATCGGGCGGGGCACGCGACGACGTGCTCCGCCTTGCCAAGTGGGGGGATAGTTCATAGCCTTTCGGACGATCACGCTGATCTGGAGAACGTATGGTTCGCAACGCAGGCAATCTGGCCCATGGAGCCGCTTGTCCTGGCGATGCGCGCGATGTGAGGGTTGATCGTTACCTGCTCAAGGCGTTGGCCAGGCCCGATCTCGATCTGGTCATGTCGACGGGCGCCGTCTTCACCTACGAGAATCGCGACTATCTGCTGCGTGAGGGTGAAACCGGTGACGGCATCTATATCATCCTGAGCGGTGTGGTGGAGAGCACCTTTACCGGCCAACACGGCCGCGAATTGATGCTTGCAACCTGGCATGAGGGAGACTTTGTGGGCGCACCCTATGTGCTCGGCGATCACCGCCACAGTTGGTCGGCAAGGTCGCTGGGGCGGGTCGAGGCGCTGCACCTCGATCAGGGCGCCATCCGCAGGCTGATCGGGCTGTCACCGGCGTTCGCCGTAGCGCTGATCGAAAGCCTTGGATTCAAGGGCGAAACCTATTCCGCGCTGGCCCAGATGCTGGGCGGCCAGAAAGTCGGCGAGCGGCTGGCCCTGTTGCTCCTCAATCTGTGCGAGAACGCCGCCACGTTGGGCGGCAACTCGGTCTCGTTGGGGCGTATTACACAAGCGAACCTAGCAAGAATGATCGGAGCGACGCGGCAATCGATCAGCCTTGCCTTGAATCGTCTGGAGGACGAAGGCGTCATTACTGCGCACGCGACAACGATGGTCGTTAACGACATCGCCGAGTTGAGGCGCGAGGCGGGCCATTGATCCGAGTGCCTGACGCCGGCACGACGACTTTAGCGACCGGCCTGACAATTAATTGCTCCTTTTTGCCATGGAAGTATCCCACCGTTCCGCCGGGAGGGACATGCGTTCTTCCGCCATGGGCAGATCGTTTTCGGCCACCAGTTGATGATCGAAATATCGATTGAGCGGGATCTTTTGGTCATTTTCATCGCAGGAATCTTCGGAGGAATTGTTCGCGGCTACTCGGGATTCGGCTTCGCGCTGGCGGCGATGCCGATCCTGACCATCGTGGTCTCTCCGGCTATCGCGGTGCCTGCGGTCTTCCCGCTGGAGTGCCTGATCGGGCTTTCGACCTTGCCGCGCGAGCAGGTTAACGTGGATCTGAGCGTGCTCAAATGGCTGGCTCTCGGGTCGTTGATCGGCACGCCGCTCGGCATCGGCGTTTTGTCTCTGATGCCGGCAAACCCGATGCGTCTTGCCGTCGCTCTGGCGGTCGGGGCGGCGACGTTCAGAGCCTGGCGGGGGATGCGGGAAACCATGGCCGAGAACCCCTCGAATCTGGCCTTAATCGGCTTCCTGTCGGGCTGCCTCAATGGCGGGACGGGTCTGAGCGGGCCGCCTGTGATTGTTTCCCTGCTCGGCAGCAACATGCCGGTGATCGCGGCGCGCGCCACATTAATTGCCTTCATCGCGATGAGCGCAGGGTTTGGCGTCGTTCTCTCCGCCGCGCACGGAGCTTATTCGCTGCATGTCGCGCGCATCAGCCTCATGATGGCGCCGGCGGCGGCAGCGGGCTGTGCGCTTGGCCTGTTCGCCTTCTCCTATGGACCGCGCCATTGTTATCGTTCGATTTCGCTCTCGCTTCTCGCCGTCGCCATGACCATTGCCGTTGTTACGGCGACCCTCGCCATGATCAATTAAATCGCAATATGTGCGGCAGCCTGCCCAAGGAAATTCCACATGGACCTCGCGTTGATCGACTTCAGTTTTGCTTCAGTTCGTTCGGCACTGGCGCGCGGCGTATCGGCCGATAGGATCGTCGAGGAAGCCTGCCGCCGCGCGCAAGCCTGCGCGGAGGATGGCATATTCACCTCGCTCGTCCCGCCGGCGCAGGCCACCGAGCGGGCCCGGCAGTTGCAAGCCAGGGCCGATGCCGGTGAAAATCTGCCTCTGCTCGGCCTGCCGTTTTCGGTCAAGGATAGCATTCACGTTGCCGGGATGATCACCACCAGCAACTGTGCGGCGCTGCAATTGAAGCCGGAGGACTCCGCCTTTGCCGTCACGCGCCTGGAGGACGCCGGCGCGGTCCTGATCGGCAAGAACACGCTGGACCAGTTCGCCACCGGCCTGAACGGGACCCGAAGCCCCGAGCCGCTGTGCCGCAATGCGATCAACCCGGCCTACATTCCTGGCGGCTCCAGTTCCGGCTCTGCGGTCGCTGTGGCGCGTGGTATCGTCGCGTTTTCGCTCGGGACGGACACTGGTGGCTCGGGGCGGGTGCCCGCGGCTTGCAACGGCATCATTGGCCTGAAGCCGACCATCGGTCTCGTGAGCTCGCGTGGACTGCTATACAATAACCGTTCGTTCGACTGCATTCCGGTGTTTACGACACTGTGCGACGAGGCTTACGAAATTCTCGAACACATCGCCGGATTCGATGTCGAGGACCCGCTCAGCCGCAGCGATGCGGATGCCATCGACCTGCAGGCCCGGCCGTCGGAGCCGCTGACGATCGCTGTTCCGCGTGCGGACCAGATGACGTTCTTCGGCGATGAGGAAGCGCGCAGGACGTACGAGGTCAATCTCGCGCTGCTGCAGTCGATGGGGCACCAGTTGCGGCCCATCGACTTCACGCTGTTCGAGGCGGCGGGCCGTCTGGTCTTTCAGAGCGCCATGGTCGCGGAACGCCTGATCGACTACAAGGACGTCGTCGAAAACCATCGGGACGCCATTCATCCGGCGGTTTGGGCTGCGGTCGAGCCCGGCTTCAAATACACCGCGATGGACGCCTTCGAGACGCTGTATGCGATCAAGGCGCTGCAGCGCAAAGCACTCCTGCTGCTCGAGGGATGCAGCGCCATGGTGGTGCCGACCGTGCCGACTGTGTTCACCATCGATCAGATGCTGGCGGACCCGATGGCGCTCAATACTGCGATGGGCACCTATACCTATTTCGTCAATCCGCTGGACATGTGCGCAGTGGCCGTTCCCGGCAAGGCTCGCGCCGACGGCCTGCGCTCTTCACTTTGCTTCGTCGCACGCTCAGGGGCTGATGGCCTGGTGCGGACGCTCGGGCGCACGTTCGAACGACAGGTCGCAGCCACGGGACAATAGTTCCACGACATGCTGCGGCTCTGGAACGAACGTGTCGTGCCGCATCGCCAGGCGTGCCGGCGACTGCTTTTGCCAGTCGGCGTCACTGCTTCGACCGGCCGGTGTCGATTAATTGCTTTGGCATTTTTGGCGGTGAACTAGCTTACCGCCTACCAAACCTCGAATGGTCCGGAGCTTCGTATGTTGGACGTCAGAACGGCCGCCTTCACTGCTGCGATCTTGCTTGCGTCGGTCTTTCGACCGGATCCGGCGTCTGCCGAATTGCTGAAGGCAAGGCTCGCCCAGAATTTGGGTCCGATCTCCGGCGTCGTCATCGTCGCCAGGGAGCAAGGCTTTTTCGAAAGGCGCGGGCTCGATATCTCGGTCAGCAACTTCACCTCGGGGAAGCAATGCCTCGACACCGTGGTCGGTGGCGGTGCTGACATTGCCACAACGGCGGAGGCCCCGGTGACGGCGGCGGCGATGGCCGGTCAGTCGATCGCCTTCCTCGCCCGCATGGAATATTCCGACCTCAAGACGATCGTGGCCAGCAAGGCGGGCGTCAAGAGCAAGGCCGACCTCAAGGGCAAGAAGATTGCGTTCACCGCCGGGACCGGAAGCGAGGTCTATACGTTGGCGTTGCTGGCGAGTGCCGGGTTGAAGAAGGAGGATGTCACGCTGGTCAACCTGCGACCGCAGGAGATGCTGCCAGCGCTGGTGGCCGGCAGCATCGATGCTTTCGATACCTGGGAGCCGCACATTGCCAATGCCAAGAAGACATTGGGACCGGACGTGGCGCAGATCGACACCAAGGGCATCTATTCGGAGACGTTCAATATCGTCGTGATGCGTGACTATCTGGAAAAGAACGGCCCTCTGGTTGAGAAATTCCTGGCCGCCATGCTCGATGCGGAAGCCTGGATGAAGTCCAATCCGGAGGAGGCGATCACGGTCGTCTCAAAGGCCGTTGGGATCAAGCGCGAAGAACTGGCACCGATCTGGACGGACTATGTCTATCAGGTCACGCTGGACGACAAGCAGATCGACATTCTCAAGGCTCATGCGGCCTGGCGGCTCGCGAGCGGAAATCATCCGCCGGGCGCAACGATGCCGGACTTTCTCAAGGTGCTGGAGCCTGGTCCGCTGAAGAAGCTCGATCCGACCCGCGTGACCTACTCCGGCCAGCGCGGCGGCTAGAGATCGGCGATGACCAGCGGGCAAGCGCAGCGCCTCAATACGGCGATCTCGATATTGTCGATTCCGTTGTTTTTCGGCGTCTGGGAGCTGGTTTCGCGTTCCCACATCGTCAACATCGTGCTGTTCCCGCCGCCTTCGGTGGTCGCAGTGGCGATGGTCGAGTGGATCAAGAGCGGCCAGTTCGCCATTGACCTTGCGGTCAGTGTCTATCGGGTCGTGGCCGGCTTCCTTCTCGGGGCGTCTGTCGGCGTCGTCTTCGGGGTTTTGACCGGTCAGTTCCAGCTGTTTTCCAGCCTGTTTTCCCCGATCTTCCATATCCTGCGGCCGATCCCACCGATAGCCTTCGTACCGATCGTGATCCTGTGGTTCGGGTTGTCCGAGACCGGAAAGATCTTCCTGGTGTTCTGGGGCGTGTTCTTCACGGTTTGGCTAACCACCCACATCGGCGTGCAGAAGATCGATCGCGGCCTCATTCGCGCGGCGCTGATGCTGGGTACGCCCCGGCGCCGCATGCTCGGTGAGATCGTCCTGTTCGGGGCCTTGCCCTATATCGCGGTTGGCCTGCGGAACGCCGTCAGCATTTCCTTCTACACACTGGTGGCCGCCGAACTCGCCGGGTCGCTGGCCGGGATCGTGTACCGCATCGAAATTGCCCAGCAGAACCTGCAGACCGGGCAGGTGATGGGCGGCCTCGTCGCGCTGGGGGCCGTCTCCTTCCTGGCTGATCGCGGCTTCGCCGCCTTGACCCAGCGTCTGGTATGGTGGCGATGACATTGCAACTGGTCACTAACTCCCTGAAGGTTCAAGACAGCACGGCGTCTGCGGTGCTGGAAATCGATGTCGACGACGTCAGCATTGTCTTCGACTCGGCGAAGGGTCAGCTCGTTGCGGCCGACCGTGTCTCGTTCCAGATCAGGCGTGGCGAATTCGTCTGCCTGCTCGGCCCGTCCGGCTGCGGTAAGTCCACCGTCCTCAATACGATCGCAGGGTTCGAGACGCCCTATTCCGGCCAGGTGAGAATTGGCGGTGTCCCGGTGACGGGACCGGGCCCGGACCGAGGCATGGTGTTCCAGCAGCCCCATCTGTTTCCCTGGAAGTCGGTGCGCAGCAACATCGCCCACGGGCCCAGCATGCTGGGCAAGACGGCCAGGGAAGCGACCGCGATCGCCAACGACCTAATCGCCATGGTCGGCCTCAACCGGTTCGCCGATGCCTATCCACACACGCTGTCGGGTGGCATGCAGCAGCGCGTCGCAATTGCCCGCGCCCTGGCCAACCGGCCGGCTGTGCTGTTGATGGATGAGCCGTTTGGTGCGCTCGATGCGCAAACCCGGATTGTCATGCAGGAGAGTCTGCTGGCGCTCTGGGGGCAGGTCAGCACCACCATCGTCTTCGTCACCCACGACATCGACGAGGCCATCTTCCTGGCCGACCGGGTTTTGCTCATGAGTGCCGGTCCCGGCCGAATCCTGCGCGATCTGCGTATCGACCTGCCGCGGCCGCGATCCGGCGAAGTCGTGCTGGACAGCGCCTACATCGGCTTGAAAAAGAGTGCCTAGACCTCATTCGCACCGAAAGCCGGCGTTCCTTCGAACAGCAGGCGATCAGCTAGAGTTGCGCTGCGAGTTCGCAACGTAACCAGGGGTGATCGGTCAGGATCCGGTCGCGCTCTGATTGGCGTGGATGCGCTGCATCGCCCAGCGCGCGTTCTTTCGGACCTCGGGGTCGGCGTCATTGGCGATTGGCTCGAGGAACTTGAGTCCAGCGGGATTGGCGATTTCACCGAGTGCCGCCGCGCCTTCCTTGCGCAGGTTGGCTTGGGCGTGACCGATGCACGCGCCGATCGCGGACACGGCGCGCGCGATCTTCATTTTGCCGAGGCTGCGTACCGCCTTCAGGCGCACTTGCCAGTAGTCGTCCGCAATGGCGAGAATGAGCGCATCCGCGGCCTGCATGCAGTTGATATTGGTGCCGAGGGTCTCGGCCGCGATTTCGCGGACCATCCAGTCGGGGTCGGACAGCGCGCGGGTGATCGATTCCGTCGCGGGTTTCATATGCGAGAATGCCAGCGCGCTGACGGCGGCGCGGCGGACATGTGGATCGGCATCCGACGTCGCCGAGGTCAAGGCAGGGATGGCCTCCTCCAGCTTGAGAAATCCGATCACGCCGATCGCCTGCACCCTCACCGAGGCGTCGACATCGTGAAGTGCTTCGAGCGCTGGCTTGAGCGAATCCGGACGACGCAATTCTTTCAGCGACCGCAGCGCCGCCATGCGCACGAACGCATGCGGATGGGCGACGAGCGGCAGGATGGCGTCGCCGCTGGCGGAGTCCTTCAGCTCGGCCATCGCGTCTGCTGCGGCTGTTGCGACGGCTTGCTCGTGATCGACGACCACCCTGGCCAGAGCGGCGGCGGCGGCGGGACCGTCGAATTCGCCGAGCGCCAGCGCCACCTGCTGGCGAACCCCGGCGTCGGGATCGTCGATCATGCCCGCGAGGTGGGCGACGGCTGCCGGATCGCCGGAATGGCCGAGCGCGATGATCGCCACGCGCCGCTCACCGGCATCGGCGGCATGCAGGCGATCGTCGATGTCGTCGAGGTCGTCGTAGGATTCAAACGGATCGGCCATGATTCACCTCAGGAGATAGGGGATATTGACCTTGACGGCACCCGTCGGGCAGTCGGCTTCGCACGGCATGCAGTACCAGCATTCGTCATAGGCCATATAGGCCTTCCCGGTCATGTCGCTGATGCGCAGCACGTCGAGCGGACAGACGTCAACGCAAACCGTGCAGCCCTTGTCAGCGATGCATTTGGCGTCGTCGACGACGACCGGAACGGAGGTTTCACAACTGGCGAGGGGCATCGTTTGAATCCTTGAAATTGTTGCGGACGTCAGGCGCTGGCACGCACGCGCTGCTTATCATACAGGTCCTTCTCGTCGTCCGCGATCGGGACGATGTAGGGCTCGACGGCACGCTTTTCGCTGCTCATCTTGCCGTCCTTTTTGCTCAACAGCGTGTGGCAGAACCAGTCGGCGTCGTTCTTCTCCGGGTAGTCGGTGCGCAGGTGGTAAAGGCCCCAGCGGCTTTCAGTGCGGTACAGTGAGGCATGCGCGGCCATGTCCGCGCAGTCGAGGATCGAATGGGTTTCCAGCGCGCGCAGGAGCTCGTGCGAGTTGCGCGCAATCATCTGCGTTTCCATGTCGTCGCGAACTTCGCCGAGTCGTTTCTGGCCAATCTCGAACTTCCTTGTTACTTTCGGTGGCTGCAGGTAGTCGTTAACGAGGCGTCGCGCCTTGTACTCGATCTGGTTGGGCGGGATGCCGTCCTCCCGCTTGGTCGGTGCCATCACGCGGTCGCGCTCGATCGCCACGTCGCTTGCGTCGAACGTCGCGAAATCGACGTTGTCGGCATACTCCATCGCATGTTCGCCGGCGACCGAACCGTTGGTGAAGGCGCCCAGCATGTAGTTGTGCGGTACGCTGGCCATGTCGCCGGCCGCGTAAAGGCCCGGCACCGTGGTGCGAGCAAATTCGTCCACGAATACACCCGACGCGCTGTGGCCGGAGCAGAAGCCGATTTCGGAGATATGCATTTCGATCGGCTCGTGACGATAATCCGTGGTGCGGCCTTCGTGGAAAATGCCGCGCGTGGGCCGCTCCACCTTGTGCAAGGTGGTTTCGATCTCGCTGATCGTGTCCTCGTGCAGATGGTTGAGCTTCAGGAACACCGGGCCCTTGCCCGACTGCAGCTCGTTATAGAATTCCAGCATCATCTGGCCGGACCAGTAATCACATTCAATAAAGCGTGCGCCCTCGTTATTGGCGGTGAAGGCGCCATAGGGCCCCGCCACATAGGCGCAGGCCGGACCGTTATAGTCCTTGATCAGTGGATTGATCTGAAAGCACTCGAGGTTCGCGAGCGCGGCGCCGGCGTGATAAGCCATCGCGTAGCCGTCGCCCGAATTGGCGGCGTTCTCGTAGGTGCCGAACATGTAGCCGGATGTCGGCAGGCCGAGGCGGCCGGCCGCGCCCATGCACAGGATCACGGCCTTGGCCTTGATCACCAGGATTTCAGCGGTGCGGGTGTTGACACTGACGGCGCCGGCGATGCGGCCGTCGCCGCTTTTCAGGAGGCGCGTCGCCATGTAGCGGTTCGAGATCAGGATGCGGGCACGACGCAACTGGCGATAGAGCGCTTTCTTGACCGTCTCGCCATTGGGCATTGGCAGCACGTAGGTGCCGATATGGTGCACCTTCTTCACGGCGTAGTCGCCGTTCTCGTTCTTGAGGAAGCGAATGCCGAAGCTGTCGAGTTCCTCGATAATCGAGTAGCACTTTTCAGCGTATTTGTAGACGGCCTTCTGGTCGACGATGCCGTCATTCGCGATGGTGATTTCCTTTGTGTACTGCTCGGGCGTCGCGTAGCCGGGGATCACCGCATTGTTGAGGCCATCCATGCCCATCGAAATGGCGCCGGACCGCTTCACGTTGGCTTTTTCCAGCAGCACCACATTGGCCTTTGGATTCTTCAGCTTGGCCTTCAGCGCGGCCATCGGGCCCGCGGTGCCGCCGCCGATCACCAGCACGTCGCAGGACACCTCCGAGAGGCCATCCAGAATTTCGTCCATTGCCATCGTTCGATCCTTCGCCTGATGAGGAGCAGGTTCCGTCCATCCGTTCGAATGGCGCGATGGTCAGGATAGGCGGAGGTGTCGGGGGCGATAGCAATTAGTTGTCAGCGCAGCGAAAGAATGCGCGGCGGCCGGGCGGCAGCGTGTCAGCGGTGCAGCATCAGGAAAATCGTGACGTTCGCCAGCAGCACCAGAGACAACAGCAGCAACAGCACGAGGGGCCGCCACCCGAACGACTGGATTGCCCGCCACGGCAGAGTAAGGCCGATCGCCGCAACGGCCATCACCAGCAGAAAGCGCGACAGCGGTGCGGCGACGGCGGTGGCTGCGGGCGGCACCGCCCCCGCAATCGTGAGCGCAGCGAACGCGACAAAGGCGATCAGGAACGCCGGTGGCAGAGGCACCGCCGCCTTGTCGACGGCGGAAGGCGCCGCGCCCCGCACCGGTAACATGGAGACCAGCAGCGCGGCAGGCGCCAGCATGGCCACGCGCAGCAGTTTGGCAACGGTCGCCACCTCGCCGGTCGCGGGATCGATACTGTAACCTGCTGCCACCGCGTGCGCGACCTCGTGGATCGTACCGCCGAGCAGAATTCCGCCGTTGCCGGCGTCGAGGCCAAGTACGGCCAGCAGCGGCGGATAGACCAGGAGGGCGATCGAAGACAGGATGCTCACGGCGCCGATCGTGCAGGCGACATCGCGCTTGTCGGCGTCGTCGCGCAGCAGAACAATCGCGAATGCGGCCGCCGCCGATGCGCCGCAGATGGCGACGGCGGCGGCCGAGACCAGCGACAGGTTGCGGTTCAGCCCCAGCAGCGCGCCCAGCGCCCAGCCGATCGACAGGATTATGACGACGTTTGCAGCGAGCATCACAATGGTCGTGATATCGAGGACCTGAAGCGTCGCCCCCGAGATCTGAAATCCGAGCAGGGCGACACCTGTGCGCATGAGATGTTTGCCGGCAAAACCGATTCCGGGCAAAAATGCGCGGGCTGGCGGCGCCAGTGACGCAGCGCCCAGCCCCAGCAACAGACCCCACGCGACCGCGCTGCCGGCGACGGTCGCCATGGCCGAAGCCACAGCCCCAAGTAAAGCACAGAGCAGAACTCCCAGCGCGGGGTGCTGGGTCCAGTAAGGGGCGGCGGAGTATTGCCGAAGGCGTGCGAGCATGATGCCAAACTCTCGTTGGCACGGCGGGAAGCCTGCCAACGCCAGGCAAGATGGTTCTCCGTTCGCCAGCAGAACAAGCAAGGAATTGCCGGCATCTTCCCCCTGATGGGAGATTTTCGTCCGCAATTAATTGCTCTGCAGCGGATGGGCGGCGTGATCGTATGCAGTTATTGGAGACTTCTGATGACCCGGATCGATCTGCCGGCGACGCTTGTCGCCAAACCTGGCGCTGTGCCGACACAAATCGCGGTGAGCGATGACCTGAGCTTTCTCGAGGTCACCACGGCAGCCGGCGATGTCGAACGGCTGGGCGCCGAGCGATTACGCCTCGCGTGCAAGTGCGCGCATTGCCTGCGCGCGCGGATCGATGGCGCGTTTCCGAACCGCTTTGAAGGTATTGCGATCACCGCCGTGGCCCCGGTCGGCGGCTATGCCATCAATCTTTCGTTCTCCGACGGCCATGCGCGCGGGATTTACCCGTGGGCGTTTCTGCTTGGCCTGGTCGAAGGTGCGCCCGACGCACAACAGCATTGATGTGCTTCGATCTCGCTCCGACGTAGTCGCGCCTGTCACGGAATCGGCTGGATTTGGATTGGCACAAGGCTTGCTGCGCATTTAGACTGGTTTCAAGGTCTGGAGCGCACGATGCAACTTAATGCAACTAATACTGCGGCGTCTGCTCATACTAAGAAAATGGCGGCGCATGCGGCGGCGGCAGGTGGTGGCGGTCAGTCGCTGCTGTTGACGGAAAGTGCGGGGGCGCTGGGCGGCCCGCCGTCGTTCTTTGAATCGTTGTCGCCGTCCGAACGCGAGACGGTCCTGAAGCAGGGGCGGCGCAAGGTGCTGTACCGCGGTCAGACGCTGTTCAACCAGGGCGCCCGGCACGACGGCATCTACCTGATCGAGACCGGCCGGATCCGGGTTTTCTACACCGCACCGTCGAGCCGCGAAATCACTCTGGCCTATTGGCATCCCGGCAATTTCGTCGGTGGCCCCGAAGTATTCGGCGGCGGCGCGCATCAATGGTCGGGCGTTGCCACCAGCAACAGCAGCGTCGTCCAATTGCCGGGCAGGGAATTGCGCGCGCTGGTGGTGCAGGTCCCCAACCTCGCGATCGGGCTGATCGAGGGGCTGGCCTTCAAGGGCAAATGCTATTCGGCGCTGGCGCAGATGCTGGGCACACGGTCGATCACCGAACGACTTGCGCATCTGCTGCTGCACCTTGTCGAACTGTACGGCGTCGACAACCCAGACGGCATCCTGATCGCCTCGGCATTCACCCATGCGGATCTTGCGCACATGGTCGGCGCCACGCGCCAGTGGGTGACGATCAGCCTCAAGCGGATGCACGAAAAGGATATCGTCACCTCCCGCAAATCCCGAATTGTCGTGCGACGCCCCGATTTGTTGCAGGAGATGAAGGGTTTGGGCGACTGATCCATGCCTCTCGATACGGCTTGGCCGCGTCCGGATGCTCAAGGACTAAGCATTAGGTCCTTTTACGGCAACTAATCGACCGCTTCCACACGAGGAGGTTTGCTCGGTGGCCGGGATCGACAAAGGATGTCGAAGTCGGGGTTAGACACCCAAGCGCATCACCACCGGGGGCTCCAATGGTTGGCAATCTGAAGTTTCGCGCACTATCCACAGTGGCGCTGACCGCGATCGGGTTGCTGCTCGCCGGAAGGGCAGATGCGCAGACCACGGTGACGATCGGTATCGGTACCCAGGACACCACCACCAACACCGCGACCACCGGCGTGATCATTCGTCAGCTCAAGCTGATGGATAAGTACATGCCGAAGGATGGCAAATACGCCTCCATCAAATTCGAATACGAGTGGCAAAACTTCACGTCCGGGCCGCCAGTCACCAATGGCATGATGGCTAACAAGCTGCAGTTCGGCGCGATGGGCGATTATCCGCTGGTCGTCAACGGCTTCACCTTTGAGAGCAATCCGGACAGCAAGAGCAGGTTGATCGCGGTGGCCGCGTACAGCCTGGACGGTTCCGGCAACGGCCTCGTCGTGCATAAGGACTCGCCCTACTATGAGCTGTCCGATCTCAAGGGCAAGCTGGTGAGCGTCCCCTTCGGCTCCGCCGCCCACGGCATGGTGCTGAAGGCGATGCAGGACAAAGGCTGGCCGGCCGATTACTTCCAGCTGGTGAGCCAGAGTCCCGAGGTCGGCTCGACCAACCTGCAGGAAAAGAAGATCGACGGTCACGCCGACTTCGTGCCGTTTGCCGAATTGCTGCCGTTTCGCGGCTTTGCGCGAAAGATCTTCGATGGTGTCGAGACCAATTTGCCGACCTGGCACGGCGTGGTGGTGCGCACCGATTTTGCGGAAAAGTATCCGGAAGTGGTGGTGGCCTACTTGAAGGCGGTCATTGCCGCCAACGCCTGGCTGCGCGCCGATCCGAAGCTGGCCGCCGAGAAGATCCAGGAATGGACCGGCATCAACAAGGAAGTCGTCTACATCTTTCTTGGTCCCGGCGGTAATATGACGACCGATCCCACGATCAAGCCGGCGCTGATCGATGCCGCGGCAGTCGATCTCAAGGTGCTGCAGTCGCAGGGCCGCGTGAAGGAGTTCGATCCGAAGAAGTGGGTCGACGACAGCTACCTGCGCAAGGCCTTTGCCGAGCTCAACATTGATTATGAGGCGCAGCTCAAGAGCGCGCAGAATTACGAGATCAAGGGTGACGACGCGTTCTGCAAGAAGCCGATCAGCAATCCCCGCACGGCCGGGGAGGTCTGGGTGGATGGCGGGGCGATCGAGCCCTTCAGCAGTGCCGCCTGCACCCTTGGAGCCTATGCGGATCTCAAGGCCAAGGGCCGCAAAGTCAATGTTGCCTACGTGTTCGATACAGCGCGGGGCATCAAGCTGTTCGCCGACCAGGCCTACTTTGCCGTCGGTACCGAGAAGGGCGAGATCGCCCCGTTCTTGCTGAAGAAGGATGCCGAGGCCTACGCCACCAAGATAAAGGGCAAGGTGCTCAACTTCGACGAGGCTCTCAAATCAGCCGTCAGTGGAGGTTAGATGGTGCGCACCGCCCTCCGACAGCGCGAGCAGGCAGCCATATATCCAGATCTCGCCACGGCGGCTGCGCGCCGGGAGGCAGCACACGTCCGTCCAGCTGAAGCTGCGCCGGCGCCTGTCCCCTATCTCACGCGTTGGTACCGGGTTAACCGCGGAGGACTGCGCGCCGTGTCAATCGGTGCGGTGTCGCTGCTGCTGTTCCTGCTGGCGTGGCACCTGCTCACCACCCATCGGGTCGTATTCTTCGTGCGTTTTACCAACGTGCCATCCCCCGCAGCGGTGTATGAGAGCATGACCCGCGCAGCGCATGACAGCAAATTCCTGATGCACGTGCTGCTGAGCTGCCGTCGCATTCTGTTCGGCTTTGTTCTGGCCGCTCTCGTTGCCGTCCCGCTCGGACTGATCATGGGCCGGTTTAAGCTCGTTCATGAGGTGCTGTTTCCGATCACTGAAATCCTGCGCCCGATTCCGGCAATCGCCTGGGTGCCGATGGCGATCATGCTGTGGCCGAGCAACGAGCAAAGCATCGTCTTCATCACATTTCTCGGCGCTTTCTTTCCGATTCTTGTCAACAGCCTGCACGGCATGACGCTGGTCGATCCAGTGCTGGTACGAGCATCACAATGCCTCGGTGCCCGCGAACTCGCGATCTTTCGTGAGGTCTACTTCCCCGCCTCATTGCCGCACATTTTCACCGGCCTGACCGTCGGAATGGGTGTTGCCTGGGTGTCACTGATCGCCGCAGAGATGATCTCCGGACAGTTCGGCATCGGTTACTTTACGTGGGAAGCATATTCACTGGTGCAGTACGCCGACATTGCGTTGGGAATGATCTGTATCGGCATCCTCGGCCTCGGATCGAGTGCGTTGATCCGTGGCCTCGGCCGCCTCTTGATGCCATGGAGCCGAACATGAGTAACGTGAGCGCTGCCCCCGTTCCAAGCAGAGGGTTCGTCGACGTCCGCAATTTCAGGCTCAGCTATCCCACGCTGGACGGGCCCGTCGAGGCGGTCTCCGGCGCGTCCATCCATGTCGATCCCGGTGAGTTCGTGTCGATCGTGGGACCGTCCGGCTGTGGCAAGTCCACATTGCTCAACGCGGTTGCCGGGTTCCTCAAGCCGACCGGCGGCGATGTGACCTTGGACGGCAAGGATATCGATGGCCCCGGCGCCGATCGGGGCATGGTGTTTCAGCAATACTCGCTGTTCCCCTGGAAGACCGTAAAAGGCAACGTCGAGTTCGGCTTGAAGATGAAGCACCTCGACAAGTCCAGCCGCGATCGCGCGGCGCGAACGCTGCTCGGCCTCGCCGGCCTGACGGCGTTCGAGAACAAGTATCCCGACAGCCTGTCCGGCGGCATGAAGCAGCGCGTCGGCATCGTCCGTGCGCTCGCCACGGGCCCCAAAGTGCTGCTGCTCGACGAGCCTTTCGGCGCTCTCGATGCGCAGACCAGGGTTATCATGCAGCAGATCCTCACCAATATGTGGCAGCGTCTCAAGATATCCGTTTTGTTTGTCACTCATGATATCGACGAGGCGATCTTCCTGTCGGATCGCGTTTATTGCATGACGGCGCGTCCGGGCACGATCAAGGCCGAGATCAAGATTCCGCTCGAGCGACCGCGGCAGCAGTCGATGATGATGTCGCCGGAATTCCTCGCTCTGCGCGGTGAACTGATGTCATTGATAAGCGAGGAAAGCATCAAGGCGATGGGCGGCGAACTCAATGATCTGGCGCTCGACGGATTGAGCGTCGACCTTCATGGTCAATCACTGGCTGACGTCGTTTGATAAAGGTTTTGTAGCCAGCCGGCAGGGCGGGGTCACCATCATCGTGATGCCGGAGGTCGACGAGCCGAGTGGCGAGCTACTTTGATCTTGGCTCGCGATGAGGCTTTGCTTCGATGGTTTGACGAGGGGCGATGCGACTTACTCAGGCACAAAATATTGTGACTGAGAGACGCCTGCGAGATCTTGCTGAAGCTTTCGTGGGTCTGCAGCGGATTAGATCTTGCGATTCTCCGAGCTGTCCGGCAGGAGGCGTCAGCCTAGGGCCAGCTCTCGCTCGCATTTGGGTGCGAGGGGCTGTGGGACGAGGGGGCAGGAATCACTCCTAGGCAACCGGAGGGTTTGAGTAGCGATAGGTTGAGGGCCTTTCGCACACGGCCAATACCGGACCTTGTCGGATGGATCTGAACCGTACCTCCGTCGGGGAGGCCGGATCTTCTCGCTCAGTTCGCGAAGTGGCGGTGGACGCTGGTCGACCGCTGGCACCCCGATTTACGCGGAGAAGGTTCGACCCCAGCTCCTCTCCCTCCGCCAGCCGCAAAGTAGTGGATAAAATCCCATCGAAATCAGCGGCTTCTGCAAGCCCCTGTTTCCTGTGTGCGGCATTCTGATTTAGCAGAAAAGCGAAATTTCGAGAGCAAGAAGCCCAATCCGTGGCGGACGGCGCCAGACTGACAGCGCTGAAGCGCGGGCTCTTCCCAGTTTCAGGGCGTTCTCACGAATCGTGAGCGGCCCGCGGCGCGTGAGGGATTATGTCATCCGCGCTATTTGCTTCGAGCCGATCGGCGTGAGGTGCCGATCGGCTCGATCATTGGTCTTCTAGCAGTCTGCTGAAAAACCCTAGATTTGAGAGTTTTCTTGTCTCTCTGCGGTCGTTATCGAAGTGGGGAGCGGTGAGGGAGCGCGCTTATCGGCGGGGTGCCGGGGTTGTCCCCGAAGCCGGTGGCCTATGCTGCGAGCAGTTTGGGGATGCGGATCAGATTGTAGGCGATCAGGTTAAGGAGAAAGTCGGCGGCGACGCGACCGATGCCGCGATGCTTGGTCTTGCGCATGGTGCCGTGTTGTTTGCCCCAGCCGAAGATGCACTCGATCATCGCTCGGCGTGATTGCGACATGCCATAGCCGGGATGTCGTGTGGTGCGATCGTCGATGGCGCTGGTGCGGGTCTTGCCGGCTTTGGTGACGGCGTTGTTTTGCGTCACATGCGGCGTCACGTCGATGGCGCGAAGCTTGGCCACATGATCGGCGGTGTCGTAGGCCTTGTCCTCACCGGCCGTGATGCGGCGGCGGGCCGTCTTGCGCCGAGCCTTCAACATCGTCTCCGAAGCGCGGCGCTCGGCCGTGCCATTGGCGTGCGTAACCATGCCGGCGACTGCCAGGCCATGCCGGTTCTCCATGGTCGCGTGGCCCATATAGCAAAGCCTGGCCTCGCGCCCGGCCGCCTTGCGGTAGAGCCTGCTGTCGGGATCGCTGGTGCTGGCATGGGTGTCGTTCTTGCGCTTCTGGCCATGGAAATTGGCGCCGTTGTCATCGTCGCCACTGCCGTCCTTGGGACGAAAGCTCTTCTGCGAAGCCCAGGCTTCGATCAGCGTCCCGTCCACCGAAAAATGCTCGTTCGACAATAGCGGCCTGACCTGGGAATGGTTCAGGAGCCTGGCCATGAACTTCGCAAACACCTCGCCGTTCTGCAGCCTGTCGCGGTTCTTGGTGAAGGTGGTCGGGTCCCAGACCGGATCGTCCGGTGAAAGCCCTACGAACCAGCGATATAAAAGATTATAGTTCAGCTGCTCCATCAGCTGGCGTTCCGAGCGGATGCCGTAGAACACCTGCAGCAACAGCGCGCTCAGTAATTGTTCGGGAGGAATCGAAGGACGTCCCTCGCTGGCGTAAAGCTTCGCCAGGCTACGGCTCAACTCACCCAGCACATCCCGGACAAGCTCGCGGATCTTCCTCAGAGGGTGGTTCGTCGGCACCCGCTTGTCTGGTGAAATGTACGAAAACAACCCGCCCTGATCCACAAAATTGCCGCGCATGCTCGTCTCCACCGATTCGAGATGACAAAGTGAATCATCAAGAAAACCGCTTGGCGAGCTGGTTTTTCAGCAGACTGCTAGGCTTTAATGAAAGCCAGCAGGTCGGCATTGATCACGTCGGCATTGGTGGTCGGCATGCCATGGGGGAAGCCCTGGTAGACTTTCAGCGTGCCGTGCTTGAGCAGCTTGACGGCGAGCGGCCCGGCGGCGGCGAACGGCACGATCTGGTCGTCTTCGCTGTGCATGACGAGAACCGGCACGTCGATCTTCTTCAGATCCTCGGTCTGGTCGGTTTCCGAGAACACCTTGATGCAATCGTAATGCGCCTTGGCGCCGCCCATCATGCCCTGACGCCACCAGTTGGTGATCGAGCCCTGCGATATCTTGGCACCTGGACGATTGAAGCCGTAGAACGGACCTGACGCGACGTCCAGGTAGAACTGAGCGCGGTTGGCAACAAGCGCCGAGCGAAAGCCATCGAAGACCTCGATCGGCAGGCCGTCGGGATTTTTATCGGACTTCAACATTACCGGCGTGATGGCGCTGATGAGCGCTGCCTTCGCCACGCGCCCCTTGCCATGTTGAGCCACATAGCGCGCGACCTCGCCGCCGCCTGTCGAATGCCCGACATGAATAGCATCGCGGAGTCCGAGCGCCGTGACCAGTTCGGCGACATCGGCCGCGTAAGTGTCCATGTCGTTGCCGGTGGACGTCTGGGTGGAACGGCCGTGTCCGCGACGGTCATGGGCTATGACGCGATATCCCTTGGCCAGGAAGAACATCATCTGGGCATCCCAGTCGTCGGCGCTCAGCGGCCAGCCGTGGTGGAAGACGATGGGCTGGCCCGTGCCCCAATCCTTGTAGAAAATTTCCGTGCCGTCCTTGGTGGTGATCGTGCTCATGGGGTGGATCGCTTTGCGGTTTCGAGGGAGGGATGAAGATGACAATCGATCGCCCGCCGCCGGGGCGGCGGCGGGCAGCGCGGTGGCGACGCCGAGGGCGGATGCCCCGATCAGCAGTGCGCGGCGAGATGTGTTCCAGGTGGGCGCTGAGGTCATGAGAGTGGGCGTCCTGGATGGTGATGCCGGTGCTCGCCGGGGCGGCGATGGCCACGCCGGCCTGTGCTCAGAGCTATGGCTGTCGCGGGCCGCGGTCTTGAATAAAAGTTCGGTGCAGCTGTCGCCGACGCGAAGCCCGCTGTTGCCGTTGCCGGCCATGCGATCGTCGCCCGAAGCGACGAACTAGACCTAAGGCTAGGTGCGGTCCACCAATGGCCAGTTGTTCTCGCCTCCTGCGTTTCGCATCTTGGCGGCGTCAGGCAGCGCCTGTCCGCTCGCATTTTAATGATGCGCGGCGCCTACCAAAAGGGGCGCACAGTATGCTTAGCGAGAGTGGTCACCTGGCGCGTGGTCCGGTCAAACCGGAGATCGACATCTTCGGCTGTCCGATGAAGAAGCTGGGCAAGAGCCAGGAACTTTCCGGCACCGGCATCAAGTTTTTCCGCAAGAGCAGCGATGATCGCAATCTCGGGCAGATCGCGACCGACGGCGACAATCGCGGTTTCCTCGTCGGCGTGTCGCAGACGCGCGGCCATCGGCGGCGCCTGTTCCACGCCAATCGGACCACGTCCCACGACTTTGCAGAACATTCGGTCTACGTCCGCAATCTGGCGGACCCATACCGCGCCGATCTGCAGGGCGCGTTTGACTTCCTGCTGATGGAATTGTCGCGCAGTTTCTTGCTGGAATTGTCGGACGAACATGGCTGGCACAATCGGGGCGAACTGTGCCCGGTGTTCGAGCGCAACGATCCGATCCTGACAAACCTGTTACGCGCCGCGCAGCCGGCCATGGAGAAGAGCGGCAACCCCAACCCGCTGTTCGTCGACCAGCTTGGGATCGCGGTCGGCGTCTATCTGTTCGAGTGCTACGGCGGCGTCGCGCATCCCGCGGACGGTCGCCGCACGCTGTTGTCCAAAAAGCAGATGGCGCTTGCCGGCGAACTTCTACGCGCCCATCCCGGCGGCAACATGTCCATCGCCGAGCTTGCCGAAGCGTGCGGGCTTTCGCGTGGCTATTTCATCCATGCGTTCAAGAGCACGACGGGCGTCACGCCGCATCAGTGGGCGCTGTCGCGGCGGATCGAGCAGGCGCGGGAATTGCTCTGCAGCTCCGAAAGGTCCTTGGCCGAGATCGCCCTGATCTGCGGATTTGCCGATCAAAGCCATTTCACACGGGTGTTCTCGCGAATGGTCGGCGCCTCGCCAGGTCAGTGGCGGAGAACAACGCGCAACTAAGCGGGGTCAGTCGCCGCTCAGCGTGAAGCGAATCGCGTTTCGGTGGCTGAATCGATGACCAAATTGCCGTGCAGTTGATCAGCGAGATCTTCCACAAGCTGAAGACCGGGCGATTCGGTCGAGACCCCGCCGTTGGAGCCGACTGCGCCGGCGAGGCCGGGCCGCCAGCGCGCCACGGCCGCTTCGCCCTGGTCCAGGATATCCGACAAGAAGCGGCCGAGCGCTGCGGCGAGCGTGGCATTGGGAATGTCCGATGACGACTGGTCGCACTTGCCGGCGGCAAAAAGCCCGCCCGACACCGTCACCTGCCTGAGCAGTTCGCCGACGACGGCGGACTTCTGTACAAGACAGTGCAAATGGCAGAAGCCATGCGCGTTAACGCTGCTGCTTGCCGCCGGACCCAAGTCCGGCGACGTTGTAATGAACTGTTCTCATTGAGCTTTTCATAGAATAGATTGTGCAGGCAGCTCCAATGCCGATCCATGACCTGACAGCGCGACATGAAGCCTACCCAAGTGCCTGACATGTGGAACGATGGCGATCGCGTCGCGGCGCTGCTTCGGTATGAGATTCTCGACTCTGCATCCGACGCAGACTTCTCCGACTTCATTCAGATCGCCTCCGACATCTGCAACACGCCTATTGCCGCCATCAACCTGATCGACGGTCACCGGCATTGGACGCTCGCCGGTGTCGGCCATGGTGATCAGGAGCTTCCGCTTCAGCACTCGATCTGTGCGCACGCGATCCTTCAGTCCGATATGTTCGAAGTTCCCGATCTTTCGGCAGATCGCCGATTTCAAGACAATCCGCTGGTACAGCGCAGTCCCAAGCTGCGCTTTTACGCGAGCGCTCCGCTGGAAACGCCGGATGGCCTTCGTATCGGCACGGTATGCGTACTGGATCACACGCCACGGCCTGACGGCCTTTCGCCTCGCCAGCGCTTCACCTTGCAGGCGCTCGCCCGGCAGATCATGACGCAACTCGAACTGCGGCGCGCCGTACTCGACATTACGCAGGGGAACGCCGCGCGCGACCGGCTTCAGGCGTCACTGGACGAAAAGGAAGTGCTGCTCAAGGAGGTGCACCACCGCGTCAAGAACAATCTGCAGCTCATCAGTAGTCTCTTGAGCCTGCAGGCATCGCGCATTGCAGATCCCGCCACGGCGTCGCTGTTTGCCGACAGCCGCAACCGCGTTCGGTCAATGGCGATGGTGCATGAGAATCTTTACCGCGCCGGCAATTTCGCCGAGATTGCGATGCAGGGGCACATCGAGAGTCTGTGTGCGCAGCTTGACCGCGCTTACGGTCTCTCCCGGATCGGCATCGTGGCGGACAGCGACGACGCTGCGCTTGACCTCGATCGTGCGATACCATGCGGGCTCATCGTCAACGAACTTGTTTCCAATGCGCTGAAGCACGCTTTTCCTGCCGGACGCAGCGGCCAGATTACCATCAGCTTCCGACGTCAGCGTGACGGCACATGCAACCTCGCCGTGGCCGACAATGGCATCGGGCTGCCAGGCCATGTCGATGTCGGAGACACGACGTCGCTGGGATTGCAGCTGGTACGCGATCTTGTCGAACAGCTGGACGGCGTGCTGTTCGTCGAACGCAGCGAAGGGACTAGGTTCGTGCTGACCTTCAAAGACCACCGATATATCGGGGTGCCGGCATGATGACCCCCGCGCGGATCATGATCGTCGAGGATGACCGCATCGTCGCGCGCGATATCCGCGAGCAGTTGGCGCGGACCGGGCATTCGGTCTCCGGCATCACGTCGCGCGGCGAAGCGGCGGTGGAACTGGCGATCAGCACGCAGCCGGATCTGGTGCTGATGGATATCCGCCTCGAGGGCGAGGTCGATGGCATCGACGCCGCCAAGCAGATCCGCATCAGATGCCGCATCCCGGTGGTTTTTCTCACCGCCTATGCCGACGATGAAACGGTTCGGCGCGCCAGCCAGGCGGAGCCGTTTGGCTATCTTTTGAAGCCGTTCGAAGACCTGCAACTGCGCACAGTGATCGAAATGGCGCTGTACAAGCACAGTGCCGAACGCAAGCTGCGCGAAAGCGAGCGTCGCTATGAGGCGACATTGTCGAGCATCGGTGACGGCGTTATCGCAACCGATGATCGCGGTCGCGTCACCTTCATCAACCCCGCTGCCGAGGCGATGACCGGTTGGGCCAGTGACGATGCCATCGGTATGTCGCTGGCATCGATCTATCGGGTCATGGACGCCAACAGGCGTCCGATGCAGCAGACGTCGATGGCGCGCGCATTGGTCTCGTCCGTGTCCTGCAAGTCTGCCGACCAGGTGATCCTGATCTCCCGCAACGGGCAGGAATTTCCGATCGACGAGAAGTGCGCACCGATCATCGGCGACGCCGGTGTTGTCAGCGGCGCGGTGCTCGTGTTTTCCGACACGTCGGATCGCCGCAAGGCGGCGAACACCCTGCAGGCCGTTCAGGCCAATCTGGCGCGCATGTCGCGAGTCACGACCATGGGACAGCTGACGGCGTCCATCGCCCACGAGGTCAACCAGCCTTTGATGGCGGTGGTCATGAATGCCGAAGCCTGCCTGAAATGGATGGACGGCGCCCATAAGGATCTCGACGAAGCCAGAGCGGCGGCGTTGCGCGCGATATCCGAAGGCCACCGTGCCGCCAAGATCATCGAGCGAATTCGCGCCATTGCGCGCAACACCCCGGTGGCGTTCGAGACCCTGGATCTCAACGAATTGATTGAGGGCATCCTCGCGGTGGTGCGGCTGGAGTTTCGCCACCAGGATATTGCCGTCGAGATCGACCTGCAGCCGACGCCATTGCCGGTAGTCGGCGATCGCATCCAGTTGCAGCAGGTGATGCTGAACCTGCTGTCCAATGCCGCCGATGCGATCAACGCTTCCGACGGCCGGGATCGGCGCGCCATCGTGAAATCCGGGCGCGAACCGTCGGGCGAGGTCCGGGTCACCGTCGAGGACTCCGGCATCGGCATAGCGCCGGAAGTCGCCAGCCAGATCTTCGACCCGTTCTTCACCACCAAGCAGTCGGGCATTGGCATGGGGTTGTCGATCTGTCGTGCCATTATCGAAGGCCATGGTGGAGAACTGCGGGTGACCCCCCGGGTGCCGCAGGGCACACGGTGCCTGTTTTCGTTGCCGGCGTTGCAGGCGTAGGGGGGGGCGCGTGACCGAGAATTCCAGACCATCCGCCGCTATCGTTGCGGTCATCGACGACGACCAGGGCGTCCGCGACGCGCTTGATGGGATGCTACGCTCGGTGGGGTTGCAGGTGGTGTCGTTCGCATCGACGCAGGACTATCTCGACGAGGAGACGCTCGACGGCTATGGCTGCATTATTCTTGACGTGCGGCTGCCGGGGCGCAGCGGGCTCGATTTCCAGGATGACCTCGCCAAGCTGAACGTCGCTACGCCGGTTATCATCATCAGCGGCCATGCCGATGTGCCTATGTCGGTGCGCGCCATGAAGGCTGGCGCGGTCGAGTTCCTGACCAAGCCCGTGCGCGCCCAGGACCTGCTCGACGCTGTCGACGCCGCGCTGGCGCAGGATCGTGCCGCGCGCCTGCAGGCCCGGCGCGCCGCCAGTCTCAATCGTGATTTCGAGACGCTCACGAGCAGGGAGCGCGAGGTGTTCAAGCACGTCGCATGCGGCCTGATGAACAAGCAGATCGCCGCCGTGCTCGGCTTGAGCGAAGCGACAGTGAAGCTGCATCGCGGCTCGGTGATGCGCAAGATGCGCGCCGGCTCCATCGCCGACCTGGTGCGCATGGCCGACCGGCTCGGCTTCGACAAGGTGATGGACGACTAGACCTAGGACTAGCCGCGCTCAACCCATCGCCAGCACGTTCGCGTGGCGGAACCTGACTTACAGACAAGACCACTAGCCCGACATCGGTTCAGTTCCGCGCAGGCATCGTGCCTCAGGTCAGACGCACCTGGTCGCCTGCGCCACTCCGACTCGCAACCATCGATCAGTTGCTTGCGGTCATCGATTGACTTCCTGCGCGTGCCGTCGCGCCGCCTTCATGGAGACTTGCCAATGTCCTTTCAAGAAATGCTGACCCCGCAAAACAGCGCCATCGCGTTGATCGATTATCAGCCCGCGATGTTTCAGGGCGTGCAGTCACACGATCGTCTTGTGACCGTCAACAACGTGCAGATTCTGGCCAAGGCTGCCAAGCTCTTCAAGATTCCGACCGTGCTGACCACCGTTGCGCGCGATTCGTTTTCCGGTCCGTTCATGCCGGAAGTGACGTCGCTGTTTCCGGACCATGATGTCATCGACCGCACCTCGATGAATTCCTGGCTCGATCCCAACTTCCGCAAGGCCGTCGCCGCCACCGGCCGCAAGAAATTCGTGATTGCCGGTCTGTGGACCGAAGCCTGCGTGATCTTCCCGACGCTCGACATGTTGCGCGAAGGCTATGAGATCTACATCGCAGCCGATGCCTGCGGCGATCTTTCGCCGGAAGCCCATGAACGGGCGATGCAGCGCGCCATCCAGGCCGGCGCTGTGCCGATCACCTCATCACAATATGCCTATGAGCTGCAGCAGGACTGGGCGCGCAGCGAAACCTATGAAGGCATGATGGACATCCAGCGCGCGCATTCGCCCTACGGCATCCAGATTCGCTTCTCGAAGTGGGCGCTCGGCGAGCACGCCTCCGAAGGCGGTCCGGCCAAATAACCATCGCAAGTGAGGACATGACATGAGAGCGCACCTGATCTCCGTCGGTGCCGGCCTGCTGGTCGGCGTCATTTACAGCCTGATCAACGTGCGCTCTCCGGCGCCGCCGGTGGTGGCGCTGGTCGGTCTGCTCGGCATTCTCGTTGGCGAGCAGATCCCACCACTGGTGCGTACGCTGTGGCAGAAGGAGCCGGCGGTGCAGTCGTGGCTCCATCAGGTCAAGCCGCACATGTTCGGGCATCTGCCGAAGGGCCGCGGCTCCGACACTGCGGCCGGCCCCGCGCGGCCGCCGGTCGAGGGCTGACGCCACCCATCTCATACCGACGGTTCGAGCATCGTTCAGGAGCAGATATGACTGATTTACAGCATCCCGACCTCATCCTTCACCGCGGCCTGTTCACAACGCTGGACCGCTCCAATCCCGTGGCCAGCGCAGTGGCCATCAAGGATGGGCGCTTCACAGTGGTCGGCCACGATAACGAGATCGTGCCGCTCGCCGGACCGGATACGACGATGATCGATCTCAAGGGCCGGCGCGTGCTGCCGGGGCTGATCGATAATCACCTGCACATCATTCGCGGCGGGCTCAATTTCAACATGGAGTTGCGCTGGGACGGCGTGCGCAGCCTGTCGGATGCTATGAGCATGCTGAAGCGGCAGGTCGCGGTGACGCCGCCGCCGCAGTGGGTCCGCGTCGTCGGCGGCTTCACCGAGCACCAGTTCGTCGAGAAGCGGCTGCCGACCATCGAGGAGTTGAATGCGGCGGCGCCGGATACGCCGGTGTTTCTGCTGCATCTCTATGACCGCGCTTTGCTGAACGGGGCTGCGCTGCGGGCGGTCGGCTACACGCGCGACACGCCGGCGCCTCCCGGCGGCGAGATCGTGCGCGACGCCAACGGCAATCCATCGGGCCTGTTGCTGGCCAAGCCGAATGCCGCGATCCTCTATGCGACGCTGGCCAAGGGCCCAAAACTGCCGTTCGACTATCAGGTCAATTCGACGCGGCATTTCATGCGTGAACTCAATCGCCTCGGTGTCACCGGCGCGATCGATGCCGGTGGCGGCTTCCAGACCTATCCGGAAGATTACGCGGTGATCCAGAAGCTGCACGACGAGAACCAACTCACCATTCGCCTCGCCTACAACCTGTTCACCCAGAAGCCGAAGGGCGAGAAGGATGACTTCCTGAACTGGACCAAGACGTCCAAGTACAAGCAGGGCGATGATTATTTCCGTCACAACGGCGCCGGCGAGATGCTGGTGTTCTCCGCCGCCGATTTCGAGGATTTTCGCCAGCCGCGCCCGGATATGGAGCCGGAGATGGAAGGCGAGCTGGAAGGCGTGGTGCGCATTCTCGCGGAGAATCGCTGGCCGTGGCGGCTGCACGCCACCTATGACGAAACCATCAGCCGCGCATTGGACGTGTTTGAGCGCGTCAACCAGGACATTCCGCTGCAAGGGTTGAACTGGTTCTTCGATCACGCCGAGACGATCTCGGACCAGTCCATCGACCGCATCGCGGCGCTCGGCGGCGGCATCGCCGTGCAGCACCGGATGGCCTATCAGGGCGAATACTTCGTCGAGCGCTATGGTCACGGCGCTGCCGAGGCGACTCCGCCGGTCAGGAAGATGCTGGACAAGGGCGTCAAGGTCTCCGCCGGCACCGATGCGACCCGCGTGGCGTCGTACAATCCCTGGGTCTCGCTGTCCTGGCTGGTCACCGGCCGCACCGTCGGCGGGATGCAGCTCTATCCGCAGCGCAATTGTCTGGACCGCGAGACGGCACTCCGGATGTGGACCGAGAACGTCACGTGGTTTTCCAACGAGGAAGGCAAGAAAGGCCGCATCCAGGCCGGGCAGCTTGCGGATGTCGTGGTGCCGGATCGCGATTTCTTCGCCTGTCCGGAGAACGAAATCGCCGACATCAGTTCGGTGCTGACCATCGTCGGCGGTCGCGTGGTGTATGGCGTCGGTGATTTTAAACGCTTCGACGACCATGCGCCGCCGCCGGCCATGCCGGATTGGTCGCCGGTGCGCACCTTCGGCGGCTACGGCGCCTGGGCGGAGCCCGCGGCCAATAGCCAGACGGTCGCGCGCAAGATGGCGATGAGCTGCGGCTGCGCCAATTCCTGCACCGTGCATGGCCACGACCATGCCACGGCATGGTCGAGCAAGCTGCCCATCAGCGATCTCAAGGGCTTCTGGGGCGCGCTCGGCTGCGCTTGTTGGGCGGTATGAGCATCGCCGCACTTCTTCGCCCTGTGGTAGGCGCACCGCTGGTGCGCTGGCTGGCTTTGCTCGCTCTGTGTGCCGCCTATCTGCAGGGCGGCCTGGTGAAGGCGTTCGACTTTCCCGGCGCGATCGTCGAGATGAACCATTTCGGACTATCGCCGGCTGCGCCTCTGGCGATCATCGTCATCGCTTTCGAGATCGGTGCCTCGCTCATGATCCTCAGCGGCTTCTACCGATGGCTGGGGGCGCTTTCGCTAGCGGGCTTCACGCTGCTAGCGACCTTGCTGGCCAACCGCTTCTGGGAGATGGCTCCGCCGGAGCGCTTCATGGCGATGAACGGCTTCTTTGAACATATCGGCCTGTGCGGCGGATTTCTGCTGATCGCATGGCACGACCTGAACCAGATCACTTTGCACGCGGGGCGCCCATCATGAGTGAGCCCGTGAAGAACACCGACGGCGCGACGGTGGCCACCAGCGCCTTCGCGCCGTTTCGCCAGTCGGTGTTTGCGGTGATCTGGGCCGCGACCGTGATGGGCAACACCGGCAGCTTCATGCGCGATGTCGCCAGTTCATGGCTGGTCACGGATCTCTCGGCCGCGCCGGCCGCGGTGTCGCTGATCCAGGCCGCGGGCACGCTGCCGATCTTCCTGTTCGCGATTCCCGCTGGCGTGCTCGCCGATATCCTCGACCGCCGCAAATTCCTGATCGCCGTGCAAGTGCTGCTCGCCTCCGTTAGCGCGACCCTGATGGTTCTGTCCTGGAACGGCCTGCTGACGGTCAGTCTGCTCGTCGGCCTCACGTTCATCGGCGGCATCGGCGCGGCCCTGGTCGGCCCGACCTGGCAGGCGATCGTGCCCGAGCTGGTGCCGAAAAAGGATCTCAAGAGCGCGGTAGCGCTGAACTCGTTGGGCATCAACGTCGCCCGCTCGATCGGTCCGGCCGCAGGCGGCATGCTGCTCGCCGCGTTCGGTGCCGCGGTCACCTATAGCGCCGACGTCATCAGCTACGTCTTCGTCATTGCTGCGTTACTGTGGTGGCCGCGTCCGCCAGCCACTAATGACGTGCTGTCCGAAAAATTCTTCGGCGCTCTCCGTGCCGGCCTTCGCTATACGCGCTCGAGCCGTGAGCTGCACGTGGTGCTGTTCCGCGCCGCGATCTTCTTCGCGTTTTCCGGCGCTATCTGGGCGCTGCTGCCGCTTGTCGCCAGAAACCTGCTCGGGGGCGATGCCGGGTTCTACGGCGTGTTGCTGGGGGCTGTCGGCGCCGGCGCCATCGGGGGCGCGCTGATATTGCCGCGGCTGCGGGCGCGGCTCGACTCCGACCATCTCTTGCTGCTGGCGGCGATCGTCACCGCGCTGGTGATGGCGACGCTATCGCTCGCGCCACCAAAGTGGCTCGCAATTCCCGCGCTGCTGTTGCTTGGCGCCGCCTGGATCACCGCGCTGACGACGTTCAGTGGCGTCGCGCAGGCGGTGCTGCCCAACTGGGTGCGCGGCCGCGGGCTGGCGGTCTATCTAATGGTGTTCAACGGCGCGATGGCGGCGGGAAGCCTCGGCTGGGGCGCAGTGGCCGAAGCGCTCGGCGTACCCGGCGCACTGCTGGTCAGCGCCGCCGGACTGGTGGTGGTTGCGCTGCTTCTGAATCGCGTCAAGCTGCCGACTGGCGAGGCCGATCTGGCGCCATCCAACTACTGGCCGGAGCCGTTGACCTCGGAGGCGGTCGAGCATGACCGCGGTCCGGTGCTGATCCTGGTCGAATATCGGATCCCCCGCGGGAGCCGGCCTCCATTTTTCGAATGTCTGAAGCGGCTCTCCGAAGCGCGTCGCCGCGACGGCGCCTATGGCTGGGGCATCACCGAGGATGCCGCCGATCCCGAACGCATCGTCGAGTGGTTCATGGTGGAGTCCTGGGCGGAACATTTGCGCCAGCACCATCGGGTTTCCAATGCCGATGCCGACGTGCAGCGCGAGACCGCGCAGTTTCACACCGGTCAGCAAGGCCCCGTGGTCCGGCATTTTCTGACTCTGGACGTGCACAATCCCGGCCAAACGGCTGAACCGCTCCCCAACCATTGATCGACAGGATATTCCATGCGCCTGCTTCACCTCACCGCCGCTCTTTCCATCCTAGTGCTGACGGCGTAGCCGACGTTGTTGCGCGATGCGCCCTCGAAAGAGGATGCAGTCCGCGAGCAGTACGATACGGCCCATGTCTATGTCGCGCCGGACGACGTCGACAAATTCGTCGACAGCTTCCTTGCAACCTCGGATCATGCAGTGAGTATTTTCGCGGTGATAAGCTATCCACCAAGTAGGGATCGTGTCCATAGAACATGATCTTGTAGGCCGCCCGTCTGCACGGGCGTGCCTCCTCCCGGTGCGCAGTTTATATGCGCGGTGACGGCATTGATAATGAGGTTTGCGAGCGCGAACGAGCAATGATGCGGTGCAAGATGCGGCGCTCAACTATCACCTCCGCGTAAAACAAGTCTCGCGATTCACCGACTGCATGGATTTTATGCATGAAGGCCGTAAGAAGGGCAGCGGCCGCCACATCAATGCGCTTGACTGGCGATAAAATCTCGGTGACCGTATCGTCATGTATTGGGCAAATGCGCCCAGAGACAAGCGACATGCAACGATTTCCAACACCGCGCTTCTGAGCGTGTCTGGTTGGTGGCGATAACGCCCACGGCTTCACGGCCGCTGGGCGTTTTTTTTGGATTGAACGATGGCGCGGAAGACATATCGGATCGGCGTACTGCTCTCGACCACGGGCTCCTATAGCGCCGTGGCGCGCTCGATGCTCAATGGCGCTACGCTTGCGTTCGAGGAGATCGCTGCCGCCGGCGGGCCACTGCTGGAGCCGGTGATCGTCAATCCGGACGGCGATCTCGCGCGCTACCGCGCGCTCAGCCAGGAGTTGCTGTCGTCGGGCGTGCGCCATGTGGTCGGTTGCTACACCTCGTCGAGCCGCAAGGAAGTCATTCCGTGCTTCGAAAAATTCGACAGCCTGCTTTGGTATCCGTCGCACTATGAGGGCTTCGAGAGTTCGGATAACGTCATCTATACCGGCGCGGCGCCGAACCAGCATGTGCTGCCGCTGGTGGACTATCTCGTCGCACGCGTCGGCAAGACCGCGTTCTGCATCGGGTCGAATTATATCTGGGCCTGGGAAAACACCCGGATCTTCCGCGAGGCGCTGATCGCGCGGGGCGGCGCCGTGACCGCGGAGCGCTATCTGCCGATCGGCGATACCGATGTCGATCGCTTGGTCGAGGTGATCATCGAGCAACGGCCGGATTTCGTCTTCAACAATCTGATCGGCACCAGCGCCTATGCCTTCTTCCGCACGCTGCGCCGCGCCTGTCGTGCCCGCGGAATCGATCAGGCTGCCACGATCCCGGTGGCCTCCTGTACTTTGTCGGAACCTGAGCTTGCCGAGATCGGCGAGGACGCGGTCGATGGCCACCTGTCTTCCAGCGTGTACTTCTCCTCGCTGGGCGGCGCAGCGAATTCCGCATTCCGCCGCGACTATGCCGCAGCGTTCCCGCAAGGTCCGGCCTCGTCGGCGGATGCCGAGGCCTCCTACAACGCGGTCAAGCTGCTGGCAGCGGCGCTGCAGCAGTCGGGTACCGATGAGGCTCGCGCAGTCCGCGCCGCGGTGGCCAATCAACGGCTGGCTGCGCCGCAGGGAGAGGTCCGGATCGATCCGCAGACCTATCATGCATGGCTGACGCCGCGGATCGGTCGCTCGACCGCCGACGGACAGTTCGACGTGCTGCTCGAGGCGCAGCACCCGGTCGCTCCCGATCCCTATCTCGTCCAGACGTCGCCGCGGTTCGCAACGGCAATGAGATCTCCGCTATTGAGGGTGGTGAAGTCATGAACTCGCAGCTTCTGCAGAATTTCAAGGGCGGCCGCGCGCTGGTGATCATGGAGCGCTCGGGCAGGGAATGCGCATTGGAAACCACGCTCGCCAAGCTCGGGGTGTCCTGTGACTATCCCGCGATGGTCCATGGCCGCGCGCAGATCGACTTTGCCGGCTTGAAGGCCGATCGCGACATCCTGTTTATCGATGGCGATCTCGGCGATGCCGTTGCGATCGAGATCAATCCGGAGTCGCGGCTGCCGCCGGTGCCGGTGATCGGTCTGGTCGGGGTCGAGGCGCCGAGCCGCCTGAAGGCGCTGGTCAATCTCGGCGCCACCTCGTTTCTTCGCAAGCCGGTGCATGGAGGTGCGGTCTACACCTCGCTGTTCATGGGCATCAACCAATTTCTCCTGCGCAGCGAGATGCACGAGCGCGTGCAGAGTCTCGAGGAACGCCGGCGTGGACGCCGCGCGGTGCTGCACGCTGTGGTTCAGCGAATGCGCGACACCGGCCTCGATGAGGACGGCGCCTATGCGCAGCTGCGGCGGGAGAGCATGGGTGCAAGGCAGAATGTGGAACTCTATTGCGAGAATCTGCTGAGCAGACGGGCCAAACCGCCCGACGACACCGACCGCATCGGCCCTTTGCCGCTGCAACGTGGAAATCAACGAGCCCTCTAGGAGATACACATGACCCGAACTGTATTCCGGGGACTGCATGCCGCAGTCCTCACGGGGACGCTTGTCCTCGCCTCATGCATGGCATTCGCGCAGACGCCGATCAAGCTCGGCGTGCTGGAAGACCAATCCGGCGATTTCGCGGTGGCAACGATCGGCAAGGTGCACGCGATCCAGCTCGCAGCCGAGGAGATCAACAAGGCCGGCGGCGTCATGGGCCGTCCGCTCGAACTGGTGATCTACGACACCCAGTCGGACAATACGCGCTACCAGGAATTCATGCGGCGCGTCCTGCAGCGCGACAAGGCCGACGTGGTATTTGCCGGCTTCTCCTCGGCTTCGCGCGAAGCCTATCGCCCGATCGTCGATCAGCTCAACGGCTTTGCCTTCTACAACAACCAGTATGAAGGCGGCGTCTGCGACGGACACATGATCGTCACCGGCGCGGTCCCGGAGCAGCAGTTCTCGACGCTGATCCCCTATATGATGAAGACCTATGGCAAGAAGGTCTACACGCTCGCAGCGGACTACAATTTCGGTCAGATTTCGGCCGAGTGGGTTCGCAAGATCGTCAAGGAAAACGGCGGCGAAATGGCCGGCGAAGAATTCATCCCGCTCGGCGTCTCGCAATTCTCGCAGAGCATCCAGAACATCCAGAAAGCCAAGCCTGACTTCGTGGTGACGCTGCTGGTCGGTACCGCCCAGGCCTCTTACTACGAGCAGGCAGCCTCCGCCAACGTCAACCTGCCGATGGCGTCGTCGGTCAATGTCGGCCAGGGCTACGAGCACAAGCGCTTCAAGGCGCCGAGCCTGAAGGACATGTACGTCACCACCAACTACATCGAGGAAATCGACTCGCCCAGCGCCAAGGCCTTCCTGGCGAAGTTCAAGGCCAAGTTCCCGAACGAGCCCTACGTGAACCAGGAAGCCGAGAACTCCTATCTCGCGGTCTATCTCTACAAGCAGATGGTGGAGCGGGCGAAGTCGACCAAGCGTGAAGAGATCCGCAAGGTGATCGCGCAGGGCGATGTCTGTATGGATGCGCCCGAAGGCAAGGTCTGCATCGACCCGAAGAGCCAGCACATGTCGCACACGATCTATCTGGCCAAGGTCGGCGCCGATCACTCGATCACGTTCCCGACTGTCTGGGAGGGCATCAAGCCCTATTGGCTGGGTGATGCCGGTTGCGACCTGACCAAGAAGGATCCGATGGCGCAGTACACGCCGTCGAATCCGCCGCCGAAGCCGTAACTGGGCGGGGCGCTCCGGAGGTCCCCCCTCCGGAGCGGCCCTCGACGACCACCGCAGCGCCGCTGCGGTCTTCTCCAACGACACGATGCTGGACCTGACATGGACATCACGACGCTGGCCTTTTCTGTACTGTTTCAATTTGGAGACGCCTTCGCGTTTCTGGTGCTGTCGGCCTGCGGGCTTGCGGTCATCTTCGGCATGATGGGCGTGATCAATCTCGCGCACGGCGAGTTCATCATGTGCGGTGCCTATGTCACGGCCTCCACGGTACATGCGGGGCTGCCGTTGCCGCTGGGGATCGTCGCCGGCGCGCTGGTTTCGGCGCTGGTCGGCATGCTGGTCGAATTCGTCGTGGTGCGCCATCTCTACGATCGTCCGCTCGACACCATCGTGGCGACCTGGGGCCTCAGTCTGATCGCGACGCAGGGCACGCTGATTGCGATCGGATCGACCATGGGCGGGGTGGGCACGCCGTTCGGCTCGTTTCAGGTTGGGGCCTACTCCTATTCGATCTACCGCATCGTGCTGTTCGCATCGGCGCTGGGCGTGCTGGGCGGGTTGTACGCTTTGTTCAATTGGACCTCGTTCGGCGTCAAGGCGCGTGCCACCATCCAGGTGCCGCACATGGCCAACGCGCTAGGCGTCGATACACGCTGGATTTACAGCCTGACCTTTGCCTGCGGCGCCGGCCTCGCGGGCCTCGCCGGCGGCCTCTACGCGCCGACCATGACGCTGGTGCCGACCATGGGGGCGACCTTCATCATGGAAGCCTTCGTCACCGTGGTCATCGGTGGCGCGGATGTATTCCTCGGCACGGCACCCGCGGCTGCAGTCCTCGCCGTAGTCAAGTCGGTGATGACTTCCTGGCAAGGGCAGTTGTTCGGCCAGATCGGCCTGCTGATTGCCGTCATCGTCGTCGTCCGCGTGCTGCCGAAGGGCATCTCCGGATTTCTGTTGCGCGAACGGACGTGAGGAAGACGACAGTGAGTGTTTTGATGTCTCTGTTCCGACGCCTCGAGGGGCCGCAGACGGTGGGGCGCGGTCCGGCCTTCTGGTCGCTGTTCGGCGTGGTGGCGCTGGCAGCGCTGGCCTACCCGCTGATCAGCGACGGCTACACGGTGGGCAACACGGTGTACTTCTTCGTCTGGGTGTTCATCGCGCTCAGCCTCTGCCTGATCTGGGGTTATGGCGGAGCGCTGTCGTTCGGCCAGACCGCGTTCTTCGGCATCGCCGGCTACTTCTATGGCATCCTGACGATCAATTTCGGCTCGGCCTATGGCCTGACGCTGGTGGCGATGCTGCTGGCGATCGGCGTGGCCGCGCTGGTGGCGGTGCTGCTCGGCTACTTCATGTTCTTCGGCCGCATCGAGGGCGTGTTCCTCGGCATCGTCACCCTCGCGGTCACCCTGATGCTGGAGCGCTTCATGGCGCAGACTGCCGGGCCGGAATGGCGGATCGGTAGCGCGCGGCTGAACGGCTTCAACGGCATGAGCGGGATGCCGCCGCTCACCATTCCGTGGTTCGACGGGCCGATCGTGCTGTTCGCCGACGTGGGCCTCTACTACTTCGTACTGGCGCTCGTCATCGTGGTCTATCTCGGCCTGCGCATTCTGGTGAACTCGTCATTCGGCAACGTCATCGTCGCGATCCGCGAGAATCCGCAACGCGCCGAGATGCTGGGCTACGACATCCGGAAATACCAGCTCATCAACTTCGTGATCGGCGCGGCGCTGGCGGGCATGTCCGGCGTGCTCTACACCGCCTGGGGGCAGTACATCACGCCGTCCAGCATGGGCATGACCTCAGCGGCGCTGCCGTTGATCTGGGTCGCGGTCGGCGGTCGCAGCGACCTGACATCGACCCTGATCGGCACGCTGGTGGTGCTGGCCGGCTTTCAGGCACTCACAATCTACGGCAGCCAGTACGCGCTGGTGGTGATGGGCGTGCTGTTGCTGCTGACGGTGCTGATCGCGCCGAACGGCCTAGTGCTCGGTGCGATGAACTGGGTGGCGGGACTGATCTCGCGCAGCAAGCGGGAGCAGAACTGATGGCGCTTCTCGAATTGCACGACCTCAACAAGCACTTCGGCGGTCTGCACGTCACCAATGCGGTCAATCTCGCCTTCGAGCCCGGTGAGATCCATTGCCTGATCGGCCCAAATGGTGCCGGCAAGAGCACGCTGTTCCGGCTGATCCTCGGCGAATACCGGCCGGGCTCCGGCGCAATCCGTTTCGCCGGCGAAGACATCACCGCGCTGAAACCGTTTGCCCGGATAGGGCGCGGCATGTCGGTGAAGTTTCAGGTGCCCGGCATCTTCAAGGGCCTCGCGGTCCGGCAGAATCTGGAGATCGCCCTGCAACGCACCCATCGCGGTGCCGAGCTCGATCAGGAGATCGACCGGCTGCTGGCGTTCCTCGGACTCGAGGCCGAGCAGAAGCAGACCGCGGGCAATCTCAGCCACGGCCAGAAGCAGTGGCTGGAGATCGGCATGGCGATCAGCCTGAAGCCGCGGATGCTGCTGCTCGACGAACCGACCGCCGGCATGTCGCCGGAGGAGACCTTTCAAACCGGCCAGATGGTGCAGCGGCTCAATGCCGAAGGCATGACGGTGCTCGCGGTCGAGCACGACATGGCGTTCGTGCGGCAGGTCGCGCAGCGCGTCACCGTGCTGCATCTCGGCCAAGTGTTCGCGCAGGGCACGATCGAACAGATCATTGCCGACGAGCGCGTCGCCGCGATCTATCTGGGGCAGGCTCATCATGCGTAAGGAAGTCATCCTCAATACGGTCGGCCTGCGCGCCGGCTATGGCGGCAAGCCGGTGCTGCAGGGCCTCGAGATCGAGGTGCGCGAAAGCGAGATCGTCGCGGTGATCGGCCGGAACGGTGTCGGCAAATCCACGCTGATGAAAAGCCTGATCGGGCTGGTGCCGCCGATGGACGGCTCGATCGTGTTTCGCGGCGAGGCGATCGAGACGTTGCCCGCGTTCCGCCGGGCGCGGCTCGGTATCGGCTATGTGCCGCAGGGGCGCGACGTGTTTCCGCGGCTCACCGTCGGCGAGAACATCGCGGTCGGCGCGGCGATCAAGGGCCGCCTCACGGACCAAGCCAGGAAAAACATCATCGAGACCTTTCCGATCCTCGGCGAACGCTGGAGCCAGGCGGCCGGCACGATGTCCGGTGGCCAGCAGCAGCAGCCGGCGATCGGCCGGGTGCTGGTCGCCGATCCCCAACTCATTCTGCTCGACGAACCCTCGGAGGGCATCCAGCCCAACATCGTGCAAGATATCGCGCGCGACATGGTGGCGCTGAATCGCAAGACCGGCGTCACAATCATTTTGGTCGAGCAGAACCTCGACATGATCCGGGCCATGGCACAGCGCTGCTACGTCATGGAAAAAGGCCGCATCGTCGCCGATCTCGATCGCAGCGCGCTCGACGACGAAGCGGAAATGCGCCGCCACCTCGCGGTTTGAAATCAACAACGAAAAGGAGCTCATCATGGACTGGCAAGCGGATTCGATCATGACGCGGAAGGGCGTCGCCAAGGGCGTGGCCGGCGCGAGCTACACAATCACCGAGGCCGAGCAGGGCAAGTATCACTATGTCTACGGGCCCTATGTCGACCCGATCCTGACTGTTGATCCCGGCGCGGTGGTGTCGGCCGAGACCCATGACGCCTTCGAGGGCGCCATCAAGTCAGAGACCGACATTCCGTCGAAGATCCTGAACTTTCCCTTCCTCAACCCGCAGAACGGTCCGATCTATGTCAACGGCGCCGAGAAGGGCGACGTGCTGGCGGTCTCGATCAAGAGCATCGTGCCGCGTGGGCCGCAGCCGCGCGGCACCACGGTGGTGATGCCGGAGTTCGGCGGCCTGGTCGGCACCGGGCAGACCGCGCTGCTCAATCCTGCGCTGCCGGAGCGGGTCAAGAAGCTCCACATCGATCTGGAGACCGGCACCAAATGGAACGACAAGATCACGCTTCCCTATGAACCCTTCATCGGCACCATCGGCACCTCGCCGGAAATCGAGGCGATTTCCTCGCTGGTGCCGGATTACTACGGCGGCAACATGGACCTGCCGGATGTCGGCGTCGGCGCCATCATCTATCTGCCGGTCAACATCAAGGGCGGGCTGCTGTATCTCGGCGATTGCCACGCCGCCCAGGGCGATGGCGAATTGTGCGGCGTCGCGATCGAGCATCCCACCGTCACCACCCTGCAGATCGACCTGATCAAGGGCTGGAACATTCACTGGCCGCGGCTGGAGACCAAGGACTTCATCATGTGCATCGGCTCGGCGCGGCCGATGGAGGATGCCGCGCGCATCGCCTATCGCGAGCTGTGCCGCTGGATGGCCGCCGATTACGGCTTCGAGGAGATCGATGCCTACATGCTGCTGACCCAGACCGGCCGGGTCCGGCTCGGCAACATGGTCGATCCGAAATACACGCTGGGCGCTTCGATCAAGAAGTCGTTTCTGATCTGAGAGGAGAACGGCGATGTCGCGCAAGATTCAGGTTGCCACCGTCCAGTTCGAGCCCACCATGTTCGAAAAGGAGCGCAACATCGCCGACCTTCTGGCTCTCTGCGAGCAGGCAGCACAGGCCGGCGCCCGGCTGATCGTGACGCCGGAAATGGGCACCACCGGCTATTGCTGGTTCGACCGCGCCGAGGTCGCGCCCTATGTCGAGCCCATTCCCGGGCCGAGCACCGATCGCTTCGCCGCGCTTGCGAAGAAGTACGATTGCTACATCGTCGTCGGCCTGCCGGAGGTCGACGACGACGGCATCTATTTCAACTCCGCTGTGCTGATCGGTCCGGATGGCTTGATCGGCCGGCACCGCAAGACCCATCCCTATATCGCCGAGCCGAAATGGGCGGCGGCCGGCGACCTGCACAACCAGGTGTTCGAGACGCCGATCGGGCGCATTGCGATCCTGATCTGCATGGATATCCATTTCATCGAGACAGCGCGTTTGATGGCGCTCGGCGGCGCCGACATCATCTGCCACGTCTCCAACTGGCTGGCCGAGCGGACGCCGGCGCCGTACTGGATCAGCCGGGCGTTCGAGAACGGCTGCTACGTAATCGAAAGCAACCGTTGGGGGCTGGAGCGCACGGTGCAGTTTTCCGGCGGCAGCTGCGTGATCGCGCCGAACGGCGAGATCGTCGCGGTGATCGACGGCGGCGACGGCGTGGCGCTGGCGGAGATCGATCTCGATGCGGCGCGGGCGCGAAGGGTCGCCGGCGAGCCCGTGTTTCGGCGGCGCCGTCCGGAGCTCTATCCGGAATTGCTGACCGACACCTTCGGCTGGAATCCGCGCGACTTCTTCACGCTGTATGGCCATGCGCCGTGGCCGGAGGGCAAGGCCTCGCGGGTCAGCGTCGCGCAATTCGCGCCGAGCGCCGATGTCGACGCCAATCTCGATCGCATCGTTGCGCTGGCCCGCAAGGCCAAGGCGGACGGCGCCGAGCTGGTGGTGTTTCCCGAATTGGCGGTCGGCGGCCTGGTCGACCCGGCGTCGGCCGCGCAGCTTGTTCCTGGCGTCGCCACCGATCGGCTCAGTGCGCTGGCCCACGAGCTGTCGCTCTATCTGGTCTGCGGCATCGCCGAACGAGCCGGCGACCTCTGCTACAACAGTGCGGTGCTGATCGCGCCGGACGGCGCCTTGACGGCCTATCGCAAAACTCATCTTACCGAAGACGAGCGCAGCCGGGCGACCGCAGGCGACGACTGGACCGTGGCCGATACCCCGCTCGGGCGGATCGGGATGCTGATCGGCCATGACGCGATGTTTCCGGAAGCAGGGCGCGTGCTGGCGCTACGTGGTTGCGACCTCATCGTCTGCCCCGCGGCAATCACGACCCGTTTCAGTTCGCCCCATGCCGGCACGACCATCGCGCAGTCGGCGCCGATCCCGACCGGCGCCGACCGATATCACTGGCATCACTTCCGCGTCCGCGCCGGCGAGAACAATGTGTTCCTCGCCTTCGCCAATGTCATCGATCCCGTGCACGGCTATGCGGGATTGAGCGGCGTGTTCGGCCCCGACACCTTTGCCTTTCCGCGCCGCGAAGCGATCGTCGAAGACGGTGAGGGCGTCGCCACGGTCACGATCGACACCAGCAATCTCGACTGCGTCTATCCGACCAATGTGGTGCGGCGGAAGGACCTGGTATCGATGCGGATGCCGCACAGCTATCGGCCGCTGGTCCAGGCGGTGGCGGGAAATTCCTGACACGCGACAAAGGAGCACAACATGGATCTGGGATTGAAGGGTGCAAAGGTGCTCGTGACCGGCGGCACCAAGGGGATCGGCCGGGCGACTGTCGAGACCTTCGCTGCCGAGGGCGCGCATGTCGGCGTCTGCGCCCGCAACGCGGCGGAAGTCGAGGCGACCGTTGCCGCGCTGAAGGCCAGGGGCGTTGCAGCCTATGGCGGCGTGGCTGATGTGGCGGACGCGACGGCGCTGAAAGCCTGGGTGGAGACGATGGCGAACCAACTCGGCGGCATCGATGTCGTGGTCGCCAATGTCAGCGCGCTGGCGATCGGACAGGATGACGAAAGCTGGGAAAAGGAATTCGCTACCGACATGATGGGCACCGTACGGCTGGTCAACGTCGCGATGCCCTATCTCGAACGCAGCGACGCCGCGGCGATCGTTACGGTGGCAAGCGTATCGGGCCGCGAGATCGATTTTGCCTGTGGTCCCTACGGGACTTTCAAGGCGGCGATCATCCATTACACGCAAGGCTTGGCCTATCAGCTTGCCGGCAAGAACATTCGCGCCAATTCGGTGTCGCCCGGCAACACCTATTTCGAAGGCGGCGTCTGGGACCAGATCAAGCACGGCAATCCGGAGCTCTACAACACCGCGCTGGCGCTCAATCCGACCGGCCGGATGGGCACGCCACAGGAAATGGCCAATGCCGTAGTGTTCCTCGCCAGTCGGGCGGCGAGCTTCATCACCGGCACCAATCTTGTGGTCGACGGCGCGCTGACTCGGGGTGTGCAGTTCTGACGCCATAAGCTTGCTGAAAGCGATCGCATGGCAGCGGTGTCGAGCATCGCCGCCCGCTGGAACGATATCAGCGGTATCGACAAGCACGATTTGACATGGGGCGGCCATACGCCGACGTAACCGGTGCTGGCCGGTGCCGCCTGTGGCGCGAGGGCTGCGGATCGTCGCTGCGACAGTCGCCACGAGATCTCTTCGTGGTCACGACCTCATGATGTCGATCAATGACATGCATTATAATTCTTGCAACGCGGCCGATTCATGAAATATGGTGCCTGAATGTGACGGATCAGGTCCGCACGTCGCCGATAGGTGGGGTTCAACCGACCACGGTTCATATTTTGAGGGGAGACTGCTCATGGCCATCGATGATTTCATGCGGCCGCTGTCGCGACGCGGCCTGTTGTCGGGCGCGGCGGGTGCCGCAACTCTGGCCGCCGCAGGACCGTTTAGGTCGGCGGCCTTCGCGCAAAACGCGCCCCTGAAGGTCGGCATGATGCTGCCCTACACCGGCACGTTCGCCAAGCTCGGCCAGTTCATCGACGATGGTTTCCGGCTCTATGTCGAGCAGAAGGGCGGCAAGCTTGGTGGGCGTGAGATCGCCTTCGTGCAGGTCGATGACGAGTCGAAGCCCGAAGCCGCCACCGACAACATGAACCGTCTGGTCGGCCGCGAGAAGGCCGACGTCGTCGTCGGCACCGTGCATTCCGGCGTTGCAATGGCCATGGTCAAGGTCGCGCGCGATACCAAGACGCTGCTGATCATTCCCAACGCCGGCGCCAACGATGCGACCGGCCCGGCCTGCGCGCCGAACATCTTCCGCACTTCGTTCTCGAACTGGCAGAGCACCTACCCGATGGGCAAGGTGATGGCCGACGCCGGCATCAAGAACGTCGTCACCATCTCCTGGCGCTATACCGCAGGCGCGGAGATGGTTGGCGCGTTCGCCGAGAATTTCACCAAGAATGGCGGCAAGGTCCTTGCCGACCTCACGGTGCCGTTTCCGGAAGTCGAGTTCCAGGCGCTGATTACCCAGATCGCCACCTTGAAGCCGGACGCGGTGTTCAGCTTCTTTGCCGGCGGCGGTGCCGTCAAGTTCGTGAAAGACTATGCGGCCGCAGGCCTCAACAAGACCATTCCGCTCTATGGGGCCGGCTTCCTGACGGACGGTACCATCGAGGCGCAGGGGGCTGCTGCGGATGGTATCAAGACGACGCTGCATTACGCCGACAACCTCGACAATCCGGCCAATCTCGCCTTCCTCAAGGCGTTCAAGGCCAAGACCGGCAAGGACGGCGATATCTATGCGGTGCAAGGCTATGACGCTGCGGCCTTGCTCGATATCGGCCTGACCGCCGTCGGCGGCGATTTCACGGCGCGCGACAAGATGCTCGCGGCCATGGGCGCCGCCAAGATCGACAGTCCGCGTGGGCCGTTGTCCTTCAACAAGGCGCACAATCCGATCCAGAACATCTATCTGCGCGAAGTCCGGAACGGCCGCAATGAGCTGGTCTCGATTGCCCAGGCCAACGTCGACGATCCCGCGCGCGGCTGCAAGATATCGTGAGGCCACGGCCGTGACGGGCCCCGTATTGCGCTCGTCGCGGCCGGTCGTTCGAAGCACGCAAGCCGTCTGCCGGCAGTGGCCTTGACGTCAGGCATCATCATACGAACTGGACTCCAAGGATGGACCTTATCACGTTCGGCGTTCAGCTTCTGAACGCAGTCCAGTACGGCACGGTGCTGTTTCTGGTTGCGAGCGGCCTGACGCTGGTGTTCGGCATTCTCGGAGTCATCAATCTCGCTCATGGCGCGTTCTATATGCTGGGCGCCTATCTCGCTTACTGGCTGACGCTGGTCACCGGCAGCTTTGCGCTGGCCATGCTGGGCGGCGTCACGATCGCTTTCATCGCAGGTATGCTGCTTGAGACGATGTTCGTGCGGCTGTTGTACGGTCGCGATCATCTGGCGCAGGTACTGCTCAGCTTCGGCCTGATCCTGGTCATCGACGAGGTCCGGCAACTTCTGTTCGGCAAGGATGTCCACGCGGTGGCACCGCCGGCATGGTTGTCGGGATCGATCCAACTGACGGACAATCTTTCGTATTCCGTGTACCGACTGGCGATCTGCATCTTCTGTCTTTGCGTGGCCGTCGCCATCTTCCTGGTCATCAGCCGCACCAAGATCGGCATGATCGTGCGGGCCGGCGCCGAGAATCGCGAGATGGCGCGCGTGCTCGGTATCAAGTTCGATCGCGTCAATCGCTACGTGTTTGCCGTCGGAATTGCGCTGGCAGCGCTGGGCGGCATCGTCATCGCGCCGATCTCGACGGTGTTTCCCGGGATGGGCGATGGCATGCTGATCCTGTCCTTCGTGGTGATCGTGCTCGGCGGCATCGGATCCGTGGCGGGCGCCGCGGTCGGAGCGCTGCTGATCGGGCTGACCGATACGTTTGGAAAAGTATTCTTTCCGAGTGCATCCAGCATTCTGATCTACGTGCTGATGGCGGCCGTGCTGATTTGGCGTCCCAGCGGAATTCTCGGACGGCCCAATGCCTGAGTCGAAAGCATCCGGCCTGCCGAGGCTGCTGGCCATGGCAGCGTGCCTTGCCATCGCGGTCGTCCTGCCATTCGTCGCGCCGGTTTACTACGTCCAGTTCTGCGCCAAGGTGCTGATCATGGGGATACTGGCGATGGCGCTCAACCTCGCCGTCGGGCATGGCGGGCTGGTCAGCCTGTGCCATGCCGCCTTCTTCGGACTCGCCGGCTACGTCCTTGCGTTGATGTCGCCGGGCTACGACGCGGCATCGTTTCTGCTGTCGTTTCCTCTGGCCGTCGCCGCGTCGACTGCGATGGCGCTGGTGATCGGTGCCCTGGCGCTGCGGACCCGCGGCATCTATTTCATCATGGTGACGCTGGCATTCGGCGAGATGCTGTTCTTCTTCTTTCACGACACCCGGGTCGCGGGAGGATCGGACGGCATATCGATCAATGTCCGCCCGGAAGTCGCGATCGGCGGCTATCAGTTGCTCGATCTCGACAAGCCGATCGTGTTCTATTTCGTGGTGCTGGTCTGCCTTATCGGCGTGATGGCTCTGCTCACGATGATCGTCAACTCGCCATTCGGCCATGCCCTGGCGGCAGCCCGAGACAATGAACGGCGCGCGCGTTCGCTGGGCTTTCCGATCTTCCGTCTGCGGCTCACGGCCTTTGCGGTGTCCGGTGCCCTGGCGGGCGTTGCCGGCTATCTGGCGGCCTCGCAGTTCGGATTCGTCGCACCGCAGATGCTTGGATGGCACCAGTCGGCGACGGTGCTTGTCATGGTTCTGATCGGCGGACTGCGGTCGGTCACCGGGCCTCTAGTCGGGGCTATCGTTCTTATTGGCCTCGAGGAAGTGCTGAAGGCAAACATCGAGCACTGGAAACTCGTCGAGGGGCTCGTCATCATCGCGATCGTCGTCCTGCTGCCCAATGGGGTCCGGCAAATCTGGTCGATGATCGCCGGCCCGGCCTCCGATGCCGCTTCGGACCGGCCACGCCCCGATGCCAAGCCCGCGACGGCGGAGGTCGGTCATGGCTGAGGTCGTGCTTCGTGCCGAGCATCTGCAAAAGCGCTTCGGTGGGCTTGTCGCCGTATCCGGCGTGTCGATCGAGGCTCACCTCGGCGAGATTCACGCCGTCATCGGTCCGAACGGTGCCGGCAAGTCGACACTGATCAATCTGCTATCCGGCGAACTCTTCGTCAGTTCCGGCCGCATATCGATCGGCAAGACCGATGTAACGTCGCTTGCACCGGACCGGCGCGCCCGCGCAGGCCTCGGTCGCGCTTACCAGAAGACAACCCTGTTCACGAAGTTCAGCGTTCAGGAGAACGTCAGGCTGGCTGCACAAGCGCGCTCCGGCGCGCCGCTGCGCATGTTTGGCGGCATTCATGCCGACGTCGAATGCGAAAGACGGACGGCAGAAGCCATCGACAGGGTCGGATTGCATGGCCGCTCGCTGGTGATTGCGGATCGTCTGAGCCACGGCGAACAGCGGCAACTCGAAATTGCCATGGTGCTTGCCACCGATCCCCGCATCGTCCTGCTCGACGAACCGCTCGCCGGCATGGGGCAGTCGGAAGCGCGCGCCATCATTGCCCTAATCGCATCGCTGAAGGTGGATCGCGCAGTGCTGCTGGTCGAGCACGACATGGATGCCGTCTTCGAACTCGCGGATCGTCTCACCGTGATGCAGGATGGCTCGGTCATCGCCACAGGTTTGCCGCAAGAGGTGCGGGCGCATCCATTGGTGCGGTCGGCCTATCTCGGTGCGCACGGAGATAGTCCATGACGTCATTGCTCGAGACGGAACGGCTCGATGCTTTCTACGGCGTCAGCCAGATCCTGCACGGCATCGATCTGAAATTTGCGCGCGGCGAGCAGGTGGCGCTAATCGGTCGCAACGGCATGGGCAAGACCACTCTGTTGCGCTCGTTGATGGGGCTGCTGCCTGGCTGCCGCGGGACACTCCGGCTGCACGGCAAGGATATCCGGCGCGCGCCGCCCGAGACGATCTCCCGCCTTGGCCTTGCCATGGTGCCGGAGGGCAGGGGCGTGTTCGGTTCGTTGTCCGTCACGGAAAACCTCGTCATGGCGGCCCGTGCCGGCAATGAAGGGCGTCACGACTGGACCCTGGCCAAGGTCTTCGATCTGTTTCCCCGTCTTCATCAGCGCCGCAACAATGGTGGCCATCAGCTCTCAGGCGGCGAGCAGCAGATGCTGACCATCGGTCGAGCGCTGATGACCAACCCCGACATGATCATGATAGACGAGGCGACCGAAGGCCTCGCGCCGCTGGTCGCACAAGCCATCTGGCAGACGATTGGCGTTATCCGGGGCGAAGGGATCGCGACGCTCGTAGTCGACAAGGATTTTCGCAGCCTTTCCAGGGTAGCCGATCGTATGCTCATGCTATCGAAAGGCTGCATCGTCTTCGATGGTACGCCCGCTGCGCTCGCAAGCCGGCAGGACCTGCTTGAGCGCCATCTCGGCATCTAGCACTTATGACGCGACGACGGTCAGGCCGCGATGACTGGCCGCCACGATATTGTCCGTGAGCGGCTCGGGCCACTGCACGACGAGTTGACCGAACAGGTCGTCGAGGCCGCTTTGCTCGATCGCATCGTAGAAGCACGGCGTCGCGGCGCGGGCGATGAAGCTGTGAAGCAGATGCGCCGCATCGTAGTCGTAGACGATGTCGCCGGGGACGATGCCTTGTCGACGCAGCAGGAAGGTCCGCAGGCCGGTGAGGTGGGCCCGTCCGCCTTCAGTCGCTGCGAAGGACATGACCAGAGCCTCGTGGGCAATCTGCGGGCCGTCCTGCATCCGGTCATACATCGGCAGCGCATTGGCGCCGATCACGTCGGCCATGCTGCGGAAATCAGCCGACATGTCTTCGGGGTGCAAGGTGTTGCGGATCGCGATCATGCCATCGGGATCGAAGCCGCGCGCCTGCAGTATTTCGCCTAGGGTCACGACGCGGCGCTGCGCAGGCCGAACGCTTCGGCGTTGGCGTTGAGCATGCGGGACGCGGCGTTGATCAACTGCGAGGCCGCCTTGTCCTCGCTGAGACCCGCAGTATCGACGGTCATCGACGCGCGGGCATAGAGCGGCTCGCGGCTGAGCAGGATGGTCCGCAGTTCCTGCATCGCCGATCGATCGTCTGCCATCGGGCGCAGGTCTCCCTGGCGCCGGACCCGGGCCATATGCTCTTCCGGCTTTGCCTTTAGCCAGATCGTATAGAAGGACGACAAGATGCGGTCGAAGGTCAGCGGCTCCGAGACGATTCCGCCGCCGGTAGCGAGAACGATCGGCTCCTTGCTTGTCAGCAGGTTGTTCAGCGCCGCCTGTTCCATGCGCCGAAAACCCTCCTGGCCATACAAAGCGATGATCTCGGCGACCGAAAGCCCGTTCCGCTGTTCGATCTCTTTGTTGAGTTCGACGAAGGTCCAGCCGATCTTGTGCGCCAGCAGCTTTCCGAGCGTCGATTTCCCGGCGCCGCGAAGCCCGATCAGCGCGATTCCGTTGAACGGCGTGTGGAGATGCGGCTTGCTGTGGCCGCGACCGGCCAGAATATCCTTGGCCTGGGCAATCTGGGCCGGCGTCGCGCCGCGGACGAGGTCGCGGATCACCGGCCACTCTTCCAACGTTTCCCCGACCGGAATGAGGTCTTCGAGAGGTGTGCCCATGGCCAGCGCAACGCGCCGCAGCAGCACGATGGAAACGTTTCCCTTGCCACCCTCGAGTTGCGCGATGTAGCGCTCCGAAATGCCCGACACCTTGGCAAGCACCTTGCGCGACATACCGCGGAGTCCGCGCATCGTGCGCACGCGCTGACCCAGCTCAACAAGGAATTCGGTCTCTGGATCGGGCTGTTCAGTCATCGGGTTCGGTTCTGGTCGAGTGCAATGAAACATAATGCCGAAAAGAATTGACAGCAACCAACTCAACTGACTTTATATGAATTATAATTCATAAAAGTCAGGGGGTTGACCGTGAAAAACGGCGATGAACGCACCAAGGGTGCAGCGGCATCATGAGTGGGCTGTCCGATTCTTACAATGCGGTGACCTGGCTGCTGGATCGCAACATCGCAGAAGGGCGTGGCGACAAGCTCGCTTTCACGGACACCGTATCCGATCTCACTTACGGCGGCTTGCAGGCCAGGAGCTGTCAGCTTGCCAACCTGCTGAAGCGCCTCGGCGTCCGGCGCGAAGAGCGCGTCGCGATGATCATGCTGGACACGGTCGATTTCCCCGTGGTGTTTCTCGGCGCTATGCGGGCCGGCATCATCCCGGTGCCCTTGAATACGCTGCTGACGAGCGAGCAATACGCCTACGTCCTCGCCGACTGCCGTGCGCGGGTGCTTTTCATTTCGAGTGCGTTGCTGCCGGTGGTGCGGGATATGCTCGGGCGGCTGCCGGATCTCGAGCACGTCGTGGTCGCCGGCACCAAGGTCGATGGCCACAAGTCGCTCGTCGACGAAATGGCCGGCGAGAGCGAAACTTTCGCAACCGTCGCCACCCACGCGGACGAACCGGCATTTTGGCTGTACTCGTCGGGATCGACGGGAATGCCGAAGGGAGTCCGTCACCTGCACGCCAGCCTGGAGGCGACGGCCACGACCTATGCTCGCCAGGTGTTGGGCATTCGCGAAGACGACGTCGGGCTGTCTGCGGCGAAGCTGTTCTTCGCCTATGGTCTCGGCAATGCGCTCACTTTCCCGATGTCGGTGGGTGCCACCACGGTGCTGAATTCCGAACGGCCGACCCCGGCGACGATGTTCGGCTTGATGCGCCGCTATAATCCCAGCATCTTCTTCGGCGTTCCGACCCTGTTTGCGGCGATGCTGAATGACGAAGCCTCCAAGGATCAAGGCGGATTCACGCGTCTGCGCGTCTGCACCTCCGCCGGCGAGGCGCTGCCCGAGTCGGTCGGCAACAACTGGAAGAGCCGTTTCGGAGTCGACATTCTCGACGGAGTAGGCTCGACCGAACTCCTGCACATTTTTCTGTCGAACAGGCCGGGGGACGTTCGATACGGTACCTCGGGCCGGCCAGTGCCGGGCTACAGCGTTCGTCTGATCGACGAAGCGGGGCTGGATATTGCTGATGGCGAGATCGGCGAACTGCTCGTCGATGCGCCGTCGGCCGGAGAGGGCTACTGGAACCAGCGCAGCAAAAGCCGGCGCACCTTCGAGGGACACTGGACGCGCACGGGCGACAAATACGTCCGCGATTCCGAAGGGCGCTATACTTTCTGCGGTCGCGCCGATGACATGTTCAAGGTTTCAGGCATCTGGGTTTCGCCTTTCGAGGTTGAAAGCGCGTTGATCACGCATCCCGCGGTGCTTGAAGCCGCCGTGATCCCGGAAGCAGACGCCGAAGGTCTGCTGAAGCCAAAGGCGTTCATCGTGCTGAGGCCGATGGCGCTGTCGGATGGCCTGCACGAATCGCTGAAGGACCACGTGAAGCAGAAGATCGGTCCGTGGAAATATCCACGGTGGATAGAGGTGGTTGAGGCTCTGCCGAAAACGGCCACCGGCAAGATCCAGCGTTTCAAGCTGCGCGACGGCGCCGCTGTCTGAAGAAGAGAATGGAGTATCCCATGAGCGCTTTGAAGCCTGTCGGCATGCTGACGATTGGATCGTCCAATCTTGAATACCGCATGATAGGCCCGGCGCCAGGCGACGCGCCGACGATCGTGTTGCTGCATGAGGGGCTTGGCTCCGCCGCTCTGTGGGGCGATTTTCCGGATAGGCTGCAGCAGGCGACGGGCGCGGGCGTATTCGTCTATTCGCGCGCAGGCTACGGCGCTTCAAGTCCGGTCACACTGCCGCGCCCCCTGGACTACATGCATGTCGAAGCGCTCGAGGTGCTGCCCCGCCTGCTCGATGCGATCGGCTTTCGGCGTGGACTGCTGGTCGGACATTCCGATGGCGCCTCGATCGCGACGACCTATGCCGGCGGCATCCAGGATCATCGTATTCGCGGCGTCGCGCTGATCGCTCCGCATTTTGTTGTCGAGGACATCACGGTGCAGTCGATCGCCGAGATCAGGAAGTCTTACCAGCAGGGCGATCTGAAACCCAGGCTGGCGCGTTGGCACAGCGATGTCGACAATGCCTTCTATGGCTGGAATGGTGCGTGGCTCGATCCCGCATTCCGCAACTGGGATATTTCGGACTTTCTCGCTTATGTCCGCGTCCCCATACAGATCGTGCAGGGCGCTGACGATCACTACGGCACGATGAAGCAGATCGAGATTGCCGAGGCGGAGTGCTATTGCCCCGTCGATGTCGAGATCATTGCGGGCGCGGCACATTCACCGCATCGCGAGGCTGCGGATGCGACCTTGCTGGCGGTCACGGAATTCGCAAACAGGCTGCTTCAGTTTCATGGCGAGGGCGCGCTGCGCGCCGCGTGACAGCGCATGGTTACCGCCTGCATGCCGCTCCCGCGCTGGGCCTGGGCAACCGGCGAGGGCCGGCAGTCTGCCGATCATGAAACGCTGGACCGCGCCAAGGCCATGGTGCCGGCGCGATATGATGACGGCTTCGTTCCCGCGAATGACGCCGCGCTTCGCTATGGCCTTGCGCTCAACGACGCGGGCTTCTTCTGGGAGGCTCATGAAGTCCTCGAAGCGGTCTGGAAGGCCGCCCCGCAGGGCGGCCGCGATCGGATCCTGCTCCGCGCCTGCATTCAGGTCGCCAATGCCAACCTGAAGCGGAAGCTGAACAAGGCCAACGCCATGCGCAAGTTGTTGAATGAGGTTCTAGCCGATCTGATCGAACTTGAGGCGCGGCTCCCGACCGGGCCTGCCACCAGCTTTGCCGCGCAATTTGATCGAAGACCGCTCCGCGCCGCGATCGCAGAGCAGTGTGAGAGACCCGGGGAAACGCTCGACGGTGGCGCGCTTCAACATGAAATAAAATACAAGTTACTGGCGCCATGAAAGCTTGACCGCGCGACATCATGCATTATTGTGCATATCACCAGCGGCGGGGACGCCGATAAATTCAGGGTGGATCCATGGCTGCTGAGCAACGCGTTCTCGCGAACGGTGCGACATTCATCGACTTTCAAACGGATCCGTCGCGCTACCGGCATTGGAAGCTGGAGGTGGACGGCGACGTCGCAACGCTCACAATGGATGTGGATGAGAATGGCGGCCTATTCGAAGGTTACCTGCTCAAGCTGAATTCCTACGATCTCGGCGTGGATATCGAGCTGGCAGATGCCGTGCAGCGGCTTCGCTTCGAGCATCCCGGCGTCAAGGTGGTGGTGCTGCGCTCCGGCAAGAATCGCGTGTTCTGCGCCGGTGCCAATATTCGCATGCTCGCCGGCGCCACCCACGCGCACAAGGTCAACTTCTGCAAGTTCACCAACGAGACCCGCAATGGTTTCGAGGATTCCAGCGAATACTCGGGCCAGCGTTTCATCACTGTCGTCAACGGTACGGCGGCGGGCGGCGGTTACGAACTGGCACTGGCCACCGATCACATCATCATGGCCGACGACGGCTCCGCGGCCGTGTCGCTGCCGGAAGTGTCGCTGCTCGCGGTGTTGCCGGGCACTGGAGGCCTGACCCGCGTCGTGGACAAGCGCAAGGTTCGCCGCGACCATGCTGACTATTTCTGCACGATCGAGGAAGGCATCAAAGGCAAGCGCGCCGTCGCCTGGCGGCTGGTGGACGAGATCGTTCCGAACAGCAAGCTCGAAGCCAAGATCACGGAGCGCACGAAAGAGTTTGCGGCCGCTTCGAAGCGCAACGGCAACGGGCAGGGCATCACGCTGTCACCGATCAGCCGAAGCGTGGACGAGGCGGGACTCCGCTATGGCCTGGTGAGCGTGGATATCAACCGCACAGATCGCGTGGCGACAATCTCCATCGCAGCGCCGGACCAGTCGGCTCCGGCCGATGTCGATGCCATGATTGCGCAGGGCGCCAGCTTCTGGCCATTGCAGGTCGCACGCGAGCTGGACGACGCCATCCTGCATTTGCGCATCAACGAACTCGAAACGGCAATGCTCGTGTTCAAGTCCCATGGCGACAGCAGCAATGTGCTGGCCCATGATGCTTTCCTCGAAGCCGACAAGGCGCACTGGCTGGTCAACGAGATCAGGCTGTACTGGAAACGTGTGCTGAAGCGGATCGACGTCACATCGCGCACGCTGGTCACGCTGGTCGAGCCCGGCTCCTGTTTCGTCGGTACGCTGGCCGAGCTCGTATTCGCCGCCGATCGCTCCTACATGCTGATCGGGCAGAAGCAGGGCGACAATCGCGCGCCGCCCGCCATCGTGCTAAGTGCGATGAACTTCGGCCCCTATCCCATGAGCCACGGCCTGACACGGCTGCAGTCGCGCTTTCAGGCTGATCCCGAAGATGTTGCCCGCGCCGAAGCCCGGATCGGTGAGCCGCTCGATGCCGAAGCTGCAGAGGAAATGGGACTCGTGACGTTTGCCCTCGACGATATCGATTGGGATGACGAGGTCCGCGTGTTCTTCGAAGAACGCGGCAGCTTTTCGCCGGACAGCCTCACCGGCATGGAAGCCAACCTGCGCTTTGTCGGCCCCGAGACGATGGAATCGAAAATCTTTTCACGGCTGACCGCCTGGCAGAACTGGATTTTCCAGCGTCCCAATGCCGTCGGCGAAAACGGCGCGCTCGGCCGCTATGGCACCGGGCAGAAGGCACAATTCGACATGACGCGCGTCTAGCGGCGGGCTGCAAGAGCTGCGTCGTCTACAGCCCTTAGTCATCCGTACATCGAGCAATCAACGACACCCCCACGGGAGATCACGCCATGAACATCATGAACGTCGACTACAGCACCAAGATTCCCAACAATGTGAATCTCACCGAGGATCGGCAGGTACTCAAGGCGCTCGAGGGCTGGCACCCGGGCTATCTCGACTGGTGGAACGACATGGGGCCGGAGGGTTTCCAGGAGTCGCTGGTCTATCTGCGGACGGCTGTATCGGTCGATCCGAAAGGCTGGGCCAAGTTCGACTACGTCAGGATGCCGGAATATCGCTGGGGCGTGCTGTTGGCGCCGCAGGACACCGAGCGCAAGGTGAACTTCGGCGAACATATGGGCGAACCTGCCTGGCAGGAAGTCCCCGGCGAATACCGCGCGATGCTGCGCCGGCTGGTGGTGATCCAGGGCGACACCGAGCCCGCATCGGTCGAGCAACAGCGCCATCTGGGGAAAACGGCGCCGTCGCTTTACGACATGCGCAACCTGTTCCAGGTCAATGTCGAGGAAGGCCGTCATTTGTGGGCGATGGTCTATCTGTTGCAGAAATATTTTGGCCGCGACGGCCGCGAGGAAGCCGACGACCTGCTGCGTCGCCGTTCGGGCGATGCCGACGCGCCGCGTATGCTCGGGGCCTTCAACGAGGCGACGCCGGATTGGCTGTCATTCTTCATGTTCACCTTCTTCACCGACCGCGACGGCAAGATGCAGCTCGAAAGCCTGGCCCAGTCCGGCTTCGATCCGCTATCGCGCACCTGCCGTTTCATGCTGACGGAGGAGGCGCACCACATGTTCGTCGGCGAGACCGGCGTCGGCCGCGTGTTGCAGCGAACCTGCGAGGCGATGAAGGCGGCAGGAATCGAAGATCCCAACGCTATCGAAAAGGTGCGTGCGCTCGGTGTCATCGATCTGCCCACCATCCAGAAGAAGATCAATCTGCATTACTCCCTGTCGCTCGACCTGTTCGGTTCCGAAGTGTCAACCAATGCTGCGAATTTCTACAATTCCGGATTGAAGGGGCGGTTTCAGGAAACCAAGATCGAGGACGATCACCGGCTCACCAACGACATCTATCAGGTCCTCAAGTTTGTCGACGGCGAGATCAAGCTGGTCGATGAGCCGGCTCTCACCGCGCTGAACATGCGGCTGCGCGATGACTACACGGCCGATTGTGCCAAGGGCGTCGAACGCTGGAACAAGATCATCGAGAAGGCAGGCGTCAATTTCCGTTTCGAACTGCCGCACACCGCGTTCCATCGCCAGATAGGCGAATTCCGCAACGTCAATGCGACGCCGACCGGCATCGTTCTGAACGACGGGGACTGGGCGCGGGCGAAGAGCAATTATCTCCCGTCGACGGAGGACGGTGACTTCATCTCGTCGCTGATGGTGGCGGTCAGCGAACCCGGGAAGTATGCAGATTGGATCTCCGCGCCAAAGGTCGGCATCGACAACAAGCCTGGTGATTTTGAATACGTCAAAATCGCCGCCTGATAACGAGCGCCGGACGGTGCGAAGTCACTCGCTTCGCCACCGTCCGGCGTTGCTACAGAACGCCCGAGAAACGTGATGAACGCTCCTTTGAAACAGCACCTGATCGACCCCGAGATCTGCATCAGGTGCAACACCTGCGAAGAGAGCTGCCCGATCGACGCCGTCACGCATGATGACAACAACTATGTCGTCAATGCCGAAATCTGCAATTATTGCATGGACTGCATTTCGCCGTGTCCGACGGGCGCGATCGACAACTGGCGCGTCGTCGCTGCGCCGTACTCTCTGGAGGAGCAGCTCTCCTGGAGCGATCTTCCTGTTCAACAGGAGCTCGACAACTCCGGCGACGGCGGGGCCATCGAGGCGCTGGAGGACGATATTGGAGCTTTGCTCGAAGAGGCCCGCAAGGGCCTCGGCGGCAAGCCGGTCGCGCCGCCATCGGCGAGCAAGCCTTCCGTCAATCTCTATAACCGCGGCAAGCCGGCGATTGCCACGGTGACGGGCAACTTCCGGCTCACGCACGCCGACGCGGATTCGGATGTGCGGCACATGATCCTCGATTTCGGCGACCAACCGTTTCCGGTTCTGGAAGGGCAGAGTATCGGCGTCGTCCCGCCGGGCACTGACGCAGAGGGCAGGCCGCATCAGGTCCGGCTCTATTCGATCGCCAGTTCGCGCGATGGCGAGAAGCCGAACGCCAATAATCTCGCGCTCACCGTGAAGCGTGAGACCGACGGCGTCTGCTCGAACTATCTCTGCGATCTGCCGCGTGGCGCCAAGGTGCAGGTGACCGGCCCGTTCGGTGCCACCTTCCTGCTGCCGAACGATCCCGCCGCCAATATCCTCATGATCTGCACCGGCACGGGATCGGCCCCGTTCCGGGGCTTCACGGAACGGCGACGCCGCGCGATGCCGAGTGCGTCCGGTCGCCTGACGCTGTTTTTCGGGGCGCGTCGTCCGGAAGAGCTGCCGTATTTTGGCCCCCTGCAGAAGGTTCCTGAGAAGTTGCTCAAGAAACACTTCTGCTATTCGCGCGTGCCTGGTGAAGCGCGAGTCTATGTGCAGGACCGTATCCGCAGTGAGGCGGCTGCCGTGACCGCGCTTCTGAACGAGACGCAGACGCACATCTACATATGCGGTCTCAAGGGCATGGAAAGCGGAGTGGAGGAAGCCTTCTCAGACGTCTGCCGGGCGGCTTCCATCGACTGGAGCACGCTGAAAGCGGGTATGCGGGCGAGCGGACGTTACCACGTCGAGACGTATTAGGGCGTCCCGGAAGATGTCGGCTTGTCCTGCGCCTCGCCCGGTTAGAGGCTCCTGGTCGTGCTGCGAGCAATAGCCATGAAAGCGCGGGCGGCGGCGGTCTGGTAGCGGTGAGCATCCCATACAAGCGCTCCGGAACGGCGGATCCACGGCGGGCCGATCGGGATCATCGCGAGGTCTTTCCGGGCATTCAGGCTTCGATCCGCCAGGACGGTCGGCAAGCCCCCGGATTTTGCCAGTTCGATCAACGCCTCGACCGAATCCATCTCGACACGGACATCGAGCTTTATATCTGGGGCGAGCGAATCGTCGAGAATGCGCCGCGTGGCGAATGCCGTTGTCAGCAGCGCCAGCGGACGGCGCGCCAACGCTACCAGCGAAATGGATTGCTGCGGCGGGCGGTTCTGCGATTTCGCGAGAACGAGAACCAGCCGCTCCTCGAACAATCGATCGGCGCCCAGTTCGGGGTGCTGTGGCGGATCGAAGGCGATCCCGAGGTCGAGGTGCCCGGACAGAATGCGCTGCTCGATGCTGCGCGCGTTGTTGGCCTCGACGCTCAGGCGAACGTTGGGACACTGTTCGCTGAAGCGGCTGATGATGGTCGGCAGGAAGGCGGTGCTGTAGGTGTGGATGACACCGACGCGAAGGGTGCCGCTCATGCCGCCTTCCAGTTCGGCAATCGCGGTGCGGGCGGCCTCGGTCTGCACCATCAGGCGCTGGGCATGTTCACGGAGCGCAACGCCCGTCGCGGTCAGTTGCATGCCGTTGGGTGTTCGATCGAAAAGAACGGTATGCAGTTCCTGCTCGAGGGCGCGAATCTGCTGTGACAGGGTCGGTTGGGATACGCCCAGAACCTCCGCAGCCTTCGCCATGCGCCCGTGCGCGGCAATCGCCAGAAAATAGCCGAGGCGGCGCGGGTCCATGCCGATTACATCTTCCTATCGCATTGATAGCTTTTCTTCTATTGGCCTATGACGCCCCCCATGCCACTGTTTGTCAACATTGGATTTGGTGCGGCGTCTGCTTTGCCATCCTCGAGCAAAATCGAACGGGAGGCTTCATGCAGTCACGACGGACCTTTTTGGATCGTGCCGCCATTGTGCTGGCGGCGGTCGGTTGTGTCGCGATCGGTGCAACCGGCGCAGCCGCGCAGCAATATCCCACCAAGCCGATCCAGTTGATCGTCCCCTTTGCGGCCGGGGGCGCCGCTGACATCATCGGACGGACGATTGCCGAGAAGTTGGGCCAGATCTACGGCCAGCAGGTCATTGTCGATAACAGGGCGGGGGCAGGGTCGAACATCGGCATCAACGCCGCCGCCAAGAGCCCGCCGGACGGCTACACGCTGGTGCTGGCGTCGATCGCCGTGGCGGTCAATCCCTGGCTGTTCAAGTCGATGCCGTACGATCCCGCGAAAGACCTGACGCCGCTGACCCTGGCGCTGGAGACACCGAATGTGGTGCTGGTGCCGGCCTCCTCGTCGATCAAGAACATCAAGGACCTGATCGCCTTCGCAAAGGAGAGGGCAAAGACGGGTGGCGCGACCTATGGCTCCGCGGGCATCGGATCCTCTCTGCATCTGGCCGCCGAAATGTTCCGGCAACAGGCCAATGTCGAGCTGACCCATGTGCCCTATCGCGGTTCGTCGCCGGCCCTGACCGACTTGATGTCCGGGCGGATCGACCTGATGTTCGACAATGCCTCGACGGCGCTTCCGCAGGTGCAGGGCGGCAGCGTCCGCGCTATCGCCGTGACCACCAAGGAGCGCATTGCGGCGTTGCCGGACGTGCCGACGATCGCCGAATCCGGCGTGCCGGGCTTCGAGCTTGCCAACTGGTGGGCCATTTTCGGTCCGGGCCATATGCCCCCGGAACTGGCGGAGCGCGTCAGCGCGGATATCCGCAAGATCCTCGCCGACCCGGATGTGCAGAAGCGCTTCGCGGACGTCAGCGGTCGCGTGATCGCGTCGACGCCGCAGGAGCTGGCCGCACACCTGGCGAAGGAGAGCGCCAAGTGGAAGCAGGTGGTCGATGCCGCCGGGATCCGCGGCAGCCAGTAACGGCAACGTCTCCCACCACACGATCGATCACTCAGAAATATCAAGCGAGCGCCAGTCGCGTGAGCGCTCATGGAGAACGATGTGAAGAAGTTGCTTTCAGGTTTCATGGCATCCGTGGTGCTGTTCGCGGCATCGACCGCATCGGCGCAGGAAACCAAGCCGCTCAAGCTCGGCGCAGTGCTCGACATGTCCGGCCTGTTCGCCGACATTACGGGGCCGGGCAGCGAAGCTGCTGCCAAGATGGCTGTCGAGGATTTCGGTGGCGAAGTGCTCGGCCGCAAGGTCCAGATCGTCGTCGCCGACCATCTCAACAAATCGGACCTTGCCGCCAACTTCACCCGGGAAATGATCGACAACCAGGGCGTCGAGGCGATCGTCGACGTGGCGGGCTCGGCCACGGCACTGGCCGCGGCCGAAATGGCCAAGGCGCGCGGCAAGATCATCATGTTCAACGGTCCGGGCGCCGTCCGGCTGACCAACGAGGCCTGCGGTCCGTACATGGTCCACTACACCTACGACACCTACGCGCTGGCCAGCGTCACCGGTCTCGCCACGGTGAAGCGCGGGTTGAACAGCCTGGTTCTTCCTGACGGCGGACTATGCGTTCGGCCAGGAGCTGGAGCGCGACACTTCAAACATCGTCATCAAGGCCGGTGGCAAGGTGCTCGGCAGCGTCAGGCATCCGATCAACACCTCGGACTTCTCCTCGTTCCTGTTGCAGGCGCAGAGTTCGAAGGCCAACGTGATCGGTCTCGCCAATGCCGGCGGCGACACCATCAATGCCATCAAGCAGGCGGCTGAGTTCGGCCTGACGCAGTCCGGTCAGAAGATGTCGCCGCTGCTGGCGTTCATTTCGGACATCGACAGCGTCGGGCTTGAAACCGCGCAGGGCCTGTTGCTTGCCGAAGCGTTCTATTGGGACCTCAACGACGAAACGCGCGCCTTTTCCAAGCGGTTCATGGAGCGCACCAAGCGCGCGCCAACGTCCGCGCAGGCAGGCGTCTACTCGTCGGTGACGACCTATCTCAACGCCGTCAAGAAGGCCGGCACCGTCGAGTCGTCCGCCGTGATGAAGGTCATGAAGGAAACCCCGATCAACGACATGTTCGCCAAGAACGGTCGGATCCGCGAAGATGGCCGCATGGTGCACGACATGTACCTGTTCGAGGTGAAGAAGCCCGCCGAATCGAAGGCGCGCTGGGATGACTACAAGCTGCTCGCGACCGTCTCCGGCGACGACGCGTTCCAGCCGCTCGCAGCTTCGCGCTGCCCGCTGATCAAGAAGTAGTCCGTGAAATGGCGGATCGCCGGCGATAGGGCCGCGATCCACTTCGAGAGCAGCCCAGCATAGCAGGAAGATGCCGATCATGAGCACCCCCGTGGCCATTCGCGTCGAGGCGGTTGAAACCATCCTGGTCGACGTGCCGACGATCCGTCCGCATCGCCTGTCGATGCATACGATGAACAGCCAGACTCTCGTTCTCGTGATGATCCGGTGTTCGGACGGCACGGTGGGGATCGGCGAGGGTACCACCATCGGTGGCCTCAGCTACGGCGAGGAGAGCCCCGAAGGCATCAAGCTGACGGTGGGCACATACATCGCATCCGCGATCATCGGTCAGGACGCGTCGCGCGTCGCCGTGCTGATGAACGAGGTGAAGCGGCGCGTCAAAGGCAATCGTTTCGCCAAATGTGCGGTGGAGACGGCATTGCTCGATGCGCTCGGCAAGCGACTCGGCCTGCCGGTGTCGGAGCTGCTCGGGGGACGGCAGCACGACACCTTGCCTGTGGCCTGGACGCTGGCCAGCGGCGACACCGGGCGCGATATCGAGGAGGCCGAGCAGATGCTCGCCGCGCGCCGGCACAACATTTTCAAGCTGAAGATCGGCCTGCGCTCCGTCGACGATGACGTGGCGCACGTCGCGGCCATCAAGAAGGCGCTGGGCGACCGCGCGAGCGTGCGGGTCGACGTCAACCAGGCGTGGAGCGAGCCGGACGCGCGGCGCGGCATTCCGGCGCTGGAAGCGGCCGGCGTGGACCTCATCGAGCAGCCGCTGTCGCGCGACAATCGCGGCGCCCAGTCCCGCCTCAGCGGTCGGTTCGCCGTGCCGATCATGGCCGACGAGGCCTTGCACGGCACCACCGACGCTTTCGATATTGCCGCGCGCGGGGCGGCCGACGTCTTTGCGCTTAAGATCAACCAGGCCGGAGGTCTCTACGACGCGGTGAAGATGGCGGCGATCGCCGAGGCCGCGGGCATCGGCCTGTACGGCGGCACCATGCTTGAGGGCGGCGTCGGTACTGCAGCGTCAGCGCAGGCGTTTTGCGTGCTGCCGAAACTGGCATGGGGGACCGAGCTGTTCGGTCCGCTGCTCCTGACCGAGGAGATTCTCGCGACGCCGCTGCGTTACGGCGACTTCGTGTTGCAGGTGCCGACGGGCCCCGGCATCGGCGTCGAACTGGACATGGACCGGGTCGCCTTCTTCCGCCGCGATGGCTACACGCCGCGCATTCATCCTTCCCGCTCAACGGCATGAGTTTGAGGCGCGTAAGGAATATTTGAACAGCGCGCCCGGTGCTTCTCGCAAGTTGCGGAATACAGGCCGAGCGCTATAGACCCCGTGACTCGCTGCGTTTGCATCGCGTGTCAGATTGAGCAATTGCGCGTCTTACGTTGCCCGTTTGCGAACAGGCTCCCGGAGCCCACAAGATATTGCCCGGTTAGCCCGGCGCGGCGCCGATCACGAGATCGTCGCGATGGATCATCTCGGCGCGGCCGCTGATGCCTAGGATGATCGCCACGTCGGGCGACGAGTGCCCCTTGATCCGGTCGGCATTGTCGGCGTCGTAGGCGACCAGGCCGCGGCCGATCTCGCCGCCGTCAGGGCCGCGCACCACCACGGCGTCGCCGCGGGAGAACTGGCCGTCGACCCGGATCACGCCGGCCGGCAGCAGGCTCTTGCCGGCGCGCAGGGCTTTGACGGCGCCGGCGTCGATGGTCAACGTGCCCTTCGGCTCCAGCGAGCCCGCGATCCAGCGCTTTCGCGCGGTGACAGGATTCGCGGGGCTCAGGAACCAGGTGCAGAGGCCGCCATCGGCGATCTTCTGCAAGGGATGTTCGACCTTACCGGAGGCGATCACCATGTGGGTGCCTGCAGTGGTGGCGATTTTGGCCGCCTCGATCTTGGTGTACATGCCGCCGCGCGACAGTTCGGATTCGGCCGCGCCGGCCATCGCCTCGATCTCGGCGGTGACGGACTCGACGACGGGAATCAGCTTCGCATCGGGGTTGGCGCCGGGCGGCGCGGTGTAGAGGCCGTCGATATCCGACAGCAGCACCAGCAGATCGGCGGATGCCATGGTGGCAACGCGGGCGGCGAGGCGGTCATTGTCGCCGTAGCGGATTTCGTTGGTAGCGACGGTGTCGTTCTCGTTGATGACAGGCACCGCGCGCCATTCCAGCAGCTTGGCGATGGTCGAGCGTGCATTGAGATAGCGGCGGCGCTCCTCGGTGTCCTGCAGGGTCACCAGGATCTGGCCGGCGCCGATGCCGTGATGGCCCAGCACCTCCGACCAGATTCGTGCCAGTGCGATCTGGCCGACAGCGGCGGCGGCCTGGCTCTCTTCCAGTTTCAGCGCGCCGCGCGGCAGTTTGAGCTTGCTGCGGCCTAACGCGATCGAGCCAGAGGAGACCACGAGGACGTCGCGGCCATCGGCATGAAGCCTGGCGATATCGGCGGCCAGCGCCGTCAGCCACGCCGCCTTCACCTCGCCTTTGCCTGAATCGATCAGCAGCGACGAGCCGACCTTGATGACGATGCGGCGGAAGTTTTTCAGTTCAGGAAGCGACATATCGGAGCTTTGGCGAAAAGGAAGCGATCAGGCGGCGACGCGGCTCAGGTGGTCAGCGGCGCCCATGGCGCCGCAGCCCCTGCGGCCTTGGCCTTATCCGATACCGGCGCCTCGCCGATCTCAGCGACCAGCGCGCGCAGCGCATCCTTGACGCCTTCGCCCGTGGCGCCGGAGATCAGCAGCGGCGTCTTCTTCGAGGCGCGCTTCAGCCGGTCCTTCTGCTGCTTCAACTGCTCGGGCGTCACCGCGTCAATCTTGTTGAGCGCGACGATCTCCACCTTGTTGGCGAGATCACCCTCATAGGCGTCGAGTTCGGTGCGCACGGTCTTGTAGGCCTTGCCGGCATGCTCGCAGGTGGCGTCGATCAGATGCAGCAGCACACGGCAGCGTTCCACGTGGCCGAGGAATCGGTCGCCGAGGCCGGCGCCTTCATGGGCGCCCTCGATCAGGCCAGGAATGTCGGCGAGCACGAATTCGCGGCCGTCGACGTCGACCACGCCGAGCTGCGGATGCAGGGTGGTGAACGGATAGTCGGCGATCTTCGGCTTGGCGGCGGAGACCACCGACAGGAAGGTAGACTTGCCGGCATTGGGCAGGCCGACCAGGCCGGCATCGGCGATCAGCTTCAGCCGCAGCCAGATCCAGCGCTCTTCGCCGACCTGTCCGGGATTGGCGTTGCGCGGTGCGCGGTTGGTCGACGACTTGAAGTGGGCGTTGCCGAAACCGCCATTGCCGCCTTCGGCCAGCACGAAGATCTCGCCGAGCTTGGTGAAGTCGTGCAGCAGGGTCTCGCGATCCTCGTCGAAGATCTGGGTCCCGACCGGTACTTTCAGCGTGACCGGCTTGCCGTTGGCACCGTGGCGGTCCTTGCCCATGCCGTTGGTGCCCTTGGGGGCCTTGAAGTGCTGCTGGTAACGATAGTCGATCAGCGTGTTGAGGCCGTCGACGACCTCGACGATCACGTCGCCGCCGCGCCCGCCATTGCCGCCCGAGGGGCCGCCGAACTCAATATACTTCTCGCGGCGAAACGCCACGCAACCGTTGCCGCCGTCGCCGGAGCGAATATAAACCTTGGCTTCATCGAGAAATTTCATGTCGTATCCGTATCGCAGGGGGGTGGTTGCGGCAACCTTTGATGCGTGGCTGCTCGCGAAAAAGCCTGCATTTTCGGGCCTTGCTGCGGCTTCCGGCGCGTCGTAGACGACACACAGCGCATTAACCAAGCCGCTCATCCCGGGCGTTCTGTACAGGCTCATCTAGGCATGTTTGCGACCATTTCGACCGCCGCCGACAACCGTGTTGCCCGTCTCGCCGGCATCGGCCTGATGCTGGCGGGCATCTGCCTGTTCGCGTTCGGCGACGCTATCGGCAAACTGCTGGTGACGACCTATTCGGTCGGCCAGCTGTTGCTGCTGCGCGCCGGTGCCGCGCTTCTGGTGCTGGCGCCGTCGATCTGGCGTCATCGCAGGGAATTCCTGCGGCTGGAGCGGCCGTGGTTGCAGCTGTTGCGCATGGTGCTGTCCACCGTCGACGTCGCCGCTTTCTTCTGCGCCACCGCGTACCTGCCGCTGGCCGACGTCATCACCTACTACCTCGCGGTGCCGATCTTCGTCACTGCTGGCTCGGCGATCTTTCTCGGCGAGCCGGTCGGTTGGCGACGCTGGAGCGCGGTGGCCGTGGGCTTTTGCGGCGTGCTGGTGGCATTGCAGCCGTCCGCCAGCAGCTTCACCTGGCCGGCGCTGATCGCATTGTGCGGCAGTGCGTCGTTCGCAACCCTGATGCTGATGACCCGCAGCCTGCGCGCCGCACCGGACGTGGTGCTGGCCTCGACGCAGTTCATCGGCTCGCTCAGCTTCGGCGCAGTGATGGCGCCGATCGGCTGGATCGCGCCCACGGCGGCGGATTACGCCCTGTTTCTGCTCGGCGGGGTCACGTCGGTGTCGGCGCTGTTGTGCGTCAATCGCTCGCTGAAGCTGGCGCCGGCCAGTGTGGTGGTGCCCTATCAGTACACCATGATCATCTGGGCCGTGCTGTTCGGCTATGCCGTGTTCGGCGACCTGCCGTCGGTGGCGACGCTGGCAGGCGCAGCGATCATCGTCGCCGCCGGGCTGTACATCTTCCTGCGCGAACGCAAGCTCGGGCACGTGCCGGATGTGAGTCCGCCGGTGGTGTGAACCGGCGTCCCGGCACCGCTCGTAGCCGCGACAGGGACGTGGCGAAGCCCGCATGGCGGCGCGCAGATGGCGCGCTGCGACCTCCGCGAATTCCCTATTTGAAGGAAAGGTCCAGGCCGGAGGTCGCGAATCGCGCGGCCAGCCGCTGCTCGCGTTCTTTCCTGTCGTCGGCCAGCAGGCCTTTTTCGTATCGCTCGAAGCGATCCAGCTCTTGCTGGATAGAATCCAGGAAGTCGCGGCTTCTGGCCGTCGACTGCGTCATCTGATCCGGCATCTCGGTCTCCCCCGTTACAGCTTGGGTCTATCGGGCGGTTGCGAGGCCGGATAGCCGGACTTGTACGGAGTATGGAGAGAACCGGAAGATTTGGTAAGCGATCAGCTAACGGTCGCCGGCAGCGCGCGCACCGGTGCTGCTGTGCTCCTCCCGTGGGGAGAGGCACGCAGCGGTCGCCTACCTTCGGGTCGCGTCGCCCCAGTGTTTCAGCGACGACCACACGGTGCGGTTCAGGCGGAAGCAGTCGACCGGGGTCGACGAGCCCAGCGCCTCGAAGCGGTGCAACTGCACGCCGCTCCACTGGAAGCCGCACTTTTCCAGGATATTGCGCGACGCCGGATTGGCGACGCGTGCGCCCGACATGAGATGATCGACGCTGAATTCTTCGAATGTGTAGTCGATCACCGCGCGGGCCGCCTCGGTGGCATAGCCCCGGCCCCAGTGCTCGACGCCGAGCCAGTAGCCGAGCTCCGGCGATTCCGCGTCGCGCCAGTCGACGCCGACCATGCCGACCGGCTGATGGTCGCGCTCGATCACGAATACGGTTTCGCCGCCGGCATCAGCCAGCGTGCTGACGAAGGCCGCGGCATCGTCTTCCAGATAGGGGTGCGGCAGCCGGCGGGTCATTTCGGCGATGCGCCGGTCATTGGCCAGGCGCGCAATGGCTTTTACGTCCGCGAGCGTCGGCCTGCGTAAGCTCAGCCGTTCGGTCTCGAGGACGCAAGCTCTGGTCTCTTGCCGTGTCGGGGTTGGGATATCCTGCAGCATCTCGGGCTCCTGCGTGCGCCCCGAAGCAGCGCACCATAGAAAAGGGGAGGCCGGTTTCCCGCCTCCCCTGGAGCCCACTTTTGGCGCTCCGCCGGTTCAACAGGACCCGGCGGACTCCAATGTGTCCACCGTACTACTCGGCCGCGGCTTCGAGAATCGGGAGTACCGATACGAATGTGCGGCCGTTGCGTTTGGCGCGAAACTCGACGTGACCTTCGACCTTCGCAAACAGCGTATGATCGGTGCCCATGCCAACATTAAGGCCGGGGTGCCAGGTGGTGCCGCGCTGACGCGCAATGATATTGCCGGGAATCACGCGCTCGCCGCCATACATCTTGATTCCGAGGCGTTTGCCTGCCGAATCACGACCGTTTCGCGATGAACCGCCTGCTTTTTTGTGAGCCATGGCCCGTCTCCAATCTCGATAAATTCCAGATCACGTCCCTGCGGGAATGATCTCAATTCCGATCAAATTTTCGCGGCGCGCGTGGCGCCACATGCGATGTCGTTTAAGCGGCGTCTTCAGCGTCGACGGGAGCGGCCGGAACGGCCTTCTCGCGCTTCGGACGCGGTCCGACTGTCGGCTTCTTGCCATCGGCAAGGATCTCGGTGATGCGCAGCACCGTGATCTCGTCGCGGTAACCGCGCTTGCGGCGCGAATTCTTGCGGCGGCGCTTCTTGAACGAGATGATCTTGGGGCCGCGCTTGTGCGACAGCACCTCGGCCGCCACGGTGGCGCCCTCGACCATCGGAAGTCCGAGCACCGGCGTATCGCCGCCGAGCACCAGAACCTGGCCAAGCTGGATGATCGTTCCGACTTCGCCTTCGATCTTGCCTACTTCGAGCACATCTTCAGGGACGACGCGGTACTGCCGCCCGCCGGTCTTGATGACTGCGAACATCGTTATATTCCTTCGTTTTCGATCCAACCTCGATGGGTCGGCTTTTTGTTGTTCTTGATACGGGCGTCGCCGGATCCATGGGGATTTCGGCGAATTTCTGCGGAAGAGCGGACGTTGCCACCAACGCGCAAAAACAATCGGCGCGAGGAAAAACCTGCGCCGGATGCGGGACTTATAGTCTGCCAAGTCCGCGAGTCAAGGAAAAGGTCCCGAAAAATGCTCCATTCAGGCAGGATTTAGCGCCTTCCGTGCGGTTCGGACGGCGCATTTGCTGCCATTGTCCGGGGGCTTCTGTCGCCGATCGCGCCGTGTTTTGTCCGGATTCGGTCCGTCTACCGGGGTTTCACGCCGTTCAGGAATATCGAAATACATGTCTGGATGTGGGGCCGGCGCTTCGGGTTCAACGAACCCGTCGAGATTTCGCCAGATTTCAGAACGAGCGCACCGAATATCATGTCCATCAGGATGCGCGCCCCGCTTTCCGCATCATCGAACTGGATCAGCCCGCGATCTCGCTGACGGGTGAGCCATTTTGCCAGTTCAGCGCGCGACCTGTCTGCGCCGTATAGCCAGAGGATCTCTGCGAGTTCCGGATACTGTTGGGCTTCCAGCATGACCAGCCTCAGTAGCGCCATGCGCTCCGCGTCGAGTTTCGGGTCGATGTCGATCTGGAAGATCTGTTGCAACGCCTGCTCAAGCGGCAGCGCATCGTAATCGCCTGGCAGTGCCAGCATGCTGTGCCGATGCGCATCGACCACCGCCGCAAACAATGCGGACTTACCGGGAAACAGCCGATACAGCGTCTGCTTCGATATATTGCAGCGCGCGGCGACATCGTCGGTGGTGGTACGACCATATCCTTTTTCGATGAAGAGCTGGCGTGCACCTTCCACGATCAGCAGGCGCTGCGACTCGTCCGAGACGAGCTTCGGGCGCCCGCGGCTGCGAAGCCGGGCCTCAGGTGCGATCGTTTTGTCCTTTGTGACCATATTTTGTTTTTTAAAAGTGCTGGATACGGGCTGAAACAGTTCGTCGGTTGACGCAGGCGATTGCCCCGAATAACGGTACTGCATCGTACTGTAATCACAAGGTGCAAATTCGCATGACCGCCAACCACCACTTTTCGATCGGCGGTCCGAGAGTGAGCGTCCCGATGGCCTGCGCCCTAGTACTGCTGCTTGCCGGCTGCGGCAAGCAGCCGGACATGGCGTCCAAGATGGGCGGCGCCCCGCCGAAACCCGAAGTCAGCGTGGTAACGCTGCATCCGCAATCCATCGCGATCACCACAGAGCTGCCAGGCCGGACAACCGCATCGCTCACCGCAGAAGTTCGTCCGCAGGTCAACGGCCTCATCAAGACCAGAAAGTTCAAGGAGGGCGGTGAGGTTACTGCCGGCGACAGCCTGTATCAAATTGATCCGGCGAGCTATCAGGCCTCCTATGACAGCGCCGTCGCCGCGAAACAAAAGGCCGACGCAGCGGTTCCGAACGCGGAGGCAAAGGTCGAGCGTTACGGCACGTTGATCAAGCAGAACGCCGTCAGCAAACAAGATTATGACGACGCCGTCGCCACGCTCGCGCAGGCGAAGGCCGACGTGGCGTCGAACCAAGCCGCCGTCGAAACTGCGCGGATCAACCTCGCTTACACTAACATCACCGCCCCGATCAGCGGGCGCATCGACAAGTCGTCGCTGACGCCAGGAGCGCTGGTGACTGCGAGCCAGACCACGGCCCTGACGACGATCCGCACGATCGATCCGATCAACGTCGATGTCACCGAATCCAGTACCAACCTGCTGAACTGGCGCCGCGCCGTAAGCGAGGGGCGGATCAAGGTTGCCGGCACCGATGTCAGCGTCAAGCTGAAGCTCGACAACGGCACGATCTACAATCACGACGGGAAGCTGGAATTCGTCGAATCCAACGTCAGCGAAACCACCGGGACGTTTACGTTACGCGCCGTGTTTCCCAATCCCGACAGGCTGTTGCTGCCGGGCATGTACGTGCGCGCGATCGTCGAGCAGGGCATCGCCCAGGACAGCTTTGCGGTTCCGCAACGCGGTGTGACGCGGAACAGCAAGGGCGAGGCGACCGGCATGTTCGTCACAGCCGACGGCAAGGTCGAGCAGCGCGTCCTGACGGTCAGCCGGAATGTCGGCAATAATTGGCTCGCCACCGGAATCAAGGATGGCGACCGCATCGTTGTCGAAGGAACGCAGCCGATCAAGCCGGGCGACGACGTTACGGCCGTGGAAGTCACCATCGATCCGACCAGCGGTGAAGTCAGAGGCCGCAAGCAGGGCGCGCTGGCGCCGTCTGCGGCGACCCGCTTTGCCGAGGATGCCCGCTCACTTGCGGCGGCGAAGGATTGATCGATGTCACGCTTCTTCATTGACCGCCCGATCTTCGCCTGGGTGATCGCGATCTCGGTCATGCTCGGCGGCATTCTTGCGCTGCAGAGCCTTTCGATCGCGCAATATCCGCAGATTGCGCCGACCACGGTCAAGATCAGTGCCACCTACGCCGGCGCCAACGCCGAGACGGTCGAGAATTCGGTGACCAAGGTCATCGAGCAGGGCATGACGGGAATCGATAATCTCGACTACATGACCTCGACGTCCACCTCGACCGGCGCCGCCACGATCACGATCACCTTCAAGAGCGGCACGAACGGTGACACAGCACAGGTTCAGGTGCAGAACAAGCTGCAGCTTGTGACGGCGCTGCTGCCAACGATCGTTCAGACCTCGGGACTGTCAGTCACCAAGTCTGCCACCGGCTTCCTGATGGTGATCGCCTTCGCCTCTTCCGACGGCAAACTGTCCTCGATAGACCTCGCCGACTACATCAACAGCACGATGAACGACACGATCAAGCGCATCGACGGTGTCGGCGAGACCCAGCTTTTCGCTTCGGGCTATTCGATGCGGATCTGGCTGGATCCCGACAAGCTGGCGAAATATGCGCTGATGCCGGGCGACATTGCCAGCGCGATCGAAGCGCAAAACACCCAGGTCTCCGCAGGGCAGCTCGGCAGCCTTCCGGCGCGCAGTGGCCAGCAACTCAACGCGAGCATCACCGCCCGCAGCCGGCTGCAAACCCCCGAACAGTTCCGCAACATCATTCTGAAGAGCGAAACCAGCGGCTCGCTTGTGCGGCTCAACGACGTTGCTACCGTCGAACTGGGCGCGGAAAGCTACACCACCAGCGCGACCTACAACGGCAAGAACGCCGCCGGCCTGGCAATCACACTGGCGACCGGCGCCAATGCCATCTCCACCGCACAGGCAGTGCAGACGACCATTGCCCGCCTTTCAAGCACATTTCCGCAGGGGGTGGAGGTGTTCTATCCCTATGACACCACGCCGTTCGTGCGGCTGTCGATCGAGGATGTCGTCAAGACCCTGATCGAGGCGATCATACTGGTCTTCATCGTGATGTTCGTGTTCCTGCAGAACATCCGCGCCACCATCATCCCGACGCTGGCGGTGCCGGTGGTGCTGCTCGGCACCTTCGGCGTGCTGGCGATCTTCGGATATTCAATCAATACGCTAACGATGTTCGCCATGGTGCTGGCGATCGGCCTGCTGGTCGACGACGCAATTGTCGTCGTCGAGAATGTTGAGCGCGTGATGAAGGAGGAGGGGCTTTCGCCGAAGGAGGCCACCCGCAAATCCATGGACGAGATCACCGGTGCTCTGGTCGGCATCGCCACTGTGCTATCGGCGGTGTTCCTGCCGATGGCTTTCTTCGGCGGCGCTGTCGGCGTGATCTACCGGCAGTTCTCGGTGACCATCGTGTCCGCGATGGTCCTTTCAGTGATAGTCGCCATCATCTTCACACCGGCGCTGTGCGCAACGCTGCTGAGGCCGCCGACCGATCATGCCGACAAGAAGGGCTTCTTCGGATGGTTCAACCGTTCTTTCGATCGCGGTTCGCATGCCTACCGCAGCGGCGCACAGGGCATGATCGGACGATCGACCCGCTTCCTGCTCGTCTTTCTGGCGATGGTGATCGTGACCGGCGTGATGTTCGTGCGGCTGCCGGGCTCGTTTCTGCCGCAGGAGGACCAGGGTATCCTCATCACGGCCGTACAGCTTCCCGTCGGCGCAACGCAGGATCGCACCCAGCGGGTGCTGCAGCAGGTGACCGACTTCTATCTTACTCAGGAGAAGGACACCGTGCAGGGCGTCTTCGCCTCCGCGGGCTTCGGATTCGGCGGCGCTGGGCAGAACGTCGGAATTGCGTTCGTTCAGTTGAAGCCATTCGCTGAGCGCAAGACCGCGGCATCGAATGCCCAGGCCGTCGCGGGTCGCGCCATGGGGACCTTCTCGACGATCAAGGACGGCAGGATATTCGTGCTGGCGCCGCCCGCGATCCAGGGCATGGGCAATTCGAACGGCTTTGATTTCTATCTGCAGGACATCAACGGCACCGGCCACGACGCGCTGATCGCGGTCCGAAACCAGTTGCTGGGCGCGGCGGCCCAAAGCAAATCCGTCGTCAATACCCGTCCCAACGGCCAGGAGGACGAGCCGCAATATTCCGTCGATATCGATCAGGAAAAGGCCAGCGCTCTCGGTCTCACTCTGTCGGATATCAACACCACGCTGTCGACGGCGTGGGGGAGCGACTACGTCAACGACTTCATCGATCGCGGCCGTGTCAAGAAGGTGTACCTGCAGGGCGAGAGTAATTTCCGCATGCAGCCCGACGACATCGGTCGCTGGTTTGTGCGCAATTCGTCGGGCGTCATGGTGCCGTTCTCGGCCTTTGCCAGCGGCCACTGGACCTTCGGTTCGCCGCGTCTTGAGCGTTACAATGGCTCGGCCGCCGTCGAGATCCAGGGCGAGTCCGCGCCCAACGTCAGTTCCAGCGCCGGCATGGACGAGATCGACAATCTCGTGGCAAAACTTCCGCCCGGATACGGTCATGAATGGACCGGACTATCTGCCCAAGAGCGGCTTTCCAGCAACCAGGCGCTATCGCTTTATTCGATCTCGCTGGTGGTCGTGTTCCTCTGTCTCGCGGCGCTCTATGAGAGCTGGTCGATCCCGCTCGCGGTATTGCTCGTGGTGCCGATCGGCATCTTCGGCGCGCTGCTCGCGGCCTATCTGTTCGGGCAGACCAACGACGTCTATTTCAAGGTCGGGCTGCTGACGACCATCGGCCTGTCGGCGAAGAACGCGATCCTGATCGTTGAATTCGCGATCGAACGGGAGGCGGCCGGAATCGGTCTGATCCAGGCAACCCTCGACGCGGCCCGCCAGCGGCTGCGGCCCATCATCATGACGTCGTTTGCCTTCATCCTCGGCGTCACGCCTTTGGCGATCGCCTCCGGCGCGGGCTCCGGCGCGCAGAATTCGATCGGTATCGGCGTGATGGGCGGCATGATCGCCGCGACCCTGCTCGGTATCTTTTTCGTGCCGCTCCTGTTCGTCGCGGTCCGCCGCCTGTTCAAGCGCAAGCAACCAGCAGACAAAGCAACTGCCGAGGTCAAACCGGCATCACCCTCGGTACCCACATGATCAAGCGATTCGCGTTGCCGTACCGGGCCCGCCGCTCCCGTATGTCGCGGCTCATTGCGCTGCTGATGTCCGGCGCGATGCTGTCCGGCTGCGCCGTCGGGCCGGACTATTTCGGTACACCGATCACGCTACCGACAGGCTGGGGCAATGCCAAGGCGGCATCGCCAAAGCAGGTCACGCTGGCGCACTGGTGGAACCGGCTGGGCGATCAGACTCTCAACGCCCTGATCGAGGAGGCGGTGCAGAACAATATCGACGTCGCAAGCGCCAAAGCGCGGATTCGCGAAGCGCGTGCGACCCGGCGCCAGGCGATCGGCGCGCTGCTGCCGTTGGTCGACGGTTCAGGCTCCGCCACCTACAATCGGTCGGCGTCGAGCACCAGCGGCGGCATAGCGACCGCACCGTTCACGTATAACCAGTTCCAGTCGGGCTTCGATTCGAGCTGGGAACTGGATCTGTTCGGCGCCAATCGTCGCGCGGTCGAGTCCGCCACCTATGGAGTGGATGCGGCAGAGGACGATCTGCGCTCGACGCTGCTGACGCTGGTGGGTGATGTCGCGTCGAACTACGCCGAGATGCGCGGCTACCAGGCCCGCATCGCGCTGGCGCGCCGCACCGCGGCCTCGCAGCGGCAGACGGCGCAACTGACCCAGCAGAAATTCGACGCCGGCTCGGCCTCCGCGGTGGATGCCGCCAAGGCTGCAGGCCTCGCCGCGACCACGGAATCCAACATTCCCACCTACGAAGTCAGTTATGCCGAGGCTGTGCATCGCATCGGAGTGTTGCTCGGCCGCGAGCCGACCGCCCTGGCGCAGTCGCTGCGCTCCGTCGTCCGGATTCCGGCGCCGCGGCTGCCATTGCCGACCGGTATTCCTGCGGATGTGCTGGTGCAGCGGCCCGACGTGCGCAAGGCCGAACGCCAATACGCACAATACACCGCGAAGGTCGGTCAGGCCGAGGCCGCGCTTTATCCCAGCGTCAGCCTCACCGGCTCGGTTTCGACCACCGGGCTGAACGTCGGCGATATCGGCAAGGCATCCTCGATCGGCTGGTCGATCGGCCCGAGCATCAGCGTGCCGATCTTCAATGGCGGCAAGCTGCGCGCGGCGGTCGATATCGCCGGTGCGCAACGCGATCAATACTATCTCGCATGGCGCGCCTCGGTGCTGACGGCACTCGAAGATGTGGAGAACGCGCTCGTCTCGCTGGCCCAGGAGCGCATCAAGATCAAGCGGCTGGCCGAGGCCTCGCGCCGCTACGGCGAGGCTGCACGGCTGTCCCGCGCGCTTTATACGTCTGGCTCGACGAGTTTTCTGGAAGCGCTGGACGCGGAGCGCTCGGCCTACACCGCCGACGACAACCTGATCGTCAGCCGCGTCGCCATCGCGACGTCCTACATTGCTCTCGCCAAGGCGCTCGGCGGCGGCTGGGACGGCGGCATCGACAGTTCGATGCCGGCGGTGATCGACGTCAATACCGGTCCGCATATCGTGGCCGGCGAGAGTGCCGAGGTCATCCAGCCGCTTCTGACCCCCTAGAAGCCGCCGGGCTGCGCCGGCTCCCGCCACCTGGGCTGCCGCGGCATTTCTGCCATGCAACCAACCGGTTCCCCGCGCATTGTCACTCGATTCTCGGGATCTCCAGGGGCAAACATGGCTGACGATACAGTGACGACGACCGGCATCGCCCGGCATGGCGCGACGCGCCTGCCGTCGGTAGATGTGGACAGCTTCAACATCGAGTTGAAGGACGATGATGGTTTCCTGGGCGACCGCGCCAGCAAGGGGGCGTTCCAGCGGATTCTCGATGGCCTGCGCAAACCGCTGCAGAAGAACGGCGACGATCCCCTGGGCAAGAAGGCGACCGAGGAAATTGGCAAATCCGCCCTCGACGAGGCGCTGACGGGCGACGACATCGCCGCCGCGGCGCTGGTGCACGGTGCGATCGAGGATTTCGCCCAGGAACTGGCCTATGTCACGCGGCGCTTTCTGAAGAGCAAAGCCTGGGCTGACACCGAATGCATTGTGGTCGGCGGCGGCTTCCGCCTGAGCCGGATCGGCGAACTGGCGATCGCCCGCACCGACCTGATCCTGAAGGCCGAGGGCCTCAACGTCGACATGATTCCGATTCGCTTTCACCCCGACGAGGCCGGGCTGCTCGGCTGCCTGCATCTGGCACCGTCCTGGATCTTCGAGGGGCATGACAGCATTCTGGCCGTCGATATCGGCGGTTCCAACATCCGCTGCGGCGTCGTCGAGACGCAATGGAAGAAGGCGCCGGACCTGTCCAAGGCTTCGGTCTGGAAATCCGACCTGTGGCGCCATGCCGAGGATGAGCCGACCCGCGAGGGCGCCGTGAAGCGGCTGGTCAAGATGCTGAAAGACCTGCTCGCGGCGGCCGAGAAGGAAGGCTTCAAGCTGGCGCCGTTCATCGGCATTTCCTGCCCTGGCGTGATCAACGAGGACGGCACCATCGAGAAGGGCGCGCAGAACCTGCCGGGCAACTGGGAGAGCAGCAAGTTCAACCTGCCGGGGCTGATCGCCGAGGGCATCCCCGACATCGGCGGCCATGACACCGCGGTGCTGATGCACAACGACGGCGTGGCGCAGGGGCTCAGCGAGGTGCCGTTCATGCAGGAAGTCGAGCGCTGGGGCGTATTGACCATCGGCACCGGTCTCGGCAATGCCCGCTTCACCAACCGGCGCAAGGACAAGAAGGACAAGGACGCGAAAGATACGAAGACCAAGGAGTCCAAGGCCAAGAAGGCCAAGGATTGAGGCCGGCGCAGGCCGCTGGCGCCGGATTTGCCGATCCCGCGGGGCGCCCGGGGCGCCAGCGATCCCCTCAGGCCGCCTCGGTCGGCTTCGTGAGCCGGACGTCGCGTTGCTCCCCGCAAGGCACGACTGGGCGACAGCTGGCGGGGCCCTTTGCCCGTGACGCCAGATTTCCGCTCCGTACGGCTTGTCTGGACCGCGAACCTCGCCTAGAACTCCGGCCAACCACCTGCGGGCAACCGTTCGGTTTTTGGCACCATGGAGAGGTGGCAGAGTGGTTGATTGTACCGCACTCGAAATGCGGCATAGGTGCAAGCCTATCGGGGGTTCGAATCCCCCCTCTCCGCCAATACGGCAGCCAACCCATTGATCTTAAACGAGAAGATTGTTGGCCTGATCTGCTGACCCATTCCCCAACCCACCTTTTTATGTACTGATGGCCGAGTTGGTTGATTAGGGGGTCAATTTTGGACGCCGATCCCCCGGCTTATGGAGTGGGCCCCTCGGGGCGGACAGGTTCAGGCCACTGGATTGACCGTCTGCCGGGCGTGTTGCTTCTCAAATTGCGCGGGGCTGATATAGCCGAGAGCGGAGTGTAGCCTTCGGGTATTGTAGACGTAATCAATGAATTTTGGAAGATTCTCGGAAACATCGGCGTAGGTCTCGAAAGCCATTGGATAGACACCCTCAACCTTGAGCGTCTTCATGAAGCTTTCGGCCTTGGCATTGTCGTACGGATTTCCTCGCCGACCCATGGATCCTTTGATGTAGTGCTCGGCAAGGTAGTCGCGGTAGATCTTAGCAGCGTATTGGGATCCGCGATCAGAATGATGGACGCAGCCAGGCGGCGGCTTTCGCTTCTCGATCGCGACTGACAAGGCGGCGAGCGTCAATCGCGCGTCGATGGAGCGGCTGATGGCATGACCCACGACCCGCCGGGACCAGGCATCCAGAATGACAGCGACATAAACGAAGCCACCAACGATGGTGACGTAGGTGATATCGGCGACCCAAAGTTGGTCGGGGCCGTCAAGCGCCACGGTTTTGGCAAGGTTGGGAAAGATCGGCTGGTCGTGGTCGCTATCCGTCGTTGTCGTGAAGCGGCGGCGCATTCTGGGTTGGAGGTCATGCTCGCGCATGAGACGGCGGACCTTCTTGTGATTGACGACCATGCCTTGCTGCCTGAGGGCAGCTTGGACCCGACGCCAGCCATAGTGCTCGAACTCGTCGCAGATTGCAGCCATCGCCGCGACGATGGTTGTGTCATCGGCCGCACGGATCGGTTCGTCATAGAAAGTAGAACGGGCCATTCCCATCAGCCTGCATCCCTGGGCAACGCTGATGCCGCGGGGTCTACAATTGCGGACGTAGTCTCGCTTTTCAGCCGAGGTCGTGGCCGAAGAGCCCCCTTTAGAAACTCCAACTCGAGAGCCTGCTTGCCGACCAGGCGCTCAAGTGCAGCAATGCGCGCTTCATAGGTCTCGAGCAGACCGGCTGAAGCGACGTCCTCGTCGAGCGCGCCTGCCTGATACTTTTCGATCCAGATGCGGATCAAGTTACGGGAGACATTATGCCGCTTCGCGAGGCCGTGCAGCGTCTCGCCGCCCAGATACTCCTGCGACACCTGACGTTTAAACTCGACGCTGTGGGTTCGGTGCTTTCTCATGGCCTTCATCCTCTGAAAGGCCGGCCGTCCGGTCAATTACTGAAAGCCAATCTGTCCACCTTGGAGGGCCCACTCCATTACGGGGTCAATATTGCAGGCCGAATGACAACGTGCTCGTGAGTTGGCTCAAGCAGGCCCGGGAGAGCGGGGTCGAAGTCCCGGATTGGGTCGCTCGTCTGCCGGTTGCCGCCGAAAGTATGCAATCATGGAGGCGCTCCAACCTCTCGGATCCGAAAGCTGCCACCGCCTGGCTTCAAACTGTCAATGCGGACAATGCGTCGGAATTTTTCAAAACGTTTGGCGGACAGACTGCTCCATCGGCTGTTCATGTTGTTATTCTCGCTCCTGACCTTGTCTTTTCTGCTCCGAAATGGTCGCGCCGTCGCGAGCCGCTTCTTGGACACGTGTGACCGCCTTATTGGCGATGCCGGAGAGGGGCTGGTCGAGAGAATGGTCGACGCCACGCGCGGCACGGTGAACGGCACTGTTCTGGTCGCCGTGGGCGAGGGATTGCTGATCGGCGTTGGCTACTTCGTCGCAGGCGTTCCGAATCCGGTGATGTTTACGATTCTGACGACGGCATTCGCGATGCTGCCGTTTGGCGCGTGGCTCGCGTTCACCACGGCGGCGTTGGTCCTGGTCTCCGGCGGCGGCAGCGGTTTTGCGGCCGCAGCGGTGTTTTGCTGGGGCGCGATTATCATGCTTGCCGGCGATCATTTCGTCTGGCCGACCCTAGTCGGCGGCTCGGCGCGTCTTCCGTTTCTTTTCGCCTTTGTCGGAATCTTCGGAGGTCTCGCTGCCTTCGGAATTTTCGGTTTGTTTCTGGGGCCTGTCATCATGGCGGCGTTGCTCACCGTGTGGCGCGAGTGGATCTTCCGGCCGGTTCCACAATAGGATTCTCCTGCGGCGCCCTGGATCACGGCTCTGAGCGATATCGGTATTCGATGTCGATTAGGCGAGCAGCTTTTTGCTTCGCGGGCGTCACCTTTCTTTACGCGAAAAAATTGCCGAATATTCCCCCAGGTCGGAACCACCATGCATGTCGGCGGTTTCAGGAGCCCGCTTCAATTCACTGGAGGACAACATGAAGAATATCGTAGCCGCCGCACTGCTTAGCGTCACCGCACTCAGCAGTTCCGCATATGCGCAAACGGCCCAGCCGGCCGACCGCACGACCCCCGCCGTTACCACGTCGAAGAGTGCCGACAAGCTGATGCTCAAGGGACAGTGGCGAGCGTCCAAGCTGATGGGGCTCAATGTCTACAACGACGCCAACGAGAAGCTCGGCGATATCAATGAGCTTATCCTGGACAAGGATGGCAAGGTCAGCGCCGTGGTCATCGGCGTCGGTGGGTTCCTCGGCATGGGCGAACACGACATCGCCGTTGCGATGGACAAGCTCAAGTTCAAGGAAGAGGCTGTTCGCACCAGCGCGACGACCACGACCACGACGACCCGGGAATCCACGACCGGCGCCGCTACCACGACGGCACCGGCTGCAACCACGACGGCACCGGCCCGGACCACCACTGCCAACGCCAACGACTGGACCCCCGATCACGCCGAAATGAGCGCGACGAAGGATCAACTCAGGGCGCTGCCGCAGTTCAAGTACTCCGACTACAACTGAATTGGCCGGTAAGGCATCTGGAAAGGGCTCCACCTGGTGGGGTCCCTTCCTTTCAAATTGCCGGAACGACCCGCTCATGAGCTGGCTGGTCACGTTACCAACAGGACAGAAACCGATGCGTAGAGCCCCGTTCCTTTCGAGGAGCGGGGCTCCGTTGCGTGTGTCCATGCTCTTGCGTGCTTTTAGGATGAAGAGGACTAGCCGACCGGCGTGATCATGCCCGTTATCCCCCTTACGCGGAACTCGCTGACACGTGCGCCGACTTCCGTTGTTGCACTTAACGGACAAACCAACCACGTCCGCGTTTGTCCGCTTACCGGGGTAGACCGGAAGTGGGCGGCTGACCGACAAAACGACGCGAATGACCCAAATGTATCGGACATGGCCAAATTCGACCAGAACGTGCTTGCTTGTGACTTCTCACAACTTTCGTCGTTTTCTCGGCACCTGCCATAGATACCGCTGCAGCGTTATTGCGGAGGTGCGTAAACGACCGACGTCGCCCATTCCCAACGAATGCGTCGATTTGAAGCAGGTGAACCGCAGGAACGTTTCATCGCGCTCTTCGTTCTGGTTTGTGAACTCAAACTTGGAGAAGTCTCATGGTTACGGAAGTAAGCGAGCAAGGCAATCTTATCGGCAGCGACAAGGTTGAGGGAACCGCCGTCTATGGCGCGGACCGCAACAAGATTGGCTCGATCGAGCGCGTGATGATCGACAAGCAGAGCGGCAAGGTGTCTTACGCAGTGCTCTCATTCGGCGGTTTTCTAGGCATCGGCGACGATCACTATCCGCTGCCCTGGCAATCGCTGAAGTACGACACCACGCTCGGCGGGTACGTTACCGGCGTAACCGAAGCCCAGCTCAAGAGCGCGCCGAAATATGGCAACGACAATGCATGGAACTGGGGCGATGCGACCCGCACACGCGCCGTCAACGACTATTATGGCACTGCGTCGTTCTGATCAGGGCGCAGTCATGGACCAAAGGCCCGCCTTCCGGCGGGCCTTTTTGTTTGATTATCCGTTACAGCCTGAACGCCCGGAGCGGGGCCGTTCCAGAGATATGGAACGTTAAGCCGACCAGCGGTCTTCTTCACGCCGGACCGCCACCCTCCCGCCAGGAACAGCAAGAAATGATCGCCGCGATTGATGCCAACGACATCCAGCCGATCATCGACTCAACATTCCCGCTGGATCAGATCGAGGCTGCGTTTAGGCATCAGATTTCGCAAAGACACTTCGGGAAGATCTGCCTTGCATTGTGATAAGCGACATCCGGCAGAAGATTAGGCGCCGCGCGGACGCAGTGTCACGTAATGAGGCGCTGACAACGTCGTTGCCAACTCATCCCGCGTTAGACGCGAATGACCGTTATGGGCGATCTATAGCCAGCGCGCCACATTCCGAATCTACCGCTGGCTCACCGTAAGCATCCGGTGAGCCCCGCGGGCGCGGTCTAGGCATGACCGCGGTCAGGAGGCGGCGCGAGGGGGGCTATACGGGGTGCAAGATACCGTCGGTCTCGATGGTCTTCAGAGCCTCAGCCAATGACAGGCCACGGTGGAGGCGATACCAGGTTCCAGTGTGGCGATGCCATTGCAGATCGAAGCGGTCGCGGCTGATCCAGTCCAATCGTGTGAATGGTGCGTCAAAGTCTTCGCCATCTGTTTCTGGCTGTCCTGACCGATAGCGCTGGATAAACCGATAGCGATGCCCCTGCCATTTGCCGATGATATCGATCGGGTAGTTAAACTGCGTGGGGCATATTATTGGCAAGAACCTCGGCTTCAACACCTCGTCGATAAAGCGCTGACAGGTGGCGGTGATGAGGGCCTTTTCGGTTTCCGACAAGCCCATCGGGCGACGTTTCGCGATCAAGCGGCGGCCCTTTTAAGATCGGCCGGCTTGCGCCAATTCCACGGCAACAGCTCGTCGAGCTTTTGGGCGGGATGCTCGGCGATGCGCGCCAGCATGTCGGCGAGCCAGGCCTGCGGATCGACATCATTCATCTTCGCGGTGACGATCAGGCTGTACATCACCGCAGCGCGGTCGCCGCCGCGATCCGAGCCGCAGAACAGCCAGGACTTCCGGCCGAGCGCGATACCGCGCAGCGCCCTTTCGGCGGCGTTGTTCGACAGGCAGATGCGGCCATCGTCGAGGAAGCGGGTGAAGGCGCTCCAGCGCTTGAGCATGTAATCCATCGCCTTGGCGACGTCATTGCCTCGCGACAGTTTGGCGCGTTGCTCGCGCATCCAGATTTCCAGATCGGCGACGAGCGGCGCGCTTAACTCCTGGCGAACCGCCTTGCGTCGTTCGGGCGTCTCGCCGTTGACGCCTCGCTCGATCTCGAACAGAGCGTCGATCCGACGCACGGCTTCCAGCGCCAGCGGCGAGATCACCACTGGCTTCTTGCCTTGCACCTTGCGGCGCGCGTTCTCCGCCAGATCGGCCATCACGAAGAATGGCCGTCGGGCATGGACCCAGCACGCGGCCTCCAAAATCGGGCCCGCGTTGCGGCCGGCGTTGTAAAGCTTACCATAGCCACCATAGGCATCGGCCTGGAACAGGCCGCTGTAGCCGGCCAGATGCGCCTGTGGATGCTCACCTGCGCGATCGCGTGAGTAATAAAATACTGCACCCAGCGGTGCCGGTCCGCCGAACGGCTTGTCATCCCGGACATAGACCCAGATCCGGCCTGTCGAGGTCTTGCCCTTGGCCAGAACCGGCACCGTGGTGTCGTCGCCGTGCAACCGCTCGGCGCTGAGCACATAGGCTTCCAGCCGCTGGAACAACGGCGTCAGCACGGCGGTGCAGCCGCCGACCTGGTCGGCCAGGGTCGACAGGCTGATCGGCACGCCCTCTTTGGCATAGCGCTCGGCTTGCCGGTTCAGCGGCTGGTGCTGGCCGAACTTCTCGAACAGCACCATCGCCAACAGGCTCGGGCCCGCCCAGCCGCGGGCGATAACGTGGAACGGCGCCGGAGCCTGGCTGATCTTCTCACAATCCCGGCAGCCGAACTTCTCCCGGACGTGCTGGATCACCTTCCACGATTTCGGGATCACTTCGAGCGTCTCGGTGACGTCCTCGCCGAGTTTCGACAACCGTGCACCGCCGCAGCAGGCGCAAGACACCGGACCGGGGACGATCACACGCTCGCGCGGCAGATGCTCCGGGAACGGTTTTCGCGATGGCCGCTGGCGGGAGAACGACGCCACGGGCGTGGTTGCGCTCTTGGCCTTGGCCGCGGCCAATTCTGCCGCCAGCTCGTCCTCGGTCGCCTTGGCCTCAAGTTCCTCCAGCGTCAGTTCGAGCTGATCCAGCAGGCGTATGGACCGCTCCGAGCGCGGCCCATAACGATCGCGGTTCAGCTTTTCAATCTGCAGCTTCAGATGTGCGATCAGCGCCTGATCGTCGGACTGCCGGGCGCGGACAACGGCAAGTTCGGCGCGTGTGGCAAGCAACGTTGCCTGCAGCGCCTCGATGTCTTCCGGCAATTTTCCAGGGCCGTTTTCCATGCCCGGATGGAATCATAAAAGCCGCGATTTGGCGTGGACTTTTTGTGAGTTCACGAGACTTTTTCGCAGCTATCCGGCGCTCTGCGGTCGCCAGCTGTGAATAAGCATCCAAGATTGACCCCTCCATTGCTTTTTAGATCAATAGCTTGGCTCGCCGATCGGCGTCGGGGCCCCACGCCGACTAACAAACAGAGTTCGGGTGTGACGTAGGGGTTCGGATATTGCTCATGAGGGAGGCTAATGTTTAGTCCGACGGATTTGGCTCCAACGTCGAACGCCCCACGGTTGGCGGCCTCCATCATTCCCGGCCCTCCACCGGTTATGATGGCCGTATGGTGTTTGCGAGCGCCATGATTCGCACTGCCCACGAGACGCCCGAATTCGCGAGCTACATCATAGTAGTGGCTCTTGGCAAAGAGTCGCTCAGCAATTGCTAGCTGACGTTGCAGCTCCATATTGGTTGCGTCGGCAGCTAGCGATGCGCGCAGCGTATCCACCTCGCGAAGTGCGGCAGCCGGCTCGCAAATTCGCGTGCTCCCAAATACGACTATCGTTTGGTGAATCTTGTGCTGTTCAAGCAGCAACTCGGGCTTGAGATAGTCGATCTGTAGGCGCACGCCGCGAACGCCATCTTGCGCGAGAAAATCAATGTCATTGTCAGCTCGACGGTAGCTGGGGTTATTCAGGATCGCCTGCACTCGCTGCAAGGCCTCGGGATCTTCCTCAGTTGCCTTCGGCTGCTGCCAAGGCAGAGGGTCACGCCTTTTATAGGGATGGGCAGGTGCTGGAATTTCTTGCTTCATATTAATTGCTTTTTTTATCATCGCTAATTGTTCCGGCATCGGATTAGATGCCCATTCACCGATCAACAGCAACCAATCATACCGCATATTGAGAACAGCGGACTGCCAGCAAACCAACCATTCAAGGATGTCATTGATCCACGTTAATGGGTGCGCAACCCAAGATGATGATTGGATGGCGCGAGTGATCGCGACGCGCTGCTATTCCAGCCGTCGCAACAATAAATTTTCACCGGCTGGTCGATCTTCCAGCATCGACAGGATCGTGAGACACACCTTCGTCAAATCCGCGAAGCCGAGTTCACGTGCGGCAGCCTGCGATACGTCGATTGTTCCTGACGTGACGGCCACGATCGGTGATCCGGATGACTGCCGAACGACCGTTTTCTCTATTTTTGACGAGGATCATTGTTTCGAACCGAAGTGACCGATGCGCGGCGGTCAAGTCTTTTTGCGCTGGTGTCTTCTCCGCTTGCCATCTCCTCGCTCAGGCTTGAATAGACCGATGCAAGACCGCACTCGTCCGCCTTTACATCGTCTGCGCGGGTCGGCTCGAGTAAAACCAGTTGCAGCAACGCTGTCGCAATCACATGTGGCTTTGCGACAGTTGCTCGACTCCCGAACGCGGAGTAGTGAACCGGGTTTCGTTGCGAAATGGCAAGCACGGCGTCAAATTAAAGGAGCTGCACAATATCTAGGAGAACTCCTCGGCGATTTAATGCCGCAAGATAGCGAGAAGAATAATGATCGGAATTGGGACTCCTAGCAGCCACAGCAGAATTCCGCGACCCATGACTTCCTCCTATGTTCAGTTCACAATTGCTGTTCAGTAAGACTCGCGTTCCGCTCCCGGACATACCCGCCGTCGGTGGCCGCTAGGCTGGCGGCAAACGCGCCGATCAGCAGCGAGGCGGTTAGCCACAGAGACAATTTGGCCGCTGCCTTTCGGGCGTTGTCCAAATCAGTCTTTGCTTGGTTGATGACGTTTGAAACCCGCGTGTCGGCGTCCGCCTGACTAAGCCCAGTGTGGGCCGCAACGACTTGTGCCACATATGTGCGATCAGGCGCAGCAATATCGCCATCACGAAGGCCGGTCGTGAGGATACCCGCGATCTCGCGGCGAGTGGCTCCCAAACTGGTCGTATCTAGTTTTCCGGCAGGATTGGATCGCAACAGCGCATCCACATAATAATCCACCGGACCGCCGGATCCCGCTGATTGGCTTGTCGACATACTGGCTGCGGGTGCAAGTCCCGGTGATGCGCCACCAACAATGTTGCTGGCCGCCGCAGTCAAAAACGCAGCGCTGAGCACCGTGGCGAATGCCCAAGCCAAAAAGCCATGAGCGGTGTCGCGAAAAAAGACTTCGTGGATATGTACGCTGACCCATCTCGTACGCAGCCGCCCCGCGATATAACCTCCTATGGTAGAGGCGAGCATAGCGACAACAATCAGATAAAGACCGGTGCCAATTTCGAATGTGGTCGAAGCTACGCCCGAATTGCCCCAGGGGGGTACGACCGAGAAGCCCATGCCGACACCGAACGCAAGGAGGACAAGGGTCAGAGCTGCAGCAGCAACGGCACCTGCTGCAATCGCGGCCCACGATATCGCTGGGCTTTCCGCGACAGGGGTAGAAATTTCAACCGATTCAAAAACCATGAATGCCCCTCGGATGACTATCCCTTCGCTTTTTGGCTAAGGACGGTTAGAAGAAAAAGGTCCCACTCTCAATGCCTATTTTCCTTTAAGCGTGTCTTTGACGCCGCCAATGGCGTTCTGAACCTTGCCCTCTATTTTGTCGGCCTCGCCCTCCGTCTCCAGCTTGGTGTCACCGACCGCCTTGCCGACCGCCTGCTTCGCTGCGCCTTTGACTTGCTTCGCCGATCCAACGACCCGGTCCTTGTCCATGATTCCGTCCTCCAATAGTAAACCCCTGAGCGAGAGAAGTTGAAGCTGCGGCGCGAACCAGCGGTCGTCGTTGATTTGGATCAACAGTATTCCGCCTTTTCGAATGGACGTGAATGACAGTGGCAAAGCCGGGAATTGCTTCGATCACATGGCGCGGCGACTTGTTCGCGATTAGTCGAATTGCGAGCAACCAGGACGGCCGCCCGTAATTCAATTTCGTTGCTAGATAGCGTTTCGCTCAATAGGAGTGGCGATCACGATTCCTGCGGAAAAGCGCCTCGGAAAACCGGCGCTTCTGCTGGTCATCGAGGCTGCTGTAGAGCGGCTGGGCGGAATCTGCGAGCTTCTTCCGCGCATTGGATCGGTCGATCTCCTCATCAGCATCTTTGCGCATTTCGTCGATCAGATCGACGCTGCCTTGTTCCTTGGCGTGTGCATTGCGCCAGGCAATCTGTTGTTCGGCCTGCTTCTTCCACATACCCACCACCGCAGTCTCAAAAGCAGACCAATTCTTCTCCTGCTCTGCAGTGAGACGCAGGTCAGCCTTCATTTGGGCAGCGCGAGCCGACGCCTGATCTGTGATCTGGCTCGAGGTCAATTCTGTGCGATCCGAATGATCGCGCGCGACCGCTGACCCGGTTATGGCCGTACCGGTCAACAAGGCCGCAGTCGCAACGAGAATGAGAGTCTTTCGCATGACGTCCTTCTTTCAGGATATTTGAGTTGGGAGTAGTTCGTATTGCGTCGTCACGCAGCACAACGGCCCAGTGATCGATTGGGCCTTGATTGCACTATTCTTGGTTCTTGCTGGTGGTTGGCGGCGCTGGTGGCTTGTTGGTCGGCAGCGCGGGGCGGGTCTTTCGGTATTGTAAACAAACTAATAGACCCGTCCCCGAACTCGCGCCGTCACCCCTCTACTTGGCGCAAGTCTTGTCGGCCTTCAAAGCCGTCTCTGCAGATGCCTTCGTCACGTGCGCGGCACCGACAACCTTCATGCTGCTGCTAGCCGCAGGCTGGGTCTCGACGATTTGACATTTCAGAGTCGCGGTATCCTGAGCCAGGTAGAATGATGGCGGCGCTTGGCCAATGGTCTTTGCCGTCTCAGCCGCGAATGAGGGGGCAGAGAATGCGACGATGGCAGCCGTCGCCAGGAGGATTTTCTTCATGGTGTTCACCAATTGTTATGCGTTCCACATCGAACGGGGGAAAAATGGAGTCGGCTGACGAAGGTTCCTGCACAAACGAATTTGTTTTAGGCGCGCCCATTGACATAGATCAATGACAGCCAAGAAAGGGAATGACGTTGAGTAGGTGACTATCTGCTCGAGCGGCGGAGCCGTTGCTTCTAAATTTGAGCCGCTATCTACAAATTATTCCCTATAAGAAGAAAACGAATTTTCGTCGTAACTCTGAATGAGCGGCATCGCATTGTTGTTGGCCGCCTCTCGAGGTTCTGAGCGAGTAGGCCTTGATTTTTGTCAAAGTGCGCGCACTCTCGGCCGATATCCTTTGAGCTGGTTCGATTGGGTAAGCTGGCGTGTTTCTCAGGATCAGGCTGCTTCCTCAATCGCCTATTTGCCGTAGCGAACACTGGCTCGCTGCACTCAAAAGAATCGCAAGCTTACCCGTGCCAGTGACCCCTTTCGCTGATCTGAGCGGATCTCATGAATGCGAGGAGATGTTAATTTGAACCAGCCGGATCCCAAAGCGGCGAACCCTGCCGTAGCCCCTGTGCGGCAGGAGCCGCCAGGCGCAGCACCCGAAGCATCGATCGCGAGCGGAAAAGCCTTGGCCGAAGTCGCTCGCCTATCGACCGACGACGCACTGCAAAAATTGTCCAGCACGGCGGCGGGCCTCACGCCCGGTCAGGTCGTGCAGCAACTCCGCTCCGTCGGGCCCAATCGGGTTGCTCGACAGGCGCGTCATACGGTTCTCGGCGAGCTTGCTGCGCGCTCGATCAATCCGTTGAATATCCTCCTGCTATCGCTGGCGACGGCATCCTATTTTCTCGGCGATCAGCGCGCGGCGATCATGATCGTGATCATGGTAGTCCTGAGCATCACCCTAGGCTTCCTTCAGGAGTATCGGTCGAGCAATGCTGCCGACGAATTGCAAAAGATGGTATCGATAACCACTTCTGTGCGCCGACAGGGGGGCGCCGACCACGCCGATGTTCCGATCGATCAACTTGTGCCCGGCGACATCGTTCTGCTGTCGGCCGGAGACATGATCCCCGCCGACCTCAGGCTGATTTCGGCCAAGGATCTCTTCATCAATCAGTCGACCCTCACTGGCGAGGCAATGCCGCTCGAGAAATTCGCTGCAGCCCACGAAGGCGCGGCCGAGACGCCATTTGATCTCCCCAATATCTGCTTTATGGGTAGCGCTGTCGTCAGCGGTATCGGCTGCGGCGTCGTCGTACTGACCGGCCCGCAAACTGCTTTCGGCGTCGTGGCAACCGCAATCGCCGAGACGCGGCAACTCACGAGCTTCGACAAGGGCATCACTCGTTTTACCTGGTTGATGCTCGGGTTCATCCTGGTGATGGCGCCGCTCGTGTTCGTGATCAATGGCGTGACCAAGGGCAATTGGCTCGAAGCGCTGTTGTTTGCGGTCGCTGTAGCGGTAGGTTTAACGCCCGAGATGCTGCCGATGATCGTGACGGTCAATCTGGCAAAGGGCGCAATGGCAATGTCCCGAAAGAAGGTCATTGTTAAGCGTCTCAATGCAATCCAGAACTTCGGAGCCATGGACGTGTTGTGCACGGACAAGACCGGCACACTTACTCAGGACCTGATTATCCTCAAGCGCCACCTTGATATCAGGGGCGCCGATTCGAACAGTGTACTCGAGTCCGCCTATCTGAATAGTTATTACCAGTCCGGCCTCAAGAACCTGCTCGACGTCGCGGTCCTGAAGCACGGCGATCTCGAAGGTGGCCTAAAGGTTCGGGAACGGTTCAAGGAGATCGACGAAATACCGTTCGACTTCGAGAGGCGAAGGATGTCCGTCGTTCTCGGGCGCGACGACGGAGTTCATGTCCTAATTTGTAAGGGCGCAGTCGAAGAAATCTTCGCGGTCTGCAAGCACTACACGATCGGCGATGAGACTGGTCCCCTCGATGAGAGCCATCTCGCTTCGGCGATCGAGACGACAGCCAAGCTGAACGCCGACGGATTTCGGGTAATTGCCGTCGCCACCAAGGAGATGCCACCGACCCAGGCGACATACTCTGTCGCCGATGAGGCGGATCTCACGTTGCTCGGTTACATCGCGTTCCTCGATCCTCCCAAGGAGACATGCGCCCCCGCGATTGCCGCGCTACAGGCTGGCGGCGTGCAAGTGAAGATCCTGACCGGGGACAACGACATTGTTACGCGCAAGATCTGCCGTGATGTTGGTCTTTCCGTGGATCGCATCGTTCTCGGCAGCGAGATGGCGGCGCTGTCTCCGGAGGAGCTGGCGAACCTAGCGGAAACCGCGACGGTGTTCGCCAAGGTGTCGCCGTCGCAAAAGGCGGCCATTATCGATGCCCTTCACCGCAAGGGGCATGTCGTTGGATTCCTGGGGGATGGCATCAACGACGGACCGGCGCTGAAGACGGCGGACGTCGGCATATCCGTGGACAGTGCCGTCGACATCGCCAAGGAATCCGCGGATATCATATTGCTCGAGAAGAGCCTGGCGGTGCTCGGCGATGGCGTCATTGAGGGCCGAAAGGTATTCGGCAACATAACCAAGTATATCAAGATGGGCGCGAGTTCTAATTTTGGGAACATGTTCAGCGTGCTGGGGGCCAGTATCTTTCTGCCGTTTTTGCCGATGACGGCGATCCAGGTGCTAACTAACAATTTACTCTACGACTTCTCGCAGACCACAATCCCGACCGACAACGTCGATGCAGAATTTCTGGCAGTGCCGCGCCGATGGGACATTGGCAATATCACAAAGTTTGTGCTGTTCATCGGCCCAATCAGCTCGATCTTCGATTATGTCACTTATTTCACGATGCTCTACGTCTTCAATGCGTGGAACAATCCGGCCTTGTTTCAGACTGGATGGTTCGTCGAATCCCTGCTTACCCAGACCTTGATCATCCACATCATTCGCACGGCGAAGATTCCGTTTTTCCAAAGTCGGGCCAGCACAGCGCTCATCACGACAACCCTCATCATTGCCGCAATTGGAATAGCCCTCCCATACTCCTGGTTGGCTGGCTTTTTGGGTTTCGTCCCGCTGCCCCCGGCTTATTGGATCGCGCTGTGCCTTATTCTCCCAAGCTATGTCATCCTCGCGCATGTCGTGAAGACGTGGTTCATCGGACGTTTCGGGTTGAGTTGAATTCAGCCGCTCCGCGATTTCGAGACGCGGTCCGGCGATCGCTGATCAAAATCGAGATAAAACGACTTACAGACTGGTATCAAAATACGGGGCCATGGCGCTCAGTACCATGAGCAAGGTGGACCCTGCGTAAATATGAATTGATGCTCCTGCGCGGGAAACCGGACTCGCATCATGACCGGACGGTTCGCAACCAGTCGTCGAGCCGTTGCAGCCAGCGCCGCGGCGGAGGTGGGGCGGGGGGCGGCTTGAGCTTGAGGCGGTCACCGTCAAGTCCATGAACAAGTTGAAGCGTTCGGGTGTGGTAGACGGCAAGATCCGGACGGTGACCAATGCTCAATACGGTCGTCTGCTTCAGTTCATCATCGAACAGGCGCATGACGCGGCGCTGGCTGTCTTCGTCGAGCGCGGCCGTGGCTTCATCGAGAAAGACCCATCCCGGTTTGTGCAGCAGGAGGCGTGCGAAGGCGAGGCGCTCCTGTTCGCCGAGCGACAGTTCCTGGTCCCAGCGCTCCGTTTGGTCGAGCTTGGCGATGAGACTGCCGAGATCGCACCGCTCCAGAGCTTTCCGAATATTCGCTTCAGGGAAAGCATCGGCGGCGCTCGGATAGCTCAGGGCATTGCGCAATGTGCCGAGCGGCAGGTAAGGGCGCTGCGGCAGGAATGCCATCGCATCAAGCGGAGGCGTGAGGATCGTTCCGGAACCCCACGGCCAGAGACCCGCCACGGCGCGGAACAGCGTCGACTTTCCTCGACCGGTGTCGCCGACGATCAGCACGCGCTCGCCTGGCGTGATGCTGACGGTCGCGTCGTCGATAACGATGTGTCCGTCCGGCAGGAGGATGCGCACGCCCTCGAAAGCGAGATATCCTTTCGGGTGCAGCGCGTGTTTGATCTCCTCTGCGCCTGCCTCGATCGCCGGCAGGTTGTCGAGCGCTTCGCGGAAGCGGGCTACCCGGTGGACTGCGGCGCGCCAGTCAGCGAGCCGCGAAAAGTTGTCGACAAACCATCGCATCGCCCCCTGCACCTGGGTGAAGGCGCCTGCCACCATGATCAGGCCGCCCAGCGTCAAGCTACCGCCGAAATAGGCCGGTGCCGCCACGAGTATCGGAACGACGAGCGACAGCCAGCCCGTGCCCGATGTGATCCACGTGAGGTGGGCGAGCGAGGAAGATATCCGGCGCATGGTATCTACGACAGCCGCGAGCGCGGCTTCGAGATGTCGCTGTTCGTCCTTCCCCCCGCCATGCAGCGCGATGCTCTCGCCGGATTCGTTGACCCGAACGAGGGCGAAGCGGAATTCCGCCTCGCGCGCATATCGCTCGCCATTCAGGGCAATCAGCGGCCGCCCCACGAGCCAAGTCACACCGGAGCCGATCAGGGCATAAACGAGGGCACACCAGACCATGTAACCGGGAATGGCGATGTCGTAGCCCGCCACCTGGAATGTGACCTGCGCCGATAAAGCCCAAAGCACCCCGACGAAAGCGACGATCTGAAGCAGAGAATAGACTATGCCGCAGCCGAGGTCGGCGGTGTAGTCGCCGAGCAGGCGCGTGTCCTCCTGGATGCGCTGGTCCGGGTTGTGACCATACTGACCGGCAAAGCTCAGCTGATAGACGCGCAATGGCTTAAGCCACTCCACCAGCAGGTGACGGGTGATCCATTCGCGCAGTCGAAATTTTAATCGTTCCTGGAGAAAGGTTTGTGCGACCGTGAGGGCCAACAAAACGGCAATGATGAAAAGGAACGTCCAGAGATCATTGACAAAGCCCGACAGATCCTTGCGGCGCCACGGCGTCAAAGAACTGGCCGTTCCACTCGTTGAGCCGCACCTGCCCGGACATATTGGCAATGGTGACGGCGGTCGAGCCAACGAAGATCGCCACCACGCGCCGCCCGCCTTGGGCACGTACACGCGCGAACAGGGCCAGATCGCGGGCAAGATTGAAATCCTGCGTTGGCGCAGCTTTGATGAGCTCTTCCGCGAGAGCGGGTCTGCCCGCTGCGATCGGAATTATCGGCAATACAGGCTGTGCGGCCTGCGGGATCCCAGGCGCTTCCTTCGCCGGAGGGTGTGTGGCCAGGGGAGTAAAGGTTGATCCAACTTCCGGTTTCATTCGTCCGCGTCCACCCCTGCTTCGGCCGTTAGTTCACCGGATTGGCCAGTAGATACCGATAATCCGAATTTTGGCTACCGCAATGAATGGCCGTCGCAGCAAGGAAATTATGCTACCATGAAGGGCCTTGGTTCGGGAAGAAGTCCGTGCCACGGTTATCGCAGCATTACTGCAAAGCAGATTGATTGACCCGTGGCATGTCGGAAATAACGAAGAAGTCGGACGAGCAGAAAGGCGCCGAAGCCGAAGTCGAGAGCTTTCAGGACGACCTCGGCCCGTTTGTCGTTGCCGCTGAAACAACCCGAATGGCGATGGTGTTTACGGACGCGACGGAGCCCGACAACCCGATAATTTTTGCCAATGACAGCTTTCTTTCTCTAACGGGATACGACCGGGAAGAGGTGCTCGGCAAAAGCTTCAATTTTCTGATGGCGCATGGTGCCGACGCTGAGGCGCTGACGCGAATTAAAGCCGAGTTCGAAGGCTCGTCCAGCAGCGGGACGGAAGTTCTCTACCGCCGCAAGGATGGAAGCGAGTTCTGGGCCGCTGTCTTTATCAGTCCGGTTCGTGATGCGAGCGGTGATGTTATTCAATATTTTGCTTCGTTCGCTGATCTTACCAAACACAAGGAGGATGAAGTTCGATCCAGGATGCTCATCGACGAGTTGAACCATCGCGTCAAGAATACCCTTTCAACGGTGCAATCGATTGTCTGGCAGACCTTGCGATCGACCACCGATCCCAAGGCTATCAGGCAATCCATTGAGTCCCGGCTGTTTGCGCTATCCCGGTCGCACGACCTGCTAACTCGCGAAAAATGGGAAAGTGCAGGGCTGCTCGATATCGCTCACGATGCCCTGGAGCCATTCGGGGTCTCGGGCGGTCGGGCGGATCGCATTGTGATCACCGGTGAGAACGTTCGGTTCCCGCCAAAGGCAGCTTTGGCCCTTGGCATTGCGTTCAACGAGCTCGCAACGAATGCCGTGAAATACGGTGCATTGTCCAACGCGGTCGGATCCATCCTGATTGGGTGGACGATTGAGACGGCACCGGCCGGAAAACGGCTTCTGCTGAGCTGGACGGAAAAAGGTGGCCCCGCGGTCACGCCGCCGGCACACAAGGGATTTGGATCGCGGGTGCTCGAGCGTGGTTTGGCCCATGAGCTGGAAGGCACGGTGCATCTGGACTACCGGCCCGACGGCCTTGTTTGCACGATGGACATTCCCTTACCAAGAGACGATCACGATGGATAGGTTGCTCTCTGGTCGGCGGATTCTCGTTGTCGAGGACGAAATGCTGGTTGTTATGATGATTGAAGACATGCTGGCCGACCTTGGATGCAAGTCAGTGACTTCTGTCGCGACGGTCGTCAAGGCCCTCGCTTTGATCGATGCGCAAGACTACGACGTCGCGTTGCTGGATATGAACTTGAATGGTGACGACAGCCACCCGGTGGCGGAAGCACTCTTCGCGCGCGGAGTGCCGTTCATCTACTCGACCGGCAACACCGATCACGGTTTAAGAGACGGTTACTCAGACCCGCCCGTGTTGAAGAAGCCATTTAAGTATGAAGAACTGGTGGCGATACTTACCCGCATCAGACTTGCACCGATCGAGCAATAATATCATTTGTGCATCGGATGGCGTAGCTCTGCGACAGATTGCCTGCATAAAGTTGTGCTGCGCCTACCCCTGACTTGTGGAGCAATGGTAAGATTGCGGTTGGTTCGCATCGAACCCACCGATGATGCGCGAGGAGTACGCATCCGACCGCGACCCAAGCCATAACGCTAACTGCATGAGCGCGTTATGCGCTGCGGTGTAAGCGTCGTCCTCAAGCCACGGCTCTGAGGTCTTGCTTTCTGTAGGCCCACGGCAATAGCGCTTCGATATCGCGGTTGGGGTGACCGTTGGCGATCCTGGCGAGAACATCCGAGAGATAGCCGAGGGGATCGATGTCGTTGAGTTTGCAGGTCTCGATCAGCGTTGCGATCGTTGCCCAGTGCTCGGCGCCGCCGTCGGAGCCCGCGAACAAGGCATTTTTCCGGTTCAGCGTGATCGGGCGGATGGAGCGCTCGACGGTGTTGTTGTCGAGCTCGATGCGGCCATCGTCGAGGAAGCGGGCCAGGCCCGCCCAACGTGACAGGGCGTAGTTGATTGCCTCGGCGAGTTTGCCCTTTTGGCTGATCAGCCCGAGTTTTGCGCGCAGCCAACTCTCCAAGGCGTCGATCAGCGGTCGGCTTTTCTGCTGCCGAACCAGGCGACGCTCCTCGGCGCTGCGGCCGCGGATTTCCTTCTCGATCGCATACAGCGCGGCGATGCGCTGAAGCGCTTCGCTTGCAATCGGCGCAGGACCGGGCGTGGCGAGCTTGTAGAAGTTACGCCGCACATGGACCCAGCAAAACGCGAGCTGCACGTCGCCGCGCTCGGCCAACCTGCGGTAGCCGGCATAGCCGTCCACCTGCAGGATGCCCTTGAAGCCTTCGAGATGGATGATCGGCCGCTCGGCCTTGCGGTCCGGGGCGTAGACATAGGCCACGCCCGGCGGATCGGATCCATTCCATGGCCGGTCATCGGCGGCATAGGCCCATAACTGGCCGGTCTTGGTGCGGCCGCGGCAGGGATCCAACACTGGCAACGTTGTCTCATCGGCAAACAGTTTTGGCCGCTCTTTGGAGTGGGCCCCTCGGGGCGGACAGGTTCAGGCCACTGGATTGACCGTCTGCCGGGCGTGTTGCTTCTCAAATTGCGCGGGGCTGATATAGCCGAGAGCGGAGTGTAGCCTTCGGGTATTGTAGACGTAATCAATGAATTTTGGAAGATTCTCGGAAACATCGGCGTAGGTCTCGAAAGCCATTGGATAGACACCCTCAACCTTGAGCGTCTTCATGAAGCTTTCGGCCTTGGCATTGTCGTACGGATTTCCTCGCCGACCCATGGATCCTTTGATGTAGTGCTCGGCAAGGTAGTCGCGGTAGATCTTAGCAGCGTATTGGGATCCGCGATCAGAATGATGGACGCAGCCAGGCGGCGGCTTTCGCTTCTCGATCGCGACTGACAAGGCGGCGAGCGTCAATCGCGCGTCGATGGAGCGGCTGATGGCATGACCCACGACCCGCCGGGACCAGGCATCCAGAATGACAGCGACATAAACGAAGCCACCAACGATGGTGACGTAGGTGATATCGGCGACCCAAAGTTGGTCGGGGCCGTCAAGCGCCACGGTTTTGGCAAGGTTGGGAAAGATCGGCTGGTCGTGGTCGCTATCCGTCGTTGTCGTGAAGCGGCGGCGCATTCTGGGTTGGAGGTCATGCTCGCGCATGAGACGGCGGACCTTCTTGTGATTGACGACCATGCCTTGCTGCCTGAGGGCAGCTTGGACCCGACGCCAGCCATAGTGCTCGAACTCGTCGCAGATTGCAGCCATCGCCGCGACGATGGTTGTGTCATCGGCCGCACGGATCGGTTCGTCATAGAAAGTAGAACGGGCCATTCCCATCAGCCTGCATCCCTGGGCAACGCTGATGCCGCGGGGTCTACAATTGCGGACGTAGTCTCGCTTTTCAGCCGAGGTCGTGGCCGAAGAGCCCCCTTTAGAAACTCCAACTCGAGAGCCTGCTTGCCGACCAGGCGCTCAAGTGCAGCAATGCGCGCTTCATAGGTCTCGAGCAGACCGGCTGAAGCGACGTCCTCGTCGAGCGCGCCTGCCTGATACTTTTCGATCCAGATGCGGATCAAGTTACGGGAGACATTATGCCGCTTCGCGAGGCCGTGCAGCGTCTCGCCGCCCAGATACTCCTGCGACACCTGACGTTTAAACTCGACGCTGTGGGTTCGGTGCTTTCTCATGGCCTTCATCCTCTGAAAGGCCGGCCGTCCGGTCAATTACTGAAAGCCAATCTGTCCACCTTGGAGGGCCCACTCCACTTTGAGCTTGTCGAGCAGGCGTTGGTGCAACGGACGCAGATGCCAGGCGGCATGGCCCACCCAGTCTGCCAGCGTCGAGCGGTCGAGATTGACGCCCTGGCGGGCATAGATCTGGGCCTGGCGATACAGCGGCAGATGGTCGGCATATTTGGAGACCAGCACCTGGGCAATGGTGGCTTCGGTCGGTAGCCCACCCTCGATCAGCCGCGCCGGCGCCGCGGCCTGCACGACGCCATCCTCACATTGGCGGCACGCATATTTCGGCCGGATCGTGACCAGCACCCGGAACTGCGCCGGCACGATATCCAGCCGCTCGCTCATGTCTTCGCCAATCCGGTGCAACGCGCCGCGGCAGCAGAGGCAGGTCTTGTCGTCGATGTCGATGGTGGTCTCGATCCGCGGCAGATGCGCCGGCAGCGCGCCGCGATTGGCCCGACGCTTCGCAGCTCCGGCCTGTCGTGCGGCCGGTGTCGCCTGCTCAGCTTCCGCGGCGTCACGCGCCGCCGCCTGCTCGACGTCTTCCAGACCGAGCTGCATCTGGTCCTCGGGCAGTGTCTCCGCCCGGCGGCCAAACTGGTGGCGCTGCAGGTCCCTGATGATCTGACGCAGCCGTTCGTTCTGCACCCGCTCGGCGAGCAGCATCGCTTTCAAGGTCTCGGAATCATCGGGCAATGCATCGCGCTGCATGACCACATTAGATCATATTTACCGGCATTTTGCGACGTGCTCGATGCTGCTGATTCACTTTGCCACAGCAACAAACGTCCAGGCGTTAGCCGGGCTGTGCCGGCGTCACCGTCTCGCGCGCCGCGTGGACACGCCGCCAATCCAGCCCTTCGAGCAGCGCCGACAATTGCGCGGCCGATAAATGGATCACGCCGTCTTCGATCTTCGGCCAGCGGAAGATGCCATCCTCCAACCGCTTGGCGAACAGACACAGACCCGTGCCATCCCAATACACCAGCTTGATCCGATCCGCGCGCTTGGCACGGAACACGTAGACCGCGCCCGAGAACGGATCCGCCGCCATGCTCTCGCGCACCAGTGCCGCCAATCCATCGGCGCCCTTACGGAAGTCCACAGGCTTGGTCGCTACCATGACGCGGACCGCGCCGGTCGGGCCGATCACGCGCCGGCTTTCAGCGCCCGCAACACCGCGGCGATAGTGTCCGCCGGGGCGCCCGCGCCGATGCGCACCGTCACGCCGTCGATAGCAACCTCGATCATTCCGGCGGGCGGTTCATCCCGATGCTGTCGCCGCGTCTTGCGCTGCAGGTGTCCAGCAGTATCGGACGGTGGCCCATCGATGACCGCCGGGACGAACCGTGGTTCGTCATCCTTGGAAGCGACCGCCCGAGCTTCTTTGACTTGCCGGCGCCAGCCAAACAATTGCTGCGGCGACAATCCGTGCCGGCGTGCCACCCCGGAAACCGAGTCGCCGCTGGCTTCGATCTCCGCGACCACCCGCGCCTTGTCCGCCTCGCTCCATGTCCGACGGCGCCCCGCACCGGTGAACACCTCCAGCCGCCGAACCGGCTTGGTGATAGCACTATCCACTGTGTCCATTCTAAGCCTTGCGGTTCGACGTAACCGCAAAATCGCAGATCAGGACATTGGCCGGAAGGTGGGGCCGGGACGACGCTTACGCTGCGGTGACGGCCTTGAACTGTTAAGTGGCTTTCCAAGTCCATGGAAGCAGCTCGGCGACTTGGCTGGCGGAATGATCAGGAAACCGCGCCAGCACATCGGCTGGCTAGGCTTGCGGATCGATATCATTAATCTTGCGGGTCTCTATCAATGTATAGATGGCGGCTGCGCGATCGCTGCCAGCGTCCGAGCTGGCAACGGTCCGGTTCGGTCTTCCAATCGCTATCAGCCGTTCATTCTGTTGATGTCGGGCAGAAACGGAAGTCTACTGGCGGAGTCATCCGTACTTTGGCTGCACGTTCCGCATCGCTGTGTTGAACGGTGGGCGAACGGCCAATTCTTGAAGGTCAAGGGTCCGGCCGGTGTTGTTGCTTCCATGGCTGCGTAGATGCTCGATTTATGAGTCGGCCTCTACCAATTTCGAGCGGCCCATGATTTCCACGCCGGCCAGAACGGGCGCAGTCACGATTCTCATTCCAGCGACAAAGGCTGGTCCAATTCGAATGCGGCTCCCCTGGTGACCCCTTTCTTTAAAGTTAACGGCATGGTGCTGACATGGCAATTGTTACCACGCTTCGCATTCCCGGAACGGTATCCGTGGTCATTGCTGGAAACAGTATGGTAAATCGCGCGCCTAGGCCATCGTCGCCTCGGGCGAACCGCACCTCACCGCCGATCTGCCTTGCGAAAGATTGAATAATCTTCATCCCCAACCCCTTACTCGCACTGGGGTCGAACCCCTCCGGCAAGGCCGGCCCATCATTGGAAACAGAAAGCGCATAGCCAAATCCGGGATGGGGCTGCAGACTGATGGCGATGCGACCACTGCCATACTTCGCCGCGTTGGCGATCAATTCGCTGACGATGAAGCCGAGCGGAATTGCGGTCTCGGCCGGTAGATTTATTTCAACAGCCTCGACAACGACCTGCTCCGGGCGCTCATCCGATGACAGCATCGCAGAGAAGTCGCGGCCAAAGTCTTCAAGGAATCCTTTGAACTCGATGGCCTGCGCACCGTCATACGCATGAAGACGATGGTGAATGCGTGCGATCATCGAGACGCGATTGGCAGCAACGGCCAATTGCGCGGCCGCTTCTGCGTTCGTAGATTCTCGGCTCTGCAACGAAAGCAGGCTAATGGTCATCTGCAAATCATTCATTAGCCGATGATCGGACTCCCTTTTCAGTAATTCTTGTCTTTGAATTAACTCATCGTTTTGACGAAGCAACGCCTCGCTTTGCGCGAGGGCGCTTCGCAATTGAATTTCCGAGATCCTATACTCCGCCAGCCCTACAATAGGCGGACATTGTCCCGAGTTCTGAAAAACAATGCCCGTAGGCGAGCCGGAGACGCAGGACAAATCTTCCGTGATCATGATGTCGACCTCCGTGAGAATCTGCCACTCGCTACCTTCGACCGGGGCGATGGAAAAAACCTAAGATTGCAAAAGGAAGGTCGTGTTGATGCAAATCAACTATGCCTGCCATCCGACGTAATGTTCTTATAAAATGTCAGCTACGGCCGCCCGGGCAGCTTAACTGAGATAGATCGGATCTTGAAACCGTCAGAGCATAACGATTTTGATCCTCAGAACTTCCTCGCGAACGTCGGCGAAGAAAGGACATTATCGACATTCCACAAGAATTAGATCGTCTTCACGCGAAGAGATGTGGCCGACAAAATCTAATGCATCCAGAAAGGATGTGTCAAAGTTATCGCGGTGTCCGAGCGAGGTAGGGAAGCCGTCCGCCCGTTAGATCTGTGGGCTAACGGCCCAGACTAGGCCGTGAACCCATAAATCTGCTGGGCGAGAGGCTTGACAGAGCGTTCTATAACGTAGTTGAACCCACAAAGAGCCAAAGCCGCCACGTTAGCCGGGCTCCATTCCGTGTTGCTTGATAACTGACGCGGCATCGGGCGCGGTAATCGACTTCACCAGCGCCATGGCAGCCTCGATTTGCTTTGTACCATTTGAAATGCCCGCTGAGTAGATTGTAACTTTTTGTACGTCAGCTGGCAGCGGACCCAAATAATCCACACCCGGCTCATGGATCAGTTCGCTAATTTGCTGAAAACCAATTTCGGCGTCTCCGCTGGCAATTAGTGTTCCGATACGAACACCTGACGGAGCTTCCTTCAACTTGGGCTTGACGGCATCCGAAATTCCCATCTGGGCGATGAGGCTCACCAGATAGACACCGCTGGCACCCGTCGAGTAGCCAATGGATCGGACTGACAGAAGTGTTTTCTTGAGAGCTTCTCCGGAACTTATGTCAGGTTTGGTAGAGCCCGCTCTTGTCCCAACACCAATTCCCGACTTGATAAGGTCTACACGACTACCTCGCGGCATCTTGCCTTGCTCTATGAATGTGTCGATGTCTGTTCCAGCCGTTACGACCACATCGTATTGTTCACCGGCAGCAATTCGCTTTCTAATATCGGCCCCACCAGTCCACGTTACCATAACCTTATTGCCGGAGCTTTCCTCAAACTTGGGCACCAATTCAGCGAACACCTCCTGCACAACTCCGGCCGCGAGTAACTTGATTTCGGCGGACGGAGCTATTCCCGTCTGGATAAAGAATAATGTGACAATAATCAGCAACCGCTTCATGGACTGCTCCTGTGACGTTCGACGCGTGGCCTCAGTTCAGACTCTCGGAGCCAATCGATCGGTCCGACATGAAAAATGCTAATAGGGAAATTGATATGCTCCCAATTCAATCATAACCTAGCTGGGATCCCATGCCAACCGAGCGCGAGGGCGATCGCCAGTTGCAGTTTCAACCAAGGACTGATGCAAGCTTCGAAATGGGAGCCACGAATCATGCGCTACGAACTGAGCGATTATGAATGGACCGCCATCAAGCCGATGCTACCCAACAAGACGCGCGGCGTTCGGCGGGTAAATGACCGCCGCGTTCTCGATGGCATCTTTTGGGTTCTGCGCTCCGGTGCGCCGTGGCGCGACCTGCCGGAAGCCTACGGTCCCCGTACTACTTGTTACAATCGCTTCGTTCGCTGGCAGCGGGCTGGCGTCTGGGACCATATCATGGACGCGCTGGCCGCCGGTCATGACGCGGCGGTGCAGATGATCGATACCTCCATCGTGCGCGTGCATCAGCACGGAGCCTGTGTCGCGGACAACAATCATCAGGATATGGGTCGCTCACGCGGTGGCCTGACCAGCAAGATTCACGCGGTGGTAGACACCAATGGCCTGCCGGTCCATCTCGCTCTCACGCCCGGCGAGGCGCACGGTAACCGGCTGTGTTCGGTTCTTCTCAGCGCCTTGCTTCCGCAAACGATGTTGCTCGCGGATCGCGACTATGACGCCGACTGGATCAGGGAGCTTGCTCGCCAGCAGGGCGCGTGGGCCAATATTCCGCCGAAACGGAATCGTAAAGACCCGATCTGCTTCAGCCCGTTTCTGTATCGCGCGCGCAACCTTATTGAACGATTCTTCAACAAGATCAAACAATGTCGGCGTGTTGCGACCCGATACGACAAGCTCGCGGCCAACTATCTAGCATTCGTCAAGCTCGCATCAATCCGCATTTGGCTACGTGCTAATGAGTCCGCGCCCTAGCTGAAATTGGATCGTTGCGAAGACGTCGAAACGCGGAAGCTTAAAAACATCGATTGATACTTTTTTATAGGGCCTCGGGACTGCTTGATTTGTCTTTGATGCAGATCAAGTTTGGTTAGTTATATTTCGCGCGGTGTAGCGGAACCCGCACAGGCCAACATTGTTTACCTTTCATCCAGTGAAGGATAGAGCGCAAGAATCCATATACGATAGAGCGTTCGAGAGTATCGTTCGCGATCGCGCTCTAGGTTCGGCAGCATCGAGTAGATGTTTTTCGAGTCCAAACGCTATCGATGGAAGCAGCGAAATTCTAATCGCGATGGGCAAAACGATTGCCAAGGCAATGCATGATACTGCATTTCCGCAACCTTGAGGAAGTTAGTCATGGCCATCACTGCTGGCAGCATCAAAGACGTCGGGCCTCAGCCGCAAGCGTTCGATATTGAACGTGCGACGAAGGACAATACAAACTACCGGTCAGTCGCCTGGAGCGGGCGCTATCTGCAAGTGACGCTCATGTCGATCCCTGTCGGCGGCGATATCGGCCTTGAAGCGCATCCGGAGAATGACCAATTTTTGCGCATCGAGGCGGGCAACGGCCGAGTGCAGATGGGAGCCGCGAAGGACAAGCTGACTTTCGAAGAGAAAGCTTCAGACGGATGGTGCGTTCTCGTTCCGGCAGGAAGCTGGCACAACATCACCAATATCGGGACGACGCCGATGCAGGTCTATGCTGTCTACGCGCCTGCCCATCACGCGCCCGGCAAGGTGCAGGCGACGGCGGCGGTGGCCGAGGCAGACAAAGATGATGAGCCAGCCGCCTGGTCTGTGCAGCCAAAGCATGCCCCCGATAAACATGGGTGATCCCATCAATCTGCATGAACGGGAGCATGTCAGCTCTTCCGCCGGCACGCTCGTTGAAAGTTGGCCTGTCCCGATTTCATTGGCATCCTGCCCTAGGTCTGGCTGCGATGCTGGATGTGCATTTGGATATCTGACAATTGCATGAATTGGGCCGCACCTGCGCTGCAACTCGACGAAGCGCAGAACTTCGTCGAACACGGCATCAAGTATGGTCAGGTGGTGATGATCCATACGGGGGCTGCAACGAAGATATCTCGCTCAAGCGCCCATGCGTGGGCACACGACAACCTCTCGGATGTATCCAGCTTGACTGATGCTTCCGCCGGATTCGCGCCAAATTTGTCAAAAGTCGAAACCAGCCGTACGAATTTCACAGACGCATGCTTCAAGTGAATTAGCGAAGTTATGCCCAAGAGCCGTGATAATCGTATTTTACCTAGCGAAGGACATCGTCGTGCTCGACATCAAAAGCGACAAGACCGACACCATAACTCACGAGATGACAGGCAAGTGTCCGTTCGGTGGCGATCGCATCGGCGGCGCGCTGGGGGCGCCTCCGACATTGTCGGACTGGTACCCCGATCGCTTGAAGGTCGAGCTTCTCCATCAGAACGGGCCGCGGGCCAATCCGCTCGGCGACGACTTTGACTATGCCGGCGCCTTCAACACGATCGACTACGACGTGCTCAAGCGCGACATCAAGCAGTTCCTGACCACGTCGGTGGCGTGGTGGCCGTCGGACTACGGCAATTACGGTCCGCAAATGATCCGCATGGCGTGGCACGCGTCCGGCACCTATCGCATCGCCGACGGGCGGGGCGGCGCCGGCGAGGCGCTGCAGCGCTTCGCGCCGATCAGCAGCCTGGTGGGACAACGGCAACACCGACAAGTCGCGGCGCCTGATCTGGCCGATCAAGCAGAAATACGGCAATGCGTTGTCGTGGGGCGACCTCATGGTGCTGACCGGCAATTGCGCGCTGGAGATCATGGGCTTTCCGACCTACGGCTTTGCCGGCGGCCGGCGCGACGCGTGGGAGGCCGACAACGTCACCTATTGGGGACCCGAGGTCTGGAACGCGAAGGGCGCGCCCTCCTCCGACAGCATGGTGACGCGCGACAAGCGCTGGCGCGGCAAGAACGGCGATGCCGACTACGACCTCGAGAACCCGCTGGCTGCGACGCATCAGGCGCTGATCTACGTCAATCCCGAAGGGCCTTATGGCAATGGCGATCCGATGGGATCGGCCCGCGACATCCGCATTGCCTTCACTCGGATGGCCATGAACGACGAGGAAACCGTGGCGCTGATCGCCGGCGGCCACGCCTTTGGCAAGAGCCACGGCATGGTTAGCGCCGACAAAGTCGGCCCGCCGCCCGAGATCGCACCGATCGAGGCCATGGGCCTCGGCTGGCAGAATCCGGACGGCACCGGCTTCGCCCAGTACACCATGACCAACGGCATTGAGGGCAGCCGGACGCCGAACCCGACCCAGTGGGACAACACCTATTTGGAGAACCTGCTCACGTTGAACTGGGTGCAGACTAAAAGCCCGGCCGGCGCACTGCAGTGGACGCCGAGCGATGCGGCCGCACCGAAGACGCCGGACGCCCACATCGCTGGTAAGATGAACCCACTGATGATGATGACCAGCGACATCGCGCTGATCACCGATCCTGCCTATCGCAATGTGTGCGAAAAATTCCTGCACGATTTCGACGCCTTCACCCAGGCGTTTTCCAAGGCCTGGTACAAGCTGACCCATCGCGACATGGGCCCGCGGGAACGCTACCTAGGACCGGAAAAGCGCCTCGAGAACGGCTTGCTGTGGCAGGATCCGATCCCGCCGCGCGAAAATGATTTGATCGGCGACAGCGAGATCGCCGCGCTCAAGCAGTCGATCCTGGCGACCGGCACGTCCGTGTCCGACCTCGTCTTTACAGCGTTCTCGGCAGCCGCCACCTATCGCAACAGCGACAAGCGCGGCGGCGCCAATGGCGGACGACTGGCACTTGCGCCGCAGAAGGATTGGGCGGTCAACCGGCGGACAATCCCCGTCGTCGCGGCACTGCGCGGTGTGGCCGATGCGTTCAACGGCAAGGAGGCCGGCAAGATGCGGGTGTCGCTCGCGGACGTCATCGTGCTCGGCGGCTGCGCCGCGCTCGAAAAGGCCGCCACGGATGCCGGCATCCAGGTCGAGGTTCCGTTCACGCCGGGTCGCCGCGATACGACGCAGGAGCTCACCGACATCGAAATGTCCGACTGGCTAAAGCCGGTGGTCGACGGCTTTCGCAACTATGTCGACGATCAATTTGCGGACATGGCGACCGGCGTCGCACCGGAGGAGATGTTCCTCGACAAGGCGCAGCTGCTGGCACTCACGGCTCCCGAATGGACGGCGCTGGTCGGCGGGTTGCGGGCCATGGGGGCGAACCATGACGGGTCGGCCCACGGGATCTTCACCGATCGCGTCGGTGTCCTCACTAACGACTTCTTCACCGTGCTGACGAGCATGGACTACGAATGGAAGAAGCTGGGCGACAAGGGCATGACCTTTTCGCTCGATGACCGCGCCAACGGCAAGCCGCGCTTCAAGGCCACGCGCAACGACCTCGTGTTCGGCTCCAACAGCCAGGCTGCGGGCCATCGCCGAGGTCTATGCCAGCAGCGACGGGCATGCCCGCTTCGTGAAGGAGTTCGTGCGGGCGTGGGACAAGGTCATGATGCTGGACAGGTTCGACGTTCACGGCTGAGAGTCTCGAGCGCAATAGTCATCTGTGAGGTGATCGGACTCTAACTTTAACTGGAGGAAATCGGCAGGGGCAGGTCACTGTCACTAAAAGCGCTGCCCCCAAGGCAGCTCAAGCTCTTTGGAGGTATAGCGACCTCCAGTTGGGCATAAATTGGTCCATGGTCCGTTATTGACGCAGTGTGAAACGTCCCCTCCTGGCGGTGCAGAGCCGCCATTGCCTCACTTTCAGAAGGCTTCGAAGTGATGCGCGGATGTCGAAGTGCCGACTCGGCCGGCTACTTGCGCCGTCCAATCATGAGATTCATCGTTTCCCGCCCACGGATGAAGCGACGTCTCGCCGGGGTGGTTTGGTATCCCGTCTGCAGGACAGAGTTGAGCTATCTGCTCGCGAATGGCGCGGCTCTTGCAGACGCGATTAAGAACCCCGCCGCGATCCGGCCGGCAGGATCTGACGGAAATGATGGTCATGGAGTCCGTGTCATGGAGCTGAAATGGCTCGAAGATTTTCTGAGCCTGGCGGCGACGCAGAGCTTTTCGCGCTCCGCGCATGAGCGGCACGTGACGCAGTCGGCGCTGAGCCGCCGCATCCGGCAGCTGGAAAACTGGCTCTGCGTTCCCTTGTTCGATCGCAGCACCTATCCGGTTCGCGTGACCGTGGAAGGCAAGACCTTCCTGCCCAAGGCGGTGGAAATGGTCGCGCTGATCCAGGGCGCCCGCCGCGACGCCCAGCATCAGCATGCCGTCACGGCGGAAGTGCTGACCTTTGCCACGTTGAATACGCTGGCCCTGACATTCTTCCCGGACTGGATTCGCCGGCTCGAGAGCCGCGGCCATGTGTTCAAGACCCATTTCGGCGACCAGCGCTCGTCGTTTGCCGGCAAGGTGTCGATGCTGCTCAATGGCGAGAGCGACTTTTTCCTGACCTATGCGCACCCCAATGTCCCGACTCATATCGATCCCGAGCGGTTTGCGTTTCGTTGTCTAGGCACCGAGGTGGCGATTCCGGTCTCGGTTCCCGATGCCCACGGAAAGCCCGTCCATGCGCTGTGCCCCGCCGGGCCGCCGGTCGCCTATCTCAGTTACGGCACCGGCTCGTTTTTCGGGCGCGGGCTGGTGAAACTGCTGGCCGAGCGGCCACTGCCGCTGACCACGGTTTACGAGAACGCCATGTCCGCAGGCCTCAAGGCGATGGCGCTGGCCGGCTGCGGCGTCGGTTGGATTCCGGAAAGCCTGATCACCGAGGAATTGAAGTCCCGCCAGCTCGTAGTGGCCGGCGATGCGTCATGGCATCTGCCCACGGAGATCCGGCTCTACCGCGCCAGTGGCCGTTGCCGGCCGGCCGTGGAGCGGTTCTGGGCTGCGATCGACGAAGCCGACCAGCGCGTGGAAAGCCAGTCACTGCATCTCGCCGGCGCGGCGTGAGGATCAGACGTAGGATCAGGCGAACACCGGAGCCAGGAAGGCGAGATTGGCCTGCTGGTCCAGATGGGTGAGCGCGCCGTACAATTCCGCGGTCGCCGTGCTGCCGAGCCAGACGCAGCAATCGGTGAATTTAGCGGCGCGGTCGTTGTCGTCGAAAGGATCTGCGATGCTGCCTTTGGCGTGCAGACGTGTGGCCTTGAACTCGGTGCCGTTCTTCAGCCGGATCACCGTCTCGTGCGGCAGCCGCCCGCCGGCCAGTTCTTCCTCGCGGCTGCGCGCGGTCATGGTGGTGAGCGGCAGCAGCTTCCGGATTTCGGACCGGGCAATGTTCGCAAGCGTGAAATCGGCCAGCCCGATGCGGTCCTGCACCAGCGCCAGGGCCACGCAATAGTGCATCGAAAAGCGCGCCTGCATCTCGTCCTGCGGTTCGGCGTAACTCAGGTTGCGCGCATTGGCGATGCCGACGAGGCATTCGAGCGAAGCGACGTCATCGGCCGTAAAGCCGTGTTGCGCCCTTAAGTCGAGCACCATGTCGACGACATAATGCGTCGAGCCGCAGCACGGGTGCCGCTTCGGGATGACGCCGTGGCCTTCGATGGCCAATGGCTGGCCCAGCGCCAAGCCGTCCCAGCCGACGGCATCGGGGCCGCCGAACAGGGCGCGAAAACCTTGCGGCGCTTCGAGGATGTCGAGGCGCCCGCTCAGACCGGCATTGCCGAACGCGACGGCCTCGACCGCGTTGCGCGCGGCCATGCCGGCGTGGAACGGTTTTGCCGGCGTGCCGAACTGGCCCTTGACCCCCGCCGCCGAACTCACCGCCATGCTCATGGCGCGCGCGGTTGCGGCGGCGTCGAGCCCCAGCAGCCGCGATACGCCTGCCGCAGTGCCGATGGCGCCGCAGGTCGACGTCGAATGCCAGCCGAGCGTGTAGTGCGAGGGATTGACGCCGATGCCGACGGCGGCCTGTGCCTCGAGGCCGACAATGTAGGCATCGACCAGCGCCGCTCCGCTGATGTTCAACGGCGCAGCGGCAGCCAGCAGCGCCGGCACCATCACCGCCGAGGCGTGGCTGATGGCCGGATGAAAGTTGTCGTCATAATCGAGGGCGTGGGCGGCGGTGCCGTTCACCAGCGCCGCGGTCGCGGCCGGTGCGCGGCCGCCGCCGATCACCGGGCTTTCGCCGGACGTTGAGATCTGCGGCGCAACAGCGCGGCGCACGGCTTGCGTCGAAAAATCGTCGCCACCGGCGACCATGCAGCCGACGGTGTCGGCGATGGCCTCAACGGCGCGCTTGCGGGCGCGCGGCGGAAATGCGCCGGCCGAACGGCTCCATGCCGCTATGGTTTCGAGGACGCTGGTCATGGCAATCTCCGGGACGTGAAGGCGGTCTGCGGCATCAGCGCGGCACGACCGCGCGGCGTGCATCGAGAATGAGGCGAAGCAGTTTGCCGAACTGAAAGAGGTCGACCGCGCGGCCGGGCACGGCGGTGTCGACGCGATGCACGATGACGAGATCGAGCGGTGGAATCATCACGAGGACATGGCCGCCCGCGGCCTGCGCCGAAAAGCTGCCTTCCGGCTGCACCACGCCGGGAAAGCCGGTGCCGGCGCGCGCCAGCCACCACATGTAGCCATAGGCGCCGCGGGCGCCGGCGTCGGAATAGGGCAGCAGCGAGGTCGCCACCCAGTCGGCGGGGATCACCTGCCGCGGTCCCCAGCGGCCGTCGCGCAGAAACATCAGGCCGAAGCGGGCGAGGTCGCGGCTCGACATGGCGAACGGATAGGCCGGGTGCCGCGAGCAGGCGTCGGGCACCAGCCAGCCGTCCTTGCGCACGTCGTCATGGCGGAAGTCCTCCATGCCGAGCGGTTGCGCGATCCGGTCGCGAAACGCCTCGTGGATATCGCGGCCGGTAAGCTGCGTGAAGATGGTGCCGAGCGCGTTGAAGTCCCAGTTGCTGTAGCACCACTCGGTGCCCGGCGCCTGCGAGTGACGCAGCGGTTTGATCGAACGCATCCACGGCGTCTCGTAGCCGGCGGGATGATAGATGCCGGAGCGGGCGGTCAGCAGATCGTAGACCGTTGCTTGCTTCTCAACGGCGGTCAGTCCCTCGACGTCGTCGATATCGAGCGCCGCCAGCGTCAGCGACAGGTCGATGGTGCCGTCCTCGACGTAAGGTCCCATCAGCGCCGACAGGAAGCTCTTGCGCATCGAGTGGCAGTTGTAGCGCCGTGTGATGTCGCCCCAGCTCGCCACTTCGCGGCCGTTTTGCACGATCATCACCGCGTCGGTGGCAATGGTGCCGGCATACTGAAACGCATCACTCAACCGCTCGAGCGACCAGCCGGCGGCGGCGAGATCGTCGATCATCGTCCAGCCCGGCGACGGCCAGCTCTCGCGGGACTCGTCGACGGGGAAATGGGTGACCGCGGAGGAGCCCTCGTCAGGACGCGGTGACATAGCCGGAACTCGCTTCGAGGAATGTTCTTGTGTAGGGCTCGCGGGCCCGGCCGGCGCGCACGTCGGCCGCAGTCATCTCCTCAATGATGCGCCCCTCGGCCATCACAGCGATGCGGTCGCACAGATGGGTAATCACCGCGATGTCGTGGCTGACCATGAAATAGGTGACGCCGGTTTCCCGGCGCAGCGTCTTCAGCAGGTTGAGAATCTCGGCCTGCACGGAGACGTCGAGCGCCGAGGTCGGCTCGTCCAGCAGCAGCACTTCCGGCTCGATCACCAGCGCCCGAGCGATGGCCACGCGCTGGCGCTGGCCGCCGGACAGTTCGTGCGGATAACGAAACCGGAAGGACGGGCCGAGGCCGACCGCCTCCAGCACCGCGTCGATGCGCTTGCGCGGATTGTCGAACTTATGGATTGCCAGTGGTTCGGCCAGCACGCTTTCCACCATTTTGCGCGGATGCAGAGATCCGTAGGGATCCTGGAACACCATCTGCACCCGACGGGAAAAGTCCTTGTCGCGTTTGCGCGGCAACTCCTTGTTGCCGAACAGCAGCGCGCCGTCGTAGCTGTCGACCAATCCGGCGATGGTGCGCAGGATCGTCGACTTGCCGCAGCCGGATTCGCCGATCAACCCGTAGGCCTCGCCACGCGCAAGGACGAACGAGACGTCGTCGACGGCGACGGTGGATGTGAGGCCGGCGCCGAAGCTGACATGCAGGCCGACCGCTTCGAGAATGCGATCCCTGGCAGGTGTCTGTGAGGGCATCATGCGGATGCTCTCCGGATCGTGGGACCGGTGAGCCACGCGGGATCGCGCTTCGGCACCGTAAGCATGTCCACAGGCCGGTCGAGGCGCGGCAGGCTGTCGAGCAGCGCGCGCGTATAGGGATGCTCGGCGTGCTTCAGGTCGCGCGCCGGAATGTCTTCGACGATGCGTCCGGCATACATGACGAGAACGCGGTCGCAGAAATCTGCGACCATGTTCAGGTCGTGGCTGATGAACATCAATCCGGCGCCGCGCCGGGTGACGAGTTCGTCGAGAATGGTCAACACTTGACGCCGCACGGTGACGTCGAGCGCCGAGGTCGGCTCGTCGGCGATGATCAGGTCGGGTTCGAGGATCAGCATCATCGCGATCATGATGCGCTGGCCCATGCCGCCCGAGACCTCGTGCGGCAGCAGTTCGAAGACGCGCGTGGGATTGCGGATGTTGACCGCCTCCAGCATGGCCATCGCCTTGTCGCGCGCCTCGGCCTTGTTGGACGACGTATGCACGCGATAGGCCTCGACGATCTGGTGGCCGACACGCATCAAGGGGTTCAGCGAAAACTTCGGATCCTGCAGGATCATCGAGATGCGCCTGCCGCGGATCTTGCGCATCTCCGGCTCGCTGGCGGCGAGCAGGTCGATGCCGTCGAAGCTGAGCGCGTTCGCGGTGATCTGGGCGCCCTTCGGCGCCAGCCGCAACAGCGCGCGACCGGTCTGCGATTTGCCCGATCCGGATTCGCCGACGATGCCGACCTTTTCGCGGCCGATGGTGAACGACACGCCGCGCACCGCATGCGTCACGCTGCGGCCGCCGTGAAAGGAGATGTTGAGGTCGTCGACGCTGAGCAGCGGTTCAACCATGACGACGATCCATCATGTCACGCAACCCGTCGCCGATCAGGTTGAAGGCGAGGCTGACCAGCAGGATCGCGGTGCCGGGGATGGCGGCGATGGTTCCGTTGGTGAAGATGAACTCGCGCGCCGCCGACAGCATGGTGCCCCACTCGGGGCTTGGTGGCTGGGCACCGAGGCCGAGAAAGCCGAGACCGGCGGCGGTCAGGATGATCGCAGCCATGTTCAACGTGACGCGCACGATGACCGAGGGAATGCACATCGGCATGATGTGGTTGAAGATGATGCGAAAACTCGATGCCTTCTGCAGCCGCACCGCGGCGATATAGTCCGACTTGCGGATCGACAGCGTTTCGGCGCGGGCCAGCCGGGCAATCGGCGGCCAGGCCGCGAGCGAAATGGCGATAATGGCGTTCTCGATGCCCGGGCCGAGGGCTGCAACAAACGCCAGCGCCAGAATGAGGCTCGGAAACGCCAGGAACACATCGACGATGCGCATCAGCACCGCATCGACCCAGCCACCGATATAGCCGGCCGTGGTGCCGACGATCAGGCCGATCGGCGCCGCGATCACCGCGGTGAGTCCCGCGATATAAAGCGTAATGCGTGCGCCAAAGACCAGCCGGCTGTAGACGTCGCGACCGAGTTCGTCGGTGCCGAGCCAGTGCACGGACGACGGCTTCTGCAGTCGGATCGACAGGTCCTGCGCAAAGATATCGTGCGTGGCGACCAGCGGCGCAAAGATGGCGAGCAGCGTCACGAGGACGATGACCGTGCCACCGAACATGACCGATGGATTCGAGCGAAGCGACCGCCATGACAGCCAAAGCTGCTGTGCGCGTGCTTGCCACGACGATGTCGGGATCGGTTCCCTGAGCCAGGCCGATAGCGAGACGGTACGGGTGACATTGTCTGCCATGGTCCCTCAGCGGGTTCGGGGGTCAAAGACCCGGTACAGCAGGTCACAGACGATGTTGATGCCGATGAAGATCACGCCGATCAGGATGGTGCAGCCGACCACGGCGTTCATGTCGCCGGCGAGCAGCGCGTTGGTCAGGTAGCGGCCGAAGCCGGGCCACGCGAACACCGTCTCCGTCAGTACCGCGCCTTCCAGCAGGAAGGCATAGGACAGCGCCACGACGGTTACGACCTGCACGGCGACGTTGCGGAAGGCGTGGACCCAGACCGTGCGCGCCCATGACAGTCCCTTGACCCGAGCGGTCACCACATATTCCTGCCCGAGCTGCTCGATCATGAAGCTGCGGGTCATGCGGCTGATATAGGTCAGCGCCGTGAAGCCGAGGATCGAGGCCGGCAGCACGATGTGGCCGAACACGTCCTTGAACAGCGCCCAGTCCCCGGTCAGCGCGGCGTCGATCAGGTAGAAGCCGGTGCGCGGCTCGAGGTCGAGTTCGTACATGGTATCGATGCGGCCTGGGCCGCCGATCCAGCCGAGCGTGGCGTAGAACAGCGACAGGCCCATCAGGCCGAGCCAGAAATGCGGCGTCGAATAGCCGAGCAGGCCGACGAAGCGCACGATGTGATCGAGCGGCGAGCCGCGATACATCGCCGACAGCACGCCGGCGGGAATGCCGATGCCGGTGCCGATGACGATGGCGACGCTGGCCAGTTCGAGGGTGGCGGGAAACACCCGGACGATGTCGGTGACGACAGGCCGGCCGGTGGTCAGCGCGTTGCCGAAGTCGAACTGCAGGATATGGCCGAGGTAGACGGTGAACTGTTTCCACAGCGGCTGGTCGAGGCCGAGCTGCTTGTGCATGGCCACATAGGCATCGTGGGTGGCGTTGGGGCCGAGCACGGCGATCACCGGGTCGAGCGGCAGTAGGTGGCCGATGAAGAAGGTCAGCGCCGCCAGTCCCAGCAGCGTCGCCGCCACCGAGACCGCGCGATTGCCGAACGACCGGGCCAGCGCCGCCAGCTTGCGCTGGCGATCCGAGGTCCGGGATTGGCGCGACGCTATGCTGGCCGCATCGGTCATGATGCCGCTGCTACTTGGAGACGGGAGCGTAGTAGGTGCGGAAGCCGTTCCAGGTCCAGTTCTTGACGTCGCTACGCACCGCCGCGATGTTGTACATCTGGAACATGATGGCGAACGGCCCCTTCTCCATGACTTCTTTCTGCAGGTCGGCATAGAGCGCATTGCGCTTGGCCGGATCTGCCTCGAGCAGGGCGGCATCGACCTTCGCGTTCAGCTCCTGGGACTGGAAGCCGGTGCGCCAGACTGGAATCTGGGTCAGCTTGGCTTCCGCCCGGTTGTCAGGATTGTAGACCAGCCGCGACGCATTGCCGTGCGCATCCGGCACGCTGGTCTGCCACGCCTGCATGGCGCTCTGGTAATCGCGGCCGCGCACCTTGGCGAACAGCTGGGCGTTGGACATGCGCTCCAGCGTCAGCTTGACGCCGACCCGCGCGGCATTCTGCTGGACGCTCTGCGCCAGCGGCGCCGAATGCTGCAGGGTACCGAAGATCAGCTTGGCGCTGAAGCCATCGGCGTAGCCCGCCTCGGTCAGCAGCGCCTTGGCCTTGTCGAGGTCGAGCTTGAACGGCTGGCCGTCCTTTTCGTCGAGGGCGCCGACCGCGCCGATCTGGGCGAAACTGGCGCGCGGCACGCCGAGATTGGTCATCACCGTCTTGGCGAGGCCGTCGTAATCGATCAGGTAGCGCATCGCCAGCCGCACCTTCTCGTTGCCGAACGGGCCCTCGGAGGTGTTGAAGGTCCAGAAGAACACCTGCGGCTTCAGCACTTTCGCGATGACCACGTCTTTCGAGGTCTCGAAGTCCTTGAGATCCTCCGGCGTCAGGTCGCGCGCGACGTCGACGTCGCCTTGGCTGAGCATCAGCCGTTGCGTGCCGGCCTCGGCCACATGCTTGATCAGCACACGCTTGATGGCCGGCTTGACGCCCCAGTAGTTGTCGTTGGCCTGCAGCAGCACGGACTCGCTGGCATTCCACTGCGCCAGGCGGTACGGCCCGATGCATTCGGTGTGGGTGGCGAGGTACTTGTTGCCCATGTCGCCATTGAGCTGGTTGGCCAGCAGCACCTTCATGTCCATGACCGCGGAGACGCGGTTGGCGGCGATCGCCTGCAGCACCAAAGTGCTCGGATAGGTCTTGTCGAAGTTCAGCACCACGGTGGCATCGTCCGGCGCGGTGATGCGCTGGTCGACATTGTCCTTGGTGAAGCCGTATTCGGTCAGGGTGGTGGCGTTGCCGGAGCCGAGCTTGACCACGCGCTGCATGCTCTGCGCAACATCCTGGGCGGTGGCGACATTGCCCGAGGGGAATTTGGCGCCCTTGCGGATCTTGAAAGTGATGGTCTGGCGGTCAGGCGACACCGTCCAGCTCTCGGCAAACAGCGGGATGATCTTGCGCTCGTCGGCCGGGTCGAAATCGACCAGGCTGTCGCAGGTGTTCTGCAGGATTTCGTTGGTGACCACTTCGCCGACCTGGGCCGGATCGAAGGTCGAGATCGCGTCGATGTTCCAGGCCATCACCAGCGCGGTCTTCGGCGTCGCGGCGTGCATGGCGGTCGAGCCGAGCATCAGACAGGTGAACAGCCCGAGGCTGGCCAGCGGGCGATGCCATGGACGCGCTGCGAACAGGACGGAGGGACGATGGTCAGACATGGTCGCGATCCTCTATATGGATATGGGTTCGTGGGCAGCGAACGAAGTGTCCGCTGCCCTGAAAGGCGATGGTCAGAGGCCGGCGGGCCGCGGCTGCAGCGGCGGGTTGACCTCCGGCGGGATCGGGCAGACGTAAGGCACCTTGGACGTCCGTTCGCGGATATCGGCCTGGGCGCGGTCGATCAGCGTCGGGTCGGTCAGCGCTTCGATACCGGTCGCCGCCATGATCTTCGCTGCATGAACCATGCCTTTATGCGCCGCCGGCGACTTGCCCTGCGCGACGATCTGCCAGGAATGGCCGGGTGTGCCGATCGCGTGGGTGGCGACGCGGGCTTCCACCGTGGGTACCACCCAGCTCACATCGGCGACGTCGGTTGAGCCGATCATCGGCTCGCCGCGGGAGTCGAACGGCACGACGAAATCGCACAGCGGCGTATCCTTGCGGACAGGCACGCCGACGCGCAGGTAGTCGCTCTCGATGTCCTCGTCGGACAGCGTCTTCTGGATCTCGGCGGCAAACGCTCTGTCGGCAGCGTCGAACGGCACCGGCCCGAGTCGTTCCATCGCGTCGTGCATGGCCAGTTCGAGCGGCGTGTTGCCGAGCTTGTTGGAGACCGCGCTGATGACGGTCATCTTCATTGTGGTCCCGGTCATCAGCGCGGCGCCTTCGGCGACCTTGATCACCCGTTCGTTGAGCGCGAACATGCCGGGCAGATCGCGCGAGCGCACGGCGTAGCGCACCTTGGCGGAGGCCTGCACCACGTTGGGCGCGATGCCGCCGGAATCCAGCATCGCATAATGGATGCGGGCATCCGCGGGCATGTGCTCACGCATGTAATTGGTGCCGACATTCATCAGTTCGACCGCGTCGAGGGCGGAGCGGCCGAGATGAGGTGCTGCCGCGGCGTGGCTGGCGCGGCCAGTGAACTGGAAGTCCATGCGGGTGTTGGCCAGCGACAACGCTTCATCGACCCGTGAAATGGAGGCCGGGTGCCACGTGATCGCGATATCGACGCCGTCGAATTCGCCGGCCCGCACCATGAATGATTTTGCCGCGCCGCCTTCTTCTGCGGGACAGCCGTAATAGCGCACGCGGCCTTTGGTGCCCGTGGCGGCGAGCCAGTCCTTGATCGCGGTGGCCGCAAGCATCGCCGCAGAGCCAAGGAGATTGTGACCGCAGCCATGGCCGTGACCGCCGGGCACCACCTCCTTGTGCTCGGCAATGCCGGCGACCTGGCTGAGGCCGGGCAGGGCGTCGTATTCGCCGAGGATGGCGATGACCGGTCCGCCTTCGCCCCACTCGCCCAAGACGGCGGTGGGGATGCCCGCGAGATTTTCCTTTACCCGAAAACCGAGACCTTTCAGCATCTCGGCGTGCTCGGACACCGAACGATATTCGGTGTAGGCGATCTCCGGCATACCCCAGATGCGGTCCGCAAGCGCCTCGAATTCTGGCCGGTGGTTGTCGACAAGCTGCCAGATCTGATCGGAATTCTGCATGGGTTCTCGTTCTCTTTGGTGGGGTGGCTGCGGAGCAGGCAGCGCGCTGGATCAGACAGCAAAGTCGCTGCCGACGGCCGTCGCGCCATGTCCGGTGAAGAATAAGCAGCGTTGACCCGGAGGGACCAGCGCATTGTCGGTTCGATTCTATGCGAGGTCGGAATAGTTTGCAGCGGCTGCGCGGTTACGGGATTGAGCCAACGAGATGTCGCATTGCGTATGCATCGCCCATTGTGGTCGCCGGGGATCCCGAAGATTGCACAACAGCCAATGCGGATAGTCGCAAGGTCTAATGTGCCGCTCTTCGCATTTTGGTTGGGGCTTCGATCGCTTGGCGTTGTCCCGTCTGGCCGCCTGGACCTTTTCTACGATAGGGCGAACGTGCATGCGGCCGCTCCTGACGCAAAGCGGTCAATGTGGCTTGAAGACATTCGTCTGTCAGCCTAGTCACACCGCCCCCGCCGATCTCGATGAATTCTTCCACGATCTTCTACGATCTGCCGTAGAGGTGACCAGCGACTGCAAGTCGCTGCGCACCCAGCCTGATGTCATTCGGTGTATAAGCGCCGGGCTCGTTACGCCGCATGCGTTGCCGATCAAGCCGCAATTAAGAAAGCAAAACCATCGACGCTTTGCGCTGTGATACCGAAGATGGCGATCCACCCTTGAGGCGGTGTGGCTTAATGCAGGTAGCTCGCCAGGTTCAGGCTCTGCACCTTGGAAATCGCCCCATAGGACGCCGTCAATTGCGCCTGGTAGGTCGATAGGGATGCTGTCACCGCCGCGACGTCGACGTCTGTGAGGCTGCTGCCCAGGGTCTTGGCGTAGGACTGGAACTCTGTCTGCGCATCGCTGGCCTTCTCGATCGACGACGCGGCGTTCGATATTTTAGTTTGCACCACCCCCAACGCGCTGATCGAACTGGTGGACAGGTTCAGCGCCTCGTTCAGCGTCGCCGTGTTCAGCGGCGAATTGTTCGCCACCAGGTTCATCGCCCGCATGATCTGTTCGAAAGCGGTGTTGTCGGCCGTCACCCCGTAGGACACGACCTGGCTGTCGGAGACCCGCACTGCCGCGACCGCGCTGTCGCCCTGATAGTAGCTGGTGTCTGTCGTCGATGGCGAAGTGGCCGCCGGATAGGTGGTGCTGGCGATGTCGACCGGTGCTTGTTCGGTGCGCGAGCCGCCGAACAGATAGCTGCCGCTATATTGGGTGTTGAGCAGCGAAGTCATCGCCGAAAGCATGTCCTGCGCCGACTGGGTCACGCTGGCGGCATCGGTGCTGGCCGCATTGGTCGCGGCGGTAAGCAGGGTGCGGAACTGGGTCGTCAGGTCGGCAATCGAGTTGACCGCCGAATACATCACCTGGACCTTGCTGTCAGTCTGGGTGGCGGCATCGATATAGGATTGCGAACGTGTGACCGAGACCTGCAGGTTGAGCACCTGCTGGGTCTTGGCGCCCAGCCCGCCGAAGTCGGACGACACGACACCGGAGGCTTCCTGCATCTGCTGATCGGCCATGGTGCTCTGGGTCTTCAGGGCGGCAGCGATCATCTGCTGGCTGATGGCGAAGGTGGCGACGCGCATGGCCATGGTGAAGGTTCCTAGGTGCTCTGGATGGCGGTCATCAGCGCCGTAAACATCGCGTTGATCGACTGGATCAGTTGCGATGCGGCGGAATACTGGTTCTGCAGCGTGCTGATGGCCGCTGTCTCCTCGTCGAGATTGACTCCGGATTGCGACGACATCGCGCTGCTGAACGTCGACAGGGTGGTTTGCTTGGCGGTCTCGGTGGTGGTGGCCGCCGCGGCCTTGCTGGCGACGTTGGAAACGATGTTGGCGGCGTAATCGGCGAAGGATCCGGTGCTGGCGCCGAGACCGCCGGTGGCGCTGAAGCTGGTCTTGTCAGTGAGCGCCGCGTACAGCGCGTTGACGACGGTGGTCGAGCCGGCGCTGAGCACCTGCTTTCCAGCGGTCAACGTCGCCGAGGAGTCCAATGTGGCGACCTGCAGCAGCCCTGAATTGTTCAGGATGTCGCTGCGCACCGCGATATTCGATGCGCCGGTCCCGGTGACCAGATCGTTGAGGCCGAGATAGTCCGACAGCCCCACGGCTGGGCTTCCGACCGCGCTGGTCATCTCGTTGATCGAGACGCCGTTGCTGCTGCTGGTCGTGGCCACGACCAGATGGCCGCTCGAATCGATCGATGCGCTCAGTCCGGAGATGCCGTTGATGGCTGTGACGAGGTCGCCGACCGTCGAGATGGTCGACAGGGCGATGTCGCCATAGGAGACAAGTTTGCCGGTCGAGTCGGCGGCCGCGATCCGCACCGTGCCGGTGGCGGACAGCGCGGTGCTGGAGGTGACCGCCGTGGTGCCGGTCAGCGTCGCGGGCGGCGGCACCGAGGTGCCGGAATTGGACACTGCGTTCAGGCCTGCGGTCAGCGTGTTGGCCAGCTGGTCCAGCCGCGCCTGTGCCGCCGGCAGGGTGGAGTCGCGCAGGGTGATCAGTGCGCCGATGTCGCCCGAGGTGATCGACGAGGTGACGTCGACGCCGTTGACGCTGATGCCGCTCAGCCCCGAGGTTGCGCCTGCCGTGTAGGTCGAGGCCGCGGTCACCGAGGATGCCGCCGTGAAGCTCAGCGTGTGCGCGGTGCTGTCGACCAGCGCCTGACCGGAACTGGTGAACACCTGCATGTCGCCCGAAGACGAAATGTAGTAGTTCACGTTCATCTTGGAGGCGACGTTCTGCAGCGCGGTGTTGCGCTGGTCCTCCAGGTCGCCGGTAGACTGTCCGGTCGCTGCAGCCTGCTTGATCTGGATGTTGAGGCTGGCGATGGCCTTCAGCTGGGTGTTGACGTCGCTGACATCCGTCGAAATTTCGGTGTCCGCATTGCTGCGCAGGGTCTGGATGCCGCTCGACGTGTCGCGCAGTTGCGATGCCACATCGTCGAGCGCGCTGACCGTGTTGGCCTGCAGCGCCGCACTGCTGGTGGTGGCGGACAGCGAAGAGATCGCCGTCTCCAGCGCCGCCAGCGTATTGGCGAGTGAGGTCCCGGTGCTGTCCTTCCCGGTGTTGGTGCTGCCGTACAGTGCCTGCAGCCGGTCGAGGTAGTCGCTGTTGGTGCTGGCGCTGCCCAGCTCGGAGGTCGCGGATACCAGCGATTTCATCAGCAGCTTGTCGACATTGCTGGTGATCGCGGTGATGGTGGTGCCGGTTCCGACGCCGCCGCTCACCAGTGCCGCCTGGGTGGCGGACTTGACGGTGTAACCCGTGGTGTCCGCATTGGCGATATTGGCGGACGCGACGCTGATCTGGACCTGCGTCGCCATCAGGCTGCTGACGGCAATACTGCGCGCGACGTCGAGTGACACGGTGGCCTCGATGCAGTTGGGGGTTAGGCGCTCAACCCGCGCGCATAGGAGGCGGCGCTGCCGTTGATCCGGCCGCTGGCGCCGTATGGCGAGTTGTCGGAAATCTGCGCGCGGATCGCGTTCATCACCGCGTCGATGCGGCGCTGGCTGGCCTCGATGGCGGCGCGCAGGCGGGTCATGTTCTCATCCGTCGAGACGCGCAACCGGTCGATGCGTCCCAGCACCTTCTGCTGCAGCGGCCGGTTCGGCGTGTGCAGCAGGTTCTTCATGGACACCTCCTTGACCCACATTTCGAACAGGTCGGCCAGTTCGAGCTTGCGCGCCGTGTGCTGCGATTGCGAGGCGGGCAGGCCCATGGCCAGCGCGATGTTCTCCTCGGTCACCACATCGATCAGGGCGTCGATCAGCTCGATCAGGTCCTCGATGCGCCTGCCGTCGGTGGTGGCGACCGCGTGGCGCGGAGAGTTGTTGTTGATCATGGTAGTCACTCCGTTGGTTGTTTGTGAGGCGCAAGCGGCAGGCCGCGCGCGAGGGATCCGGTGCGGGCATAGGCGTTGATCGCCACGGTGCGGGCGCCCGCATCTTTCATCTGCTGCGCCAGTAAGGCGCAACGTTGAGCCAGTTCGGCGCGCACCGCACGGATGTCGTTCTCCAGCGCCAGCAGGTTGCGCCGGTCGCGCTTCTGGACGGTCCTGGCGGTCGCGACCAGGCGGCGCAGCCGGCCGAACAGCACGTCGTCGTTTCCGCCGTCGCTCATGGTTACCTCATGCTCGAGATCAGCGTGTCGAACATCTTGTTCACCGCCGTGATCACCTGAGATGCCGCCGAATAGGCCTGCTGCGCCGAGATCATGCTGCTGAATTCGGTGTTGGTATCGGTTGTGCTGGATTCCAGCTCGCTGCCATAGATCTTGCCGGCAGCGCCGGTGCCGGAGGCCTGCAGCGTGGCATTGCCAGACGCCGCATTCGCCTTGTACAGCCCGTTGCTGTCGGCGGTCAGCTGATCCTGCGCCGTAAAGGTGGCTACCGGCACCTTGTAGATCGTGATGGTCTTGCCGTTGGAGTAGGTGGCATTGACGTTGCCGTTGTCGCCGACCGCGACGCTGCTCAGCTTGCCGTAGGCGAGGCCGTCGGATTCGCTGGTCAGACTTGCCGTGGGGGTGGTTTCGCCGGAAGTGTACTGGGTCAGCCCGTTGGTGCCGCCGACAGTGCCGAGATTCAGCGTGATCGTGCTGTCCGCCGCGCCGTCGGTCCAGCCGGTCACGTTCACCACAGGCGGACTGGGCGTCGTGCTCGCCAACGAGCCGTCGGTGTTGAAGGTGACGGTGACCGTTCCGCTGGTTGTTCCGGTGCCGGTGGTGGAGTCCGACGACGAGGTCGGGTTGGCGAAGCTGCCGCTCCAGGTGTTGGTGCCGGTCTTGGTCCAGGTTGCCTGGATCGACTGCGCGGTGCCGAGCGAGTCGTACACGGAAATCGAATTGGTGAAGGTCGCGTTGGTGGCCGCATCCGCCGGCAGGTTGCCTTTCACGGCGGTTGCGGCGGTGGCGCTGCCGCTGGTCGCTGCGATGCTGGTATCGATCGGCACAAGGTTGTCGCTGCTGGCATTGCCGACGACCTTGCCGTCGGCGTCGGTGCGCCAGCCCATCAGATAGGCGCCGCTGGCGTTGGTCAGATAGCCGCTGCTGTCGACCGAGAACGCGCCGTTCCGCGTATATTCCGTGGAGCCGCCGGTCAGCGAGGTGGTGACCGCGAAGAAGCCGTTGCCCTGGATGCCCATGTCGGTGGCAGAGGTGGTGGTGGTCAGCAGGCCTTGCGTCGAGATGTTCGACGACGACAGCGTGTTGACGCCGCCGGACGCGTAGCTCTTGCTGCCCGACGAACTGGAGACCAGCGACTCGAACGACGCTGATGTTGTCTTGTAACCGACGGTGGAGGAGTTGGCGATGTTGTCGGAGATCATGGCGATCGCCGAACTCTGCGCACTCAATGCGGAGATCGCTGAAGATAGTGCCCCTGAGAGACTCATGACTTTACTCCAAATCGGTTCAGGATGTGACGCCGATGACGCTGCTGGTGGCGAGGGAGGTTTTTCCGACCAGCAGCATCGCGGTGCCGCTCGAACTATCGACGCCGGTTACCTTGCCGGTGACTGTGGTGTAGCCAGAGACCGCGGCGCCGCTGGAATCGGTGGCGCTCACCGTCAGCGTGTACTGGCCGCCATCCGCGAGTTGCATTCCGTCGGTCTTGGTGCCGTCCCACGTGAAGCTGTTGCTGCCGGCGGTGGTGGTGCCGCTGCCGGTCCACACCGCGTTGCCGGAGGAATCGTTGACCGTGAGGGTGACGGCGGAGGCGGCGGAATCCAGCGAGTAGCCGTAGGCGATCGAGCTGTTCTCGAGCGTTGCCGTCGCGGCTTTCGCGGTCACCGTCTGGCCGATGTAGTTCGACGAGTTCAGCGTCAGCAGGCTGTTGAACGAGGTCAGCAGCGAGCTGAGATTGCTGTTGAGCGTCTTCTGCTGATCGAAGCTGGCGTAGGACGTCAGCTGGGTGGTGAAATCGGTGGTGCTGGTGGGATCCAGCGGGTTCTGGTTCTGCAGCTCGGAGACCAGCAGGTTGAGGAAATCGCCTGAACTCAACGTCGAACTCGCGGCGGCCGCGGTTGTTGTCGTGGTTGCCGTCGATGTCGCGGTGGCTGCGGTGGTGGTGATGCTCATGGCGCGCTCCGGCGGTTTCCGAAACGCGTTGCGCTTCGAAAGTGCTGCGGTGAATTGGGGGGTCTTGAATTCCGCTCTTTAGTGAAACGGAGGCTCCAGGCGATTCAGGCGCAAATTTTTGTCGCCTGAAATGCGCGCCGCGCGGCGCCATGGAAAATTGCAGTTATCGCTGTGCTGCAGGGCTAATCGCGATGTTTTCGATATGAGGCAGGAGGCTCCGCCAGGCAAAAATTGCCGCTGCGGGGCGTCGGCTAGCGGCGGGTTCGCCGGCCTCGCCGTGCGTTGCTCACGCGGTCGAAAAGGGCCGTGCGCGCCCTCTCCTCCCGCGCGAAGCGAAGCTTCGCTGGAGGGGAGAGCTGGATGACCGTTGCCGTCTCGATTGGGTTCAGATCATCAGACCGTGGCGTGCGGCGATCCCGGCCAATTACGCCTGCGTTGCCGGAACGACATGGCGCGCGCCGGCTTCGGGGCCCGGCAGATCGCCGGTGAAAACGCCGCCAAGCAGGCACAGGGCGAGGACGAGCGCCGAACCTTTGGGAGCGGTGGGCGGCGCATCGTCGGTCTCGGACGCGGCATCCTTGCTGCCGTCGGTGTCGGACTGCCGGGCTTTCTGCACGATACGGTCGAGCAGTCCGGCCGGGGCACGGACCGGGGCGGATTGCAGCGCCGCGCGCAGCCGCCGGGCTTCCGCCAAAGCGGTGCGCGCTTTCTCCGATGAGCGAAGCAGAATGGCTGCGGCGTCCTGCTGCGGCGCCGGCCATTGGGCCAGGTCGTCGCCGAGGCGGCCGAGCAGATCCTCAAACTCTGCGTCATCCATCATGGGAACGTTATCCGAAAGCCTCGTGCCCGGAATGAAATGCGGATCCAGGGCAGCCCGCGTCATGGCGGGGCCGCTACGGTCCTAGGGCACGGCTCGGGGATAGGCAACACCGGCGGGGTATTTTCAACCGTGAAAAGCCGGGTAACTGCGGGAAATGCGGCCGGTATCGGCGTCCCGGACGGGCCGGTGCGGTCGTCAGCTCGCCTTGGCGGGCTGCAGAGCCACGAAAATCCAGGCATCGCGCATTTCCTTCAGGCTGGCGATGATGCGCCGATAGGCGTGCGCCGAGTTCGGCCGGCCATACGACCGCAGGCAGGCCATGATCAGCGCATGATAGGTCGTGTGCAGGCCCTCAGCCACCTCGCCGCCCTTTTCAAAGTTCAGGTTATGGCTCAGACCGCGCAGGATCGCGGTGGCGCGGATCATGTGATTGTGGCTGTCCTCGAACTGCCCGTCCTCTCCGGCCTTGATCGACTTGTTGAGGAAGCCGATGGCGCCATCGATCATCATGATCACCGCGCGCAGCGGCGAGACTGCCGTCGAGGCGCTGCGATAGGCCTGCGCGGCATGGAAATTCGGCTGATGTTGCATCATTAGTTGCTACTCGAATTGAGGAGGGCGGAAAGGTAGTCCAGCGTCGAATTTGCCGTCGAGATGGCGGACTGGTATTTTGAGTATTGCGCGGTCAGCATCGCCTTGTAGACCGCAGCCCGCGCGTTGATGTCGTCGATCTGCGACTGCATGCTGTCATCCTGCGACTGCAGATTGGTCACGACGTTCTGCAGCGATCCCGTGCTGGTGTTCGAGGCCGCGGTGGCCTGTGCATTGATCTGCGCAGCGATTCCGGTTGTCGAGGTCACGGTAATGGATTGCGCTGTCGATCCTGAATAGGTGAACGCCATGCCGGCATAGATCGTATTGGCCGCTCCGATGATGGTGCTGCCGCTGACGGTGAATAGTGAACTGTCGCCGCCGACGGATGCCGACGTCAGCGCTCCCGAGCTGTCGACCGCGAGGTCAAGGACGAACGACGCCGGCGGCGATGCATTGGTGTTGATCACCGCGAGGGTGCTCGACGACGTGGTGGTTTTCGACGCGAGCAGCGCAATCACGCCGCTGAGATTGTCGGCGAGGGTCGTCTGCAGCTTGCTGGCACTCAGGACGAGATCGTTGTTCTCGTCGAAGGACAGGCCGAGATCGCTCATCGACAGGCCACCGACGCTGGTATTCATCGACTGTTCGAGCTGGGTCACGATATTGCGCATGGTGCCATCGCCGAACAGCACAGAGGTCGAGTCAACCGTGCCGTCGGAGGACAGCGACTGCTGCGTGGCGACAAAGTCGCGAACGGCATTGTAGCTCTTGACGAAGGTCGTGAGTGCCGTCTCGATCGCGCTGGTGTCGGTGTCGATCGCGATATTCACGGTGGAGCCGGTTGGCGTTGTCTGCAGAAGGCTGAACGACACCCCGCTCAACACGTCGGTGATATCGTTGGTGTCGCGGGTCAGCGAAATGCCATCCAGCGTGAACTGCGCCGGCTGCGCTTTCTGCAGCACGTCGGCAAAAGCGCCGGTGCTGTCGGTGATGCCGAGGCCGTTGAGAACGTCGTTGCCGGAAATCGTGCTGGTCTGGATATTCGCATTGTCGTTGAGGGCGGTCAGCACCATCTCGTAGCTGGAGCTGGAGACCTGGATGATCGAGGCCTGCACGTTGGTCGTCGAGGATTGCGCATTGATGGAGTCGACGACGTCTTCCATCGACATGCCGCTGGTGACGGAGATGTCGGCGCTGGTCCCGCCGGCGAGGCCGATGGAGAACGAGCCGGTATAGCCGAGGTCCGCGGTCTTGTCGGAGACCGAGGTGCCGATCACCTTCTGGGCCGTGGCGAGCTGGCTGATCGTCAGGGTGTGATCGCCGGTGGCGGTGCCGTTGCTGATCGACATCGACACGGCAGAGGAGGCGCTGACGTCGCCGGTCGCGGTAATGGTCGCCGAGCGCGAGCCGTAGAGGCTCGAGGACAGCGAGTTGACGATCGATTTCGACATCGCCGTGGTGTCGGTGGTCAGCGTCGCGAGCAGCGTCTGCAGACTCTGATAGGCGGAGATCTTGGCCTTGTTGGCCGTGATCTTGGTATCGATGGTCGTGGCCGCCGCGGTCTTGGTGGCGACCTGCGCGGTGATCAGCGCATCCCAGTCGACGCTTGTCGTTGTCTTGGTGCCCGACGTCGTCGTGGTCGTGGCCGCGGCCGCGATCGTGGAACCTGAACTCGAACTGCTCACCGTCGCCATGACAAGGCACTCGCTTTCGAAAAAGGGTGAGCCGGCCTGTCGGCCGGCTCACGGGGCCGTCGTTAGCCAAGCAGCTTGAGCAGATACTGCGGCATCTGGTTGGCGGCGGATTCCGCCGACACGGCCGCCTGGACCTTGACCTGGGCGGTCGACAGCTTGGCCTGCTCGGAGGCGATGTCGACGTCGGTGATCGCCGAATTGGCCGATTGCAGGTTCTGCGTCTGGGTCGAGATCGATGTCGCGCTGAAGTTGAAACGCGATTCCTGGGCGCCGATGCTGGCGCGCGCGGCCGAGACCTTGTCGATCGCGGTGTCCAGCGTGGTCAGCGCCGAGGTCGCGCCGCTTTGCGAGGATATATCGAGCGAGGCGACGCCGAGCGTGCTGGACTTCAGGCTGGTCAGCGTGACGGTGATGGTGTCGGCGGCGTTCGAACCGACGAGAACCGACGCGCCCGAGGCGAAGGTGCTGCTGCCGTCGAGCAGGCTCTGGCCGCTATAGCGGGTGCCGGTCGCGATGCTGTCGATCTGGCTCGACAGCGCGGTGAATTCCGAATTCAGATAGGCGCGGCTGCTGTCGGTCACGGTGGCGGACGACGATTCCGAAGCCAGCGACTTCATGCGCGACAGGATGTCGCTGATGTTGGAGGCGCCGCCGTCGGCAACCTGAAGGATCGAGGTGGCCTGCGAGGCGTTGGTCGCGGCCTGCTGCAGCGTGGTGACGTCGGACGAGATGCGGGTCGAGATCGCGAGGCCGGCGGCATCGTCGGAGGCGGAAGTAATCTTCGAGCCGCTCGACAACTTGGCCAGCGAACTCGACATCTGCGCGGAGTTCGTATTCAGGTAGCGGACTGCAGAGTTCGCTGCGGTGTTGGTTGAGATAACGGGCATTGACGTGCTCCTGTTGGATTGCTCGGCGGCGGGTGCTGTCAGAAGGGGGATCTAAATCCCAGACGCAGGCCAGCCCCCGTCCACTCCCTAAACGGAGCGACAGAGACAATTCAGGCGGGCTATATCTGCGGCGGAAGATTTATGGTTAGCAATCGCTTAACGAGTTGAGGATGTCCGGTTGATGCCGGCGCAGCATCTCGCGCAGCTGCTGGCGGCCGCGCTTGAGGAGCGACTCCACTGCGGCGACCGTGGAGCTCATGACTTCGGCGATCTCGCCGTTGCTCATGTTCTCGTGGTAGGATAGGATCACCGCAACGCGCTGCTGCTCGGGCAGGCGCTGCATCGCGCTTTCCAGCAGCTTCGTCACTTCGTTGCGCTCCATCGTGCTGATGGCGTCGGGCTGCGCATCCACCGGCTCCGGAACGGCGTCGACATTGTCGGTGCGCGGGCGGCGGTGCAGATCGATGCAGCGGTTGGTGACCACGCGATAGAGCCACGTCGAGAACTTGGCGCGGCCGTGCTCCCATCGTCCGCGATGCGTCCACACCTTCAGCATGGTGTCCTGCACCACGTCCTCGGCGTCGGCGCGGCTGCCGAGCAGGCGCAGCGCGATGCCGAAGGCGCGATCGATATGGCGTTCGACCAACTGGCGAAATGCAGACTCATCATGCGCGGCAAGGCGGTTCAGCAATTCTTCGTCTTCGTCGTGCACTGGCAGGCCCAGCGAGGTGCGATCCGGCGGTTCGGCCTGCGGCTGCGTCATCGCCGCCGGCAAGATCTCGATTGCTGCCTGAATATCGAGCGCGAATGCCATGCTCTTCTCCCAACCCTATGCCGACAGACGCTGAGTCTGGGCGCCTTCGGAGAGTTGAACGGCCACTCCGAAAAATTCGGGCGGGCAATTTTGATTTATTTTACAAAGAGTTAGTCGGAAAATTCTGCCCGCCTCCCGGCAAATTCTGCCGCCGCGGCGCGGGCCGCAGTGTGGTCGTGACCGGCTGCAAATCGAAGAAGTCATCGGCATGTCTCAAAGGAACAAGTAGCTGCGGCACAGTGACGAACGAATGCCAGCGGACGGACGCAAGCCAAACATGGAATGGCGCAAACAGCGTCGAGCTGCGCTCTCCCGTGAGTCGATTTCGATTTCCGCGGCGTGATCGAAGGTGGATGGTTGAACCAACGCTAGGAAATTTTGCCGAATCATGTTCCAAAAAAATAGCGCACTTTTCCTGTGGATGAAAATGAAACGCACTATCTTCGATATGAATTGTAGTTCTTGCGCCTGATTTCGCGCGCGTTCGCGTTTATCAAACACAACGCGAAAGGTTCAGTGATGAACGTTCACACTACGGCCATGTTGAGAGACGTGCAGACACCGACAGTAACAAACTCCGTCTCGTTCGACATCTTCGATACATTCCTGGTGCGCGCCTGCACGAACCCCGAAGGCGTCTATGAGCGCGCGTTTCAGCTGTCTCCGGCCTTCGCATTGTTTCCCGATGCGTCTGTCTCCTATGTCGAGCATCGCCGCCAGGCCGAGGCGCGAGCGCGCAAGGAAGCCCTTCAGCGCCGCGGCTCGCCGGAGGTAGGGATCGCCGACGTCTATCGGTTTTTTCCGTTCAGGCTGTTTCGACTGACGCGCGCCGCGCTGCCGGAACTGGTCGCGGCCGAGTTCGCCGCCGAACTGAACTTGTGCCGCGCCAATCCCTACGTGCTGGCGAAGTATCAGGAGATGCGCGCCACCGGCGTGCGCACCGGCTTCATCTCGGACACCTACTGGAGTGTGTCGCAGCTCGGCGAGCTGCTGCAGAACGCGTGCCCCGGGCTGGTCTGGGATTTTCTCTATGCATCCGGCGAGAGCGGCACCAACAAGGGCGATGGTCTGTTTCCCGTCTATCTGGCCGAGCAAGGCGTGACACCGGATTGCGCGGTGCACCTAGGCGACAACCTCCACGCCGATATCGACGGCGCAAAACGGCACGGCATCGCCGCGCTGCATCTGCCGCAGGCCAGCGCTGCGCTGATGTCGGTGTTTAACCGCGAAGCGCAGGTTGCAAGGCTGCTGTGCCGGGCCGGCGCGTCCACACTCGATGGTGGCGCGCGCACGCTGCGGCGCCTGGTAGCGTCGCGCGTGCCGCCGCGATCCGGCGCCTTCGATCTCGGCGTCACGGTGCTGGGTCCGGCGATGCACGCCTTCGATGCCTTCATCGCCGACCGCGTCGCCGCGATCGACGCCGGCAGCGGCAAGACCTGCGTGGCGTTTCTCGGCCGCGACGGATTTCTGTCGCACCAGGTCTGGCACGCGGCCCGCACTGAGCCCGCCGTCTATCTGGAGATCAATCGCCGCGTCGGCATGATGGCCTCGGCGGACACGCTGGCGCCGCTGGTCGAGCTGATCGACAAGCTGCCGGCCATAGACGGCGCGACCTTTGCAGCCATCGCCAAGTGTCTGCCGCACGGCGTGGTCGCGTTCCTGGCGCGTTGTCCCGACGGCATCGCCGCCGGGCGCAAGTTGGCCGCCGCGCTGCCGGATCTGCTCGACGAAAGCGAGATCACGACGCTCGCCGCGGGTCTGCGGTCGGAACTGATGGGCTATCTGCGCACGCAACTGCCCGATCTCGACCGCTGCACCGATCTGGTGCTGGTCGACCTCGGCTATTCCGGCAGCATCCAGAAATCGCTCCGCCGGATTTTCGACATCGAGGGCGTCACCGCGCGGCTGCACGGCCTGTATCTGCTGACGCTGGACGATGGCTTCGTCGAATGCAGCGACGACGACAGCTATGAAGGCATAATCTCGGACCTCGTCGTGACGCCGCACGTCAAGCGCATGCTGTTGCGCAACGTGGCACTGCTCGAACAGTTGTGCTGCGCGCCCACCGGCTCTGTGCTGGGCTATCGCGACGGTGCGGTGCTGCACGAGCCGCATCTGCAGTCGGACCACCAGCTGGCGCTCGCCGGCGATGCCCAGGCCGGTACGCTGGAATACGTTGCCATGGCGTGTGCGCTGGCGCCGGAGCTGGGCATGGCGCCTCACGGCAATCTCGATGTTGCCGCCGGCACCGTTGCCGCCACGCTCGGACGGCTGCTGCTGCTTCCCACCGACAGCGACTTGCAACTGCTAGGCACGCTCCGGCACGACGTCAATCTCGGCACCACCAATCTGGCGCCGCTCATCGACGACAGCGTGCTGGCCGCCTTCCAGGTCACGCAGTCGCTGCCGGACGCCTGTATCGCGCGCGATCCGCCGATGTGGCTTGCGGGCTCGTTCGCGGCGATCTCGCCGGCGCAGGGCTTCCTCAATCTGCTGTTCGGCAGCAATGCGCTGCCGGCGGACATCTTCGGCGACGTCAAGTGCGGCGAGATCGACGTCTCCCTCGTGAGCGCAACGGGAATCGCCGGCACGGTGAAGGTCGGTTGCTACCGCACCGGATTTGGCGATATGCGGATTCGCATTCCCCTGTCGCGCAGCATGGCGATTCGCACGGTGACGGTGACGGTGCCGGTCGCACGGTTGGCCAAGGAGGCGGTGATCGACGGCCCGTTCCTGCAGTCGGGCGAAAGCGTCAGGCAGGCGCTGCGCGACAGCCGCATCGTGCTGCTCGCGCCACCGCAGGTCAGGCGCAGCGGCATGACGGGGAGCAACCGCTACTACAGCGCCGATGCCGCCGATGCCGCGCTGGTCATCGAGCTGCTGGCGCCGACCGCAGCCGTAACGGTGCTCAGCATCGGGCTGACGCCGCTTGGCGGCGGGCGAATTCTCGCGATGGACTAGAGGTTGATGCATCGGCGGATCTTGTCCGGAACGCAGTGCACTGTGTCCGGGACACGATTCCATTCGGCTGAATCGTGCTCCAAGCCCTCCGCCTGATTCCGCGCGTCGATCCGTATCAGACAGACACACTTACACAGGTCGGCCATCCCATGAGCTCCGTGCTTGAACAAATCATCTCGCAATCCGGGACCAGCGCCTTGCGGCTCGGTGCCGCGCAGCTCAGCCGGCTGCAGCAGTTGACGCGCGACAGCATGGAGCTGGTGCTGTGGGACGGCGTCAGCGACGTCGCGATGCCCGCCGCACTGGTGGTGGTGCTGGAGCCCGCAAGTGCGCCGCGACTCGAGACGCTGATCGGCTCGCTGCACGAGAATACGCTTGTCGTTCTACCCTACAGCGAGAACCCGGCCTTCGACACGTTGAAGACGCGGCTGCATCCTTATGGCTCGATCGGGGCGCAGGGTTCGGCGGCCCCGCATCATCTGTGGTGGGGCGGCGTGAAGCCGCTGACCCCGCGCACCGGAATGTATCGCAAGCAGGACACACTCTATGTATCGAGCTTCGCGCAAGGCAGCCCGGCGGAGTCTTGTGCGGAGGAACTGGTCGGCGACCTGGCGCGGCTCGGCCTCGAATACGCCGTCGAATCCGACCTGCCGGATATCGACAGCCTGGCCGTGAACGCGCCGAAGATCGACTTCATCGTCCGTCAATTGGACAGCGGCGATCGGCCGGTGTTCTGGCTCGACCCGCGCGCCCGCGCGCAGGACCTGCCGCTGCTGCCGCAATCGCTGGGGTGCGATTTCGCCGTGCACCGGCGGCCGTCGGGCGAGATGGACACCGGCGCGCTGTTCTTCAACCAGACCGAACCGGCGCGCGCGCTGCTCGACATGTGGCAGCGCCTCGCGCGCGGCCATCCGAACCTGCCGGAATCCTTCCTGCTCGACCAGGCATGGACGCTGGCGGCATCGCAGCGCCAGATCGAGACCGCGTGGCTGCCGGCTTCCTACTGGCAGGCCGACGATATCAAGGCGCGCGACCGCAGCACCGTCATTCGCGCCGATGCCGTGTGCGACGCGCCGGACCCCTTGCAGCCGTCCGCGGCGCTGTTGCAGGCGGCACGCCGCTTCGATCGGCACCAGGCACCCGAGGCGCATTTGATCATGAAGGGACCGGCCGACGGCCGCGGCCCGATCACGGTGGTGATCCGCGATGTGCTAGCCGCCAGCGCCGGTGATGTCAGCGGCGCCGTCGAAGCCGTCGCCGGCGCTTTCGCCGCCGATCCCGGTGGCTTCTCGCAGCTCGAAGTGGTGCTGTGCGCGTGGGACGACGAGGTCGACCATGTGATGCAGGTCGAGGATTATTCCTGGGTGCTGATGACCGATGCGTCGGAGCGGCTGCAGGCACATTCGTTCCGTGCGCTGTCGGAGTCCGACGAGGTGGTGGTTCGCCTGCAGCCGTCGCAGACCCCGTTCGCCGATATGGGCGCGCATGCGAAGCCGGTGTTCGAACTGGTCGATGCGCAACTCGGCGCCCGCCTCAAGCGTAGCGGTCGCTATGGATCGGCGTTCCTGAGGCGGCCCGTGTTTGTCTGATCGACGATTCACTTTTGTAGGTCGACCAGGCCGCCGGTGTTACACGGTAGTGGTCCACGCCAGGCTCATCTGCGTTAGCTCGCGCATCGCGCGGCATGCGTTCGCTTGCGGGAGCAAGGCCGAGCAGCGCCAGAAGTTCGCCGAACTGACGGCCCTGCTTGAAAGGGCCGAAAGATGACCGGCGGACACAAGCGGCTTGGCGGACGGAGATTTCACGGATAAATTGCCTGGATCGACTCCAGCGATCTAAGGCAACCGACTCGAAATGCTCGTCAAGCTCACCAGGAACCGGCGGATGAAGGTAGGGTGGATCGTCGCCCTCGTTTATCTGCTGTGCGTCATGGCGCCGGCGCTTTCCTATGCCCTGCCGGGCGACCATGCTGTTCCCTGCATGAGCATGGGAAGTTTGATGTCTGGCGCGATACCGATGCATGACGAAGCCGCTCAGCCGATGCATGCCCGTCTCGACGGACAGGTGCACGATCATTCGGCGCATGCGATGGCGATGTCCGGCGACGAGCCATCAACGATGTCGTCGGCAATGGATGACGACGAAGCTCCTGCGCAAAAGGGCCCGCACGCCACCGGCGGCAAATGCTGCGCGCTGATGTGCGTCTCAGCGATGCCTGCCTCGTTGTACGATATCGCTATGCCTCCATTGTCGACCGAGGTCCGTATCGTGGCAACTTACCGCGCAGCGGCGGACAACGCCCCCGCCATGCACTACCGCCCCCCCATCGCCTGATCTGATCGCTTCGACGCGGTGCGACGCCTCATCGGGGCGGGTGTGCCTGTGGTCCATCGACATCTCAGGAAGACAACATGTTTGCGCAGTTTGGGGCGAAGATCGCCGCCGTTGGTTCGGTGGCCGTAACTCTATACGACTCACGACTGGCGGTGTTTGCCGCCTTGTCCGCGGTCGCCCTCACGTTGGGGGGCTGCCTGCCAGCGGCGGCGCCGTTGGCGGGGGCCGATCCGGCCGACCCTTCCGCGAGGGTGGCGGGCACCGCCTACCGCTCGACCGTCGCTCCCTACATCAGCCTCCGTCCGGTCGCTCCATCAGCGTGGAGGGAGCGGAACGACCGTGTCGCTCCCGCAGCCAAGACAGACCGGTAGGAGCGGACATGTCCAACGCGCATCACATCTGCCAACACCGTTCCGCCCGCCGCGGCTCCCGGCCGGCAGCGGTCCTGCTCTCGGCGCTCTTGCTGTCCGGATGCGCCAGCTTCTCGCCGGATGCCGGCATGGGCGTCGTCGCCAGTATCGCCGGCGAGACCATCGGGAAGGACGTCATTTCGATCCGGACCCAGGACGACGCGTTGCGCGCCGACAGCGCCGTCAAGGACTTGTTGCGCCGGACGCTCACCGTGGACGCCGCGGTGCAGGTGGCGCTGTTGAGCAATCGGGGTCTGCAGGCCGCCTACAACGAACTGGCGCTGGCCGAGACGGATCTCGTCGGGGAGAGCCTGCCGCCCAACCCGACCTTCTCGATCTCGCGGATCTCCGGCAACGGCGCGCTGGAGATCGAGCGGCAGGTGGTCGGCGATATTCTCGCGCTTGCGACGCTGCCGTTCCGCTCGGAGATCGTCCGCCAACGCTTCCAGAAGGCGCAACTGCGCGCGGCCGAAGAGACGCTGCGCCTGGCCGCCGACGTCCGCCGCGCCTATTGCAGGACGGTGGCCGCCAACGAACTCGTCGGCCTGCTCGCCGACGCCCGGTCGACCGCCGAATCCACCGCCCAGCTCGCACAGAAGCTTGGCGAGACGGGATCGCTCAACAGACTGGATCAGGCCCGCGAGCAGGTGTTCTACGCGGAAACCACGGCGGACCTGGCGACGCTGCGCCAGGAGGCGACGAGTTCGCGCGAGCGGCTGATCCGCCTGCTCGGTCTGTGGGATGGCGACACCGGCATCAAGCTGCCGCAGCGGCTGCCCGCTTTGCCGCGCCGGCCGCTGGCGCTGCAAGGTGTCGAGGCCGACGCCGTCACCCACCGCATCGACCTGCAGATCGCCCGGATCGAATTGGCTGCGCTCGCCAGGTCGCTCGATCTCACGCAGGCCAGCCGCTTCGTGACCGTGCTCGATGTCGCGGGCATCGATCGCAAGACCAGCGATCCCGAAGGCGCGCCGTTCCGCGAGCGGGGCTTCGACATCCAGTTCCAGATTCCGATCTACGACGGCGGCGAGGTTCGCGTCCGCCAGGCCGCCGAGACCTACAATCAATCGTTCAATCTGCTCACGGAGAAGGCGATCAACGTCCGCTCCGAGGCGCGCGACGCGTTCCGCGTCTACCGCTCGACCTACGACATCGCCAGCCACTACCAGCGCGAAGTGCTGCCGTTGCGCAAGATCATCTCCGACGAGATGCAGCTTCGCTTCAGCAGCATGCAGGTCGACGTGTTCGCGCTTCTGACGGAGGCGCGGCAACGCATCGCGGCGTTGCGCGCGGCCATCGAGGCCAGGCGCAACTTTTGGCTCGCGCAGTCCGAACTGCAGACCGCGGTCAACGGCGGCGGTCGCGGCGAATCCCAATCCGAAACCAGATTGACCGCGACCGCGCAGGCGTCCGGCGTCGGAGCGCATTGAAATGGAGAATCCCATGTTGTCGCGCAGAAATTTCCTCGGCACTGCCACGGCGCTCGCCAGTGCCGCCGCTGTCACCGGCCGCGCCCAGGCGGCGGCTATCCCCGAAGCACCGACGATGGAGAAGGTCACGATGCAGCCGCCGCTGCATCCCACAAGCGGCCCCGACTACAATCCCGTGGTCACGCTGAACGGCTGGACGCTGCCTTGGCGCATGAACGGCGACTGGAAGGAATTCCATCTGGTGGCCGAGCCGGTCGAGCGCGAGTTCGCGGAGGGCATGACGGCGCATCTGTGGGGCTACAACGGCCAGTCTCCGGGGCCGACGATCGAAACGGTCGAAGGCGACAAGGTCCGTATCTTCGTCACCAACAAGCTGCCCGAACACACCACGGTGCACTGGCACGGCGTCATCCTGCCGAGCGGCATGGACGGCGTCGGCGGCCTCAGCCAGCCGCATATCCTGCCCGGCAAGACCTTCGTCTATGAATTCGAGATGAAGCACAGCGGTTCGTTCATGTATCATCCGCATTCGGACGAGATGGTCCAGATGGCCATGGGTATGATGGGCATGATCGTCGTGCACCCGCGCGAGAGGTCATTCCGCCCCGTCGACCGCGACTTCGTCTTCATCATGAGCAGCTATCGCTTCGACCCCGGCACCTACCTGCCGAAGGTCAACGAGATGACCGACTTCAACATGTGGGCGTGGAACAGCCGGGTGTTCCCGGGCATCGATCCGCTGGCCGTGCGCCTCGGCGACCGGGTCCGCGTCCGGGTCGGCAACCTGACCATGACCAACCACCCGATCCATCTGCACGGCCACAGCTTTGCGGTCAGTTGCACCGACGGCGGCTGGGTGCCCGAGAGCGCGCAGTGGCCGGAAGTGACGACGGACATCCCGGTCGGCTCGATCCGCGCCTTCGACTTCACCGCCGACAATCCCGGCGATTGGGCGTTCCACTGCCACAAGTCGCATCACACCATGAACTCGATGGGACACGATGTCCGCAATCTCATCGGCGTCAACAAAAGGGATCTGGCGAAGGTGCTGGGCAAGCTCGCTCCCGACGCGATGGTGATGGGAACGACGGGCGGCGCCATGGGCGACATGGAGATGCCGATGCCCGACAACACGCTGCCGATGATGACGGGCTCCGGGCAGTTCGGACCGATCGAGATGGGCGGCATGTTCACCGTCATGAAGATCCGCGAGGGCCTCGCGCGCGACGACTACAGCGACCCCGGTCCGTACAAGCACCCACCCGGCACCGTCGCATACGAGGTGGAGGCGCCGTCGGGCGAAGCACCGCGACCGGCCGAGCTCAAGGGTGGGACCACGAAAGCCAAGGGATCCAAGCCCGGAGAGATGAAGGGCATGAAACACATGTAGCGCGATGACACCATTCAGCGGCCCAAACCCATCGAAGAGAGAAATCGCATGAACGTCAATCGAAACCGCAGGCTCGCATGGATGGTCATGCCTGCCTTCACGTTTGTCGGGGCCATGCCGGCCTTCGCTCACGAAAGGCATGGCGGCTATTCAGCAGGCGAGCCCGGCAATCCAGGAAAGCCGGCAAGGGAAATCGTCGTCACCCTGAACGAAATGGACTATTCGCCCGCGGTCATCCAGGTGAAACGCGGCGAGCAGATCCGTTTCGTGCTGCGCAACGTCGGCACGGAAGCCCACGAGTTCCTGCTGGCGACAACCGCCGAAAATCTGAAGCACGGGGAAGCGATGAAGAAAAACCCGGACATGGAGCACGATGAGCCGAACGGCCTGCGGCTCGCGCCGAAAAAATCCGGCGAGATCCTCTGGAAATTCTCGAAGGCCGGCACGTTCGAATATTCGTGCCTGATCCCGACGCACCGGGAGTCCGGAATGATCGGCACCGTCGTTGTCAAGTAGTTCAACTCGATCCCGAAAGGAAAGAAAATGCTCAATATCAAACGCGGAGTAACCGTTCTCGCTTTCGCGCTGCTGGCTGCGTCCGCCGCATTCGCACAGGACGCGATGGTCAAGGGCGAAGTGAAAAAGATCGATCTGGCGGCCGGCAAGATCACGCTGAAACATGGCCCGATCAAGAGCCTCGATATGGACGACGAGACCATGACGATGGTGTTTCGCGTGCAGGATCCGGCCATGCTGAAGCCGTTAAAAGCTGGCGACAGGGTGCAGTTCGAAGCAGAACGGACCGCGGCCGGGATTACCGTCACAAAAATACAGAAGGCCAAGTGAGCGATCTCCGGCGGCGATGCTAATCGCCGCCGGAGAAACCTGCCTTCGGGGCGTTGAGCGCCTACTTTGAGTCGCAGCAGGTGGCTGCGCGCATCAGCAGCTGCTTCACCCGGCTTGCTACAGCGGGGTCACGCGCAGCCGCAGGGCATTGCCGACGACGCTGACGGAGGAGAGTGCCATGGCCGCGGCGGCAATGATCGGCGACAGCAGGATACCGAAGCTTGGATAGAGGATACCTGCTGCGATCGGGATGCCGGCAGCGTTGTAGATGAAGGCGAAGAACAGATTCTGGCGGATATTGCTCATGGTCGCCTGCGACAGCCGCCGTGCGCGCACGATGCCGCCGAGATCGCCCTTCAGCAAAGTGATGCCGGCACTCTCCATGGCCACATCGGTACCGGTCCCCATGGCGATGCCGACGTCAGCGGCGGCAAGCGCCGGGGCGTCGTTGACGCCATCGCCGGCCATCGCGACGATCCGCCCGGCCTTCTGCAGCCTGGCGACGACAGCGCTCTTCTGGTCGGGAAGGACCTCCGCTTCCACATCGGCGATCCCGAGCTTCCGGGCCACGGCGCTGGCGGTGGTCCGGTTGTCTCCGGTCAGCATGATGACCTTGATGCCCTCCGCCGCCAGCGCCTTCAAGGCGTCGGGTGTCGACGGCTTCACCGGATCGGCGATGGCGAACAGTCCGGCCAGTCTGCCATCGATGGCGATGTTGATCACCGTGGCGCCTTCGCCGCGCAATTGCTCGCCCCGTTGGTCAAGCGACTGCGTTTCGATACCTTGCGATGTAAGGAAGCTGGCATTGCCGAGAAGAACCGTCTTGCCGTCGACTGTGCCGGCGGCGCCCTTGCCGGTCGGCGAGTCGAAGTCCTCGACCTTTCCCAGATCGAGATGTCGTTCCTTGGCAGCGCGCACGATAGCATCGGCGAGTGGGTGCTCGCTGGCGCGCTCGACGCTGCCCGCCAGTCGCAGAATTTCGCTCTCGTCGAATCCTGTCGCCGCAACGATCGAGACGACCTTCGGCTTGCCTTCCGTCAGAGTCCCGGTCTTGTCGACCACCAGCGTGTCGATCTTCTCCATGCGCTCCAGGGCTTCGGCATTCTTGATCAGTACGCCGGCCTGGGCACCGCGGCCGACGCCGACCATGATCGACATCGGGGTGGCGAGGCCGAGCGCGCAGGGGCAGGCGATGATCAGCACACTCACCGCGGCGACCAGGCCGAACGCCATGCGGGGCTCGGGTCCGAATGAAGCCCAGGCGCCGAAGGCGATGAGTGCCACCGCGATCACGGTCGGCACGAACCAGCCGGCGACGCGGTCGGCAAGGCGCTGGATCGGCGCGCGCGAGCGCTGCGCGTCAGCCACCATCTTGACGATCTGGGACAGCAACGTGTCGCGCCCGACCTTGTCGGCGCGCATCACAAAGCCCCCGGATTGGTTGAGCGTGCCGGCGATCACTTTGCCGCCCGTCTCCCTGGTCACCGGCATGGATTCACCGGTGATCAGCGATTCATCGAGCGCCGAGCGTCCCTCCAGGATGATGCCGTCGACAGGCACCTTCTCGCCGGGCCGGACCCGCAATTTGTCGCCGACATGCAGGCTGTCGATCTGGACCTCGTGATCGATGCCGGCGTCATCGACCAGGCGGGCGGTCTTGGGCGCAAGTTCGAGAAGCGCCTTGATGGCGCCGGAGGTTGCTTCGCGGGCGCGCAACTCGAGCATCTGGCCCAGCAGCACCAGCACGGTGATCACCGCGGCGGATTCGAAATAGACGGCGACGGCGCCGCCATGTCCGCGGAAGTTGGCCGGGAAAATGCCGGGCGCGATGGTTGCAACAAGGCTGTAGAGGTAGGCCACGCCGGTGCCGGTGGCGATCAGGGTGAACATGTTGAGGTTGCGCGTCAGCAGCGACTGCCAGCCGCGCACGAAGAACGGCCAGCCGGCCCAGATCACGACAGGCGTGGCGAAGACCAGCTGGATCCAGTTGGACAAGGTTTGATCGACCCAGCCGTGACCGCCGGCGAGGTGGCCGCCCATTTCGAGCACCACGGGCGGCACCGACAGCGCCAGTCCGATCCAGAAGCGGCGGGTCATATCGGCCAATTCGGGATTGGGCGGGGTGTCCAGGCTGGCCACCTCGGGCTCAAGTGCCATGCCGCAGATCGGGCAGCTTCCCGGGCCGACCTGGCGAATCTCCGGATGCATCGGGCAGGTGTGGATCGCCCCCTCCGGCGCCTCGACTTTCGGCCTGCGCTTGTCGAGATATTGCTGCGGTTCGGCCGCGAACTTGGTTCGGCAGCCGGCCGAGCAGAAGTGATAGGTCTCGCCGCGATAGTCAAAACGAAGCTTGCTGGTCGCCGGGTCGACGCTCATCCCGCAAACGGGATCCAGCACGGTCGTCTTGTTGTCGGAACCATGGGCACCTTGATCGTGGCCGGAATGATCGTGACCTCCGCCGCAGCACGCGGCGGCTGTGGTCGCCGTAACGGCTGGGGCCGCGGTAGTTGGCGACGGCGCGGCCTTGCCCCCGGATGAGCAGCCACAGCCGGAACTTTCTGAACCGACACCAGAATTTGCGTTCATCGCGTCGGTCATCGCATTCTCCGTCATCCGCTTGCAACCAATACCCATGGGGGGTATATAGACGTCATGCGAAACGACATCAAGACATCTTGTCAAAAACGCCTCGGCCGTATTGAGGGGCAGGTCCGCGGCCTGTCGAAAATGGTCGAGGAGGATCGCTACTGCATCGATATCGTCACGCAGATTTCTGCGGTGCGCGCGGCGCTCCGGCGCGTCGAAGAAGAAATATTGAAGGACCACGTGTCGCACTGCGTCGAACACGCGATTGCGAGTGGCGACAAGGCCGATCAGCGGGCAAAGATCTCGGAACTCATGGCCGTCATCAGTCGGGCTGATCGCTAGTTTGCACCCTGAAGCGCGTCGGCGGGTTGATGCCGATCAATGTCGGCTCTGATGTTGTCAGGGGTGCTGCATAGCGCCCCTGCGCCATGCCACTTCCAATCGACGGGCATTGCCGTCTAGAAGTCTCCTAATTCTCCGCGTTCTCCGGTTTTCAAAGGACAGCCCATGCCCGCTTATCGTTCCCGAACCACCACCCATGGCCGCAACATGGCGGGCGCCCGCGGCCTTTGGCGCGCCACCGGCATGAAGAACGAGGATTTCGGCAAGCCGATCATCGCCGTGGTCAATTCCTTCACCCAGTTCGTGCCGGGCCACGTCCATCTCAAGGACCTCGGCCAGCTGGTGGCGCGGGAGATAGAGAAGGCCGGAGGCGTCGCCAAGGAATTCAACACCATCGCGGTGGATGACGGCATTGCCATGGGCCATGACGGCATGCTGTACAGCCTTCCGTCCCGCGAAATTATCGCCGACAGCGTCGAATACATGGTCAATGCGCATTGCGCCGACGCCATGGTGTGCATCTCCAACTGCGACAAGATCACCCCGGGCATGCTGATGGCGGCGCTGCGGATCAACATTCCGGTGGTGTTCGTTTCCGGCGGCCCCATGGAATCCGGCAAGGTCACGGTCGGCGGCAAAAAACGGTCGGTCGATCTCATCGACGCCATGGTGGCGACTGCCGACGAGCGGGTCAGCGACGCCGATGTCGAGGCGATCGAGCGCTCGGCGTGTCCCACCTGCGGCTCATGCTCGGGCATGTTCACCGCCAATTCCATGAACTGCCTGACCGAGGCGCTCGGCCTGGCGCTGCCCGGCAATGGTTCGGTGCTGGCGACCCATGCCGATCGCAAGGGCCTGTTCGTCGAGGCCGGCCATCTGATCGTCGATCTCGCCCGCCGCTACTACGAGCAGGACGACGAGACGGCGCTGCCGCGCAACATTGCAAGCTTCAAGGCGTTCGAGAACGCCATGACGCTGGACATCGCCATGGGCGGCTCCACCAACACCGTGCTGCATCTGCTGGCGGCGGCCCATGAGGGCGAAATCCCGTTCACCATGCAGGACATCGACCGGCTGTCGCGCCGCGTGCCGGTGCTGTGCAAGGTGGCGCCCTCGGTGCCCGATGTGCATCTCGAAGACGTGCATCGCGCCGGCGGCGTGATGGCCATTCTCGGCGAACTCGACCGCGCCGGGCTGCTGAGCAGCGAGTTGCCGATGGTGCATAGCAAGTCGCTGGCGGATGCGCTGGAGCGCTGGGACATCCGGCGCACCAAGAGCGAGAGCGTGCGCACCTTCTTCAAGGCGGCGCCGGGCAACGTGCCGACCCAAGTCGCGTTCAGCCAGGAAAAGCGCTTCGAGGACGTTGATACCGATCGCAGCACCGGCTGCATCCGCGATTCCGCGCACGCCTTCTCGAAGGACGGCGGCCTTGCGGTGCTGTCAGGCAACCTGGCGCTGGATGGCTGCATCGTGAAAACCGCGGGCGTCGACGACAGCATCCTGAAGTTCGAGGGCCCGGCGCGGATCTTCGAGAGCCAGGATGCTGCGGTCGAAGGTATCCTCGGTGGCAAGATCGTGGCCGGCGACGTCGTGGTCATCCGCTACGAGGGGCCGCGCGGCGGTCCCGGCATGCAGGAGATGCTGTACCCGACCAGCTACATCAAATCGAAGGGGCTGGGCAAAGCCTGTGCCTTGATCACCGACGGCCGCTTCTCCGGGGGCACCTCCGGTCTGTCGATCGGACACATCTCGCCGGAAGCGGCGGAGGGCGGTTTGATTGGTCTGGTGGAAGATGGCGACCGCATCGCCATCGACATACCCGCACGCTCCATCACCCTGCTGGTGGACGACACCGTGCTGAGCGCGCGCCGCGACGCCATGCTGGCCCGCAAGGCCGAAGCCTGGAAGCCAGCCAAGAAGCGCACCCGCAAGATCACCATGGCGTTGCGCGCCTATGCCGCGATGACCACCAGCGCGGCCCGCGGCGCGGTCCGGGTGGTCAAGGACTAGCAAAAGCTGCGATGGCCGCGCGACAGCGGCCGTCGCAGTCTGGCGCGAGCATTCGATCTGGTTCACTCGCTGTCACTCGGGCCGGTCATTTCCGGCCCGAGTGCCGCATTTCCGTGACATGGGGCGATTTCCGCCCCGATCCGGCGCAGCCAGGCGCGCCGTATTGCTAAGCCCTCCGATCATTTGTTATACAATATACGGATTGACCCGGCTTTTCCGGGAATCGAGTTCCGTTCATGTCCGTTGACCAGCCTGCCGCCGAGGCCCGCAAGAGCATCCGTCACAAGACCGTGGCGGCGGCGGTGGCTGATGCGTTGCGGCAACGGATCCTGGCCGGCGAATTCGCGGCCGGGGCGCGGCTGCGCCAGGATGCGCTGGCCAGCGAATTCGGCATCAGCCGCATCCCGGTGCGCGAGGCGCTGCTGCAACTCGAGGCCAGCGGCCTGGTCAAGATCGTGCCGCATCGCGGCGCTGTGGTGTCCGGCCTGTCGCTCGAGGAGATCGAGGACATCTTCCGGCTGCGCGTGCAGCTCGAGCCGTCGCTGCTGATCCTGTCGGCGCATCACTTCACCAAGGACGACTACAAAGAGCTGCACGGCCTCAAGCAGGAATACAGCATCGCCCTTAAATCAGGGCTTGTGCAGCAATGGGGCGAGCTGAACCGGCGCTTCCACATGGGCCTGTTGCGCCACGCCGGCCGGCCGCGATCGATGGGCATTGTCGCAAGCCTGCTGCAGGATTGCGATCGCCCGACGCGGCTGCAGTTGTCGGTGTCCGGCGATGTCGCGCGCGCCGATACCGAGCACAGCCAGATCCTCGACCTGTGCGAAGCCGGCGAGATCGTCTCCGCGGCCAACCTGTTGCGCAGCCATATCGAGCACGCCGGCCACTCGCTGATCGAGATCTATCGCAAGTCGCTGGCCGCCTGAATCCGTTGCGACGGTGTTGCGGCAAACCGGTGCTGAAATTCGGGCAGCTTGCACCAAGTTGTGGCAGGGCGCGCAATTGACTCGTCACATATTATATACAATATACGACGACCAGGGAGCGAGGGGCGGCATTTGTCGGAGTTTGCTTTACAGACGTCGGGACTGACCAAGACGTTTGGCGGCTTCACGGCCGTCCGCAACGTCGACCTCAACGTCCGCCGCCACAGCATCCACGCCCTGATCGGCCCCAACGGCGCGGGCAAGACCACCTTTTTCAATCTGCTGACCAAATTCCACAAGCCGACCGCCGGCTCGATCCTGTTCGAGGGCGTCGACATCACCGCCGAATCCCCGGCCGCCACGGCGCGCCGCGGGCTGGTCCGTTCGTTTCAGATCTCGGCGACGTTTCCGCATCTGACGGTGAAGGATAACGTCCGGGTCGCGCTCCAGCGCAAGCTCGGCACGCAATACCACTTCTGGAAATCATCGCGCTCGCTCGATGAACTCGACGCCGGCGCCATGGCGCTGCTCGCCGACGTCGGCCTCGCCGACGCCGCGGCGAGCAATGCCGCCGACCTGTCCTACGGCCGCAAGCGCACCCTGGAAATCGCCACTACTCTGGCGCTCGACCCGCCGTTCCTGCTGCTCGACGAACCGACCCAGGGCATGGCCATCGACGACGTCGACCGCATCAAGCGGCTGATCAAGCGCATTTCCGCCGGCCGCACCATTCTGATGGTCGAGCACAACATGTCCGTGGTTGCCGACATCAGCGACACCATCACCGTCCTGCAGCGCGGCGAGATCCTAGCCGAAGGACCTTACGCGCAGGTCTCCAACGATCCCGCCGTGAAGGCCGCCTATCTCGGAGGCGGACATGCGTGACACGCCAGTCGTTCTGGAAACCCGCGGCCTGCAGGCCTGGTACGGCGAATCCCATGTGCTGCACGGCATCGACATCAAGGTCCATGAAGGCGAGTGCGTCACGCTGCTCGGCCGCAACGGCGCCGGCCGCACCACCACGCTGAAGGCCATCCTCGGCCTTACCGACCGGCGCGCCGGCTCGGTGCTGGTGAACGGCACCGAGGCCATCCGCCTGCCGCCGCATCGCGTTGGGCGGCTCGGGCTCGGCTACTGCCCGGAAGAGCGCGGCATCTACAAGACCCTGACCACCCATGAAAACCTCACGCTGCTGCCGCGGCTCGGTCCCGGCGGCCTGCCACTCGCCGACGTGCTGACGATGTTTCCCAATCTGGCGGAGCGCGCGGATAGCTACGGCGGCAGCCTGTCCGGCGGCGAACAGCAGATGCTGGCCATGGGCCGCATCCTGACCACCGGTGCGCGCATCCTGCTGCTCGATGAAATCACCGAGGGCCTCGCGCCGGTCATCGTCGAGGCGCTCGGACGCGCGATCGCGCTGCTGAAGAGCCAGGGGTTCACGATTTTGCTGGTCGAGCAGAACTTCCATTTCGCGCGCCACCTTGCCGACCGCCACTACGTGGTGGAGCACGGCCAGATCGCTGCCGAAATCGCGGCCGACGAGGTCGATGCCCGCGAGGATCAGGTCAACAGGCTACTCGGGGTCTAATCATGAAACAGGAGACGGGACTAATGCAGACGCGTTTGATTGCCGGTGCACTCGGATTGTCGCTCGCCGCGCTGGCAGCCTCGCCTTCCCTGGCCGCCGACAAGGTCAGCGACAATGTCGTGAAGATCGGCATCCTCAACGATCTCTCCGGCATCTATTCGGACTTCACCGGCAAGGGCTCCGCTGTCGCGGCGCAGATCGCCATCGACGAGATGGGCGGCAAGGTGCTCGGCGCGCCGATCGAACTGGTTGCAGCCGATCACCAGAACAAGCCGGACATCGCAGCCAACCTCGCCCGCGAATGGTTCGATCAGGGCAAGGTCGACATGATCGCCGATTTCCCGACGTCCTCGACCGCGCTGGCGGTGATGGAGATCGCCAAGCAGAAGAACCGCGTCACCATGCTGTCCGCCGGCGTGGCGATGGCTGCGATCACCGACAAGTGCTCGCCGGTCAACGCGCAGTGGATGGTCAACACCTATACGCTGGCCGCCGGCACCGCCAAGGCGCTGCTCAAGGAAGGCAAGAAGAGCTGGTATTTCGTCACGGCCGACTACACCTTTGGTCATTCGCTGGAGAAGGATGCGGCGGCAGTGGTCGAGGCCGACGGCGGCAAGGTGCTGGGCACCTCGCGTCATCCGTTCCCGGGCGGCGACTTCTCGTCGTTCATGCTGAAGGCGCAGGACAGCGGCGCGCAGGTCATCGCGCTGGCCAATGCCGGCAGCGACACCATCAATTCGATCAAGCAGGCTTCCGAATACGGCATCGGCCGCACCGACAAGCAGGTGATCGCGCCGCTGCTGGCCTACATCACCGACGTCAAGAGCCTCGGCCTTGCCAAGGCGCAGGGTATGTACCTCACCGAGGCGTTCTACTGGGACTACGACGACCGCTCGCGCGCCTTCGCCGAAAAGTACTTCGCCAAGATGAACCGCATGCCCAGCGCGTCGCAGGCGGCGGTGTATTCGGCGACGCTGAGCTACCTCAAGGCCATCGAAGGCGCCGGCACCGACGAGGCGATGGCCGTGATGGCCAAGCTGCGTACCATGACCATCGACGACGCGGCGATCCGCAACGGCCACCTGCGTGCCGACGGCGCGCTGGTCCACGACATGCTGCTGCTGCAGGTCAAGAAGCCCGCCGAATCCAAGCGCGACTGGGACTTCTACAACGTCAAGGCCGTGCTCAAGGGCGAGGACGTGTTTCCGAAGCCGAGCGAACTCTGCCCGCTGAACAAGAGCTGAGGCGTGATGCGTGAGGCTGGGTACCTGTCCCGGACGCAGTGCAGTGGGCGTCCCGGTGATGCGAAGCATCATCGGGCGCGTAGTGCACTGCAGATCCGGGACCGTACCGAGCTGCGGTACTCGATACGGTCCCGGATCTGCGGAGCGGCATATCGGCGATGCAAGTGCATCGCCTGAGAATGCCGCACCGCGTCCGGGACAAGATTTCGGCGATTTACTGAAGCCACCACGGATGACACGCCAATGACCATTTCCCTGCAGGCCTTCATGGCGCAGCTCACCATCGGGCTGATCGGCGGCTGCTTCTATGCGATGCTGAGCATGGGGCTGGCGATCATCTTCGGCCTGCTCAACATTATCAATTTCACCCATGGCGCGCAGTTCATGGTGGCGGCGTTCCTGGCCTGGATCGGGCTGACCCAGGTCGGGCCTTGGCTCGGATATCCGGATTTCCAGATCAATTTCTGGGTCGCGCTGGTGCTGGTGCCGCTGCTGGTCGCGGTGATGGGCATGGCGATCGAACGGCTGTTGCTGCGCCGGCTCTACAAGCTCGATCATCTCTACGGGTTGTTGCTGACCTTTGGCGTGGCGCTGGTGCTGGAAGGTGTCTTCCGCCATGCCTTCGGCGTGTCCGGCCAGGGCTACGAGCCACCGGAACTGCTGCAGGGGCCGTTCGACGTCGGCTTCATGCTGCTGCCGAAATACCGCATCTTCGTGGTCGCGGCATCGCTGCTGATCTGCTTTGGTACCTGGTATCTGTTCGAGCGCACCAAGCTCGGCGCCTATCTGCGCGCCGGCACCGAGAACCCGCGCCTGCTGCAATCCTTCGGCATCAATGTGCCGGTCATGATCACGCTCACCTATGGTTTCGGCGTGGCGCTGGCCGGCATCGCCGGCGTGCTGGCGGCGCCGATCATGCAGATCACCCCGCTGATGGGCGGCAACCTGCTCAACATCGTGTTCGCCGTCGTGGTGATCGGCGGGCTCGGCTCGATCCTCGGCTCGATGATCACCGGCCTTGCGCTCGGCCTGATCGAGGGGCTGACCAAGGTGTTTTATCCGGAGGCCTCGACGGTGATCGTGTTCGTCATCATGGCGCTGGTGTTGCTGGTGCGTCCGGCCGGCCTGTTCGGACGGGAAGTTTGAGGCCATGACCAGCACGTTGAAAATCTTCTGCCTTCTGGTCGTTGCGGCGCTGGTGGTGCCGTTCGTGCCCGGCGTCATCTATCCGATCTTCGTCATGAAGGTGATGTGCTATGGCCTGTTCGCCTGCGCCTTCAACCTGCTGCTCGGCTTCACGGGCCTCGTATCATTCGCCCATGCGGCGTTTCTCGGCAGCGCCGGCTACGTGACCGGCGCGCTGATGATCCGCTTCGGCAGCCATCCCCTCGGCATGGTGACGGCGTTCACGGCCGGCGTGCTGGCGGCGGCTTTCGTCGGGCTGGTGATCGGCGGCCTCGCAGTGCGTCGTCGCGGCATCTACTTCGCCATGATTACGCTGGCGTTGTCGCAGATCGTCTACTTCCTGGCGGTGCAATTTCGCTGGACCGGCGGCGAGGACGGGCTGCAGGGCATCCCGCGCGGTAACCTGCTCGGCCTCGACCTCAGCTCCGACACCACGATGTATTATGTGACGCTGGTGCTGTTCTCGATCGGCTTCCTGTTCGTCTATCGCGTGGTGCATTCGCCGTTCGGCCAGATCCTGCAAGCGGTGCGCGAGAATGAGCCGCGTGCCACCTCGCTCGGCTACGACACCGATCGCTTCCGGCTCGCCGCCTTCGTGCTGTCCGCCGCGGTCGCCGGCTATGCCGGCGCCATGAAGGCGCTGGTGTTTCGGCTGGTATCGCTCAACGACGTGTCGCTGCACACCTCCACCGAGGTGGTGCTGATGACGCTGCTGGGCGGGCTTGGCACCATGTTCGGACCGCTGGTCGGCGCCGCCCTCGTCGTCGGCCTGCAGAATTATCTCGCCACCATCGGCGACCTCGTCACCGTGGTCACCGGCCTCATCTTCATCGTCTGCGTCTCGTTCTTCCGGCTCGGCTTTGTCGGCGAGTATCTGGCCTGGCGCCGGCGTCGCGCGCAGCGCGCCGCGCCGCCCGCGGTCGAGGATGAACGGCCGTTGCCGGCCTTCGCCGAGCCGCCGCAGGCCGCTCGCGCCGACTGACACGACTTCTGCGTTCACCCACCCGCATCCTGACACACCAAGAAGGACTACCAGCATCATGTGGACCGGCGTTCTCCCCGCAGTCACCACCAAGTTCACCGCCGACGGCGCGCTCGATCATGCCGAGATGGAGCGCTGCTTTGCGCTGCAGATGGCCGCCGGCTGTGACGGCATCATTGTTTGCGGCTCGCTCGGCGAAGGCCCGATGCTGTCGCAGGACGAGCGCATTGCCGTGCTGAAGACCGCGCAGTCGGTGACGAAGGGCAAGCCGACGCTGATGACCATCTCCGAAGCCGGAACCCGCGAGGCCTGCGCCATGGCGCGCAAGGCGGCGCAGGCCGGCGCCAGCGGGCTGATGGTGGTGCCGAGCCCGATCTATCACACCGATCCGAAGGAGACGGTGGCGACCTTGCGCGCAGTGGCCGAGGCCGGCGACCTGCCGGTGATGATCTATTCCAACCGCCTGGCCTACCGAGTCGACGTCACGCCGGACATCATGGAAGAATTGGCTTCGGACGCGCGCTTCGTCGCCGTGAAAGAATCCTCCGATGACATCCGCCGCACCACCGAGATCTTCAATCGGCTCGGCGATCGCTATGCGGTGCTGACCGGCGTCGACAATCTTGCTTTCGAGGCGCTGTCGGTCGGCGCCGTGGGCTGGGTCGCCGGCCTGGTCTGCGCCTTCCCGGCGGAAACCGTGGCGATCTATCGCCTGATCAAGGCCGGCCGGCAGGCCGAGGCGCTGGAGATCTATCGCTGGTTCCGGCCGCTGCTCGACCTCGATGTCTCCACTTTCCTGGTGCAGAACATCAAGCTGGCGGAAGCCATCGCCATCCACTCCACCGAACACGTCCGTGCGCCGCGCGCACCGCTGAGCGGCGAGCGTCGCAAGGCCGTCGAAAAGATCGTGCTCGACGCCATCGCCAGCCGCGCCAAGCTGGCGCTGGCGGCGTAGGGGGCTTTCACAGGCCACGTGAAGCAGCTATCCGTTTGAGCCGGCCTTGCCGATGGCGAGACCGGCTCAAACACGAGCCGAGCGGAGATTTGCGTGACTGTTGCCAACAGCGAATTTACCGAACGATCGACGGACTCGACGCCATCCGGCGCTCCGCTGATGCTGCAGCTCGGCGAATTGCTCGACACAGCCTCGCCGCCGGCTGCCATCGACGAGATCGAGGCACTGGCGCGGACCGCGTTCGGACTGGATGTCCGCGCCATGCCGCTGACCGGCGAGCGCGACCGCAACTTTCATCTGGTCGATGGCGACAACCGGCACTTCGTCCTCAAGGTCATCCACCCCGCCGAAGCGCCGGAGGTGACCGACCTGCAGAGCCGGCTGCTGCTGCACGTCGCGGCCGCCGCACCCGACCTGGCAGTGCCGCGACTGGTGCGTCCGCTGGATCATGAAGAGCTTGAATTTGTCTGGGCGGCGGACGGCCAGCCGGCGCGCCGGGTGCGTTGCCTGACCTACCTGGCCGGCCGCCCGCTGCATCAGGCTGCAGCCAGTACCGCGCAACGTCATCACCTCGGCGCCTTCCTCGCGCGGCTCGATCTGGCGCTGGCGGATTTCCGCCATCCTGCCGACGGTCACGATCTCTTGTGGGACATCAAGCGGGCGCCGCGTGCCCGCGCATTGCTGGCCGACCTCGCGCATGCGCAGAAGCGGGCGCTGGCCGAAGCCGCGCTCGACCGTTTCGACGAACACGTCACGCCGAGGCTGCCCGCGCTGCGCGCGCAGGTGATTCATAACGACTTCAATCCGCACAATGTGCTGGCCGATGCGATCGCAGACGACGTGATTTCCGGCGTGATCGATTTCGGCGACGTGGTGCGGTCACCCCTCGTGCAGGATCTCGCTGTGGCCGCGGCGTACCAGATCGGCGCCGGTGGACATCCGTTGCAGGGCGCGGCCGACATGGCGGCAAGTTTTCACGCGCTCTGTCCGTTACGGCCGGAAGAGATCGAACTGCTGCCGGACATGATCGCCGCGCGGCTGGCGCTGACCATCGCGGTGAGTTCGTGGCGCGCCGCGCGCCATCCCGACAATGCCGACTATATCCTGCGCAACCAGGCCACCGCATGGAACGGGCTGCAACGGCTGCAGGAGATGTCCCGTGCCGATGCTATCCTGTGGCTGCGCGGCCAGATCGAAGCGAGATGAACCGATGAGCATGATCAACGCATTCGACGCCGCTGCGGCGACCGGCATTTCCGAGCGCGACCGCGCTTTGATCGAACGGCGCGAGCGCCTGCTGGGCCCGGCCTATCGGCTGTTCTACGCCCATCCGGTGCATCTGGTCCGCGGCGAGGGCGTCTGGCTCTACGATGCCGACGGCAGCGCCTATCTCGACGTCTACAACAATGTCGCCTCGGTCGGCCATTGCCATCCCCATGTGGTGGCGGCGCTCAGCAAGCAGGCGGCGACGCTCAACACCCATACGCGCTATCTCACCGACGGCATCCTCGACTATGCCGAGCGGCTGCTGGCGCTGTTGCCGCAGGAACTGGCGCATGTGATGTTCACCTGCACCGGCAGTGAGGCCAACGATCTCGCTTATCGCGCCGCAAAGGCTTTTACGGGTGGCACCGGCGTGATCGTCACTGAACTGGCCTATCACGGCGTCACCATCGCGATTTCGGAAATGTCGCCGTCGCTGGGCGACGGGATCAAGCTTGCGCCGCATGTGCGCACCGTGCCGGCGCCGGATGCCTATCGCGGGAGTGGCGACGTCGGCGAGGTCTTCGCCAGCCATGTCCGCGCGGCCATCGCCGACATGAAAGCCCATGGCATCAAGCCGGCGGCGCTGCTGGTCGACACGATCTTTTCCAGCGACGGCGTGTTAGCCGATCCCGCGGGCTTCCTCGCGCCGGCGGCTGCGGCGATCCGCGAGGCCGGCGGGCTGATGATCGCCGACGAGGTGCAGCCCGGCTTCGGCCGCACCGGGGCGGGCATGTGGGGCTTTGCGCGCCACGGCATCGTGCCTGACATCGTCACCATGGGAAAACCCATGGGCAACGGCCATCCGATGGCGGCCATGGTGGCGCGGCCGGAGATTCTCGACAGCTTCGGCAAGCGCACGCGCTACTTCAACACCTTCGGCGGCAATCCGGTGTCCTGCGCGGTGGGCATGGCGGTGCTCGACGTCATCGAAAACGAATCGCTGATCGACAACGCCCGCGACGTCGGCGCCTATCTGCGTGACGGGCTGCGCGGGCTTGCCAACATGCACGAGATCATCGGCGATATCAGGGGCGCCGGCCTGTTCGTCGGCGTCGAACTGGTGACCGATCGCGCCACCAAAAATCCTGCCACGGCGGCGACAGCGAAACTGGTCAACGGCCTCAGGGAGAAGCGCATCCTGATCAGCGCCGCCGGCCCGCATGCCAATGTGCTGAAGATCCGCCCGCCGCTGGTCTTTTCGCGGGAGAATGCCGATCAGTTCCTGGCTTCGATCGACGAAGTCCTGACCGGCCTCGGCCAGCCCTAGGGAGGGCCGACCTTGCCGGGGGCGCCGTCGATCACTAGCATCGCCGCACAACAAGACTGAAAGCGGAGGCGACGATGAATGTGGTTGCGGCAACGACACCGGCGAGCCTGTACGCGCCGCGCTATATCCGCCTGCAACCGGCCGACAACGTCGCCATCGTCGTCAACGATTTCGGCCTGCCGGCGGGAACGGTGTTTCCCTGCGGGCTGACGCTGACGGATTTCGTGCCGCAGGGCCACAAGGTGGCGCTGGTCGATATCGCGTCGGGCGAGCCGATCCGCCGCTATAACGAGATCATCGGCACGGCCGAGCAGCCGATCGCCGCGGGCGCGTGGGTGTCGGAAGCGCTGATGGCGATGCCGACGCCGCCGGCGCTCGACGACCTGCCGCTGGCCAATGCGATCCCCGCCAGGCAGCCGGCGCTCGAAGGCTACACGTTCGAAGGCTACCGCAATCCCGACGGCTCGGTCGGCACCAAGAACATGCTGGCGATCTCGGCCAGTGTGCAATGCGTGGCCGGCACGGTGGAATTCGCCCTCAAGCGCATTCGTGAGGAGCTGCTGCCGCGCTATCCCAATGTCGATGGCGTGGTGGCGCTGACGCATAATTACGGCTGCGGCGTCGCCATCAATGCGCCGGGCGCCGCGGTGCCGATCCGCACCCTGCAGAACCTGGCGAAGAATCCCAATTTCGGCGGCGAGGCCATGGTGGTCGGCCTCGGCTGCGAGAAGCTGGTGCCGGAGCGGCTGGTGCCGGAAGGCACCGGCAGCAACATCGTGCGCATGCAGGATGAGGCCTTTGAAGGTTTTCGTGCCATCGTCGACGGCATCGTCGCAATGGCCGACGCCCGGCTGAAGATCCTGAACGAGCGGCGTCGCGAGACCTGCCCGGCGTCCGATCTGGTGATCGGCTTGCAATGCGGCGGCAGCGATGCGTTCTCCGGCGTCACCGCCAATCCGGCGGTCGGTTACGCCGCCGACCTCTTGGTGCGCGCCGGTGCCACGGTGATGTTCTCGGAAGTTACCGAAGTGCGTGACGCCATCCATCTGCTGACGCCGCGCGCGGCGACGAAAGAGGTCGCGCAGGCGCTGATCCGCGAGATGGCCTGGTACGACAACTATCTCGACCAGGGCGGCGCCGACCGCAGTGCCAACACCACGCCGGGCAACAAGAAGGGCGGGCTCAACAACATCGTCGAGAAAGCGCTCGGCTCGATCATGAAGTCCGGCACCAGCGCCATCACCGGCGTGCTGTCGCCGGGCGAGCGCGTGCGCGACAAGGGCATGATCTTCGCCGCCACCCCGGCCAGCGATTTCATCTGCGGCACGCTGCAGCTGGCCTCCGGCATGACCATGCAGATCTTCACCACCGGTCGCGGCACGCCCTATGGCCTTGCCGCCGCACCGGTCATCAAGGTGTCGACCCGCACCGAACTGGCCAAGCGCTGGTCCGACCTCATCGATTTCGACGCGGGCGGCATCGCCACCGGCGAGAAGACCATCGAGGAGACCGGGCAGGCGCTGTTCGAACTGATCCTCGAAGTCGCCAGCGGCCGGGTCAAACCCTGGTCCGATCGCTGGGGTATCTTCAACGACCTGACATTGTTCAATCCCGGCCCGGTGACCTAGAGTCTGATCCATCAAGGCTGAAGTATTTCAATCTTGTCCCGGACGCGGTGCGGCATTCTCAGGCGATGCCCTTGCATCGCCGCTATGCCGCTCCGCAGATCCGGGACCGTTTCAGGCGGTATCGTTTGTGCGGTCCCGGATCTGCAGCACACTACGCCTCCTGACGGAGGCGCATTGCGCTGCGTCCGGGACACGATTCTATGGAGATGAATCCCACTCTGGAGGAGAGCCACGGGCGTTTGGGCAATCCGGGAAGACTATTTCGGCTCCGCGCTGGCGGTGACCGGGCGGACCGGATCGCCCTCACGCAGCATGGCGCCGGCGCGGGCCACCACGATGTCGCCCTCGGCCAGGCCCTCGCGGACTTCGACCCGGCCGCCGGACATCAGCCCGACCTCGACCCGCCGCGTCTCGACGCGCTGCCGCCGGACTACCTGAACCACGGTGCCGGCGCCGCCGTACAGGATCGCCGTCAGCGGCACCGAGACGCCGCAGCTCTCGCCAGTCTTGATCAGGGCGCGGGCGTAGGAATTGGCCATCAGCCGGCGCGTCGAGGTGATGGTCACGAACACCTGGCCGAGCTGGCTGTTGGGTTCCACCGTGGAGGCTACCCGGCGCACCTTGCCGTCGAGTTCGCCGACGCCGATGATCTTGATCTTCGCGCTCTGGTCCGCCCTCAGCTTGGCGAGGTCGCTGGTCGGCACCTGGCCGACCATTTCGAATTCGCTGCGCGGGATGATGCTGAACAGCGCCTCGCCCTTGCCCGACGCGATGGTGCCGGCGACCGCGGATGACGCACTGACCAGTCCCGCGACGGACGCCTGCACCGTCACGGCGCCGCCGTCCGGCGCGGTCAGACGCGCCAGGGCTTGGCCGGCGGTCACGGTCTCGCCGGCATCGACCAGCACCTCGGCCACCTTCAGCCCGGGCCGGTCAGGCCGGATCGCGATTTCCTCCTTGGGAACCAGGATGCCTGCCACCTCGACGATATCAGCGAAGCAGGATTTCTCCGCCTTCAGCACGGTGACCGCGGCGCCCCTCGGCGCCACCTCGTCGGCAGCAAAGCCTGGCTCCGCCACGCCGTACAGGCCGGTTGCGAACAGCAGCGCCGCCAGCTTCGGAAACAGGCGATGCGCGGGGAACGGGCTGATCGACATGGCAATTCCGTTGTTCAAAACAATCAATCAATGGCGCGGCATGGCCGCAGTCCGACTCTAGTGAAGCCAGGCAGGCGAGCCAAGCGGCCAATCCTGCAGGGCATCACCATTTTGCAGAGCGGGCTCGACGCACGAGGGGCGGATGAACCCAGGCGGCGAGTGACGCGACCACAGACCATGGCCGGTTTGCTCGGAGATGTTCTGCTCGCAATAGTTCGCGTCGTGATATGGCGCTGGCTCAGTGCGCTTGCGCTCAGCGCACTCACCTGGCTCGATACGAAGATCCCCGGGCGCCGAATGAAGATCGTGGTCGGAGGCGCGTGCGGGCTCGCGGCCTTTTTTCTGGTTCCGATTTTTGCCGGGTTGTTGGGCTTTTGAAGACAATGAAATCCAGAGCGATCATCGCATTGGCAATCGGGCTGTAGCGACGTCGCGCCGCACGCGACGCCGGGCGGCGTCAGCAGACATCGCTGAAATGGCTGGAAAGTGATGCGGCTTGTGACAGACTGGCCATATCGGGTCCGGCCCCTTATCTTGCGTGCCGTCAGCCGTCATTGACGTTCAGGCAAAGAATGGACACCGGTTGCGACTGCATCCGGGGATCGAGCATGCGGGATATGTTGCAGTGAGCAGCCAGGCCGAATTCGCCGTCATCCTGAAGATGAATCCGATGTTCGCCGATCTCGGCGCCGAGGAACTGCAGCGCATTTCCGGGCTCTGCCACACCCAGCAGCTCAAGACCGGCGAAATGCTGTTCCAGAAGGGCGACAGCGGCGATGCGCTGTATGGTGTGCGCCGCGGCCAGATCCGCATTGAGACCGGCGCCTCCGACGGTTCGCGGCTGACGCTGAACTTCCAGGGTCCCGGCGACATGTTCGGCGAGGTCGCGGTGCTGGATGGCCGGACGCGCACCGCCGACGCCACCGCCGCCGAGCCCACCGAATTGTTCGTGCTGCGACGGGAGGATTTCCTCGAGCATCTGGAGCGCGAGCCCCGGGTGGCGCTGAAGTTGATCGAACTGCTGTGCCAGCGCATCCGCTGGATGAGCGAGCGGATGGAGGAATCGGTGCTGCAGCCGCTGCCGGTGCGGCTGGCGCGGCGGCTGTGCGCACTGGCCTCCGACTTCGGCTCGGAAGTGCACATCTCGCAGGAACAACTCGGCGTGTTCGTCGGTGCCGCGCGCGAGAGCGTCAACCGGCAACTGCAGGCCTGGCGCAAGGACGGGATTCTCGACCTGCAACGCGGTCGGATTTTGTTGCTCAACCTGAACGGACTGACCAAGGTCGCGCGGAACGAGTAGCGCACTGCCTTCTTCCCTCGCCCCGTCCGGCGAAGCGCAGCTTCGCTAGGCGGGGAGAGTGAAGAAGCCGCATCGCGTCCGGGAAACGAGGCTTATTTCTGCACCTCCGCCGGCGGCTTGATGTCGCCGGGCTCATTGTCGCCGGTGGAGATCAGGAGCTTCTTGCCCCAGCGCCATGACAGCTGGCCGACATCGTCCATCATCATGAACATCGCCGGCACGAACAGCAGCGACAGGGCCGTAGAGAAGATCAGACCGCCGATGATGGCGAGCGCCATCGGCGAGCGGAATTCGCCGCCGGCGCCGAAGGCCAGCGCCGAAGGCATCATGCCGGCGGCCATGGCGATGGTGGTCATGACGATCGGCCGCGCCCGCTTCATGCCGGCGTCGATCATCGCCACCTCGCGGCTCTTGCCGTCGCGGATCGCCTCGATGGCGAACTCCACCAGCATGATGGCGTTCTTGGTGACGATGCCCATCAGCATCAATATGCCGATCCAGACCGGGGTGGTGAGCTGCTTGCCGGTCACCAGCAGCGCCATGATGGCGCCGCCGATGGACAGCGGCAGCGAGAACAGGATGGTGACCGGCTGCAGGAAGGTGCCGAACAACAGCACCAGTACCGCATAGACCATCATCAGCCCGGCAGAGATCGCCGTCGCAAAACCGTCGGACAGTTCGTTGAGGCTCTCGGCGTCGCCGGACTGCTTGACGCTGACGTTCTTCGGCAGGCTCTTCATGACCGGCAGGTCGTAGATCTTCTTCATGGCATCGCCGAGCGCGGCGGTGCCGACCAGATCCGCGGCCACGGTGGCCTGACGCTCGCGGTCGTAGCGGTTGATGCTGGTCGGTCCCTGGTCGAGCTTGATGTCGGCCACAACAGACAGCGGCACGCCGCCACGGCCGCCGCCGAGCGGCACGCGCAGGCTGCTCCAGCACCGAGAGGTCGGCGCGGGCGCTGTCTTCCAGTTGCACGCGGATCGGGACCAGCCGGTCGCCGGCATCGAATTTCGCCAGTGCCGGGCCGACGTCGCCGATGGTGGCGACGCGGATGGTTTCCGACAGGCCTTCGGTGGAGACGCCGAGCCGCGCCGCAAGATCGGCGCGTGGCTGGATGCGCAGTTCCGGCCGGTCCAGCGAGGTCTCCGAGATCACATTGGCGATCAGCGGAATCCGCTTCATCTGCGTCGCCAGCTCATTGGCGACGTTGCCGACGATGTTGCTGTCGGTACCGGTCACCACCAGCGAGATGGCGCGCAGGCCATTTTCGTCGAGGAACCAGTAGCGGATATCAGGCACATTCTCGAGTTCCTTGCCGATGTCGAGCTCGAGTTCGCGCTGGGTGTGGGCGCTGTCGCGCGCGCTCTTCGGCGTGTAGTTGATGATCAGCGCCGCGCGCCGCACCTCCTGCAGGCCCGGCGGCACACGGCCGCCATCGACGAACACGCTCACGACCTCGGGCCGCTTGCGCAGGCGGGCGGTGATCTCCTCGGTGACCTTTTCGGTGAAGGCGAGCTGCGAGCCCGGCGGCAGCTCCATCGCCAGCAGCGAGCGCGCGGTGTCCTGCGCCGGCAGGAAGCCCTGCGGCAGCAGCCGGATGCTCCAGATCGACAGCGCGAAGATTCCGAGCCCCACCAGCACGGTCATGTAGTAGTGCTTGACCGACCATGTGACGAGCCTGGTGTAGGTCTGCAGCACGCGGCCGGGCGGCGGATCGTCGTGCGGATGATCCTTGAGGAAATAGGCGGCCAGCACCGGCGTCACGAAGCGCGCCGCCAGCAGCGAGAAGAACACCTGCACCGATACGGTGATGCCGAACTGCTTGAAGAATTGTCCGGCGATCCCCGACATGAAGCTGGCCGGCGCGAAGATCGCGATGATGGTGAGCGAGATGGCGATCACCGCGAGGCCGATCTCGTCGGCGGCCTCCAGCGCCGCGCGGTAGGGCGACTTGCCCATCCGCATGTGGCGCACGATGTTCTCGATCTCGACGATGGCGTCGTCGACCAGAATGCCGGTGGACAGCGTGATGGCCAGGAAGCTCACGAGGTTCAGCGAGAAGCCGAGCAGGTCCATGGCCCAGAACGCCGGGAAGATCGACAGCGGCAGCGAGATCGCGGCGATCACCGTGGCGCGGAAGTCGCGCAGGAACACGAACACCACGATGACAGCCAGGATAGCGCCCTCGAACAGAGTGGAGATCGCGGCTTCGTAGTTGCCCTTGGTAAAATCCACCGAGGTGTCGATCAGCTTGAGATCGACGTCAGGATAGGTGGCCTTCAGCGCCTCGATGCGCTTCTGCACGGCGGCGGCGACCACCACGTCGGAGGCGCCCTTGGAGCGCTTGATGCCCAGCGCCACCACCGGCTCGCCGTTGAAGCGCGCGAAGGTGCGGCGGTCGGCGACGGTGTCGGTGACGGTGCCGAGGTCGTCGAGCCGCACTTCGCCGCCGGCCGGCAGGCTGATCATGGTGCCGGCGAGTTCGTTCAGCGTCTTGGCGCCGGCCAATGTGCGGATCGCCTGGTCGTTCTTGCCGATCTCGGCGCGGCCGCCGGCGAGGTCGACATTGGTGCCGCGCAGCCGCCGCGAGACGTCCACCGCGGTGAGGCCGGCCGCCTGGAGCCGGTCGGTGTCCAGCGACACCAGGATCTCGCGCTCGACGCCGCCGATGCGCTCGACCTGGGCGACGTTGCGGACGCCCTGCAGCGCGCGTTTCACCACGTCATCGACGAACCATGACAGTTGCTCGGGCGTCTTACCCGGCGAGATCGCGGCATAGGTGACGATCGGCAGGCCGATCACGTCGACGCGCTGGATCAGCGGTTCGTTGACATTCTGCGGCAGGTTGGCGCGGACGCGGGTGATGGCGTCCTTGACGTCGTTGAGCGCGCGATCGGTGTTGGTCTCCAGCGCGAACTGGATGGTGGTCAGCGACAGGCCGTCGGTGATCGAGGACGAGATATGCCTGACGCCCTCGACGCCGGACACGCCGTCCTCGATGGTCTTGGTGACCTGCGCCTCGAGCTCCGCCGGCGCCGCGCCGAACTGCGAGACGGCGACCGAGATCACCGGGATGTCGGCGTTGGGGAGCCGGGTCACCGCCAGCTTGGTGAAGCTGATCCAGCCGAGCGCCAGCAGGATGATCGAGAATACGATCGACGGCAGCGGATGGCGGATCGACCAGGCGGAGATATTCAGGGACATTACCGTACTCTCGATCGGTCCAGTTCTTCGGCGAACATGGTCTTGATCTTGTCGCCGTCATGCAGCGACGAGCCGGCGTCGGCGACCACCACCTCGCCGGCCTCGATGCCTTCGAGGATCTCGGTGGAGGTGTCCGAGGTCAGCCCGACCTTGACCTTGCGGGTCTCGACCGTGTTGTCCTTCACCACCTGCACCGTCAGGTGGTCGACGGCCGAGCGCGGCACGGCGATGCCGCAACTGCGCTTGGCGTCGATATTGGCGCGCGCGAACATGCCGATCCTGAGCGCGGGATTGGGCGCCAGCGACAGCCGGACGTGGCCGAGCTGGGTGACGCGATCGATCTGCGGCGACACCAGCCGCACCTTGCCGAACAGGTCGGGCTGGCCGTCGCGGCTGATCCGCGCGGTGGCGCCCGGATTGAGCTTGAGGATGTGGATGCTGGGCACTTCGGCGTCCAGCTCGATCTCGTTGTTGATGGCGATGCGGAACATCGGTCCGGCCTGCGGCGATGCCGGCGCGCCGACGGCGGTGGCGACCTGGGTGATCAGGCCGGCGGCCGGCGTGCGCAAGGTGATGGGGGCGCGGGAACCCCCCGGCAGCGGCGACGGCGTCAGCCGAGCCAGTTCCTGGTTCTCGGTGACCATGTCGCCCTCGCGGACCAGCACGTCGGTGACCTTCGCGCCTTCGGTCTCGACCCCGACCAGCGCTTCGCGCCGCGGCACGATGAAGCCGGTGACCCGCACCATGTCGGAAAAGCAGGCATTGGTGGCCTTGGCGACCACCACCATGGCGCTGCCCGGCGCGGTGGTGCTGACGGGACCGTCAGCGCCGCGCGCGGCGAGTGGGTGCGCCATCACGGCAGCCGCAACCGCCCATGTCGCGAGATGTCTGTGACGGGAAAGGGCCTTCATTGCGGGAGCGTTCCACGGTCTGTTTGGCCGCAGCAATGCAGGCGCGGCGGTAGGAGGGGCAATCTACACAGGACGGCGTCAATCACCAACCAATGGCGCCCCGTGGGGAGCGGGCGCGCATCGCGCGACCATGGCTGCGGATTGTCCGCAGGTCGGCGGTAGCGCTATTTCGCCGCGGTGGTCTTGTTGGCCATATTGACCACCTGGACACGGCGGTTGGCCGGATCCAGCGGACGGGCGGGGTCCTTGAGCTTGGTCTTGCCATAGCCGACCGTCACCAGGTCGGCGCCGGCAATCCCGTACTTCTCGACCAGCACGCGCTTGATCGCGTCGGCGCGGCGTTCGGAGAGATCCTGGTTGTAGGTCTCGCTGCCGACCGCGTCGGTATGGCCGGCCACGATGAAGGTCGAGCCCTTCAACTGGTCGCTGGACAGCGCCTTGCCGAGCGCTTGCACCGCGGGCTGTGCCTTGCTGCTGATATTGGCTGAATTGTATTCGAAGGTAATTTCCAGATCGATGTTCGGCTTGCTCTCGGCGATTACAGCGATCTGCTCGCGCTCGCCTGATGATAGCGAGCGGGTACTGCGGTTGCGCAGGGTGTCGACGAACTTGCCTTCGGCGGCGTTGACCGCAGGCTCGGCCGGCGGCGACATCGACAGGCCGCGGGTGAGCTGCTGCTTCGGCGCCAGCGCGCGCAGGATCTGGTCCGACGTCACATCGTCGGCGGCGCGGGCTAGTCCGGTCAGCGACAGCATGGCACCGACCAGCGCTGCGGCCGAGAATGCCTTCAGCGTGCGGTTTCCAGATATCGTCATGGCTGCATCCTCCTGCGTCTCGGTGTGTTTCCCGCCGGTCCCGCGCAAGCCGCCGCCGCGGGTGTAAAGTTGGTGACCTCGGCTTGCCTTCGGTAGTCGGCGCGATGTCGCCGCGGGTTCAAGTCGATCGTGTCACATCGCTGTCGACAACGCGCGCCGCACGCCATGTGACGGCACGCGCTATTGCACGCCATAGCTGGCGAATTCCTTGACGATGTTCGGGTCCATCGCCTTGGCATTGTTGATGTCGAGCTCGCCCTCGGCGGTGGCGCCGATGCGCTGCTTGGCGAGGCCGCGGCCGAACAGCGACGAGGTCGGCTGCGGATTGATCTTCAGCGCGGCGTCGAAGTCGGCAATGGCGTTCTTGGAAGCGCCGCTTTTCAGGTTGACCAGGCCGCGGCTGTCGAGCGCGTCGACGAAGTTCGGCCGCAGCCGCAGCGCCTCGTTGCAGTCCTTCAGCGCGGCCGCCAGTTCGCCGATCACGGTGCGCGCCCAGCAGCGGTTGTTGAAGGCTTCCACATCCTTGGGGTTGAGCCGGATCGCCGCGTCGAAATCCTTGATCGCCAGCGTGTAGGCGCCCTTGCTGGCATAGACTTGGCCGCGCCGGTACAGCGCGCCGGCATCGTCGGGATTCTCGGCGAGCTTGCCGTTGAGCGTCTTCACCGTCGGATCGTCGGCCAGCGCCAGCGCGATCCTGGCCTCGTCACGGATCGGCTCGGCCGGCGCCGCAGCGACGGACGCAGCCGCAGACGGGGCCGGCTTTGCGACATCGACCGCTGCGACGGGTGCGGGCTCCTTGGCCGGCACTGCCGCAACCGGCGGCTTGGCCGCGGGCGGCACAATGTCTTCGCGCGGCTTGATGTCCTCGCGGGGCTTGGCGATCGCCACCGGCGTCGTGTTCTGCGCGGTCTGGCCGGGGATGAAGGAGAAATCCTCCGCCAGCGACGACGAGATCCACGGCACCTGCTCGCTGCGCGAGGCGCGGGTGACGTCGACGCGGGTCCGGTTCAGGGTTTCCTCGGCCATCAGGCCGGGCACGCGGATTTCCTTGAGCAACTCGCTGACGAACAGGCTGTGATCGGTTCCGTTGTCGCTGACCACGGAACTGAGCGCGGCCGAATACATCACCAGAGTGCCGCTCGGCGCGATGACCGGCGCGAGGCCGGCGGAAAAACTGCGGAACCGGCGCTCGAACGGATTGCGGCGGGACGCATCGAGCAGGGCCACCTTGACGCCGGCACCGCGGCTGTTGATTTCGCCCAGCACGGTCTCGAGGCTGAAGCCGTCGCGCCGCACGTCGGGTTCCGTCCAGATCTGGGCATCGACCGGGATCATGTAGCTCTGGCGGGCCGACTGCACGCCGTAGCCGCTGAAGAAGATCAGCGCGACCGAGCCCGGCTTGATCCTGCCATACATCTTGTCGAGGGCGCGGCGCATGGCCTCGCCGGTCAGGTTCTCGCCGATCTCCACGTCGAAGCCACTGCGCTTGAGTTCGTCGGCGAATTCGCGGGCGTCGTTGATGGGTTCCTTGAGCGGCGCTTCGGCGTCGGGATATTTGGCATTGCCGATCACCAGCGCGACGCGGCCCGCGCGATTGTCGGCAGCTACGGACTCCATGACCGGTGCAACAGACAAGGTCAGAAAGGCAAGCAAAACGAGGCGAATTTTCATCAGAAGCCGGTCCAAGCGAAAAGGCGCCGATCCCAGCTTGCGCCACGGCGACCTTATCCCAGGCCATTTGCATTATCAAACCGGCGTCGCTCGGGCGAGATCGCTTGTCATGTGCGACGCTGCGACCAACGAACGCACCGTCAGAATGCGACGCAACTATCGGCGCGAACCGGGATGGGTATGACGGACGCGCAAGGACTGACTAGTAGGCCTCGGTCTCATGCGCGGCCTCACGACCCTGCATCAGGTCGAGGCTGCGCTCGATCTTGCCGAGCAGCGCTGCGAAATCCTTGCGCTCCTGCGCCGACAGGCACGACATGATGTCGCGCTCCTTGCGCAACAGCCGCGGGATGAGTTCCTCATAGAGCCCGCGGCCACGGGCCGTGAGGCGCAGGTTGAACTCGCGGCGGTCGTCGGCGTTGGCCACCCGCTCGATCAGCGCGCGCTCCATCAAGGTGGTGACGGCGCGGCTGATGGTGGATTTGTGCGTGCGTGTGCACTGCGCAATATATTGCGCGCTGCATGCCTCGTTACGAAAGCCGAGCGTCGCCAGAACCCGCCATTCCGGAATGTCGAGGCCGTGACGTTCGCGGTATTCGCCGGACAATGCCGCGCTGACCTCGGCGGCCAGCCGGTTGAGCCGGAATGGCACGAACTTGAACAGATCGAGTTTCGCCACGTGGTCCCGCCAATTTCCATTGACGCCGGCACCGGCCCGGCGTTTAGATGGTTGCAAATGAGACTATCTTAACGGGAGTGCGATCCGTTGGCCAGACCAGCGTCGATCATTGAAACGGCCGGAGGCTGAGTCATGGCGCAGCATGTCCGGCAATTTGCCTATCGCCGTCACGCCGACCAGGATCGCCGCGACGCCGCGCATCATCCGGTAGTAGTGGTCGGCGCCGGGCCGGTCGGGCTGTCGCTGGCCATCGACCTGGCGCAGCGCGGCCAGCGCGTCGTGCTGCTCGACGATGCCGACAGGATCGGTGACGGTTCCCGCGCCATCTGCTTTTCCAAGCGCTCTCTCGAGGTCTGGGACCGGCTTGGCGCCGCGGCGCCCATGGTGGCCAAGGGTGTGCAGTGGAATGTCGGTAAGATCTTCTGCGGCGAGGAACTGCTGTACCGCTTCGACCTGCTGGCGGAGCAGGGCCACAAGATGCCGGCCTTCATCAACCTGCAGCAATATTACGCCGAGAGTTTTCTCGTCGATCGCGTCCAGCAACTGCCCGACATCGACCTGCGCTGGCGCAACAAGGTGAGCGGACTGAAGCAGCACAACGATCATGCCGAACTTACGATCGATACGCCCGACGGGCCTTACACGCTGCGTGCAGACTACGTGGTCGCCTGCGACGGCGCGCGCTCCGGCCTGCGCGGGCTGGTCGGTGCGGAGTTCACCGGCGAGACTTTTGAGGACCAGTTCCTGATCGCCGATGTCAAAATGACAGCGGCATTCCCCACCGAACGCTGGTTCTGGTTCGATCCGCCGTTCCATGCCGGCCAGTCGGCCCTGCTGCACAGACAGCCCGATGACGTCTGGCGCATTGACCTGCAGCTTGGCCCCGATGCCGATCCGGCTGTCGAGCGTCAGCCGGAGAACGTGCGGCCGCGCATCGCGCGCATGCTCGGCCACGACGATTTCAGCTTCGAATGGATCTCGGTCTACAAGTTCCAGTGCCGCCGCATGCAACGCTTTCTGCACGAGCGCGTGATCTTCGCCGGCGACGCCGCGCATCAGGTGTCGCCGTTCGGCGCCCGCGGTGCCAATTCCGGGCTGGAAGACGGCGAGAACCTCGCATGGAAACTCGCGATGGTCCTGCGCGGTGAAGCACCGGCGGGATTGCTCGCCAGCTACGAGACCGAGCGCGGCCAGGCCGCCGACGACAACATCCGCGCCTCGACACGCTCCACCGATTTCATCGCGCCGCATTCGCCGCAGGAGCGTCGGCTGCGCCAGGCAGTGCTGGCGCTGGCGGGCGAAGCCGACTTCGCCAAGCGCATGGTCAATGGCGGCCGGCTGTCGGTGCCGTCGGTCTATGACACGCCGCTGTCGACCGACGATGCCGAGCAATGGCGCGCGGGGCCGCCGCCCGGCGCGCATCTGCTGGATGCACCGCTGGCGATGGCATCGGGCGAGGCGGCCTATCTGACCGACGCGTTCAACGCCGCAGGCCGCGGCTTTGCGCTGCTGGAATTCGCCAATGGCGCGGCGGTCGACGTGCCCGACGGCGTGGCGCATCTGCGCGTCGGCAATGACGCGCCGCTGCGCGATGCGGCCGGCCTGTTCGCGCAGCGTTATGACGCCGCACCTGGCTCGGCCTGGCTGCTGCGTCCGGACGGCTATGTCGCCGCGCGGTTTCGGCATCCGACGCGGGATGCGATCACCGCCGCCATGGCACGCGCCAGCGGGAGAGCGTGAGGCGATCATGCAGCTGTCCACCCAATCGAATTTCGCCGATCCCGACGCCGCCTACCGGCTGGTCGTCGATGCGCATCGCGGCATCGCCGACGCACAGAGCGCGGCGCTGGATGCGGCGCTGGTGCTGGTGCTCGCCAATCACATCGGCGATCTCGACGTGCTGCGCGAGGCCATCGCGCTGGCGAAGCGAAGGTTGCCGGAGCAACAAGACAGTCATTCCGGGGCGCGAGCGGCGTTAGCCGATCGCGAACCTCAGTCACTCCAATTGGAGTGACGGGGAATCCCGGCATGAGACGATGAACATATCGAGGTTCCGGGTTCGCGTCCGGCTGACGCCGACCGCGCCCCGGATCGACACTGTGTATTCAAAGGACTTGAACGAATGACAAAAGGTTTCGCATCCACCACCGACATGGCGGGAAAGAAGATCACCTTTTCCGAGATCGGCACCGACTTGTTTGCCTTCACCGCGGAAGGCGATCCGAATTCGGCTGTCATCGTCGGCGACGACGGCTGCATCGTGTTCGACGCCCAGGCGACGCCGGCGCTGGCCAACAAGGTGATCGAGCGGGTGCGCACCGTCACCGACAAGCCGATCAAATATGTGGTGCTGTCGCATTACCATGCGGTGCGCGTGCTCGGCGCCTCCGCCTTTCATGCCGAAGCGGTGGTGTCGTCCAGCGAAACGCGGCGGCTGGTGGCCGAGCGCGGCCAGCAGGACTGGGATTCCGAGTTCGGCCGCTTCCCTCGCCTGTTTCAGGGCTCCGAGAGCATTCCCGGCCTGACATGGCCGACCCTGACCTTCAAGGGCGAGATGTCGATCTTTCTCGGCAAGCGGGAGGTCAAGCTGATGCAGCTCGGCGCCGGTCACACCTCGGGCGATATCGTCGCCTGGGTGCCGGATGCCGAGGTGATGTTCTCCGGCGACCTGATCGAATATCACTCGGCCTGCTATTGCGGCGACGCCATGCTGCGCGAATGGCCGTCGACGCTGAACGAGATCCGCGACTTCAACCCGAAGGCCATCGCGCCCGGCCGCGGCGACGCGCTGAAGGGGCTGGCCACCACCCGCGAGGCCATCGCCATGACCCGCGATTTCGTCAGCACGCTGTATGGCGCCGCGGAAATCTCGGTGGCCAAAGGCCGTTCGCTGAAGGAGACCATGGCGGCGTGCCGCGAGGTGATGGATCCGAAGTTCTCTTCATTCGCCATCTACGAGCACTGTCTGCCGTTCAACGTCTCACGCGCCTATGACGAAGCCTCGGGTATCGACGATCCCGTGATCTGGACCGACAAGCGCGACCGCGAGATGTGGGCCGCGCTGCAGGGATGATACGGCTGCAAAGGAGGATGACATGAACATCACGACATCGCCCGATCTGATCGGCCGCAGCGTCACTGGCGTGACGCAGGGCTACATGTCCGGCTTCGGCAACAGTTTTGAGACCGAAGCCCTGCCGGGCGCGTTGCCGGTGGGCCGCAACTCGCCGCAGCGCGCCGCCTACGGGCTCTATGCCGAGCAACTGTCCGGCTCGCCGTTCACCGCGCCGCGCGGCAGCAACGAGCGCTCCTGGCTGTACCGCATCCGCCCGTCGGTAAAACACTCCGGACGCTTCGCGAAGGTCGATGCAAGACTGTGGCGCACCGCGCCGTGCCACGAGCAGGACATCAGCATCGAGCAGCCGCGCTGGGACCCGGCGCCGATCCCGAAGGAGGACATGACCTTCCTGCAGGGCGTGCAGACCATGACCACCGCCGGCGACGCCGGCACCCAGGCCGGCATGGCCGCGCATGTCTATCTGATCACCCAGTCGATGGTCGACCAGCACTTCTACAATGCCGACGGCGAGATGATGTTCGTGCCGCAGCAAGGGAGCTTGCGCTTCGTCACGGAGTTTGGCGTGATCGATGCCGAGCCGGCGGAGATCGTTGTGATCCCGCGCGGCGTCAAGTTCCGCGTCGAACTGACCGGTGGCCCGGCGCGCGGCTATCTGTGCGAGAATTATGGCGGCGCTTTCACGCTGCCGGAGCGCGGCCCGATCGGCGCCAATTGTCTCGCCAATGCCCGCGACTTCCTGACGCCGGTGGCTGCCTATGAAGACAAGGACACGCCGACCGAACTCTATGTGAAGTGGGGCGGCGCGCTGTTCATGACCAGGCTGCCGCATTCGCCCATCGACGTGGTGGCGTGGCACGGCAACTATGCGCCGTACAAATACGACCTGCGCACCTTCTCGCCGGTGGGCGCCATCGGCTTCGACCATCCGGATCCGTCGATCTTCACGGTGCTGACTTCGCCGTCGGACACCGCCGGCACCGCCAACATCGACTTCGTGATCTTTCCGGAGCGCTGGATGGTGGCGGAAAACACCTTCCGGCCGCCGTGGTATCACATGAACATCATGTCGGAATTCATGGGCCTGATCTACGGCGTCTATGACGCCAAGCCGCAGGGTTTTGTCCCCGGCGGCATCAGCCTGCACAACATGATGCTGCCGCATGGGCCCGACCGCGAGGCGTTCGATCATGCCAGCAACGGCGAGCTGAAGCCGGTCAAGCTGACCGGCACCATGGCCTTCATGTTCGAGACGCGATATCCGCAGCGGATCACGACGCATGCGGCGAACTCGGCGACGTTGCAGAGCGACTATGCGGATTGCTGGAAGGGGCTGGAGAAAAGGTTCGATCCGAACCAAAGATAGCGGTCAGCGCAAAGGCGCCGCGACCACACCCGGTGTCATCGCCCGGCCGGCGCGCAATTGGCGCCAGGACCGGGCGACCCAGTATTCCGTGCTGTGGATGATGGAGCCGCGCCGCCGCCGTTGACTGGGTCACCCGCTTTCGCGGGTGACGACAGCCGGAGTTGGGGCGACGTATTCTTCACCCCACCGCCTTCAGCGGCAGCCGCGACGTTTCCTTGAGCCGGTCGAGCACGATCGACGAGCGCACATGAGCCACGCTCTGATGCGGCATCAGCACGTTGTTGACGATATCGGACAGGCTCTTGAGATCGCGCAGCACCGCCTTCAACAGGTAGTCGGCATCGCCGGTCAGCGAATAGGCCTCCTGGATGGCATCGGTGCGGGTGACCAGGGCGCGGAACTTCTTGGCATTGTCGGGCGAGTGCGTCGCCAGCGTGATGTGAATGAAGGCGATGACGTTGAAGCCGAGCGCCTCGCTCGACAGGTCGGCGTGATAGCCGGCAATCACCTGCGCTTCCTCCAGCCGCATCCGCCGCCGCGAGCATTGCGACGCTGACAGGCCGGCGACATCGGCAAGCTGCTGGTTGGTCAGGCGACCGTCATCCTGCAACGCCGCGAGGATCTTCAGGTCGAAGGCATCCACGGGGATCATGCGTCAAAACCCTCCTTCGTGCACAAAGCGTGCATGACCATGCCATAGTTCCCGCCCCTTTGCATGCACCTTGCGTCGAATACGACCGACACTCCCTGTCAGCAAATCAGTTCAGGGAGATCACCATGGGTCCGTTTCCACACGACGCGCCGCCGGCGACAATCACCGCCGACAACCCGATGGGCACCGACGGTTTCGAGTTCGTCGAATACGCGCATCCGAATCCGGCCGAGCTGCACGCCCTGTTCAAGCTGATGGGCTACGCGCCGGTGGCGAAGCACAAGACCAAGAACATCACGCTGTATCGCCAGGGCCACATCAACTATCTCGTCAACGAGGAGCCAGGCAGCCACGGCTTCGATTTCGTTGCCGCCCATGGTCCGTGCGCGCCATCGATGGCATTCCGCGTGGTCGATGCGCAGAAGGCCTATGAGCGCGCGATCGCGCTCGGCGCGGAGCCGGCCGACGTGCCGTCGGCGCGCAAGACGCTGGACGTTCCGGCCATCAAGGGCATCGGCGGCAGCCTGCTGTATTTCGTCGATCGCTATGGCGCCAAGGGCACGGCCTATGATCTCGAGTTCGACTGGCTGGGCGCAAAGAACCCATGGATCGAGGGCGCCGGCCTGTTCTATCTCGACCACCTCACCCACAACGTCCATCGCGGCCGCATGGATGTATGGACCGGGTTCTACGAAAAACTGTTCAACTTCCGCCAGATCCGCTTCTTCGACATCGAGGGCCGCGCCTCCGGCCTGTTTTCACGGGCTCTGACCAGCCCCGACGGCAAGATCCGGATTCCCATCAACGAGGACGCCGGCGACGCCGGGCAGATCGAGGAATATCTCAACACCTACCGCGGCGAGGGCATCCAGCATATCGCCTGCGGCTCCAGCGACATCTATCGCACCGTGGAGAGGCTGCGGGACGACGGGCTGCCGTTCATGCCGTCGCCGCCGGAAACCTATTTCGAGAAGATTGATGCGCGGCTGCCCAAGCATGGCGAGGACGTGCGCCGGCTGAAGCGCGACGGCATTCTGATCGACGGCGAAGGCGTGGTGGCCGGCGGCGAGACCAAGGTACTGCTGCAGATCTTCTCGGCCAATGCCATCGGGCCGATCTTCTTCGAGTTCATCCAGCGCAAGGGCGACGACGGCTTCGGCGAGGGCAATTTCAAGGCACTGTTCGAATCCATCGAGGAAGACCAGCTCCGCCGCGGCGTGCTGACGCTGAAGGGCGCGGCGTAGGCTTGCGTCTGGTAGCTAGCGCTACCGCGCGCTCGCACTATCATTCGAAACTCATCACTCTCCACGTCATGCCCGGCCTTGTGCCGGGCATCCACGTTATCACGTGACATCGTGGATGGCCGGGACAGGCCCGGCCATGACGCGGACAGGCCGGTGTCAATCTTTGCTATTCCGCCTGCCACTCCTTTACCACTTCCCCCAGCTCCACCGTCACCGGCATCCGCGCCGCCGATGGTGTGCGCGAGAAACGCGGCGCCGGGGCCGGCTGGGTGTGGCCGTCATGCTGGATGAACACTCCGCGCGCGACCATGTGCGGATGCTGCGTCGCTTCCGACATGGTCAGGACCGGCGCGAAGCAGACGTCGGTGCCTTCCATGATGGCGCACCATTCGTCGCGGCTCTTGGTCTTGAACACGTCGGTCAGCCGCTGCTTCAGCGCTGCCCATTGCGTCTGGTCCATCTGCGCGTCGAAGCAGATGTCACCGAGCCCGGCGAGCTCGCGCAGTTGCGCGTAGAACTGCGGCTCGATGGAGCCGATGGAGATGAAGTGGCCGCGGCTGCATTCGTAGACGCCGTAGAAGTGGGCGCCGCCGTCGAGCATGTTGCTTTCGCGGCCCTCCTTCCAGCGGCCGGCGGCGGTCATGTCGAAGAACATGGTGATCAGCGATGCCGCGCCGTCGCACATGGCGGCATCCACCACCTGGCCCCGGCCGGATCTGCCGGCCTCGAGCAGTGCGGCCAGCAGGCCCATCACCAGATACAATGAGCCGCCGCCGAAATCGCCGACCAGGTTCAGCGGCGGCACCGGTCGGTCGGCGCCGCCGATGGCGGCCAGCGCGCCGGTGATCGAGATGTAGTTGATGTCGTGGCCGGCGGCCTGCGCCAGCGGGCCGCTCTGGCCCCAGCCGGTCATGCGGCAATAGACCAGTTTCGGGTTGCGGCCGAGCACCACGTCGGGCCCCAGCCCGAGCCGCTCCATCACGCCCGGGCGATAACCCTCGATCAGCGCGTCGGCGCCGTCGAGCAGCGCCAGCACGCCGGCGACTGATGATTTGTCCTTGAGATCGACCGCGACGATTTTTCGCCCGCGCGCGGACGCGCCTTTCGGCGTCTGGCCGGCGCGCACCAGGGTGATCACCTCGGCGCCCATGTCGGCCAGCAGCATGGACGCGAACGGGCCCGGGCCGATGCCGGCGAATTCGACGATGCGGATGCCGGCCAGCGGCCCGGTCGGTCTGGTGGCGGTTTGCGGCTGAACTGAAGCGGTCACGATATCCTGCACCTTGCGTTTCCCGTGCTGCGTCGCTTGGCGCGACGTCATCTGTGCGGGAAACTGTCTATGCTGAGGTGGGGGAGAGCAAGGGGCTTTTGGCCGCGGCAGCGCATGGCCGCATGCGTGGGTTGGTGGATGGATCCGCTGCCTTGCAACGTTCTCCGCTGTCATCGCCCGGTCCTGGCGCGCGATTGCGCGCCCGGCCGGGCGATGACACCCGAGTTTGCAGCTCCGCTGTGCCGGCCTCACCCCGCTTCCGCCACCGCGCGCTGCGCCATCACCTTGATCAGGTTGGCACGGTAGTCCGAGGAGCCGTGGATGTCGGCCATCAGCCCGTCGGCGGAGATGTTGATGCCATCCAGCGCGGAGGCCGACCAGTTGGCTTTCAACGCCGCTTCGATGGCCGGCACCCGCATCACGCCGTTCTGCGAGGCGCCGGTGGCGGCGACGCGGACGTCGCCGGATTTGGTCTGGACCACGAACACGCCGGTCAGCGCGAAACGCGACGCCGGATGGCGCATCTTGGAATAGGCCGCCTTGGCGGGGATCGGGAACGACACCGCGGTGATGATCTCGTTGTCTTCCAGCGCCGTGGAGAACAGGCCCTGGAAGAATTCATCCGCCGGGATCAGCCGCTTGCTGGTCATCACCGTGGCACCGAGCGCCAGCACGGCGGCGGGATAGTCGGCAGCGGGGTCGTTGTTGGCGATGGAGCCGCCGATGGTGCCGCGATGGCGAACCTGGGGATCGCCGAGCACCGAGGTCAGGTGCACGATGGCCGGGATCGCCTTCTTCGCAGCAGCGCTCTGCAGGATGTCGAAGTAGGTCGTGGCCGCCTTGATGATCAGCGCATCGGCGGTGACCTCGATGCCGATCAACTCCTTGATACGGCCGAGGTCGATGACATCAGATGGCGCCGCCAGCCGCTGTTTCATCACCGGGATCAGGGTGTGGCCGCCGGCGAGATATTTGGCGTCGGTGCCCTTGGCGAACAGTGCGGCTGCTTCATCGATGCTGGCGGGGCGGTGATAGGTGGTCTCGTACATGGTCTCGCTCCTACTCAGCAGCCTGTTGGAGTTGGATGGCATGCCAGACCCGGTCGGGGGTCGCCGGCATTTCGAGCTTGTTGTGGCCGATGGCGTCGGTGATGGCGTTGATCACCGCCGCCGAGGAACCGATGGCGCCGGCCTCGCCGCAGCCCTTCACGCCGAGCGGATTGCCCGGGCAAAGCGTGGTGGTGTGCGACAGCTTGAACGACGGCAGGTCGTCGGCGCGCGGCATGGTGTAGTCCATGAACGACGCGGTCACGAGCTGGCCGCTATCGTCATAGACCGCGCCTTCGAGGATCGCCTGGCCGATGCCCTGCGCGAGCCCGCCATGGACCTGGCCCTCGACGATCATCGGGTTGATCAGCCGACCGAAATCATCGGCGGCGACGAAATCGACGAAGTGGGTCTTGCCGGTGCCGGCGTCGACCTCGATTTCGCAGATGTAGCAGCCAGCCGGGAAGGTGAAGTTGGTGGGGTCGTAGAACGCGCCTTCCTTGAGGCCGGGCTCCATGCCGTCAGGCAGGTTGTGCGCCGTGTAGGCGGCGAGCGCCACCATCGGCAGCGCGATCGACTTGTCGGTGCCGGTCACCTTGAACTCGCCGTTCTCGATGACGATGTCTTCGACCGAGGCCTCGAGCTGGTGCGCAGCGATCTTCTTGGCCTTGGCTTCGACCTTCTCCATCGCCTTGAAGATGGCCGACATGCCCACCGCGGCCGAGCGCGAGCCGTAGGTGCCCATGCCGAACTGCACCTTGTCGGTGTCACCGTGGACGATCTGCACCTGGTCGACGGAAATGCCGAGGCGTCCGGCGACGAGCTGGGCGAAGGTGGTCTCGTGGCCCTGGCCGTGGCTGTGCGATCCCGTGAGCACCTCGATGGTGCCGACGGGATTGACCCGCACCTCGGCGGATTCCCACAGGCCGACGCCGGCGCCGAGCGAGCCCACGGCTTTCGACGGTGCGATGCCACACGCCTCGATGTAGCAGGACAGGCCGATGCCGCGCAGCTTGCCTTCGGCCTTCGCCTTGGCCTTGCGGGCCGGGAAGCCGGCATAGTCGATGGCCTTCATGGCGGCATCGAGCGAGGCGCCGAAGTCGCCGACGTCATAGGCCATGATCACCGGGGTCTGGTGCGGGAACTGGGTGATGAAATTCTTGCGCCGCAGTTCCGCGGGATCGAGCTTGAACTGCCGCGCTGCGGTCTCCAGCATCCGCTCCAGCAGGTAGCTCGCCTCCGGCCGGCCGGCGCCGCGATAGGCGTCAACCGGCGTGGTGTTGGTGTAGACGCCCATCACCTCGGCATAAATCGCCGGGATGTTGTACTGGCCGGACAGCAGCGTGGCGTAGAGATAGGTCGGCACCGACGACGAGAACAGCGACATGTAGGCGCCGAAATTGGCGTGGGTCTTGACCCGCAGGCCGAGAATCTTGTGGTCGTTGTCGAACGCCATTTCCGCGTGCGAGATGTGGTCGCGGCCATGGGCGTCGGTGAGGAAGGCTTCCGAGCGGTCGCCGGTCCATTTCACCGGGCGGCGCACCTTCTTGGAGGCCCACAGCGCCACCATCTCTTCGGGATAGATGAAGATCTTGGAGCCGAAGCCGCCGCCGACGTCGGGAGCGATCACCCGCAGCTTGTGCTCCGGCGCGATGTTGTAGAATGCCGACAGCACGAGACGTGCGACGTGCGGGTTCTGCGACGTGGTGTGAAGCGTGAAATGTTCCTCGGCATCGTTGTATTCGGCGACAGCCGCGCGCGGCTCCATGGCGTTGGGCACCAGCCGGTTGTTGGTCAGCTCCAGCGACACGACGTGGGCCGCCTTGCCGAAGGCGTCGTTGACCGCCTTCTCGTCGCCGATCGACCAGTCATAGACCACGTTACCCGGTGCTTCCGGATGCAACTGCGGCGCGCCCGGCGCAATCGCCGCCTTGATATGGGCGGCGGCGGGCAGTTCCTCATAGGTGACCACCACAGCTTCCGCGGCGTCCCGGGCCTGGTTCTTGGTCTCGGCGATCACCACCGCCACCGCCTGTCCGGCGAAGCGCACCACCTCCGGCGCCATCGCCGGCCAGGCGCCCATCTTCATCGGCGTGCCGTCCTTGGAATGCACCGCCCAGCCGCAGATCAGGTTGCCGACCTTGTCGTCGACAATCTGCTGCCCGGTCAGGACGTCGACCACGCCCGGCATCGCCTTGGCGGCGGTGGCGTCGATGCCCTTGACCCTGGCGTGGGCATAGGGACTGCGGACAAAGTGCGCATGGGTCAGGCCCAGCACCTTGATATCGTCCACATAGCGGCCACGGCCGGTAATGAAGCGGCGGTCTTCCTTGCGCACAACGCTTGCGCCAATGCCTTCAACGCCCATGATGCTCTCCCTGTCGGACCGCGTCACCCGCGCTGGACTTCACAGCGTCGGGTCGCCGTCGCTTTGTTGGTTCACGTTCGAATTCGCGTGCGGCGGATCACTCCGCCGCCTGAGCCACCTTCATGCGGCCGGCGGCATCGAGCACCGACTTGACGATGTTGTGGTAGCCGGTACAGCGGCAGATGTTGCCTTCCAGCTCGTGGCGGACGGTGTCCTCGTCGAGATTGCCGCCGTAGCGGTTGACGATGTCGATGGACGCCATGATCATGCCCGGCGTGCAATAGCCGCACTGAAGCCCGTGATTGTCGCGGAATGCCGCCTGCATCGGGTGCAGCTCGTCGCCGCGCGAAATACCCTCGATGGTGGTGACGTTGGTGCCATTGGCCTGGCCGACCAGAGTGGTGCAGGACTTGACCGCGCGGCCGTCGATATGGACCACGCATGCGCCGCACTGGCTGGTATCGCAGCCGACATGGGTGCCGGTGAGGCCCAGATGCTCGCGCAGCAGATGCACCAGCAGGGTTCGGTCTTCAACGTCGGCAGAAACAGCCTTGCCGTTGACCGTCAGTTTGACTGTGGACACGTGCAACCTCCCGATACTTTTTAATTGTTCCAATTAGAAGCGCGCGCCGAAAACTTTGCAACCGGGAAATTCGTTGGGGTTGTCATCGGGGCGTCGCGGGGGCGCATCCCCGCGCACCCCGCCTGCAAATTTGTGGCTTTATGTGCCGACGGCGCGATGCTCTATTCGCGCCGCAATAAATCCGGCAGCGCGCGGGCCGACTGAGAACAATATTCCGCGACAGGGAGTTTTTTGGGTGATCGACAAGCAAGTAAAGAGTCTGGGAGACGCGGTGGCGGGTGTGGCGGATGGCGCCACCGTGCTGGTGGCGGGATTTGGCGCGGTCGGCGTGGCCGACGACCTCTTGGAAGCGCTGCACGAGCAGGGCGCCCGCGAGCTGACCCTTGTCGCCAACAATGCCGGCAACGGCGATGTCGGTCTGGCACGGCTGATCAATTCGGGCCGGGTGCGCAAGGTGATCTGCTCCTATCCCCGCTCCGGCGACTACAGCGCCTTCCTCAACGCCTATCGCGACAAGACCCTGGAACTCGAACTTGTGCCGCAGGGCACCATCTCCGAGCGGATGCGCTGCCATGCCGCGGGCCTCGGCGGCTTCTTCTCGCCGGTGTCGGCCGGCACGAAGCTGGCCGACGGCAAGGAGACCCGCGAGATCGACGGCCGGCTGCACGTGTTCGAGAAGCCCCTGAAGGGCGATATCGCGCTGCTGCGCGCCGACAAGGCGGACCGCTGGGGCAATCTCACCTACATCAAGTCGGCGCGGAATTTCAATCCGGTGATGGCCATGGCCGCCGACGTGAGCGTCGTGCAGGTCAATGAAATGGTCGAACTCGGTTCGCTCGATCCCGAAGCGGTGGTGACACCGAGCATTTTCATCGACCGTGTCGTTGTCGTCGGAGCAAGCGTATGACTGTGAACTACAAGCCCCTCACCCGCGAGCAGATGGCCTGGCGCGCCGCGCAGGACCTGCCGGACGGCGCCTTCGTCAATCTCGGCATCGGCATTCCCACGCTGGCGGCGAGCTACGTGCCCGCAGGCCGCGAAGTCATCTTCCATAGCGAGAACGGCATTTTGGGGCTTGGCCCGAAGCCCGAACCCGGCACCGAAGACGAGAACATGATCGACGCCGGCAAGAACTACACCACGCTGATCACCGGCGGCGTGTTCATGCATCACGCCGATGCCTTCCTGATGATCCGCGGCGGCCATCTCGATATCAGCCTGCTCGGCGCGTTCGAGGTGTCGGAGAAGGGCGACCTCGCCAACTGGACCACCGAGGATCCGTCGTTCCCGCCCGGCGTCGGCGGCGCCATGGATCTGGCGGTCGGCGCCAAGGCGATCCGTGTGATCATGGAGCACACCGACAAGAAGGGAAATCCGCGCATCCTCAACCGCTGCACCCTGCCGCTCACCGCGGCGGGCTGCGTCAAGCGCATCTACACCAACCTCGCGGTGATCGACGTCACCGCCCAGGGGCTGTTCGTGGTGGAGATGGTCGACGGCATGACGCTGGAGAAGCTGCAGTCGCTGACCGAGCCGAAGCTGCAACTGTCGGACGGGTTCCAGGCACTGTCACCGCCGGCGGCGATGGCGGCGTAAGGTCAAAGCACAGACGTTCGGCAGGCTCAGTTGCCGTCATCCTCGCCTGAACGCAATTGCGTTCAGGCTGGAGGTGCTCGCCGGCTTCGGCGAGCCTCGAAGGATGCGGCGAAAGCGCTCGCGGCCATCCTTCGAGGCGCGCGCCAAAGCGCGCGCACCTCAGGATGACGGTCCGTGCTTGCAGCTACGCCTGCTTCAGCGCCGCCTCGAGATCTTCGACCAGATCGTCCTTGTGCTCGAGCCCGGTCGAGAAGCGGATAAAGCCTTCGCTGATGCCGAGTTCGGCGCGGGCCTCGATCGGCAGGCGCTGATGGGTCGTGGTCGCCGGATGCGTCACCAGGCTCTTGGAGTCGCCGAGGTTGTTGGAGATCCGCGTCAGCTTCAGTGCGTTGAGCACGCGGAACGCGGCGGCCTTGCCGCCCTTCACCTCGAAGCCGATCAGCGTCGAACCGGCGCGCATCTGCCTCTTGACGAGCGCGGCCTGCGGATGATCGGCGCGACCGGGATAGATCAGCCGCGAGATCTTCGGATGCGCGGCGAGGGCATCGGCGATGGCGCCGGCGCTCTCGGTCTGCTGCTTGACGCGAATCGCCAGGGTCTCCAGTCCCTTCACCAATACCCAGGCATTGAACGGCGAGATCGCCGGGCCGGTCTGGCGCAGGTAGTTGTGGATGTGCTCGCTGATGAAATCCTTGGAGCCGAGGATGATGCCGCCGAGGCAGCGGCCCTGGCCGTCGATGTGTTTGGTCGCGGAATAGACGACGACATCGGCGCCGAGCGTCAGCGGGCTCTGCCAGATCGGCGTCGCGAACACGTTGTCGACGATCAGCCGCGCGCCGCAGGCATGGGCGATCGCGGCGATAGCGGGAATGTCGAGCACGTCCAGGGTCGGGTTGGTCGGGCTTTCCAGGAAACAGCTCTTGGTGTTCGGGCGCATCGCCTTTTGCCAGGCGTCGAGATCGAGGCCGTCGACCAGCGTGAACTCGATGCCGTAGCGCGGCAGCAGCTCTTCCACCACGTAGCGGCAGGAGCCGAACAACTGCTTGGAGGCGACCACGTGGTCGCCGATGCGCAGTGGTGCCAGAATCGCGGCAGTCACCGCGGCCATGCCGGTGGCGGTGGCGCGGCCGGCCTCGGCGCCTTCGAGGTCGATCATCCGGCTCTCGAACATCGAGATGTTCGGATTGGAGAAGCGCGAATAGATGAAGCCGGGCTCCTCGCCCTTGAAGCGCGCTTCGCACTGTTCGGCGCTGTCGTAGACAAAGCCCTGGGTCAGGAACAGCGCTTCGGAGGTCTCGCCGAACTGCGAACGCAGCATGCCGGCATGGACGAGGCGGGTTTCGGGACGGTAATGGGCAGCAGTGGTTTTGGTCTCAGACATGTGATCTCCCGTCGCGGCCCCTTGCGGCAGCCACAAAAAAACCGGCCTGGACAGACGTCCAACGGCCGGGATCACACATGCGTCCCCGGCCTGTTTAGCGACTTGTTTAACGTGGCTGCAAGCCGGCCGGCTCAAATCACCACGGGATAAGGTTCCTGATATTCCCGTCGCCCCTTCCCGTCAAGCCGATGGTGGGATAACCGATAAAATTGCATTTTCGCGAGCGTCCCATGCCGCCGTGCGCCAAGGATGAGTCCAGTGCCCTTCACGCTGCCTGCTGATGCCGATGGTATTCTGCCCGATCGCATGATCGCGCAGATGGCCGATGCCGGCCTGATCCTGCCGGCCTATCCCTTCGTGGAGAGCCAGATCCAGCCGGCCAGCCTCGATTTGCGGCTCGGCGACATCGCCTACCGCGTCCGCGCCAGCTTTTTGCCCGGTCCGAATTCGACCGTGGCCGAGCGCATCGACGAACTGAAGCTGCACGAAATAGATCTCTCCGACGGGGCAGTGCTGGAGACCAACTGCGTCTACATCGTGCCCTTGCTGGAAAGCCTGGCGCTGCCGCCGTCGATCTTCGCCGCCGCCAATCCAAAGAGCTCGACCGGCCGGCTCGACGTGTTCACCCGGGTGATCGCCGACGGCACCCGCCGCTTCGACGTGATCGGCGCCGGCTACCACGGTCCGCTCTATGCCGAGATCAGCCCGAAGACGTTTCCAGTCCTGCTGCGCGAAGGCTCGCGGCTGTCACAGGTGCGCTTCCGGGTCGGTGACGCCATCCTCGACAACGAGGCGCTCGAAGATCTGCACGCGCTCGATCCGCTGGTCGACAGCGAGGATGCCGATCTCAACAACGGCGTGGCGCTGTCGGTGGATCTGTCCGGCGAAAACGAAAGCGGTTTCGTGGGCTACCGCGCCAAGCGCCACACCGGCGTGGTCGATATCGACCGCCGTGGCGGTTATGCGGTGAACGAGTTCTGGGAGCCGATCGCGGCCCGCCGCGACGGCACGCTGATCCTCGACCCCGGCGAATTCTACATCCTCGCCTCGAAGGAGGAGGTGCAGGTGCCGCCGGATTACGCCGCCGAGATGGTGCCGTTCGACCCATTGGTCGGCGAATTCCGCGTGCATTATGCCGGCTTCTTCGATCCCGGCTTCGGCCATGACGGCGCCGGCGGGCGCGGCTCGCGCGCCGTGCTGGAAGTGCGCTCGCGCGAGGTGCCGTTCATTCTCGAACACGGCCAGATCGTCGGCCGCCTGGTCTACGAAAAAATGCTGTCGCGCCCCGACGCCCTCTACGGCCAGCGCATCGGCTCCAACTACCAGGGCCAGAGCTTGAAGCTCAGCAAGCACTTCAAGGTGTAGCGGGCGGCGCGGTCGCTGCGAACCGACCCGTAGTTCGCCCGCATAGGGCGTAAGCTTGCCCGTAAGCGGATGCATCGTAAGCCGCACCTGCGATCAGCGCCTTCGATTATTGATCGTTGTAAGGTGGGTCGTCAATCTCATTCCCGCGCAGGATTCTCGAGTTCTCACGGAGACATCATCCTTGGGGCGTCTGCCATGTCGTTCGCTCTCAAGCGGTCTTGATTTTGTCGATTGCAGACATTACAGATATTACACTTATTTCAGATAGGAGCCGGCCATGGCCGATCCGGTGACGCTCAAGGTCCGCGACCTCGACCGCGAACAAGCCAGGGAGGGGGCGAGCCTCCTCGGACGCGCTTCCGCGCTCGAGCACGGTGGGCTGTTTCTGACGAAAGCCGACGGAGAGAAGGTGTGGGCGGAGATGCCCCGCTCGGTCCTCGTCGCGGTGCAGTGCATGCTGGCGACTATGGCCGAGTCCGGCGAAGCATTGCTATTCAGGCCTCATGACGAGGTCTCGCCCGAGAAGGCTGCGGAAATGCTCGGGATCTCTAGGCCGCTCGTCTACCAGCGCATGGACGCCGGAAAGCTTGCATTCAGGCAGGTCGGGACCCACCGGCGCATCCGCGCAAGCGACATCGCCGAACTCAGAAATTCCGAAGATAGGCGGCGCTCACTGGCAGCGAAATTGTCCGCCGACACGGAAGACCTCGAAGAGAATTATGCGCCCGGCAACAGCGCTCCTTGACGCGAACGTCCTGTTCTCGGGCCACCTGCGCAACTTACTGCTGCAGTTGGCCGCAAACGACGTCTTCGTGGTGAAGTGGAGCCCACGCATCGAAGACGAGTGGCTCAGAAACATGCCGGCGGAGACCCGCGAGCGCATCGTCACCGGCACCGTTCCGATCATCAGGGAGCTGTTCCCCGACGCGTACGTCAACGACTTCGATCCCGAACGCTCAATCGGCCGGACGGATCCAAAGGACCGCCATGTAGCCTCTGCCGCCGTAGCCGTGGCGCCCAGCGTGCTGGTCACGTTCAATCTCAAGGACTTCGACGTCGCCGCACTGGAGGTTCTCGGCGTCAGAGTGCTATCGCCAGATCAATTCCTCAGCGAGGTTTTCGAAAGCGGCCCTGCAATCGTCGATGCTGCCACCCGGGAGGCTGCAGCCAACCTCTCGCGCAGCTTCCCTACATGGGACGAATATCTGACCGACTTGGCCGGCCGGCATGGATTGAAGAATTTCGTCGATTGCCTGCGGTCGTGGACGTCTGAAGATATCGAACAGCCTTCCAAACCCAGCATCCCTACCGTGAAGTAACGACCGCAGTTAGATCGTTCTGATCACGCGCTGGCCGACAATGGATCGCAGGCGTGTTGTTCCTCTCGGGAACCTGCACGCCCGGCCGGTGTTGTTGATGTTCGCCATTCGAACATCTGGAGACACCTTGAACCGACGACAACTTCTCGGGGCCTCGGCCGCGCTCCCATTGCTGACGATATTGCCGCGCAGCGTTGGCGCCGCTGTTGCGGCGTCGCCGTTCGACGCGTCCGTTGTACGGACGCTGGCGCGCGATGCTGCCACCAAGCCCTACAAGGCGCCGGACAACAAGCTGCCGGATTCGTTGAAGGATCTGAACTACGACCAGTATCGCGCGCTGCGCTTCAATCCGGAGAAGGCGTTGTGGCACGGCGAGAAGCTGCCGTTCGAGGTGCAGTTCTTTCACCGCGGCTCGTTCTACACCAACCGCGTCGACATCTACGAAGTGGCCAACGGGCAGGCGACCCAGGTTCCCTATCAGCCGGAGAACTTTTCCTTCGGCACCACGCCGCCACCGCCGCCCGGCACCGATCTCGGCTTCGGCGGCTTCCGGCTGCATGCGCCGATCAACAAGCCGGATTATTGTGATGAGGTCTGCGTCTTTCTCGGCGCCAGCTATTTTCGCGCGGTCGCCAAGGGCCAGGTCTACGGCCTGTCGGCGCGCGGCCTGTCGATCAACACCGGCGAGGCGGCCGGCGAAGAGTTTCCCTCGTTCAAGGCGTTCTGGATCGAGAAGCCGGCAGCCAATGCCAACTCCATTGTGGTGCATGCACTGCTCGACAGTGAAAGCGCCGCCGCTGCCTATCGCTTCACGATCAGGCCCGGCGAGACCACGATCTTCGATGTGGAAATGGCGATCTATCCGCGCGTCGAACTGAAGACGGCCGGCCTTGCCCCGATCACCAGCATGTTCTTCTTCGGCCCGAACGACCGCATGGAGGTCGACGACTTCCGTCCCGCCGTGCACGATTCCGACGGGCTGGCGATCTACAACGGGCGTGGCGAACAGCTGTGGCGGCCGCTCAGCAATCCGCGCGATCTGCAGATCAGTTCGTTCGGCGATCTCAACCCGCGCGGCTTCGGGCTGATGCAGCGGCAGAAGAATTTTCTCGACTATCAGGATCTCGAATCCAGCTTCGAACGACGCCCCAGCCTCTGGGTCGAGCCGATCGGCGACTGGGGCGAGGGCGCGGTGCGGCTGCTCGAAATCCCTACCAAGGAAGAGATCCACGACAACATCGGCAGCTTCTGGCGGCCGAAGAACCCGCTGGCGGCCAATGGCGAGCACACCTACACCTACCGCCTGCATTGGGGTCCGGACAATCCGAAGCCCTCGGCGCTGGCGATCTTTTCCCGCAGCGGCATCGGTGCACGCGGCGACAATACGAAACTGTTCGTGCTCGACCTGATCGGCGACGGGCTGAAATCGATCGATCCCGGCAGGATCAAGGGCGTGGTCACCGCCGAAAAGGCCGAGATTCGCAACATCGTCACGCAGCCGAATCCGCAGAGCGGCGGCTGGCGCCTGAGCTTCGAAATGCCGATCAAGGGCAAGGAGCCGGTGGAACTGCGCGCGTCGCTGATGCAGGACGATCAGGCGATCTCCGAAGTTTGGATCTATCGATGGACACCATGAGCGCGGAGAGCCCGATGACTCGCGCAGCTCCACCGATCGCGTCCGCGTCGCCCACCGGCGCGGGCGACGCATTTCTGCCGCCGGACATGCCGCTGGCGATGGCGCCGCAGGCGCTGGCGGAGCCGACTGCGACGCAGCGGCGTGCCCAGTTCAAGCCGATGCCGACCGTTCTGCGGCGCGCCTATATCCTGACCGGCACCGCGGCGATGACCGCGGCCGGCGGTTACGAAATGTACGAGGTTCTGCAGGTCGGCGGGGTCACCATCCTCGAAGGCATGGTGCTCGGCCTGTTCGTGATGCTGTTCGCCTGGGTGGCCTTCTCGTTCATGTCAGCATTGGCGGGCTTTGCCATGCTGCTGGTGCGCAAGCGCGATCCGCTGGCCATCGAGCCGAACGCGCCGCTGCCGGCGATCACCAGCCGCAATGCCATGCTGCTGCCGACCTATAACGAGGATCCCTACCGCATCATGGCGCGGCTGCGCGCGATCTGGGAATCCGCCGATGAAACCGGCCAAGGCGCGCAGTTCGACTGGTTCGTGCTCAGCGACACCACCGATCCCGCGATCTGGGTGGCCGAGGAGAAGGCACTGCTGCAGCTGCGCCGCGAGGCCGGCGCCGAGCGCATCTTCTATCGCCATCGGCCGCGCAACATTGCGCGCAAGTCCGGCAATATCGAGGACTGGGTCAAACGCTTCGGCGCCGGCTACGAACACATGATCATCCTCGACGCCGACAGCCTGATGACCGGCGACACCATCGTGCGCCTGGTCGCCGGCATGGAGGCGCATCCCGGCGTCGGCCTGATCCAGACCCTGCCCATCGTGGTCAATGCGCGCTCGCTGTTCGCGCGGATGCAGCAGTTCGCCGGCCGGCTGTACGGTCCGGTGATCGCGTCGGGCATCGCGTGGTGGCACGGCTCCGAAGGCAACTACTGGGGCCACAACGCCATCATCCGCGTCCGCGCCTTTGCCGGCGATGCCGGGCTGCCGGAATTGTCCGGGCGAAAACCGTTCGGCGGTCACATCCTCAGCCACGATTTCATCGAGGCTGCCCTGATGCGGCGCGCCGGCTGGGCGATCCACATGGCGCCGAAGCTCGGCGGCAGTTTCGAGGAATGCCCGCCGTCGCTGCTCGACTTTGCCGCGCGCGATCGTCGCTGGTGCCAGGGCAATCTGCAGCATCTCGCAGTGCTGCCGGCGCGCCGGCTGCACTGGGTGTCGCGGCTGCATCTGATGACCGGGATCGGCTCCTATCTGACAGCGCCTTTGTGGTTCCTGTTTTTGGTGCTCGGCATCCTGATCTCGTTGCAGGCGCAGTTCGTGCGGCCGGAATATTTCCCGAAGGGGTTTTCGCTGTTTCCGCAATGGCCGGCGCAGGATCCGGTCCGCGCCGCCTGGGTGTTCGCCGGCACCATGGGCCTCTTGATCGTGCCAAAACTGCTCGCCTACGTCCTGCTGCTGACGCAAGGCGAGAACCGCAGGCGCTTCGGCGGCGGCTTTCTGGTGTTGTTCGGCATTGTCCTTGAGACGCTGCTGTCCGGGTTGATCGCGCCGGTGATGATGATCTTCCAGTCGTCGGCGGTCGGCGAGATTCTGCTCGGCCGCGACGCCGGCTGGCAGGTGCAGCGCCGTGACGACGGCGGCGTGCCGCTACGCGAGGTCATCAGCAAATATGCGGTGCCGACCTTGTTCGGGGTGCTGATGGCGATCAGCGCCTATGCGGTGTCGCTGCCGCTGTTTCTGTGGATGACGCCGGTGATCGTCGGCCTGCTGCTGTCGGTGCCGGTGGCGATGCTGTCGTCGCGCCTGCTGCAAGCCGGCCAGCGCGCTGGCCTGTTCGGCACGCCGGAGCAGAACGCGCCGCCCCAGGTGCTGGTGCGCGCCAACGAACTGGCGCTGGCGGCCCCGGCCTACGGCACCAGCCCGCTGCACGAGCTGCGCGGCGATCCCGAGCTGCGCGAGGCGCATCTGCGGACGCTGGCCGATCAGCCACGCAACCGCGGCCAGATCGATTCCCATCTCGCCATTGCGCGCGCCAAGATCGACGATGCCGAGGATTTCGAGGAAGCCGTCGGCTATCTCAGCGCGCGCGAAACCTTTGCGGCGTTGAACAGCCGCACCGCGCTACAGCATCTGGCTGATTTGCCGGACAAGGCTCCCTGCGCCTTGCCGCATCTCGCGAGGGTTTCACAGCAAGAATGACAGCGCCGTTTCGCAGCGGTCTTCGACCTTGACGGTGAGCAACTCGTCGGCGCGGGTGCGGCCCATATTGATCGCGGCGATGGGCAGGCCGGCGCGGGCCGCCGCCTGCACGAAGCGAAAGCCGGAATAGACCATCAGCGAGGAGCCGACGATCAGCATGCCGTCAGCCTTGTCGAGATGCTCCAGGGCGGTATCGACGCGGTCGCGCGGCACGGTTTCGCCGAAGAACACCACGTCGGGCTTGAGAATGCCGCCGCAGTCGGCGCAGGCCGGCACTTCGAAAGAGGAAAAATCATCGCTTTCGAGGTCGGCGTCACCGTCCGGCGCATCGCGCGCGTCGAGGGCGAGCCAGTGCGGGTTCAATCGCCCCATCTCGTCCTGCAATGCGCGGCGCGTAATGCGCCGCTCGCAGCCCATGCAGCGCACCAGGTCGAGCCGGCCATGCAGGTCGATTACCCCCGCGCTGCCGGCGCCCTGGTGCAGGCGGTCGACATTCTGCGTCAGCAGGATCTCGCATTTGCCGATTTCTTCCAGCCGAACCAGCGCGCGGTGCGCGTCGTTGGGCTGCGCGCTGCCAAATCGCCGCCAGCCGATCAGGCTGCGCGCCCAGTAGCGGCGGCGCGTTGCGTCGTCGCCCATGAAGGCCTGGAAGGTCACCGGCGGCGTGCGTTTCCAGTTGCCCGCGGCATCGCGATAATCGGGGATGCCCGACTGCGTGCTGCAGCCCGCGCCGGTCAGGACGAAGAGGCGCCGATGCCCGTTGACGAAGTCCCGAAGGACGCTCGAATCCATCATGGAAAAACCATAGCGCCGGCCGGCCGAACTTGCCAAGCGCGTCCCTCCTTGAGGGCGCCCTAGGCAGGCCCGGCTTGGGGTAGGGCGTCTATGTGGGCATTTTCGGTTGAATTGAACCGGAACCGGTTTGGCGCGTTATGTGTGTCCAACCAAACAAGGAATTCGACATGGCCGGCACTGCAGGCATCAAAGAGCACATGGAAGTCATCGGCGCTGACGGCGTTCACGTCGGCACGGTCGATCATTTCGAAGGCGGACGCATCAAGCTGACCAAGAAGGACAGCGGCGAGGGCCATCACAAGGGCCACCACCATTTCATCGACGGCAGCCTGGTTGCGGAAGTCGAAGGCGACAAGGTGCGGCTGTCCGCCAATGCGGACGTGGCCGTGACCATGGAACAAGAGAAGTAAGTCGTCGCTGCATTTGCAAACCAACAGCGGGCCGCTCGGTCCGCTGTTTTATTGGCCCTCGCCGCCCCGCCATAGCGCCCCGAGGCCCTCGCGGTAGGTCGGGTAGGCCAGCGCGACGCCAAGATCCTGCTTCAGCCGTGCATTGGTGCAGCGATTGCTGGTGGCATAGAAGCTGCGCGCCATCGCACTCATCTCCGCATCTTCAAAAGCAACTTCTGGCGGCGGCGCGATGCCCATCAGCGTCGCGGCATAAGTAATGACCTCCTGCGGCGGCGCGGGCTCGTCGTCGCACACGTTCCAGATCCCCGCCTTCGGATGCGCGAACGCCGCCGCGACCGCGGCGGCGATGTCATCGACATGGATGCGGTTGAACACCTGGCCGGGCTTGACGACTCGCCGTGCCGTGCCCGCCCCGAGATTGATGAGCGCATTGCGACCGGGACCGTAGATGCCGGCCAGCCGCAGCATTGTCGCCCGCTCGCCAGCAGTGGCGCGCCACTGCGCCTCGGCGTCGATCCGCATCCGGCGGCGGCCATCGCCGGACAGTGCCGCGGTCTCGTCGATCCAGCCGCCGCCATGGTCGGCATAGACACCGATGGTCGACAGATAGACGATGCGGCGAATCCGGCTGGCCGCGATCTGCGAGCCAAACGCGGCGAGCACCGGGTCACCGTTGGGGCCGGGCGGCACCGAGACCAGCAGCAAGTCGGCCTCGGCGATGCGGGCTGCGAGCGCCGGATCGGAGCCGTCGCCGCCGAACAGTAGCAGTTCGAGATTGGCGCCTTGCCTGGCTTGCTGCTTTTCCGCGCTGCGAACGGTGGCGGTGATATGGGAAAAGTCGCCGGCATGGCGATCGATGAAGCGCTGTGCGCTGTAGCCGAGCCCGAACACCAAGAGACGCACGTCAACTCCTCATGGCCGGTGCGCCCCGGGCGATCGCGGAGGACGTCATTTGTCGGAACTATCCAACCGGAACTCGCGTTCGGTCACGTCCAGCCAGCTATAGGGAGATACGTCCGGGAAGTTCTCGACCGGGATGTCGGTCTCGCCGGAAGCTTTGTCGCGTCCGTAGTCGTAACCGGATTGCTGAGCCGCGGCGAGCCTCGCTTTCAGTGATGGATTTTTGCGCATCAGCGTCGCAATTCGCTTGCGCTGCTCCCGGATCGTCGCCTCCCGGCTGCGCGAGCGACGCTCCGGCTGGTAATCCCATTTGAGCATGTGCATGAACAGGATCGTGAGGGCGCTCTCCAGCCGTTCGTAGATTTCGTTGCCCACGTCGTCGATCTCCTCGGCGATGTGATCGAGGTCGAGCTCGTCAAGTTTGCGGGCGCGGAGCAGCTCCGCCTGCCGATTGGCCCATGCGTAGAGGTCGTCTTCGTAAAGCGAAGACTGGTCTTGCGCGACGACGGAAGGTGAGGTTGGCATCGTGCATCTCGGTTTCGCTTAACCTGAACGGCCGCCACGAACCGCGCCGGCCGCTTTAACAGTACCACAGAAACAGAACTTCAGAACCCGTCTGCTCTGCGCGCTTCGCCTACAGCAGCTTGGCGCCAAAATTCCGACGCTCGTCCATCTCCGCGACCATCCGGCCGCTCGGCGTGGCCGCCGGGCCGCCGTCGCGCAGCATCAGGCGGCCGTCGCCGGGCGTGCCGTGGAAAGCGTCGCCATCGACCAGCACGCGGCCGCGCAACAGCACCGTGTCAGGCCAGCCGGTGAGCTCGCGGCCGGCGAACGGGGTGAAGCCGGCGAGGTCATGCATCATGGCATCGGTGAGCGTGACTTTTTTTGCCGGATCCCAGATGGCGATGTCGGCATCCTTGCCGATGGCGATCGAGCCCTTCTTTTCCAGATTGTAGATCTGCGCCGGTGCGGTCGAGGTCAGCTCGACGAACTTTTTCAGGCCGAGGCGTCCCTTCGATATCATGGCGTCGAACAGCAGCGGCAACCGCACCTCCAAGCCGGGCAATCCGTTGGCGACCTGCTTGAAATTCGGGTTCGGCCCAGCGCGCAGCTTGCCGGTGTCGTCCATGCGATACGGCGCGTGGTCGGACGAGATCAGCTGCAGGTCGCCGAGATCGAGCGCGCGCCACAGCGCCTCCTGATCGTCCGTGGTGCGGGCCGGCGGGCTGCACATCCACTTGGCGCCTTCGACGCCGGGCTTGTCGAGGTCGTCGGCGGTGAGGAACAGGTATTGCGGACAGGTCTCGGCGAATATCTTGACGCTGCGGCCGCGGGCTTCGCGGATCACTGCGGCGCCCTCGCGGGTCGAGACATGGAAGATCATCACCGGCTGGTCGAGCAGTTCGCTGAAGGCGATCAGCCGGGTGAAGGCTTCGGATTCCGAGACGCGGGCGTGGCTGACGCCATGATATTTCGGAGCCGTATAGCCCTTGTCGAGCAGGCGCTTGACCATCCACGAGATGACGCCGTGGTTTTCCGCGTGGACGCAGACCAGCGCCTTGGCTTCGCGGGCGGCGGCGAGGATGTCCAGCAGCTTCTCGTCGTCGACCCGCAGCCGGTCATAGGTCATGAAGATCTTGATCGAGGAGAACCCCTCGGCAACCAGCGCCGGAATGTCCTGCGTGATCACCTTGTCGGTGACGTCCGAGACGATCAGGTGGAAGCCGTAGTCGATCATGGCGCCGCGCTTCGCGAGCGCCTTGTAGTCGTTCACCACGGTGATGGCGTCCATGCCGACATGCTGGGCGGCGAAGGAGATCACGCTGGTGGTGCCGCCGAATGCCGCCGATCTGGTGGCGCTTTCGAACGTGTCGGCGTTCATGATGCCCGCTGCGGACAATTGCTCGATATGGGCATGGGCGTCGACGCCGCCGGGAAGCACCAGCTTACCTGTTGCGTCGATCTCGGTCTTGCCGCCGGCGAGGCCCTTGCCGATTGCCACGATGGTTTCCCCGACAATGCCGACATCGGCCGCAAACACGTCGCTGGAGGTGCCGACGGTGCCACCGCGGATAACCAGATCGTAGACCGGAACGGACAAGGTGAACTCCTTCGATTCAAGCTTTGATGCAGCGCACTTTCCGGCAATAATGCCGCCGTGACAAGGAGATGGATATGCGCCGCAAGAAGATCCTCGTGATCAATCCGAATTCCAACGACAATGTGACGCGGCATCTGGCGGCGGCGTTGCAACCGCTGGTCTTTGCGGACGGTCCGGAGATCGACTGCGTGACGCTGGCCGAAGGGCCCTTCGGCGTCGAGAGCCAGGCCGACGTGGACAGCGTTTCGATGCCGCTGCGTGCGCTGGTGGCGGCGGACAACTCCGCGGACGCCTATGTGATCGCCTGCTATTCCGATCCCGGCCTGCAGGTCTGCCGCGAGGCGACGTCGCGGCCGGTATTCGGCATCGCCGAATCCGGCGTGCTGACCGCGCTGGCGCGCGGCGACCGCTTCGGCATCATCGCGGTGGCACAGCGCTCGATTCCCCGCCACATGCGCTACCTGCGCCAGATGAGTCTCACCGACCGCTGCGTCGGCGAGCGCCCGCTCAACATGACCGTGGCCGAAACCGCATCCGGCAGCGACACGCTGGAGCGCATGATCAAGGTCGGCCGCGAACTGAAGGATATCGACGGCGCCAATTCGATCGTGATGGGCTGCGCCGGCATGGCGCGGCATCGCGCGGCGCTGGAAGAGGCCATCGGCATTCCGGTGATCGATCCGACCCAGGCCGCGGTCAGCATGGCGCTCGGTGTGGTGATGTTTCAGTAGGCTCTTGTTGCCCTCTCCCCGCCCGGCGAAGCGAAGCTTCGCTAGGCGGGGAGAGGTAAGTGAAGGTCACTCCGGCGGCAGGATCACGCCGGTCTGCGATGTGATGCGGCCGTAGTGCTCGATGCGGCGGTGGCGTGCGAAGTCGAAGATGGTTTTCTTGCCGAACTGCGTGGCATCGAGGTCGCAGGCGCACACCAGCAGCTCGTCGCCCTCGGTCTTGGCCTCGGCCATGATCTCGCCGTCCGGATTGACGATGAGGCTGCCGCCGATCAGCGGGAAGCCGTCCTCATTGCCGGCCTTGGCCACCGCGACCACGAAGGTCGAGTTTTGGTAGGCGCCGGCCTGCACTGACAGACGGTTGTGAAACAGCCGCTGCTCCGGACCTTCTGCCGCCTTCTGCGAGTTCACCGACGGGGTGTTGTAGCCGAGCACGATCATCTCGACGCCCTGCAGGCCCATCACGCGGTAGGATTCCGGCCAGCGGCGATCGTTGCAGATCATCATGCCGAAGATGCCGCCGAGCGCGCGGAACACCGGAAAGCCGAGGTCGCCCGGTTCGAAATAGCGTTTTTCCAGATGCTGATGGGTGCGCTCGGTGTCGAACTCGACATGGCCGGGCAGATGCACCTTGCGGTACTTGCCGACGATCTTGCCGGTGCGGTCGGTGAGGATCTGGGTGTTGTAGTGGTGACCATCTTCCGTCAATTCAGCGTAGCCGATCGACAGCGCGATATTGGCTTTGGCCGCGGCATCGAACAGCGGCTGCACCGCCGCGTTGGGCATCTCCGACTCGAACCAGCTGTCCACCTCGTTCGGGTCGGTCATGTAGTAGCGCGGAAAGAACGTGGTCAGCGCCAGTTCGGGATAGACGACGAGGTCGGCACCCTTCGCCTTGGCTTCGGCCAGCAGCGCGAGCATCCGTTTCACCACGGCCTCGCGGCTTTCGGCTTTCTGGATCGGTCCCATCTGGGCGGCGGCGGCGTTCAGGATGCGCATGGAGAAGGATCCATTTCGAGTGGTGACGCGAACAGCGGCGCCGGCCGGTGCCGACGCCGTTGTCCAATCGAAACGCTTTCGCCAAAATCACCGGGCCGCGCAAGGTCGAATGATAGGCCGGTTGATCCGCGGCTTGCCTGTTTTGTCGTCAATCGCCGTGGGTCGGCCACGGTATGCGGCGGATCATTTCCCGGCTTCGAGCGAAGCAGCCTTGGGTCCGGCGGGGGTCACGCGCCACACCGTATTGCCGACGTCGTCGGCCACCAGCAGCGCGCCGTGCCGGTCGATCCTGACGCCGACCGGGCGGCCCTGCGCCTCGCCCTTGTCGTCGAGGAAGCCGGTGAGCACATCCTGCGGCTTGCCCGAGGGCTTGCCGCCCTCGAACGGCACGAAGATGACCTTGTAGCCGCTGCGCGGCTTGCGATTCCACGAGCCGTGCTGTCCGACGAAGGCGCCGCCCTTCATGCTGTCGGGGAACAGGTCTCCGGTGTTGAAGGTGAGGCCCAGCGAGGCGGTATGCGCGCCCAGTGCGTAATCCGGCACGATGGCCTTGGCCACCAGATCCGGCCGCTGCGGGCTGACGCGGACGTCGACGTGCTGGCCGTAATAGCTGTAGGGCCAGCCGTAGAAGCCGCCGTCCCGTACCGAGGTCATGTAGTCCGGAACCAGGTCGCTGCCGATCTCGTCGCGCTCGTTGACCGTGACCCACAGCGCGCCGCTCTGCGGCTGCCACGATGGGCCGTTGGGATTGCGTAGGCCGGAGGCGAACACGCGGGAGGCGCCGCTGGCGCGGTCGATCTCGAGGATGCCGGCGCGGTCCTTCTCGGCCTCAATGCCATTCTCGCCGACATTGCTGTTGGAGCCGATGGTGGCATAGAGCTTGGTGCCGTCCGGGCTGGCGGTGAGGTCCTTGGTCCAGTGATGGTTGATCGGCCCGCCCGGCAGATCGGCGACCTTCACCGGCGCCGCGGTGATCCTGGTGTCGCCGTCCCGGTAGGGGAATTTCACCACCGCATCGGCATTGGCGACATAGAACTCGCTGCCGACCAGCGCCATGCCGAACGGCGAATGCAGACCTTCGAGGAACGCCGTTTTGGTCTCGGCCACGCCGTCGCCGTCGGCGTCGCGCAACAGGCTGATGCGGTTGGCGCTGGGCACGCCAGCGCCGGCCCGCTTCATCACCAGGCCCATCACCCAGCCCTTGATGCCCTTGCCGTCTTCCGGCTTGGGCGGCGCATTGGTCTCGGCCACCAGCACGTCGCCGTTCGGCAGGACATAGAGCGTGCGCGGATGGTCCAGTCCCCTGGCAAAGGCGTTCACGGCCATGCCGCTGGCCGCGGTTGGCCTGGCGCCGTCCGGCCAGCCCTTGGCGGTGGCGATGTTGACGGTGGGAATCAGCGACTTCACCGGTTCGACCAGCTTCGGGCTGGCGCCAAAATCCTCGCCGGAGACGTGAGTCGCCTGTTCGTTGCAGGCAGCCAGCGGCAGCGCCAAAGCTACGAGACATGCGGACAGCAGAAACTTGTTGTGCATGGAAGACCCTCTGATTGCAGAAGGCAAATGCCGCAATGCAGTAAACGTTCAGATCGACCGCATGAATTTCGTGTGAAGCCGTTATCGTCGTTACCGGGTGCTCGTAGCTGACGCTGCTCGCGCCCGGGAATGAGGGTGATGACGGCCGCGCATCCCCCATGCGTGCTGCGGACATGGCAATGCGCGGAATCGGTGCTAGGGAGAATGGACGATTCCGGCGCGAACGACCGGGACGCCGGGAAAACGCATGTCCGAGGTCACGGTCGCCGAACTACCATTGGTCGATGGCGAGCGAGACGCGCTGCCTCGGCTGACGGCGCCGGCCAGAAATCCGCTGCTCGACCATCCCATCCTGTCGACCTTGTTGTGGCTGTCCTGGCCCAACGTGGTGGCGCTGAGCGCCGGCACCCTGATCGTCATCGCCGAGACCTCCTATATCGGCCGGCTCGGCACCGAATCGCTGGCGGCGATGGCGCTGGTGTTTCCCTTCGTGATGCTGACCATGACCATGTCCGGCGGCGCCATGGGTGGCGGCGTATCGTCGGCGATCGCGCGTGCGCTCGGCGCCGGCGACCACGAGCGTGCATCCGCACTGGCGTTGCATGCGCTGCTGATCGGCCTCTGCTTCGGCCTGACCTTCACGGTGGGCATGCTGGTGTTCGGCCCGACGCTGCTGGAAGCGCTGGGCGGCCGCGGCAGCGTATTGGCGCAGGCCATCGGCTACATCCAGATCTTCTTCGGCGGCGGCATCATCCCGTGGCTGATGAATACGTTTGCCGCCATCCTGCGCGGCACCGGCAACATGAAGCTGCCGTCGGCGATCGTGCTGAATTCCGCGGTGTGCCAGATCATTCTGGGCGGCGTGCTTGGCCTCGGCCTCGGCCCGGTGCCGTCGTTCGGCATGCGCGGCGTCGCCGCGGGCTCGCTGATCGCCTACACCATCGGCGCGGCGATCATGGGCTGGTACGTGTTTTCCGGCCGCGCGCGGGTCCGACCGGTGCTGCGCGGGCTCAAGATCCGGCGCGGCATGTTCTTCGACATTCTCAAGGTCGGCGCCATCGCCTGCTTCTCGCCGCTGCAGAACGTGCTGAGCCTGACCATCTTCACGCACATGCTGGCGCGGTTTGGCACCGAGGTGCTGGCCGGCTATGGCATCGGCGCACGGCTGGAATTCCTGCTCGTCACGCTCGCTTTCGCGGTCGGCGTGGCGTCGGTGCCCATGGTCGGCATGGCGATCGGCGCGGGCAGGGTCAAGCGGGCGCGCCGGATCGCCTGGACCGCCGGCTGGGTGTCGTTCGCCGTGGTCGGCCTGCTCGGTACGCTGGTTGCCGTCTATCCGGACCTGTGGGTCAGCATCTTCACGCAAGATCCCGGCGTACGCGCCGCCAGCCGGCAATATCTCGCCACGGGGGCGCCGATGTACGCCTTTCTCGGCCTCGCCACCGCGATGTATTTCTCGTCGCAGGGCGCGGCCCGGGTGCTGGGCCCGGTGCTGGCACAGACCGCGCGGCTGGTCTTCATCTGTGTTGGCGGCGGGTGGCTGCTGTCGATCGAGGACACCAGCCAGAGCTTCTTCTGGCTCGCGGCGGCGTCGATGGTGCTGCTCGGCGTGCTGTCGGCGCTCAGCGTGCTGCTCACGCGCTGGGGACCGAAATCCGGCGCGGTCCCCGAGGTGCGGCCGGCGCTGTCGTGACGGCGCGTCACGCGCTTCGCCTGGCGATAAACTCGACATCGAGCCGCCAGTTCGCGCCATCATCGGGCGATGTCTCGCCGCGCCAGCGAAACCGATCCGGTGTGATCTGCGAAAAACTCCAGCGGATGGCCTGACCGGCGGCGTTGCGGCCGAGCTGCACGATATCGTCGCCGTCGCGGCGACCGGTCATGGTGCAGAAATTCTGCGTCACCGGATCGCTCCACTGGATCTGCCAGGCATCGATGGCAGGATCGTAGATCCGCAGCGTGCTGCCATACGAGTTCCTGTTGGCCACGGCGTCGCCGTGGCGCGCGCCGCGCGGCGGCACGATCCAGACGTCCTGGATGGCGCGGCCCTCGAGCACCCAGCCGAAGTGCCACTCGCCCTTCAGCGTCAGTGGCGGCGCATGCGCCGGGAAGCGGGTGACGTCGAGCTCCCAGGCGCCGATCAGCCAGCCGTACAGGTCCATCTTGCCGCGGCGATCGAGGGCGGGGCCGTCGGCGGAGAGCGCGGCGAGAAACGATGCCGTCATGCCGTGCGCCTTTCGAAGTTGGCCTGCATCGCCAGCGCGCCGAGATCCATCTGCGCGTCCATGTAGGGCGCAATCTCGTGCGGCAGCACGTCGACGGTCCAGATCACGCGGCTGCGTGTCGCACCGTCGGCCAGCACCTGTACCGAGGCATTGTGCTGGGTGACGCGCTCGCTGACGATCGCATAGGCCAGCCGCATGCGGGCCGGGTCGCAGTCGACCAGGATTTCGCGCGCGACGGCGCCATTGGCGAAAGTCACGATACGGGCGTCCCCCTCGCGTTGCGTATCGGTGACGAAGCCCGGCACCAGCCGGGTATGCAGCGCGCCGAAGTCGGCGATCGCCGCCCACACCACGTCGGCGGGGGCCGCGATCGAAATGTCCTTGTGAATGGAAGCCATGCTGTCTGTCCCGTGTGAAAGCCGGCCGATGGCGGCCGGTGCCAGACTAGTCAGTGCACGGTCAGCCGATCTTGGAGATTCTTGCGGTCGGCCTGCGCAGCCCGGCGGAAGCCGCGCGGCGAGACCCCGGCGGCGCGGCGGAAGCTGCGGATGAAATTCGACAGGTCGTTGAAGCCGACGTCGAACGCGATGTCCGTGATGGCGCGCTCCTGGTCGGCGAGCAGGCGGGCGGCGTGGCGCAATCGGGAGCGCAGCAGATACTGGTGCGGGGTGACGCCGATCACGCCGGTGAACAGCCGCAGGAAATGAAACGCGCTGAGGCCCGTCTCGCGCGCGGCGTCATCGAGCGCGATCGGTTGCGCAGAATGGGCGTCGATCCACAGCGCGGCCTGCACCGCGCGGCGGCGGTCGCGCGCCTCGGCCATCAGCGGCCGCTGCGTCCGTCCCGATACGATCTCGACGAACCGCGCCAGCAGCGCGTGGCCGGCTTCGTCGACGCCGATGTCGTTGCGGCCATCGGCGGCGGCCTGGGCGCGTTCGCCCAGCACCATCAGTTCGGCCAGTGGCGGCAGGCCGCCGCGCTGCCAGATGCCGCTGCTGCCGCCGAGCTGCTCGACCAGCTCGGGGCTCGGGAAAAACGACAGGCATTCGTCGCCGCCGGCATAGTGGTCGTGGCTGCAGACATATTCGTCGCCGGGATGACCGATCAGGAAGGCGCCGGCCACCAGTTCGTGGGACTGGCCGCGGCAGCGGCAGCCGAAGCTGCCCTTGCGGACATAGGAGATGGAATGGCTGAGGTGGTGCTCGGCAAAGGGCCGGTCATGCGGGCCGGCGCCGCAGCGATAATCCGACACGGAGAGGCCGTCACCCTGAAAGATCGTCGTCGCCGTCATCCGGCAAAACTAGCCCTGCGGGCGCGGCGGGGCAACGGCGAACAGGACGTGTATCGATGCACCCGGAAAGGCCTCAGCCGCCCTCGGTTCCGGCCCGGGCCGGATCGCGTGCCGGGTGGCGCTGTCGCAGGCGGAACATACGGCTTGGCGGATCGCGCGGTCTCGGCTACATCAATCCGCACGACCACGCGGGCGTAGTTCAATGGTAGAACGGCAGCTTCCCAAGCTGCATACGAGGGTTCGATTCCCTCCGCCCGCTCCAGTTCCCGCGATCGCCGGCCCGGAATGGCCACCGGCAACGAGCCGATGGCCTCCGTCCTCCTCAGCGCTTCTGGTTGTAGACGTCGAGGCAGACCGCGCCGAGCAGCACCAGGCCCTTGATCACCTGCTGGTAGTCGATGCCGATGCCGAGGATGGACATGCCGTTGTTCATGACGCCCATGATCAGCGCGCCGATCACCGCGCCGCCGACCTTGCCGACGCCGCCATAGGCCGAAGCGCCGCCGATGAAGCAGGCGGCGATGACGTCAAGCTCGAAGCCGAGGCCGGCCTTCGGCGTCGCGGTGTTGAGCCGCGCGGCGAATACCAGGCCGGCCAGGGCCGCCAGCACGCCCATATTGACGAAGGTGAAGAACGTCAGCCGTTCGGTCTTGATGCCCGACAGGCTTGCCGCCTTGGCATTGCCGCCGACGGCATAGATCTGCCGGCCCACGGTGGTCCGCGAGGTGACGAAGGCGTAGATGCCGATTAGCACCATCATGATCACCAGCACGTTGGGCAGGCCGCGATGCGAGGCGATCAGATAGGTGAAATAGACGATGGCGGCGAACAGCAGCGCGTTCTTGAAGACGAAGAAGCCGGTCGGCTCGGCCTCGACGCCGTGGCTCTGCTGGCGGGCGCGGGCCTTCATGTTCATGGCCACCAGCGCGGTGGCCAGCGCCGCGCCGATCAGCAGCGAGGTCGGATAGAGGATGCCGGCGTTGGGAAACAGCTCGGGGATGAAGCCCGAGGACAGCTTCTGGAAGGTCGGCGCGAACGGCCCCACCGACTGCCCCTGAAGGATCGCCAGCGCCAGGCCCTTGAACACCAGCATGCCCGCCAGCGTCACGATGAAGGACGGGATCTTGAAATAGGCCACCCAGTAGCCTTGCGCCGCGCCGATGAAACCGCCCAGCACCAGGCAGATCAGGGTGGCGAGAATGAAGTTCATGTTGAACTGCACCATCAGCACCGCGGCAACGGCGCCGATGAAGCCGGCCACCGAGCCGACCGACAGGTCGATATGGCCGGTGACGATCACCAGCAGCATGCCGAGCGCCATGATGACGATGTAGCTGTTCTGCAGCACCAGGTTGGTCAGGTTGAGCGGGCGCAGCAGCGTGCCGTCGGTGACCACCTGGAAGAACAGCATGATGGCGAACAGCGACAGCAGCATGCCGTATTCGCGCAGGTTGTTCTTGAGGAATCCGGCATGCTTGGGCGGCGCCGGCGCCGCCACGGTCTTGTCGCTCATGGCTGTCGTTCTCCCTTGCGCATGATCGCGCGCATGATTTTTTCCTGCGTCGCCTCGTGCGCGGCAAATTCGCCGACGAAAGCGCCTTCGTTCATCACGCAGATGCGGTCACATATTCCCAGCAGTTCCGGCATCTCCGACGAAATCACGATAACGCTTTTGCCAGCATCCGCGAGTTCGTTGATGATGCAGTAGATCTCATACTTGGCGCCGACGTCGATGCCGCGCGTCGGTTCGTCCAGGATCAGCACCTGCGGATCGGTGAACAGCCATTTCGACAGCATGACCTTTTGCTGGTTGCCGCCGGACAGTTTGCCGGACTCCTGGTAGACGTCGTTACAGCGGATCCGCATCCGGCTGCGATAGTCGGTGGCTACCCTGAGTTCGCTGATATCGTCGATGATCTTGCTGCTGGACACGCCGTCGAGATTGGCCAGCGTGATGTTCTTGCGCACGTCGGAGGCCAGCAGCAGCCCGAATTGCTTGCGGTCCTCGGTGACATAGGCCAGCCCGGCATCGATGGCGCGGCCGACGGTGGAGACGTCGATCTGCTTGCCGTTCAGCGTGGCGCGGCCGGTGATCCGGCGGCCCCACGAGCCGCCAAAGATGCTCATGGCGAATTCGGTGCGGCCGGCGCCCATCAGCCCGGCAATGCCGACGATCTCGCCACGCCGGACATTGAAGTCGACGTTCTTGATCACCTGCCGGTCGGCATGGAGTGGGTGATAGACCGACCAGTCCTGCACCGCGAAGATGGGCTCGCCGATATCAGGTTCGCGCTGCGGATAGCGGTGCTCGAGATCGCGGTCGACCATCTTGCGGATGATGCGGTCTTCCTCAACGACGCCGGCGTGGCAATCCAGCGTGTCGACGGTACGGCCGTCGCGCAGCACGGTGATGCGGTCGGCGACGCGGGCGACTTCGTTGAGCTTGTGCGAGATCAGGATTGCCGACATGCCCTGGGCGCGCAGTTCGACCAGCAGATCGAGCAGCGCCGCACTGTCGTTTTCGTTGAGGCTGGCGGTCGGCTCGTCGAGGATCAGCAGGCGGACCTTCTTGGACAGCGCCTTGGCGATCTCCACCAGCTGCTGCTTGCCGACGCCGAGATCGGTGATCAGGGTATCCGGCGACTCGCGCAGGCCGACGGTGGCGAGCACTTCCTTGGCGCGGCGGTCGCGGGCGTCGCGGTCGATGATGCCGAAGCGCGACGGCGGATTGGCGAGAAAGATGTTCTCGGCGATCGACATCAGCGGGATCAGCGCCAGCTCCTGGTGGATGATGATGATGCCGAGCGCCTCGGAATCGTTGATGTCGCGGAACTTGCGCTCCTCGCCTTCGAACACGATGGCGCCGTCATAGCTGCCATGGGGATAGACCCCGCTCAGCACCTTCATGAGCGTCGACTTGCCGGCGCCGTTCTCGCCGACCAGCGCGTGGATTTCGCCGGGCTCGACGGTGAAGCAGACATCGTTCAGCGCCTTCACCCCGGTGAAGGATTTTGAGATGCCGCGCATTTCCAGAATTGCATTCATCGTCGGGCTCCGAGGGAAGGTCTTTCTTCACCTCTCCCGCTTGCGGGAGAGGTCGGAGCCGAGCGTCAGCTCGGCTTCGGGAGAGGGGGGCACAGTCTCGTTGCTGCCCTCTCCCGTCTCGAATGACCTTTGGTCATTCGATCCACCCTCTCCCACCTAGCGAAGCTTCGCTTCGCCGTGCGGGAGAGGGAAGAAGACGCAATCAGAACTGCGACTTCTTGTAATAGCCGCTCTCGACCAGCACCTTCTCCCAGTTGCTCTTGTCGACGGACACCGGCTTGAGCAGGTAGGACGGAACGACCTTGCGGCCGTTGTTGTAGGTCTTGGTGTCGTTGACCTGCACCTGCTTGCCGCTCAGCGCCGCATCCACCATGTCGGCGGTGACCTTGGCGAGTTCGCGGGTGTCCTTGAAGATGGTGGAATACTGCTCGCCGCGCAGCATCGACTTGATCGACGGGACTTCGGCGTCCTGGCCCGTGACGATGGGCATCGGCATGTCGCCGCTGCCGTAGCCGACGCCCTTCAGCGACGACAGGATACCGATCGACAGGCCGTCATACGGCGACAGCACAGCGTTCAGTTTCTTGTTGGTGTAGAAGGCGCTGAGCAGGTTATCCATGCGGGCCTGGGCGGTGGCGCCGTCCCAGCGCAGGGTCGAGACCTTGTTCATGCCCATCTGGCCGCTGGCCACCACCAGCTTGCCGCTGTCGATATAGGGCTTCAGCACCGACATGGCGCCGTCATAGAAGAAGTAGGCGTTGTTGTCGTCGGGCGAGCCGCCGAACAGCTCGATGTTGAACGGGCCCTTGCCTTCCTTCAGCTTCAACGCGGCCTCGATCGACTGCGCCTGCAGCACGCCGACCTGGAAGTTGTCGAAGGTGGCGTAGTAGTCGACGTTGGGGGTCTCCTTGATCAGCCGGTCGTAGGCGATGATGGTGATGCCCTTGGCCTTGGCCTGGGCCAGCACGTCGGACAGAGTGGTGCCGTCGATCGAGGCAACCACCAGCACCTTGGCGCCCTTGGTCACCATGTTCTCGATCTGCGACAGCCGGTTCGGAATGTCGTCTTCGGCATATTGCAGATCGGTGCCGTAGCCGCGCTCCTTCAGTACCTTCACGATGTTGTCGCCATCGGCGATCCAGCGCGCGGAGGCCTTGGTCGGCATGGCGATGCCGACGGTGGGCTTGCTCTGGGCGACGGCCTGGCCGCTCAACGCGAGCGCGGCGAGGGCCACGGCAGACAGAGTTGTCCTGATGAAATTCATGTTCCACTCCCAATTCATTGAATGCCGGTTTCGGCTTGTTGCGGTGTGCTGTGTCTTGTCAGTCGCGCCCGAGGGCGCACATCATATCAAGTCCGGTGCGGTGTGTCCTTCCAGTTGTCGTCAATTTTCTGCAAGCTGAATTGTTGCATTACGTCGAGCCCAGTCTGACACGCGGTTCGGGCCGCCCGCGCGCGCCCGGATCCATCACGAAGGTCCGGCCATGGTCCGGGTCGGCGGCACGCGCCTTGTCGTCCATTCCCTCATGCGCCGAGGTGATCAGCATGCGGTCGAAACCGGCGCCGATGAACACGGGGCAACTCGGCTGCCGCGCCGGCACGCGCAGGGTCCGCAGCCGGACGCCGTCCGGCGAGTAGGCGTCGACGCAGCCGCCGCCCCAGCGCGCGCACCAGATCACACCGTCGCGATCGACCACCGCGCCGTCGAGACCGCCTTCGCCGAGATGCACATAGAGCGTCTCGGGCGCGCCGGTCGGCAGGCCCGTCGCCGGATCCAGCGCGACGCGGTGGAGGACGTTCTTGTGGGTGTCGGCGAAATAGCCGGTGGCACCGTCCGGTGCAAAGCAGATGGCGTTGGGAATGGTGACGTTGGCGTACAGCCGGGTCAGCGCGCCCTGATGCAACGCGTAAATAGCGCCCGCACCGGTCTCTGCCTTGCGTCCCATGCTGCTGGTCCAGAACGTGCCGCACGGATGCACCCGCGCATCGTTGGAGCGCGTCCCGGCATTGTCGTCCTCGATCGCCGTGTGCAGCGTCAGCCGGCCATCGATGATGTCGCGGATGTAGAGGCCATCGTCCGCCGCCAGCAGCTGGTGCGTATCGTCGATGAAGGTCAGCGCGCTGGCCATGATCGGCAGTGCATGGGACGTGGTCTTGCCGGTGTCGAGTTCCGCCTCGAACAGCCGGCGTTCGAGGATGTCGAACCACCAGGCGGTGTCGGAGCCGGAATCGTAGTTCGAGCCCTCGCCGAGATGGCAGCGCGTGGTGTCGAGCGTCGTCGTCGGCACGTCTTCGATGCCGGGCGCGGTCATGATGCTGCTGGGCTCGCTCATGGCTCCTCCTTCAGGCGGTCGAAAATCGGTAGAGCGTCTGGTTCCGGTAGGTGGTGCCGGGGTCGAGGCGTGCGGACGGGAAGTCCGGCCGGTTCGGCGCGTCGGGCCAGTTTTGCGGCTCGAGGCACAGCGCGTCGAACTGACGGTGCGGGCGGCCGTCCTTGCCCGTCACGCTGCCGTCGAGATAGTTGCCGGAATAGAACTGCAGGCCGGGCTGGTTGGTGTGTAGCTCCATGATGCGGCCGGAACGAGGCGCCTGCAGCGTTGCGGCGAGCCGCAGGTCGGACGAGTCGCGCAGGCAGAAATTGTGGTCATAGCCGCGACCGCGCTGCAGCTGCGCGTCGGCGTCGCGAATCCGGGCGCCGATCGCATGGGCGTCGCGGAAATCGAACGGCGAGCCAGCGACGTCGCGCGGCGCGCCCTGCTGCGGAATCCTGTGCTCGTCGATGGCGAGGAAGGCGTCGGCGGCCAGGCTCAGGCGATGGTCGAGGATATCGCCTCCAACCGCGGCGCCGTCGAGGTTGAAGAAGCTGTGATTGGTCAGGCTCACCACCGTCGGCCGCGAGGTGCCGGCCGTGTAGTCGATGGTCAGTTCGCCAGGCCCCGAGATGCGGTAGCTGGCGCGGACGTCGAGCGCGCCCGGATAACCCTCGTCGCCGTCGGGGCTGTGAAGTGCCAGCGTCACGGCGGGGGCCGGACCGTCCTCGGTGGCGACGACGGTCCAGATCTTGCGGCAGAAGCCCTCGACGCCGCCATGCAGGGCGTTGGGCGCTTCATTGGCCGCAAGGGCAACGCGCGTGCCGTCGAGATCGAAGCCGGCACCTGCAATGCGGTTGGCATAGCGGCCGACGGTCGCACCGAAATAACGACCCGGCACGGTGTAGCCGTCGAGATCGTCGAAGCCGAGGACGACGTCCGCGATGTCACCGTTGCGGTCCGGCACCAGCAATGCCTGCAGCGCGGCGCCCCAGGTGATGATCCGTGCCTCGATTCCGTCGGCGGTGCGCAGGCAGATGCGTTCCACCGCCGTGCCGTCGGGCAGGTGACCGAAGATGTCGCGCGTGACGGTGCCTGTCATGGTCAATCCTCGAACGCGTCGACGACAAGGCGCCGGCCCAGCATGAAAGCATCCGCAACATGGATCAGAGGTGCGAGATCGACATCCGATGTACCGCGCCGGACCAGGTCGACGAAGTGACGATACAGCGCGGGGTATTCCTGCTGCGTTTCCGCCAGTGCCACGCCGGCATAAGTGAGCTTCGCGCCGCCTTCGGACAACGTCAACACGCCGTCGCCGGTTTCGACACGGATCTCCCAGGTCTGCGGGCCGGTCTGCAGAAAGTTGAATTCGGCGCGGATGGCCATGCCGCTCTCGTCGGAGAAATCCAGATTCGCCGCAATCGGCGCCGCGCAATTGGCCGGGAACGACAGCTCCGCCTCGGTCAGGAAAAATGGCCGCGGCAGGATGCGGGTCAGGATCGACAGCGCATTGATGCCGGGATCGAATACGCCGAGCCCGCCCGGCTCGAAGATCCAGCGCTGGCCGGGATGCCAGACACGTACGTCTTCCTTCCATGCAATGGCGACGGACCGGATCTCGCGGTTGGCGAGGAACGCCCGTGCCGGTTCAACGGCCGCGGCGAAGCGCGAATGCCGGCCGGCGAACAGCGTCTTGCCGGAGTCCTTCGCCGCGGCGATCAGCGGCGCCATTTCGCTGACCGTGGCGCCCGGAGGCTTTTCCAGCAACACGTGCTTGCCGGCGGCGAGTGCGGCGGCGGCCTGCGCCCGGCGGACTTGCGGCGGGGTGCACAGCGCCACCGCATCGATCTCGGGCGCCTGCGTCAGCAACTCGTCGAGGGTGGCGAAGTGGGCGATGCCGTCGAGCGCGGCATTGCGGCTGGCGACGGCCCTGAGCTCAATGCCGTCCGTCGCCGCGATGGCCGGGATGTGCTGGTCCCGCGCGATCTTGCCGAGGCCGACGATGGCGAGTTGAATCGGATTCACCGGCTTGGTCCCTTGCGATGGTCGTTGGGTTCGTTGTCCATGGTCGCCCCGGTCAATCCGCCGCGCCATGCCGGCGCAACCCGTTCAGGATCACGCTGGTCATCTGCGCAGCCGCCTCATCGGCATCCTGGGCGGCGATCGCCTCGACGATCCGCTCATGCGACGCCAGCACGGTCTCGCGCTCCGGCGCCTCGACCGGCGCGCTCAGGATGAACGAGGCGCGCAGCGCCGCCTCGATGACCCAGCCGATCGAGCGCATGAACGGGTTGCCGGAGGCGTTGGCCACGGTGATGTGCAGGCTGAGGTCGGCGTCGGCAAAGCTCACGGAGTCCGACGGTGCGGCGCGCATGCAGGCCATGCTGCGGCGCAGCTCGGCGACTTCGGCCTCGGTGCGGCGTTCGGCGGCCAGGGCGGCGGCGTGCGGTTCCACCGCCAGCCGGATGTCGGCAAGGTCGCGCAGGAAGCGCTTGTCGATGCCGGCGTCGAGATGCCAGGCGAGCACGTCGATGTCGAACATGTTCCAGGCCGAGCGCTCGCGCACCACGGTACCGACCCGCGCCTTGGTGCTGAGCAACCCCTTGGCCACCAGGGTCTTGACAGCTTCGCGCAGCACCGGGCGCGACACGCCGAACAGCAGAGTCAGCTCGGCATCGCCGGGCAGCTTGGTGCCCTCGGCGTAGCGGCCGGAGATGATGTTGATACCGATGTTGCGGGCCACTTCGGCATGGTTGGAATGGGCGCGCTGGGTCGGGATGGAAACGATCTGCGGGCTCATGACGACGTCGCTCCCAGGCTGCGGCGGCTGGACCGGCGGGCGAAGCCAACCATAGCCTGCTGCAACACAATAAATGTGAACAGCAGGATGCCGGTGGCAATCTTGGTCCACCAGCTAGACAGCGTGCCGTCGAAGTTGATGTAGCTCTGGATCAGGCCCTGGATCAGCACGCCCACAAAAGTGCCGAACACGAAGCCATAACCGCCGGTGAGCAGCGTGCCGCCGATCACCACCGCGGCGATGGTGTCCAGCTCGACGCCGACCGCCGACAGCGAATAGCCGGCAGAGGTGTAGAACGAGAACACGATGCCGGACAGACCTGCCAACACGCTGGACAGCATGTAGATCAGGATCGTAGTCCGCCCGACGCGGATGCCCATCAACGCCGCGGAGATGCGGCTGCCGCCGAGCGCGTAGACATTGGCCCCGAATTTCGTGAAGTGCAGCAGCACCATGCCGGCGGCGAACACCGCAAGCATGATCATCGCAATCACGGTGAGCTGGCCGCCGCCGGGCAGCGCGATGGCGTGGTCGGCGAGGTTGGCATAGAGCGGCGCCGTGATCGGGATCGATTCGGTCGACATCAGGAAGCTGGTGCCGCGCGCCAGGAACATCCCCGCGAGGGTGACGATGAAGGGCGGCAGGTCGAAAAACTGGATCACCGCGCCCATCGCCGCGCCGAAGCCGGCGCAGATCAGCAGGATCAAGGCGAAGGCCAGCCACGGCGACAGGCCGAGATGCTCGATGGCGATGGCCAGGAACACCGTGGTGAAGCCGATCACCGCGCCGACCGACAGGTCGATGCCGCCGGATATGATGACGAAGGTCATGCCGGTGGCGACGATGCCGAGGAAGGCGTTGTCGGTGAGCAGGTCGGCCACGACTCGCGTCGAAGCGAAGTTCGGAAACTGGACCGAACAGAGGATAAAGCCGGCGACGAACACCGCCAATGTGACGAGGACGGGAAACAGCCGGTTCATTTCCGCACCTTCGACAGCAGCAGGCCGAGGCCGGACAACCGCGGCGACTGCAGCAGCAGCACCACCAGCACCACCACGGCCTTGACCACCAGATTGAATTCCGGACGGAAGCCGGACAGCAGGATGCCGGTGTTCATGGCCTGGATGATCAACGCGCCCAACATCGCGAAAACCAGGCTGAAGCGGCCGCCGAACAGCGACGTGCCGCCGATCACCACGGCGAGGATGGCGTCGAGCTCGAGCCACAGGCCGGCATTGTTGGCATCGGCGCCGAGAATATCTGCGGCGGCAACGATGCCCGCCAGCGCCGCGCAAAGACTGCACCAGACATAGACCGCCATGGTCATGGCCGTGGTGCCGACGCCGGCCAGCGCGCTGGCGCGGGCATTGCCGCCGGTGGCTTCGATCATCAGCCCCAGCGCGGTGCCGCGTACCAAAGCCAGGGTGACAAGCAGCATGCCGAGCGTGATCGCCACCGGCGCGGGAATGCCGAGCACCGAGCCGCCGCCGAACCACACCAGATCCGGCGCGGTGAAGGTGACGATGCGGCCCTCGGTAATCAATTGCGCGATGCCGCGCCCGGCGACCATCAGGATCAGCGTCGCGACGATCGGCTGGATACCGAGCACCGCGACCAGGAAACCGTTCCACAAGCCGCACACCAGGCCGGCGCCGAGGGCCGCCGCCAGCACCACCGGCAGCGAGTGGCTGTCGGCGAGGCTCGCGGCGATGGCGCCGGAGATCGCCATCACCGCACCGACCGAGAGATCGATGCCGCGGGTGGCGATCACCAGCACCATGCCGAGCGACAGCAATGCTACTGGCGCGCCGCGGTTGAAGACATCGACCAGGCTGCCGAACAGCCGTCCGTCCTGCAGCCTGAGATCGAAGAATTGCGGCGACACGGTCCAGTTGATGGCGAGGATCGCCAGAAAGGCGACCACTTGCGGCAGGCCGGAGCGGGGCAGGCGAAATGCCATTCAGATCCCCTTATGCCGCGTGCTGATCGGCGGCGATGGCCGCGACGATCGACGTTACGTTGATGGCGTCGCCGGCCAGCGACGCGACGTGCGCGCGCTCGCGCAGCACGATCACCTCGTCGGCATAGGTGACGATCTCCTCGAGCTCCGAGGAAATCACCAGCAAGGCCAGCCCGTCGGCGCACAGTTTCTGGATCAGCCGGATGATTTCGGCGTGGGCGCCGACGTCGATGCCGCGGGTCGGTTCGTCGAGGATCAGCAGGCGCGGTTCGATGGCCAGCCAGCGCGCCAGCAGCGCCTTCTGCTGGTTGCCGCCGGACAACAGACCGATGGGGCGCTCCGGATCGGCCGGGCGAATGTCGAGCAGTTTGATGAAACGATTTGCGATGTCGTCCTGTTCGCGGCGCGACAGCGGCTTCAGCATGCCGCGTCGTGCCTGCAGCGCCAGCACGATATTTTCGCGCACGGTCAGCTCGGCCACGATGCCGTCGGTCTTGCGCTCTTCGGGACAGTAGCCGAAGCCGAGCTTCACGGCGTCGCGCGGCGAATGCAGCCGCGCCGGCCGGCCATTCACGATCGCGGCGCCGGCATCGGCGCGTTCGACGCCGAAGACGAGGCGCGCCGTTTCCGTGCGCCCGGAGCCCAGCAGCCCGGCGAGGCCGACCACTTCGCCGCTGCGCAATTCGAGATCGAACGGCGCGACGTAGCCGGCTTTGCCGAACTGATGGAACGACGCATAGGGCGCGCGTGCGGTGTCGGCGGGAGTGTGGACGCGTTCGGCGGTGACATCGCTGAGCTCGCGGCCGAGCATCATGTGTACCAGCTCCATGCGCGGCAGACTTGCAGTCTCGCGCTCGCCGACCAGCCGGCCGTTGCGCAGCACGGTGATGCGGTCGCTGATGGCGTAAACCTGATCCAGGAAATGCGTAACGAACAACACGCCGATGCCGCGGCTGGCGAGCTGGCGCATCACGGCGAACAGGATTTCGACCTCGTGCTTGTCGAGGCTGGCGGTGGGTTCATCGAGAATCAGCACCCGCGCCGACATGTCGACGGCCCGCGCGATGGCGGTGATCTGCTGTACCGCGACCGAATAGTCGCCGAGCGGTGCTGACACATCGATGTCGAGCCCGAATTCCTTCAGCAGCAGCGAGGCGCGGCGGCGCATCTCTGTGTCGCGCACGAAGCCGAATCGCGTCGGCTGCCGGCCGAGAAACAGGTTCTGCGCCACCGACAGGTTGGGCAGCAGGTTGACCTCCTGATACACGGTGGCGATGCCCGCCTGCTGGGCGGCGTCCGCCGAACGCGGCGCGATCTCGACGCTGTCGAGCCGGACGATGCCGCTGTCCCGTGCCACGACGCCGGTGACCAGCTTGATCAGTGTCGATTTGCCGGCGCCATTTTCGCCCAGCAAGGCGTGGATCTCGCCGGCGCGCAGCGTGATGTCGACGCCGTCGAGCACGCGGACGCCGGCGAAACTCTTGGTGAGCCCGCTGGTTTGCAGCAAAGGCGGGGAGAGGTCAGCGAGCGCAGGCATAGGCTTGATACTCATCGCCGCTGCAGGACAGGCAACGGCTCAAAAAGGTCGAAACGTAGGCTGCCATTCCGGGAGGTGCCTGGTCGACGTCGCCGACGAAGGCTCAGACCCGGAATGACAGCCAGAGGTCACGCTCCGGCGCTCAGTAGCCGAGGCCCTTCTTGCTATCGTAGACCTTCTGCGGATTATCGGCCGCCGTGTAGAGCTTGGATTCGGTCTGGATCCACTTCGGCGGCACGGTGCCCTTGTCCTTAAAGGCGACGATGGCGTCGAAGGCGGGTCCCGCCATGTCCGGGGTCAGTTCGACGGTGGCGTTGGCTTCGCCGGCGGCGATCGCCTTGAAGATGTCCGGCACGGCGTCGATGGAGACGGTGAGGATATCCTTGCCGGGCTTGAGGCCGGCTTCCTTCATGGCCTGGATCGCGCCGACCATCATGTCGTCGTTATGGGCGTAGACCGCGCAGATATTCTTGCCGCCGCCTTCGGCCTTGATGAAGCTCTCCATCACTTCCTTGCCCTTGGCGCGGGTGAAATCGCCGGTCTGGCTGCGCACCACCTTGAGGTTGGCATGCTTGGCGATGGCGGTATCGAAACCCTTCTTGCGGTTGGCGGCAACGCTGGCGCCCACCGTGCCCTGCAGCTCGACGATGTTGCAGGCCTTGCTGCCGACGGTCTTGGCCAGCCAGTCGCCGGCGACCTCGCCTTCATGCACACTGTCGGAGGTTACCGCGGTCAGATAGAGGTCCTTGCCCGACGGATCGATGTCGCGGTCGAGCAGCACGACGGGAATCTTGGCTTCCTTGGCTTCTTTCAGCACCGCGTCCCAACCGGTGGAGACCACCGGCGCGAGGAAGATGGCATCGACCTTCTGCGCGACGAAGGAACGGATCGCCTTGATCTGGTTCTCCTGTTTCTGCTGGGCGTCGGCGATCTTGAGGGTGATGTTGCGCTTCTTGGCTTCGGACTTGGAGACCGAGGTCTCCGCGGCGCGCCAGCCGGATTCCGAACCGATCTGCGAAAATCCGATGGTCAACTGGGCGGCGGAGGCGCTGAAGGCAAACCCGGCAAGGGCAGTGGCGGCAAGCAGGGTCGTCAGGATCTTGCGTGTCATGAGTGTCTCTCCCGATGTGCAATGGCGCTTCTGCGAGCGCCTCGTGTGCGCAAATCTATTACACGCCGGGATAGAGCTGACTAGTCATATTATTTTACTATTTTGGTCTAAGTTCCCGTTGCGGCACGACGCGTCCTATCCGATGTCCGCCGCCGCTGCCCGGCCGGCATTGCGTCCTGAGAACAGGCAGCCGCCCAGGAATGTGCCCTCCAGCGAGCGGTATCCATGCATTCCGCCGCCGCCGAAGCCCGCGGCCTCGCCGGCCGCATAGAGGCCGGGCATGATCTGGCCGTGCTGCCCGAACACCCGGGCGTCGAGATCGGTCTCGAAGCCGCCCAGCGTCTTCCGGGTCAGTATGTTCAGCCGCACCGCGATCAGCGGCCCATGGGCGGGATCGAGGATGCGGTGCGGTCTGGCGGTGCGGATCAGCCGGTCGCCGATATATTTGCGCGCGTTGTGCAGGTTCATCACCTGGGTGTCCTTGACATAAGGATTGGCGATGGCGCGGTCGCGCGCCTCGATCTGCGCGCGCAGATGATCGAGCTTGAGCAGGTTGTCGCCGCTCAGCGCATTCATGCCGGTGACCAGATCCTCCAGCGTGTCGCGCACCACGAAATCCACGCCGTGCCGCTTGAACGCTTCCACCGGCGCCGGCGCCCCCTTGTTGGTGGCGCGCTTCAGGGTCATCCGCCAGCTCTTGCCGGTAAGGTCGGGATTCTGCTCGGAACCCGACAGCGCGAATTCCTTCTTGATGATGCTCTGGGTCAGCACGAACCAGGAATAATCGTAGCCGGTCGACTGGATGTATTGCAGCCGCCCGAGCGTATCGGAGCCCGGAAACAGCGGCGACGGCAGCCGCTTGCCGGTGGCGTCGAACCACAGGGAAGAGGGGCCCGGCAGGATACGGATGCCGTGCATCGGCCAGATCGGATTCCAGTTCTGCAGGCCTTCCACATAATGCCACATGCGGTCGCGGTTGATCAGCCGCGCGCCGGCGGCTTCGGTGATGCCGATCATGCGGCCGTCGACATGGGCGGGCACGCCGGAGATCATGCGCGCCGGCGGCGCACCCAATCGCGACGGCCAGTTCTGCCGCACTAGCTCGTGATTGCCGCCGATGCCGCCGGAGGCAACGATGACCGCCTGCGCCCGCAGTGAGAAGTTGCCGGTCACGACGCGCGAACTGATCTCGCCGCGCGCCACGTTGGTCGGCTCCAGGATCGCGCCGCTGACGCCGTCGACCGTGCCGTTGCTCATGCCGAGCGCATCGATGCGATGGCGAAACCGGAAGCTCAGCAGCCCCTTTGCCTGGGCTTCGCGGGCGCGGCGCACGAACGGCTCGATCACGCCGGGTCCGGTGCCCCAGGTGACATGGAACCTGGGTACTGAATTGCCGTGGCCCATGGCGTCGTAGCCGCCGCGCTCGGCCCACCCGACCACCGGGAAGATCCGATGGCCCATGGCGCGCAACCAGCTGCGTTTTTCGCCGGCGGCGAAGGCGATGTAGGCCTCCGCCCAGCGCCGTGGCCAGTGATCATCGTCGCGGTCGAAGCCGGCGGAACCGGCCCAGTCCTGCATCGCAAGCTCGACGCTGTCTTTGATGCCAAGCCGGCGTTGCTCCGGCGAGTCCACCAGGAACAGTCCGCCGAACGACCAGAACGCCTGGCCGCCGAGATTCTGTTCGCCCTCCTGATCCAGCACGATGACGTGCTTGCCGGCGTCGGCGACCTCGGTCGCGGCCACCAGGCCGGCGAGCCCGCCGCCGACCACGATGACGTCAGCATCGTCAGCCATTGCGTTCCCCGTTTTTATCGTTGCTCCGATTGAAGCGCGGACCGTGCGCAGCGGTCAATGGCTGTTCCAGTTTGGGACCCCCGACGCGACGGGTGCATCTTGCGTGCAACACTTCATTTGAATCGCATTTGAGCCATCGCGTTCGTCTGGACAAAAAATCGATATCGCAACACGCTGGCATCGTCCTGCATCACCGGGACAGATTCGGATCGTCGGGTTTTGGACTTAGGTTTGAACTGGGGCTGGTCATGAGGTTGGTTACGGGGCTGCTCGCGGCGGTCTTATTGTTCGCGGGTATCGGGGCAAGTCATGCCGTGGTCCGCATTGCGGATGACCGCGGCGGCAGGATCGGAACCTACGTCGACAAATATCAGGGCCTGCGCAGCTCCGGCGAGACCGTGATCATCGACGGGCTCTGCGCCTCGGCCTGCACCATCGTGCTCGGCGCCGTTCCGCACGACAAGATCTGCGTGACTTCCAACGCCAATCTCGGCTTCCACGCCGCCTGGGATGTCGGCTCCAACGGCCGGGCAGTGACCAATCCCGAAGCGACGCAGATGCTGTACTCCATGTATCCCACGCCGGTGCGCCGCTGGATCGCGCGGCGCGGCGGGCTGACCCCGCACATGATCTTCCTGCGCGGTCGTCAGCTCGCGGGCATGTACAAGCCCTGCTATATGGACGCCCAGGCGTCGGTGCGCTGAGCCGGACACGCCATCATGATGACGTGATCGGAGCGGCACCGGTCGCGCTTGCCCAAGGTCGCATCTGAGCCTATCTGGAACTGATCGACCGGTCGCCATGACGGCGCGCCGGTTGTCGCCGTTCATCGAGATGCCCGCATGGCCCAGCCCGTACCCGCCCGAGACAGCCTGAGCCCGGTGCAACCCTCCGGCGTGGCCTTTGCGATCGTCGCCGCGACCGCGGTGTTTGCGGTCGTGCTCGTGGTCGGCGCCGCCGCACTGTGGGTGCATTATGGCACCGCAGTGTTTTTCGAGATGATCAAGTCGGGCATCGCGGCCTGCATCTGAGCCAATTCAAGGGACATCGCATGTCGGATTCAACCACCCGGCCACTGGTCGTGATCGCGGCCTTTGCCGCCAGCCTCGCGGCCGGGTTGCTCGTGGTGTTGTGGCTGGTCGGTGGCCTGCAAAAGGTCGCCGCACCGGCGGCCATCGGCGGGCCGTTCCAGCTCAGCGACCAGACCGGCCAGACCGTCACCGAGGCCAGCCTCAAGGGCAAGCCGACGCTGATCTTCTTCGGCTTCACCCATTGCCCGGACATCTGCCCGACGTCGCTGTTCGAGATATCCGAAGTGCTGCGCGCGATGGGTCCCGACGCCGATCGCGTCAACGCCTATTTCGTCTCGGTCGATCCCGAGCGCGATACCAAGGCGGCCATGAAGGACTATCTGTCGAGCTTCGATCCGCATCTCAAGGGGCTGACCGGCGACGAGGCCGCGGTGGCAAAGGTAATCTCCGGCTTCCGGGTCTATGCCAAGAAGGTGCCGCTGAAGGATGGCGACTACACCATGGATCACACCGCACTGATCTATCTGATGGACCGCGACGGAAAATTCGTCGCGCCGTTCAATCTCAAGCGCAAGCCGGAAGAAGCGGCGACGGATCTCAAGCGTTATCTTTGAACGCTGGCGTCGTGTTGCAAGGGAGCAGGTGAGGCCGGAGCGCTGCCGGTCCGCCGGACAACGCCGTGCTCGGTCTTCTCCCAACGATAGGGGACCCAGACGAACTGGGCTACCGCGCGCCACGCTGCGACCGACAGGCATCCCCAATACAGCGGCGTCATGGCCAGGATCCAGAGGTCGCGCCGGCGACCGCGCCGCCCGGTGCCGATCAGCCCGACCGCAATCGTGGAAAGGCAGGTCGCGGCGATCACGAGGGCATAGAGCGCCGCCGGCACGGCAGGCGGCGACCCTGAAAAGTGGCCGAGCGCGCGCATCGCCATTCCAAGCACCATGGCAGGATAGGCCAGCGCGGTCAGCACATTGCCGCCTGCGATCATGTTGAGCGCGAAAAATCCGCCGGGGCCGGCGTCACCCCACAGCCGTCGCGGATGGCGCATGTGCACGCACCAGGTCTGCAGCCAGCCCTTCATCCAGCGCGAGCGTTGCCGCCGCCACGCGCGAAAGTGGATGGGCGCCTCCTCGAAGGTGGTCGAGTCGAAGGTGACCGAGCGATGTCCGAAACGGGCGAGCCGGAAGTCGAGATCGGCGTCTTCGGTAACGTTGAAGGCGTCCCAGCCGCGCACCGAGCGCAGCACCGACGTGCGGAAATGGTTCGACGAGCCGCCGAGCGGAAGCGGCAACCCCATGGCCGACAGCCCTGGCAGCACCGCATCGAACTGGCCGGCATATTCGACGGCAAAGGTCCGCGACAGCCAGCTATGGGTCTCGTTGTCGATGCACAGGCTGGCCTGGGCGCAGGCGACCCTGGCATCGGAGCTGCGAAACGCGTCGAGTGCGGCTCGCAACTGACCGGTCTCCGGGAGGTCTTCCGCATCGAACACCGCGATGAAGCTCCCGCGCGCAAACGGCAGCGCCCAGTTCAGGGCTTTCGGCTTGGTTTGCGGTGCCACCGCCGGGGCGACCAGGACCCGGAGATGCGGCCTCGGCCCGAGCTGTGCGATCGCCGCAAGAGTTGCCGGATCGTCAGGCTCGACGACGAGGATGACATCGAGCTTCTCATGGGGGTAGTCGAGCGCGTCGATGACCCGCATCAGGGGAGCGACGCAGTCCGCCTCACGGAAGAGCGGTGCGATGGTCGTGTAGATCGGCAGCCGGTCGTCCGGCAGCCGCGCCATCGGCAGTCGCCGCGGTCGCGGCCAACAACACGCGACGAGACGCAGCATCACGAAGCCGAGGAAACACAGCGCCAGCAGGGTCCACCAGGCGGCCGGGATCATCAGCGGCGGCAATAGCGCAACTGCGCCGACGGCCGCTCCGCGTTTCAGGCGTCCACGCCACACCCTGTCGTCCAGGCCGGGCGCCGCCGACATCGACGAATAGCTGTCGCTGACGCCACGTGCCGCACTGCGGGCCAGCGCGGCACCGCCCTGCTGCAGGAGCAAGCGCCGGAGGGCGGCCTCCGACGTCAGCCGCATGCTGCGCGTCAGGGCAGGATCGGCCGCCACGGCCCGGCAGATCGAGCGGGCGGTGAGGTTGCGCGGCGCGATCGCCAGGACAAGCCGGCCATCCCTGCGCAGCTGGACCATGCCGGAAGCGGCTGCCGCCGCGATCTGCCCGTCGCGCAGCAGCAGATCGCTGCGGTCGACATCGAGCAATTCGTCGATGGCGATGCCGGTGTGCTGCGACAGGTGCCTCAGGTACGCGGTGTCGTCGATCATGCCCCATTGGATCAGCACCTGGTCGGCACCGATGCCGAGGTGGCCGGCGCGGCGCTCGGCGCGCTGCAGCAGATCCGGGGCCAGCACATGCCGCAGGCAGTCCAGTTCATAGGCCGGTCCGCGATCGCAGAGGTGGCGCAGGTTGTCATTGCCGGCCGGGACCGCGCCCGCCCTTGCGGCGAGAAACGACGGCAATTCCCCGACGCAGGCTTGTTGTGCCGATGCCGCGTGCGGCCACATCGCGCCCGACCTGCGATCCCCGACGCGGTCCAGCCTGGCCATGCGACGCCCCCGCCACGCAAACGCCACTCGCCTCTGGCGCCGGATGGTCTATAAGACCAGGCAATCAGAAGCGCGCTGTATGCAATCACAGATAGAAAACCTCATCAATCAAAGACTGCTCCGGCCGATCGTCGCTCTCGCGGGGACCGGCCTGCTGCTGACGGCGCTTGTGGCATCGGTGCGTCCCGCCGCTGCGCAGGCGCCGGCGTCTGCGGTGACGCAGCCGGGGCCGCAGGCTGTGCCTGGATTCTGGGACCCGCGGCGGCGTCCGGACCGTCCCGACCTGTCGCGCATCACCGTGATCCGCTTCCTGACCGAGACCGACTATCCGCCGTTCAATTTCACCGGCCCCGACGGCAATCCGGCCGGCTTCAACGTCGATCTGGCGCGGCTGCTGTGCGAGGAGATCAAGGCCACCTGCACCATCCAGATGCGCCGCTTCGAGACCTTGCTGGACGCCGTCGCCAGCAACCGCGGCGATGCCATCATCGCCTCATTGGCGGTAACCCCGCAGATCCGCGCCCGGGTCGACTTCACCGATCCCTATTACCGCGCGCCGGCGCGTTTCGTGTCGCGCAAGACCTCGGTGATGGCGGAAATCCGGCCCGAATATCTCGAGGGCAAGAAGGTCGGGGCCATCAGCGGATCCTCGCACGAGGCCTATCTCAAGACGATGTTCACCGACGCCGTGCTGGTGAGCTACCCGAATGACGACGCCATGCGCCAGGCGCTGAAGCGCGGCGAAGTCGACTTCATCTTCGGCGACGCCATCTCGCTGGCGTTCTGGATCAACGGCACAGATTCCGCCGATTGCTGCGCCTTCAGCGGCGGCCCGTTCATCGAGAGCCGCTATTTCGGCGAAGGCGTCGGCATCGCAGTGCGCAAGGGCAACGATACTTTGCGCCAGGCGCTGAACTGGGCCCTGTTCCGGCTTTGGGAAAAAGGCCGCTACACCGATCTGTGGCTGCGGTATTTCTCCGTCAGTCCGTTCTGAATTCACCCGACCATTGCGGTTTTGCATTTCGACGCTGACCCGCCTAGTTTGCGCGGCCCGGAGGCCTTCTGATGTCCACGATTGATTTGCCCAGCCCGAGCGACCTGCGCGCGCTCGCCGAAACATCCAACGCCTGGCCGTTCGAGCAGGCGAAAGCGCTGGTGAACAGGCTGAAGAAAAAGCCCAAGGACGAAGTGCTGTTCGAGACCGGCTACGGCCCGTCGGGCCTGCCGCATATCGGCACTTTCGGCGAAGTGGCGCGCACCACCATGGTGCGTCACGCCTTTCGCGTCCTCACCGAGGACAAGATCAAGACCAGGCTGATTGCGTTTTCCGACGACATGGACGGCTTGCGCAAGGTCCCGGACAACGTGCCCAACAAGGACATGCTGACCGCGCATCTGGGCAAGCCGCTGTCGCGCGTCCCGGATCCGTTCTCCAACGAATATCCGTCGTTCGGCGCCGCCAACAATGCGCGGCTGCGCGCGTTCCTCGATCATTTCGGCTTCGACTACGAATTCGCCTCGTCGACCGAGTACTACACATCCGGCCGTTTCGACGCCACGCTGCTGAAGATGCTTGCGGTCTATGACAAGGTCATGGATGTGATCCTGCCGACCCTGGGACCGGATCGCCGCGCGACCTATTCGCCCTTCCTGCCGATCAGCAGGACCACCGGCGTGGTGCTGCAGGTGCCGATGATCCGCCGCGACGTCGGCGCTGGCACGGTGACCTATGTCGATCCGGACACGAACGAGGAAGTCGAGACCCCGGTCACCGGCGGTCATGTCAAATGTCAGTGGAAGGCCGACTGGGCGATGCGCTGGACGGCGCTCGGCATCGACTATGAAATGGCCGGCAAGGACCTGATCGACTCGGTCAAGCTGTCCAGCAAGATCTGTTCGGCGATCGGCGGCACCCCGCCGGAAAGCTTCATCTACGAGCTGTTCCTCGACGACAAGGGCGGCAAGATCTCCAAGTCGAAGGGCAATGGCCTGACCATCGACGAATGGCTGCGTTATGCGTCGCCGGAATCGCTGTCGCTGTTCATGTACCGCGAACCCAAGGCGGCGAAGCGATTGTATTTCGACGTCATCCCGCGCGCCGTCGACGACTACCAGCAGTTCCTCGACGGGTTTTCGCGCCAGGACGGCAAGCAGCAGCTCAGCAATCCGGTCTGGCACATCCATGCCGGCCATCCGCCGAAGTCGGACATGCCGGTCACCTTCCAGCTCTTGCTGACGCTGGTGTCGTCATCCAATGCGGAGAATGCCGAGACGCTGTGGGGCTTCATCGCCCGCTACCGGCCCGGCGTGACGGCGCAGACCCATCCCAAGCTGGATGCCATCGTCGGCTACGCCATCAACTATTATCGGGACTTCGTGGCGCCGACCAAGACGTTCCGCGAGCCGACCGAGGCCGAGCGCGTGGCGCTGCAGGACCTGCGCGATGCGCTGTCGCAACTGCCGGCAGAGGCGACCGCCGAGCAGATCCAGGACATTGTCTACGAGATCGGGCGTCGCGAGCCGTTCCTCGACCACAAGAAGGCGGCCAAGGACGGCAAGCCCGGCGTCTCGCTCGACTGGTTCAACATGCTGTACCAGGTGTTGCTCGGCCAGGAGAAGGGGCCGCGCTTCGGTTCGTTCGTTGCGGTCTACGGCGTGCCCAACGCCATCGCGATGATCGACGGCACGCTGGCAAGAACCGCTTAGGCGCCTGTCCCTTCCCCCCTTTTTGGAGGGGAAGGGATGCAGCGGCTACAGGCTCGACCGCAGCACGTAGCGGCGATTGTCCTTCTGCGCCGGGCGGGCGTTCATCGGATAGAGTTTCGCGAAGCTCGCGACGTCCGCGGCGGCTACCTGCATCGGCTCGGTCAGCACCAGCCATTCGACGATTTCCGAGCACGGCGGCGTGGTGAGCGAACCGGGATAGCGATAATAGCCGCGCTTGGCCGGCACCAGGGCGTTGGGATCGATGCCGGCATCGGCCTTCACCGCAGGGCCTTCGGTCGCCGGCATGGTTGCGACGATCTTGCGGAAGGCGGCATTCGGCTTGCCGGTCGTCATCAGGACGCCGACCACCGCGAGGGCACCCGCATCCGAACGGTGCACAAAGTGCGCTTCCATCGGAAAATTCTTGCCGCCGATCATGTGCTCGCTGGGACGGTGGAAGTGCACCTGCAGCAGCTTGTAGGTGGTCTTGTCCAGTTGCAGCGTGCTGCCGGGGGCGAAGTTCAGCTGGATCGTATGGCCGTTGTTGATGATGGTATCGGCCGTGTGGCCCCACTTGATCTGCAGGGGCGGCAGTTGCGATTTGACCGTGGTGCCGATGTCCAGCGGAGACTGTTGCGCACCGATCGCGCAGACCTTGCTGTCGGCGTCGAGATCGCCCCAGTGCGACGGACCGCCGTCGCCGTCATAACTCCAGTGGTGACCTTCCGCAGCAAAACCTGAAGTGGTGGTGCAGACCGGGCAAAGAGCGAGGCCGGCGAGGGCCTTGAGCATGTGGCGGCGATTCATGGCGGGTTCCCCGTTTATGGAATGGGAACCCGATAGCTGATTCGTGGAACCCGGAACCGGTGTTTTCCGTGAAAGTTCCAAAAAGTTCCGATTTGGACTTATTGGCTCGCCCACACGATCCGGGCGATCCACTCCACGTCGGCGGCCGGGATGGTGCGGTCGACGTGATTCGGATTCAGCGATGCCAGTTCGAGCGTCTTGGTGGTCCGGCGCTTCAGCTCCTTGACCATCACCTCGCCGCCGGTGGTCTTGACCACCACGCGGTCGCCCTTGCGGATCTGGGCGCCCGGCGACACCACGATGACGTCGCCGTCGCGATAGGCCGGCTTCATCGAGTCGCCGGAGATCTCCAGCGCATAAGCGTGTTCGTCATTCACGGACGGCAGCCCGACCTCGTCCCAGCCCTTGCCGACCGGAAAGCCGCCGTCGTCGAAATAGCCGCCGGCGCCGGCCTGGGCGAAGCCGAGCAGCGGCACCGACTGCACCGAGCGCGCCACGCCGTCGATCAGCTGCACGAAATTGTCGATGCTGACGCCGGTGGCGGTCAGCGCCTTGGACACCGATTCGGTGGAAGGCCAGCGCTCGCGACCGTCATTGGTGATGCGCTTGGATTTGTTGAAGGTGGTGGCGTCCAGGCCGGCTTTCTTCGCAAGGCCGGACGGTGAAAGGCCGTTGCGTTCGGCGAGGCGGTCGAGGGCGTTCCAGATCTGATCATGGCTTAGCATGTGCGTCGGTCCGGGTTGTCCGTCGCAAGCGACCGGACGGGGAATCATGGCGGAATTTAGGAATTATTGCCTTGCTTCCAGAGAATTTGCAATCACCATTCGCCAAAAAATACCAAGCTTGAAGTAAGGCGGTGCCGCCGATACGGTCGGCAGATCCTAACAACTCCGCAATGTTCGGGAATTCTGCCGAATTCTCAAGGAATTGCGGGGAATTGACGAACAGACGGGAAGTCCGGCCGGGTGCGCATCATCTATAAAATCTGTCCGGCTTCGGCCTGGCGCGAGGCCGAACGGCAGGGCGCCTATCGCGGCAGCGCCGACGATCTGCGTGACGGCTTCATCCATTTTTCCACCGCATCGCAAGTGGCGGAAACCGCAAGGAAGTACTTCTTCGGCCAGCCCGGACTCTTCCTGGTCGCGGTGGACGCCGATGTGCTCGACGATGCGCTGTTGCGCTGGGAGCCGTCGCGAGGTGGCGCGCTGTTTCCGCATCTCTACGGCGAACTCGATCTCGGCGCCGTGACCGAGGTGCTGGAGTTGCGCCTGCGCTCCGATGGCACCCATGACATTCCGGAGCTCCAATCGTGATCCGCGCCTTCGACGCCCTCTCCTTGCCGCTGCTGCGCTGGTTCGATCCGGAAGACGCGCACCGCCTCGCTATCCAGGGCCTGCGGCTGCTGCCGCCGTCGAAGCCACGGCCCGACGATCCGAAGCTGGCGGTACGTGCCTTCGGCCTGAACTTTCCCAATCCGATCGGCATCGCGCCGGGCTTCGACAAGAATGCCGAGGTGCCGGACGCGCTGCTGCGGCTGGGCTTCGGCTTTGCTGAAATCGGCACGGTGACGCCGAAGCCGCAGGCCGGCAATGCCAGGCCGCGGATCTTCCGGCTTGAGCGCGACGAGGCGATCATCAACCGTCTCGGTTTCAACAATGACGGCGCCGAGGTCGTGCTGCGCCGGCTGGCGGCGCGGGCGCAGCATGGCGGCATCGTCGGGGTCAATGTCGGCGCCAACAAGGATTCCGCCGATCGCGTCGATGACTATGTCCGGCTGATCGAGACCTTCGCGCCGGTGGCGAGCTACTTCACCGTCAACGTGTCGTCGCCGAACACGCCCGGCCTGCGCAACCTGCAGCAGGCGGCAGCGCTCGACGATCTGCTCGCAAAAGTGATCGACGCCCGCGAGCGCGTTCAGAAGAACGCCGGCGATTCGCCGGTGCTGCTGAAGATCGCACCCGATCTCAGCCTCGCCGATCTCGACGATGTCGTGCACATCGCGCGTTCGCGAAAAGTCGATGGCATGATCGTCTCCAACACCACGCTCGGTCGGCCCACGACGTTGCGCGAGCAGGCGCGGGCCAAGGAGCAGGGTGGCCTGTCCGGCCGGCCGCTGTTCCGGCTGTCGACGCGGATGGTGGCGGAGACCTATGTGCGCGTCGAAGGCGCGTTCCCGCTGATCGGCGCCGGCGGCATCGATTCCGGCGGCGCGGCGCTGACAAAAATCCGCGCCGGCGCCAGCCTGATCCAGCTCTATTCGGCGCTGGTCTATAAAGGCCTCGGTCTGGTCGACAGCATCAAGGCCGATCTGGTCTCGACGCTGCTGCGCACCGGTCGCGATTCGCTGTCCGAAATCGTCGGCGCCGATGCGGCGACGCTGACGGCGGAAGACTGGCCGGTGTGAGATCGACGATCGAAATCGTCGATCTGCCTGAGGCGGGCCGGGACGGGCGCTAAACGAGTGCGACCTTTCCGGTCGCGAGATCGTAGACGGCGCCGACCACGCGAATTTTTCCCTTGGCGACCATCTCGGCCAGAATCGGTTTGGCCTTTTGCAGCCGCTGAACGTTCTGCTTCACATTGGCGACGACGGCCCGCTCGGGCAGGTCCTGGCCGGGCTGCTTCAAGACCGGCTCGATGCCGGGTTTCATCGCCCGCACCAGATCCGCGATGTGGCCCGGAAGCGTATTGCCCTTCTGCAGCGCGCCAATGGTGGCATTGACGGCGCCGCAATTGCTGTGACCGAGCACCATGATCACCTTGGTGCCCAGCACGGCGGCGCCGTATTCCAGGCTCCCGAGGCCGTCCGGCGTGACGAAGTTGCCGGCGACCCGGACGATGAACAAGTCGCCGGGGCCCTGGTCGAACGCCAGTTCCGGTGCCACGCGTGAATCGGCGCAGCCCAGGATCGCCGCGAAGGGCGCCTGCCCCTGCGTGCGGGAGACGCGTCCCGCGGAAAAGTCCCGTTCGCGCATCTGGTTGGCGACGTAGCGCGCATTGCCTTCCATCAGCAGGTTGAGCGCCGCGTCGGGTGTGTCCGCAGCTGCTACCGGCTGCGCACTGGCCAGGGTGGGCAGCGAAGCGGCTGCCAGCACGCCGGCGCCAGCCTGGAAGAATTTTCGACGAGACATTCCGAGATCAGGACAAGCATCACACATTTGCACTCTCCATTGTTTCGAAAGCGCAACGGTATCTCGCCACTCCCGAGTTCGCGAAGAGGACAAATGCTAACAGTCGGCGACGTCGTAAACAGCTGGATAAAGGGACTGAACGGATTCTATGGATTTCAATTTGCTGCGGCTATTGGAACGACGTCCTGACCATCGCCGGATAACGCCAGGCCTGCAGCACGCCGCGCGACAGCAGGAATGCCAGGAACGCAATCCACAGGCCGGCATTGCCGAGCGGCGCCAGCACGTACCAGGCGGCGACATAGATCGCCAGCGCCGCCAGCATCAGGTTGCGCATGTCGCGCGCCCAGGCCGCGCCGATGTAGATGCCGTCAAAAGCGTAGGCCAGCACGCCGCAGGCCGGCGCCAGCGCTGCCAGGATCATGAACTCGCGCGCGGCGAAGCGCACCTCCGGGCTGGCGGTAATGATGTCGATGAGTGAATTTCCAAATATTGCGAACAACAGTGTGACGCCGACGCCGAAGGCAGCGCTCCAGCCCAGCACCAGCTGGACCGCGCGGCCGAATTGCCGGCGGTCACGCGCGCCAAATCCCTGGCCGCATAATTGCTCGGCGGCGGTGGCGAGGCCATCGAGAAAGAACGAACCGATCATCACGAAGTTGTTCAGCACCGCATTGGCGGCCAGGGTCAGGTCGCCGGCGCGCGCGCCCTGGGCGGTGAAAAACAGAAACGCCGCGATCAGTGCCGCGGTGCGGATCATGATGTCGCGGTTGACCGCGAACAATCGCAGCAGCCGTTCGCGGTCGAACAGGACGGCGCGCGACACGCGCGCATTTGCGTCGAGCATGCGCCACACCACGACGACGCCCGCGGTGAAGCCGATGGTCTCGGCGGTCACGGTAGCCAGCGCGGCGCCCGATATGCCGAAGCCGAGTCGCAACACCAGCAATGCGGTGAGCGCCATGTTGATGAGATTGATGCTGACCTGCAGGGTCAGTGCGATGCCGGTGCGGGCCTGGCCGACCAGCCAGCCGAGAATCACGTAGTTGCCGAGCATCAGCGGCGCCGACCACAGCCGGATGAAGAAGTAGGTCTTGGCGGCTGAGGTGACGGCGTCGCTGCCGCCCATGATGCCGAACACCAGCGCGCCCAGCGGCGTGCGCAGCACGATCAGGGTCAGTCCGATCGCCGCCCCCAGCATCAGCGCGCGCAGCAGGATCGCGCGCACCTCGATGCGGTCACCGGCGCCGAGCGCCTGCGCGGTGAACGCCACCGTCGCCATGCGCAAAAAGCCGAACAGCCAGAAGATGCAGTCGAAGGCGATCGAGGCCATGGCCACGCCGCCCAGCAGATGCGGATCGCCGAGCTGGCCGACCGCGGTGGTGGAGACGATGCCGAGCAGCGGCGTGGTGAGATTGGCCAGCATCGCCGGGCCGGCGATGGCAAAGACGCGCCGGTGACCGACCGGTCTTGTCGGAGACACCAGCATTCTGCGTCGGATCTATCGGCCGCGCGGTGCGCTGAACATCCGCGAGATCAGCCAGATCGGCACCACGATCACGGCGCCGAGCAGGAAATAGCGCCACAGCCCGGTAACCGCGTCGAAGCCGAGGTCATAGATCCACTGGAACAGGCGGCGGATGCTGGTGACGATGTTCCATGGGTCGAGGCCGATGGCCGCGAGCACCACGCCGACCAGGATCGACAGCAGCACAAGGCGCCCAAGCACCGCCAGCGGCGAGCCGCCGAGGAAGCGCGAGAGGCCGTCTTGTTGGCGCACCGGCACGTCGCGGACATCGTTCTGCATCATCGTCTCCTGGGCGCGAAATCGCGTCTTGATCATAGGCGGTTCGGGCTGAATGGGAAACCTGGATGGTCTATCGACGCGTTGCCACCGCTCACTCCCTGTCGTCGCCCGGCCGGCGCGCAATTGCGCGCAAGGACCGGGCGACCCAGTAAACGCCGGCAGCCGCGCTCATGCGCAACCGACAGCGTTTACTGGATCCCTGCTTTCGCAGGGATGAGAGCCGGGGAGGGTGACACCTCCTGTGCCTCCGCCTTCAGCAGGCGCTCCAGCGTCTCGAGCCGATCCGCTTCCGCCGGCGGCTTGTCCCAGCGCAGTCGACTGATGCGCGGAAACCGCATAGCGACGCCGGACTTGTGCCGAGGCGAGCGCGCCAGGCCCTCGAACGCGACTTCCAGCACAAGGCCCTGATCCGGCTCGTGCACCACGTGGCGCACCGGTCCGAATTTCTCGGTGGTGTTGCGGCGGACGAAGCGGTCGATCTGCAGCAGTTCCTCGTCGGTGAAGCCGAAATAGGCCTTGCCCACCGGCACCAGCTGGTCGCCGCCTTCGCCCGCGGTCCAGACGCCGAACGTGTAATCCGAATAATAGGACGAGCGCTTGCCGTGGCCCCGCTGCGCATACATCAGCACGGCGTCGATGATATGCGGATCGCGTTTCCACTTCCACCACTGGCCCTTCGGCCGCCCCGGCAGATAGGCGGCGTCGCGCCGCTTCAGCATCACGCCCTCGACGGCATCGGCGTCGTCACCTGCACCCGCGCTGGCAGGATCGGCGCGGGCGGCGGTGAGGTCGGCCCAGGCGGCAAACGGGATCGTCGGCGACAGGTCGATGCGGGAATCGTCGAGCTGCTTCACAAAGGCCTCGAGCTTCGTGCGGCGCTGTTCGAACGGCAGCTCGCGCAGATCGTTCTCGCCATCGCCCAGGAGGTCATAGGCGCGCAGATGGATCGGATAGTCCTTGATCAGCTTGGCCGAGACGACCTTGCGGTTCAGCCGCTGCTGCAGCACGTTGAATGACTGCACCCGACTGTCGCGCAGCACCAGCAGCTCGCCGTCGATGGCCCCGGGCAGCCGCAGGCTTGGCAGCAGATCGGGAAAGCTCGCGGTGATGTCCTCGCCGCTGCGCGAGTACAGCCGCGCGACGATATTGCCCTTGTCGTCGCGGCCGCTGACGGCCTGGATGCGGATGCCGTCCCATTTCCATTCGGCGATATAGTGCGTGGGATCGAGATGGGTGAAGTCGCCGTCCTCGATGGCATGCGCCAGCATCACCGGTCGGAACGGCGCCGGATCGAGATTGACGGGTTTTTCCGCGCGGCCTTCCAGCCAGGCGAACAGTTCCGGATAGGGCGGCGCCAGCCCCGGCCACATCAGCTCGACGTCGTGCGGGTCCTTGTCGCCGAGCGCCGCTGCGGCGGTCTTGGCCAGCCGCGCCGAGACGCCGATCCGCATGCCGCCGGTGACCAGCTTCAGCAGGGCCCAGCGCCCGGTTTCGTCGAGTTCATCGAGCCAGCGCGCCGGCTGTGCCGGCAGTTCGGCCTTGCCGAGCGTGCGCAACGTGGTGACGACTTCGGTCAGCGTCGGCGGCGGCGGATTGTTGTGGGCCAGCAGCTCCGCCTTCGGCCACATCAGCGCCACGGTCTCCGAGAGATCGCCGACATAATCGTAGGACAGTGCGAACAACACCGGGTCGGTACGCGCGGAGATCAGGTCGCGAATCAATCCGGCCTTGGCGTGCTTGAACGACAGCGCACCGGTCAGCGCCGCCAGCGCATAGCCGCGGTCGGGATCGGCGGTCTCGCGAAAGTAAGACGTGATCAGCCGCAGCTTGTTGTTGCGGCCGGGCTCGTAAGCGAGGCGGTCGAGCAGTTCGGCGAAGCGGTTCATGCCTCCATCGCCTCATCCGCCGGCAGCGTTTCCGATTCGTCCTCGTCGCCATAGCCGACCAGCGCCAGCGGTCGCGCGAGCAGGCCCTTGGTCTGGCACCAGTGCACCAGCGCGTCCTCCTGGCCGTGGGTGACCCAGATCTCGCCGGCACCGGTGGCGCCGATGGTGGCGATCAGCCCGTCCCAGTCGGCATGGTCGGAAATCACCAGCGGCAGTTCGACGCCGCGCTGGCGGGCACGGGCGCGGACCCGCATCCAGCCGGATGCAAAGGCTGTCACCGGATCGGGAAAACGCCGCGTCCACACATCCGACGTCGCCGACGGCGGCGCCAGCGTGATGGTGCCGGCGAGATCGGCCTTCTTCATCCCCTTGACCGGGCGAAGGTCGCCGAGATCGATGCCGCGGCTTTCGTAGTAGCGCGTGATCTTCTCCATGGCGCCATGCAGGTAGATCGGTGCGTCGTAGCCGGTGGCGCGGATCAGCGCGATGACACGTTGTGCCTTCCCCAGCGAGTAGGCACCGACCAGATGCGCGCGTTCCGGGAACAGCGCGACGGAGTCGAGCAGCTTCTTCACCTCGAGCGCGGCGTCGCCATGGCGGAACACCGGCAGGCCGAAGGTGGCCTCGGTGATGAACACGTCGCACGGCACCACCTCGAACGCCGCACACGTCGGGTCCGGCGCATCCTTGTAGTCGCCCGATGCGACGATGCAGATGTCTTTACAGGTGACGGCGATCTGCGCCGAGCCCAGCACATGGCCGGCGGGATGGCACTTGATGGTGACCTCGCCGAGTTTCAGCGTCTCGCCATAGGCTATCGCCTGCGTGCTGCCGGCAAAGTTGTCGCCATAACGCAGCCGCATCATGTCGAGGGTTTCCTGCGTCGCCAGCACGTGGCCGTGGCCCGGCCGGGCGTGGTCGGAATGGCCGTGGGTGATCACCGCGCGCTCGACCGGGCGGACGGGATCGATATGGAAGCCGCCCGGCTTGCAGCACAGGCCGGCAGGGACCGGGATAAGAATGTCTTGTGGACGCATCTGGGCTATATAGGTCCGCGCGGGGTTCATTCGAGTCGGCTGATCTGACGAATGCACCGCCTCCCGATCGGTTCCCCCATGCCCGCACGCCTGTTCATGTCATCAGGCGATCTGAACGCGGACCGCCGCTTCGACTATGCCCGCGACCTGCAGGTGCAGGGCGATCTGGTGGCGGCGGAGGACCTGTTCGTGCAGGCCACCGACCTCGCCCCGGGCTTTGCCACCGCCTGGTTCGTGCTCGGCGAAGTCCGGGAACAGCTCGGCGACACCGAAGGCGCGATCCTGGCGTTCCGCAGCGCGCGGCGCACCGATGCGGGCGACCGCAACGGCGCCGCGCTGCGGCTGATGCGGCTCGGCGACGTCGCGGTGGCGGCGATGCCGCCGACCTATGTCAGCGCGCTGTTCGACCAGTACGCGCCAAAATTCGATATGGCGCTGGTGAAGACGCTGGGCTATCGCGGCCCGGCGGTGTTGTTCGATGCCGTCCACGCGGCCTGTGCCGCTGCCGATCGTCCGATGCAATTTGCCCGCGGCATCGATCTCGGCTGCGGCACCGGTCTGGCGGCTGTCGCCTTCGCCGCCAACAACGGCGCCATGATCGGCATCGATCTGTCGCCGCGGATGATCGAGCGTGCCCACGCGACCGGTCTGTATGCCGAGCTTGAAGTGGCTGAGATCGTCGAGGGACTTCGTCACCGCGCCGACGCCAGCGCCGATCTGGTGCTCGGCGCCGATGTGCTGATCTATCTGCATGATCTGGCACCGGTGCTGGCCGAGACCGCGCGCGTGCTGACGCCCGGCGGTCTGCTGGCGTTCACCGTGGAAACCCACAATGGCGAGGGCGTCGTGCTCGGCGCCGGGCTTCGTTACGCCCACGGCATCGCCTGCGTCCGCGCTGCGCTGGCGTCAGCCGGCCTGACGCTGCTGTCCCTGGAGGCCGTCTCGGCCCGTACCGAGGCCGGTGCGCCGGTGCCGGGCCTGGTGGCCGTGGCGGTCAGGCCGCACGGCTAGCAACCATCGCCATCACACGGATCGAACGGCGCTGTTCGTTCCACCTATCCCCACAAACAAAAACCCCGGCCGCGAGGCCGGGGTTTTGAAGTTTCGGAGTTCGTTGGGATCAGAACCTGGCGATGACCGGGGTGTCGAAATGATAGTTCAGGCCGGTCCGGAAGATGTGCTCGGTGACGCTCGTTGAAAACGTGTGCGTCGCGCCGAGCGCGGTGAAGCTGCCGGTGCTGCGTCCGAGATCAACGTAAAGATACTCGGTCTTCGACGTCCAGTTCGGTGCGGCCCAGCCGAAGAACTGCATGGGACGCTCGATGCCGCCGCCGGCGGTCCAGCCGCCGCGGCTGTTCTTGAACGTGAAGGCGGCGGTACCGCCTGTCGTGGCTTGGGCAACAACGTCGGTCTTGACCTCGCCATAGGCAAAGCCGCCGGTTGCATAAAACAGTGTCGATCCCACCGTATAGCCGAGCCGTCCGCGCGCCCTGCCGAGCCAGGACAGTTTCTGGTCAAGCGCGATCGACAGCGCGGTGGTGCACAGGGTGAGGCAGGCCTTGTCGTCCTTTTGCGTCGATCCCTGGAAATCGGCCTCGACGCCGGCGACCCACGCGCCCGACTGCCAGTTGTAGCCAACCTGCCCGCCGCCGAGGAAGCCCTGCGGGACGAGGTCGAACTGTTCGTTATAGGCGCCGACCGCGTAGGAGCTGCGGTTGCGGCCGTAGCCGGAGCCGAAATTGCCGCCGACATAGCTGCCCGACCAGTTTGCCGGCGCCGGCGGTGCATAGGCGGCGACGCTGCCGATCCGGTAGTTCAGTCCGGCGCGGAAGATGTTGTCGCGATAGTTGGTATCGACGGTGTGCGGCACGGTGGCAAACGTATAGCTGCCGGTGCGCGAACCGAGATCCAGATACAGATATTCGAGTTTGCCGGTCCAGTTGCCGCCGAGCGCGGCTTCGACGCCGCTGCCGATGGCGTAGCCGGTGCGGACCTGTTCGTTGACGAAAGTGCCGGTTGATACGGCCGGTGCCAGGCCGCCGAATGTTGCCGGCGTCGCGGTCTCAACGATACTGGTCTTCACGTTGCCGTAAGCGAAGCCGCCGGTGAAATAGCCCAGCACCGGCCCGGTGGTGTAGCCGATCCGCCCGCGTACGGTGCCGAACCAGTCCAGCTTGCGATCGAGTTGCACACGGTTCGTCGCTGAACAGACGAACAGGCAGGCGTCGTCTTGCTGACCGGCCCCCTGGATGTCGGCTTCGAGGCCGAGCACCCAATTTTTTATCTGCCAGTTGTAGCCGGCCTGGATGCCGCCGATGGCACCGAACGGTGACAGGTGGGTCTGCTCGGACGACCGGGCGGGAATCGACAGTCGGGTCAGGTCGCGCCCGACGCCCACTCCGGCGTTGACGCCCAGATAGAACCCACTCCAGTCATAGGCCGCCGCCAGTGCGGGTGCCTTGGTGTAGGGTTTCACCGGCATATCAGCGGCTTGCGCGCCTGCTGTCTGCGGCGAATCGGACACACTTTGCAACAATACCTCTGAAGTCCGCGGGAGGCGGGCCCACAAACAAAAACCCCGGCCGCGAGGCCGGGGTTTTGAAGTTTCGGGAGTTTGCCGGGATCAGTACCTGGCAACGACCGGGGTGTTGAAGTGGTAGTTCAGGCCGGTGCGGAAGATGTGTTCGGTGACGCTGGTGGTAGCGACCGTGGTGTTGACGGTGTTCGAGGTCGAGCCGAGATCGACATAGAGATATTCGGCCTTCGAGGTCCAGTTCGGCCCGAACAGGCCGAATAGCTGAAACGGGGTTTCGAGACCCGCGCCCGCGGTCCAGCCGCTCCTTGTGGTCGAGGCATTGACCGCCTGGACGCCGTCTTCACTGATTTTGGTCTTCACCCCGCCGTAAGCGTAACCGCCGGTGGCGTAGAACAAGGTCGAACCGACCGAGTAACCGAGGCGACCGCGAACGGTTCCGAACCACGGCAACTTGGCGTCATAGGCGACGCTGCCGAAGCCAACCACGGTCTTGTTATCGCGCTGGCTGGAGGCCTGGATGTCGGTTTCCAGACCGTAGACCCAGTTCGCGGCCTGCCAGTTATAACCAAGCTGCACGCCGCCATTGATGCCATCGGGAGCGAGGTTGAAGACCTCGTTTGCGCCCGGGTCGTCGGGAAGGTCGGCAGGTTTGACAAGGCTGCTGCGATCGCGGCCGGTGCCGGAGCCGACGTTGCCGCCGAGGTACCAGCCGGTCCAGTCGGCTGCGGCGACCGGCACGTAAGCGCTGTTGCCGCCGACGCGATAATTCAGCCCGACGCGAAAGATGTTCTCGCGAACTTCGGTGTTGAGCGTCTGCGGGCCGAACGCGTAGCTGTTGTTGCCCATGTTCAGGTAGAGATGTTCGATCTTGCCGGTCCAGTTGCCGCCAAGTGCCGCTTCAACACCGCTGCCGACGACCCAGCCGTTCTGGATCTTGTTGGTCGAGAACACCGTCCCGGCATTATCGAAGCTGATGCTGGTCTTGACGTTGCCGTAAGCATAACCGCCGGTGACGTAGCTGAGCACGGGACCGGTGGCGCGGCCGATGCGGCCGCGAACCGTACCGAACCAGTCGATCCTCTGATTGTAGGCGGTCGGCAGCAACGGGCCGCCCAGATTGGTGCGGTCATCGCTCAGGCCAGCGCCTTGGATGTCGGCTTCGAGGCCGAAGACGACCGGGCCGAGCATGGAGCCGGTCTGCCAGTTGTAGCCGACCTGACCGCCGCCGAGAGCACCTTGCGGTGACAGGTAAATCGACTCGGTCCCCAAAACCCCGGCGTTATGGACAGCACGATCCCGGCCGAGCCCGATGCCCGCGTTGACGCCCAGATAGAAGCCGCTCCAGTCGTAAACGGCCACCACCGGCGCCTTGTAGTAGGGGGCTTTCGCAGCCATGTCGGCGGCCTGCGCGCCGGCGGTCAAACCGAGAAGCGTCGCGGTGGCAAGGAAAAGGCGCTTCATGAGGATTCCAGTTCGGCTGGCCGTCCATGGGGACATATGGATTTTGTCCGTAACGCTGAAGTTACGGCCTGTGGTAATTGGATAATGCTGCTCTCAGGTTAATTTTGTTCCCGCAAATAGCCGGGCATTTGCCGCAAAGCGAAAACCCCGGCCGCGAGGCCGGGATTTTCGTTTCAGCGTGGCCGTTGGCCGTGGCCGTCAGGCCGCAAGGCCAGGCGCCGTGCTTGCGGGCGAAGCATCAAGAGGCTGCAAGGGACGCCGGATTGCTTCATCGGAAGGACACCTCGCGATGACGGCGGAAGGGCCTGAGCACTCTGCAAACAAAAACCCCGGCCGCGACGCCGGGGTTTTGAAGTTTCGGGAGTTTGCCGGGATCAGTACTTGGCAACGACCGGGGTGTTGAAGTGGTAGTTCAGGCCGGTGCGGAAGATGTGCTCCTTGACCGAGGTGGACGAGGTGAGCGCAGCCGCTCCGACACCGGGAACAGTTCCGACGAAGGCGTTCGAGCTGGAACCCAGATCGACATAGAGGTATTCGGTCTTCGAGGTCCAGTTCGGCCCGAACAGGCCGAGCAGCTTGAACGGGGTCTCGATGCCGCCGCCGACTGCGTAGCCATCCCCAGTCTTGGAGAAGCTGGCAATCTGGACGCCGCCAGCGTTGATCTTGGTCTTTACGCTGCCGTAAGCGTAACCGCCGGTGGCGTAGAACAGGGTCTGACCGACCGAGTAGCCGAGGCGACCGCGAACGGTACCGAACCAGGGAAGCTTCTGGTCATAGGCGACGCCGCCCAGAGCGACCGTGGTCTTGTTGTCCTTCTGGCTGGAGCCCTGGATGTCGGCTTCGATGCCGTAAACCCAGTTGCCGGCCTGCCAGTTGTAGCCGGCCTGCACGCCGCCAACGACGCCGTCGGGAACCAGGTTGAAGGACTCAACCCCGGGGGCGCCGGCAAGCGTGCTGCGATTGCGGCCGATACCGGATCCGACGTTGCCGCCGAGATACCAGCCGGTCCAGTTCGCCGCCACCGGGGCGGTGTAGCCGGCATTGGTGCCGCCGATGCGGTAGTTCAGGCCGACGCGGAACAGGCTTTCGCGGAATTCGCTGGCGTAGACCTGGCCGGCGAACGCATCGCTCTTGTTGCCGAGGTTCAGGTAGAGATATTCGATCTTGCCGGTCCAGTTGCCGCCGAGCGCGGCTTCAACGCCGGAGCCGACGGTCCAGCCGCCCTGCGTGCGGTTGTTGGTGAACGCGGTCGCGCCGCCTTCGGTGATCGTGGTCTTGACGTTGCCATAGGCGTAACCGCCGGTGAAGTAGCTCAACACCGGACCGGTCGCGAGACCGACGCGGCCGCGAACCGTGCCGAACCAGTCGTTCTTGGTGTTGTAGGTGGTCAGCGTCCCGCCGATCAGCCCGCCGCCAACGGCAGGATAACCGTCCGAGAGGCCGGCGCCCTGGATGTCGGCTTCGATGCCGTACACGATCGGGCCGAGCAGCGAATCAGCCTGCCAGTTGTAGCCGATCTGACCGCCGCCGAAGCCGCCGTTCGGGGCCTGGTACAGCGAATCGCCGGTGAAGCTGTGTCCGGTGCGGTCGCGGGCAGTGCCGACACCGGCGTTCACGCCGATGTAGAAGCCGGTCCAGTTGTAGACCGAAACGAGCGGCGCCTTGTAATAGGGGGCCTTGGCGGCCATGTCGGCGGCCTGCGCACTTACAGCGGTTCCGAGGAGCGCGGCGCTGGCAAGAAGGATACGTTTCATTAGAGACCCCGATTAATTTGAAGTCCGAAAATACTGGAGATCCCCCGGATTGTCTGTGCCCAGGCCGCCACAGTGCCTTGAAATGCAACCTGGCCTCGCCGGAATGACGTTAAAGTTGGGCTGCCCGGCCGCCGCCACCCCCCGGATATGGCCGATGGCGCATTGCCGGACGGCGGCGCCGCGCAAGGCAGGCGCGCCGCATTGATTCGCGGCGATTGGGAACTCCGGAAAATCCCAGCCTGTCAGGGCACTTGCCATCCAAACCGGCCCCGCACAGGATGACCGCAGGCCGTCAAAGCGTCGAACGGACGCACGGCTCAAGAAAATGGCCCGCACAAGCGGAGCCGGGCATCAGGGGAGAAAACCACATGGCTGCGCGTCACATCTGCGTCATACGGTCAGCGGCTGTCGCCGCCATCGCGACAACCCTGGCAGCAACGGCGCCCGGGGCGCTTGCCGCCGACAAGAAATACGATCCCGGCGCCACCGACACCGAAATCAAGATCGGTCAGACCATCCCGCATAGCGGCCCCGGCTCGCTCTATGGCGTGCTCGGCCGTGTCGGCGAAGCCTATTTCCAGCAGCTCAACGAAAGCGGTGGCATCAACGGCCGCAAGATCAAGTTCCTGACCATGGACGATTCCTACAGCGCGCCCAAGGCGGTGGAGGCAACGCGCCGGCTGGTCGAGCAGGATGAGGTGCTGGCGCTGTACGGTTCGCTGGGCACCGCGCCGCAGACCGCCGTGCACAAATATCTCAACAGCAAGGGCGTGCCGCAATTGCTGCTGAACACCGGGGCCTCGAAGTGGAACGACCCGAAGAACAACAAATGGACCATGGCCGGGCTGCCGCTGTATCCGACCGAGGCGCAAATTCTGGCGAAATACGTTCTCAGCGTGAAGCCCAACGCCAAGGTCGCCATTCTCTACCAGAACGACGATTTCGGCCGCGATTTTCTCGCGCCGTTCAAGAAGGTGCTGGCAGAGGCCGGTGGCAAGGCGTCGGTGATCGCGGAGCAAAGCTACGATCTCACCGAGCCCACGGTGGATTCTGCAGCCGATCAACCTGTCGAAGTCCGGCGCCGACGTCTTTTATAACATCACCACTGGCAAGGCGACGTCGCAGTCGATCCGCAAGGTGGTCGAACTCGGCTGGAAGCCACTGCAATTGCTGTCGGCGGGCTCGACGGGGCGTTCGATCCTCGACGCCGCAGGTCTGGACAACGCCAAGGGCATCGTTTCGATCGCCTATGGCAAGGACATCGGCGCGCCGCGCTACGCCAAGGATCCCGACGTCATGGCGTTCGAAGCGCTGCGGGCCAAATATCTGCCGAACATCGCCGCGGACAATTCCATCGCGTTCTTCGGCTATGGCCAGGCGGTGTCCATGGCCGAGATCCTGCGCCGCTGCGGCGACGAACTGACCCGCGAAAACGTGCTGAAGCAGGCCATCGGCCTCAACGGTTTTCGTGCGCCGCAGATGCTGCAGGGCGTCAGCTACAGCTACACCGCCACCGACTATGCGCCGATGAAAACTCTGTTCACCCAGCAGTTCGACGGCAAGGACTGGGTGCTGTCGGACAAGCCGGTCACGGAATAGCGGGACGCCTCACGACGTCATTGCGAGCCTCCGGGTCCGGCTCCGCGAAGCAATCCAGCAAGCCACAGGCAAGACTGGATTGCTTCGTCGCAAGGGCGCCTCGCAATGACGGGCGTGAATGCCTAGCTTCTCCCTGTGCCTCCGCGAAAACCCGTTCCGCCGCCTGAACTGCCCGAGATATTCACGCGCTGGTTCGCCGCGCGCGGCTGGTCGCCGCGCGCGCACCAGCTGGAACTGCTTGCCAAGGCCCGCGCCAATCGCTCGGCCCTGCTGATCGCTCCCACCGGCGCCGGCAAGACGCTGGCCGGATTTCTGCCGACGCTGGTGGAGTTGAGTGGGGATGAAGAAAAAGCGCTGTCGCTCCCCTCTCCCCCCGCCTTGCGAAGCTTCGCTTCGCTTGGGGGAGGGGAAAGAAAGATCCCTCGTCTCCACCGGCAACGGCGTGCAGCGCACCGGCGGCCTGCACACGCTGTACATCTCGCCGTTGAAAGCGCTGGCCGTCGATATTGCGCGCAATCTGGAAGCGCCGATCGCCGAGATCGGGCTGCCCATCAAGGTCGAGACCCGCACCGGCGACACACCGGTGTCGCGCCGCGCCCGGCAGCGCCGCTATCCGCCGGACATCTTGCTCACCACGCCGGAACAGCTGGCGCTGCTGCTGTCGTCCGACGATGCGCCGTTTCTGTTCGGCTCGCTGAAGCGCATCGTGCTCGACGAGCTGCATGCGCTGGTGACCTCGAAGCGCGGCGACCTCTTGTCGCTTGGGCTGGCGAGATTGTGGCAGCCTGGCGCCTGATATCCGCGCCATCGGCCTGTCTGCCACGGTGGCCGAGCCGGAATCGCTGGCGCGGTTTCTGGTGCCGCAGCCGGTGGGTGCCATAGCCGCGGCCGATATCGTGGTCGCCGGCGGCGCTGCCGCACCCATCGTGGAGATGCTCGACACCAAAGAGCGGTTGCCGTGGGCCGGCCATTCGGCGCGCCATGCGCTCAATGAAATTTACGACCTGATCAAGGGCAACAAGACCACGCTGGTGTTCGTCAACACCCGCAGCCAGGCCGAGATGCTGTTCCAGGAACTCTGGCGCATGAACGACGACAACCTGGCCATCGCCCTGCATCACGGCTCGCTGGATGTGGCGCAGCGCCGCAAGGTCGAGGACGCCATGGCCGCCGGCCGATTGCAGGGCGTGGTCTGTACCTCGTCGCTCGATCTCGGCGTCGACTGGGGCGACGTCGATCTGGTGATCAATGTCGGCGCGCCCAAGGGCGCGTCGCGGCTGATGCAGCGCATCGGCCGTGCCAACCACCGCCTCAACGAGGCCTCGCGCGCGGTGCTGGTGCCGGCCAACCGCTTTGAGGTGCTGGAATGTGCCGTGGCCATCGATGCTGTGGCGGAGAACGCGCAGGACACGCCGCCGTTGCGCACCGGCGCGCTCGACGTGCTGGCGCAGCACATCCTCGGCTGCGCCTGCGGCAAGCCTTTCCTGGCCGACGAACTCTACGACGAGATGCTGTCCGCCGCGCCCTATGCCGAGCTCAGCCGCGTCGATTTCGACGACACCCTCGATTTCGTGGCCTCCGGCGGCTACGCGCTGAAGACTTATGAGCGCTTCGCGCGCATCAAGCAGGACAAGGCGGGATACTGGCGCGTCACCAATCCCAAGGTGCGGCAGATGTACCGCATGAATGTCGGCACCATCGTCGAGGATACCATGCTGAAGGTGCGGCTGGTGCGCGGCGGCCGCGGCGGCGACCAGGGAAAAAGCAAGGGATCCACCGGCATGATCGCGCGCGGCGGTCGCATGCTCGGCCAGATCGAGGAGTACTTCATCGAGAACCTGGTGGTCGGCGACACCTTCGTGTTTGGCGGCGAGGTGGTGCGCTACGAAGCGCTGATGGAAGATCAGGTCTATGTGTCGCGCGCCCACGACAAGGACGCACGGGTGCCGTCCTATATGGGCGGCAAGTTTCCGCTCTCCACCTATCTCGCCGAACGGGTGCGCAATCTGCTGGCCGACAAGCGCGCATGGAGCACGCTCCCCGACCAGGTGCGCGACTGGCTGTCGCTGCAGGCCGATCTGTCACTGGTGCCTGGTGCGCGCGAGCTGATCGTCGAGACGTTTCCGCGCGCCAATAAGAATTACCTGGTGTGCTATCCGTTCGAGGGCCGTCTCGCGCATCAGACGCTGGGCATGTTGCTGACGCGCCGGCTGGAGCGCGGCGGTGCCCGGCCGCTCGGCTTCGTCGCCAATGAATATGCGCTGGCGGTGTGGAGTCTCGGCGACATGTCGCACATGATCCGCCACGGCACGCTCGATCTCGACGCGCTGTTCGATCCCGACATGCTGGGTGACGACCTCGAGGCATGGCTGGCGGAATCCGCACTGATGAAGCGCACCTTCCGCACTTGCGCGGTGATCTCCGGCCTGGTACCGCGGCGCTTTACCGGCGAGGAAAAGAGCAAGCGCCAGGTGCTGTTCTCGACCGACCTGATCTACGACGTGCTGCGCAAGCACCAGCCCGATCACGTGCTGCTGCGCGCCGCCCGCGCCGACGCCGCCACCGGCCTGCTCGATATCCGTCGCCTCAGCGACGCGCTGACGCGAATCAAGGGCAGCATCATTCACCGGGAACTCGACCGGGTGTCGCCGCTGGCGGTGCCGGTGATGCTGGAAATCGGCCGCGAACCGGTGTACGGCGAAGCGTCAGACGAGTTGCTGGCGGAAGCCGCCGAGGAGCTTGTCAGGGAAGCCACGTCGTAGCGATCGGTAGCCCGGATGGAGCGAAGCGCAATCCGGGGCTGTGGAGCTGAAACGAGGGTCCCGGATTGCGCTACGCTCCATCCGGGCTACAAAAGAGCATGCACCGCGAATCGACCCTCACAGATATCAACGCCGTCACCCTCGCCGGCGTCACGCTCCATGCCGATCTGTCCGGCGCGTTGTACTGGGAAGAGCAGCGCCTGCTGGCGGTCTCCGACCTGCATCTGGAGAAGGGCTCCAGCTTCGCCATGCGCGGCACGCTGCTGCCGCCCTACGATACCATTGCCACTTTGGGCCGGCTCGGCGCGGTGATCGCGCGACACGATCCGCGCACAGTGATTGCGCTCGGCGATTCCTTCCATGATCGCAATGCCCATGAGCGGCTGTCGCAGCCGAACCGCGATGTCCTCAGTGCGCTGCAATTGCGCCGCGACTGGATCTGGATTTCCGGCAATCACGATCCCGCTTTGCCGTCCAATCTCGGCGGCGTGGTGGCGCAGGACGTCGCCATCGGCCCCATCGTGTTCCGCCACGAGCCGACCGGTGCTGCGGGCGAGATCGCCGGCCATCTGCATCCCAAGGCACGGGTGTCGACCCGCGGGCGTTCCATGGAGCGGCGCTGCTTTGCCAGCGATGGCGCGCGCGCCATCATGCCGGCCTTCGGCGCCTATACCGGCGGCCTGAACATCCGCGCTGCCGCCTTTGCGCGGATCTTCCAGACACTCGGCTTTGTCGCCCATGTGCTGGGCGACCGCCGGTTGCACGCCATTGCGGCGTCGCGCTGCCATTAAGGCCGCGCGAACGAATCAGCGTCCCTTGAAATTTGCCACCCGGCGTTCCTCGGTGGCCTTGACGCCTTCCTTGAAGTCTTCCGTGGCGCGCAGCCTTGTCTGTTCGGCCAGTTCATGCGTGGTTGCGGCAGCGACGCGGTCGGCGATGTTGCCTTTCATGGTAGCGCGGGTCGAGAGCAGGCCGAGCGGCGAGCATTCGGCGATTTCCTCGGCCAGCTTGATGGCAGCATCGCGCACCTCGGCCTGGGGAACGCAGAGGTTGGCGAGGCCCATCTTCAGCGCCTCTTCGCCGCCGACGCGGCGGCTGGTGTAGAACATCAGCTCGGCATTGTTCTTGCCGACGATCTCTGGCAGCGCCACGGTGAGGCCGAAACCAGGATGAAAGCCGAGCTTGGTGAAGTTGGCGGCGAAACGCGCCTCGGGGCAGGTGACTCGGAAATCCGCCGACACCGCGAGCCCAAGCCCTCCGCCGATGGCCGCGCCCTGCACGGCCGCAACGATCGGCTTTTTCGCGCGGAAGATCTCGCACGGCCTCCATGTAGAGATGGCCGATCGAGCCGAGGTTGTCGGCGGGATCGCCGCTCTTCGCCGCCGCTTCCGTTTCCTTGCGGTTGGGATCGCTGAAATCGGCGCCGGCGCAGAATGCCTTGCCCTGCGCGCACAGCACGGTGGCGCGGATCTCCGGATCGGCGTCGATGGCGTCAAGCGCATTGGCGATCTGCTGGATCAGCATGATGTCGAAGAAGTTGAACGGCGGCTTGCGGATCTCGATGATCGCGATGTGACCGCGGGTCTCGACGGCGATGTCTTTGTAGGTGGTCATGGAGTCTCCGTAAGGCTGATGATTGGAATATGTCGCAACTGGGCGCCGTCGCTCCCTCCCCCCGTTGGGGAGAGGGGGCACTGTAGAATAGAAGGCCCTCACCCGACCGGCTTTGCCGGTCGACCTCTCCCCAACGGGGAGAGGTGAAGAGTTCACCGCAGCCCCAGCCCGCGCGCGATGATGCCGCGCAGCACTTCGGTGGTGCCGCCCTGGATGGTCAGCTTCGGCGCGGTCTTGATGGCGAAGGACAGCATCTCGTCCAGGGTGGCGTGGTTCGACGGGTCGCCTTCGACGAAAGCGGCGAGCTCGCGGACCCGGTGCGGCAGTTGCTGCTCCCAGATGGTGCCGATGTCCTTGACGATGGAGGCTTCCACCACCGGCTCCTTGCCGGCCTGCAGCATGCCGGCCACCGACACCGACATCCGCCGCATGGTGTGCGGCTGCGCGACCAGACGGCCGATGCCCTCGGCGCTGCGGGTGTCCGGATTCTTGCCGACGGCGCGGACCAGCTCGGTCAGCACGTAATAGGTCTCGAGAAAGCGCTCCGGCCCCGATCGCTCATAAGCGAGTTCGGACGTTGCCTGTTTCCAAGCGCCGTCAAGTTCGCCGAGCATGTAGTCATCGGGGATGAAGTGGTCGGTGAACACCACCTCGTTGAACTCATACTGTCCGGTGATCTGCGCAATCGGGTTCACCGCGATGCCCGGCTTCTTCATGTCGACCAGAAACTGGGTCAGGCCGTGTCTGCGGTTCTCCTTGGTGGAGGGCGACGTCCGGAAGATGGCGATCATGTAGTCGGCGATGTGCGCCGAGGTGGTCCAGATCTTGCTGCCGTTGATCAGCCATCCGCCGTCGGTCTTGGTGGCCTTGGTCTTGGCCGCGAACAAGTCGGAGCCGGAGTTCGGCTCGCTCATGCCGATGGAGAAGCAGACTTCGCCGCGGCAGATGCGCGGCAGGATGTCCATCTTGATGTGCTCGGGCGCGTATTTCAGCAGCACCGGGCCGCTCTGGCGGTCGGCGACGAAGAAGCGCCGCACCGGCGCATTGGCCACGCGCATTTCCTCGGTGACGACGTAGCGCTCCAGGAAGCTGCGCTCGTGGCCGCCATATTGCTTCGGCCAGGTCATGCCGAGCCAGCCGCGTTCGCCGACGCGACGCGAAAATTCCGGCGCATCGGAATCCTCGCGCTGCGGCTTGTGCGGATCGAAGGTGCCGGCGGCGATCTCCTCGGCGAGGAAGGCGCGCACTTCGCGGCGCAGCACCTCGCATTCCTCGGGCAGGCGGATCGGATCGAAACGGAGGGCTGCGCTCATGGTCGGTCTCGTCTCAGAAGCAAGGGAAGTTCAGGGATCAGCGCGACGCCACCAGCGGCCACAATTCATCGGCGCCGCGCGCAGCAATCATCTTGCCGAGTTCGACGGCCCAGTAGCTCTCGGAGCCGAAATCGTCGCGCCAGGCCAGCGCGCGCAGCGTGTAGCAATGCAGGATGTGTTCCTGGGTGAAACCGATGGCGCCATGCACCTGATGGGCGATGGCGGCGCCCTTTTCGGCAGCTTCCGAACAACGGATTTTGGCTGCCGCCGCTTCGAGGAACACGGTCTCCTCGAATGCCGATCCGCTGGCGATGGCGTCGGCGGCCGAGGTGGCGGCGGCCAGCGCGGCGGCGGCTTCACCGGCGAGCCTGGCGAGGTTGTGCTGCACGGCCTGGAACTTGGAGATCTTCTTTTCGAAGGCGACGCGCTCGCCGGCGTAGCGCACGCTGATGTCGAGCATGGTTTCCAGCGCGCCCGCAATCTGCAGGCTGCGCGCCACCGCCCCCATCAGCATCAGCGACGTCTGATCGAAGCCATTGGGCGCCGGCTTGAGCACGATCGGCTGCACATTGTCGAAGATCACGGTGTCCGACGGATCGCTGGCGAGATTGAGTCCGGCCTCGATACGGCAGGCGCTGGCCGCGACCAGCGCGATGGATACGCCGCCGATGCCGCTGGCGATCACCGCGACGTGCCCCGCCTGGGTGGCAAACGGCACGCCGCGGGCACGGCCGGTCAGGCTGCCGTCGGCATTGATGGTGATGCGATCCTTGGGGCTCGCCGGTGCGACGGTCATCGTGTCGGCAGGCGACGCAATGCCGGCCTGCGCCAGCAGCCAGCCGGCCAGCATGGTTTCGGCAAGCGGCACTGCCACGGCGAAACGCCCGGCGGCGCCGAGCACGGCAAAACCTTCGGCGAGGCTCGCGCCGGAGCCGTCGTAGTCTTCAGCGACCCAGGACAGCGGCAGGCCGGCTTCGGTCAGCGCGTGCCACAGCGGCGCGACCCACGCGCCGTCCTTGCTCCTGCTGATGGCTTGCGCGTCGGCGAGATCGGCAAAAATACGTTCCGCGGTCTCGGCAACAATATTGTCGGTCTCCGTCACAGCGTTCCTCGTTGGCAAAGCGCACATCTCAATTCAACCGGCGGTGCGCCGGCGATGGAGTGCTGCCGTTTGTTGAGAATCATGATGGGCAAAAGGCGCTGTGAAGACAAGCGCGCATGTCCGCAGGGCGGCCTGCAGTGACGGCATGATGTATGGCGTTATTCCGTTCAACGGACTTCGTCGACGTATCCCGATCCGCCGGCGATATGGTACATCGCGGCGGGACGAGAAACCAAAGGGGAGTGCGGATGTCGAAGGAAGAATTGTGCGTCGTGATCACGGGGTCTGCGTCGGGGCTGGGCGCGGCGACGGCGGCGATTCTCGCCAAAGGCGGCGCCCGCATCGTCATCAACTATGCGTCGAGCGTGAAGGAAGCGGAAGCGACTGCCGAGCTGTGCCGCAGCGCCGGTGCCGCCGAGGTGATAGTGGTGCAGGGCGACGTCGCGAAGGATGAGGATTGCCGGAAGATCATCGCCGCCGCCGCGCCATGGGGACGGCTCGACGCGCTGATCAACAATGCCGGCACGACCAAGCATGTGGCGCACGGCAATCTCGACGGGCTGTCGGCCGAGGATTTCCAGCAGGTCTATGCGGTCAACACCATCGGTCCGTTCCAGATGGTGCGCGCGGCGCGGTCGCTGCTCGAGGCCGGGTCCAAGGCATTGGGTCGCGCGTCCGCGGTGGTCAATGTCTCGTCGATGGCCGGGATCACCGGCGGCGGTTCGTCGGTGGCCTATGCCGCCAGCAAGGGCGCGCTTAACACGATAACGCTGTCACTGGCGCGCGCGCTGGCGCCGTCGATCCGCGTCAACACGGTATGTCCGGGTTATATCGACACGCCATGGTTCACCAAGGGCCGCGGCGCAGAGGCCGCCGCCAAGGTGCGCGACGCGGTGATCGCCAAAGTGCCGCTTAAGCTGGCGTCCACGGCCGAGGACATCGCCAACCTGGTCTGCTTCCTGGCGACCGCGCCGTCGAGCAACATGACCGGCGAAGTGGTGCGGATGGATGCGGGCATGCATCTGTCGTGAACTGACGGCACCGCGTCGAGTCTGATCCAATGACTGTCATCCAGCGCAAGCGGGTGATCCAATAAACGGAGACGCCGAGGCGCCATCACGGCTGCCTCGGCGTACTGGATCGCCCGCTTTCGCGGGCGATGACAATTGGGGGCTTTGTCGCGACCTCAGTAACGCTGGCCGGGATCGGAGATCACCCGGCGGGCGACCAGCCTGTTCCAGATGAACAGCACCACCAGCGCGCCGAGGGTGGCGGTGATGAAGCCGGCGCCCTGGTTGGGGCCGTAATGGCCGATCTGCTGGCCGATGAAGGTCGCCAGGAATGCGCCGGCGATGCCGAGCACAGTGGTCAGAATGAAGCCGCTGGGATTGTTGGGACCCGGCGACAGCATTCTCGCGATGATGCCGGCGACAAAGCCGATGAAGATGATCCAGAGCATGGCACTATCCTTATATAAGCGAGCCGATCAAACCCAGCGCGACTTTGCTTCGTCTTCGGTCGGCACTCGACCCTCGGGGGTGAACTGATTTACCGCGTCGGGCAGTTCGTTGCTCAGTTCGGACAACAGTTGATCGCGCGACATGCCGGTGCGTGAGGTCAGCTGTTCGATCTGGTCGGCGCCAAGTGCATTTGCTAGATCGCCGGGCGCGATCTGCTTGTTGGGACCGTTGCTGACCCACGAATTCGCGACTTCGCCATGACCGTTCTGCTGGAATTGCTTGAGCAGATCGCCGAGACCGCCGCTCAACACGCTGCCAGCCGCGCCGCCCGCCAGCAGGCCACCGAGCGGGCCGTTCAGAAATCCGCCCAGACCTCCGCCGGCCTGGCCGCTATTGCCGCCGAAGATGCTTCCCAGCATACCACCGAGCCCGCCGCCATCGGGCGCGTTGGCCTGCGTGGTCGTCGGCGCCGGCACCTGTTGCGGCTGCGGCTGTCCCTGCTGGGTGCCGGTGAAATGCTTGTAGCCCTTGTAGGCCAGCAGTGCGAGGATCGCCATGGTCATGGGCGACATGCCGCCGCTCTTGTCGTTCGGATCGCTCGGCCCTCGCGGCCCGTTCTGCATGCCGTTCAAAATATCGAGCAAACCCATCGCACTCTCCTTCGCTGGCCCCGGATGGAACATAGCGTCGCCTTATGACGCTTGGAAGGCCCGCAGGTTCCCGGTCGTAGCCAGCGCGGAGGCATTTTGCTACCAACGGGTGCAAAATCAGCAGGTGACGAAGTAGAGCGATGGCAACGAACCGTATTGCAGTTGCGGGCGCCGGCAGCATTGGCTGCTTCGTTGGCGGCATGCTGGCCGCCGCCGGGCGCGATGTTGCCATGCTGGCGCGGCCGCGGGTGACCGCCGAGATCCAGGCGCATGGCCTGCGGCTGACCGGTGTCGGCGGCCCGGACCGTCATGTACCTGTGCAGCAGCCTGGCCCTGTCGGACGAAGCCACTATCCTCCATGGCGCGGCGGTCATTCTGGTTGCGGTGAAGAGCGCAGATACCGCCGGGATCGCGGACCTGATCGCGCGGCACGCCGCCGAAGACGCGGTCGTCGTCAGCCTGCAGAACGGCGTCGGCAATGTGGCTGTGTTGCGCGAGCGGCTGCCGGGCCGGAGTGTTCTCGGCGGCATGGTGCCGTTCAACGTGATCGCGCCGGGCGACGGCCACTATCATCGCGCCACCTCCGGCGACATCGCGATCGAGAGCGACGCCGCCGGCACGGCGACGCAACTGTCGGTGACCGATCTGATCATGCGCCCGGCCGATGACATCGTCGCGGTGCAATGGGGCAAGTTACTGGTGAACCTCAACAATGCGCTGAACGCACTGTCCGGCCGGCCGCTGCGCGAGCAGCCGGCGCAGCGGGCATGGCGACGGCTGTTCGCCGACCAGATGGCCGAAGGGCTCGCGGTGCTGCAGGCGGAAGGAATCAGGCCGATATCGGCGACGCCGATCCCGGCCAGCCTCACGCCGCATCTGTTGCGCCTGCCGGACTTCCTGTTTGCGCGTCTGCTGGGACGGACCATGAAGATCGATCCGACCGCGCGTTCGTCCATGTGGGATGACCTGCAGCGCGGACGACGCACCGAAATCGACTATCTGCAGGGCGTGATTGTGCAACTGGCGGAACGGCACCGCATCGATGCGCCGCTGTCGCGGCGGATCGTGGAGCTGGTCAAACGCGCAGAGGCCGAAGCACAGGGCTCGCCGGGCCTGACCGCGGAAGCGATCCGCGGCTAGCCGCCTCAGCTAGCGATGCGGGCGTTGGCGACGGCTTTCTGGAACAGCGCGTTCATGGCCTCGGAGATGCCTTGGGTCGGGCTCACTTCGAAATAGAAGCCGGGTGATGCACAACTCTGCATGTTTTGTGCGATTTCACTGTTCGGAGAGGGGCCGTAAGGCCCGGTATTGAACGGCGCGATCCACGTACTGTACCAGTTGTCGGTCGGCGGCAGGTAGGTCGTGTACAGGACCGCGATCTTGATGCCGCGGTTCTTGATGGCCGTGCACAGTGCCGGATTGATCGGCGACTGGCAGCGATTCGAACCCTGCAGCGGCTTGAGGCAGCCCGCGTTGGCCTCGTCGGCGACGCCATCGGACACGAAGAACAGATATTTGAGCGGCGACGACGATGTGCCGGTGCCCGGCAAGCTGATCGCATTGTTGATCGCAGGGAAGACGCTGGTGAACGGGGTGTCCTTGTCGGCCGTAAAGGAGTCGTTCTGGCCGGCGACCGCCATCAGGTCGATATTACCGGCGGCCGTCCTGGCACTCGAGAGGCTCGATGAGAGCAAGAACAGGTTCCGCAATCCGATGGTCGCGGATGACGCGCCAAAGTCGTAGATCGCCATTCTGAACTGGCTCGGATAGGTCGCAGTCGCAGTGGCGGTGTCCATCGGCTGCTGGGTCGCCGTCCGCAGGACGTCGATTCGTGTCGTCACGTTCCACTTCTTCGCGATGACATAGTTGCTGTTCGCGTTGGTGGTGTCGTGGCACGCAAACGCGCAGCCGCCTGTCTTGGACTGCAGCAATGTGATGTCAGCCGGCGTCGCGGCCACGCCCATCGATGGCGAATTGTCCAGCAACAGATAGAAATCGATATAGAGCGGCATGGTCGCAACCGACGTCGACGTGCCGGTGACCGTCATGACGTTCCGGCCGATGATCGACAGGAAGGTCGTCGGCACCTGCGCCGAGAACTGCACCGTGGACGTGACCTGGTTGGACGCCTTCGTGACCGTGGCGGTAACGCTGTTCAGCGTATAGCCCGTCTGTCCCACCATGTTGCCATTGAAGATTCCGACCGCGTCGGTCGCGCCTGCCGGAATGACACCGTCCGAACTCATCGAGCCTGCGGCGATGAAGCCCGGGGATTTTTGGGCGACCGAGCCGACACTGGCGGCGTCGATCGCCGTCTGTAGTTTGGTGCGGATCTGAGCAGCCCGGGAATAGTCGATCGCGTAGCCGATGCTCGATATCGTGGGTACAAGGGTGAGCGCGAAGACGATGCCGACGTTGCCGCGATGCGCGCGGCGGAAGCGGTCAATGAGACGAGCTGCGGCGGAGAGCATGCGAAAAGCCTTTCACGGCCCTAAAATCCAGCAGGTAGCATCTTCCGCCCTAAACAAAACTTAATTTGATCTATGAGTTTCGCAAAGTAACGGGGGAATGACGGCCAGGCGCCGAATTTGAGTCAACAGCTAGTAAATGAATTCTCTTACTCAACAATGACTTGATGAGTGCGACGTGGTACGGGAGCAGGTCGTCCTATTGAGAACATGACGTATTGGCGCAGGGGGCTATGTCAATCAGTTGTTCTCTAGTATAGGTAGCGCGTGATTTGACGGTGGTGAGCGCGTTCGCGCGTCGATCCCGGCGTTTGATCCCTTTCATAGCATCAGCACCGCGCGTGCTGATCGCAGGACTCAACTTTAAATCGGAGCAGATATGGCCAAGAAAGCTAAGAAGAAACTCGTTCGTCGCGAATACACCAAGGAAGATGTGAAGACGCTGAAGGCGCATTCCAAGGCGCAGACTCCGCTGGAGAAGATCTCCAAGGAGATGAAGCGTACCGGTGGTTCGCTGCGTCAGAAGGCCATCAAGCTCGGCATTCCGCTCGGTCATCGCCGTCGCAAGGCCAAGAAGGCCGTGACCGCCAAGACCACCAAGAAGTCGGCCGCCAAAAAGGCCAAGAAGTAATATTCGGCTTTGAAGCTGATTCGGCCCCCTGCGCGTGGCGCTTGGGGGCCGTGCAGATGGCGGATGGAATGACCATGCGGCAGATGTCTGTGAAGCTTCAGAGCAAACTGCTACATGAAACGATCGCCGTGATGGCGGTCGTTTCATGCCTTCTGGGCTCGACCGCATCGCCGGTCGTGGCCGCACCGCCGACGGTGACGCCGTCGCCCGGTTACGACGCGCGACTGGCCGAACGGCGCGCGGCCATGTTCCCGCCAGCGACCATCTCGCGGCCCCGGCTGCATGTACGGCGTCCCCACAAGCCGCTGCGCGGTCTTCGCTGAGGCAAGGCCGCTCGATAGACTTCATGAATCCGAAGATATGGCTGCTTGCGGCCGGTCTCGTTGCGACTGCTCTCGTGCCGGCGACGGCAGCCGACTACGCCAGCCAGATCAGCGCCGACTAGCGGTTCGCGGCGACGGATCGCCTAGCTGCGCTTGGTTTTTGCCGGGGGGCCGAACAGGGTCTTCGTGATATCCTTGAGGCCCGACGACAGCCGCGACCAGCCGCAGGCCAGCGGATCGGTGCAATCCGCGGATTTCGGCCGCGGCCGCGGCTTGACGACGGCCACCGGCCGGGTCTGCCGGGGCGCGACGATCGGCGCAGGCTTGTCGGGTTCGAGCGATGCCTGCTGCTGCAATTGTTGCTGGCGCTGTTTCTCGGCAAAGGCTGCGACGATGATGCTGCGGCGGTGGCCGTCGAGATAGGCGGCGTATTGCTCGTCGATCATCCTCTGTTCGGCCGCCGTGGGATTGGGGCCTGCGATGTCGAAGCTGCGGTTCTGCATGAAGTCGTGATAGGTGTAGCCGCCGCCGGCCTTGCGGCGGCCCGCGAACCTGGCTTCGCAGTCGGCCAGCAGCGAGGCCTTGGCGTCCCCGCCGCCGCCGGATCGCTCGGCCCGTTCGGCGCAGTCCTCGAAATCGGCGGGCGCCGCGGTCCACCATTGCGCGCCGGCCGGCGTCGGCATCAGCGCGAGGCTGCTGGCGAAGGCGGCGTTCAAAACCATGAATCTGGCGGTCGTGGTCACCGGCGTTACGTCCGAAATGAGGTCTGTGACGGCCAATTGTCGCCATTATCGGCCCCGGTTTCAACCGGGCAGGCCGCTTTTCCTGTCGCGCGGGGCGGATTTCCGCACCCCACGCCCCGGCGCAGCGGTCGCCGTCGCGCTGGCGTCGGGGTGGCGACGGCGCCGCGGCTCTGGTATGGAGTGGACCAAGCACCCGCGCTTGCCGGGTGTGCGGTCCCGTAGCTCAGCCGGATAGAGCGACGGTTTCCTAAACCGTAGGTCGCATGTTCGAGTCATGCCGGGATCGCCAGTTCCATATTGGATACGCCTTTGCTATTCGCGCCTGCCACACGCTGCGCGTGGGTGCACGCGTCTCAGATGTGAGACGTATCCTTCTCAATCCTGAGACTTCGACAGCCGCCTTGCTGCGCGGTTGCGATTGCGGCGGCTGATATCAGTCGCAAATCCCGATCGATAGCGGTTTCCGGGCCATGGCACGGGCCTTGCTCCAGTGTCCTTCAACGCGCGCAAGACGCGTTTGGAGCAAACGACTGGGAGGAATTGCCATGGAGATTGGATACTTCACCATGCCTTCGCATCCGCCGGAGTGCGGGCTGAAAGAAGGGCACGACTGGGATCTGCAGGTGCTGCGCTGGGCCGATGAACTCGGCTATCAGGAAGCCTGGATCGGCGAGCACCATACCGCGCCGTGGGAGCCGCATCCGGCGCCCGATCTGCTGCTGGCGCAGGCTTTTCTGCAAACCAAGAACATTCGTCTCGGGCCTGGCGGATTCCTGCTACCGTATCATCATCCCGCCGAACTCGCCAACCGCGTGGCGATGCTCGATCATCTCTCCGAAGGCCGGCTGAATTTCGGCGTTGCGGCGTCGGGCCTGCCGAGCGACTGGGCGATGTTCAACGTCGACGGCATGTCCGGCCAGAATCGCGACATGACCCGCGAGGCGCTCGAGATCATCCTCAAGCTCTGGTCCGATGACGCGCCGTGGACCTATACGGGGAAGTACTGGACCGTCTCCAAGCCGGACGTGATGTTCGACTTCCTGAAGCCGCACATCAAGCCGTTGCAGGCGCCGCATCCGCCGATCGCGGTGGCCGGCCTCAGCAAAGGCTCCGATACGCTGAAACTGGCCGGCGAACGCGGCTACATTCCCATGAGCCTCAACCTGAATCCGGCCTACGTCTCGAGCCACTGGGATTCCGTCGAAATCGGCGCAGCGAAGACCGGGCGAAAGCCCAACCGGCAGGACTGGCGCATGGTGCGCGAGGTGTTCGTGGCCGATACCGACGAGGAAGCGTGGCGGCTGTCGGTCGGCGACATGATGGGCCGGATGATGGGCGAGTACTTCCTGCGGCTGCTCGGCCACTTCGGCTTCAAGGACTATCTCAAGCACGCGCCGGACGTGCCGGACAGCGATGTCACCGTGGAATATTGCGCCAGGCATAACTGGATCATCGGCTCGCCTGCCACCGTCGCCGAGAAGATCGAGAAGATCTATCATGAGGTCGGAGGCTTCGGCACGCTGCTGGTGTTCGGCTTTGACTACAAGCACAAGCCGGAAGCCTGGCACAATTCGCTGCGCCTGCTGAAGCAGGAGGTGCTGCCACGCCTCGCGCATCTCAAACCGGGGATCGGCAAGGCTGCCTGATCATCGTCGCTGTAGGGTGGGCAAAGCCTCTACCGCGCATCGCGCGGCGAGGCGTGCCCACCATCGCGCGACAATGGTGGGCACGGCGCAAGGGCGCCTTTGCCCACCCTACGCACTACGAATCCGACACAGGATGCCCCATGGACTCAAATGACTTCAGGAAGGCGATGCGTCACTGCGCCGGCGCGGTGGCGCTGGTCACCGTCGGGCGCGAGGAGGGCCGCAGAACCGGATTGACGGTGACGGCAGTGTGCTCGCTGTCTGACGACCCGCCGTCGCTGCTGGTTTGCGTCAATCGCAAGGCCAGCGCCAATCCGCGCATTCGCGAGGAGCGCTGCTTTGGCGTCAGCTTTCTCGCCGAAGAGCATATGCCGCTGGCGCTGACGTTCAGCGGACAGAAGGGTTTTGATGGCGAAAACCGGTTCGGCTTCGGGCGCTGGAGCACCCGGGTGACTGGTGCGCCGGTGCTGGAGGAGGCGATCGTGTCGTTCGACTGTGAGTTGCGGCAGGAATTCGAGACCAGGACGCATTCGGTTTTCGTCGGCGATGTGCGCGATGCCGGCATGCGCGGCGCGGCGTCACCGCTGCTCTACCTCAATGGCGCGTTCCACGGCGTCCACGCCATCAGGGACGCGGTCTCGCTGGGCGATCTCGAGGCGAGAAAGCTCGGCTGGAGCATCTTCTCATGATGGAGCTCCACAAACTCTCCCTCATCCTGAAGAGCTACGGACGGTTTGCCTCATCCTGAGGAGCGGTCGCCTTCGACCGCGTCTCGAAGGATGGCCGCAAGCTCGGCGCGCAATATCTCATGGTTCGAGACGCGCGCCAAGCGGCGCGCTCCTCACCATGAGGATGGCGATGGGCCCGATGCAAAGGCGCTAGTGGTCCGTCACCGCAATCTTCAGCGCCTTGATCTTGCGGTACAGTGTGGCGCGGCTGATGTGCAGCGTTCGCGCGGCATCTGCGACGTCGCCGTGGTGCCGGTTGAGCGCCTCGGCGATGACGTGCCGCTCTGCTGCCTTGAGACCGGGCGTCGCGCCGTCGCTGCACGGCGGCAGGTCGAGATCGGCTTCGGCGATGATGCCGCCCTCCGCGGTACAGGCGGACAGCCGCAGCACATGCCGCAATTGCCTGATATTGCCGGGAAACGGATGCGCCAGCAGCGTCTCCCAGGCCGCGGAGGACATGCGCAGTTGCGGCGCTTCCTCGGCCGCGATCCGGGCGATCAGCTCGGTCTTGTCGGCGCGTGCGCGCAAGGCGGGCAGATCGACCTGCAACCCGCGGAGACGATAATAGAGGTCGGCGCGGAAGCCGCCTTCGGCCACCATGGCTTCGAGGTCGCGATGTGTCGCGCTGACCAGGCGGATGTTGACGGCGACCGGCTTGCGCGCGCCGAGCGGCCACACCTCGCGGTTTTCCAGCACGCGCAGCAACCGCGTCTGCAGCGCCAGCGGCATGTCGCCGATCTCGTCGAGAAACAGCGTCCCGCCGTCGGCCTGCACGATCAGGCCCCTGGAGCCGTCGCGGCGTGCGCCCGTAAAAGCCCCGCTTTCATAGCCGAATAGTTCGGCATCGATCAGGCTTTCCGGCATCGCCGCGCAGTTCAGCGCCACATAGTGGCCGCCGGCACGGCCGCTGGCGGCATGAATGGCGCGGGCGAAAACGTCCTTGCCGCTGCCGGTCTCGCCGCGCAGCAGCACCGGAATATCCTTGTCGACGACCATCAGCAGGCGCCTGACGCTTCGCTGCAGCGCCGGATCGCCGCCGGCGAGTTCGGCAAGCGCCTCGTGATGGATCGCCGGCCGATCGGCCGTACGCGCGGCGTGCGACGCGGCCGGCCGTCGGGCGCGTGTCGGACTCGATACATGCCCCTCTCCGAGGTGCCGTCCTTCGCGATCGCGCAGCGCCTGTGCCACGCCGGGCCGGCGCGCCGACGTGCTGTCGAACTGGATGAATTGCGACAGCGGATGCCCGGTCTCGATCATCGCGTCGGACAGCCCGAGACTGTCGCGCGCGGCGCGGCTGGCGCCAAGCACCCGTTGATCGTCGTCGAAGGCGATCATCGCACTGCCGCCGGGCAAGGTGGCAATCCAGCCGTCATGGAAGCTCGAGCGGAATATCGCCTCCTCGATGCGCCGCACCGCCTGCGTCGTGAGGGCCAGCGCGAGCTGGTGCGCGGCGCGATCGAGATCGCCGCGGCACGAGGTGATGTTCACCGCGCCTGCGAGATGGCCGGCATGGTCGAACACCGGCACCACCGCGCAACTGAACATCGACCACTGTTCGCGAAAATGTTCATCGCGATGCACAAGGATGGCCCGCTGCTCGGCGAGCGCCGTGCCGAGGCCGTTGGTACCTTCGGTGGCCTCGGCGAATACCGAACCGGTGTAGATCTTCCATTGCCGCATGAGGGTTGCGGCTTCGCCGTCGGGCAGGCGGCTGAACAGGATCGTCGCATTTGCGTCAGCAAGATTGACGCAATAGCCGGTGTCACGCACCAGTCCGTAAAGATTGTCCAGTTCGGGCATTGCCAAATGGAGCAGGCGGTCGACCCGCTCGGCGCGGTACTTCAGCTCGGATTGCATCAGCGTGCGTGGCGGCCCGGCGCGGGCCGGATCCAGCTTGTGATCGACGAGGCATCGCTTCCAGGACCTGACGATGCGTGGTTCGCCCTCGACAGCCATCTCGCTTGCGGCGACCGCAAGGACCCGCTCGACGTGATTCCGGGCCGCGAGGTTTGCCACCGCGATCCTCCCCTGGATTTTGCGCCAGTCTGTCATCGCGTCGTCAGAAGTCAATCAAGTGCGCGCAGCGATCACGGCGGCGTCATTAGTTCGCTACTGCACAAGGATGCAAAGCCGCGCCCGCGAAGGCGCCTGCCGAACCATTCCCCGCCAATCGCCGAGCTCGCACCGGTGAACGTTGCCTCGGGGCGCCGAACGACGTCGACGACACGAACGGCCGGCGAAGCGCTGCCGGCGCTATGCGACTCTGATACTTGCCAGGAAGCGATCCACCTCGCCGCGCAGCACTTCGGATTGCGAGGCCAGTCTGGTCGCCGAGCCCAGGACATTTTGTGCGGCGGAGCCTGTGGTGGAAATCCCCGATGTCACGCTGGTGATGTTGCGCGACACGTCGTCGGTGCGCGCAGCGGCCTGGCTGACGTTGCGGGCGATCTCCTGCGTCGCGGCGCCCTGTTCCTCGATGGCCGCGGCAATGGCCGATGAAATCTTGTCGACCTCGTCGATGGTGGCGCACACCGCCTGAATCTCTTCCACGGCCGCATTGGTCTCGCTCTGGATCGATGCGATCTGGGCGCGGATATCTTCGGTGGCCTTGGCCGTCTGTGTCGCCAGCGACTTGACCTCGCCCGCCACCACAGCAAATCCCTTGCCGGCCTCGCCGGCACGTGCCGACTCGATGGTGGCATTCAGCGCCAGCAGATTGGTCTGGCTGGCGATCTGATTGATCAAGGCGACAACATCGCCGATCTTCTGCGCCGCTGCGGCCAGGCTCTGCATGCGCACATTGGAGCGCCGGCCGCTGTCGGCCGCCTTTCCGACCGCGGCGGAGGATTGCGCGAGCTGCCGGTTGATCTCGCCGATCGAGGACGACAATTCCTCGGATGCCGCGGCCACGGTCTGCACATTGTCGGAGGCCGAGAGCGATGCGCCCGAGACTTCGTCAGACTGCGCCCGGCACTGCTCGACGACCGACGACATGGACTGCGCGGTGTTCTGCATCTCTGCCGCGGCGGACGATACGTTGTCGACGACCTTGCGGACGTTGCCCTCGAACCTGTCGGCAAGCGATGCGAAGATGGCGCGCTTCTCCTGTTCGGCCTTGGCCTGGCTTTCGTCCTGGTCGACCTGGAAGCGGCTGACACGAATCGCATTCTGCTTGAAGATGTCGACGGCCTGCACCATCTGGCCGACTTCGTCCTTGCCGCTGTGCTGCGGCAGCGCGACCGACAGGTTGCCTTCGGCGAGTTCACGCATCGCCTCGGTGATGGCAAGGATGGGCCGCGAAATGCCGCGGGCGATCAGCAAACCGCCGGCGATGGCGAGGACCAGACACAAGGCGGCAATCGCGGCCACGAGCAGCCGCGCATGGGCAATGGCTGCCACATATTCGCTGTTGTCCATGACGATCTCGACGGCGCCGATGGGCTGGCCGGAGAAATCCTTGACCGGGCCGAGCAATGCGACGATGGGCGTCGTCTGCAGCGCGCCCTGTCGGATGATGAAACTGCCGTTGGTGGCGCTGCGATAGGCGCCGGCATCGAAGAACGTCTTGCCGCCCAGCGTACCGCCGAAGGTTTTGAAGTCGCCATTCCCGGCGAGATGAAACGCGACATTGACGTTCCGCGCGCGCTTGAACTCATCGAAGAAGCCCTGGCCGAATGTCAGCCCGAACTCGACGGTGCCGAGATGCTTGCCCTTCTGCGCCACCGGCACGACGCCGCGAATGCCGAGACCGGCAACACCGCCCTCGAGCCCCAGCACCGGCTTCATCGTGGAATTGGCAACGACGACGGTCTTGCGGAAGCCGGAGAGGTCGTCACCGAACTTGGCGGGCTGATGCACCCGGAACTGGGACAGGCCTGCCGGTGTATGGAATTGGAACTGATCGACACCGTAGTCGGACTTGAGCTGGGCGAAGCCCGGTCCGAACAACTGCACCAGCGCCTCGCGATCGTTGCGCGCCACCGCATCCTGGACCGCCGGGATGTTTGCCACCACGGCGCTCATGGCTGCCGCGCGCTGGGATTCCTGCATCAGCCGCGACTGGAATGCATCGTAGTTGCCCTGGAGTTCCTCACGATCGGCGCGGTCGACGATGCCGCCGATGATCCACATGGCTCCGAACAGCACGGCAATGGCCGTCGCTGCGGCCGATATTGCCAACGCCGCGGTGATCCGGGCTTTCAGGCTCAGATTTGCAACCATGTGATGTTCCGTATGGTGGCGCCCGGTCGCGCGGCGGGCTTCTCATGTGTCCGCCGGCCATTGTGTCCAGAATGTGTTAAGATAATTTTCGCGCCGCTGGTTATTAGTTGAGCAATGCTCGGTTTCCGATCGGGAACGCGTGTTCGATGATGCCGGGCGCCGGCCACGGGCATTGCCAGGGTCCTTGCGCGGACCCTGGGCCAGGACAGCACTTTTGCGTGCTACTCAAGCGCGGGAAGCTAGATCCCCGCGCTCGATTCGATTCGCTCGTTGAGCTTCTGGTCGACGACCTGGACCGTGTGGTCGATATTGGCGTTGGGCATGCCCAGCCGATGCGAAATCAGTTTCACCAGCAGGTCGACGCGCTCGATGAAGGGCGCGCCGTTGGCCACCGCGCGGGCCGCCGATGACGGCTTGAGAAGACTCTCCGCCGCCTTGGCGTATTTCTCGAACGGCACCTGGTCCTGCGGGTCTGCGCCGAGGCGGCGCGCGATGGCATCGACATGGTCGTAGATCGACTGCGAGACCTTCAGGTCGCCATGCACGGCATCGCGGATCGACTGCGGCTCCTCCGGCGTGATGCAGCGATAGTTGCCGGTCAGCAGCATCGACCATTTCGCCAGCGGCACGAACAGCGAATCGAACACCTTGAGCTTCACCGGCACGTCGTGCCCATCCAGCCTGACCGCGTCGATGTCCGCCTCCAGCTCGCGCAGCAGCAGGTTGTGCGCCTCGTCGGCAAAGATCGACGCCTTGAAATTCGTCGGCAGGCCCACGTGAAGAACGTTCGCGGCTTCCTCGGGCGGGCGGAAAGCTTGCGGATCGGGCGAGCAGAGGGTGACCAGTCCGGGTGTGAAGCGCTCCCAGACCTGGGCGTTGGTATAGGCTTCCTCGAGATTCATGTCTGCCAGCGCCGGGATGCGATGGAGATAGGGCAGCGGCGGCATGTTCATGATCGACAGGCACGGCAGCTTGGCCGTGGCAATCTTGATCATCAGAACCCGGATCGTGTGATTGGTGTATTGCGGCTCCTGCATGGCCAGGCCGACGAGATCGTAGCGGGACAGGTCGACGTTATCCGGCGATGTGGCGTCGAGCTTGCCGGGCAGGTCGCGCGAGAAGATCGCCCGGTGCGTCGCTTCGTCGCGCAGCTTGATGCGGACCTCGGTGCCCTCGCGGTTGATCAGCTCGGCGGTCTTCTTGCGGCAGACCAGCGTCACGTTGTGACCGGCCATCAGGAGTTTGGTCGCCAGCAATGAGCCGTACGAGGCCCCGAGAATGAGAATATTACGCGCCATGGTGCCTCGTCCCAGAAGTTGTTTGATGCCAGGCCTTTGCGGCCTGACGAGCCATCTTTGAAGAGCTCGGCCGGACACTAGTGCATCGCAGCGCGCCGATCCAGACGGCGCATGCCGGGAATGTCGGAGCCCCCTCGGGTGCGCCAATCTGTCCGGGGCCGGCACATGGCCGCAGCCGGGGCGTTGCGCTAACGTCCTAAAAAAATACGGGGGAAACCATGTCCAAACTCACTCATCGCCGCGGCTTCATCGTGGCCGGGGCGGCTGCCGCCGCGCTGCCTTTCATCGTGCGCAAGGCCTCGGCGCAAGCGGCCTGGCCATCGCGGCAGATCCGCATGATCTGCAGTTACCCGGCCGGGGGCCAGACCGACATGCTGGCGCGGGCGTTCGGCGAATTCATTTCGAAACAGGTGGGGCAGACCGTCGTCATCGAAAACAAGGCGGGCGCTGCCGGCGCCATCGGTACGGCGGAAGTCGCGCGGGCGGAGCCCGACGGCCACACCATGCTGTGCTCCATCTCGACCACCTATGTGATGAACCGGGTCATGATGAAGACGCCGGGCTACGACATGGACAAGGACCTGACACTCGTCAGCGTCATCCCGGGGGCCGGGCTGCCGCTGGTCGCGAGCACGAAGTCCGGCGTCACGACGCTCGATGAATTCGTCGCTTTTGCGCGCAAGAGCGGCAAGGTGAACTTCGGGACCTACAGCGCGGGCTCCGCGCCGCACATGACGATCAATGAACTCAACTGGCAGTATGGCCTCGCCATCGAACCGATCCACTACCGCGGTGAAGCGCCGATGTGGACCGGGCTGGCCGAAGGCACGCTGGACGCCGCGATGGGCAGCTACACCGGTGCGCAATCGGTCCTGCAGAGCAATCGCGGCGTGGCCTTCGCGGTGCATTCGAAGAAGGTCGACGCCATCCCCAAGGTCGGGACGCTGCCCGAACAGGGCGCAACATCGCGGTTCTTCACCGTCAGCGGCTTCACCGGCTGGGCGCTGCCGAAGGCGACGCCGCAGCCGATCGTCGATCGGCTGGCGCAGCTCCTGGTGGCCGCCAATGACGACCCGAAGGTCAGGGACGTGCTCGCCACCTTCGTGCTGGAGCCGGCGCTCGGCTTCAAGGAGACCAACGCTCTGTATCAGCGCGAACTCCCGATCTGGATCGAGAGCGCGCAGGCGCTCGGCCTGCAGCCCGTCTAGAGCCGGCTTCCTCTCAAGGAAACCGTGTCCCAGACGCAGTGCAATGCGCCTCCGTCAGGAGGCGTCGTGCACTGCGTCCGGGACCGCCAAAAGCTCCGGCGTCCGGACAAGATCAAGCGGCTTCAAATTTGAGGATCAAACTTGAGATCGTCGTTGGCGAGCGCGGTCTTCAGCATCGCCGGGATATTCCGGGTGGCGGCCTTGCTAAGCGATCGCGATGATCTCGAGCTCCTGACCCGATGGGCCGACGACATCCCCGACCGCTTTGCCCATCAGGGATCTCGCGACCGGTGCGACGAAGGAAATCGAACCGGCCTTGGGGTCCGCTTCGTCCTCTCCGACGATGCGATAGGTCTGCACGCGGCCGTCGTCGCGCCTGAAGGTCACGGTGCGGCCGAAGGCAACCGTGTCCGTTGACGCAGGCGCGTCGACCACCTCTGCGGTTCGAACGCGCGCCGCAAAGTAGCGCGCGTCGCGCAACGGGATCGCCGCCTGCCGCCGTCGCTCATTGACGTCTTCGATGGTTTGCGCGGTTTCGTAGGCCTCGCGCGCCTGCTGGAGTTGAAGCTCCAGTGCCTTCAATCCGGCGGGCGTCACGCGATTCGGATGCGGCGAAACCGGGCGGTCGGGCAGCAGGGTCTCCGCTGCCGTTTCGGCACTGTCTTCCTTGGTGAAGGCAACGCTCACGCCCGGAACTCCTTCAATGGATAGATGCTGACCATGCGCAGCCGCAGCGCGCGGACCGGTCGGAAACTGTAGCACACCGCGCGGCGGCCTGCGCCATCACAGGCCTTGTTCGGTCGCCAGTTCCTCGGCGTTGGGATCTCCTGGCGCGGTCGCCCAGGCCAGTTCGACCAGCGTCACCGTGCGTCGGCCGGCGCCGTCGAGCTGGCATACGATGAGGCCCTGTTCCTCGATGTAATCGAGCAGACGCCGGGCGCGGCGCAGGGAGTGCGAACCATAGGCGCGGGCAATCGCGGCATCGCCGGGGCAGGGCCAGCCCTCTTTCGCCGCGCGCGCGATCATCATGAACACGCCCTGCATATCCTCGGGCAGGATGGAGGCGCGCACCGAGACGTCCTGCCAGGTGTCGTCGGCGGCCATGTCGGAACCCAGCCCGGCGCGGGCGCGCGTCAGCATGCGGCGGAAGTCGTCGAGGTCCGGCACGGCTGCGCCGAGCCCCTCGATGCGGCAGCGGACCACGAATTCCTGATAGAGCACGCCGACGACCCGGAAGCCTGCATCGGGCTCGGCCATCAAGGCTTGCAGAACGCGGTCGACGCGCATGCGCCGCTTCGCCAGTTCCTCGGCGCTGATCGGTGTCTCCGCCACGTCCGGCCGAAGTTCCAGCGCTGCGGACTTCGCCGCCATGAGCTGGCCGAGGAGATCCGGCGACGATGGTGCACGGCGCTGCGGCCGGGTCGGCTCCGGCGGCGGCGCTGCCAGGATCATGGCATGGGCGTCCAATGTTGCTTCCGGCAGCGGCATTAAGCGCGGGATCGCATTGCGCGGCTGGGTCTCCGTGGCCCCGATCCGCAGTCCGAGCGGACGGCGCGACAGCGCCGGGCCGAGCGCCATGAACTGCCCGCGCTCGAGGTCGCGAAACGATTCCGCCTGCCGCCGCTCCATGCCGAGCAGATCGGCGGCGCGCGCCATGTCGATATCCAGGAAGGTGCGGCCCATGAGGAAATTCGACGCCTCGGCCGCGACGTTCTTGGCGAGTTTTGCGAGGCGCTGGGTCGCGATCACCCCGGCCAGCCCACGTTTGCGACCGCGGCACATCAGATTGGTCATGGCGCCGAGCGAGAGCTTGCGCGCTTCGTCGGAGACCTCGCCGGCGATGGCGGGCGCGAACAGCTGCGCCTCGTCCACCACCACCAGCATCGGGTACCAGTGGTCGCGGCCGACCTCGAACAGTCCACTGAGAAACGCCGCCGCGCGCCGCATCTGGTTCTCGGCGTCGAGCCCCTCGAGATTGAGCACCGTGGAGACGCGATGCATGCGCGCGCGTTCGCCCGCCACCTGCAGGCCGCGTTCGGTGTGTTCCTCGGCGTCGATCAGGAGGTGACCGAAACGGTCCGCCAGCGCCACGAAGTCGCCTTCGGGATCGATGATCGTCTGCTGCACCCATGGGGCGCTCTGTTCCAGCAGCCGGCGCAGCAGATGGGATTTGCCGGAACCCGAATTGCCCTGCACCAGAAGGCGGGTCGCCAGCAGTTCCTCAAGGTCCAGAGTCACCGCGGCGCCCGCCGTCGTCTGTCCCATCTCGATCGCAACGGTCATGTCGACTCAAAGGCTCCTGCAGGCAGGGCTTATCAATCCCATCGCAGCGCGTCGAGCGTCCCCGGCCGATCGTCCGATGTTCCGCACAGCCGGGTGCGGGCCGTCACCACCAATCTCGTCGTCCGTGCCGTCGGCACCACGGAGGTTGCGGTTCTTTGCCGTCTTTGTTCGGGCGCGCGCAACGCGTCTGCGCAGGCGAGAACTCGTCGCGCTGGCGCAGGCGGGTGCTCCCTGACGCTCCCGCGCCATCCAAATATCAGCCAATTGCGCGAATCTTCAGCGCGAATTGTTCAAAATTGCCGCGCACCGACCGATTGACGGCGGGATCGATCAGTTCCACAATTAACAACATGGTTCCATTTTATGGAACGCTTCGGATCTTCAGCCATGAGCGCCCTCGACAACGCCATAGAGATCCTGCGCTGCTTCTCTCCGCAGCAGCCGGAGATCAGCAATGCCGATGTGATCCGGCTGACCGGCAAGCCGAAGAGCTCGACCTCGCGCCTGCTGCGTCAACTCAAGGAGTGCGGACTGCTGGAGCAGGACGCGACGACGCGCCGCTACCGGCCGGGACTGCTGGTGTTCGAACTCGGTCGGCTGCATCGTTCGCAGAACGACTTCGTGGCGCTCGCCGAACAGCATCTTCGCGACGTCTGTGCCGCCACCGGGCACACCGGCTATGTCGCGGTGCTGGATGGCGGCGAACAGGTGGTGTTGCGCGTGGTTCGCGGCACCAATCCGCTGCAGGTGGTGTCGCCGCCCGGCGTGCGGACGCCGGCTTTCCTGACGTCGAACGGGCGCGCCATGCTGGCGCGGCTGAGCGACGCCGAGATCTGCGCCAACCTCGCAAAACCTTTTCCCGCGGTGCCGCCCAACGCGCCGCGCAACATCACCGAACTGATGGTGCGCATCAATGAGATTCGCCGCACCGGCTATTCGTCGGCGACCGAGGAATCGCTGCCCGGGGTCGGCTCGCTGGGTTTTGCGGTCAGCAACCGCGACACCGGCGAGACGGTCGGGGTCGCGCTGTCGTTTCCGAGCCAGTTGACCTCCGCCAAAGAGCGCGCCCGGCTGTGGCAGATTTTGCGCGCCACGGCGGTCGAACTCGGCCGGCTGTGCGACGATCCGGTGTGGCTGGCGCTGGACGACGCCGTGCCGGTACGCAAGGCGGCGGCGCAATGAACGTAACCCGCACCGGCGTTTCCCCGATCGCCTGGCTGATTGCGCCGAGCGCGCTGCTGTTCGCGCTGTTCTTCTTCCTGCCCATGGGCCTGATGGCGCTGATCAGCGTGCTGTCCGGCAATCCGGTGGTGCAGCCGAACGTCACCTTCACGGCCAAGTTCTACACGCGGATGCTGTCGGACTCGTATTACTTCGAGGTGATCTGGACCACGATTCGCATCGGCCTGCTGACCACCGTAGCGGCGCTGCTGATCGGCTACCCGTTGGCGCACTGGATGGCCCGGATTCGTGGCCGCACCGCCTATGCGCTGCTGATGATGTCGGTGCTGACGCCGATGCTGACCGGCATCGTGGTCCGCACCTTCGCCTGGATGGCGCTGCTGTCGGACAAGGGGGTGATCAACCAGACCCTGACCGGCTTGGGCCTGATCTCAAAACCGCTGCCGCTGATGTACAACGAATTCAGCATCGTGCTCGGCCTCACGCATATCTACATCCCCTATATGGTGCTGACCCTGGTCGGCGTGATCAGCCGCATCGACGAACGGCTCGAACATGCCGCGCAGAATCTCGGTGCCTCGCCGTTGCGCGCCTTCTTCGAGGTCACGCTGCCGCTCAGCCTGCCGGGGATTCTCGCCGGCTCGCTGCTGGTGTTCGCGCTGGCCATCAGCGCCTACGTGACGCCGATCCTGATGGGCGGCTTCCAGATCATGACGCTGCCGATGCTGATCTACCAGCAGATCTCGTCCAGCTTCAATGTCGGCTTTGCCGCGGCGCTCGGCATGGTTCTACTGGCCATCTCGCTGGTGCTGATCATCGCCTATAACCGCATCCTGGGAATGATCTCAGGCCAGCGCGATTTGCAGTGAGGGCCGCTATGACATCAGCACCGCTCTCCCTGCGCTTCGGCCGTTTCTGCTATCTCGCCTTCAATATCGGCGTCTTGGTGTTCCTCCTGGCGCCGATCGCCATCGTCTTCGTGTTCGCGCTCAACCCCACGCCCTATATCCAGTTTCCCCCGGTCGGCGTCTCCATGCGCTGGTTCGAGAAGTTCTTTGCCTCGCGCGATTTCATGAACGCCCTGTGGTTCAGCCTCAAGGTCGCGGTCCTGACCACGGTGGCCGCGACCGTGTTCGGCGCCAGCGCGGCGCTGGCGCTGGCGCGCGGACGGCTACCCGGCAGCCGCGCCATCACCGCGATCATGCTGTCGCCGCTGATGCTGCCGGCGATTCTCACTGGCCTCGCATTGTTCCAGACCTACGTGCTGCTGGACGTCGGCCGCCCGACCTGGGGGCTGGTGCTCGGCCACACGCTGGTGTCGATCCCTTACGTGGTGCGCACGACCCTGGCCGTGCTGCACAACTTCGACACCCGGCTGGAAGAAGCCGCACAGAACCTCGGGGCAGGGGCGCTGCGCACTTATTTCGAAGTCACGTTGCCTTTGACAAAACCCGGCGTCATGGCAGGTGCGGTATTCGCCTTCATCGTGTCGTTCGACCAGTTCCCGATCTCATTGTTCCTGGTGTCGCCGGGCCACGAGACGCTACCCATCACCCTGTTCAACTATCTGAAATTCGATCTGGACGGAACGATCGGCGCCGCTTCGGTGGTTTCGATCGTGCTTGCCGTGCTGGTCGTCATCGGGCTCGACCGCACGGTCGGGCTCCGGTCCACCGCCCAACTCTGACGTTCATTTCTGAAGAGAGGATCATTCTGTGACCATCATCCGCAAGCCCGTGAATCGACGCCGGTTTCTCGCCGTGGCCGCTACGGCAGGTGCTGGCCTCATTGCAGCTCCCCATGTCGCGCGTGCCCAGGCGGCGACGTTGCGCATCACCGGATGGGGCGGCAAGTGGGGACAGACCATGTCCACCGAGGTCGTTCCGGCCTTCGAGAAAGAGTTCAAGTGCAAGGTGGAGACCGACACCGCGTTCCCGTTCCTGCCGAAGCTGCAGGCGAGTTCGCGCTCGAATCCGGTCTACGACGTGCTGCACACCAATTCCAATGAGCAGTGGGCGGCTCTGGAGATGGGCATCGTCGAAGCCAAGATCGACGCCAAGCAGGTGCCGAACATTGCCGACGTCTATCCCTACGCGGTCAGCGACAAGATCGTCGGCGTCACCATCTTCACCAGCGCCATCGGCCTCGGCATGCGCACCGACAAGGGCTACGGCAAGGTCACGTCCTGGAAGGATCTCTGGGACAGGTCCTATGACGGCGTGCGCGGCGGCTATGTCATCCCGGTGAACAGCCTCGGACAGGCGTTCGTGATGATGAGCGGCATGCTGTACGGCAAGGGCATGACCGACCTCGACGCCGCCTATGCGGCGCTGGAGAAGGTCAAGCCGATGAAACTCGCCGACTTCACCGGCACTATGGAAAAAATGATCCTGTCGGGCGAGGTCGGCCTGGCGGTGATCCACGATTCCGGCATCCTGCGCTACGATGGCCAGAACCAGCCGACCGCCTTCGTCGCGCCGTCCGAGGGCGTGATGGCGCTGGAGCAGGTGCTGACGCTGACGCCGGGCACCAAGGTCCGCGAGCTCGCCAATGCCTACGTGAACTACATGCTGAGCCCCAGCGTGCAGAAGACGCTGGCGGAATCTGTGTGGTACTCGCCGGCCAACAGCAAGGTGAAGCTCGATGACAGGTACAACGATAAACTGCTGACGACGCCGGCGAAGGTCGCTACGCTGATCCAGCCCGACTGGAAATGGTACAACGCGCGCAAGGACGAGATCGACGCGCGCGTGAACCGTATCTTCCGGGCATGAGCGCGGCCATCGACATTGTCGGCGTCACCAAGACCTATGACGGTCGCACCCGTGCCGTGGACGCAGTGGACATGGCGATCCGGGAGGGAGAGTTCTTCTCCCTTCTCGGACCGTCGGGTTGCGGCAAGACCACGACCCTGCGAATGATCGCCGGCTTCGAGACGCCGACGGAAGGCAGCATCAGGGTCGGCGGCGCCGACGTCACCCATGTCCCCGCCCACAAGCGCGACATGGGCATGGTGTTCCAGAACTACGCGTTGTTTCCGCACCGTTCGGTCGGTGAAAACGTCGGCTTCGGGCTGCGCATGCGCGGCATGGACCGCGCCACCATCGGCCGGAAAGTCACCGACGCTTTGGCCCAGGTCGAACTGGTCGGCTACGAGGATCGCCGTCCCGGGCAATTGTCCGGCGGCCAGCAGCAGCGCGTCGCGCTGGCGCGCGCCATCGTCATCGAACCGCGCGTGCTGCTGTGCGACGAGCCGCTTGGCGCACTCGACAAGAAGCTTCGGCAATCGATGCAGTTCGAACTGAAGCAGCCGCAGCGTAAGCTTGGTCTCACCATGGTGTTCGTCACCCATGACCAGGAAGAGGCGCTCGCCATGTCCGATCGCATTGCGGTGATGAACGCCGGCAAAGTCGAGCAGATCGGCACGCCATCGGAGATCTACGACCGGCCCGGCACGCGCTTCGTCGCCGACTTCATCGGCGACACCAACCTGTTCCGCGGCGAGGTGATCCGCGACGCCGGCAAGGTTTTGCTAAAGGTCGATCGCGACATGACCATCGAGCTCGCCGGAGAGCCCGGCACCACCGGACCGTTGTCCGTCGCGTTGCGTCCGGAGAAAATCCGGCTCGCGGCGCCGACCGGCGACGGTCTCGACGGCATTGTCGAGAGCGCCAACTTCCAGGGCGGCTCGGTGCTGTACCGCATCGAGGCCGCGGGCCGTCGCCTGCTGGCGCAGCAACCCAACAACGGCTCGCACGAGCTGTTCCAGGCCGGCGCTGCAGTGACGCTGCGCTGGACACCATCCGACATCGTGATCTTGAAGGATTGATAGCATGCAGCAACAACGCATGGGCGTGGTCGTGATTGGCCAGAGCCCGCGACCGTCCGTCGCCGGCGAAATCGCCGCGGTGCTGTCGCCGGGAATGCAGATCGACCTGCGCGGCGCCCTCGACGGCATGACCCGCGCCGAGATCGACGCGATTCCGCCGGTTGATGGCTACGACACCTTGTTCACCCTGCTGCCGAACGGCGATGGCGTTACCCTCAGCAAGAAGGCCGTGGAAGCCCGTGCGGCCAGGCAGATCGAGAAGTTCGCCGGTGAGGGCATCAAGGTCACGATGCTCGCCTGCACCGGCAAATTTCCCAATATCGCGCCCGAAGGCCTGGTGATCCTGCCGTCGGCGGTGCTGCACAAGCTGGTGGAAGCGGTGCTGCCCAAGGGTCGGCTCGGCGTGTTCTCGCCGCTGGCGGCGCAGACCGAACTGATCGGAAAAAAATGGCAGCGCGACGGCGTCGAGGTCGTCGGCGTCACCATGCAGCCAGGATCGGACGATGCCGCCATCGACGCCGCTGCGCAAAAAATGGCGGCGCTGAAGCCAGATCTCGTGGTGATGGATTGCATGGGCTACACCAGTGCCAACAAGGCGCGGGTTCGCGGGGCCTATGACGGCCCTGTCATTCTGGCCATCGCCGCGGCAGCGCGCGTCGTCGAGGAGTTGACGACATGAACGCGGCACCACTCACCGAGATCACCTCGGAGGATATCGAATCGCTGGCGGTCGGCGCCTGGATCCTCGGCACCGGCGGCGGCGGCAGTCCTTATCTGGGCCTGCTCAACCTGCGCCAGCTCTATGCCCAGGGCCACCGCGTGCAGCTGATGTCGCCGCTCGATCTTGGCGACGACGACCATGTGGCTGTCGTGTCCAACATGGGCGCACCGCTGGTCGGGCAGGAACGCTTGACCGACAGCCGCAGCATCGCGCGCGCCGTCGAGATCCAGCAGGAATTCGGCGGCTTCAAATTCCGCGCCGTGATGTCGGTGGAGATCGGCGGCGGCAACGGCATGCAGGCGCTGATGGCCGCGGCCCATCTCGGGATTCCCGTGGTCGATGCCGACTGCATGGGACGCGCCTTCCCGGAAGCGCAGATGACCTCGGTGGCGATCGGCGGGCTGCGGCCCTATCCGTGCACGCTGTACGATCCGCGCGGCATCGAGGCGATCGTCACCAAGGTGCCGACCTGGAAATGGATGGAGCGCGCCAGCCGCAAGATCTGCGTCGAGATGGGCTCCATCGCCTCGACCTGCAAGGCGCCACGCACCGGCCGCGAGGTCAAGGACTGGGGCATCCACTTCACCACCACTGCGGCGATCCGCATCGGCACGCTGGTGCGCGAGGCCAACCGGCTGCACACCGATCCGATCGCGGCGCTGCTCGACAGCGAAGGCGGCAAGCGGCTGTTCACCGGCAAGGTGGTCGACGTCGAGCGCCGCACCACGGAGGGTTTTCTGCGCGGTTCGATCGCCATCGAGGGCATCGATGACGATCGCGGCAGCCGGCTCGATCTGTCGTTCCAGAATGAATGGATCGTCGCCTGGCGCGAGGGCAAGGCGGTGGCCATGTGCCCGGACCTGATCTGCGTGCTGGAGACTCTGTCCGGCCACGCGGTGGGCACCGAGACGGTGCGCTACGGCCAGCGCGTCACCGTGGTGGCAATGCAGGCGCCACCGGTGCTCACGAGCGAATGCGGTCTCGAATTCGTCGGCCCGCGGGCCTTCGGCTACGACCTCGACTTCGTTTCTCTTTTCGATGCGCACGCAGGCGCAGGAGTATAACGACATGCGACGCATTGGAATCGACGTCGGCGGCACCAACACCGACGCCGTGCTGCTGGACGGCGACAAGGTCATTTTTGCCTGCAAGCGCCCGACCACCCTGGATGTCACTTCCGGCATTCTCGACGCGCTGAAGGCGCTGCGCGCCGATCCGGTGACGCGCGGCCCGGTGGATTCGGTGGTGATCGGCACTACGCATTTCATCAACGCCGTGGTGCAGCGCAAGCACCTGATGAAGGTGGCTGCGATCCGCATCGGCATGCCGGTCAGCGCGTCACTGCCGCCATTCTGCGACTGGCCCACGGACCTCGCCGAAAAGGTGCACGGCGAGACCTTCATGCTCGAAGGCGGCCACGATTTTGACGGCCGCCCGATTATGCCGTTCGATACGTCGGCGATGCGCAGCGCCGCGCGAAAAATCCGCGATGCCGGACTGCGTTCGGTAGCCGTGTCGTCGATCTTCTCGCCGCTCGATCCGAGCTGTGAAGTGGCGGCACGCGATATCCTGCAGGAGGTCTGTCCGGATGTGGCGGTCACCATGTCGCACGATCTGGGACGCATCGGCCTGCTGGAGCGCGAGAATGCCGCGCTGCTCAACGCCGTGCTGCACGACCTCGCGGTCGAGACCGTTGCCGCGTTTCGCAAGGCGATTGCCGAGAGCGGCATCGACGCGCCGCTGTTCCTGACCCAGAACGACGGCACGGTGATGCAGGCCGAGACCGCCATCGCCTTTCCCGTGATGAGCTTTGCGTCCGGCGCCACCAACTCGATGCGTGGCGCGGCACATCTGTCCGGCCGCGAGGATGCCATGGTGGTCGATGTCGGCGGTACCACCAGCGATATCGGCCAGCTGCGCCACGGCTTTCCGCGCGAGGCCAATGCGGTGGTCGAGGTCGGCGGCGTGCGCACCCTGTTCCGGATGCCCGACCTGCTGTCCATCGGGCTCGGCGGCGGCAGCCATGTCGATGCGACCTCGGCAAAAGTCGGCCCGCTCAGCGTCGGCTATCGCCTGACCGAAGACGCGCTGGTGTTCGGCGGCAAGCAATTGACCGCGACGGATATCGCGGTCGCCGCCGGCCTGCTGGATATCGGTGACCGCTCGCGCGTCGCGTCGATTTCAAAGGAGCTGATCGACGCGTCGCTGGCTGACGCCAGGCGCCTGCTGGAAGAAAACATCGACCGCATGAAGACCGAGGCGGCCGATGCGCCGCTGGTGGCGGTGGGCGGCGGCGCCTTCCTGGTGCCGGACCAATTGGCCGGTGTTTCGGAAATCATCCGGGTGCCGTTCGGCGATTGCGCCAATGCCGTCGGTGCAGCGATTGCGCGCGTCAGCGGCGAGGCCGACCAAGTGTTCCGCGAACTCAGCCGCGACGACGCGATCGCCGCAGCGCTGCAGATCGCCGAAGCCAAGGCGGTTGCCGCCGGCGCCGATCCCGCGAGCCTGAAGACCATCGAGGTCGAGGATATGCCGATCGCCTATCTGCCGGGAAATTCGCTGCGCGTCCGCGTCCGCGTCGCCGGCGCGTTGGCCGGCGTCGCGGCGAAGCGCGAGGTGGCGTAACGAGGGCTCAGCCGAGCAGCGAGCGCAGCCGTTTCACCGCACTGTCGGGCGTTGTCAGCACAGGGAGGCCGCTGGCGGCCGCAACCGCTGGCGCCGCTCGTGCGAGGCTGAACTGGGCCAGGGCGATCACCTTGCACTGCTGCAGGCCGGAAGCGGCCTGCGCCGCCAGTTGGTCGTGGCGCGCGGTGTCGCCGGCATTCAGGGCGGCGAGGGCGCCTTCGGCCAGTTGCGGCACGATCTCGATGGCCGGCGCGATGGCGGTGAATTCGGCGGGCATGGTGTCGAGGGTGGGGCCGAAGGTGGCGAGCAGGCCGATCGGTCCGCCGCTGGCGATCGCCTCATCGATCATGGCTTCGTTCGGCGTCAGCACCGGTAGCGGCGTCAGCGCGGCCTTGCAGGCTTCGATGCACGGGCCGAAGGCCGAGCAGGTGAACAGGATTCCATTGGCGCCGTTATCCACGGCATAGCGCGCCAGCAGCAGGAAGCGCTCGGTCATGGCCGGCGTGAGTTGCCCGGCGCGCGCGAGGTCGGCGGACAGGCTGTCGTCGAAAATATTGACGAGATCCGCCTCCGGCCACAGCCGTCCGAACGCCTCCGCAGCAGGATCGATCGAATGCCGAAGCGCGTGGATCAGGGCGATGCGCATGGATGCTCCAAATCAGGACGATGCCGCGACGATGCGGGCTTTCAAACTGCAATGGGCAAAAAAATTCGCAAAGGCAATGGATTCTTCGCCGACGCCCTACGCCAGATGGCAGGCCACGAAATGCCCGTCGCTGCCCTGTTTGGTTTCCGGCACGATCTGCGAACACATCGGCACGGCGATGGGGCAGCGGGTGTGGAAATGACAGCCCGTCGGCGGATTCATCGGGCTCGGTACGTCGCCCTGCAGCCGGATCCGCTTGCGCTTGGCCTTGGGGTCCGGCACCGGCACGGCGGAGAGCAGCGCCTGCGTGTAGGGATGCTGCGGATTGCGATAGAGGTCGCTGGATTTTGCGAGTTCGACGATGCGGCCGAGATACATCACCGCCACGCGGTCGGAGATGTGTTCCACCACTGACAGATCGTGCGCCACGAACAGGAACGTCAGGTTCAGCTCGGCCTGCAGATCTTCCAGCAGGTTGATCACCTGCGCCTGGATGGAGACGTCGAGCGCCGACACCGGTTCGTCGCAGACGATAAATTCGGGCTCGACCGCGAGTGCACGCGCAATGACGATGCGCTGGCGCTGGCCGCCGGAGAATTCATGCGGGTAGCGGCGCATCTGGTCGCCCTTCAGCCCGACCTTGACCAGCAGGCTCGCCACGCGATCCTCGCGCTCGCTGGCGAAGCCGCCGAGATTGTGGATGGTCAGCGCCTCGCCGATGATCGCGCCCACGGTCATGCGCGGATTGAGCGAAGCGAAGGGATCCTGGAACACGAGCTGCATTTTTCGCCTGAGAGCGCGCAGCTCGCTGCCGCCGAGCGCCAGCACGTCCCGGCCGGCGAATTCGACGTCGCCTGCGGTCGGCTCGATCAGGCGCAGCACGCAGCGGCCTGTGGTGGATTTTCCGCAGCCGGATTCGCCGACCAGTCCCAGCGTCTCGCCGCGATGGACGGTGAACGACACGTCGTCGATGGCGTGAACGCGCCCGACCTCGCGCGACAGCAAGCCGCCATGGACAGGAAAATATTTCTTGAGATTGGTGACGCGCACCAGCGGTTCGGTCATGAGAGGCTCGCTCATGGCACGTCTCCCAGATGGCAGGCCATGCGATGGTCCGGTGCGATCGGCCGCAGCAGCGGCTCGCGTTCCCGACAGACATCCATGACAAAGCGGCAGCGCGGCGCGAAGCGGCAGCCGGGCGCGGGATTGATCAGCACCGGCATGGTGCCGGCGATGGTCTCCAGCCGGGTCTTCAGTCCGGCATCGAGATCGATGCGCGGGATCGAGCGGATCAGGCCCTGGGTGTAGGGATGGCTCGGACGTTCGAACAGGCTGTCGACGCCGGCCTCCTCGACCACCTTGCCGGCATACATCACCACCACGCGCTGCGCGGTTTCCGCGACCACGCCCATGGCATGGGTGATCAGCATCACCGCCATGCCGAAGCGCTCCTTCATGTCCTGCAAGAGGTCGAGGATCTGCGCCTGGATGGTAACGTCGAGCGCGGTGGTGGGCTCGTCGGCGATCACCAGCTTGGGATGGCAGGCCAGCGCCATGGCGATCATCACGCGCTGGCGCATGCCGCCGGAAAACTGGTGCGGGTAATCGTTGACGCGGCCGGCGGCATTGGGGATCTGCACCAGCTTCAGCATCTCCACCGTGCGCGCCATCGCCATTTTCTGCGGCAGCCGCTCGTGGCGCCGCAGGCTCTCGGCAATCTGCTCGCCGACGGTGAGCACGGGGTTGAGCGAGGTCATCGGCTCCTGGAAGATAAAGCCGATCTCCTTGGCCCTGATCTCGTCGAGCTGATGGCTGGTGAGCGGCACCAGGTCGCGGCCCTCGAAGATGATCTCGCCTTCGACGATCTTGCCCGGCGGCATGGCGATCGGCTGCAGGATCGACATCGCCGTGACCGTCTTGCCGGAGCCGGATTCGCCGACCACGCACAGCGTCTCGCCGCGGTTGATGGTGAGGTTCACGCCGTCGACGGCCTGCACGATGCCGTCGTCGGTGGTGAAATGCGTCTTGAGATTCTTGATTTCGAGGAGCGGAATCATCAGATCACCCGCCGCGCATCGAGGGCGTCGCGCAGCCCGTCGCCGATGAAGTTGACGGCGACCACGGCGATGAAGATCGCTGCGCCGGGAAACAGTGCCCAGTGCGCGGCGATGTCGAGATAGTCCTTGGCGTCGTACAGGATGCGGCCCCAGGTCGGGGTGTCCGGCGGAAAGCCGAGGCCGAGAAACGACAGCGTCGACTCGGCGATGATGGCGGCGGCGACGTCGATGGTGCCGGCGATGATCACCGGCCCCAGCGCGTTGGGCAATATGTGGCGGATCACCTGGCGCGCGCGGCTGGCGCCGAGGGCGCGGGCGGCCTCGACGAATTCCTTTTCGCGCAGCGACAGAAATTGCGCGCGGACCAGCCGCGCCACCGGCATCCAGCGCAGCCCGCCGATGACGACAACGATCAGGATGAAGATGCCGCCCTCGGGGCCGAACGCCGCCTTCAGCCCGTCGCGGAACAGATAGATCAGCAGCAGCAGCAGCGGCAGTTGCGGCAGTGCCAGAAAGAGGTCCGTGAGCCACATCAGGAAATGGCCGAGCGCGCCGCGCGACATACCGGCGAGCGCGCCGATCAGCGTGCCGACCAGCACCGAGACCACCATCGCCGCGAAGCCAACGGCAAGCGAGATGCGCCCGCCGGAGATCATGCGGGCCAGAATATCCTGGCCGAGATCGTCGGTGCCGAGCGGGTGCGCGAGCGACGGGCCTTCCAGGCGCGCGGTGAAATCGATCTCGTTGATCCCCACGCGCCACAAGTACGGGCCCAGCACCACCGCCAGAACCAGAACCAGCAGCAGCACCGCGCTGACCACGGCGAGCTTGTGGCGGCGATAGCGCAGCCAGGTCTCGCGCAGCGGCGAATAGCTGCGCCGCTCAGCGGAGCGAGATGCGAGGGTCAAGCCAGCCATACAGAACGTCCGCGATGAGGTTGAAGAGCACGACAAGACAAGCGAAGACAAAGGTCACGGCCATCACCACCGGCGTATCGTTGGCGAGGATCGAGGAAATCAGCAGCGAGCCGATGCCGGGGATGCGGAAGATCTGCTCGGTGACGATGGCGCCGCCGAACACCGCGGGGATCTGCAACGCGATCAGGGTGACCACCGGGATCATCGCATTGCGCATCACATGCTTGACGATGACTCGCCGCTGGCCGATGCCCTTGGCCTTTGCGGTGGTGACGTAATCGAGGCGGATCACGTCGAGCATGGCCGAGCGGACGAAACGCGTCATCGACGCCGCCTGAAACAGGCCGAGCACCATCACCGGCATGATGGCTTGCCGGATCTGTTCGCCGACCCAATGGATGCCGGTCGCCTTGATGTCGGTCGAATAGACGAAGGGCAGCCAGTCCAGCTTCACCGAAAACACCAGGATGAACAGGATTCCGGTGAAGAAGGTCGGCAGCGAGAAGCCGATGAAGGCCAGCGTGTTGGCGACCTGGTCGAACACCGAATAGGGCCTTGTGGCGGCATAGACGCCGACCGGAATCGCAATCAGCAGCGCCAGCACCTGCGACGAGCCGATCACGTAGAGTGTGGTGGACAGTCGTTGGAGGATCAGCGTGTCGACGTTCATCCGGCTGACAAAGGAAAAGCCCCAGTCGCCGTGCACCATGGCCACCAGCCAGTGCACGTAGCGCAGGTAGATCGGATCGTCGAGGCCGAATTTCATCCGCAGCGCCTCGCGGACTTCGGGCGGCACGTTGGGATTGGTGGCGAGTTCGGAAAACGGATCGCCCGGCGCCAGCGCCAGCACGATGAACAGGATCAGCGAGATTCCGAGCAGGCTCGGAATGGCGATCAGCAGGCGGCGCAGGATGTACTGGCTCATGACGGAAGCCGTCTGTCCGCTGTCCTCACGCCTCCCTGTACCATTCGTGCAGGTTGTCGGTTTCGTTGGCCCAGCCGGACAGCACCGGGCGCAGCGTGTTGGCCGCGGCCTCCACTTTCAAGCGATGCATCGCCGGGATGAACACGGTGTCCTCCCACATGATGTCGTTGGCCTTGATGTAGAAGGCCGCGCGCTTGACGGGATCGATCTCGCCCTCGGCCGCGTCGATCGCGGCGTCATAGTCCTTGTTGACCCAGCGCGGGAAGTTCAGGCCCTGCCACTTGTTCGCCTTGGTCGCCACGTTGCTGGAATGATAGCGGCGCATGTGCTGGGCGGGGTCGGGCTGGCTCATGGGGATCTGGAACATTTCGAGGTCGGCGTAGAAATGCGGATAGGTGTCCGGATTGCCGACGTCCGAGGAAAAGAAGATCGATGCCACCACCGATTTCAGCTCCATCTCGATGCCGGCCTTCTGGCAGGCCTGCTTGACGATGGCCTGGGTCTTCTGGCGCGGGCCGTTGATGGCGGTCTGGAACAGCAGTTTCATCCGCTTGCCATCCTTGGCGCGGATGCCGTCCGCGCCCGGCTTCCAGCCGGCGTCGTCGAGCAGCTTGATGGCCTTCTCGATGCTGAATTCCCAGCTGGTGTTCTTGGATACGAATTTCTCGGGTCCGTTGAGGAAGTTGGCGGTGGTGCGGCCGGCGCGGCCGTAGATCACGCTCTTGATGGCATTGCGGTCGATCAGCAGCGCCAGCGCCTTGCGGACCGCGGGATCGGAGAACAGCGGATGCTTGGTCTTCATGGAGGAGCGTTCGCCGTCGACCTCGGTGTTCGGGTCGGTGAAATTGAGGGCGATGAATTCGGTGTCGCCGCCGACAGCATAGACCGCCTTGCCCTTGCCGCCCTTTTCCAGGCGCAGCAGGATTTCGTCTTCCACCTGGATGTTCCAGGCAAAGTCATACTCGCCAGTCTGGATCACGGCGCGCGCCGCCGAGACGGCATCGCCGCCACCCTTCATCTCGATGCTGTCGAAGTGCGGGCGGTTGGGTATGTGGTAATCGAGGTTGATCTCGCCGCGGATGAAATCGCCCGGCTTGAACTCGACGAATTTATAGGCGCTGGTGCCGACCGGCTTGAGGTTGGTCGGGGCGTCGCGCGACTTGTCGCCGGTGTAATCCTGGAACAGATGCTTGGGGATGATGGCGCCGGGCGCGCCGACAAAGGCATCGGCCCAGAACGGCGTCGGCTTCTTGAAGGAGATCTTCACCGTGAGATCGTCGATCTTTTCGACGGTGATGTCGCGATGTGCGGCGATGGTGACCGTCGCAGTCGCCGGGTTTTTGGCATATTCCCAGTTGAACACCACGTCGTCGGCGGAGAACGGCTTGCCGTCGTGCCATTTGACGCCGGGCTTCAGTTTCCAGGTCACCGACTTGGCATCGGCGGCGAGGCCGCCATTCTGCAGCGAGGGAATTTCGGCGGCGAGCACCGGGCTGAGATTGCCGTCGGCGTCCCAGCAGGCCAGCGGTTCGTAGAACAGCCGCGAGCCGTCCTGGTCCTTGGTGCCGGTGGCAAAGTGCGGATTGAGCAGCGTCGGGCCCTGCCACCACAGCAGCTTCAGCGGGCCGCCGCCGCCGCGCTTGGTCGGCTTGTAGGTGGACGGCGTCTGCGCCATGGCCACGCCGCCGACCGCGAGCAGTTGCGTCGCCATCGGCGCGGTGAGGCCCAGCGCGATCATGCGTTGAATGAAGCCGCGGCGATCCATGCGACCGTTTTTGACGCCATCGATCATCGTTTGCAGTTCGGTGCCCAGCTTCATCGTCCACTCGTTCGGTTGGCGTGATCGCGGGTCGCCCCGCCGCATAGTCCAGGGACGTAAGATGGCACACCGAACGTGCCGCAAGTCAACGTCATGCGGGGTGGCGTCGCGGATCGATTGGCCGTTGCTTGGGCAGATTTCTACTGCGGCGCACAACGCTTCGGCAAACCGAAGGTATCGCTCTGCCAAAACGTGGGCGCGGCTGCCCCAGCGTGCAAAAAATTTGTTCGCTGGGACACGATTATCGGACGCTTCGGATCACGCCAATGACATGCGCAGCGGCGGCGCAACATCGCCTGGCAGCGGACTCACATAGGGCGTGCGGGCGGTGCGCCGGTCGAGGTCGGCCTTGGCGGCGGCGATCAGGTCCGGTTCGATCAGCGCCTTGACGCCGAGGCCCGCCATCGCCTTGGCGGCCTGCACCATGGCCTTGTGGGCGTGCGAGCTCTTGCCTTGCGCCACCACCTGCCAGGTGTGCAGCGGCGTGCCGATGGCGATCGAGGGCGCATGGACCTGGACGGTGGGGACCACCCGGCTGACGTCGCCGACATCGGTGGAGCCGACCAGCGGATTGCGCTTGGCGTCGAACGGCACCAGGAAATCCGCCAGCGGCTTGTCGGTCGGATCCATGCCGATGGTGTAGTAGACCGAGTCGATGTCCTTCTCGGTCAGCGTGGCCTGGATCTGCGACGCGAAGCTCCTGTCGTCGTCGTCGAAATGCGGCGGGCCGAGGTCTTCCATGACCTTGAACAGCGCCTCTTCCAGCGGCGTATTGGCCAGCGTGTTGGAGACGGCGGAAACGATCTGCATCTTCACGGTGGTTTCGGTCATCAGCGCCGCGCCCTCCGCGATCTTCTGCACGCGCCCGACCAGTTCGGTCATGCCGGGCAGGTCGCGGGCGCGAATCGAATAGCGCACGCGGGCATGGGCCTGCACCACGTTGGGCGCGATGCCGCCGGTGTCGAGCACCGCATAGTGGACGCGGGCGTCGCTGGGCATGTGCTCGCGCATGTAGTTGACGCCGACATTCATCAGCTCCACGGCATCGAGCGCGCTGCGGCCCAGATGCGGCGACGCGGCGGCATGGGACGTCCGCCCGGTGAAGTTGAAATCGGCGCGCGTGTTGGCCAGCGAGGGCGTCACCGCCACTTCCCAGAAGCTGGAGGGGTGCCAGGTGACGGCGATGTCCACGTCGTCGAAATCGCCGGAGCGCACCATGAAAGCCTTGGCAGCGCCGCCCTCTTCCGCCGGGCAGCCGTAATAGCGCACCCGCCCGGGCACCTTGTGGGTGGCCAGCCAGTCCTTCACCGCCGTGGCGGCGAGCAGGGCGGCCGATCCAAGCAGGTTGTGGCCGCAGCCATGGCCATGGCCGCCGGCCTCGATCGGGCGGGGCTCGGCTATGCCTGCTTCCTGGCTCAATCCGGGCAGGGCATCGTATTCGCCGAGAAAGGCGATGACGGGACCTCCCTCGCCCCATTCGCCCATCAGCGCGGTGGGGATGCCGGCGAGGTTCTCGGTGATGCGGAAACCCTGATGCTGCAGCTCGGCCAGATGTTCGGCGCAGGAGCGCGCTTCGGTGTAGCAGACCTCCGGCATCGCCCAGACCCGATCGCTCAGCGCGACGAAACGCGGCTTGATGGCGTCAACGTGACGCCAGATGTCAGTGCGGTTGTCCATCTGCAGGATCCTGATCGAGTTCGAGAGTGAAATGGCTAGCAGCTTCGCCGCACCGCGCCTAGCACCGCTCCGGCACACCTGCCGTGCCCCCGGGCCATACATGCAAACCGTAGACCGCTCGATGATCCCACGCGGCGGCAGCTGCGCGGCTTCCCGGATGGCGGCTTTGTTGTCGTCGGCCTATCCCGCCAGCAGCCGCCGGCAGGCGTCGACATAGACCTGTGCGCCGGTGACAATGTCGGCGTCAGCGGTGTTTTCGGTCCAGTGATGGCTGACGCCGCCGATCGACGGCACGAACAGCATGCCGGCCGGCATGATCGTCGCCAGCACCTGCGCATCGTGTCCGGCGCCGCTCGGCATGCGCAGCGAACGGCCGCCGGCAACGGCGGCGCTCGCCGCCTCGATGGCCTCCTGGATCTTGCCATCCATCATGGCGGGTGCGCCAACGCGCAGCCGTTCGACGGTGACGCGGCAGCGCCCCTGCGCCGTAGCCTCGTCCGCCATGCCCCGCAGCAGCTCCTCGAGCCGTGCGATCACGGACGGATCGTCGTCGCGAATCTGGAACAGCATCTCGGCATGGCCGGGGATGATGCTCGGCGCGCCCGGATCCAGCGTGATGCGGCCGGTGGTCCATACGGTGCGCGGCCCGCACATCGCCGGAAATCGTTCGTCGATGGCCACGCAGAACCGCGCCAGCGCCAGTCCGGCATCCTTGCGCACCGCCATGCGGGTGGTGCCGGCATGGTTCTGTTCGCCGGTGAAATCGATCCGGTATTGCCAGATGCCGACGATGGAGGTGACGACGCCGATGGCAAGACGGCCATCCTCCAGCGTCTGGCCCTGTTCGATATGCGCTTCGAGATAGCCGATATGCCGCGCGGGCTCGGCGGTGATGCGTGGGCGGCCGGCGAGCCCGGCGTCGCGCAGCGCGTCGCGCAGGGCACGGCCGCTCGAGCGGTCGCGCGCGGCGTCGATATCCGCCTCGGTGACGTCGCCGACAAAAGAACGGCTGCCGAGGAAGCTGCCGAAATGGCCTTCCTCGTCGCACCAGGCCGCGACTTCGACTGCGCCGTTCAAATCCGGGTTGGGATTGATGACGCGCGCCGCCTCCAGCGCATAGATTACGCCGAGCGGCCCATCGAGCCAGCCGGCATAGTTCTGGCTTTCCAGATGCGATCCCGCCAGCAGCTTCGGACCGGCCTTGCTGCTGATGCCCAGCACGTTGCCGATGCCGTCGATGGTGGCCGTCAACCCGGCCTCGGGAAGTCGCGCCGCGAGCCAGTGCAGCGATTGCACATGCGGCTCGGAGAAAGTCGGCTTGTGCACGCCGGTCTTGTAGGCGCCGATGGCGCGCAGCGCGTTGAGGTCGGCGAGAACCCGGGCGCCGTCAACGGACAAATGATGGTCAGGCATGATCTGCTACTTTCAGGGCCTCGACGCGGATTTCCTCGACAAGGCGTTCCTTCAGGGCGACGAATTCCGGCGTCGTCTTGATCTTGTAGGAGCGCGGATGCGGCAGGTCGACGGCGATCTCCGCCTTGATGCGCCCCGGCCGTGCGCTCATGACGATGACGCGGCTGCCGAGGAAGATGGCTTCCTCGATATCGTGGGTGACGAACAGTACGGTCTTCTGGTCGCGCTCCCAGATCCCCAGCAGCATCTCCTGCATCAAGGCGCGGGTCTGGTTGTCGAGCGCGCCGAACGGCTCGTCGAGCAGCAGGATCTTTGGATCGTTGGCCAGCGCGCGCGCAATGGCGGTGCGCTGCTGCATGCCACCGGACAGCTGCTTCGGCCAGTGGTTCTCGAAGCCCGCAAGGCCGACCCTCTGGATGAAGCCGTCGGCGATGCGGCCGCGTTCGGCTTCCGACACGCCGCGCTCGCGCAGGGCGAAGGCTATGTTCTCGCGCACCGTCAGCCATGGAAACAGCGTGTAGGACTGGAACACCATGCCGCGGTCGGCGCCGGGTCCGGTGACCTCCTGGCCGTCGAGCATCACGCGGCCGGTGGTGGGACGGTCGAGCCCGGCGATGATGCGCAGCAGCGTCGACTTTCCGCAGCCCGAGGGGCCGAGGATGGTGGCGAAGTCGTTGTTGCCGACCTTGAGGTCGGTGGGCTCCAGCGCCTGCGTCGGCGCATGGCCGGCGCGCGCGGGGAAGGTGCGGGAAACCTGATCGATCAACAGCGTGGTCATGCCAGCTTCCACGGAAACAGCCAGGCGTTGAACGCCTTGAACAGGAAATCCGACAACAGGCCGATCAGCCCGATGACGATGATGCCGAAGATGATCTGCCCGGTGTTGAGCAGCGCCTGGCTGTCAGTGATCATGTGGCCGATGCCCGAGGACGAGCCGATCAGTTCGGCGACGATGACATAGGTCCAGGCCCAGCCGAGAACCAGCCGGAGGATCTCGGCGATCTCCGGCGCGGAGGAGGGCAGCAGCACGCGGCGGATCACGCCGCTGTCGCTGGCGCCGAGCGTATAGGCGGCCTCGACCAGATCGCGGCGGGTGTTGCCGACATTGACGGCGATCATCAGCACGATCTGGAACACCGAGCCGATGAAGATCACCAGCAGCTTCTGCAGCTCGCCGATGCCCGCCCACAGGATCAGCAGCGGAATGAAGGCCGAGGCCGGCAGGTAGCGCGCGAACGAGACGAACGGCTCCAGCAGCGCCTCGATCGGCTTGTAGGCGCCCATCAATACGCCGAGCGGCACCGCGACAACCATCGCCAGCACGAAGCCGCCGACCACCCGCCAGATCGTCATGCCGATGTCGAACAGGAAGCCATACTTGGTCAGCAGCTCCCAGCCCTCATGCACCATGGTCAGCGGATTGGCGAGAAACGTCTTCGACACGTAGCCGCCGAAGGTCGCCCACGACCACACCGCCACGAACAGCACGAAGAACGCAAAACCGTAGGCGACGCGCTGTCGCGATGTCACGGGGTCGAGGGGACGTATCACAGGGGCGCTATCCTTGGCGTCTGGTTAAAGTTGAAAGGAAGGAGATCGTGTCCCGGGCGCGGTGCAGCGTCCTTCGCGCTGCTCCGCAGAACCGGGACCCCGGTCCACTCATCACCGGGACCCCGGATCTGCAGCGCACCACGCCGCGAAGGGCGGCGCGTTGCGCTGCGTCCGGGGAACGCTTGGCGTTTGCAGGCTACTTGATGTAGCTGGCGTCGTAGAGGTCATCGATCTTCGGTACCGCCTTGATGATGCCGATCTCCAGCAGCAGCTCCGCGGCTTCCTTGTTGAAGGCCTGGAATTCGCTGGTGAAGAACTTCTGGTTGGCGGCCTTGTCCTGCCAGCGCAGGTACTTCGCCGAATTGCCGAAGGCTTCGGCGGACTGCTTCACATCGGCGCCCATGATCTCGTAGGACTTGGCCTGGTCCTTCTCGATCATCGCGATGGCCTCGAAATAGCTGTTGGCCAGCGCCTTGGCGGCTTTTGGATTGTCGGCGAGGAATTTCGGCGTACAGCCGAAGGTGTCCATGACCATCGGATAGTCCAGCGTGGTGGCGATGATCTTGCCCTTGTCGGGTGCGGCGCGCACCGTCGAGAGATAGGGCTCGTAAGTCATGGCGGCATCGTTCTGGCCGGAGACGAAGGCTTGCGCCGCGGCGGCCGGCTCAAGGTTCACCACGGTGACATCCTTCACCGTGAGGCCGTTCTTCTTGAGCATCCAGGCCAGCGCGAAATAGGGCGAGGTGCCCGGCGCGGAAGCGGCGACCGTCTTGCCCTTGAGATCCTTGATCGATGCGATGTCGCTGCGCGTGGCCATGCCGTCGGCGCCGTAGCTCTTGTCGAGCTGGAAGATCTGCTTGGTGGCAACGCCGTTGGCATTCCATGAAATCCAGGTCTCGACGGTGGTCGCCGCGCACTGCACGTCGCCCGAGGCGATCGCCAGATGGCGGTCCTTCTGCGGGATCTTCTTGATCGTCACGTCGAGGCCGTTCTTCTTGAAGATGCCGGCCTGGTTGGCGAGCGTGAGCGGCGCAAATCCGGTCCAGCCTGAGATCGCGATGTTGACCTTCACGTCCTGCGCAATGGCCGGTGCGGCGGCGAGAAGCGTGGCGGCGACGACAATTTTTCCAAGATGACGCATGGCTGTATCCCTTTGCTGGTTTATCGATTGTGTCGTTCTGGTTGCCTCAGACGGTGAGGTGGCTCTGTAAAATACCGCTGCATAAATTGTGCCGTATCGATATCGATATCATTCTCAGCCACCCTTGAACCGTGCAACCAGTTTGTGCGACTCGCCGGGATAGACGAGGCGTACGGCGGTGATGGCCTGCGCGCCGCGCCAGGTGTGGCGTTCGATCACCAGGCAGGGCGCACCGACTGCAATATCAAGCGCCGCGGCCGTCTGATCGTTGGCGACAATGGCGCTGATGGCATGTTCGGCCTCGGTCCATGGGACATGATGAAGCAGCCACGAGCCGGGCGGCTCGGCGGCGAAATCCGCGGCGGCAGCGTCCGGCACGGCGTCGAGATCGATCAGCCGGTCCTCGATGGCGAACGGCACGCCGTCGGCGCTGTGGCGGCAGGCAATCGCCATCACCCGGCCGGTCTTGCGCACGCGCAGCCGTGCGCGGTCGGCAGCGGTTGCGGCGCGGCGCGAAGACTTGATCATCTCGTAGCCGTAGCTACGGCCGAGCGCGGTGATCTCCGCACGGATGTCGGCGATCTCCAGAACCGCCGAGAGAAAGTTGGGACGGCGCACGAAGGTGCCGGCGCGCCGCCGCCGCTCGATCAGATCGCCCTGCGCCAGTTCGGAAAGCGCCTTGCTCACGGTCATCCGCGAACAGCCGTAATGCGTCATCAACTCGTGTTCGAAGGGGATGCGGTAGCCCGGCGGCCACTCGCCGGTCAGGATGCGCTGCTCGATATCGAGCCGGATCTGCTTGTACAGCGTTGGCCTGTCGACCGTGTCGGCCTTGGCGCGCTGCGGGGCGGCGCTCATGCGACCAGCCTGCGCATTGCTGCATTGAATGTCTCGCGCGCCTGTTGCCGCAGCCGGTGGCGTCCGCCTTCCACCAGCTTCGCGCCGCCGGCCCAGGCGCAATCGATCGCTCCCGCACCGGCGGCGAAGATCCAGCCGTCGAGCACGGCATCGCGGCTGCGCCCCGCCAGCGACGGATGGGCGGTGTCGAGCGTGACGATATCGGCGCGGGCGCCGACCTGCAGTCCGACCGCCGGCTGCGCAAGCGCCTGGCCGCCGCCGGCCAGTGCGGCATCGAGCAGCGCGCGGCCGGTCGAGACGCCGGGCCCGCCCGACAACACGTTGCGCTCGCGATGCTTGAGCCGCTGGCCATATTCGAGCTGGCGCAGTTCGGCATCGACGCCGATCAGGATGTTGGAATCGGTGCCGATGCCGATGCGGCCGCCGGCGCCAAGAAATTCGCGGCCGGGAAAGATGCCGTCGCCGAGGCTCGCTTCGGTCAGCGGGCAAAGTCCTGCAACGGCGCCGCTCGCGGCCAGCGCCGCGGTTTCCGCCGGCGTCATGTGCGTCGCGTGGATCAGGCACCAGCGTTGATTGACGGGCGCATGGTCAAGCAGCCATGCGACCGGTCGCTGGCCCGACCAGGCGACGCAGTCCTCGACCTCGCGCACCTGTTCGGCGGCGTGAATATGCAGCGGGCCGCCTGCGGCCAGCGGTAGCAGCGCCGCCAGCTCGTCCGGCGTCACGGCGCGCAGGCTGTGCGGCGCGATGCCGAGATTGGCACCGGGCAGTGCGCGGATCGCGGTGCGGCTGGCGTCCACCAGCTTTGCGAACTGATCGACGGAGCAGATGAAGCGGCGCTGGCCTTCATGCGGTGCGGTGCCGCCGAACGTTCCATGGGCATAGAAGCACGGCAGCAGCGTCAGCCCGATGCCTGTGACCTCAGCGGCGCGGGCGATGCGCGTGGCCATCTCCGCGGGGTTGGCGTAAAGCGCGCCGTCGTGGTCATGATGCAGATAATGGAATTCGCCGACCCGCGTAAAACCCTGTTCGAGCATCTCGACATAAAGCAGCGTCGCGACCGCCTGGGTGTCTTCGGGAGTCATGGTCAGCGCGAAGCGATACATGGTCTCGCGCCAGGTCCAGAATGTATCCGCGGCATCGCCGCGAATTTCTGCGAGACCGGCCATGCCGCGCTGGAAGGCGTGGCTGTGCAGGCTGGCTATTCCGGGGATTGCGAGTTGGTGACGTTCATCGCCGGCAGCCGGCGCGACGCCGGCCGTGACCTTGGCGATGGTGCCATCGGTCACCTCCACCTGCACGTCATCGGCCCACCCCGCGGGGAGCAACGCCGATCCGAAATGCAGAGTTGACATGTTTCCAAAACCGGATGGACAGGACTGCAGCGCGATAATATGTATAGACATATCGAGTTTGTCGTCAAGCTTCTGTAGTTGGGAAGTCCCGCATGGCCGAGCGCTTCGATCGGATCTGGCACGATGCCCGGCTCGCCACTGTGCGCGCGGATCTTCCCGACCTCGGCGCCATCGACTATGGCGTGATCGCCGCCCGCGATGGCCGCATCGTCTTCGCCGGCGCGAAATCCGATTTTCCCGTCGATGCCGATGCGGTCGAGCGCATCGATTGTGCCGGCCGCTGGATCACGCCGGGGCTGGTGGATTGCCATACCCATCTGGTGTTCGGCGGCAACCGCGCCCACGAATTCGAGTTGCGGCTGCAGGGTGCCAGCTACGAGGAGATCGCGCGCGCCGGTGGCGGCATCGTCTCGACGGTGGCGGCGACGCGGGCCGCCAGCGAGGCTGAACTTGTCGCCGGCGCGCTGCCGCGGCTTGACGCGCTGATCGGCGAAGGCGTGACCACGCTGGAGATCAAGTCCGGCTACGGGCTCAATCTTGAGACCGAGCTGCGGCAGTTGTCCGCCGCCCGCGCGCTCGGCCGGCAGCGGCCGGTTACTGTCCGCACCAGCTTTCTCGGCGCCCATGCGCTGCCGCCGGAAGCCGGTGGCGACAAGGATCGCTATATCGACCTCGTCTGCAACGAGATGCTGCCGGCGGTGGCGCGCGCCGGCCTCGCCGATGCCGTCGACGCCTTCATGGAAGGCATCGCCTTCTCCGCCGAGCAGACCGCGCGCGTCTTTCACGCAGCCAAGGTGCTGGGGCTGCCGGTCAAGTTGCATGCGGACCAACTGTCGAACCTCGGCGGCGCGGCGCTGGCTGCGCAATTCTCGGCGCTGTCGGCCGATCATCTCGAACACACCGATGACGCCGGCGCCGCGGCGATGGCAAAAGCAGGGACGGTGGCCGTGCTGCTGCCCGGCGCGTTCTATTTCATTCGCGAGACGTCGAAGCCGCCGCTCGATCTGTTCCGCGCCCACGGCGTGCACATGGCGCTGGCCACCGACTGCAATCCCGGCAGCTCACCGCTGACCTCGCTGCTGCTCGCCATGAACATGGGCGCGACATTGTTCCGGATGACCGTTGCCGAATGCCTCGCCGGCGTGACCCGCGAAGGCGCGCGCGCCCTCGGCGTGCTCGCCGACACCGGCACGCTGGAGGCCGGCAAACGCTGCGATCTGGCGATCTGGAACATCGAGCGTCCGGCCGAACTCGTCTACCGCATGGGCTTCAATCCCCTGCACGACCGGGCCTGGATGGGCCGATGAGCAGCCGCACTGCATCCCTCGTCGTTTCGCCGGGCAAGGTGACGCTTGAGGATCTCCGGCAGGTGCTGGCCGGCGCGTCGGTCGTGCTCGATCCGTCGTTCTGGCCGTCGGTCGAGGCGGCTGCCGGTATCGTCGAAAAGGCCGCCGCTGCCGCCGCGCCGGTCTACGGCATCAATACCGGCTTCGGCAAGCTGGCGTCGAAGCGCATTCCGCCCGATCAGACCGCGCTGCTGCAGCGCAATCTCATCGTGTCGCATTGCTGCGGTGTCGGGCAGCCTACGCCAGAGCCGGTCGTGCGGCTGATGATAGCGCTCAAGATCATCTCCTTGGGGCGCGGCGCGTCCGGCGTGCGTCGCGTCGTCATCGAACAATTGCAGGCGCTGCTGGCGCACGGCATTTATCCGCTGGTGCCGCAGCAGGGCTCGGTCGGCGCCTCCGGCGATCTGGCGCCGCTGGCGCATATGACCGCGGTGATGATCGGCGAGGGGCAGGCGTTGGTCGACGGTGCAGTGGTGCCGGGGCGGGATGCGTTGGCTGCTGCCGGCCTCGCGCCACTGACGCTCGGCCCGAAGGAAGGCTTGGCGCTGATCAACGGCACACAGTTCTCCACGGCCTATGCCATCTCCGGATTGTTGCGCGCCCACGATCTCGCTTGCGCGACGTTGGTCACCGGCGCGCTGTCGGTCGATGCGGCGATGGCCTCGACGGCGCCGTTCCGTCCGGAGATCCAGCGATTGCGCGGCCATGCCGGTCAGATCGCGGCGGGTGCGGCGCTGACCGCGCTGCTCGACGGCAGCGACATCCGCAACTCGCATCTCGAAGGCGACGAGCGTGTGCAGGATCCCTATTGCCTGCGCTGCCAGCCGCAGGTGGCCGGCGCCGTGCTCGACCTCTTGACGCAGGCGGCGCGCACGCTGACCATCGAGGCCAATGCGGTCACCGACAATCCGCTGGTGCTGGTCGAGACCGGCGAAATCGTCTCCGGCGGAAACTTTCATGCCGAGCCGGTGGCGTTTGCCGCCGACCAGATCGCATTGGCGCTGTCGGAGATCGGCGCCATCAGCGAGCGACGCATCGCCACTCTGGTCGACCCCGCGTTGAACTTCGGCCTGCCGCCTTTTCTCACGCCCGACCCCGGCATCAATTCTGGCTTCATGATCGCCGAAGTGACGGCTGCCGCGCTCTATGCCGAGAACAAGCAGCGCGCCGCGGCCTGCTCGATCGACTCGACGCCGACCAGTGCAAACCAGGAGGACCACGTGTCGATGGCCGCCCATGCCGCGCGCCGGTTGTCTGACATGGCCGACAATCTCGCCGCTATCCTCGGCATCGAACTACTGGTAGCGGCGCAGGGCATCGAGCTGCGCGCGCCGCATGCCACGAGTCCGGCGCTGGCGGCGGTGATCGCGCTGTTGCGCGAACAGGTGCCGGCGCTCGGCGCCGATCGCTACATGGCCGACGATATGGCGAAGGCCACCGCGCTGGTTGCGTCCGGTCGGCTGCCCGCCGCTGCGATGGCGGTGCTCACCAACAATCCGTTTCCAGAACTTGCCTTAAGCAATGCTTGCCGAGAAAGGTCATTCGTCATGAACCGCCGACTGGACAACGCGCGCGTCATCCGTTCGCCGCGCGGATCGGAGATCAGCGCCAAGAGCTGGCTGACCGAAGCGCCGTTGCGCATGCTGATGAACAATCTCGATCCCGACGTGGCGGAGCGGCCGAGCGAACTCGTGGTCTATGGCGGCATCGGTCGCGCCGCCCGCGACTGGGACAGCTTTGATCGCATTGTGGCGGCGCTGCGCAAGCTCGATGACGACCAGACATTGCTGGTGCAGTCCGGCAAGCCGGTCGGCGTGTTCCGCACCCACAAGGACGCGCCGCGCGTGCTGATCGCCAATTCCAACCTGGTGCCGCATTGGGCGACGCTGGATCACTTCAACGAGCTCGACAAGCTCGGCCTGATGATGTTCGGCCAGATGACCGCGGGCTCGTGGATCTACATCGGCAGCCAGGGCATCGTGCAGGGCACCTACGAAACCTTCGTCGAGGTCGGCCGTCGCCACTATGGCGGCAGCCTTGCCGGCCGCTGGATCCTGACTGCGGGCCTTGGCGGCATGGGCGGCGCGCAGCCGCTCGCTGCCACCATGGCCGGCGCGTCCATGCTGGCGGTCGAATGCCAGCCGAGCCGCATCGAGATGCGGCTGCGCACCGGCTATCTCGACCGCCAGGCGGCGACCCTCGACGAGGCGCTGGCGATCATGGCGCAGGCAGCGCAAGACAAGAAGCCGGTCTCGGTCGGCCTGCTCGGCAATGCCGCCGATATCTTTCCCGAACTGGTGCGCCGTGGTGTGCGTCCGGACATCGTCACCGACCAGACCAGCGCCCACGATCCGATCAACGGCTATCTGCCGAAGGGCTGGACGCTCGATCAGTGGGCCGCCAAGCGCGAGAGCGATCCGAAGGCGGTGGAAGCCGCCGCCAAGACCTCCATGGTCGGCCACGTCCAGGCGATGCTGGACTTTCATGCCCAGGGCATTCCCACCCTCGACTACGGCAACAACATTCGCCAGATGGCCAAGGACATGGGCCTCGCCAACGCCTTCGATTTTCCCGGCTTCGTGCCGGCCTATATCCGCCCGCTGTTCTGCCGCGGCATCGGTCCGTTCCGCTGGGCCGCGCTATCCGGCGATCCCGAGGACATCTATCGCACCGACGCCAAGGTCAAGGAGCTGATGCCGGACGACAAGCATCTGCATCACTGGCTCGACATGGCGCGCGAGCGTATCCAGTTCCAGGGCCTGCCGGCGCGGATCTGCTGGGTCGGTCTCGGCGATCGTCATCGTCTCGGCCTTGCCTTCAACGAGATGGTCGCAAGCGGCGAGTTGAAGGCGCCGATCGTGATTGGTCGCGATCATCTCGACAGCGGCTCGGTCGCCAGCCCCAACCGCGAGACCGAGGCGATGCGCGACGGATCCGACGCGGTATCCGACTGGCCGCTGCTCAATGCGCTGCTCAATTGCGCCAGCGGCGCCACCTGGGTGTCGCTGCATCACGGCGGCGGCGTCGGCATCGGCTATTCCCAGCACGCCGGCATGGTGATCGTCGCCGACGGCACGCCCGACGCGGCGCGCCGCATCGAGCGCGTGCTGTGGAACGATCCCGCCACCGGGGTGATGCGCCACGCCGATGCGGGCTACGACAGCGCGATCGAATGCGCCAAGACCAACGGGCTCGATCTGCCCGGGGTGACGTCGTAGCGCGTTCTAGATGTTTGGTCCCAGCATTTGATGGTGCATTATTCTCCGACGGTTGGAAGGATGCGCTATGGGACAGGTTCACCACGGGAGCGCCACAACGACAGCGGCGGTCCGTCGAGCGATACAACATAGTCAAGAGAGCCTGAGGGTCTTGGCCAGGCGGCATGGGATCAATCCCAAGACCGTCGCCAAGTGGAAGGCGCGGGCCTCGGTCGAAGATCTACGAACCGGGCCGAAAGACCCGAAGTCGACGGTTCTGACGGTCGAGGAAGAGGCGCTTATTGTCGCCTTCCGGCGGCACACGCTGCTGCCGCTCGATGACTGCTTGTATGCCCTGCAACCAACCATCCCGCATCTGACGCGCTCGTCACTGCATCGCTGCCTGCAGCGCCACGACATCTCGCGATTGCCTGAAGTCGAGGGCGACAAGCCAGATCGGCGTAAGTTCAAGGCCTATCCGATCGGCTACTTTCACATCGACATCGCCGCGGTCCGCACCGAGCAGGGCAAGCTCTATCTGTTCGTGGGGATCGACCGGACCTCAAAGTTCGCCTTCGTCGAGTTGCACGAGAAAGCCACTCGGCGCATCGCCGGCGACTTCCTGCGCCACCTGATCGCGGCCGTGCCCTACAAGATCCACACCGTGCTGACCGACAATGGCACGCACTTCACCACGCCCGGTGCCGGTGGCTCAGCGGTCCCTGAGATCAAGCTGGCCCTCGAGCGTGGCGAGCCGGTCTGGGCCCATGGCTTCGAGTTGGCTTGCGCCCAGGCCGACATCGATCATCGCCTCACCAAGCCCAAGCACCCCTGGACCAATGGCCAGGTCGAACGGATGAACCGGACTATCAAGGAAGCGACCGTCAAGCGCTTCCACTACGAGACCCACGACCAACTCCGTCGCCACCTCGGCGACTTCATCGACGCCTACAACTTCGCGCGTCGGCTAAAGACCCTGCAGGGCCTCACACCCTACGAGTACGTTTGTAAGATTTGGACAAAAGAGCCCACCAGATTCAATGTTGATCCGACCCATCAAAGTCCGGGACTAAACATCTAGTTGGGGGTCGTGCCCCGGACGCGGTGCACCACGCCGCCGCTTGGGCGGCGTGGTGCGCCGCAGATCCGGGGTCCCGGTTGCGTCTACAGAAATCGGGGTCCCGGATCTGCAGTGCGGCACTTCGCGCCGCGCTGCGTCCGGGACACGGCCGAATTGAGTGAGCCTCTACGCTGCGGTGACGCGCCAGATCACGTCGCCCACATCGTCGGCGACCAGCAGCGCGCCTTCGGGCGTGAGGAACACGCCGACCGGCCGGCCGTAGGATTCCTTTTCGTCCGGCGCGAGGAAGCCCGACAGGATATCGCGCGGCGGACCCGACGGGCGGCCGTTCACGAACGGGATGAACACCACCTTGTAGCCGCTCAACGTGCTGCGATTCCACGAGCCGTGCTGGCCGATCACCATGCCGTCGGGAAAGCCCGGCCAGGTGCCGGCCGGCAGCCAGCACAGGCCGAGTGACGCGGTGTGTCCGCCCAGCGCGTAGTCCGGCGTGATCGTCCTGGCCACCAGCGCGGCGTCCTGCGGCACGCGGTCGTCGACGGTCTTGCCCCAGTAGCAATAGGGCCAGCCGTAGAAGCCACCGTCGCGCACCGAGGTCAGATAGTCCGGCGGCGTCTCGTCGCCGAGGCCGTCGCGCTCGTTGACCACCGTCCACAGCGCGCCTGTTGTGGGCTCGAAGGCGAGGCCCACGGGGTTGCGCAGCCCGCCGGCGAAGATGCGGCTGCTGCCGGTGGCGACGTCGAGTTCATAGACCGCGGCGCGGCCCTCTTCGGTCTCCATGCCCATGTCGGCGATGTTGGTGAGCGAGCCGACGCCGATGTAGATCTTCTTGCCATCGGGGCTCGGCAGCAGGCTGCGGGTCCAGTGCCCGCCCGCCTTGAAATCGGTGAGCTTCTTGCCCGGCGCGGTGATGCTGTCGGCGCCCGCCACATAGGGAAAGGCCACCACGCCGTCGACATTGCCGACATAGAAGGTGTCGTCCAGCAGGGTCATGCCGAATGGCTGGTTCAGCCCTTCCATGAAGGTCTTGCTGATCTCGGCCGTGCCGTCGCCATCGGCGTCGCGCAGCAAAGTGATGCGGTTGGCGCTTTCGCCAAGGGCCGCGGCGCGCCGCATGGTTGCCTGCATGGCGTAGCCGAACACGTTCCTCACGGGGCCTGCGACCTGCGACGCCTCGGCGATCAGCACGTCGCCATTGGGCAGCATGTCGATCCAGCGCGGATGCTTCAGGCCGGTGGCAAAGGCATTGACCTTCAGGCCCGCCGCCACCGTTGGCTTGTGGCCGTCGCTCCAGCCGCGCGCGGTCGGCATCTTCAGCGTCATCAGGGTGCCCTGCGGCCGCGCCGCCGGCACCACCGGCGCGCTGCCCCAGGCCGGTGCGGGTGTTGCGCCCTGCAGCCGGCGCCACTGCAGCGCGGCTCCGCCGATCACCGCGACCACGCGCGCAAAAATTCCGGAAAAGTCCATGTCATTTCCCCATTGATGGCGCGCACCCTATCGAGGCGATGCCGCCTTTGAAACCTAATCTTCGGCGAGCGTGCGGATCGACTTTCCATCGATCGGATACGCGATAGCGATGAATCGTCCGATTCGCGGTTCGAACGGGTTTTGTCCCGCAAGCTCAGATGGTTGTGTTCGATTCTGCCGATCGGCGGTGGCCATCACACAAACGGCTGAAGTTTGCCGCAACGCTGCCGCAGCGCGTTGACGCGTTTTGGCTCACCGTTCTAGATGAATTTCCATCACCCGCTGCGGAGCTGCCATGACGATGCGATTCGATTTTGCCACGCTGAGCGCGCCGCAACGCTACAAGCTGCTGTGTGGCCTGGTGGTCCCGCGGCCGATCGCGCTGATCACCACCATCTCGGCCGAAGGCGTGGTCAATGCCGCGCCGTTCTCGTTCTTCAACGTGTTCTCCGAAGCGCCGCCGCTGGTGGTGGTGGGCCTGCAGGTGAAGTCGGACCTTACGCCCAAGGACACCACGCGCAACATCCGCGCCAATGGCCTGTTCGTCGTCAACATGGTGGACGAAGCGCTGGCACGGTCCATGGTCGATTGCTCGATCGCCTTTCCCTCCGACATCGGAGAACCCGAGGCGCTGCAGCTTCCGTTGTCCGCCGGCGTCTTCGTGCCGGTGCCGCATCTGGCTGACGCGCCGGTGGCGCTGGAATGCCGCAAGGTGACGATGATGAATTTCGGCGCCGAGCGCGATCTGCTGGTCGGCGAGGTGCTTGGATTGCAGGTCCGCGACGGCGTCGTCGATCCCGATACGCTGCGGACCGACTATGACAACTTCCAGCCGGTGGGACGCGTCGCCGGCACCATGTACGCCCGCATGAACGACCGCTTCGAGCTGAAACCCGAAACCTTCGAGAGCTGGCAGCGGCTGCGGGCAAGCTGACCCGCTTGGCTGGCAAGCCGCCGGTCCGAAGGGCGATTTTGCCCGGAATCTCCGTGTTGTGCCCTGTGTCGCGGCTTAATTGGCCCTCGGCGCGGGAATCTGCCTTATTTCCAGCGGGTTGATCGTGCGGATTAACCGTTCAGCGTGAGAAGCGGCCGCCGCGGCTCCGAATAGGGTATGACGCTGCATGTCGCGAAAAATCATCATGGCCATTGCCTGGGCCAGCCTGGCCTTCATCGTGTTCGCGACCCTGTCGCCGATCGGCCTCAGGCCGCATCTGGCCGGCGTCAGCATGGAGCGCTTCGGAGCGTTCGCTGTGGCCGGGCTGCTGTTCGGGCTGGCCTATCCGGGCCGGTTCTGGCTTGTGCTGGCCATCGTGCTGGGCGCCGCCGTGGGGCTCGAAACGCTGCAGTTCCTGACCCCCGACCGCCACGGCGAGCTCCGCGACGCCATGGTCAAAGCGGTCGGCGGCGCTTTCGGCGTCGGCCTTTCGCTTCTTTTGAACCGGCTGTCAGCCACTGTTGCCGCGCCCCAGGGCACCAACGCTTAAGACCTCCAGGGCCGGCTTCGGCCGGTCTGCATCATCAGTGTTTCGGCGGATGCCTTCGGAACAGGCAGGTATCCCCGGTCATTTGCTAAAGGGGCGTTGTCCGCCCTATACTTTGTGCACAGCAATCAGCGGGAATCGGTATGGATCGCATTCGCATCGTCGGCGGCAGCAAGCTCAATGGCACTATCCCGATCTCCGGCGCGAAAAACGCCGCTCTGCCGTTGATGATTGCGGGCCTGCTGTCCGAGGAAACGCTGATCCTCGACAATGTACCGCGGCTCGCCGACGTCGCACAGCCGCAGCGGATCCTCGGCAATCACGGCGTCGATATCATGTCGGCCGGCAAGCGCCCGGGCGACCATGAATATCAGGGCCAGACCCTGCACATTTCGGCGAAGAACATCATCGACACCACCGCACCCTATGAGCTGGTGTCGAAGATGCGGGCCAGCTTCTGGGTGATCGCGCCGCTGTTGGCGCGGATGCAAGAAGCCAAGGTGTCGCTGCCCGGCGGCTGCGCCATCGGCACCCGTCCCGTCGACCTGCTGATCATGGCGCTGGAGAAGCTCGGTGCCGAGCTGACCATCGACGGCGGCTATGTGATCGCCAAGGCGCCCGGCGGCCTTAAGGGTGCCGAGATCGATTTCCCCAAGGTCACCGTCTCCGGAACCCATGTGGCGCTGATGGCCGCGACACTGGCAAAGGGCACCACCATCATCAACAATGCCGCCTGCGAGCCCGAGATCGTCGATGTCGCCGATTGCCTGAACAAGATGGGCGCCCGGGTCACCGGCGCCGGCACGCCGCGCATCGTCATCGAAGGCGTCGCCAAGCTTCATGGCGCCCGCCACACCGTGCTGCCGGACCGCATCGAGACCGGCACCTACGCCATGGCGGTCGCGATGACCGGCGGCGACGTGCAACTGTCCGGCGCGCGGCCGGAGCTGCTGCAGTCGGCGCTCGACGTGCTGACCCAGGCCGGCGCCACCATTACGGTCAACAACGACGGTATCCGCGTGTCGCGCAACGGCGCCGGGCTCAGCCCCGTCAATGTGTCCACCGCACCGTTCCCGGGTTTTCCGACCGATTTGCAGGCCCAGCCGATGGCTCTGATGTCCTGCGCCAAGGGTTCTTCGCACATCACCGAGACGATTTTCGAGAACCGCTTCATGCATGTGCAGGAGCTGGCCCGGTTCGGCGCGCGGATTCATCTCGATGGCGAGACGGCCACCATCGACGGCATCGCCAAGCTGCGCGGCGCGCCGGTAATGGCCACCGACCTCCGCGCTTCGGTGTCGCTGGTGATCGCCGGGCTTGCGGCCGAAGGCGAGACGATGGTCAATCGCATCTATCATCTCGATCGCGGCTTTGAGCGGCTCGAGGAAAAACTGTCCGCCTGCGGCGCCACCATCGAGCGCATCAGCGGCTGAGGTTTGGCTCACCGAAATGGCAAGGGGCTGCCGTGACAGGTCAACGCAAGCTGATTGCTCTCGATCCCGATGATCTGGCGGTGATTTCCGCGCATGTTCAGGACGCCGCCGTCCGCGTTGCCGATATCATCTGGCGGCAAAGCGAGAAACGGCTGGTGGTCGGCATGAACCGCCTCGACTGGGACCAGGCGATCGGCGGCGAGGTTGCGCCGCCGCGGCTGGTGGCCGCGCTGCGGTTCGACCGGGTGCTGGCCTGCAAATCGCGCAACATCGATCTGGAGGCGCCGGAGACGGCGCTGGAGCTGCTCGGTATCGAGTTTCATGCCAGCGAGCCCCCGGCGGTAGTGCCGTGCTGATGTTCGCAAACGGCGGCGCGCTGCGGCTGGACGTCGAATGTCTCGAATGCGAACTGGCCGATCTCGGCCCCGAAGACCTCGGCGCCAGCGAAGATGCGGCGACGGATTTGAACGCATAGCCAGTTCTTGTCCCGGACGCGGTGCGGCATTCTCAGGCGATGCACTTGCATCGCCGACATGCCGCTCCGCAGGGCCGGGACCACCGCGAGCACCGGCGTTTGGGACGGCCCCGGCTCTGCGGCGCACCACGCCGCCAAGGCGGCGCAGTGCACCGCGTCCGGGGCACGAGACCGGCGTGTGACTAACCGGGGTTGACGCCCCCGCACCGCCGCGCCATTGAGCAGGGGGCCTTGGCAGGCAAGGCCCCGCCGGAACTCCGCTCATGCCGATCAAGTTGCACACCGCCAGCGCCGATTTCAGTCAGCAATTCAAGGCCTTCCTCGCCATGAAGCGGGAGGTTTCGGCGGATATCGAGACCGCGACCAGGGCCATCGTCGATGACGTCGCGGCGCGCGGTGACGCGGCGTTGCTGGAGGCGACCCGCAAGTTCGACCGGCTCGACATCGACGCCTCGGGCCTCCGCATCACGGCCGCCGAAGTCGACGCCGCCGTGGCGGCCTGCGACGCCGAAACCCTGGCAGCGCTGACATTTGCCCGCGACCGCATCGAGCTGTTTCACCGGCGACAGTTGCCCAAGGACGACCGCTTTACCGATGCGCTGGGGGTCGAGCTGGGCTGGCGCTGGAGCGCCATCGAGGCGGTCGGTCTCTATGTGCCCGGCGGCACCGCGGCCTATCCGTCCTCCGTGTTGATGAACGCGGTGCCGGCGCGGGTCGCCGGCGTGGAGCGCGTGGTGATGGTGGTACCGTCGCCGGACGGCAAGCTCAACCCGCTGGTGCTGGCTGCGGCCAAGCTCGGCGGCGTTTCGGAAATCTACCGTGTCGGCGGCGCCCAGGCCGTGGCCGCACTGGCCTATGGCACCGAAACCATCGCGCCGGTCGCCAAGATCGTCGGCCCCGGCAATGCCTATGTGGCGGCCGCCAAGCGCCAGGTGTTCGGCAAGGTCGGCATCGACATGATCGCCGGCCCCTCGGAAGTGCTTGTGATCGCCGACCACACCGGCAATGCCGGCTGGATCGCCGCCGACTTGCTGGCGCAGGCCGAACACGACGTCAATGCGCAGTCGATTCTGGTGACGGACAGCCCGGCGCTGGCGGACGAGGTCGAGCAGGCCCTGCAGGGGCAGCTCGCCACCCTGCCGCGTGCCGATATCGCGCGGGCATCCTGGCAGGACTTCGGCGCCATCATCCTGGTGCAGAACCTCGACGAAGCCGTCACCTTGGCCAATGCCATCGCCGCCGAGCATCTCGAGATCATGACCGTGGACCCGGAGGCGATCTCCGCCCGGATTCGCAATGCCGGCGCGATCTTTCTGGGGCCGCATACGCCGGAGGCGATCGGCGATTATGTCGGCGGCTCCAACCATGTGCTGCCCACGGCGCGCTCGGCGCGGTTCTCGTCCGGGCTCGGCGTGCTTGACTTCATGAAGCGAACGTCGATCCTGAAATGCGGGCCGGACGAGCTGCGGGCGCTGGGACCGGCTGCGATGACGCTGGGCAAGGCCGAAGGCCTCGATGCCCATGCACGCTCTGTTGGATTGCGCCTCAACCTCGGATGAACAAAACGCTACCAGTGGATGATACGGACAATCGCATCGTGGCGGTGACGCTCGATGAGGAGTCGATCGGGCGTTCCGGGCCCGATATCGAGCACGAACGCGCCATCGCCATCTACGATCTGGTGGAAAAAAACCTGTTCGCGCCGGAAGGGGCGGCAGCCGGACCCTATACGCTGCACATCGGCATCACCGGCAATCGCCTGATGTTCGACATTCGCGGCGAGGACGGCACCCCGGTGGTGGCGCACCTGCTGTCGCTGACCCCGTTCCGGCGGATCGTGAAGGACTATTTCATGATCTGCGACAGCTACTACCAGGCGATTCGCACCGCCACGCCGGACAAGATCGAGGCCATCGACATGGGGCGCCGCGGCATCCATGACGAAGGATCGCACACGCTGATGGAACGGCTGAAGGGCAAGGTGCGGATCGATTTCGAGACGGCGCGGCGGCTGTTCACGCTGATCTCCGTGCTGCACTGGAAGGGGTGAGCATGGCCCGGAAAAGTGGCAGCCGGTTTTCTGGCAAGGCCATGCTCCTTCGCAAGAAAGCCTAGCGCGGATGGCGGTGCGCGCTCCGCAGGCCGTGCTGTTCGCATGCGGCCAGAACAGCATTCGCTCGGTGATGGCGGCCAGCCTGCTGCAGCAGATGTTTCCCCAGGCCCTGTATGTGCGCTCCGCCGGCGTCAAGAAGGGCGAAGTCGATCCGTTCGCCGTGGCGGTCATGGCGGAACTCGGCCAGGACATCTCCAAGCACAAGCCGACCACCTTCGAGGAACTCGACGACTGGGAAGGCCTGAACTTCGATCTGATCATCACCCTGTCGCCGGAAGCGCATCACAAGGCGCTGGAACTGACCCGGACCAACGCCGTCGATGTGGAATACTGGCCGACCCAGGACCCGACCGGCGTCGAGGGCAACCGCGAGCAGCGCCTGGAGGCCTATCGCGAGGTCTGCGACAGCCTGCTGCTGCGGATCCGCAAGCGCTTTGCCAAAGGTGGCGCGGCGAGCGGGTAATCGCGGTTCCGCAGGCGCTTCCGCGGTTGTCGAAGTGATGCCCTTCCGATAGGTTCCGCGCGAATTTCAACCCCTCCAATCGATAGGCCCGCATGCTCGGCCGCCCCAAACTTGTTCTCGCCTCCGGTTCGCCGCGCCGCGTCAGCCTGCTCAACCAGGCCGGCATCGAGCCCGACGCCCTGCGCCCTGCCGATGTCGACGAGACGCCGACGCGGGGCGAGCTGCCACGCGCCTGCGCCAACCGCCTGGCGCGGGCCAAGGCCGACGCCGCCCTGAAATCCGTGCAGCTGGACGACGAACTGCGCGGCTCCTTCATCCTGGCCGCGGATACCGTGGTCGCGGTGGGCCGCCGCATCCTGCCCAAGGCGGAGCTGGTCGACGAGGCCTCCCAGTGCCTGCGGCTGCTGTCCGGCCGCAACCACCGGGTCTATACGGCGGTCTGCCTGGTGACCCCGAAGGAGAGCTTCCGCCAGCGCCTGATCGAGACCCGGGTGCGTTTCAAGCGGCTGTCCGAGGAAGATATCGAGACCTACATCGGCTCCGGCGAGTGGCGCGGCAAGGCCGGCGGCTACGCCGTGCAGGGCATTGCCGGCTCGTTCGTGGTCAAGATGGTCGGCTCCTACACCAATATTGTCGGTCTGCCGCTGTACGAGACCGTTTCACTGCTGGGCGGCGAAGGTTTCCCGATTCGCTTCGGGTGGCTCAATGCCGGCTAAGTCCCCCGAACCAGGGGTAAAACCCGCCAAGCCGTGCCCAATCTGCGGCAAGCCGTCGGTGGAGACCTCCAAGCCGTTCTGTTCGGAGCGCTGCCGCGACGTCGATCTCAACCGCTGGCTGTCGAATTCCTACGCGATTCCCGGCAAGCCCACGGATGACGAAGACGCCGACTGACATCCTGCCTGGCCCGGGACGGGCCGGGCAGGGCATCCGGAAACGGCGGAAACGCGTTTGAATCGAACAACTTCGGTTCTGTTCAACGAAATGTCTTGGACGGGTGGACATGGCTGCCCGGCCTGACTATAAACCGGCGCTCCCGGCCACGATCCGGGCGGCGCCCAGGTAGCTCAGTTGGTAGAGCATGCGACTGAAAATCGCAGTGTCGGTGGTTCGATCCCGCCCCTGGGCACCATTTCCCGGCCTTCAGCACAAACGGCGAATCCTGCGCTTGGTCTATGACCGCCTGCTCGGCGCCTCCTGACGGAGGCAGAACGAAACCGGTAGGCCGACCCGTTACGAACCGCGTCCCCCTAGAAGGCGTGTCGGGTGCGGTGGAGTCCGGCTCAGCCAAACTCGAGCGGCTGATGGAGATGTTTGAGGGAGCTGGGCGCAGTAGGCCGCAAGCTCCTCATTTTCTCGCAGTTCAGATCTATGCACGATCTGATGGCCTGGCGCTTAGCCAGGTGGTGGAGGCTCGTCAGATCACAGTCAGCGCTTCTGGGGCGAGAGGTCCAGATCGTCCACAGTTGAGGCTGGAAAGCCTTCCGGAACTTTGATCACCACCTCTTGATGGTTCAAAGCTGCATGGCACGAATTGCATCCTTCCGTAAGGCTGTCATAGGCTTTGGCAAATGAGGTCAGGTCTTTCGCCTTGATCGCCTTTTCCAGATCGGCAATCGGATCCGCTGTTACAGAAGCAATCATGTCTTGTAGTGGTACGTTGCCCTGCATCGGGTGGGCAACGCTCAGCCGGCGGAACGCGCCTTTCAGGTTACCGAGCTCATAGCTCGCGAACTCCCAGTTCTGACGCTTGGCAGCAAGCCATATTCTGATATGGCGCGGTTGAATTGTCGCGATCATAAGATCGCTCACGCTTGGCAGGTAGGCGGATGCATCGGCCGCTTTCGGCGGTTGCGGACTTTGAGCGCGTGCCGGTACGCCAAACATTAGTGCCGAGCAGATGAGGAGAGACACTCCTGTCGCGACGACGATTTGCCCCTTTGCTGATCTCATTTCCCCCTCCATTTTGATTCAACCGGGGCACGATCGCGGACGCGTCGGCGCGTCGCTTCTTCGCGCGCACCGATCCATCCAAACTGCGTTCTGCTTCACCGCTTTTGTCCTGCTGCCTCCAGAATCAGCCGCGTGATCTCCTCGGGATGCGAGATCAGCGAAAGGTGGCTCGCTTTGACCTCTATCGTCCTGGCGCCCATGCGCTTGGCCATGAAGCGCTCGAGGTCGGGGTTAATCGTGCGATCATTGGTGGAAACGGCGTAGTAGCTCGGCTTCGACCGCCACGCCGCATTCGTCGTCTTGCCCTCGAGAAGCGATTTATGAAACGGCTGCTGGACTGCATAGAGCAGCTTTGCCTTTGCCTTCGGCAGATCGCCCGCGAAATCGCGCAGGAAGGCTTCCTCGGTGAGGCGCCCTTCATCGCCGTCGAACACGATCCCGGCCGAAGCCGGCGGTGTCGGGTAGGTTTTCGCAAGCGCCGTATAGTCCTCGCCCGCATCCGGCGCGCGTGCCGCCACATAGACAAGTGCCGCGACGTTCGGATGAACGCCCGCTTCCGTGACGATCATGCCGGAAAAAGAATGGCCAACCAGAACTGTCGGGCCATCCTGCCGCGCCAGCACCCGTGCGGCAGACGCGACTGCCTCAGGCAGCGTCGTCAGCGGGTTTTGCACGGAAGTAACGTTGAGACCGGCTGCCTGCAGCCGCCCGATCACCTCCGACCAGCACGAGCCGTCCGCGAACAGTCCGTGCACGAGCACGACGTTGCGGGCCTTGACGGTGGGAAAGCTTGCAGCAATTCCCAACCGGGGAAACAGCGAAGCTGCTGCGCTCGTCACCAACGCCGCCGAAAACACCCGTCTGTTCATCGCCATGGTCTCTCTCCTGTTTGATAAGCTGACTTTCTCAGGCCTCTTTGAAAGTGTAGGTCAGTCGCGACCCGCAGGCGCGTCACGAAGCCGTCAGTGCCGTATGAGAACTGAGGCTTGGCGCTTAACCCTTCGCAGCGGGTGCCGGCGGTACCGGCAGAATAATTTCCGAAGCGACCTTCCAGTCCTTCCCGACGCGAAGCCAGTTGATGATCATCAGAAACGGCCGGGCCGTTCCATCCTGTCCCGCATAGGAGACTGTGATGTTCATCGGCACATAGGACTCCGCGACGTCGTCCGTCAGGCCGACGACCTTGAGCTTCGCATAATCCGGCGCGAGCACGACCGGACCGGAGCTGCCGATGTCGTGAAGCTTCTGATCAATCGCCTCATTGCCCCAGAAGCCGGCCCAGTTGCCCTCGGACGCAATCGCGCTCTTGGCCACCAGCAGGGCAGAGGGCGATTGCCAGAACATCTCGTGCAGCGCCTTGAAATCGTGCCTATTGGCCAATTCTATGAGCCTGGAGAATTGCGATTTGATCGTGTCGAAAGTCTTGGCATCCAGCGGCTCTGCGCTGGCCGCGGGCGCCAAGGTGGAAAGCGCCGCCGCGGTGAGGGCAGCAAGAAGCGTCTTGTACATGTCGGAATTCCCTTCCGGTTCTGGTGCCATTCGTCCGGCTCGTTTCGCGCCGTTGCCTTCGCGCGTGGCGCGATGGCCGCTTGAAGCGCTCGCTGCCACCGGTCGAAACGTCATCGGCACGTTTTAGCTTGCAGATTCGCGCAGCAAGCTTGTGATTTTCGCATCGAGATTGCGGGCGACAGCAAGTGCTTCTGCGCTGCCATATGACAGCAGATAGCTTTCCATCAGGTCATAAGAGAGATGCACGCCATCGGCCCGTTCATCGATGAGGATCGTGACTGGTGCGTAGGATCCAGCATCGGAGACGTGCTTGACCATTTCTTTCATGATGAGAGGATTGCCCACCACAAGCCGCATGCTGTTAGGCGTCCGGGAGCCGGTTTCGCGACGCAGAACGGCACCCAGATCGAATTCCGCGAACAGCATAAGGCCCGTGCGGCCTAGCGCGCCTTGCACGACGCGCTCCAGATCCGGGAAGGACGTTGCCGCCCGCGTCGCCTTGAAAAATTCGACCATGTCAGGCTGACCGACCGCCGACTTGAGTGCGGCGACGACAGCGTCGAATGGTTTTGAACTGGTGAGGCTGAAACGTTCGACCTCGATCTTCTCTGTTGTCATTTTGTCCTCCGCAACAACTCTCATGGGTAAGGCGCATCCGATCGCATCGGAATGCGCCGAGGATCATGCAGCCGCCGGTCACGCTTCCAGAAAGGTCTGGACGTGGCTGACGAACGTCTCGTGGTGCTGAAACAGCGCGCCGTGTCCTGAATCGGGATAGAGCACCAACTGGGCGTTGCTGAGCTCCTCGAACATGGCGTAGGCGTTGCTTGCTGGCAGCATGGTGTCGTGGCTGCCGCTGACCACCAGCGTGGGCTGGCCGATGGCGTGCAGCATGGCGTGCCCGGGATCAGGCGTGGCGCACCAGGTGATCAGCGCCTTGGCCTGCGGATCGGTGACCGCGCTGCCGTTGTCGGTGTCGCGATCGTCCTTGCGCACCTTCGCCCGCTTCAGGAATGCCAGGCCGGACGACTGGCTGGCGGATGACCTCGTGAAGAACAGCGGCAGGCGGGGGTCCGGCGCATCGGTTTGGGAAAACGCCTCCCGCAGAACCGCCAACAGGTGCTCCTCTCCGCCTTTCGGCGCGGTGCCGACAAGGATGAGCTTGCGCACCAGCCGTCCGTGCTCGGCAGCGATCTGCTGGGCGACGCAGCCGCCCAGGGAAAAACCCAGCAGGTCGACTTCGGAGAGGCCGAGCAAGTGGATGAAGTCGACCGCGTCTCGGGCCATCGCCGCAACATTGTCCGGCGTTTGACCGGTCGAGCGGCCGACCCCGGCATTGTCGAAGGCGATCACCGGGCGATCGGCGGTGAGCGCGTTGACCACGGCGGGATCCCACGCGTCGATGTTGCCCGAGAAGTGCTGCAGCAGAACCAGCGGCGTTCCGGCTGATGGGCCGAGGCGGCGATAGGCGAAGCGGATTCCGCGGCCTTCCACGTAACGGGTGGGTGCCGTCTCAAGCGTGGTGTCCTGGCTCGCGATGTCGCGTGCAGTCATGTCATCCTCCGGATGCTGGGCATGAAATATTGCAGTGAGGGAATGGTGTGGGCGCTCCCGGCGCGAACGTGCCGGGAGCGCTCCTGTCACTTCACGAGCGCGGCCTTTTCGATCACCGCGGCGACCTCCTCCGCGTGAACGACGAGCGAAGCATGGCTGCCGGCAACATCCGTCGTCTGCGCCTTCATCTGGGTGGCGAAGAACTTCTGGGCCTCGGGCGCGATTACCTTGTCCCTGGTGCTGATCACGTAGAACGTCGGTTTGTCGCGCCAGGCGGCCGTATCGACCGGCGCCTCGAACGCCGTGTGGTTCAACGGAAGCTGATGGTTTGCCAGGGATTCGGCGATCTGCGGAGGCAGGTCAGCCGCGACCGCGGAAGGAAACACCTTGGGATCGATATAGAGATTGCCTTTGTCGTCAGGATGAATCGCCGCGGTGCCTTCCGTTGCCGGACCGCTCTTGGCGAGGGTCGCCAGAGATTGGCCGACGTCAGGCGCGAAAGCAGAGACGTAGACCAGCGCCGAGACCTTGGGATCGTTACCGGCCTGCGTGATGACCACGCCGCCCCAGGAGTGGCCGACGAGAACGGTCTTGCCGCTCTGCTTCGCCAGCGCTTGTTTGGTAGCATCGACGTCAGCGGCAAGGGAGGTGAGGGGATTCTCGACGAGCGTGACATTGTAGCCCTTCTTGGTGAGGATGTCGGCGACGGGCTTCCAGCTCGTCTGGTCGACAAAAGCGCCATGGACGAGGACAATGTTGTGAGCTGCCCCCTTGGGCAGTTCAGCCGACTGGGCGGTGGCGGCAAATGCCGCTCCGGCCATGAGGGCGGCGGCAGTCGATAAAAGAAGATTTCGCATAATAGCTCCTGCTGGATGACGGACGACGCGAGGTCGCGGTGGGCAGGCGCTTCAGCAAACCACGGTTCGTCCATCTGCCGCTTTGGGAGATGGGTGACCGCACGATGCGTCAGCGCACGTCGCAGGACCTAATAGGAAGATGTTTCGGACGGTAGAGCCCAATCGTCCAAGTATTGCGTCGGATCGTCCGCGGGATTAGCATCACCGCCATGGACATCCTCGCCGAAGTACTCGACCGCGTTCGCCTCGGTGGGACTCTGCTCTTCCACTTCGAGCTCGGCCATCCCTGGAATCTGGCGTTGCCACAACGCCCGTACGCCCTGTTCCATTATATCAGTCGTGGCTCCGCGACCCTCGCACTCGAACAGGGACAAGAAATCCGCATGAACGCAGGCGACTTTGTCGTCCTCTCACGCGGCGAGCCTCATAAGCTTTATTCGGATAGCCGGACGCCATCCTTTTCGGTCATCGACCTCGATCGGTCGTCGGCGCATCTTGGCGTCGTTCGTCACGGCGGCAGCGCGCCGCCGTATGCGACGATGATCTGTGGCAAGTTCACGATGGCGTGGCCCTCGCGCGGTAGCGTGCTGGAATTGCTTCCGCCCGTGCTTCTCCTGAAGCCGACGGAAGACGGCGAGTGGCTTGAGGCGATTCTGCGACGCATGGTGAGCGAGTCGGCGCGTCCGCGTCCTGGCCAGGGCGTCGCGCTTTCGCGACTGACAGAAGTGCTCTTCGTCGAGGTATTGCGAAGCTGGGTCAAGTCTCTCGGTCCCGGAGAAGGCGGGTGGCTCGGGGCGATGGCGGACCCGCACATCGGACCGGCGCTTCAGCTGATCCACGAACGGCCGCATCTGGCCTGGACCCTTGACGACCTCGGACAACGCGTGGGGCTCGGTCGCTCGGCGTTTTCGGCTCGCTTTACCAGGCTCGTCGGCCAGTCCATGTACCGCTATCTGATCGCGCGCCGTATGTCGGAGGCCGCGTTCCTGCTCGAAACAAGCGACGAGGGGATTGCACGGATTGCGACCTCTGTCGGCTACGAGACCACTGCGGCGTTTTCGAAGCTGTTCAATCGACATCACGGCCTGTCGCCTGGCCGCTACCGGGCAACCCGACGCTCCGACGTCGATCCAGGGCGAGCGGACACTCTGAAAGCAGAATTCGCCAATTGACGCCGACCAAGCTGAAGTTCGACGTCGAGACGGGTATTTGCTTTGAGCGGCGCGCCATTTGGCAAGCCGCAAAGGTTCATTTTTCGGCTGGGATACAAATGGTCGAGCGGGTGAGAAAACGCTGCTCGCGGCCGTTGTCGAGCGAGAACATGCCGCCGCGGCCCGGCACCACGTCGATGATCAGGTCGGTGTGCCTCCAAACCTCGTACTGCGGGCCGCCGATATAGAACGGCGCGCCGCCAATCTCGCCGAGCTTGACGTCGTTATCGCCAATGATGAAATCGCCTGTCGGGTAGCACATCGGTGACGAGCCATCGCAACAGCCGCCGGACTGGTGAAACAGCACCGGGCCGTGGTCTGCGACGATTTCGGCGAGAAGCTTGAGCGCCTCCGGCGTCGCGGTCACCTTGTTGATCATCGCTTCGATTTCCAATTTTCCGCCAATATGAACGGAGGCGGCGCCCGTCACGCGCCGTCAGCATGTTGGAGCGCAACTTTCGTTGCGCTCCAACTGTTCGAGGTGGATCGATCGCGGGCGGCGCTTTTTGCAGAAGCAACGCGCCGGTTCGGCGCGCGTCTAGAAGAAGCCGAGCTTCTTCGGACTGTAGCTCACCAACACGTTCTTGGTCTGCTGATAGTGGTCGAGCATCATCTTGTGGTTTTCGCGACCGATTCCGGACTGCTTGTATCCGCCGAAGGCCGCGTGCGCCGGATAGGCGTGGTAGCAATTAGTCCACACCCGTCCGGCCTGAATAGCCCGGCCGAAGCGGTAGCAGCGATTGGCGTCCCTGCTCCAGACCCCGGCGCCAAGCCCGTAGAGCGTGTCGTTGGCAATCGCCAGTGCGTCGTCATCGTCCTTGAACGTTGTCACTGAAACCACCGGGCCGAAGATCTCCTCCTGGAAGACGCGCATCCGGTTGTGGCCCTCGAACACGGTCGGCTTGACGTAGTAGCCGCCCGCAAGCTCGCCTGGCAGCACGTTACGCTCGCCGCCAATCAGGACCTTGGCGCCTTCCTGCTTGCCGATGTCGATATAGGACAGGATCTTTTCCAGCTGCTCGGACGACGCCTGCGCGCCGATCATGGTGGTCGGATCGAGGGGGCTGCCCTGCGAAATCGCCGCGACCCGCTTCAGTGCCCGCTCCATGAAACGGTCATAGAGCGATTCGTGGATCAGCGCCCGGCTCGGGCAGGTGCAAACCTCACCCTGGTTGAGCGCGAACATAACGAAGCCCTCGATGGCCTTGTCGAAGAAATCATCGTCCTTGGCCCCAACGTCCTTGAAGAAGATGTTGGGTGACTTGCCGCCCAGTTCGAGCGTCACCGGAATGAGGTTCTGCGATGCATACTGCATGATCAGCCGGCCGGTCGTGGTCTCGCCGGTGAAGGCGATCTTTGCGATCCGTTTGCTTGAGGCGAGCGGCTTGCCGGCCTCGAGACCGAAACCGTTGACGATGTTGAGCACGCCCTTCGGCAGCAGGTCGCCAATCAGGTCGATCCAGACCATGATCGACGCGGGCGTCTGCTCGGCGGGCTTGAGCACAATGCAGTTGCCGGCCGCCAGAGCCGGCGCGAGCTTCCAGCACGCCATCAGGATCGGAAAGTTCCATGGAATGATCTGGCCGACGACGCCGAGCGGCTCATGAAAATGGTAGGCGACGGTATCGTGGTCGATCTCGCTCAGGGAGCCTTCCTGTCCGCGGATGACCCCGGCGAAATAGCGGAAGTGATCGATCGCCAACGGCATGTCAGCGGCGGTGGTTTCGCGGATCGGCTTGCCGTTGTCCCAGGTCTCGGCCAGCGCAAGCTTGCCCAGGTTCTCTTCCATGCGATCGGCGATGCGGCTCAGGATCAACGAGCGCTCGGCCACGCTGGTGCGGCCCCAGGCCTCCTTGGCGGCATGGGCGGCGTCAAGCGCCGCTTCGACATCCGCGGCGTCGGAGCGGGCGATCTGACAAACCGCCTGTCCCGTGATGGGCGAGATGTTGTCGAAGTACTGTCCGCTGTTTGGCGCGCGCCATTCGCCGCCGATGTAGTTGTCATAGCGCTTGGCGAAGGGCGCCTGTAACGCAATATTCAAGTCCACCTTGTTCATCGTGACCTCCTGAAAACACGCCCTCAACGGGGCGTTGGACTCAAGGTCGCATCGATGCGGCCCGCAGGCCAAGGAGGGCCGATCCGTTCGGTGGGCGAGGGTGTCGCAAATCTGCGACAGTGCGCGACGATATCTGTCAGCGGTGCAAGGCGAGCTGTCTCATCTTGCGGTGCAGCGTGGCGCGCGACATGTCGAGGTCTTTTGCTGCCTTGGATACGTTGCCATCGGCCCGGGCCAAAGCGCGTTGCAAAACCGCGCGTTCGGCGGTCTCGAGATCGTCGTGTCTCTCGTTGACCTGTCCGATCAGATCCGCAGCCGGTATCGGCCTCGCCAAAGTGGCCGCGTTGATGCCGAGCGCCATGCGCGCGGCGCGCGTCGCGCCAATAACGAGGTCGTCGTGATCCACCGCCAGCAACGATCTGCCGGCGCGCTCGCTGCCCGGTGCCAATACGATGCGCGCATCCGGAAAGGCGAGGCGGAAGTTCTCCGCCTCGATGTGGCGCGCGGCGTCCGCCGCGGCGACCGCGATCAGTTGGACGAAGCCCTCTGTGGAATCGGCACGGCACGATGAGACATCGAGGGCGGCAGCGATCTCGCCGTGCTCGTCGAAGATTGGAACGGTGGTGCAGCCGAGCAGCGAATTACGCGAGAAGAAGTGCTGGTCGCGGTGAATCGTCAGCGCCCGTTCTTCGGCCAGACAAGTGCCGATCCCGTTCGTCCCCTCGTACTGTTCGCTCCAGATCGCGCCCGTCCATAGCCCCCATGACTCGAAGGTTCGATCATCGCCCTGCGCGCCGCGGCGATCGACGACGATGCCATCGCGGTCCGAGAGCAGGACGCAACAGCCGACGCTGCCCACCGCCGCAAGCAGCCTGTCGAGGGTGGCCTGCGCGGCGCGCAACAGCGGCCCGAGCTTGTGCTGGGCCTGGTGAACTTCGGATTCTGTCAAACGAAGCGACGGCGCATTGCTGGCGGGATCCAGCGCGTGCAGGCGTCCGGACCGCCGCCAAGAGGCAGCGAGCGCAGAACTGGCCGCTTCGGCGCCGGCGATGACTCGCTCGACCCGACGGATATGCGCCTCACTGGATGGCCGTTGCATCGCGGATCTCCTGGCTGTCTCCTGGCTAGTTTTGTCCGTCCTGCGCGACGAGGAGCGAAGCGCTCGTTGTCGACGAGACGATGGCCTATTCAGGCCAGGCGGCTTCCTCTCGGTGCCCTTGCATTTTGCTGCAGTATATATCGCGTTCGGCGTTAGCCAACCGAGAAGTGCAGCCGCCCGATGTCGGTACGGTAATAGGCGGTGTAGTACTCCGCCGGCTCTTCGTGCGTTGCGAAACCGATTGATTCAATTGCGATAAGCGGCGTGTTTTCCAGCACATCCAGAAGCCGGGCTTCTTCGGGGCCGGCCGTCACTGCCGCCAGCCAGCGGCGCGAAACATGCTCCAAATAGAAAGACCGGGAGCGATCCCGGCCTTTTCTGTCATTCGGCCCACGATACTTGAACGCGGATCAGGCGGACGGAGCGGCAGTGCCCGCGAGTTCGCACAGCGTGCTGATAATCTGGCTCGATCGATACGGCTTGGCGATGAACCGCCCGCCATCGGGCAGGTCACCGTCACGGACATGGAAATGCCCGGACGTGGCGATGATCCCGATCGGCGGCCATCGATGAGCGACTGCATGGGCGAGCTTGAGGCCGTTCATGGAGCTGGGCATGTCGATATCGGTGAATATGATTCGGATATCGGTGCGGCTTTCCAGCAAGCGGATGGCAACGTCCGCGCCATCGGCCTCCAGAACCTGGAAGCCGGCCTCCTCGATCATCTCCGCGGCATGCATGCGCAACAGCGCATCGTCCTCGACCACAAGAACAAGCGTGGCTGACGAGGATGTGTCTGCCATGGACTCTGGATTTTGATGAGCGGTACCATGGTCCAAGGAATGAAGTTGGGGGCGCGAACTAAAAGAAGTCATGGATCAAAAATCCGGCGTCACAAAAGCCGCCGCGGCGCATGGCCGGAATGTACGGTGAGGTAACACTGACCAAGCAACTGGCGCAGCAATGGTTCCGCCCCTGCGCCGGACGAAGCCTGCACAATTACGTCTGCTCAATGATTGGTACCGGACATTTGCTACGAGACGTGTGCATGCGCCGGGTGGATCCGGTCGCGCATCACCTTGAACACACCATGAGACGTTGCGACCAGGCGGTCGTCGACCGATACCTGCGTGGTCATGAAGATGAGGCTCTTTGTCGTGCGAACGGCATGCGGCCTGGAGATCATGAGGTCGCCGATCCGCGCAGCGTCGATGAAGTGCGTGTCCATCTGGATGGTGGCGAGGCTTTCCGCGCCCGAGACGAAGCGCGCGGTCATACCGCAGGTGCGATCGGCCAGCGTCATCAGCACGCCGCCCTGGACCACGCCGCGGCGGTTGCGATGCTTGTCCTGGCCGAGAATGGCATATTCGGGCGCCGCGCCGACCATCCGGTGCCACAGCGGTCCGACGAGGTTGATGAATCCGTCATCGTCCATGATGGTCCAGCCATCGGCGCAAAGCCTGGCGTTCGCCGCTTCCGTCATTCATCGTCCTTCCGGCGCATGCCGCGTTATGCCGTGCGCGGACGGCGTCCTTCGATGGGATAGGCGGGATCGTTGTAGCCGGGTGTGGACGGATGGCCGCTGGCCACGAGGCTATCGATCAGCGCTTCGTCGTCCTTGGTAAAACGATAGTCCAGCGCCTTCAGGTAGTCGTCCCACTGCGCTACGGTGCGCGGGCCCGCAAGCACCGAGGTGACGAACGCGCTGTTGAGCACCCAGGACACCGCAAATTGTCCAGCGGTGATGCCGCGTGCTTCGGCATAGGCGCGAATCTGCCGTGCCAGCCGCAGCGACTCCGGCCGCCATTCGGTTTGCATCATCCTCGTGTCGTTGCGACCGGCGCGGGTGTCGGCGGCGGGTGGCGCATCGGGCGCGTATTTTCCGGTCAGCACGCCCCTCGCCAGCGGGCTGTAGGGCACTACGCCCATGCCGTAATGTCCGCAAGCCGGAAAATGCTCCACTTCGGGCATCCGGTTCATGGCGTTGTAATAGGGCTGGCTGACGATCGGCCGGTCCATGCCGAGCCGGTCGCAGATGTTGCAGATTTCCGCGACACGCCAGCCGCGATAGTTGGACAGGCCGAAATAGCGCACCTTGCCCTGGCGGATCAGGTCGCCGATGGCGCGCACGGTCTCGTCCAGCGGCGTCGCGTGATCCTCCTTGTGCAGGTAGTAGATGTCGATCACGTCGGTGCCGAGCCGCTTCAGGCTCTCCTCGGCCGCCTGCAGCACCCAGCGCCGCGACAGGCCGCCACGATTGGGATCGGTGCCCATGGCATTGGCGAGCTTGGTGGCGAGAATCCAGTGCTGCCGCTGCGCGGCGATGGCGCGTCCCACCACCTGTTCCGATCCGCCGCTGGAATAGACGTCGGCGGTATCGATGAAATTGACCCCGGCGTCGCGCGCGCTGTCGATGATGCGGGCGGATGTCGGCTCGTCGGTGGCGCCGCCGAACATCATGGTGCCCAGGCAGATCGGTGAGACCTTCAGGCCGCTGCGGCCGAGTTGGCGATAGTTCATGGTGTTTCCTTGCAGCTGCGATCGGAGGAGCGGCGCGTCGTTCTTACAAAAGCCGGACCGCGGTGCCTAGGGGCGGGTTTGGCAGACCGCCTCGGCGTTTCCGCGACCCCTGTGGTGGTGTATGCAGGTCAAATGATCCGTCCCTTCGATGACACCACGCGACGGTTGATCGCCGGACGCTGTGCAGCGTTTCCACGCCTGGCCGGCGACGCCGCGTCGCCGCTGAAGCGCGCGGCGGTGGCCATCGTGCTGGTTGAATCCGACAATGCGGCGGGCACGTCGCTGCTGCTGACGCTGCGGGCCTCCGGCCTGCGCGCACACAGCAACCAATGGGCGCTGCCGGGCGGCCGCTGCGATCCCGGCGAGACAGCGGTGCAGGCCGCGCTGCGGGAGCTCGACGAGGAACTCGGACTGACGCTCACGACGGACGAAGTGCTCGGCAGCTTCGACGACTACCCGACGCGATCCGGCTATCTGATTACGCCGGTGCTGATGTGGGCCGCGGCCCGCGCGCCGCTGACGCCCAATCCCGATGAAGTCGCGTCGGTGCATCGCATCGCGCTGTCGGATGTCGAGCGCGCCGGCGCCTTCGACTTCACCGAGATTCCGGAGAGCCGGCGCCGCGTGATCCGCTACAGCCACCGCGGCCAGTTCATCCATGCGCCGACGGCAGCGCTGATCTACCAGTTCAGCGAAGTGCTGGCCGGCCGCGTCACCCGCGTCGCCGAACTGGAACAGCCCGTGTTCGCCTGGCGGTGACAGGCGCGGTTGCGCTGTCGCCGCCTTTCGGCGACGATCCACGCCAACAACAATGAGAGTCTGGGGAGGAACTGCCATGTCGTCATGGGGCAGATGGCTGTACGCAACCGTCATCGCGTTGATCGCGCTGGGCGTCCATCAGGATGTCGGCGCACAGACCTATCCGAGTCGGCCGATCACGCTGATCATCCCATTCGCGCCCGGTGGAAGCACCTCGATCGTCGGCCGGGTTATCGCCGACAAGATGACCGAGAGCCTCGGCGAGAAGGTGGTGGTCGACAACCGGCCGGGCGCCGGTGGTGCGGTCGGCACGCGTGCGGTCGCGCGCAGCGCGCCTGATGGCTACACGATCGGCCTCGGCTATACCGGGACGCTGGCCATCGCGCCGACGCTGACCAGCAAGGCGGGATATGATCCGCGCAAGGATTTCGCGCCGATCGGGTTGATCGGCAATTCACCGAACTCGCTGGTGGTGCATCCGTCGTTTCCGGCCAAGACGCTGGCCGAGCTGATCGCATATGCGAAAGCAAATCCGGGCACGGTGAATTTCGGTTCGGCCGGCGCCGGCACCGCGAGCCATATCACCGGCGAATATTTCAGCCGTGCCGCCGGTATCGTGCTGGTGCACGTGCCCTACAAGGGCACCGGGCCGGCGCTGGTCGATCTGCTGGGCGGTCACATCCCGATGGCCTTCGCGCCGATCCCGGCGGCCCATGCCAATATCTCGGGTGGCCAGTTGCGGGCTTTGGCTGTGACCAGTGCGACCCGCGCCAGCCTGTTGCCGGACGTGCCGACGATCGCCGAATCCGGCCTGCCGGATTTCGATGCGGCGCTGTATTACGGACTTATTGCGCCCGCCGGTACGCCGCGGCCGATCATCGAGCGGCTCAACAGGGAGTTGCGGAATGCGTTGACCTCCGATGACGTGAAGAAGCGTCTGGCGCAGGACGGCACCGATGCGACCCCCGGCACGCCGGAAGACTATGCGGCATTCATCGACAGGGACGAAACCAAGTGGTCGCGGATCGTCAAGATAACCGGCGCCAGGGAAGATTAGGAACCCGTCCTTTCGATCAGGCGGCGCGTGAGGTCGCAAAGGGCCAACCGGAGATCCGGCGTTCAGATGCCTTTTTCCTCGGCCGGCTCCGGCTGCGACGATCACGTCCGACCTTGGAAAGACATTGTTCACCATGATCCTCCAAGGTCCTGGGGCGACACGCAGTCCGGTCAGGCCGGTTCCAGCCCGAGCCGGGCCGAGTTGCACCGATGTTCAGCGCGCGCGATGACGCCGCCCACCAACGCCGAAGGTCTCATGCCGCTTTATCCGTCCTGTACGCGTCTCGCCATTCCCTTGCTGCTACTGAGCCTGTCGCCGCTACAGGCCGAACCGCTGGCCCCGGCCATCGCCAATGCCATGGCGCAGGCCGCATCGCCGCAGGCGATTGCCGAGTATCAGCGCCGGCTGGCCGAATATCAGCAGGCTCGCGCCGCCTTCGACGAAGAGGCGGTGCCTTACTGGAAAGCGATCGCGGACAAGCGCCGCATCCGCAACGCCAAGCGCCGCGACCGGCAGCCGATCGGGCTGGATGACTACGTGCTGGAACAGGCGCCGCTCTATGACGGGCCGAAGCGCCCGGTCAATCCGGAGCCGGAGGAAGGCACGCCGCGGACCCGCAAGGAACTGCCTGTCGTCGCCGATTTCATCCAGGCGGCGCAACAGCATTTTCAGTTCACGCCGCAGCGTCCTGCCAACGAAATGGAATTCAAGCGCGCTTATGCGCGCGCGGTGACGGCATCCGGCCTGACCCGCGAGCAGGCGGTGCGGGTCTATTCGTTCGAGACCGGCGGCAATGGCGGCTATGACATGCAGTCGGGCCTCAGCGCCAAGCCTGGCTCGCGCGCCATCTCCACCGCGATCGGCTACAACCAGTTGCTGACCACCAACAGCGTCGAACTGGTTGCCGAGCAGGGCCATGAGATCCTGAAGGTGCTGACCGAGAAGGCTGCGCGCTTGTCGGGTCCGGCGCGCAAGGCGATGGATCACAAGATCGCAGTGTTCAAGCGCATGTACGCCTTCACGCGCACCGTGCCGGACACCTGGAGCGACCACGAAAAGCTCGCCAACACGCCGCAGGGCTGGGCTGTGCACGCCATGGTGCTGGACATCGACGTCGGTCCGCAACTGCAACTGCACAAGCTGATGACGTCGGTGATCTTCGCGCAGGCAAAAGGCTACACGCGGCCGCTCAGCGCCGCCGAACTGGAGATGATGAATCTCACCGGCGATGGCACCGGGCTCGACATGGTGACCATGCCGCAAGCGCTCCGCGATCAGGTGCCGACTGCCAACTTCTTCCAGCGCGGCGGCTATGAGCGCAATCCGGTCGCGATCCGCCACAACACCGTGGCCAAGCTGCTGGCGATCACCAACAACCGGATGGACAGCAACAGCAATCTTCCTGGCGCCAAGAATCTGGCAGCGGCATTCTGACGTCAAGCCCGTGTGTCCCGCACGCGGTGCGGCATTCTTATGCCGCTCCGCAGATGCGGGACCCATAGCGCCAACAACTCCTCAAAAAAGTGGTCCCCGGATCTGCGAAGCGATACTTCGTATCGCATCGCGTCCGGGGCACGAGAGGATGTCGTGTAGCCTGGCTTAGTACTTACGTATTCCCGAAATCGTCACCCGGCGTCACCGGCGCGGGGGCGGCGCCTTCCGGGCGCGGGCCGTGCGGACGGCGGCGACGGCGCGGCGGAAAGCGCTCGCCGGCGGCGGCATCGAACGGCACCGGACCGTTCACCACCGGCTGCGGGCCGGTAATGAAGGACGGCAGACGGTCGACGCTGTCGCTGACCGGAATGACCGGCTGTGGCTGCGGTTGAAACTGCGGCTGCGGCTGATGCTGCGGACGCTGATCGCGATGATTGTTCTCGCGCGGTTCCCGAGGCTCGCGTGGCTGATACTGCTGATTGTCGCGCGGCTGGTAGGGCTGGCCGTCTCGCTGCTGGTTCTGCTCGCGCGGCGGCGGCGGATCGCGCGGGACGAACGGCTGCGGCTGCACCGGCACGAAGCCGGGCTCGGCGCCGAAGTTCGAGAACGTCTCGCCGTCGTCGTCGCCGTCCTCCGAGGCCATCTCGTTTTCAGTGCGCGGCTGCGGCTGGTTCTGACGAAACTGTTCCTGGGCAGCGGCAATCAGGCGGAAGTAGTGCTCGGCGTGCTGGTAGTAGTTCTCGGCTGCGACCGGATCGCCGGATGAGCGCGCGTCGCGCGCAAGCTGAACGTATTTCTCGGCGACATGAGAGGCAGTACCGCGAATCTTGATATCCGGCCCGTTGGACTCGAACACCCGGGTCATGGGATTCTGTCCGCGGCGGTTCTGGTTGTTGTTATTGTTGCCGCCGCCGTTGCTGTTGCGGTTGTTGTTATTACGCATCCGCTTGTTGTTGTTATTCTGACCGTTTCTCATGTCTCGCCTTTTTACCGATCCAGGATTGTCGTCAAAGAAAGTGTTGTCGCAGGGTGATTTTGTGCCACGGGCGCGACACCCGATTCGGGCTCCATCATGCGTGCCCGAGTTGCCATGCAGATCATTGCTGCATCGATCTTGCCGTATGTCGCGTTCGACAAAGACGCGTTCCCCAACCGCCGGCGCACATCGCCAGCCGGATCAAATCGTCACCCTGCCAGAATGTGCCCGGGTGTTTTTGCGTGAATTTCAAAGCGCAATATCAGGCTTTCGTTCGCTTTGCGGTCGCCAGCTGCGCAGCTTCTCAGCCATCGCGCTCAATCTGACCTGCCTGGTGGAACCTTTCACTCGGACGGGCTCTCTATCGAGAATTCTGACTTCCAGCCGTAAATCTACGGGGCGAGCCAACCCTGAACCGATGTTGTATCTGGAACGTAGTCGCTCCGGGCGGATATTCCAAGTGGTTTTTTCCGTTTAGGTTCCGTCTTGCCCAATGGGTTTCTGCCCGATGACCACCCGGCGGATGCCGGCAAGATCGGCCCTGGGTGGTCCGGGCAGCGTCAGCCCCGCGGCCTCCATGAGGCGGGCCACCTCGCCGCTCTGGTCGTGGCCGACCTCGACGAGCAGCAGCCCGCCGGGTGCCAGCAGCCGCGCCGCGTCCGGGGCGATGGTGCGGTAGGCGTCAAGGCCATCGGCGCCGCCGTCGAGTGCGCGGTGCGGGTCGTGCTCGCGGACCTCGATCGACAGGCCCGCGATGTCCGCAGAGCGGATGTAGGGCGGATTCGACAGGATCACGTCCCAGCCGCCGGCAAGCGCGTCGGCATAGTTGCAGGCCACGAAGCGCGCGCGCGACGCAAAGCGGAGGTCCCGCGCGTTCTGCCGCGCAGTCTGTAGTGCGGCGACATTGATATCGGTGCCGACGCCGCATGCGTTCGGCAGCTCGGATAGCAGCGCCAGCAGGATCGCGCCCGAACCGGTGCCGAGGTCGGCGATATCAAGCGGATCGTGACGGCGGTGATCGCCGTCCAGCAATTCGAGCGCCGCTTCGACGATGGTCTCCGTATCGGGCCGCGGCACCAGCGTATCGGCAGACAGCCGCAGCGGCAGGCTCCAGAACTCCCTGACGCCGAGGATCCTCGCGACGGGCTCGCCGCTGATACGCCGCTGCGCGAAGTCTTGCAGGCGGGATGATTCGTCACCGGTGAGAATGCGCGCTGACGCGCCGATCAGTGCGGTGAAGTCGAGCCCCAGCACGGCGCCGACAAGCAGTCGTGCATCGAGGTCCGGGGAGTCGATCTGATGCGCGTGCAACCCTGCGGCAAGCGCACGCCGCGCCGCGGCGACGGAAACTCCGGTGAAGGCATTGGTCACGAGCGCCGCCCTTTCTTCCCCTCTCCCCCAAGCAGCGCGGCTGCGCAGGCGGGAGAGGGTGTCTCGAAAGCGCGAAGCGCGTTCGAGACGGGAGAGGGGGCCGTCGCGGCAACAGGAAGCCCTCTCCCGCCCTCACTTCGCCATAGCCGATGCTGCGCATCGGCGTCTATCTTAAGAACGGCGGCCGAAGGCCGCCTAGGCACCCTCTCCCGCTTCGCGCTGCTGCGCAGCGCTCGGGGAGAGGGGAAGAAGGAAGCGCTCACGCCGCGTTGCCCTGCGCCGCCAATTGTGCGGCCTGGTGCTCGGTCGTCAGTGCATTGACCAGCTCGCCCAGCGCCTCGCCGGCGATCACCTGCGGCAGCTTGTAGAGGGTCAGGTTGATGCGGTGGTCGGTCACGCGGCCCTGCGGGAAATTGTAGGTGCGGATGCGCTCGGAGCGGTCGCCGGAGCCGACCTTTTCCTTGCGCTCGGCGGAACGAGATCGAGATCGATGCGCTGCTGCTCGGCGTCGTAGATGCGCGAGCGCAGGATGTTCATGGCCGAGGCGCGGTTTTTGTGCTGCGAGCGGCTGTCCTGCATCATCACCTGCAGCCCGGTGGGAATGTGGGTGATGCGGATCGCCGATTCGGTCTTGTTGACGTGCTGGCCGCCGGCGCCCTGGGCGCGCATGGTCTCGATTCGCAGATCCTCGTCGCGGATCGTCACATCGACCTCCTCGACCTCGGGCATGACCGCCACCGTCGCCGCCGACGTATGGATGCGGCCTTGGGTCTCGGTGTCCGGCACGCGCTGCACGCGGTGCACGCCGGATTCGAATTTCAGTTTGGCGAAGGCGCCGCGGCCCTGCACCTCGGCGATGATTTCCTTGAAGCCGCCCATGGTGCCTTCGGACGCCGAAACGACTTCCACCTTCCACCCCTGCAGAGCGGCGAAGCGCTCATACATCCGGTACAGGTCGCCGGCGAACAGGGACGCCTCGTCGCCGCCGGTGCCCGCGCGGATTTCCAGCACCACGTTGCGCTCGTCCATGGCGTCCTTAGGCAGCAGCGCGACGCGGATCTCCTGCGCCAGTTCTTCCACCCGAGCTTCCAGCGCCGGTTTTTCAGCCTGAGCCATTTCACGCATCTCGGCGTCGGTGGCGGCATCCTTGATCATGGCATCGAGTTCGGCGACTTCCCTGGCCGCCGCGCGATAGGTCTTCACCGCGTCGATCAGCGGGTTCAACTCGGCAAACTCGCGCGTTAGTTTGACGAAATTTTCGCCGCTCATCTGGCTCTGCAACTGGGATTCCAGTGAGGCGTGGTGGGCGAGCAGGACGTCGAGTTTGGTTTCGGGCAGCAGGGACATGGACGTATCTCGGAATCGCGGAAGGGAGAGGCGGCATTGTGCGGGAAACAGCCTCGCTACAACGACAGCCCCTCGGCCTCGGCAAATTCGGTCAGCTTCTGCCGGATCGACACGCTGCCCGACGGCGCGGCGAGCAGCGGCGCCATCATCGCCTCGGCCTTGCTGGCGTCTACATCGAGGACCAGCGCCTTCACCGGACCGTGCGCGGTGGCGGACAGCGACAGCGAACGATAGCCGAGCGCGATCAGCGCCAGCGCGCCGATCGGCGTTGAAGCCATCTCGCCGCACAGCGAGGCGTGCTTCCTGGCGGCGTTGGCCTTCTGCACGATTTCGCGCAGCACCCGCAGGATCGGCGCCGACAGGGTGTCGAAGCGCTCCGACACCTTGGCATTGCCGCGATCGACCGCGAACAGGAACTGGAACAGGTCGTTGGAGCCGACCGAGACGAAGTCGACCTTCTTCAGCAGCTCGTCCATCTGGTAGAGCAGGGCCGGCACCTCGACCATGGTGCCGACGTCGATGCGTTCCGGCAGCGAATGGCCATGCTGGCGCAAATAGGTCAATTCGCGTTCGATGATCGCCTTGGCCTGATCGAACTCGGCGACCTCGGAAATCATCGGGAACATGATGCGCAGTGTGCGACCGCCGCCGGCGCGCAGCAGCGCGCGGATCTGGCCGCGCAGCAGGCCGGGCCGGTCGAGGCCGAGGCGAATCGCGCGCCAGCCCAGCGCCGGGTTCTCCTCGGTGATGGTTTCCATATAGGGCAGCGCCTTGTCGCCGCCGATATCCAGCGTGCGGAAGGTCACCGGCTTGGGGCCGGCGGCGTCGAGCACTGCGCGATACAGCGCCGGCTGGTCGCTGGAGCGCGGCAGGCTTTCGCCGACCATGAATTGCAGCTCGGTGCGGAACAGGCCGATGCCGGCGCTGCCGGTGTCGTCGATATGCGGCAGGTCGATGATCAGGCCGGCATTGATCATCAGGTCGACCTTCTGGCCGTCCTTGGTCACGCACGGCCGGTCGCGCAGCGCCGAATACTGCGCCTGCCGGCGGGCGCGGAAGCGCACCCGTTCGGCATAGGCCGATTCGATTTCCTGGGACGGCCGGATGTAGATCGAGCCCGAGGTGCCGTCGACAATGATGGCATCGCCGGGATCGGCAATGCCCGGCGCATTGGCGACTTCGCCGATGGCGGGAATGCCGAGCGCGCGCGCCACGATGGAGACGTGGGAATTGGCGGTGCCTTCTTCCAGCACCAGGCCGCGCAGCTTCTTGCGGTCGTAGTCGAGCAGGGCGGCGGGACCCATGGAGCGCGCGATCAGGATGGCGTTGTCGGGCATCTGCTCGCGCGACGGCGCGTGATCCTGGCCGACCGGCTGGCGCATCAGGCGATGGCCGAGATCCTCGAGGTCATGCAGCCGGTCGCGCAGATAGGGATCGGTGGAGCGCAGCATCCGCGCGCGGGTGTCGGACTGTACGCGCTCGACAGCCGCTTCGGCGGTGAGGCCGGTAGCCACCGCCTCGTGCAGCCGGTGCGACCAGCCATGGTCGTTGGCGAACATCCGGTAGGCTTCCAGCACGTCGCGATGCTCGCCGCCTTCGGCGACGTCGCCGCGTTCCAGCATGCGGTCGAGGTCGGCGCGCAGTTTGGCCAATGCGGTGTCGAGCCGCTTGATTTCCTTGGGCAGATCTTCGGCGATGTAGTTGGTGATGACCACGCGCGGCTCGTGCAGCACCACGTGGCCGAGCGCGATGCCGTCGGACAGAACAGCGCCGGTCTTGTGCAGCGAATGGCGGGCGGCGGGCTCGGCGCCCGGCTGGGCCAGCGCCGACAGCTCGCCGGAGGCGATCATCTCGGCCAGCACCATGGCCGTGGTCTGCAGCGCCTCGACTTCTTCCTCGACGTAAGTGCGCTTGGCGCGGTTCTGCACCACCAGCACGCCCAGCGTGTTGCCAGCGCGCAGGATCGGCACGCCCAGGAACGAGTGGTAGATTTCTTCGCCGGTTTCCGGGCGGAACGAGAACGCCGGATGGCTCTGGGCGTCGTTGAGGTTGAGCGGGGTGGCCTCCGATGAGACCAGACCCACGAGGCCCTCATGGGCGCTCAGCACGGTCTGGTGGACCGCGTCGCGGTTGAGGCCTTCGGTGGCGTACAGCTCAAGGGTATTGTCGACCCGCAGCACATAGGTCGAGCACACCTCCGCCACCATGTTGGCGGCGATCAGCACCACGATCTTGTCGAGGCGTTCCTGAGCGCTGACCTGCTCCGCCATCACTTCGCGGAGCCGTCTCAGCAAGACGCGGGGGCCACCCGACGCGCTCCGCATGTGCTGACACCCTCCCCGCGAGGCCGGCGCGCCGAAATCTTCGCGCCAGCACTAAGTCCCAGAAAACAATAGAATTTTAGACATCATGCCGCAATGGACATGAAGGCCCAGACCGACTCAGATTGTACGCAACCGCGCCACTCAACCGCAACGACCGCCCGCTCTGGCCGTATAGCGAATTGAAGCCAGTTTTGCCAAGCAAAACGCCTGCCACCGGCAGAAACACACCGTTCGGCTCAAAACGCCGATAATTTAAAGAAAAATCTTCTACGCCTTGTCCAGTCCGTAGAGGGTGTGCAGCGTCCGCACCGCCAGTTCCGTGTAGGCGGCGTCGATCAGCACCGAAAACTTGATTTCCGAGGTGGTGATGGCGCGGATGTTGATCTGACGCTCCGACAAAGCGGCGAAGGCCTGGGCGGCGACGCCGGCGTGGCTGCGCATGCCCGAGCCGATCACCGAGACCTTGGCGACGTCGGTGGCGCTGTCGATGCGGGCATAGCCGATCCTGGCCTTGGCCGAAGTGATGGTCTCCTTGGCGCGAGCATAGTCTGACGCCGGCACCGTGAAGGTCAGGTCGGTGGTCTTGCCGTCCTCGGAGACGTTCTGCACGATCATGTCGACGTTGATGTTGGCCTCGGCCAGCGGCACGAAGATCGAGGCGGCGACCCCCGGCTTGTCCTCGATCTGGCGGACGGAGATCTGGGCTTCGTCCTTGGAAAAGGCGATCCCGGTGACGACGTGGCTTTCCATGATTTGTTCCTCGCTGCAGATCAGCGTGCCCGGCGGCGTGCCGTGGGGATCGATGTCTTCGGGTTTGTCGAAACTTGAGCGCACGAAAATCGGCATATTGTGGACCATGCCGACTTCCACGGAGCGGACCTGCAGAACCTTGGCGCCCTGCGAGGCCAGTTCCAGCATTTCCTCGAACGCCACCTTGTTGAGGCGCTGCGCCTTCGGCACCACGCGCGGGTCGGTGGTGTAGACCCCGTCGACGTCGGTGTAGATGTCGCAGCGGTCGGCCTTGATGGCCACGGCGATCGCCACCGCGGAGGTGTCGGAGCCGCCGCGTCCCAGCGTGGTGATGCGGTTGGTGTCCGGATTGATGCCCTGGAACCCGGCAATCACTGCGACTTCCTTGCGCGCCTTGAAGCGGTCGATCAGCTCGGAGCCGTCGATCTCCAGGATTCGCGCCGAGGCATGGGCGTCGGATGTCTTGATGGGGATCTGCCAGCCCTGCCAGGAGCGCGCCTGGATACCGATGGTCTGCAGCGCGATGGCCAGCAGGCCGGCGGTGACCTGCTCGCCGGAGGCGACGATGGCATCGTATTCGCGGGCATCGTGCAGCGGCGAGACCTCGCTGCACCACGCCACCAGCTCGTTGGTCTTGCCGGACATGGCCGAGACCACCACGGCGACGTCGTGGCCGGCGTCGACCTCGCGCTTGACGTGACGGGCGACGTTGCGGATGCGGTCGATATTGGCGACGGACGTGCCGCCGAACTTCATGACGAGGCGACCCATGACGACTGGTGCATTCCCTGAGAACTGCGGGTAAAGATACCGCCCACGCAGACGCGGTGGCGAAAAGGCGCGTATACATAACGGCGCCACGGGGGGCAAGCAACCCGGGGTCCGCGACGCCTGGAACACATCGAGAAAAGGCAACTGGATCGGTTATGGGGCGCTATATCGACGATATCCTGCAGCCGGGCGAGAAAGTGCTGTATTCCAGCAGTCTGCATTGGGTTGTCTATGGGTGGGCGATTGCGGCGTGGATCGCAGCCGCAGCCTTGCTGGTGGCGACGCGATACACGCTCAATGAGAGTTTGATCCTGTTTTGCCTGGCCTGCTCGGCCGTGGTGGCGCTGGTTGCGCTGTACTGGTCAATGCGCGCCTGGTTCCGACGCTGGACTACGGAGACCGATGTCACCAACCTGCGGGTGGTGCACAAGGAAGGCTTCATCACGCGGAAAACCTTCGAGATCAGCATCGATAAGGTCGCCAGCGTTAACGTCAATCAGGGCATCATGGGACGAATCCTGGACTATGGTGACGTCACGATTGAAAACATGGGCGACGCCGAGCTGATCATCCGAACGATTGCTTCTCCATTGGCGTTCCGCAGTCACATTACCGCGCGATAGGAATAACGGGCTCAAGCCATGTCCATGCAATCAGCTTCTCCCAGCGCCGCATCAGCGTCCGTCGATCCTGCCGAAGTCGCAAAATTCTCGAAGCTGTCCGAGCAGTGGTGGGATCCCAAGGGCAAGATGGCGCCGCTGCACAAGATCAATCCGCTGCGCCTGACCTATATCCGCGATGCCGCCTGCCGCAAGTTCGAACGCAACGTCAAAAGCCTGAACTGCCTGGCGGGCCTGCGTATGCTCGATATCGGCTGCGGTGCCGGTCTGTTGTGCGAGCCGTTCACCCGGCTCGGCGCCCAGGTGATCGGCATCGATCCCTCGGCGACCAACATCGCCGTCGCCAAACTGCATGCCGACAGGGCGCAGATGTCGATCGACTACCGCTGCACCACGGTGGAGGAGATGGATCCGCGCGAGCGCTTCGATATCGTGCTGGCGATGGAAGTGATCGAGCACGTGGTCGATGTCGGCGCTTTCCTCGACCGCTGTGCGCTGATGCTGAAGCCCGGCGGGCTCATGGTGGTCTCCACCCTGAACCGCAACTGGAAGAGCTTTGCGCTCGGCATCGTCGCCGCCGAATACGTGCTGCGCTGGCTGCCGCGCGGCACCCATCAGTGGGACAAGTTCGTCACCCCCGACGAACTCACCCATCACCTGGCGCGCAACAAGCTGGCTATCACCGAACAGTCCGGCGTGGTCTACAGCCCGCTCGCCGATCGCTGGAGCCTGTCGTCCGACCTGGACGTCAACTACATGGTGGTGGCCGAAGGCGTCTGACGCTTCTTCGGATGTTCCAGTTTCACGGTCCTCATGGTGAGGAGCGCAACGTTTGGTGCGCGTCTCGAACCATGAAGCGTTTGTCGCATCCTTCGAGACGCGGTCGAAGACGGCCGCTCCTCAGGATCAGGACGTCTGCTGGCGAGCGCGGCAAGCCACAGGCTATTTCAGATCCGCAAGCGATGCCGGGCCGGGACCTTCGGTGATCAGCGCCGGCCACTGATGCGAGCCGAACGGCACCGCCGGCGGCAGGTTGGTCTTGATGCCGCGCTTGGCGGTTTCGGCGATGATCGCCAGGCGCGCGTCGCCGCCCATCAGCTCGTAGTCCATCAAATGATAGTTGCCGAAGAACAGCGCACCCACGGAACGGTCCGCGATGATGCGGGTGAGGGACTCCAGCATGTCGGTCTGGGTCGTGGTGAAGGCGATGGTCTCGATCAGCAGCAGCCGGTCGTTGATCGCTTCCGGCGGGAAGAATTGCGCCAGCACGCTGAACAACACGTTGTTCTGCCGCGCCACATAGATAGTGTTGGAGGCCGCGTAGGTCTTGTCCCAGTCGGCGCCGAGCATCGCCTTCCAGCCGGCCAGCACTTCCATCCAGTGAGCGACCTGGGTCTGCGCGGCCCAGCTCACCACCTTGGCCAGATCCGGCGCCTGTTTCCTGCTGAATGCCTCGAGCGCTGCGTATGACACCGTGTTCTTGGCGATGCAGTCGTCCATGAAAGCCAGGTTGGCGGTCAGGATGCTGCGCACGGTGCCGCGCCACTCGGCCTGCATCGGCGTGGCATCGAGGGTCTCGATGGCGGCCTGCATGCGGCTGCGATAGGCCAGCATGGGCGCGCGCCAAGAGGTGTCGGCGGGATTGTCGAGATACGGACCGACCACCTCGGCCAGCGCCATGGCCGAATGGCCGGCCGACTTCAGCAACTGATAGACCACTGGCACCTGAGGCGCCTCGAGCGGCGGCTGGTTCGGGCGGAACAGGGTGAAGCGTCCGCCGGCGCCGGAGAACATGCCGAGGATCACCGGGTGCTGGCTCAGGATGTTCTTCTGGAAGATCTTGGCGGCGTTGCCGTAGAGCTCGAACATGCCGGTGTTGAGCGCCAGCGTGTTGGCGGTCGCGATCTCCGCGGGGGTGGTTGTGGTGCGGCCGGCGATCGGCGCCATGTGCGCCGGCAACCCCTGCGCATGTGCCGCGCCGATCATGGATGACAGGGCGGCGAGGATGGCGAGGGATCGGCGTATCATGGTCAAATCCTCATTGGCGCAGCTCAACGCTAGATAATGGAATGCACCGCTACTCGTTAATACTTCTTTCAGGCTGGCGCCGAAGCGCCGATCCACCACGTTCATGGCAGCACAAGCGGATTGCGCCAACGTGGTATCCAGCGCTAGTTTAGGGGCGCCGGGTCGGTACCTCAAAACCATTGGAATTGGTTTGCCAGCCACGTACCGTGGTATCCGCATGTTCAGGAGCACGGGAGATGGAGAGACGGCTAGCGGCCATCGTCTGCGCTGACGTCGCGGGTTACTCCCGCATGATGGGGGCCGACGATGCCGGCACGCTCGCCGCCCTGAAGGCCCACAAGGCCGCTTTCTATCCGGTCATCCTCAATCACGGTGGCCGGATCGTGAACACCGCCGGCGACAGTTTCCTGCTCGAATACCCGAGCATCGTCGGAGCGATCGAGTCTGCCGTTGCCATGCAGACGCTGATGGCCGAGCGCAACCACCATCTCCCCGAAGACCGCGCCATGCACTTTCGCCTCGGTGTCCATATGGGCGATGTGGTGGTCGAGGACGACCAGGTGTTCGGCGACGGGGTGAATATCGCCGCCCGGCTCGAGTCGGTGGCCGTGCCGGGTGGCGTGGCCGTGTCGGGAAAAGCCTATCACGAGGCCAGCAAGCACCTCGGCATCGCCCTCGTCGACGCCGGCACGCATCGCTTCAAGAACATTACCGAGCCGGTCGGGGTCTGGACCTGGGCGCCGGACGGTTCGGAGGCGCGCCATCGCGAGCTCAGGGACACGTCGAGCCTGCCGGCCCAATATCGTACGGCGATCGTCGGCGTGCTGCCCTTCGTCAACCTCAGCGACAGCGCCGACGAGTATTTTTCTGACGGGCTCACCGAAGATCTGATCCATGCGCTGTCGCTGCAGTCATTCTATCGGGTGCTCAGCCGCAACTCGACCTTCGCGTTCAAGGGCAAAAGCCTCAGTGCGCGGCTGATCGCGCGGGAAATCGACGCCACCTATCTGATCCAGGGATCGGTGCGGCGCGCCGGGACCAAGATCCGCGTGACTGCCGAACTGATCGCACCGGAGAACGGCGAGCAGTTGTGGACCGGTCGCTACGACCGCGACATCGGCGATCTCTTTGCGATGCAGGACGAAATCACCACGCACCTGTCGGCCGCGCTGGCGCCGGAGATCTACCGCGCCGAAGCCTCCGCCCCGGCCCGGTCGTCGTCGGCTGATCTGACCGCGTGGGATCGTTTTCTGAAGGGGCTGTCGCACTACTACCAGCAGACCAAGGCGGACTACGAGGCGTCGATCGGCCTGTTCAGGGAGGCCATCGCGCTCGATCCCGGCCTGTCCATCGCGCGCGCCTATCTTGCCACGATCCTGGTGCAGGGCGTGCAGTTCGGATGGATCCGGAGCACGAGCGAATTGTGGACCGAGGCCATGGAGCTCGCCGAAAGCAGCGTCCGGCTCGATCCCCGCTCCTCATTCGCGTTCGGGCTGCTCGGCTATGTGCATGCGATGCAGGGCAACTACGACACCGCCCTCAATGCCGGGAAAAAGGCGGTGGAACTGAACCCCTACGACATGGGCGCCCGCGGCATTCTCGGGATATGCCATTTCATGGTGGGCGAGCATCGGCAGGCCATCGAACTGTTTTCCCAGGCCGTGCAGCGCGGCAACAGCGACCCGCGCTATCAATGGCCGGCGCTGAACGCGTTCAGCCATTATCTGCTGGGACAATATGACGCTGCCTTGTCGTGGGCCCGCGAGGCGCTGTACCTCAACCCGAGCCACATGCAGGTGCTTGGGGTCAGGGCGGCGGCGCTGGCGCAACTGGAGCGCATGGAGGAGGCGGCAAAGGCCGCCGAACTGCTGCAGGACAGCTTTCCGGGCTTCACCGTTGAACGCCACCTCCGGAATTTCCGCTGGAAGAATCCCGCCGACACCGCCCATTATCGCGACGGGCTGCTCAAGGCCGGCGTGCCGTTGAACAGGCTCACGCTGGTTGGCCCTGCAAAGCGCGCGGCGGAGTCCTGACCACGATCGCATCCGGCCGGACCGGTGATCTGCGGCACCCGCGGCCGGGTCGCGGCAGGCAATGTTCACGCGTCTGTTTTCGTTCAGTTGACTTGTCCGGAAATCCGGGAAAACAATTGCAACCTCAAGTTGGGTCATTGCTGGGGAAAAGGTAAAATGATCGCGCTTGCCTTGAACAAAGCGCGTCGTTTCCGCGACGAAATCCGAAGCGCGTGAATTCGCCAGTCAGGACGGCTTGTCCGGATCGGCCTGTTGCGGGGCGCGCTCGCCGTTTGGGATGCGGCTGGTTCGACGTTTTGAAGGATGGGGTCCATGCACGACGACCGTATCGGTATAGCTTCCGCCGAAGTGTCCGCCCCGGGACCTGCGGTTTCGCCCGACAATCCTTGTCCATTTCTGCGGGCGGTGGTGACGGCCGGCGTCGTCGATGGCCATGTGGCGCCGCTGTCGCGCTTGTGCAGCACGGTCGAGGCCGCGACCGGCGCAACCGGGCTGAAAAAATGGCTGGCAGGTGTGAAGACCTACCCCATCGCCCTGATCGCCAACGGACTCGGCCCGCTCAGCCTGTTGCGCAGCATGTGGTCTGGCGCCCGGCTGGACGAACTGCGCGACGGTCCGCTGGACAAACACGGCAGCGGTTCGCGCATTCTCGATGCCAACGCCCATGTCAGCGAGGCTGAACTCGCGCGTCTCGCCGAGTTTGGCCGGGACCGTCCGGACCCCGCGGGCGGATCCGAGCGCGGCCTGACCGCTGAGGAAATCACCGCCTATATGGACGCCAACTTCGACCGCGCCAAAGGCTCGCGGCGTCCGATCGACCGGTTGCTCATGAAGGGCGAATGGCCGGTGCTGCTCGACATCATGGGCAAGGGGGAGGGCGCAGGGCGCTATCTCAGCGTGGCGGAAGTCAGGACGTTGTTCGTCGACACGCGGCTGCCCGCCCGCATCGCGGCGCGGCTGTCCGCGCTGCCCGCCAAACAAGGGGCTGGTGTGGTCCGCAAGCTGGTCACGGCTGCGCTCGGGCTGGTCGTGCTTGTCGGCGCCCTGATCGTCGCCGTCGCAGCATTTCCCGACCAAGTGCGGGCGATCCTGCCGGCCAAGCTTGCGCAACTTCTGCCGCCGCCATTGCCGGATCGCGTTTCGATCAAGGCGGCGTATTGGCTCGACCAGAACTGGACCACCGACGACCGGCACTGGTTTCACCATGCCAGCCAGGGCACCGCGACATTTCCTGTGCCGTATAACTGGTTCATCGCGCTGGAGCAGCCGGTGCTTCATCTGCTCGGCCGGCCCGGCCTGGTCGCCGACAGCGGCTATCTCGAACGCTTCGGCTTCATGCCGAGTCCGAAATCGGTCCGCGTCGACGAAGCGACCCTGCGCCGCTTTGGCTATCCCGCCTCGTCCGATGCCAAACCGGCACCTGAAACCGTCGCCGGCCTGAAGCCGTTGCCGGCCGACAACCTCGACGGTCTGCCGGTCGGATTCGCGCGGATGGTCGGCGGCACCAATCCGACCACCGGCTTTCGCGATCCCGACCGGATCGGGCTGACCTGCGCCGCCTGTCACGCCGGATCGATCCGCTACAATGGCGTCAGCGTGCGGTTCGACGGCGGCCCGGCCATGGTCGACCTGCGCAAGCTCGAGCTCGTGACTGGCCTGTCGATCGCCTACACGCTGCACGTCCCCGGTCGCTTCAAGCGTTTCGCCGATCGGGTTCTCGGTCCCGACGCCGGCAAGGAGGAGCGCGACAAGCTGGAGAAGAATCTGACGTCGATCGGCGACGATCTGATCGGACTGGTCAAGCTCACAGAGAAGACGCTCGAGGAGAAGCACCAGGAGAACACCGAGGAAGGCAACGGGCGGCTCGACGCGCTCAACCGCATCGGCAACCAGGTGTTCTTCACCAACCTGATCCAGAACGGTCTGCAGGGCTACGAGCAGAACATCCACGCCAACGATGCGCCGGTGAGTTTCCCGCCGGTCTGGACCGTGCCCTGGCTGCTGTGGGCGCAATATGACGGCTCGATCGAACAGCCGCTGATCCGCAACGCCGGCGAGGCCATGGGTGTCACCGCGCTGGTCAACTTTTCGCCGAACGCGCCGCTGAGCGACCTGTTTCGATCCTCGGTGGCGATCGAGAACCTGGTGCGCATCGAGGAGATGCTGCGCGGCTCCGATCCGTTCGCGCAAACGCCGAAGGGTTTTAACGGGCTGGCGCCGCCGAAATGGCCGGCGCATCTGTTCCCCGACGATCCCGCGTGGAAGATCGATCAGGCCAAGCTGGGCAAGGGCCGCGCGCTCTATGCGGCGATCTGCGCCGAGTGCCATCTCGGACCGGTCAACGATCCCGCCTTCGATACGCAATTCCCCGACAAGAGCGTCTGGTCGTCTGACCGCTGGCTGACCGTCGGCGCTGCGCCCAAGCCGGTCAGCAAGGTGCTGAAGCCGGTGATCAAGCCCGAGATGGGGACTGATACCGCCCAGGCCGATGTGCTGCTGACCCGCCAGGTCAAGGTGCCGGGCTTCCTCGACATGCAGCCGGCGCGCGACATCGGCGCACGTTGGGAATGCGCCGGCGTGACCTCGACCTCCACCACCGACATGTCCTTCGCGATCGGCCTGATGATCGCTGTGAACAAGCTCAGCGACAAATGGATCGAGGATAGGGGGATCAAGGATCCGCAACTCTCCGAACTATGGGGTCCGCTCAAGAACTGCCCCAATCCGGTGTCGACCCCGCATTATCGCGCACGCCCGCTGAATGGCGTCTGGGCCACCGCGCCCTACCTCCATAACGGCTCGGTGCCCTCGCTGTACTGGCTGCTCAAGCCGGCGGCGGAGCGGCCGACGGCGTTCTGCATCGGCGAGCGCGACTTCGATCCGCAGCAGGTCGGTTTTCGCGTCGCGGCCGGCGCGACGGCGAGCTGCAAGAAGGGTGAAACCCGCTTTGCAACGACGAAATCCGACGGATCGGCGATTCGTGGCAACAGCGTGCTCGGCCACTCCCTGGAGGGCACGCCGGGTCCGGGCAAGCCAGGCGTCATCGGCCGCACCCTGACCGACGACGAGCGCTACGAGCTGATCGAGTATCTCAAGACGCTTTAGGAGGGGCGCATCCGCGCGCCTCCGGCACTCTGGAGTTCGCGGGATGGCGATGCTACGGACTTCGACCCGCCGCACCATCGTTGAGGCGGGCTTGCCGGGGTGCCGTCTCAGTGGATCAGCCGACCAATCTTGCCGCGCTCGACAAGCTCAAGACGCGCATCCAGGCGCTGCGCGCCAAGACCATCGACAATGGCTGCACCGAGGACGAGGCGCTGTCCGCCGCAGCCAAGGTCGCCGAACTGCTGGACCGCTATGACCTGTCATTGTCGGATGTGGAAATCCGCGCCGCCACCTGCGAGCGGCGCAGCTTCGAGACCAACCGCAAGAAACGCATTCCGCTCGACGACTGTATCGGGTCCATCGCCAATTTCTGCGATTGCCGGGTCTGGCGCGAGAAGAGCCCGGCCGGCGAGAGCAGCTATGTCTATTTCGGCCTGCGTTCGGATATTGAGGTGGCCCATTACCTGACCGAACTGATCGACGCCGCCGTTCGCGCCGAGCTTGGCCGCTTCAAGACCTCGGCTGCCTATGCCGACTTCCGGCACAATGAAAGGCATCTCGCCAATGCCTCGTTCTCACTCGGGATGGTCGCCTCGATCGCCGACAAGCTGACCGCCATGAAGGCCAGCCGCGATGCGGTGAATCAAAGCACCGGGCGGGGGCTCGTGGTGCTGAAAACCTCGGTGGTCGACGCCGAATTCGAACGACTCGACCTGAAACTGAAAACGCAGCGCAGCTCAAGCCGCATGGTTTCGATGACCGCCTATGAGGCTGGCGGTGTCGCCGGCGCCTCGCTGGCCATCAGTCCCGGGATCAAGGATGCGCCGGGCTCCCGGGTTGGCCGGAAAGGCCATTGAGCCCGAAGCGCGTTCGGAATCAGCGGGTCGCGACGACGTCCGAGCTGGTGAACACGACCGGCTTGCCGGCCTTCATGACCCGGGCGGTCTGGGTGCGGCCATCGGCGGCGCCGTCGTGGGCGGCAAAGCCGAAGGCGGCGAGGATGCCCCCGGCCACCAGGGCCAGGATCACGATCTTCAGGTGGGTGCTACGGTCCGCGCTGTGAATTGAGTGATTCATGGAGGCCTCCTGCCGCCTTCCCGGTTTTCCCGTTGTTCGATGAGTATCCGCAACTGGTTTCCGCCCGATGGCGTCAGCTTCCGGAAGTGTTTCGTCGCGCGGTGAATTTGCTTCGTTGGTGAATGAATTGTTTCAGGCCGGCCCCGGGCGCCCGGGCGCCGCGATCCAGGTCGCATTGCCGCCATACCGTGGCGCCGCTTGACCGCCGGATTCCGGCCATGCACACCACGCGCATGTTCAGCATCGCGTCCCTGTGGATCCCGTTCACCATCATCGCCGCGCTCGGCCAGGTCGCGCGCAATGCCATGCAGCGCTCGCTGACCGGGCCGCTCGGCACCTGGGGCGCCACCAATATCCGCTTCCTGTTCGGCTTCCCGTTCTCGGTTCTGTTCTTCGCCGTCGTGCTGGTGGCCACCGGCGACGCCATTCCCTGGCCGGGCGCGGCGTTCTGGCCGTGGCTGCTGCTCGGCGCGCTCAGCCAGATCGCCGCCACCGGCCTGATGCTGGCCGCCATGAACGACCGCTCCTTCGTGGTCACCACCGCCTATCTCAAGACCGAGGCGATCCAGGCTGCGATCTTCGGCTTTGTGTTTCTCGGCGATCATCTGACCATGCTGAAGGTGATCGCCATCCTGATCGCCTCCGCCGGCGTGGTGGTCACCGCACTGCGGCCGGGCGCCGCCCGCGAGCTCGGTAGCATCAAGCCGACGCTGCAAGGCCTGGTCGCCGCCGCCTTCTTCGCGCTGTCGGCGGTGGGATTTCGCGGCGCCATCATCGTGGTGCCCGGCGTGTCGTTCGTCACCGCGGCGTCCTACACATTGGTGCTGGCGCTGTTCGTGCAGACCCTGGTGCTGACGATCTACCTGCTGGCGCGTGCGCCGAAGGTGCTGAAGGACATCCTGACGCTGTGGAAGCCGTCGATGCTGGCCGGATTCATGGGAGCGGCGGCATCGCAATTCTGGTTTCTCGCCTTCGCGCTCACCGCCGCCGCCAACGTGCGCACGCTGGCGCTGGTCGAGGTGCTGTTCGCGCAGGCGGTGGCGTATTTTTCCTTCAAGCAGCCGCTGTCGTTGCGCGAACTGTCGGGCATCGTGCTGATCGTGATCGGCGTGGCGCTGCTGGTGGCGGCGTGAGCCAGGGACTCATAAGCCCGTAGCCCAATTACCGTCCGCGCCGCCGGGAACTGACCTCGGAACCGGGCCTCGCCTCGGGTGCCGCCCAGCCCTGGACACTCACGTCCGCCAGTGCCTCGAAGATGGCCGCTGTGCGTTCCAGGCGGGCGATCGTACGTGCGCCTTCGACGGCAGCGACCAATGCGGCTGCGGTAGACGATGCGCGCGCGGACGTGAAACCGCACCCCCTGAAATGCTCCGCAACGATCTCGGTTGAATCGACAAATCCGCGCGCGACCCGTTTGGTCAGATCGGCGTCGAGTGCAGGAAGCTCATTCGCCAGATTTTGCATCAGACACCCGCGACGCCCAGTCGCTGCATCGGATTGACCCCGCCTCCGTTCGCCAGGAGGTGGAGGCGGCCGGGTTCCGCCTGGACGCGCAAAGCGCCGTGCTCGCAAGAAAGGACGATCCGCATGCGATCAAGGTGTTCGACCCTTCGATCAAGGGCGAGACCGATCGCTTCGCCTATCGGTTTATAAAGCCCTGACAGGTCAGGGCGCCGACAGGCGGTCCGACAGGTCGGCGTTAAAGCCGGCCTATCGATCCGCCCTGACGCCGGAGACGCCCGACCGAGTTGCGGTGTCGTCAGGCTGCACGAACCGTATCGAGGAACCGCGATACTTCCAGCTTCAGGCGGTTGCTGTCGGTCGCGAGCAATTGCGCCGCGGCGAGTACCTGTGACGAAGCGGAGCCGGTCTCGCCGGCACCGCGCTGCACGTCGCCGATGTTCGCCGAGACCTCCATCGTGCCCTGTGCGGCCTGCTGCACATTGCGGGAGATCTCCTGTGTCGCAGCACCCTGTTCTTCCACTGCGGCTGCAATGGTCGAGGCGATCTCGGACATCTGCCCGATCGTGGTGCTGATCTCCCGGATGGCACTGACCGAGTCGCCGGTCGCTGCCTGCATGCTGGAGATCTGCGCGCTGATTTCGCCGGTCGCCTTGGCGGTCTGCTCGGCCAGCGCCTTCACTTCGGAAGCCACCACCGCGAAGCCTCGGCCGGCCTCGCCGGCACGCGCCGCCTCGATGGTCGCGTTCAAAGCCAGCAAGTTGGTCTGGCCGGCGATGTTGTTGATCAGTTCGACGACGTCGCCGATCCGGTTGGCTGCACTGGCCAGCAGGCTGATACGGTCGTTGGTCCTCTCCGCCTGCGACACCGCCTCGCCGGCGATCCGGGCCGATTGCTGCACCTGCCGGCTGATCTCGTTGACGGACGATGCCATTTCCTCGGTGGCAGAGGCCACGGACTGGACATTGGTCGAGGCCTCTTCGGACGCCGCAGCCACGATCGTGCTGAGTTCCTGCGAGCGCTCGGCGGTTGCCGTCAATGTCGTTGCCGACGCCTCCAGTTCGGTGGATGCCGACGATACGGTTTCGATGATGCTGCCGACCGCGCCTTCGAAGGTATCGGCGAGCTGGATCATCTCCCGCTTGCGTTGTGCCGCGGCGATCTGGTCCTGCTCGATCTTGGCCTCGGCTTCCTCGCGCGCCTTCTGCTCGGCCTTGACCTTGAAGGTCTCGACCGCCTGCGCCATGTCGCCGACCTCGTCGCCGCGGCCGAGGCCGGGCAGCACCACCTGGAAATTGCCGTCGGCGAGCTCGCGCATGCCGGCGCAGAGGCCGATCACCGGCCTGGAGATCGCACGCCCGATCAGCCACGCCAGCGCGATCCCGAGCACCATGCTGCCGACGGCCAGCGTCATGATCAGGCTCTCGGCCGACCCGATGGTCTCCGTCGTCTCGTGCTCGATCTGCTTCTCCTCGGCGAGGCCGCTGGCCTTCACGGCCTCGGCATCGTCGCCGATGCCCTGGGCAAGTTTTACCATCTCGCCATTGGCGAGCGTTTCGATCTCGTGGGCATCGTGTGCGGCCTTGTGGTACGCGTCGGTGTACTTCACCACATTGGCGTTGACGTCCGTGAAGACCTTGCGGATGTCATCGCTGCTGATGCCTGCGCCGAAGGCGGTCATGGCAACCTTCAGGCTGGCAAGCGCCTTCTCGGCCTGTTCGGCGGATGCCTGATCGTGCCGCGAGATCACCTTTTCCACATTCAGTCGGGCCGTCATCAACTGCTTCAAGGCCTCGCCGGCCACCACCATACTGTTGGCGCTACCGGCCTTGCTGACCGCCATGGACTGCAAATCCTCGATCTCGGCGCGTGCCTTGCGGCCGATCGGATCGATCACCTCGGCGACTAGTTTGTTCTGCTCGCGCTTGAGCCCGATCAGCCTGTCGAAATCCTTGCCGTAGCGCTGAAACTCATCGTTGATATGGGAAATCTTGGCCCGGCGCTCCGGATTTTTGACCTGGGCGAGGCCCTCGGCGATCCGCGCCGCGACCGTCTCCCGCTGCTTCTGCGCCGGCTCGACCAGCGCTTCTTCACCCGATGCGGAATATTCTCGGACGAAGCGCCGCAACGCGACAAATTCGCGGTCCATTTCCCGGGCAATGCCGACGATCTTGACGCGCTGGTTAAAGCCGGCGAACCCTTCGGACACCCTGTTGAAGCCGCGATAGGACGTCACCGACAGGACCGCGGTCAGCGCCAGCACCACGGCAAAGCCGATCATGATCTTGGTGTTGATCCTGCGGTTGGTGAACACCCCGAACAGGCCGGAGGGAGTGGTACTGGCAGTCTTCGAAAACTTTCTCACGGTCTAAATCCTTCGATAGCAAAATGCGCGATGACGAGCGGGCGCAGGCGTGTTCAGGATGCGTCGATCAGGAAACGGCTGTTGCGCTTCTGGACGGGGCGCGCGTTGTTCGGAAACAAGGCGGCAAACTTCCTGATCTGCTCGGCGGATGCCTCGATGGGCTCCTTGTGGACGGTCCAGGTCAGGCCTTCCGAGCAGGGCGGCGTGGTCAGCGAGCCCATGTAGCGGAAATAGCCGCCGTTCCTGGGGAGCATCGCGCCGACATCGATCGTGCCGTTGACCCTTACCTCGGGGCCTTCCTTGGCCGGCAGTGAGTCGAAGAAGGTCTTCAGCGCCGCGTTGGCCGCGCCAGGCCGGATGAACACGCCGCTGACGGCGAGCGCGCCGTTGCTGGACTTGTGGACGAAGTGGCATTCGAGGTCGAAGTTCTTTCCCGCCAGCAGGTGCTCGCTCGGGTGATGGAAGTGAAACTGCAGCAGTTCGAAGCGTGTGCCGCCAATCACGGCGGCGCAGCCGGGATCGGCATTGACCTGGATGGTGTGACCGTTGTTGATCAGGTGCAAAGGCAGCGGCTTGTAGTCATAGTCGACCGTCCCGACGTCGCCTCTGATGGCGCTGGCGAGATCGATCGGCGTCTGTTCTAGGCCGAGCTGGCAAACCTTGAAGTCCGCTTGCAGTTCGCCCCACTTTTCCGGAGAGGTTTTACCTTCATAGCTCCAGTGCGCGGGCGCGCCGCCGTGCGCTGGCGCGTCCGAGGCCATTGCCGCGCCGGCCTTGAAGCAGCAAGCGCAGGCAAGTGCTCCGCGCATTAGCGAACGACGATCGGTTATCATGGTATGTTTCCTCAGTCGGGGCTGGATAGTTGACGTCCGGCATTTATGGATCTTTGTTGGCTACGAATTGGAGGGGCGCCCGGCGATACGGTCGGGAAATTCCGTCGCATCATAATCCAAGGGCCTCCCGGTTCGTAGCGGTTGTCCTGCAAGAGCTCTAATTGTAGTAAGGCGTCACGTAATTGATCAGCCGGAAATCCTGCGATCGAATTAGGTCGAAATACACGGTTGAGACGTGCGGTGCGCGATTCGAAGGCAAGGCGAGAGTGCCGTGTTTTTGAAAAGTTCCTGTTAATCCGTGGATTGACAGTTTCGCTCGAATTCAGCCAAAAACCCGTAAGATTACGGAGTCCTGTTTCGCATTTGCGAGTGGTCGACTTACCGCGCGAATGGTATTGCTTCCCGAGGTTCGGCTTGCTTCATCGATCGCGAATGGTACGCAGTCATGTCATTTCAATTCCACGACGATCCGCTCCATCGTCATCCGTTGATTCACACGCGCGAGCCGGATGAAATGCGGCATGAAATGCTCGCTCGATTCGGAGCCAGCGGGTTTGCCGCATCGACGAAGGGGCCGGCTTTCGAGGCGCGCAGCAATGGCGTCAATCTCGATTACCTGACATTGGCGTTCTGCGCCTATCATTCGGAGGCATCGGCGGAGTTTCCAGAGGCTGATTTTGCGCGTCTGCAGATCAACCTCAAGGGGCGTGCGGCCACGACGGTCAACGGTGAAACTGTGGACGTCACCGCACGGCAGGGCTGCATCTCGTCACCGGGCCGTGTTGCCAATCTGACGTTTGGCGCCGGTTATGAGCAACTCGTGCTGCGCATCGAACGCGATGCCATGAAGAGGAAGCTCGCGGCGCTGACAGGGACGCTGCCGAAAGGCGATCTGCTTTTCCATGAAGCATTTGATACTGAATCCGTCCGCGCGAAGGCGCTCCTGCGGCTGGTGGGTTTTTGCTGCGCCGAATTCAATGCGGAAGATGGCGCGATGCCTTCGGCAGTTCTGCGCGAACTAGAGCAGGCAATCGTGGTGGCCTTCCTCGCCGCGACGCGGCACGGCTTCAATCATCTGCTGGATGGCGATAGCCGCAATGGCGCCCCCTGGCATGTCCGGTACGCCGAGGAATTCATCGAAGCCAACTGGCGCAGTGCGATCGAAATCGAGGATCTGGTGCGGCTGACCGGCGTCAGCGCGCGAACGCTGGCGCGGGCCTTCTCGGCTCATCGTGGATATTCGCCGCGCGAGTTCGTCAAGCAGGTTCGCCTTCGACAAGCGCGATCGATGCTGGATGCAGGATCGTCCTCCGTCACCGTGACGGCGGTCGCGATCGCCTGCAACTTCAGTAGCCTCGGCCACTTTGCAAGGGACTATCGCGTGGCCTTCGGGGAGCTGCCGTCCGTCACGCTGGGGCGCAGCATCCGGAAACGTGCCTAGTTCACCGGGTCGGCCGCGATGGCGGCGAGCCTGCAATGCACACTAGCGCTTGAATACGATGATGACGGCGCCTGCCGCGATCAAGGCGATGCCGAGCCAGCCATTCAAGGAGGGGCGCTCGCCCAGGAAGACGACGGCGAACAGTGCCACCAGTACGACGCTTAGCTTGTCGATAGGCGCTACCAGCGACGCCGGTCCGAGTTTGAGCGCGCGAAAATAGCACAGCCACGACGCGCCGGTGCCGAGTCCGGACAGCACCAGAAACACCCATGTCTTTGTTGAGATTGCCGCGGGCGAGGTAAACTTGCCTGTTGCGAACAGGATCAGTGCCAGGCTGAGCAGCACCACGATGGTGCGGATGAACGTGGCGAGATCCGAATCGATGTCGCTGACGCCGATCTTGGCGAAGATCGCAGTCAGCGCGGCGAACACTGCCGACAGCAGTGCCCAGGCCTGCCAGGTCGAGAAGGTCTCGGCGTTCATGATCGGCTCACTCTGCGCTTTCCAGGCCTCATCCTGAGGAGCGGCGTCTTCGCCGCGTCTCGAAGGATGGGCCGTTCAACCCTATGGTTCGAGACGGCGCAAGGGCGCCTCCTCACCGTGAGGGGCATATGCGCTCTGTCTAGTTGCGGTCTTCCGGCAGCACCGGCAGCGGCGAGACCTCGATGCCTTCGTCGATCAGCGAACGCGCCTCGTCGGGCGTCGCCTCGCCATAGATCGGGCGATGCTCGATGTCGCCGTAATGCATCTTGCGCGCTTCGGTGGGAAACTGCTCGCCGACATTGTCGGCGTTCTTGGTGACGTGGTCGCGCAATTCCTTCAACTTGGCGCGCAGCTCGCGTTCCTGCGCCATCATCAGCGGAGTCGCGGGCACGGTGCTGACCTCGGTGGTCGCCTCGGGCTGAGGTGCCGGCGCGCCGTCCTTCTTCTTGCGGGCGATTTGCGGGGCCATGATGGCCTTCTCGACCTTGATCGAGCCGCAGGACGGACAGCTCACAAGCTTGCGCCTGATCTGCGAATCGTAGGCCGACGAACTCTGGAACCAGCTCTCGAACGCGTGGCCGCGGTCGCAGCGCAGGTTGTAGCGGATCATGTCGCTTCCCGGACGAGGTGAAGATAGTCCGGGCCGGCCTTGGGGTCGGTGACGCCGAAACGGCGGCCGTGCTGCAGCGACGGAATCGAAGCCCGCGCTTCGGTCACTCTGGCCGGATCGATCCGCGCCATGATGATGCCGGGCTCGGCGCCGGTGGCTTCGGCCAGCACCTTGCCCCAGGGATCGATGATCAGCGAATGGCCGTAGGTGGCGCGCTTGTTCTCGTGCACGCCGCCTTGGGCGGCGGCAAACACGAAGCAGCCGTTCTCGATGGCGCGGGCGCGCAGCAAGATGTGCCAGTGCGCCTCGCCGGTTTTCTGGGTAAAGGCGGAGGGCACGGTCAGGAACGCCGCGCCGCTCTCGGCCAGCGCGCGGTACAGCGCCGGGAAGCGTACGTCGTAGCAGATAGTGAGGCCGACGCGGCCCCACGGCAGGTCGGAGATGACGGCGCTCTCGCCGGGCTGGTAATTGGCGGATTCGCGGTAGCTCTCGCCGTTCGGCAGGTCGATGTCGAACATGTGGATCTTGTCGTAGCTCGCCAGCAGTTGGCCGTCCGGTCCGATCAGGAACGAACGGTTGGCGGCGCGGTCCGGCGTCGCCAGCACGGCCAGCGACCCCACATGCAGGTGGATTTTCAGTTCGGCCGCCAGCGCGCGATAGGCCTTCAGCGAGGCGTCGTTCTCCTCGGTCGCCAGATGCTTGAACAGCTCGGTGCGGTTGAGCTGCATCATGTTGCTGACCTCGGGAGTCTGCACGTAGTCGGCGCCGGCCGCGGCGGCCTCGCGGATCAGCGCGGTACCCTGCACAAGGCTATGCTCGGGCAGCAGGCCGGTGCGCATCTGCACCATGGCGGCATTGAAGGCGAGATCGGTCATGAACTGGCCTTTTCGCCCGCCAGCATGGCGTCAAGCTGGCCCTCGCGGTCCAGGGCGTAGAGATCGTCGCAGCCGCCGATGTTGCGGCCGTCGATGAAGATCTGCGGGAAGGTCGAGCCCTCGCCGGCGCGATCGAACATCTGCTGGCGCTTATCGGGATCGGTCGCCACGTCGTAATGGGTGAACGCCACTTTCTTGCGGTTCAGCAGCGAGATCGCTGCGCTGCAGTAGCCGCAGCCCGGACGGGTGTAGATTTCGACGGCAGCGGTCATGGCGCACGCTCTGTTGTGAATAATGCCCTGATTATATGGGAGCTTTGAGGGCGTCCACAACCCGCGCAAACACCAGCACGTCGACCTGGCGGGCGTGGGCGCGCAGCAATGCCCGTGCGCAGGCGTCGACGGTGGCGCCGGAGGTCAGCACGTCGTCGATCAGGATCACCCGGCGGCCCTGGATCTCGGGGCGGCGGTCCACCGCCACCTGGAAGGCGCCCTGGACGTTGCTGGCGCGTTCGGCGCGCGACAGCCCGACCTGGTGCTCGGTCGGGCGGATGCGGCGCAGCGCATCGCGAGCCACCGGCACGCCGCTATGCCGCGCGATGGCGCGGGCCAACGTCCCGGCCTGGTTGTAGCGGCGGCTCCAGCCGCGCCGCCAGTGCAGCGGCACCGGCACCAGCAGGTCGGCATCCTCGAGCAGTTCCCGTCCGGCGCGGGCCATCCAGCGCCCCATCGACGGCGCCAGGTCGGTGCGGTCGTGGTATTTCAGCGCATGAACCAGGGTCCGGGCGACCTCGTCATAGCGCACCGCCGCCCGCGCCCGCTGATAGGCCGGCGGGTCGGCGATGGCCTGCATCGACAAGAGGCCGGGGCCGGGGTCGTAGACGAAGGGAATGCCGAGCCGCGGACAGAACGGCGGCGCGATGAACGACAATTTCGCCCAGCACGTGGCGCAGAGCCTTCGCCAGCGACCGGTTCGCGGCATGCCACGCACAAGGTCGGCAGCGCGATGTCGAGCGCCGCGCGGGCGGTGTGATACCATGCCTGCCGGCACAGCCTCAGCGCGCCGCGCAAAGGCGTCGCGAGGGAACGTGAAGATGCAGCTTCGGCGTCCATGATCGAACGCTACTCTTGGCCATGCCGGCTCTCAAGTGCGTTGCCACAGGCCCGAAATCCGGCGTACCAAGCCGCATGGCCGCCAATCCCAATACCGCTCCGATCCTGTTCGACCGTGCCTTGCTGCGGTCGCGGCAGGCCCGTGCCGCAAAGCTCGGCGCGGAAGCTTTCCTGCTGGACCGGGTCGTCGCGGACCTGGATGATCGCCTGCAGGCGGTGCTGCGCAAGTTCACCGCTGCCGCCGACATCGGCACCCCCGGCGAGGGACTCCGTGCTGCGCTTGCGGCACGCATCGAAACGTTGACGCCGGTAGCTGTGCCCGACGACGAGCGCGAAGGCCTGCGGCTGGCGCCGGAATCCCTCGACCTCGCGGTCTCCGCGCTGGCGCTGCAGACGGTCAACGATCTCCCCGGCGTGCTGGCGCAGATCCGGCGCGCGCTGAAACCCGACGGCTTGCTGCTGGCGGCGACGCTGGGCGGCGATACGCTCACCGAGCTCAGGCAGTCCTTCGCGGCAGCCGAGGCCGAACTGGACGGCGGCGTGTCGCCGCGCGTCGCGCCATTCGCCGATTTGCGCGACATCGGCGCGCTGCTGCAGCGAACCGGTTTCGCGCTGCCGGTGACCGACGTCGATCGGATCGTGGTGCGCTACGACAGTGCCTTCGCGCTGATGCAGGATCTGCGCAGGATGGGCGCCACCAACGTGCTGGTCGAACGACGCCGCATCCCGCTGCGCCGCGCGACTCTTTTGCGCATGGCGGCGGTCTATGCCGAGCGTTTCAGCGATCCCGACGGCCGCATCCGCGCCACCTTCGAGGTGATCTGGCTGTCCGGCTGGGCGCCCCATGAAAGCCAGCAGAAGCCGCTGCGGCCCGGCTCGGCGAAAGCCAGCCTGGCGGACGCGGTGCGGGGGATAAAGCCGTAACTACAGCACGTCGATCAGATGCGGGATCAGCGGGATGTCCGCCGCCGGCATCGGGTAGTCGCGAAGCTTGTTGGCCCGGACCCAGGCCAGATTCTGGCCTTCGCGGGCCACCGCAAGTCCCTCCCAGCGCCGGCAGATATACAGCGGCATCAGCAGGTGGAAGTCGTCATAAGCGTGGCTGGCAAAGGTCAGCGGCGCGAGGCACGCCTCCTTTACGGTGATGCCGATCTCCTCATGCAACTCGCGGATCAGCGCCGCCTCCGGCCGCTCGCCGGGCTCCAGCTTGCCGCCGGGGAATTCCCACAGCCCGGCCAGCGACTTGCCCTCGGGCCGCTGCGCAATCAGCACGCGATTGTCGGCGTCGACCAGCGCCACGGCAACAACGAACAGGAGTTTCATCGGACGTGCCTGATGGCGAGCGCAGCAGCTCGCCTCATACGTGCTGTCATCCCCCGCGAAAGCGGGGGATCCAGCATTCGGCGCAGCCGCGGATCGTGCACGACCGTCACGGCGTACTGGATCGCCCGCTTTCGCGGGCGATGACAATAGCGAATGGGGTGAGCTCTCGCGTCTCACGACCGGTAATCGCCATTGATGGCGATGTACTCCTTGGTGAGGTCGCAGGTCAGAACACGGTCGCGGCCTTGGCCGAGGCCGAGCGCGACCTTGATCTGGATCTCGGCCTTCTTCATTGTCGCCGAGACCTCGGACTCGTCATAGGCCGGATCGCGGGCGCCGGATTTGGCGACGCGGATGCCGTTGAACGAGATGGAGAGCTTGTCGCGGTCGGCCGGCTGGCCGGCCTTGCCCACCGCCATCACCACGCGGCCCCAATTGGCGTCCTCACCGGCTACCGCGGTCTTCACCAGCGGCGAATTGGCGATCGACATGGCGATCTTTCGCGCCGATGCCTTGGAGGTGGCGCCCTCGACGATGATCTCGATCAGCTTTCGCGCGCCTTCGCCGTCGCGGGCGATCTGTTCGGCCAGGTCGGCGAGCACCGCCTGCAACGCCTTGACGAAGGCCTTCAGCCGGATATCGCTCGTCTTGGTGATTTTCGGCGCGCCATGCGCCGCGGCGGCACCGGTCGCGAACATCATCAGGGTGTCCGACGTCGAGGTGTCGCCATCGACCGTGACGGCGTTGAAGGTGTCGCCGACGCCGGCCTTGAGCAGCGCCTGCAAAGCGGGGGCGCTGATCGGCGCGTCGGTGAAGATGAAGGCCAGCATGGTGGCCATGTCCGGCGCGATCATTCCGGAGCCCTTCGCCATGCCGTTGATCGTCACCTTGGCCTTGCCGAGTTTCACCGTGGCGGTGGCGACTTTCGGAAATGTGTCGGTGGTCATGATCGCCCGCGCGGCATCCATCCAGCCACCGGGGCTGGCGCTGTCCGCCAGCGTGCCGAGTACGCCGTCGAACTTGCTGGCGTCGAGCGGCTCGCCGATCACGCCGGTGGAGGCGAGGAAGATATCCTCGGCCTTGCAGCCCACCGCTTTCGCCGCGATGGCGCCGGTCAGCTTGGTCGAGGCCTTGCCGGTCTTGCCGGTGAAGGCGTTGGCATTGCCGGAATTCACCACCAGCGCCCGGGCCTGCCCGCCCTTGAGGTTGGTACGGCACCAGTCCACCGGGGCGGAAGGGCACTTCGATGTGGTGAAGACGCCGGCTGCCGTGGTGCCCTTGTCGAGCACCACCAGCAGCACATCGGTGCGGCCCTTGTAGCGGATGCCCGCTGCGGCGGTGGCGAGGCGTACGCCGGCGATCTCCGGCATGTCAGGAACAACAGTGGGGGCGAGCGGGGAAACTGGGAGGGCCATGAGCGCTTTCAACTGTTCTGAAATAACGAAGCGCTCTGTAACACCTCTCCGGCCGCTTCGGGAGAGGCGTTCGATGTCATCTGGTCGTCATGCGGGCTCAGCCCGGGCCGAATTTGAACCTGCCGTCGTCTTCCAGGAACGGCCCGCTGCGCATGTAGAGCTGGCCGTTTTCGCCGATGAAGAACAGCGTGTTCTTCGGCACCTTCTTGGCGCCCTTGAGCAGAAACTTTGCGTTGTTGGTGCCCATCTTGTAGGCCTGCGTCTTGCCCTGGGCGTCGTAGCCATAGCCCATGTCGGGTGACAGCACCCATGGCGTCGGCGCCTGCGCCGCGGCCGGGGCTGCCAGCGTCGCGAGTGCGATCGCGGCGGCAAGCATCATGGTCGATGGTCTGGTCATACGGGTGTCTCCAAATGTCGCCCCCGCAAGCTGGGGGGCGCGTGTCGGTGCCATCGGCAAATCTCCGATGGTTCGTGCGGGTTTTCAACCCACGGCAATCGTGCATCGCGCAATCCGTCCATTGTGGCTGCCAATTCGGCCGCTGTCTTGAACAAATAACGAACGGTTGGCATGATGGATGTCCTGCAGTGCACCGGCGAGTCTGTCATTCCCGGCGCGGCTGCCGGAAGCTACCGTGGATGCAGGGCCAGACCGGGCGGCGAATGATCGCCGGCCGGCAACAGTCGGGGATGATTCGGATGCGACAGCGGGCGAAGTACGGGTTGATTGTCGCGATGGTCGGGTGGCTGTCGCCGGCGGCGGCCGATGACTTCAAGCTGGTCAGCAACCAGCGCATTTCCTGCGGCCGGGGGCTGAGCGCCGGCAAGCTGTCGACCGCCACCTGCCGATCCTATGCCTATCTGTTCAACGCGAAGACCTCGGAATATTTCCGCTGCTCGGTCAGCCTGTCGATGACCCGCGACGCCAAGGAGATCATCAACGTCCAGAGCGATGGCGGCTGCGTTAAAAAGCCGCGCATCTTCGACACCGACTCCAGCTACTCGTTCGACGCCACCGAGACCGAGCCGCCGAATACCAATTCGTTCTTCGGCAACGGCGGCTATGCGGTATGGGCCAGCGACAACACCGCGCGAAAGGTTCGCGGCTGCATCACCATCGCCTCGGGACTTGGCTCCGACGTCGCCAAGTGCCTGGATATGACGTTCGACTAGCGCCGTCTCAGCCCGACGCCAGCAGCGGACGGGCCATGGCGGCGCGGCTGAATTTCCTGACCCCCATCGGCTTTCCGAACAGATAGCCCTGCACCAGGCCGAATCCCAACTCATGGGCGGTCAGGTAGTCGGCGCGGGTTTCGACGCCGGTGGCCACGGTGCGGGCGCCATAGCCGTTGGCCAGTTCGATGATTCGGCTGCACACCGTCCGCTTCAGCCGGTCGTCGGCGAAACCGGTGACGAATGTGCGGTCCACCTTCAGTTCCACGAAGGGAAACGTCTCCATATACAGCAGAGCCGGCCAGTCCGCGCCGATGCCGTCGATGGAGATCGCGATGTTATGCGGCCGAACCTGCCTGGCGACGTCGATGACCAGATCGAGGTTGTCCAGCACTTCGGCGCTCTTGATCTCGAGCAGCAGGCCGCTGAACGCCGGATCGGTCGGCATCCAGCGGCACAAGTCGCGCACCGCCCGGGGATCCCTGAGAAAGGCGACCGGCAGGTTGATGGAGAGGTCGACGGGGCCCTGGTGGTCCAGCAGGGTGCGCCAGTCTTCCATGGCGCGAAAGATTACGAACTGCGACAGCGCGCGGAAATGCGGATCCTTGTCGTCCGGCAGGAAGTAATCCGGCGGGACCACGCCCCAGTTCGGATGCCGCATCCGAACCATCGCCTCGGCGCCGCACGGCGCCAGCGTGCGGGTGTTGATCTTCTGCTGGTACCACAATTCGAGCCAGCCGGCCTTCAGTGCCTCGGCCACGTCCACTGCCGGGCGCGGCGCCGGCTCGGTCGGCAGAAGCAGCGCCACGGCGTCGCGCAGCGTGCCGGCGCTGAACGGCGTCGACAGCGGCGGCAGCATGGCGATGCCGTAGTCCTCCGCGAGCTTCTGCACCGCCACGAGCATGACCGACTCGCGCGGGCCGATCGCCAGGACCTTGCCGTCGAACTTTGCGGCAGCGAGGATTTCAAGGATTCTGCCGGCCTCGATACCCTTCACAGAGAGACCGATGACGATGAGATCGGGCAGCTCTGTCTCGAGAATTGCGTGCAAATCGTCGGCGCGTGCGCAGTCGCTGGTGACAAAGCCGAGTTCGTCCAACGCTTCGGCGAGAAACGTCCGGATATGGGCCTTGCTGTCGGCCACGCAGACACGCGGCGTCACCTTGCGATGTCCGAACGCCGCTCGTCTCAGTTCGTCTTCTGTCAGTTGATGCATGCCCGCTCCAGTTTGGATTGGGTCGGGTTTACCGCTGCGCAGAGGTTCAAATTGAGGAAACTCCTGGAGCCCTCACAGAAATGAGACGGTAAGGTTAAACGATCGAATGCAGTTAAAACTTGAGCGACTGCGGGCGCGAACGATTCTCGTTTCCCGGGCGCGCTTGTCGGTCGCGCGAGACGGTCTGCGCGCGGACTCACGGCAGGCAAAGGACAAGCAGCCTTTGCCTGCCGTGAGAGTGTCGGTTACTCCGGCTTGATGCCTGCGAACTTTGCGACCTTGCCCCACTTCTCGGTTTCCGACAGCACATAGGCCTGCATGTCTTCCGGCGAACCGCCGGCCGGCTCGGCGCCGAGCTTGCGCATGCGCGCGATGCCATCCGCGGTCTTGATGTACTTGTCGATGCTGGCATTCAGCTTGACGATGATCTCCTTCGGCGTCTTCGCCGGCGCGGCGACCGTGAACCACGAGGCGGCTTCGTAACCGGGCACGCCGGCCTCGGCGATGGTCCGGATCTCCGGCAGCAGCGGCCAGCGCGTGGCGGTGGAGACGGCGATCGCACGGATCGAGCCGGCTTCGGCGAAGGGCTGCGAGGCCGGCAGGTTGTCGATGGTCAGGTGGACCCGGCCGGCGATCAGGTCGGTCAGCGCCGGGGCACTGCCCTTGTAGGGCACATGAACGATATCGACGCCGGTCATGGATTTGAACAGCTCGGTGGCGACGTGGGCCGTGCTGCCGAGCCCCGGCGTGGCGTAGAAGAACTCGCCAGGCTTGGATTTGGCCAGCGCGATGAATTCAGCGACCGATTTCACCGGCAGCGTATTAGTCACCGAGAAAAGATTCGGGACCCGTGCGATGACGATCACCGGCGCGATGTCGTTGATCGGGTCGTACGTCATGTTCTTGAATACGTACTTGTTGATGGCGTGGGTGCCCGGCGTGCCGACGATGAAGGTGTAACCGTCGGGATCGGATTTGGCCACGTAGTCGGCTGCGATGTTGCCGCCGGCGCCGGTCTTGTTCTCGACGATGAACTGCTGGCCCATTTCTTCGGACAGCTTTGCCGCCACCAGCCGTGCCAGCACGTCGGTGGTGCCGCCGGCGGCGAACGGCACGACCATCTTGACCGGCCGTGCGGGCCAGACGTCGGCGCGCGCCTTGCGCGAGAGCAGTGGCAACGTACCGAGCGTGGCGGCAGCGCCGACAATCAGGGAGCGGCGGGACGGCCGCGAGAAGGGAGCAGATGACATCAGTTGGGAGTCCTCGATATGCCGGCATCTTGTGCGCCGGGTCCATGACGAGGGTAATAAGGGGTCCCACTCGCCGATACCAGTGCAGGTTGCCACTTCTTAAGTATGGGGGGCCTCCGCATCTGCGTCCTGGCGCCGCAGCTCACTCCGGCCGGGTTTCCGGCATCAGCGCGAGAAATAGACCAAGCCCGACGGCCGCGACGCCCGCGAGCGACAGGAACGCAGCGCTATAGCCCGCCTTGACGACGATCAGTCCGGCCGCCGCGGTGCTGAGCGCACCGCCGAGACCCGCCGCCGTGGCGATGGCGCCCTGGCTGACGTTGAAGTGGCCAGTGCCGTGGGTGAGGTCTGCGACAACCAGCGGAAACAGCGCGCCGAAAATGCCGGCGCCGACGCCGTCCAGCAACTGGACGCCGACCAGCCAGTACGGATTGTCCGACAGCGGATAGAGGGCGCCGCGCAGCACCAGCACGGCCAGCGCGGCGGCAAAGATCGGCTTGCGGCCCCAGATATCGGCGGTGCGGCCGACGACGATGGCCACCGGCACCATGACCAGCTGCGCCGCGACGATGCACACCGACATCAGCGTGGTGCCGAGCTCCTTATTTACCAGCGCCAGCTTCTGTCCGACCAGCGGCAACATGGCGGCGTTGGAAAAGTGAAACAGCACGGTGGCCGCGGCGAACACCAGCAGCGGCCGGCAGGTGATCAGCACCTGGAAGCCCGACGGCTGGTCGCCGTGGCCGGCGCCGCGCGCGGTGCTGTCGTCGAGGCCGCGCGCCACATGGTCGTCGATGGCGTCGCCGGGCACCGCCAGCGTTGCGAGAATGCTCGCAACCGCCATCGCCGCCATCAGCCAGAACACCACGATGGGCCCGAAGAACCAGGCAAAGCTGCCGGCCAGCGTCGCCGCAACGGCGTTGCCGGCATGGTTGAAGGCCTCGTTGCGGCCGATCCGCCGCGCGAACGCCTTGGGGCCGACGATGCCGAGGGTGATGGCGGCAAGCGCCGGCGCGAACACCGCGGCGGCGACTCCGGTCAGCGACTGGGTCGCTGCGACAAACAGGAAGCCGGGATAGAGCGGCAATATGATCGAGCTGAGGGTGACGATCATGGCTGCGATGATGACCACCGCGCGCTTGGCCGTGGTCTTGTCGATCAGCGCGCCGGCCGGCGTCTGGGCGATGATCCCCGCCAAGGCAGCAACCGACATCACCACGCCGATCGACGCCTCGTCCCACTTCTGGACGGTCAGCAGATAGATCGCCAGATACGGCCCGAGCCCGTCCCGCACATCGGCGAGAAAGAAATTCAGCGCATCGAGCGGACGCTTTACCCTGTCTGCATCCGCGCCTGCCAAACGATCCTCGCTATTGCTGCCGTGTCGCCAGCCAACGACGCGCTGGCGATCCGGTTCCACAGCGATGGCAGAAAAGCAACGCCGCGCTATCGAACTACCGGCAGCAGTGTTACCCGCCGATGCCCTTCTCCTTGAAATACTTTAAGGCGCCCGGGTGGAACGGGATCGGGGAGCGCTCCTGGATCTGGTTGTCGAGCGAGAAGCTCTCGGCCTCCTTGTGCACGGCGACAATGTCAGCCTTCTTCTCCACCAGCGTCTTGACGATGTTATAGGCGTCGTCATTGCTCATCTTGTCGCCGGTGACGATGATGTTCCAGACCTCGGCAATGGCGTTGTCCTTGTCGGTGCCGGGATAGGCGCCGGCCTTGATGGTGCTCGCGCTGTAGAGCTTGCCGTATTTGGCGTTCATTTTCTCGACCGTGTCGCTGTGGTCGATCAGCTTCATCTTCATGCCGGGGGAAGCCGCCAGATCGGTCACCGCCGCGGTCGGAATGCCACCGACCCACAAGAAGGCGTCGATCTTGCGATCCTTGATCGCGTTCACGGATTCGGCGACGCCAAGTCGCTCGCGCTTGACGTCCTTGTCCTTGTCGATACCGGCGGCTTCCAGCACGCGAAACGCCATCACCTCGGTGGCGCTACCGGGCGAGCCCGTCGAGACGCGCTTGCCCTTGAGGTCGGCCATCTTCTCGATGCCGGTGCCCTCGACGGTCACCACATGCATACGGTTGGGATAGACCACCAGCAGGCTCTGCAGCGGCACCTTGCCGCTCTTGAACTTGTCCTGGCCGTTATAGGCATCGAGCGCTGCATCAGCCATGCTGAAGCCGAGTTCGCTCTGGCCCGAGGCGATCAGCTTGAGGTTATCGACCGAGCCGCCGGTGACTTCCGCGGTGGCCTGGGTGTTCGGCAATGCCTTCGACAGCACATTGGCGATGGCGCCGCCGAGCGGATAATACACGCCGCCGGTGCCGCCGGTGCCGATCGCGATGGTCTTCTGCTGGGCGTAGACGCCACCCGCAAACGCCAATCCCGCCGTCAATGTGACGGCCAGCGCAACGGTCGTCTTCCTGAATCTGCTGAGCATCGTGCGTCTCCCTGTCATATCGTGACGGCCGGTCGTGAAGGCGCCGGCGTTCTGTATTGCCACAGTAGCACGCCCAGGCCGATGACGAGACCCGGGACAAAAGTATAGCTGATGTCGCGCCCGGTCAGCGATTCCAGGATCGCCTCGATCAGGCTGGGAAACACCAGCAGCAATCCCGATAGCAGAAGCAGGCCGCGTTCGAGCGGGGTGGTTTGTCGCAGGGCCCAATTCTGCGCGACGGCGGCGAGCGCCAGCAGGCCGAAGGTGGTCTTGATGGTGATCTCGACGACGTCGATCCATGAGCCGCCCTTGGGGATCGCCAGCAGCAGCCCGACGCCCTGCGGGTCGAGCACGAACACGAACGGCACCAGGAACGCGGGCAGGGTGTATTTCCACGATTGCAGCGTGGTGCGGTAGGGATCGCCGCCGGTGATCGCGGCGGCCGCGAAGGGTGACAGCGCGGTGGGCGGCGAGACTTCCGACAGCACCGCATAATAGAAGATGAACATGTGCGCGGCGTAGTCGGGCACGCCGAGCTTGATCAGAGCGGGGGCCGCGATCACCGCGCAGATGATGTAGGACGCCGTGACCGGCACGGCGAGACCGATAATCCAGACGATCAGCGCGGTATAGATCGCCGTCAGCAGCAGGCTGCCGCCGGCATAGGCGATCACGATCGACGAGAACTTCAGCCCGAGGCCCGTGAGAGTCACGACCCCCACGACGATGCCGGCGCAGGCGCAGGTGGTGGCGGCATTGAGCGCGCCGATCGAGCCGTCGGCCAGCGCCTTGACCAGTTTCCTCGGCACCAGTGCGATTTCCTTGCGCAGGAAGCTGAGCGCGAAGGTGACGGCGGTGGCATAGAACACCGACAGCGACGGCGAGTAGCCGATCAGCATGAAGATGACCACGGCGATCAGCGAGATGAAGTGGAAGCCGTAACGCTTCGTCATCTGGCCGATGGTCATCTCCGGCTTGAAGTTGACGTCGTGGGCGCCAAAGCGCTTGGCGTCGAGCTCCACCATGATCAGCAGCGACAGGTAGTAGAGGCAGGTCGGGATGGTCGCCATCCAGATCACGTCGAGATAGCTGATCTTGAGAAACTCGGCGATCAGGAACGCCGCGGCGCCGAGCACCGGCGGGGACAGGATCGCGCCGAGGCCTCCCGCTGCCAGCAGGCCGCCGGCGGCGTTCTTCTCGAAGCCGGCCTTGGCGAGCATCGGATAGGCGACGGTGCCGATCATCACCGTGGTGGCGACGCCGGAGCCGGACGGGCCGCCGAGCAGGAACGACGACAGCACCACGGTGCGGCCGGCGGCGTTGGGTTTGCCGCCCATCAGCGCCAGCGAAAAGTCGATGAAGAATTTTCCGGCGCCGGACATCGCCAGGAACGCGCCATAGATGGTGAACAGGATGATCAGCGTGGCGGAGACGTCGACCGCGACGCCGAAAATGCCTTCCAGCGTGATGAAGAGATGGCCGACCAGGCGCGGCAGGTCGTAGCCGCGATGGGTCCACGGCGCCGGCAGATGCGGCCCGAGCATCGCATAGGCGATGAAGAACAGCGACACGACCGGCATGATCAGCCCGGTGGTGCGCCGCGTCGCCTCCAGCAGCAGCGCGATGAACACCACGCCGACGATGACGTCCCAGTGGTCCGGCAGTGTCGCGCGGTCGGTGAAATCATCGCCGCCCCACAGCGCATAGACGATGGTGCCGACCGCGACGATGCCCGGCACCACGTCCCACCAGCGCACCCGGTTGCGAAACCGCGTCGCCAGCGGGAAGAGCAGGAAGCTCAGCACCAGCGTGAAGGCGACGTGGGTGTAGCGCAGCTCCTGGGTCGGCACGATGGCGTAGGCCGCGTAGAGATGAAACAGGCTCATGACCACGGCGATGGCGGTGGAAATCCACCCGGCCCATCCCATCAGCCGGTTGGTGGCGCCTTCGTCCGCCTCGATATAGGCCTCCGCCTTGAGCAGTGCTTCGTTGGAAACGACCACCGTCTCTTCGACATCGCGCGGTTTGTCTGCAGCCATCTTCCCCCCGGAACCGTTTCCCAGCGCCGGCTGTGCCGGTCTCATCTGTTGCCGCATATTGATCCCGGTTTGCCGAAGCGTGGCAAGTGCCGTCCGGCGAAATTTCGGCTGCGGCTTGCCCGGATCTGCAAAACATATTGCTGCGACTGCATTATTGGCCATTCGGATGGGTTGACCGCGCGCCTTCATCCGTCCACTTTCCGGCCAAATTTGACGGGAGAGAAATCATGAAATCGAAAATGACCGCGGTCGCACTCGCCGCCGCCACGCTGCTGTCTGCGCCGGCCGCACATGCCCAGCAATTCATCAACGTTCTGACCGGCGGCACCTCCGGCGTGTACTATCCGCTCGGCGTCGCCATCGGAAAGATCTACAGCGACAAGATTCCGAACGTGAAGACCCAAGTCCAGGCCACCAAGGCCTCGGTGGAGAACCTGATCCTACTGCAGCAGGGGCGCGGCGAGATCGCGTTCGCCCTCGGCGATTCCCTGAAGGCCGCCTGGGACGGCGACGAGGAAGCCGGCTTCAAGGCCAAGCTCGACAAGCTCAGGGTGATCGGTGCGATCTATCCGAACTACATCCAGATCGTCGCCACTGCCGAAAGCGGCATCAAGACGCTGGCCGACCTCAAGGGCAAGAGCCTGTCGGTGGGCGCGCCGAAGTCCGGCACCGAGCTGAATTCGCGCGCGATCCTGGCGGCAGCGGGGCTCAGCTACAAGGATCTCGGCAAGATCGAATACCTTCCCTTCGCCGAATCCGTCGATCTGATGAAGAACCGCCAGCTTGCCGCGACGCTGCAGTCGGCCGGCCTCGGCGTCGCGTCGCTGAAGGATCTCAGCACCTCCACCGACATCACCGTGGTCTCGGTTCCCAAGGAGACCGTGGACAAGATCGGCCCGCCCTTCGTGTCGGTGGTCATTCCAGCCAAGACCTATAACGGCCAGGACAAGGACGTTCCGACCGCCGCCGTGGTCAACTATCTGGTGACGAGTTCCGCGGTGTCCGACGATCTGGCCTATCAGATGACCAAGCTGGTCTATGAATCGCTGCCCGAACTGGCCAATTCCCATGCCGCCGGCAAGGAGATCAAGCTGGAGACCGCTGCGGCCGGCAGCCCGGTGCCGTTGCATCCCGGCGCGATCCGCTTTTACAAGGAAAAGGGCCTGATCAAGTAACAGGCCGATTGCGCCCATCCTGTCGTCATGGCCGTTATCGGCGCGTCGTCGCGCCGCTGTCCCGGCCATCCCGTCTGTCAGGGCGATCGATGAAGACTGTCATGCCCGGCACATCCGGCGAAGCTACGCTTCGCGCTTGGCCGGGCATGACCAATTTGAGCGTTGATCATATTCGAGGACCACGTTGATGCTGCAGGCTGAGGGCGCGGAGCCCGTCAAGGTTGAGTTCGACAATTTCGAGCACGGTTTCCCCGAAGGCTTCGGTCCGGGCGGCTGGGGCAAGCTGGCCTATGCGATCGGCATCGCCTTCGCGACCTTCCAGCTGGTGATCGCGGCGTGGAACGTGCTGCCGAGCCAGGTGGTGCGCGGCGTCCATGTCGGCTTCCTGATCCTGATGACCTTCGGTCTGATCGGCAACTTCACCGCGAAGAACAACACCGGCCGCGCCATCGGCTGGTTCATCGGCGGTCTTGGCTTCATCTGCGGCCTGTACCAGTGGATCTTCTATGCTGACCTGATCGCCCGGGACGGCGATCCGACCCGGCTCGATCTCGCGGTGGGTACGCTGCTGGCGGTGCTGATCTTCGAAGGCACCCGCCGGCTGATGGGCCTGGCGCTGCCGCTGATGTGCGGGGCTTGCCTGCTGTACTGGTTCTTCGGCCAGTACCTGCCGGCGCCGCTGAATCATCGCGGCTATGATTTCGACCAGGTCATCACTCACCTGTCGTTCGGCACCGAAGGCTTCTACGGCGTGCCGATCTATGTGTCGGCCACCTATATCTTCCTGTTCATCCTGTTCGGCTCGTTCCTGGAACGCGCCGGCATGATCCAGCTGTTCACCGACGTGTCGCTCGGCCTGTTCGGCGGCACCCGCGGCGGACCGGCCAAGGTGGCGGTGTTCGCTTCCGGCATGATGGGCACCATCTCCGGTTCCGGCGTCGCCAACGTCGTCACCGTCGGCCAGTTCACGATTCCTCTGATGATCAAGTTCGGCTACCGCCGGGCGTTTGCCGCCGGCGTCGAGGCCACCGCCTCGATGGGCGGCCAGATCATGCCGCCGGTGATGGGCGCGGTTGCCTTCATCATGGCGGAGACGCTGGGTGTCGAATATTCCGCCATCGTCAAGGCGGCGGTCATTCCGGCGATCCTGTATTTCGCTTCGGCGTTCTGGATGGTGCATCTCGAAGCCGGCAAGCACGGCCTCGTCGGCATGAAGAAGTCCGAAATTCCGAATGCCTGGAAGGCGCTGGTCGCGCGCTGGTACCTGGTCCTGCCGCTGGCGGCATTGGTCTACATGCTGTTCGAGGGCTTTACGCCGCTCTATGCCGGCACCATGGGTCTGTCGCTCACCGTCGGCTTGATCCTCGGCGCCAGCATCGTGCTCGGCTTCTCCAACCAGGCGCTGCGCTTCATCTTCTGGATCGGCCTGGCGCTGATCGTCGGCGTCACGTTCCGCGACGGCATCGACATCCGCCTGGTGGCGGCGATCGTGTTCGCGCTGGTGCTGATCAGCGCGCTCACCCGCGGCGGCCGCGCCACGCTCGCGGCCTGCCGCGACTCGCTGGCCGACAGCGCCAAGTCGGCGCTCACCGTCGGCATGGCCTGCGCCATCGTCGGCACCATCATCGGCATGATGACCCAGACCGGCGTCGGCACCATCTTCGGCGGCTGGGTGATCGGGCTCGGCGAGAAGAGCCTGTTCCTGGCGCTGGTGATGACCATGCTGCTGTCGATCCTGCTCGGCACCGGCATTCCCACCATCCCGACCTACATCATCACCGCCGCGCTGGCCGCGCCGGCGCTGGCCAAGCTCGGCGTGCCGCTGATCGTCAGCCACATGTTCGCGTTCTACTACGGCATCATGGCCGACCTTTCGCCGCCGGTGGCATTGGCGGCACTCGCCGCGGCGCCGATTGCGCGGGAGAATCCCGACAAGATCGGCTGGGAGGCGATGCGCATCGCCCTGGCGGGCTATGTGATCCCGTTCATCGCGGTGTATTCGCCGGCGCTGATGCTGCAGCCCGGCGATCCGATGGCGCTCGAACTCGGCTTCTATGGCGCGGTGGTCTACGCCACCTTCAAGGCGCTGGTGGCGATTGCGCTGTTCGGCATGGCGGCGATCGGCTTCCTGTTCACGCGCATGAATTTCGGCGAGCGGCTGGTGTCGTTCGTCGCCGCGCTCTGCCTGCTCGGCGAGTTCGTCTACAGCGACTGGATCGGCTACATCATGACCATCGGCATCGTGATCTGGCAGTGGCGGCAGCGTCCCACGCATAAAGTGGCCGCGGCTTGAGCCTCTGCCTGATTTCCGCCGGCGTCACCAAGACGCTGGCCGTGGCGGCGTTCACGCTGGTGTGGACCCATTCGATCGAGAAGGTCGACTGGCAGGAAGACTGGGCGATCACCCCGGCCGGCCTTGAACTGGTGCAGGCCCGCGTCAAGGGCTCCGGCGCCGGCATGGAGCCGCCGCCCGAGGCACGATTGGTCAATGGCTGGTTTCAATGGCGACCGCAGCGCGCGCCGATGCCTGAATTGGCGCTCGGCAATTCGGGAGCGGCGGGCGAATGGCGGCTGTGCAACGATGGCCGCTGCCGGACGCTGTCGGAAATTCTCGACCATCCCGTCGGCGCGAATGTTACCATCATGCGCGCCTGCGATAACAAATAAAGATCAGACAGGGGAAACGTCCGATGCAACGCCTCAAGGGAAAAATCGCACTCGTGGTCGGCGCCGGCTCGATCGGGCCGGGCTGGGGCAACGGCAAGGCCACCGCCGTCACCTTCGCCCGCGAGGGCGCCCACGTGTTCTGTGTCGACCGCAACGGCCGTGCCGCGCAGGAAACCGTCGATATCATCACGTCGGAGGCGGGCCACGCCACCGCCTATACCGCCGATGTGTCCAGCGCCGATCAGGTCGCGGCCATGGTGGCGGCCTGCCTCAAGACCTATGGCCGCATTGACGTGCTCGACAACAATGTCGGGATTGCCGAGGTCGGCAACGTGGTCGATGTCACCGAGGCGGAATGGGATCGCGTCTTCGCGGTCAACCTGAAGAGCTGCTTCCTCGCCATGAAGCACGTCATTCCGGTGATGGAAAAGCAGGGCGGTGGCTCCATCATCAACATCTCGTCGGTCGCCTCGATCCGCCAGCTCGGCATTTCCTATGTCACCTACGCCGCGAGCAAGGCGGCGATGAACCAGATGACCCGCGTCACCGCCGTGGAATTCGCGCCGAAACATGTCCGCGTGAACTGCGTGCTGCCCGGCCTGATGAAGACGCCCATGGTCGAGCATTCCGCGGGCCTCGCTGCGAGTTACGCCGCCGGCGACGTCGCCGCCATGTGGCGCGCGCGCGACGCCATGGTGCCCATGGGCCATATGGGCGAGGCGTGGGACGTCGCCAACGCCGCGCTGTTTCTGGCCTCCGACGAATCGCGCTATGTCACCGGCATCGAGTTGGTGGTCGACGGCGGGCTGACGCTGAAGGTCGGCTGAGGTCACCGCATCGTCGCGCCCCGGAATGGCCATCACCTGAGTTACGGATCCAGCATGCGACGGAGTCTCCACGCTCTCCACGCTCTCCTCGTCAGCGCGGCATTGTGTATGGCGTCCGGCGTTGCGCACACGGCGCCGAGCGACCCGCCGGCCGATCCCGTCATCGATCCCGCGCCCTGCGTCGCAGCGATCGCGGCAGCGGACGATGACCGGATCGTCGCCAGTTGCGGCGTCCTGATCGACAACGACAAGACCGCGAAGCCGGATCGCATCAAGGCCTTGCTGGCGCGTGCTGCTGTGTTCGTGCGCCGCGACGAGATCGACCGCGCCATCGGGGATTATGATGCCGTGCTGCGGTTCGATCCGACGCTCGCCGACACCTTCAACAGCCGCGGCGAACTGTGGCGCAGGAAGGGCGACCGGCAACACGCGCTGGCCGATTTCGGCGCCGCGATCAAACTCAATTCCCAGCACGAGGCGGCGCGGGCCAACTACAAGGCGCTGGCGCTGGAACTCGAGAAGATCGGCGCGCAGCGCGCGGTGGCCGGCAAACCCAGCTTCAATTGTGCCAGGGCAAGGCGATCGGTGGATAAAGCGATCTGCGCCGACCCGGCGCTGGCCGATCTCGATCGCGAGGTCGACAGCGCCCTTGGCCGTGTCCTGCGCGAGGCCGGCGTCGATACGCCGCTTGGCCGCCGCCTGCGCCGCGAGCAGGGGGCGTTTCTGGAAAAGCGCAACGCCGCATTCGGCCGGCCCGGCTATGACCTGAAGGCTGCACTGCAGGCACGATTGCAGCAACTGCTCGGCCGCGACGGCGATTGAGTAACCTGCCTGCGGCCGGCTGGCCCGGCCGCAGGGCAATGCCTTGATCCCGCTCAATGTCCGACAGCCGGCGCCAGTCTAGTATTCGGCATCGTGGTCGCCGTCGCGGCCGGCGACTTGCAAAAGAGGATGCCCATGAAGCGTCGTGTCGTGATCGCAGCCCTTGCGCTGGTCGTGCTGGTGGCTTCCCCCGCCGTTGCCCAGATGTCGAGGTCGACGAGCAGCGACTACACGCCGCGGCTGGGCGATCTCATGAACGCGATCCAGTCGCGCCACATCAAGCTGTGGTTTGCGGCAAAGAATCTCAACTGGGATCTGGCGGCCTATGAGCTGGCGCAGATCAAGGGCGGTCTGTCCGATGCCGCCGGGATGTATTCCGGCATGCCCGTGAGCAACCTGACCACCATGTCGGATCCGCTGGATCTGCTCGCCGCGGCCATCAAGGCCAAAGACGGCAAGAAGTTTGCCGCCAGCTTCGGCACGTTGACCGCCGGCTGCAACGCCTGCCACCAGACCATGGAGCGCGGCTTCGTCGTCATCCAGCAGCCGGTCGCATCGCCGTTCAGCAACCAGTCGTTTGCGCCGGCGAAAAAATAACCCTGCAGTGAATGCAAGCGCGCCTGCGGCGGCATCCGTCGCGGTCGCCTGATTGGAGTATCGATGGCGACCGACGACCCCGACTCGCGCAAGCAGGGCATCACCATCGGCTATTTCGTCGCCGCCGGCATCGGCATGCTGCTGCTGCAATGGGCGCTGGCGACCTACAGCCAGATCGATACGATTCCCTACAGCCAGTTCGAACAACTGGTGGCGCAGGGCGGCGTCACCGAGGTGGCGGTGGGCCAGGATACGATCCAGGGCAAGTTGAAAGACAAGCTGCCAAGCGGCAAATCCGCCTTCGTCACCGCCCGCGTCGATCAGGCGTTGGCCGAGAAGCTGGCGGCCAAGGGCGTCGTGGTCACCGGCGTTCCGTCTGGCGGGTTGATCCAGACCATCCTGTCATGGGTCGTGCCGGCGGCGATGTTCTACTTCATCTGGATGTTACTCGGCCGCAAGCTTGTCGATCGCCAGGGTTTGGGCGGGCTGATGTCGATCGGCAAGTCGAAGGCCAAGGTCTATGTCGAGACCGACATCAAGGTGACCTTCGCGGACGTTGCCGGGGTCGACGAGGCCAAGTTCGAACTGCAGGAGGTGGTGTCCTTTCTCAAGGACCCGAAGAGCTATGGCCGGCTCGGCGCTCACGTGCCGAAAGGCATCCTGCTGGTCGGGCCGCCCGGTACCGGCAAGACGCTGCTGGCGCGGGCGGTGGCCGGCGAAGCCGGCGTGGCGTTCTTCTCGATTTCCGGTTCGGAATTCGTGGAGATGTTCGTCGGCGTCGGTGCGGCGCGGGTGCGCGACCTGTTCGAGCAGGCGCGCAAGGCCTCGCCCTGCATCATCTTCATCGATGAGCTCGATGCGCTCGGCCGCAGCCGCCAGCCCGGCGGCTTCGGCGGCACCGATGAAAAGGAGCAGACCCTCAACCAGCTGTTGTCCGAACTCGACGGCTTCGATCCCAGTGCCGGCGTGATCCTGCTCGCCGCCACCAACCGGCCGGAGATCCTCGATCCGGCATTGCTGCGCGCCGGGCGCTTCGACCGCCAGGTGCTGGTCGACAGACCGGACAAGAGCGGCCGCATCGCCATCCTCAAGGTCCATATCGGCAAGATTCACGCGGGCCCTGACGTCGATCTCGACAAGGTCGCCAGCCTCACCACCGGCTTCACCGGCGCCGATCTGGCCAACCTGATCAACGAGGCGGCAATCGCGGCGACGCGGCGCAACGCCAGCAAGGTGACCTTCGACGACTTCACCGTCGCCATCGAGCGCATCGTTGCCGGCATCGAGAAGAAGAGCCGCGTGCTCAACCAGGCTGAGCGCCGCCGCGTCGCCTATCACGAGATGGGCCATGCGCTGGTGGCGGCGAGCCTGCCCGGCGTAGATCCGGTGCAGAAGGTGTCGATCATTCCGCGCGGCGTCGGCGCGCTCGGCTACACCATGCAGCGCCCCACCGAGGACCGTTTCCTGCTCACCGCCAGCGAATTGAAGAACCGCATCGCCGTGCTGATGGGCGGTCGCGCCTCCGAGCAGCCGATCTTCGACGGCGACATCTCCACCGGCGCCGCCGACGACCTGCAGCGCGCCACCGAAATCGCGGTGGAGATGGTGACCAAATACGGCATGGACGCCACCATCGGCCAGCGCACTTACGCCGCGCGGCCCCAGGCCTTCATGCCCTCCGCCCAGGACACCGTGGTGAGTGCCGCCCAAGCGACGTCGCGCGAGATCGATCTGGCGGTGCGCGACCTGATCGAGGCGGGCCGCGCCGCCGCGCAGGCGATTCTCGAACGTCGCCGCGACGATCTCGAAGCCGGCACCGCGCTGCTGATCGCCAGGGAGACCCTGACCGTCGAGGAATTCGCGCCGCTGCAGGCCATGCGCAAGGCGACGCCGGATGCAGCGTGAGGTTGCCTTTGCGCGGGCGTGTTGACCTCGATCAACGCCAGGTTCCCGCGCCGGAGCCACTATGAAAACTCACAGAGGAGTTTTCCATGAACATATCTCGCGGCTTGTGTGTTGGGGTTGCTGCGGCGGCCTTGCTTGGAATGGTTGCCGGTCTTGCGCCGGCGGGCGCGGCGCCGCTGAACCCGGCTTCGACGGCCATGACGTCGACGGCCGGCTCGGACATCGTCGCGGTTCGCGGGCGCCACGGCGACGCGGCTGCTGCCGCTGCCGCGGCGGGAATCGCCGGGCTGATCATCGGCGGTATCGCGGCGAGCCAGCAGCGCGACTATTATGGCGGCCCGTATTATGGCCGCGGCTATTACGCGCCGGCGCCGGTCTACGTCGCGCCGGTCGGTCCGGGACCGGGCTGGGAGGCCTACTGCTTCTCGCGCTACCGCTCGTTCGATCCCGCCACTGGCACCTATCGGGGTTATGACGGCCGGCGGTATTACTGCCAGTAGCCCGGCCGCACCCGGATGGCCTCGCGCCATCCGGGCGGTCCGCACGAGCATGAGGCGCGGACGCCGGAAACGGGGTAAGACAACTACAAGAAGCGGTCGCCAATGACCGCGCACGGGAGCGACGCCATGAACATCCATGCCAAAAGCCGCTATCGCGAGGTCCATGCCCGTTCGATCAGCGATCCCGAGGGATTCTGGGGCGAGGCGGCGCGCGAGATCGACTGGATCGAACCTGCGAAGAAGGTCTTCGATCCCGCCATGGGCCTGTATGGACGCTGGTTCGCCGGCGCCGTGGTCAACACCTGCTACAACGCGCTCGACCGCCATGTCGCCTCCGGCCGCGCTGACCAGCCGGCACTGATCCACGATCTCGCCGCTGGCCGGCACGATCACCAAGTTCACCTATGCGCAGATGCTGCACGAAGTATCGACGCTGGCCGCGGTGATGCAGGATCTCGGCGTCGCCAAGGGCGACCGCGTGGTGCTGTACATGCCGATGGTGCCGGAAGCGATGATCGCCATGCTGGCCTGCGCGCGCATCGGCGCGGTGCATTCGGTGGTGTTCGGCGGCTTTGCCGCCAAGGAACTCGCGACCCGCATCGAGGATGCCCGTCCCAAGTTGATCCTGTCCGCCAGCTGCGGCCTCGAGCCCGGCCGCATCGTGCACTACAAGCCGTTGCTCGACGCGGCGATCAGCCTGTCCAGCATCAAGCCGGACGCCTGTATCATCCTGCAGCGCCCGCAGCAGGGGTGCGACCTGGTCGAAGGCCGCGACCACGACTGGGCCAGCCTGCGCGCCGATGCCATCGCCGTCGGCAAGACAGCCGGTTGCGTGCCGGTCCTTGCCATCGATCCGCTGTATATCCTCTACACCTCCGGCACCACCGGCAAGCCCAAGGGCGTGGTGCGCGACAATGGCGGCCACATGGTCGCGCTGAAATGGTCGATGTGGAATCTCTACGGCATCAAGCCGGGCGAAGTGTTCTGGTGCGCTTCCGACATCGGCTGGGTGGTCGGCCACAGCTACATCATCTACGGCCCGCTGCTGCATGGCGCGACCTCGATCATGTATGAGGGCAAGCCGGTGGGCACGCCGGACGCCGGCGCGTTCTGGCGCGTGATCTCGGAGCACAAAGCCGTGGCGCTGTTCACGGCACCGACGGCGTTTCGTGCCATCCGCAAGGAGGATCCCGAAGGCGCCTTCATCCGCAAATACGACCTGTCACAGCTGCGCACGCTCTTCCTGGCCGGCGAGCGCGCCGATCCGCCGACGGTGGAGTGGGCCGAGCAGCAGCCGAAGCTGCCGGTGGTCGATCACTGGTGGCAGACCGAGACCGGCTGGTGCATCGCCGGCAATCCGGTGGGCCTCGGCCTGCTGCCGGTCAAGCATGGGTCGCCGACGGTGCCGATGCCCGGCTACCAGGTCGATGTGGTGGACGAGGCGGCCAAGCCGCTGCCGGCCGGCACCATGGGCTCCATCGTCATCAAGCTGCCGATGCCGCCGGGCTGCCTGCCGACCCTGTGGGAGCAGGACGAGCGCTGCAAGGAAGCCTACTTCAACGAGTTCCCCGGCTACTACAAGACCTCCGACGCGGGCTATCTCGACGAGGATGGCTACGTCTATGTGATGGGCCGCACCGACGACATCATCAATGTCGCCGGCCACCGGCTGTCCACCGGCGGCATGGAGGAGATCCTCGCCTCGCATCCAGACGTCGCCGAATGCGCCGTGCTCGGCATCAAGGACGCCATCAAGGGCGAGGTGCCGTGTGGCTTCCTGGTCTTGAAGGCTGGCGTCACCAAGCCGGTGGCGCAGGTGGAAAAGGAAGTGGTGGCGCTGGTGCGCGACAAGCTCGGGCCGGTGGCGGCGTTCAAGCTCGCCATCACCGTGGCCCGGCTGCCGAAGACGCGCTCGGGCAAGATCCTGCGCGGCACCATCAAGAAGATCGCCGATGGCGACGACTGGGCGATGCCCGCCACCATCGAGGATCCCAATGCGCTGGGCGAGATCGGCGAGGCGCTGAAGGGCAGGGTGTAGTGCTGTCTTAACCTCTCCCCGCATCCTGCGCGGGTAGAGGTCGACCGGCGAAGCCGGTCGGGTGAGGGGCGAGGCACATTGCTGACCACGAGTCCGTGTTTGCGGGCCGAAGTGCCCCTCACCCGACCCTCTCCCCGCAAGTGGTGCGAAGCGAAGCTTCGCCAGGGGGCGAGGGAGGGTGCCTCCGCCGCCCGGCATCTATACCTTACAATCCCCGCATTTCGCGCTAAACACGGCGCCACCGTCACGCCGCCAGGATTTTTCATGCGACCGACTCCGACCCCTCTGATTGTTCTGACGCTCGCGGCGCTCGCGCTGGGCGCCTGTGCGCGGCGCAGCGATATCCCGGTCTCCAGCCTGGGCGAGGATGACGACGCCATCTGCCGCGCCAACGGTGTTACGGTCGGCTCCAGCGAATATGCGGCCTGCCGCAAGGATCGCGACGTCCAGCGCAGCAACGCCGTCGCCCGCGCCGATCGTGCCCAGCGCAATCTTGGCGAACACATGCTGAATAATCCGGACCGTCCGTAGGACGGACGATTCCCCGCATCGGCTGGGGCGCTCGATCCGCCTGCTCTTGCGAGGCATTGTCCGGTGAATGGCCACCGCGTCGTGGCGCGCGCTCTGTGACATCAAAGCCACGGTCGAGGGCAAACGTCGCCGGCGGCTGACCCGGTTTGATCTCGATCAATTATCCGAATTCCCCGCTGTCGTCTCTGTTCTGAACCAGCCAGCTGAGTCCGTTCACGCTGACGATTGAACATTTGGGGAAGTTTGATGAAGAAAGTTATGACAGCACTGTCAGTGCTGATGACGACAGCGGCGCTCGGCGCCCTCGCAGCACCGGCGCAGGCCGCCGACCTCCCGGCCAAGGCACCCTATTACAAGGCGCCGGTCGTCGAAGAATGGAATCCTTGGATGATTCGCCTGCGCGTGCTCGGCGTGATCCCGGAAAATGGCGGTCGTGTCGACCAGGTCCCGGGCTCGTCGCTGAAGACCTCCGATCAGGTCGTTCCCGAGCTCGATATCTCTTACTTCTTCACCAAGAACATCGCGGCCGAACTCATCCTCGGCGTCACCAAGCACCATGTCACCGGCGCTGATGCGCTGGCCGGTGTCGATGTCGGCAAGGCCTGGCTGCTGCCGCCGACCCTCACCCTGCAGTACCACTTCACCGATTTCGGCGCGTTCAAGCCCTACGTCGGTGCCGGCGTCAACTACACCTGGTTCTTCAGCCAGTCCGCGGGCGGCACCACCGTCATCGACAGCCATCTGAAGGACGCCGCCGCGCCGGTGGTGCAGTTCGGCTTCGACTACATGCTCGACAAGCATTGGGGCTGGAACGTCGACGTCAAGAAGCTCTGGCTGCGCCCGGGTTGGGAAGGCCGCCTGGCCAATGGCACCCCGATCACCGGCAAGGTCAATCTGGATCCCTGGCTGATCGGCACCGGCATCACCTACAAGTTCTGAGCCGGCACTTTTTGCGCGCGGCACCGGTGCAAACCGGTGCCGCGTTTTTTTGTAGGTATTGTTATTCGGTGTGATGTCGAAGTAAGAGTGCGTCGCGCGATTACGCTCAGTTGTCATCACCCGCGAAAGCCCGTGATCCAGTATTCGGAGTCAGCGCGGCTCCATCGTCGGCACCGGTGGCTGCTGGGTCGTCCGTTCCAGGCGCGCAATTGAGCGCCTGGCCGGGCGATGACAGTGGTGCCGCGTGCGCTAGAAAAGTAGGATACACCATGGATATCAAGGTCAGGGATTCCAACGGCGCGCTGCTTGCCGAAGGCGATACCGTCACGTTGATCAAGGATCTCAAGCTGAAGGGCTCCTCCACCGTGCTGAAGCGCGGCACCGTGATCAAGAACATCCACCTCACCGACAACGAGGAGGAAATCGAAGGCCGCACCGACAAGATCAAGGGCCTGGTGCTGCGGGTGGAATTTCTCAAGAAGGCGTGAGGATTATTTCCGCTCGTCCTGGTTGCTGTCGTGGTCGCGAAACGACGACAGCCGCGACAGGAAGGCGAGCATCAGGCCGATGCCGCAGATCGAGAACCCCATGGTGAAGATCTTGGCGATCGCCGTGGTCGGCGCCAGGGTGGCGTCGCCGACGGTGGTCAGCGCCATCACGCTGAAATAGGCCGCATCGATCCACGGCCACTGTTCGATGACGCGGAAGAATGTCGCGCCGACCCCGATCGCCACCGCGATCAGGAACAGGATGGCGCGGAATTCGGGATCGCGCAGGCCGCGCCGGAAGCCGGCGACCAGGCGCACCAGACCAAGCCAGAGCGATGCCATCGTGAGGGTCCCCGGCGCAGGCCATGGTGCCTGCCAGCGGCGATGTCGCAGGATTCGGCCGGCTTTGGAAAGTGAAGTTTGTGTAAGGGCTGTCGTGTGTCCCGGATGCGGAGCCGCCCCAGGCACAGGCTCCAGCGTTCGTTATGGCCCGGCTCTGAGAGGCAACACTGCGTCTAGCATGGCGTCCGGGGCACAAGAGCCGAGCGTGATGCGCAAAAAAGAAGCGGCGAATTTCTTCGCCGCTTCTTTCCGATTGAATGCTGAAAGCGCGTCTCGCGAGGTGCGAAAGACCTACTCCTCGTCGTCTTCGGCCTTCTTGGTGCCGCCGATGCCCTTGAGCTTGGCGAACACCGCATCGACATTGAGGTCGTCGCCGCTGCGTTCGGAGGTCTCGTATTCCTCCTCCTTGCGGGTGGTTTCGGAGGCCGGCAGCAACGTCGCGCCGCCATAGGCCTGATCGGTCGGCTTTTCCTTGGCCGCGCGCTGCACTTCGAAATCCAGTTCGATCTGCGAGCAGAGGCCCAGGGTCACCGGGTCCATCGGCGTCAGGGTCGAGGCATTCCAGTGGGTGCGGTCGCGGATCGAGGCGATCGTCGTCTTGGTGGTGCCGACCAGCCGCATGATCTGGCTGTCCTTCAGCTCGGCATGGTTGCGCACCAGCCACAGGATCGCGCTCGGCCGTTCGTGGCGGCGCGACACCGGGGTGTAGCGCGGGCCCTTCTTCTTGGCAGCCGGCGGCAGGATCACCTTGCTCTCCTCGAGCTTGAGGCGATAATTCTTGTCCTTCTCGCCGCGTTCGATCTCGTCGCGGGTCAGCTGGCCGTTGGAAATCGGATCCATGCCCTTGATGCCCTGGGCGGCGTCGCCGTCGGCGATCGCGCGGATCTCGAGCGGGTGCATCTTGGTGAAGTCGGCAACCTGGTCGAAGGTCAGCGCCGTATTGTCGACCAGCCACACGGCAGTTGCCTTTGGCATCAGCGGTGCATTGCTCATGGCAAATCTCCTTTACGCTCCGCCCACCTTTTTGGAGGCGGAGCCGTCTGGTCATCGGTGATGACGGGGAATTCAGGCTGTATATAGTCTGTCCCGGCCTAACTCCGCAATGGAAGACTGTTCGGCCTTGACAGCGCGGCGATCGGGCCCCAAGTGCTTTCTTGGGAGGCCAAGTGCTTCCTGAAACAGGCTCTTTGCCTTATTGTCCCGTCGAAATGACCGCTTTGCACCCGCTCTTCCGGGGGCTCCGGACCTTAGATGACCCTTGGATTCCCATCATGACGGCCAAACCGCCCCTGAAAATCGTGCTTTGTTCCCCCCGCGGCTTCTGCGCCGGCGTGGTCCGGGCCATCGATACCGTCGAGCGGGCGCTGGCGATCCATGGCGCGCCGGTCTATGTCCGGCACGAAATCGTCCATAACAAATATGTGGTCGACAGCCTGCGCACCAAGGGCGCGATTTTCGTCGAGGAACTGGCCGAAATCCCCGACAATACCAGTGCACCGGTGGTATTTTCCGCCCATGGCGTGCCGAAATCGGTGCCGGCGGACGCCAAACAGCGCAATTTCTTCTCCCTCGACGCCACCTGTCCGCTGGTCACCAAGGTGCACCGCGAGGCGGCGATCCATTTCAAGCGCGGCCGCGAGATCCTGCTGATCGGGCATTCGCACCATCCGGAAGTGGTCGGAACCCTCGGCCAGCCGCCCGCCGGCGCGGTAATGCTGATCGAGACCGCCCAGGATGCCGCCACCTTCACCCCGAAGGACCCCAACAACCTCGCTTTCGTGACCCAGACCACGCTGTCGATCGACGACACCGCGGAAATCGTCGCCATGCTCAAGCAGCGCTTCCCGACCATCAACGGGCCGCACAAGGAAGACATCTGCTACGCCACCACTAACCGCCAGCTCGCGGTCAAGAAGGTGGCGCCGGTGGTCGATGCGCTGATCGTGGTCGGCGCGCCGAACTCGTCGAATTCGCAGCGTCTGCGCGAGGTCGCCGAGCGCGAGGGCTGCAAGGTCTCGGTGCTGGCACAGCGCGCGAGCGATCTCGACTGGTCGATGTTCGACGGCATCAAGAGCCTCGGCATCACCGCAGGCGCCTCGGCGCCGGAGGTGATCGTCGAGGAGATCATGGGCGCCTTTGCCGAGCGCTACGAACTGCATGTGGAGACGGTGTCGGCCGCGGAAGAAAACGAGTTCTTCCCGCTGCCGCGCTCATTGCGCCCCGACGCCGCTTAAGCGCATGGCGGTTTACACCGACGTCGCCGCCGACGAGCTCGCGGCGTATCTGGCGCGTTACGACATCGGCGAGCTCATGTCCTACAAGGGCATCGCCGAGGGCGTCGAGAACACCAACTTCCTGCTGCACACCAGCAAGGGCTCGTTCATCCTCACGCTCTATGAAAAGCGCGTGGCAAAGGACGACCTGCCGTTCTTTCTCGCTCTGATGAGCCATCTGGCGTCGCGCGGCATAAGCTGCCCGCAGCCGGTCAAGATGCGCGACGGCACCATGCTCGGCACGCTGGCCGGCCGTCCCGCCGCCATCATCGATTTTCTCGAAGGCGTCTGGCCGCGCAAGCCGAATGTCGCGCAGTGCGCGGGGATCGGCGAAGGCCTGGCGAAGCTGCATCTGGCCGGCCAGGATTTCACCATGCCGCGCGCCAATGCGCTGTCTGTGTCGGGCTGGCGGCCGCTGTTCAATGCGGCGGCGCCACGCGCCGACGAGGTCCAGCACGGCCTGCGCGACTTGATCGCCACCGAGCTGGACTATCTGGAAAGCGGGGTCTGGCCGAAGGATCTGCCCGAAGGCGTCATCCACGCCGATCTGTTCAACGACAACGCCTTCTTCCTCGGCGACCAATTGTCGGGGATCATCGACTTCACCTTCGCCTGCAACGACATGCTGGCTTACGACGTTGCGATCTGCCTCAACGCCTGGTGCTTCGAGGCCGATCATTCCTTCAACGTCACCAAGGCGCGGGCGTTTCTGTCCGCCTATGAGAAGGTTCGAAAACTGTCGGATGCCGAGCAGGGTGCATTGCCGCTGCTGGCGCGCGGCGCGTCGCTGCGCTTCCTGCTGACCCGCCTGGTCGACTTCCTCAATGTGCCCGCCGGCGCTTTGGTGCGTCCGAAAGACCCGCTGGAATACGTCCGCAAGCTGCGGTTTCATCAGGCCGTGCGCTGCATGGCCGATTACGGCGTCGAAGCCTAGGGATTGCCCACGTGACTGCTCTCACTCCCGTCATCATTCACACCGACGGCGCCTGCTCCGGCAATCCCGGTCCCGGCGGCTGGGGCGCGATCCTGAAATTCGGCGAGGTCGAGAAGGAATTGAAGGGCGGCGAGCCGCACACCACCAACAACCGCATGGAGCTGATGGCCGCGATCTCGGCGCTGGAGGCGCTGAAGAAGCCGTGCACCGTCGATCTGCACACCGACAGCCAGTACCTGCGCAACGGCATCATGAGCTGGATCCACGGCTGGAAGAAAAACGGCTGGAAGACCGCCGACAGGAAGCCGGTGAAGAATGTCGACCTGTGGCAGCGCCTCGACGCCGCGCTGCATACCCACACCGTGCGCTGGCACTGGGTCAAGGGCCACGCCGGCCACGCCGAGAACGAACGCGCCGATCAGCTGTCGCGCGATGGTCTGGCGGAGAATAGAAACAGGAAGTAGCGAGGGCGCTGCTCTCGCGCTCAACATACCCACAATTGTCATCACCCGCGAATGCGGGTGATCCAGTAGCCTCAGACCTTGGTGCTTGTCACCGGCCTCCCGGAATACTGGGTCGCCCGGTCCAGGCGCGCAATTGCGCGCCAGGCCGGGCGATGACAGTAGTGTTTGTTGCGAGGCCGCCTCAGCTCAAAGCTGTTCGAGCAGCGTATCGCCGCCTGAGACTTCGACCTTGCCGGCGTTCGGCTCGAGGTTGAGCTTGGTGACGACGCCGTCTTCGACCAGCATCGAGTAGCGCTTGGAGCGGATGCCGAGGCCGAAGCCCGAGCCGTCCATTTCCAGGCCGATGGCCTTGGCGAAATCGGCATTGCCGTCGGCGAGGAAGATCGCCTCGTCGCGCAGGTCGGTGTCCTTCTTCCAGGCGTTCATCACGAAGGCATCGTTGACGGAGACAATCCCGATGGTGTCGACGCCCTTGTCCTTCATCGCATAGGCGTTGAGGAAGATGCTCGGCAGATGCATCTTGTGGCAGGTGCCGGTATAGGCGCCGGGCACGGCGAACAGGGCGACCTTCTTGCCCTTGAACACGTCGTCGGTGGTTTTCTCGACGGGACCTTCCGCGGTCATCACGCGAAACTTCGCCTCGGGCAGCTTGTCGCCAACTTTGATGGTCATCGCAGATCTCTCCTGAAGGATGGGTGGGTGTGTTTAGACCGGCTGCATGACGCGCACAATATTCGGCGCACGCAAGCGGAGGCCGCCCCACGGGCGTTCCCCGGATGCTGCGCAACGCGGCGCGATTGCGCCGTGGTGCGCTGCTGATCCGGGGTCCCGGTGGCGATCCAAAGAATCTGGGTCCCGGATCTGCGCAGCAGCGTTGTCGGCGATGCTTTCGCATCGCCTGCGCTGCAGCGCGTCCGGGACAAGATTCCGAGTTACGCCGCCGCCTGCTTCTTTTCGTCGCGCAACTCGCGGCGCAGGATCTTGCCGACGTTGGTCTTGGGCAGCGCGTCGCGGAATTCGATCTGCTTCGGCACCTTGTAGTTGGTGAGCTCCGTATGACAGAACTTGATGATGTCTGCTGCGGTCAGGTTCGGGTCCTTCTTCACCACGAAGGCCTTGACGGCTTCGGTGGTGCGCTCGTCGGGAACGCCGACCACCGCGCATTCCAGCACCCCGGGATGGCTGGCGATGACGTCCTCGACCTCGTTCGGGTAGACGTTGAAGCCGGAGACCAGGATCATATCCTTTTTGCGGTCCACGATCTTGGTGTAGCCGTCCGCCGTCATGATGCCGATGTCGCCGGTGCGGAAGAAGCCATCGGCAGTCATGACCTTTGCAGTCTCGTCCGGCCGGTTCCAGTAACCCGACATGATCTGCGGTCCCTTGGCGCAGATCTCGCCCGGCGACCCGAGCGGCACCTCGTTGCCGTCGTCGTCGCGGATCGAAATCCAGGTCGAGGGCACCGGCACGCCGATGCTGCCATTGAACTCTTCGACGTCGGCGGGATTGCAGGTCAGGGTCGGCGCCGTCTCCGACAGGCCGTAGCCTTCCGCGATCGAACAGCCGGTGACCTTCAGCCACTTCTCAGCCACCGCCTTCTGCACAGCCATGCCGCCGCCGTTGGAAATCTTCAGCTTGGAGAAGTCGACCTGGTCGAAGCCCGGCGTGTGCAGCAGACCGTTGAACAACGTGTTGACCGCCGGGAAGCTGTTGATCTGATACTTCAGCAGCTCCTTGACGAAGCCGGGCATGTCGCGCGGATTGGGGATCAACAGGTTGACGCCGCCGGCACGCATCGCCAGCAGGAAGCAGGCCGTCAGCGCGAAGATATGATACAGTGGCAGCGCGCAGACGATGAACAGCTGGTCGACATGGGGCGGCTTGCGCAGCGCCGGCTGCAGCCAGGCATCGTTCTGCAGTACGTTGGCAAGGATGTTGCGGTGGAGCAGCGTGGCGCCCTTGGAAAGGCCGGTGGTGCCGCCGGTATATTGCAGGAAGGCGACGTCGTCGGGACCGATCGCCGGCTTGGCGAACGTCATGCCGCGGCCGGCTGACAGCGCGTCGTTGAACGGCACCGCGCCGGGCAGCGACCAGGCCGGCACCATCTTCTTCACCTTGCGCACGACAAGATTGACGATCAGGCCCTTGAAGCCGAGCATGTCGCCCATGCTGCCGACGATGACATGCTTCACCGCAGTCCTGGCAATGACCTTTTGCACCGTGGCGGCAAAGTTCTCCAGGACGATGATCGCCTCGGCGCCGGAGTCCTTCAACTGGTGTTCGAGTTCGCGGGGCGTGTAGAGCGGATTGACGTTCACCACCGCATAGCCGGCGCGCAGCACCGCGGCGGTGGCTACCGGATATTGCAGCACGTTGGGCATCATCAGCGCGATCCGCGCACCCCTGGCCAGTCCCTTGCTCTGCAGGTAGGCGCCCAGCGCCACCGACATCTCGTCCAGCTCCCGATAGGTGATGGACTTGTCCATGCAGATGAACGCCTTGCGGTCGCGGAATTTCGCAAAGCTCTCTTCCAGCAGCGCGACCAGCGACGGATATTGCGTCACGTCGATATCCGCGGGGACGCCCGCCGGATACTGCTTGAGCCAGATGCGCTCCATCGTATTTCCCCCTCGATGCATTATTTCGGGGAAGTATTGGGCATACGCCGCCTCAAAGGCAAGGCGCGTCGCAGCAATGGATGGCGGTGAGGAGGGCTACGAGCGCGGCGACGTCGCGGCGGCGGGCTTGGCCTCGCCGGTGGTGGCTTTCGGCGCCGGCTTGGCGGCCGACTTGGGCTTGGCCGCCGCTGCTGCTGCCGGTTTGGCAGCGCCCGCTGCGGGCTTGGCTGCCGTGGGCTTCGGCGCGTCGGGCTTGGCGGTGTCGAGCTTGACGCTGACCCGCTTGGCGGGCTTCGCATCCGGCTTGGCTTCGGCAGTCGCCGCCGGCTTGGTGTCCTTGGCGTCGGCCGCGGCGTCCGGCTTCTTTCCGGCGACCCGCTTCTTGCCTGCCTTCGGCTTCGGCGTCTGCTTGGCCTCTTCCACGGCATTGGCGGCGATCAGCTCGGCGCCGGTCTTTTTCGGGCCGGTATAGACGATGACCGGCTCCGACGGGGCAGGGGCGGCGGCGATCATGTCGACCGGGCGCAGCGTCGGCGGCTGCAGGCCGGCGCTGAAGAAGGTCAGGCTGGGGCTCTCGCCGGAGCTGTCGCTGGCCACGTTTTCGTCCTCGTCGCTGGCCGGGCGCTTGCGCTTGGGTCCGCACATTTCGTCGCGCAGGTTCGGCGGGGCGGCGTCGATCGGCGCCAGATTGTCGACGGTGCCCATGGCCGGGCGCAGCCAGGTCAGCGAATTGCTGGCAAAGCCGCGTTCCAGCGGCTGGGCGGCGCGCACCGCGCGCATCTGACCGGAGGACGCGCCCAGCACCACGGCGATCAGGCGCTTGCCGTTGCGCGTGGCGGTGGCCACCAGATTGTAGCCGGACGCACAGATGAAGCCGGTCTTCATGCCGTCGGCGCCCGGGAAGCGGCCGATCAGCCGGTTGAAGTTCTGCGTCACCCTGCGGCCGAAACGGATCGACGGGATGTGCACGAAATACTCGTATTCCGGCAGGTCGTGGATGATGGCGCGGGCCAGGATGGCCAGATCGCGGGCCGAGGTGACCTGTCCGTCGGCCGGCAGGCCATTGGGATTGACGTAATGGGTCTGGGTCATGCCGAGCTTCTGCGCGGTAGCGTTCATTTGCTCGGAGAAGCCATCGATCGAGCCGCCGACGCCCTCGGCCAGCACCACGGCCATGTCGTTGGCCGACTTCACCAGCATCATCTTCAGCGCATTATCGATGGTCGGCTGGGTGCCGGGCCTGAGGCCCATCTTGGAGGGCGACTGCGCCGCCGCGGTCGGCGAGACCGACACCAGCGTGTCCAGCGACAGCCGTCCGTCCTTGACCGCCTTCAGCGTCACATAGGCGGTCATCAGCTTGGTGACGGAGGCCGGATACCACGGATAGGTGGCGTTTTCCGCCTGCAGCACCTTGCCGGTATCGACCTCGACCACCAGCAGCGCCTCGGCTTGAGCGGTGCGGGGGGCGAGCGGCGCCAGCGCAAGCGCGGCGGCGACCATGATCCACTTCAGCGGCAGGCGAGGGGCGAACAAAAACTGCACTATCCGATTCCGGTCCTTTGCGACCAGCGCGCGGCGCCGGGCGCAGCGCGCTGAAATCCTGGAAATTGACGTTCAGGCCGCCAGGCAGGCGGGCCATCAATCGGCTGCGGTGGGGCCAAACCTATACCGGCTGACAGCGTCGGAACAGTGGCCGGTGACGCTAAATCGGCGATGAAGGCGGCTAAATTTCGACGTGTCCCGGTGCCGCGGCCATGGCCGGGCCTGCTTCGGGAAGGTTCAGGCTCGCGCGGGCATTCTCCTGCACCATGAATTGCGCCGTCGCCAGCGCCGCGAAATGGCCGCCCTGCGCCACCAGTTCGTCGAACGTTCCGCTTTCGATCACCCGGCCGCCCTCGAATACGAGAATGCGCGTGGCGTTGCGGATGGTCGACAGCCGGTGCGCGATCACGAAGGTGGTGCGGCCCTTCATCACTTCATCGAGAGCGACGTTGACCTTGGCTTCGGTGACCGCGTCGAGTGCGCTGGTGGCTTCGTCGAGGATCAGGATCGGCGGATCCTTCAGCAGCGCGCGGGCGATCGACAGCCGCTGCCGCTCGCCGCCGGACAGCATGCGCCCGCGCTCGCCGGCATTGGTCTCGAAGCCGCGTTCGCTGCGCTCGATGAAATCCAGCGCCTGGGCGCGGCGTGCGGCCGTGCGCATCTCCTCCTCGGTGGCATCCGGCTTGCCGACGCGCAGGTTGTCGGCGATCGAGCGGTTGAACAGCAGCGCCTCCTGGAACACCACGCCGATGTTGCGCCGCAGCCCCGCCAGGGTCAGGCCCCGCACGTCCATGCCGTCGATCTTGATGACGCCGGATTGCGGATCGAAAGCCCGATGCAGCAACGCGATCGCCGTCGACTTGCCGGCCCCGGTGGCGCCGACCAGCGCGATGGTCTGCCCCGGCAGCGCGGTGAAGGACAGGTCGGCGATCGCCGGCCGCTTGCCGTCATAGGAAAACGATACGTTGTTGAATTCGACGAGGCCCTGCAGGCGGCCGGGATCGATGGCGTCGATGCGGTCGCGCACCGCCGGCACGGCGTCCAGCACGTTGAAGAATTCCTGCAGCCGCGGCGCTTCCATGAACACGCTGTTGATGAAGCTGACCACCTGCTCGAGCTTCTGGATCAGCATGGTGGCGAAGGAGACGAACATCACGATCTCGCCGACCGTGGTGAGGCCCTGCTGATGCAGCGCGATGCCCACGGTGAAGATCGCCAGCACGGTGATGGTGGTGGAGGCGCGCGTCATCACCGTGACCAGCGCCCACCACGACAGCACCGGCATCTGCACCGCCAGCAACTGGCTGGCGACGCTGCGCAGGCTCTGCACCTCGGCGTCGACGCGGACGAAGCTCTGTACCAGTGCGACATTGCCCAGCGCATCGGAAGCGCGCGCAGAGAGGTCGCTGTAGTGGCCCTCGACCTCGCTCTGCAGCCCGTAGGTCTTGCGCACCACCAGCGTGGTCAGCACCGTGAAGACGACGCACAGGATGAACAGCAGGGTCGCCAGCCGCCAGTTGATGTACAGCGACAGCGGCAGCAGCACGATCAGCGACACGATGGAGGCGAAGTGCTCGCGGAAGAAGCCGAGCCACAGCCGCCACAGGGCGTCGGTGCCCTGCAGCATCACCTTCATCAGCCGGCCGGAATGGGTGCCGGTGTGATAGGTGAGCGGCAGCTGCATGATGTGCTCGAAATAGTCGGTCAGCACCGCCTGACGCTGGCGATGCGCCAGCCGGTCGGCGTTCAGCGCGACGATGGCGCCGCAGCCGATGGTGAACAGGCCGAAGCCCACCCAGGCGGCCAGCAGCGGCCATGGCGAGCCGACCCTGGTTTCCAGCGCGCCGGTGGACAGGTTACCCGACAGCACGTCGATGATGCGGCCGAACAAGACCGGCTCGGCGAATTGCGCCGCGGCCAGCAGCAGGTTGGCGCCAGCCAGGATCCAGCCGAGCCGCGTCTCCTTGCCCAGCAGTTGCAGCACGCGGGTGTAAAGTCGGATCATGGAGGGGAGGCCTGCCAGGGAGCTCAGGGACTGACGATTGGACTTGCGGCAGGCTGCCACAGGTTTGCCGCAACGCCGCCACAAGCCATTCTAGGCAAGGTCGACGGCGGAATACAGCGGCTCGCGCCAGTTGTTCAGTCGATCTTGCGCCCCGCCGGGTCCGGCAAGAAGGTGCCGTCGAAAATATCGGCGACTGACGGCCGTTTGCGGAAGCTGAAATCCTCCGCGATCTCGCCGAGCGATGCCTCGAAGCGGGCGGGATCGAGCCCGCCGAGCCCGTCGCGCTTGACGTCGGCGGTCAGGATGTTGTCGTGCATCACGATGCGCAGCCGTTCGCGTTCGAGCTCGCGCGACCCGCCGTCCATCTGGGCGATGACGTCATCGATCGCCTGCGCCGGCTGGCTGATGGCGAGCCGCATGCCGGCGGTCACCGCGCGCAGGAAGCTGCGCACCGCCTCCGGCCGGTCCGCAGCAAATTTCGGATTGACGATCACCACCGTGCCGTAGGCCACGGAGCCGTAATCGGCATAGCGAAATACCGCAAGATCGTCGGCCGGCACGCCGCGGTTACGCAGATTGACCGCCGACAGATAGGAAAATCCGGTCACGGCATCGAGCTGGCCTGCAGACAGCATGGGCTCGCGCACCGCGGGGCTGATCTTCTCCTGCTTGACGTTGGCCAGCTTGATGCCGTTGCGCCGCGCCAGTGCCGGCCATAGCCGGATCGCGAGATCGCCGTCGGCGACGCCGATGGTCTTGCCGTCGAGGCTGCTCAGCGCCGAGACGCCGCGGCTGTGTCGCGCCACGATGGCGTAGGGCGCCTTGTTGAGGAATACGAAGACTGCCTTCACCGGGGCCGCATCGGCGCCGTCGCGGTAGCGGATCAGGGCATTGAGATCGGCCAGCGCCAGATCGCTGGCGCCCGAGGCGATGCGGGTGATGGTGTCGCGCGTGCCGCTGGCGACGTTGGTTGAGACGTTCAGCCCTTCGGCACGAAACAGGCCGCGCGTGCTCGCCATGACGAACGGCGCAGCCACCGCATCGATGGCGCGATCAAGTGAAAACTGAACCGCGACGGGAGGCCGGGCTTCGTCGGCATGTGTCGCAGGGATAGCGGCAAGGCTCAATGTGCTGAGCCAGAAAGCCAGAAGCCGCCGTGAGAATATCGTCGCAAGACTACGCATTGAGGCACTAACACCAAGTCGGAGGGCGACAGTTGCCATTCCGGCATGTTGGATTGATGACCGCGGCTGCGGCATCTTGCCCTCATCATCCTGCGCGATCAAACGTGAACGTCAGGTGAGCGCCTTTATTCCGCCACCGATCGTTCAGCTCCGGTTCGGCTTCGGGAACTCATAGTGACCCAAGTGGTTAGTGATCGAGGCCCGCAGGGCCAGACGACCACGGAGGACATTTAGATGTTCACTCGTACGGGATTGTTTCATTCCAAAGGCCGCGCTGCCATTTTGGCTACTGTTGCGGCTGTGGCTATTTCGGCAGTGGCGCCGACGGCTGTGATGGCCGCACCGGCTGCCGATGGCGCGTACAGCCATGCGGCATCGACCTCGACCGATTTCAGTTCGGCGCGCCGTCGTCACTATCGCCGTGGCGGTGGTAATGCCGCCGGGCTGGCTGCGTTCGGTGCCATTGTCGGTACCATCGGCGCGATCGCCGCCTCGCAAAATCGCCGCGACTATTACTATGATCGCGGCCCGGCCTACTATGGCGGCCACGGATACTACGGCGGCGGCCCCGGTTATTACGGCGGAGGGCCGGCCTATTACGGTGGCGGCCCGGGCTATTACGGCGGTTATTGACGCTTAACAGCAGCGTTCCGACCAATTCCGCATTGGAACAGGCAATCGCCGGTCGTGTGAGCGGCCGGCGATTGTCGTGAGATCTGGCGGTTCATCCGCATTAACCCGCTAACCACGGTTTGCAGCTAGCCTGCTGTCATGAGTGATTCGCTGGATCGTCTTTACCGGGCAGTGATCGCAGCCAAGGATCTCGATCCTGCCACGTCGCGAACCGCGCGCCTGTTCCAGCGGCCCCGCCAGGATGGCCAAGAAGCTGGCCGAAGAGGCCATCGAGGTCGTGATCGACGCGGTCAATGACAGGCCGGACGCTGTAATCCGCGAAAGCGCCGAATTGCTTTACAATCTCACCGTGCTCTGGGCCTCCGTGGGCGTGAAGCCTGGCCAGATCTGGGCCGAGATGGACCGGCGAGACCGGATGTTCGGAATCGCCGAAAAGCTTCCCAAACCTCCCAAACGCCCCCGGCAGGTCGACGCCCAGCCCTCAGGGCGACGAATTGTCACGCTCGAAGGCGCGCGACGACGAAAGCTCGCCTGACATTTCATCGCCGCACGGCATGGACAAATCCACGCCACGGTGGTTCATCGCGCCATGCTCAGACGTATCTATGATTGGTGCATCGACGCCGCCCACAAGCCCTATGCAATCTGGTTGATGGGGGCCGTGTCGTTCGCGGAAAGTTCGTTCTTTCCAATACCGCCGGACGTGATGCTGATTCCGATGTCGCTGGCGCGACCGGAGCGGGCCTGGCTCTATGCCCTGGTCTGCACGGTCACGTCGGTGGCCGGCGGCATTGTCGGATATCTGATCGGCGCCCTGCTTTATGACTCGGTCGGCCATTGGCTGATTCAGCTGTATGGCTATGGCGACAAGGTCGAGGCGTTCCGGGCCGGCTACGCCGAGTATGGGGCCTGGATCATCCTGCTGAAGGGCTTGACGCCGATTCCCTTCAAGCTCGTCACAATCACGTCGGGCTTTGCCAATTATAACATCTGGATGTTCATCGGGTTGTCGTTTATCGCCCGCGGCGGCCGGTTCTTCCTGGTGGCCATCCTGCTCAACCGCTATGGCGTCTGGATCCGCGAAAACATCGAGAAGCGTCTGGGCCTGTGGGTGGCGCTTGCCGCCGGTGTGCTGGTGCTCGGCTTCATTATCGCTTTCCGCCTGTTCTGATCCGCGACGCTTTCCCCGCAGCAACGCTCGGGGTACGTTTCGCGTCATGTCTGACTCGATCAATGCGTTCGCGCGCCATCGCAGTTTCACGATCGCCGTCCTGGTGGCGCTCATGATCGCCGCGATGGATGGCGCCCGGGCGCAGGCGCCAGCTCCATCTCCGCCAATCAAGTCGGTGATTATCCAGGTCGCGCCCGCGCCTGCCGCCGCGCCCGCTCCGGCTCCGGATCAGGCCGCGCCCGTCGTACAGGCGCCACCGGCTGCCTCGGTGCCGGCTGAGGCCGTGCCTGAAACGCGCGACAATCCCGGTCTCATGAATGAGCTGGGAAAGTTGTTCAAGGCGCCGACATGGACACTGCCGGCGATGCCGTCGCTTCCCGCCCTTCCGTCTTTGAACAATTTCGGTCAATCCAGCGACGGATTGCCCCAGCTGACCACGGTGGTCAAAGGACGCGTGGTCTGTCCGGTGTCGGCCAATGGCGCGCCGGATTGCAAGGCAGCCTCCGACAAGCTCTGCCAGGGCAAGGGGTTCAACGAGGGCAAAAGCCTCGACACCGACTCCGCCCAGAGTTGCTCGCGAAAGTCTTTTATGACCGGCAACAAGGCCGACGACGTCTGCAAGACTGAAAGCTACGTCACCCGCGCGCTCTGCCAGTAAACGGGTATGGGGTCGGCGAATTTCCGCGACCGCGCGATTGCTTTCCTGCCTTGGGTTCTGGCATCGTCCGCCGGCCCAACGGGCAGGCGCCGAAGGAAATTCCGTTTCGCGCAAAATAAAAACAAGACGAGGAAGCTCCATGTCCATGCCTGCTTTGTTCAAGAATCGCCTGTCGATTCCGGTGATCGGTGCGCCGCTGTTCATCATTTCGGTGCCGGCGCTGGTGATCGCGCAGTGCAAGGCTGGCATCGTCGGCTCATTTCCGGCGCTGAATGCGCGACCGCCGGAATTGCTCGACGAGTGGCTGAGCCAGATCAAGGAAGAGCTTGCCGCCCATGACAAGGCGCATCCGGAGCGTCTGTCGGCCCCCTTCGCGGTGAACCAGATCGTGCATAAATCCAATAACCGGCTCGAGCACGATCTGGCCGTCTGCGAGAAGCACAAGGTGCCGATGATGATCACATCGCTCGGCGCCCGCGAGGAGCTGAACCAGGCCGCGCATGGCTGGGGCTGCATCGTGTTTCACGACGTGATCAATCAGCGCTTCGCACACAAGGCGGTAGAGAAGGGCGCCGACGGCCTCATCCTGGTGTCGGCCGGCGCCGGCGGCCATGCCGGCGAAATCTCGCCGCTTGCTTTTGTCGCTGAGACGCGGCAGTGGTTCGACGGGCCCGTCGCGTTGTCGGGCGCGATCGCCAACGGCCGCGCGATCCGCGCTGCACGTGTTCTCGGTGCAGATTTCGCCTATATCGGCTCGGCCTTCATCGCCACCACCGAAGCCAACGCCGTGCCGGGTTACAAGGACATGATCGCTGCCTCGGCTGCCGAGGACATCGTCTACTCGAACCTGTTTACCGGCATTCACGGCAACTACCTGAAGCCCTCCATCGTCGCTGCCGGCATGGACCCCGACAATCTTCCGGAATCCGATGCCACCAAGATGAATTTCGGCACCGACAGCAACGGCGAGCGCCCCAAGCCGAAGGCGTGGAAGGAAATCTGGGGCAGCGGCCAGGGCATCGGCAGCGTCGGCAAGGTGGTGCCGGTGGCGGAATTGATCGCGCGTTTCAAGAAGGAATATGACGAAGCGATCGATCCGCCGCTGTAGAGCCCGGGTCCCCAAGGCGGCGCGGCATGCCTCGGGCCGCTCCGCGGAGCCTGCACGAGACTTGAGAGATTCGCTTGATGGACTTCATCTATCGCGTGGACGGCAATCACGTCCTCACCTCTCCGCACGCCGCGGGTCCGTGGAACGCGACCATGCAGCACGGGTCGGCGCCGTCGGCGCTGGTGACGTGGCTGGCCGAGCGGATGCCTGCGGCATCGCCGATGCAGGTCGTGCGGGTGACCGTCGACCTCCTGCGGCCGGTGCCCGTGGCGCCGCTCAGCTTCGAGACCGAGGTGCTGCGCGAAGGCCGCAAGATCCAGCTTTGTGGCGTCAGGCTGCTGGCAGATGGTGTGGTCGTTGTGCGCGCCACGGTGCTGAAGGTCCGGGTCGAGGCGCAGGCGCTGCCTGCGGAGGTCGTCGATTCCCCACTCGACCTTCCCCTGCCGGACCAGGGAGGATTGCTGGAGCCGAAACATGCCAGCAGTCCGTTTGTTGCCGGCATGACGGTGCGGGCGGTGCGCGGTGGCTTCCTCAAACTCGGGCCCGGCGCGATCTGGTACCGGCTCAACCGGCCGATCATCGAGGGGGCGCCGATTTCCCAGGTCATGCGCGCGGTGGTCGCCGCCGATTTCAGCAACGGAACGTCGAGCGTCCTGAGCTTCGACCACTGGACGTTCTTGAATGCCGACCTTTCCGTCAGCCTGTCGCGACCGCCTGTGGGCGACTGGATCCTGCTGGATTCCGAAAGCTGGATCGGGCCCACCGGTGCCGGCATCGCCGCCTCGCGGCTCGCCGACATCAACGGCTACTTTGGCCGGGCCGTGCAGAGCCTGGTGATCGAGCAACGCTGAACCGAGCCCACTTGCGGGGCGAAAAAACCGTGCGATGGCAGGGAACTCGCTGCAATCGTGGTGGTTATTCGACGTTAGGGGGTTCCGATGAGTTCTGAACTTGCACCCGAAGATCGGGCGAAAACCGGTATTTGGGGTCTGGATAATATCCTGTCCGGTGGTTTTACGCGCGGTCACCTGTTTCTCGTGGAAGGCGCGCCGGGCACCGGCAAGACCACTGTTGCTCTGCAGTTTCTCCTGGAGGGCGCCCGTACCGGGGAAAAATGCCTCTATATCACCCTGTCCGAGACCGATCCTGAGCTGCGCGACGGTGCGGCTTCACATGGCTGGACCCTCGGCGAAGGCATCGAGGTCTTCGAACTTCTGCCTCCCGAAAGCCTGCTGGATTCCGAGCAGCAGCAGAGCCTGCTGTATTCCTCGGACCTTGAGCTCGGGGAAACTACCAAGCAGATCTTCGAGGCGGTCGAACGCGTCAAGCCGAGCCGGGTCGTGCTCGACAGCCTGTCTGAAATCAGGCTGCTGGCGCAGAGCTCGCTGCGCTATCGCCGGCAGATCCTCTCCATCAAGCACTATTTCGCACGGTTCAACACCACGGTCATGCTGCTGGACGATCTCACCGCCGACGTGGCCGACAAGACCGTGCATAGCGTTGCCCATGGCGTTTTGCGCCTGGAGGAACTGGCGCCGTCCTATGGCGCCGAGCGCCGCCGCGCCCGCGTGATCAAGTATCGTGGCGTGAAATTCCGCGGCGGCTACCACGACGTCACCATTTCCACCGGCGGGTTGAACATCTTCCCAAGGTTGGTGGCCTCGGAATTCCGCAACAATCTGGCCCGCACAACGAAGTCATCCGGGATCGCCGAATTCGACCAGTTGCTCGGCGGCGGAGTCGAAACCGGATCGAGCACGCTGGTGCTGGGACCGGCCGGCACCGGCAAATCAATCGCCGCGATCGTCAACGTCGTGGCCGCGGTGAAGCGCGGAGAAAAGGCCGCGATGTTCGTGCTCGATGAGGAGCTTGGTCTGCTGTTCGATCGCATGAAAGGTCTTGGCATCGATCTCGCCGAGATGCAGCGAAGCGGAAAGCTGTTCGTGGAGCAGGTCGATGCGGCCGAACTGTCGCCCGGCGAATTCGCGCATCGCGTTCGCAAGCAGATCGACGACCATGATATCAAGACCGTGGTGATCGACAGTCTCAACGGTTATCAGGCTTCGATGCCTGAGGAGAACTCGCTGATCCTGCATATGCACGAGCTGCTGCAGTATCTGAATCGCCGTGGCGCTGCGACGTTCATGACGGTTGCGCAGCACGGTCTGGTGGGTGACATGAAGGCGCCGATCGACGTCACCTATCTGGCCGACACCGTGATCCTGCTGCGCTATTTCGAAGCGACAGGCAGCGTGCGGCGGGCGATTTCGGTGATCAAGAAGCGTACCGGCAATCACGAGACGACGATCCGCGAATACCGGATCGACCGCCGCGGCCTGACCATCGGGGCCCCGCTCAGCGAATTCCAGGGCGTGTTGCGCGGCGTCCCGATTTATGGCGGCGTCAGCCCGTTGCTGGAGGAGCAGGCCTCGTGAAGCCGGGCCTGTCCTCCGAACGCGCGGTCATTCTGGCCCCTACCGGCCGCGACGCTGCGGTGGCGGAGGCGCTGATCCGCGAGGCTGGTTTTTACGCGCAGGCCTGCGCGGATTTTACAGCTCTGGTGCAGGAGATCGAGGGCGGTGCAGGACTGGCGGTGATCGCCGACGAGGCGATCAAGACCGCCGATCTGCGCCGGCTGGTGACCTGGCTCCACGACCAGCCGTCATGGTCGGATTTCCCCATCGTATTGCTGACCCGGCAGGGCGGCGGCCCCGAACGCAACCCCGATGCGGCAAGGCTCGGACAGTTGCTCGGCAACGTCACCTTCATCGAGCGCCCGTTTCACCCCACCACTTTGGTGAGCATCGTTGGCTCGGCGGTGCGCGGGCGACGCCGGCAATACCAGACGCGCGCCATTCTCGAAGATCTCACCGAAAGCGAAGAGCTGCTGCAGACGGCGCTCAACGCCGGCCGGCTGGGCGCGCTGGAGCTGCATCTTCCGACGCTGGAACTCGAAGTTTCGGATGCCTGCAAGTCGTTCTTCGGACGAAAGGCGGGGCAGCCCTTCACTTTTGAGGACCTGCAGGCATCGATATATCCGGACGATCGCGAGCGCCGCCAGCAGGCCCTCGACCTGACCCTTGCCAATGGCAGCGACTACAATGTCGAGTATCGCAATATATGGCCGGACGGCACCGTGCATTGGGTGGAGACCCGCGCGCGGACCATTCGCGGCCCCGACGGCAAGGTCAAATCGCTGGTCGGCGTGTCCCTCGATATCACCGCACGAAAGACCGTCGACATCGAGCGGGAAACGCTGCTCGACCAGCTCGCAGCCGAACGCACGGCGCTGGCCGAACTCACCGCCACGCTGGAACAGCGCGTGGAGGAGCGCACGGCCGATCTGATGAAGGAAGTCGCGGCCCGCGAAAAGGCCCAGGAGCAGCCGCGCTGGGCGCAGAAGATGGAGACCATCGGCCAGCTCACCGGCGGCGTCGCGCATGACTTCAACAATCTGCTGATGGCCGTCATGGGCAATCTGGACTTGCTGCGCAAGCGCATCCCCGACGACCCGCGCATGCACCGGCTGATCGACGGCGCGATGCAGGGGGCCGAGCGCGGCGCGTCGCTGACCCAGCGGCTGCTGGCATTTGCGCGGCAGCAGGATCTCAAGGTGGTACCGGTCGATCTGGGCGCGCTGATCCGTGGCATGATCGATCTGCTTGAGCGTTCGCTCGGTCCCCGTGTTGCGCTGAATATCGATATCCCCGAGGGCCTGCCGCCGGCACGGATCGATGCCAACCAGCTGGAGCTTGCGATCCTCAATCTGGCAATCAACGCGCGCGACGCCATGCAGGATGGCGGGGCGATCGACATCAAGGTGTCCCGGCACGCGGTCAACAACGACCCCGCTTTGACACCCGGCGACTATCTGAAGGTGTCGGTGATCGACAACGGCAGCGGCATGTCGCCGGAGACGCTGAAAAAGGCGATTGAGCCGTTTTTCTCGACCAAGCCGCTGGGCAAGGGCACCGGCCTCGGCCTGTCGATGGTGCATGGCCTCGCGGTGCAACTCGGCGGCACCCTCGAACTCTGCAGCGTGGTGGGACGCGGTACGACGGCGACCCTGGTGTTGCCCGTCACCACCAAAGCCCCGGCATCCACCGGCGCAGGTCAGGTCACGCGCAACGCCGCGCGCTCGGCGGTGATCCTGTTCGTCGATGATGATCCGCTGATCGCCATGTCCACCACGGAGATGCTGGAAGATCTGGGTCACCGGGTCATCGGCGTCAATTCCGGCCGCCATGCGCTGGATATTTTACGCAGCGAACAACCGCTCGATCTGATGATGACCGATCACGTGATGCCGGGAATGACCGGCATCGAACTTGCCGCTGCCTCGCGGGAGGTGCGGCCGTCGCTGCCGATCCTGCTTGCGACCGGCTATGCGGAACTGCCTGAGGGCACGCAGCTCGATCTGCCGCGGCTGGCGAAGCCCTATCATCAGGACCAGTTGCGGGAGCGGCTCGATCAACTGCTGGGCTGACCCGAAGGGAACCCGCGATGCCGCGATTAATGGTTCGTTAACCAGGGCTGGATCAAGAATGGGCGGTTGAGAATCGCGCGGCGCGCAATTGGACACAGGGCGGTTGCCATGGATTTCGAAGCCTGTTTCGAGAAGACGCCAGCTACCATCGCAGAGATCAAGGCGCGGGTGGCCTTTGCCTTCGAGCGTCATCCGCTGTGCCGCAACGTCGAATTCGACATCGTCAGCACGCCGCGTGCCGCCAAAGGTGCCAACTGGACCATCAGCATGCAGTCCATCGCGCCGGACGCGCTGTGGGAAGCCTCCGATATCGTGGCCGATATCCAGGACGCCTATGTGCTTGAGTTGGCTGCCTAAGTTGGGTTTAGCCAATTCGGGCTCGGTCCGCCTCCGGACTGGCATGGTTAAGCCTCATTTATTCTCCATTTGTGAGGACGATCGACGATAGTTTCGTCGCTGCAGTGGAGACAGGCTTGACGCGAACACTGACCATTTGGGCCCTGGCTTGTGTCCTGCTGGCGGGCGGCGCGGTTGCCAGCATCCTTGGCCGCGACAGCGTGCCTTCCGCCCCGTTCGATACGTCGAATTCTGTGGCCGTGGCCCGTGGCCCGGTCTCGAACGCCCAGGGTAAGAAGGACAAGCTGCCAGTGGCCGCCGGACTGCTGGCGTCGGTCGAAACATCGCCATCCGATTCCCTGCAGATTGAATCGCTGCGGCAGGCATTTGCGTCGGAGAGCGCGGCTGTTGTCGCGCCGCCCGGAATCGCCGATCCCGGGATGATCCCGTCGCCAACGCCCGCCAAGCCGAAGCTGGCCGCCAAGCCGCCCGTGCAGAAGAACTATGCATTGCTCAGCGATGCGCAGATCGCCGCCATCAAGGGGCGCCTCAACCTGACCGCTTCTCAGCAGCAAAGCTGGCCGGCCGTCGAGGATGCGCTGCGAGCGATTGCGCGCAAGATCCACGACACAAAGCAGTCCAGGCCGGGCGCCAGCCTCCCGCCGATCGATCCGTCCAGCGCCGAAGTGCAGCAACTGAAATCGGCAGCGATGCCTTTGCTCTTTACGCTGCGCGAAGATCAGAAGCGCGAGGTTCGCTCGCTGGCCCGCATCATCGGCCTCGAACAGGTCGCGTCGCAGATCTGAGACTCAGGCGACGGCTTCTGCCAGCTGCCCTTGCTGACTGCTCTGTGTCGCAGCGATCAGCTCGTACGAATGCAGCCGCGCGCTGTGATCATAGACATCCGACACGATCATCAATTCGTCGGCGCCAGTTTCGGCGACCAGCGCTGCAATGCCTGCGCGCACGGTGTCGGGCGAGCCGACGATCGAGCGCCTCAGCATGCCCATCGCCTGCATCTTCTCGGCGGGCGACCAGTAGGTCTCGATGTCGTCGATCGGCGGCTGGCTGAGGCCGCGGGTGCCGCGGAACATGTTCACGAACGACATCTGCTGCGTCGTCGCCAGGCGCCTGGCTTCCTTGTCGGTGTCGGCGGCGATGATGTTGACGCCGACCATGGCGTAGGGGCGGTCGAGCTGCTCGGACGGCTTGAAGCGGGCGCGGTAGATCGCCAGCGCCTGCAGCAGCTGTTCCGGCGCGAAATGCGAGGCAAAGGCGTAGGGCAGGCCGAGCTCGGCGGCGAGCTGCGCGCCATAGGTGCTTGAGCCCAGAATCCACAGCGGCACGTCGGTGCCGCCGGCCGGCACGGCCTGGATGTTCTGGTTCGGCCCGACCGGGGCGAAGTAGGCCTGCAGCTCGAGCACGTCCTGCGGGAAGTTGTCCGAGCTCTGCAGCGACCGGCGTAAGGCCCGCATGGTCAACTGATCGGTGCCGGGCGCCCGTCCCAGGCCAAGGTCGATACGGCCGGGATACAGCCGTGCCAGGGTGCCGAACTGCTCGGCGATGACGATTGGAGCATGGTTGGGCAGCATGATGCCTCCGGCGCCGACGCGGATCGTCCGGGTGCCCGCCGCGATATGGCTGATCACGATGGACGTTGCGGCACTGGCGATTCCCGCCATGTTGTGATGCTCGGCCACCCAGAACCGTTTGTAGCCCCACTGCTCGGCGTGGCCGGCCAGGTCGCGCGCATTGTCCAGCGCGCCGCGGGCGTCGGTTTCCTGGGTGACACGGACAAGGTCGAGGATCGAAAGGGCGGCCATGGGCAAACTCCTGCAGGGCTCCTTTAACTGGGGGCACAGAAGCGGAATTGCCACGGGCGCAGAGCTGACACGCCGCAATGCCGGGCCCGGTTGAACTTGACAAAGCCACCGGAAGGATTGTTATGTTATAACATAACAAAAATTGGTGCCCATAGCTGCACGCAAGACCCGCCGGTTTCCGTCCCTCAAACGATTGTTCGATCTCGATGCAAAAACTCCCCGTCACTGTCTTGTCCGGCTTCCTCGGGGCTGGGAAGACCACTTTGCTGAACCATGTGCTGAACAACCGCCACGGCCTGAAGGTTGCGGTGATTGTGAACGACATGAGCGAGGTGAACATCGACGCCGACCTCATTCGCGATGGCGATGCGAAGCTGTCACGCTCGAATGAGAAACTGGTCGAGATGACCAACGGCTGCATCTGCTGCACCCTGCGCGACGACCTGCTGCGCGAGGTCCGCATGCTCACCGAGGACGGTCGTTACGACTATCTGCTGATCGAATCGACCGGCATCGCCGAACCGCTGCCGGTCGCCGCCACGTTCGATTTCCGCGACGAGAACGGCGACAGCCTGTCGGACGTCGCACAGCTCGACACCATGGTGACGGTGGTCGATGCGGTGAACCTGCTGAAGGACTATTCCTCGACGGATTTCCTGCAGGATCGCGGCGAGTCGCTGGAGGGCGACCGGCGCACGCTGGTGGATCTGCTGGTCGAGCAGATCGAATTTGCCGACGTGGTGGTGCTGAACAAGGTGAGCGACGCCACGCCGATGCAGCGCGACAACGCACTAAAAATCATCCGCGCGCTCAATCCCGATGCCGACATCGTCGAGGCGGATCTTGCCAAGGTGCCGTTCGACCGCGTGCTCGACACAGGCCGCTTCGATTTCGAAAAGGCCCAGCAGCATCCGCTCTGGTACAAGGAACTGTACGGCTTCGCCGACCACACGCCCGAGACCGAAGAGTATGGCGTGCAGAATTTCGTCTATCGCGCACGGCGGCCTTTCGATCCCGCGAAATTCCAGCAGTTTCTGCGTGAGACCTGGGTCGGCGTAATCCGCAGCAAGGGACATTTCTGGCTGGCGACACGGCCGCAATGGGTCGGCGAACTCAGCCAGGCCGGCGCCATCGTGCGCAGCGAGGGCATGGGATTCTGGTGGGCCAATGTGCCGAGCGACCGCTGGCCCGACGATCCCTATTGGCGACAGTCGCTGAAAAAGAACTGGAACGAGATCTACGGCGACCGTCGGCAGGAGATCGTATTCATCGGCACCGACATGGATGAAGCCGACATTCGCAGCCGGCTCGACGCCTGCCTGGTGTCGGGCAAGCCCGGTATGGACGTCGCGGCCTGGGCCAATCTGTTCGACCCGTTTCCGGCCTGGAAGCGGGCCGAAGATATGGCCAGCCCGCGCGCCGCGGAATGAACCGATCTGAGGCTCGTCGTCCGACCTAACTCGCCAAGGCCGGGACCGCCCCGGCCGTGGTCTTGCGCTTCATCATCCGTGCGATGTGCTCGCCAATCACGACGGTCGTCAGATGGGTGTTGGCGCGGCAATCGGACGGCATGATCGAGGCATCGGCGACGCGCAGGCCCTTGAGCCCCTTCACGGTGCCGTCGGGATTGACCACGCCATTGTCGTCGTCGAAGGCGGTCATGCGGCAGGTGCCGGCGGCATGCTGGATGTCGCCGGTGTCGCGGCACAGCAGCGCGTCAAGTTCGTGATCCGGCAGCGCCGCCGCTTGCGGCAGGGTCAGGTCGGTGTCGGTGAGGCGGATCCAGTCGGCGATCCCGGCCAGCGCCGGCTGCACGGTCAGCACCGCCAGCCGCTTTACCGCATCGCGCATCCGCAGGATATCGCGAGGGTCGGCGAGCATGTTCTCCTCGACGATCGGATCGATCGACGGATCGATCGACGCCAACGTCAGGGCACCGCGCGAAAATGCATTGAACAGGCCGGTGCCGATGGCGCCGGGCTTGCCGATGCCGCGATGGTTGAAGGCGATCAGGATCATGTCGCGCTTGCCGCCGCCGGCGAGGCCGGAAGAATAGGTCACGCAGCAGTTGGTGTGGCGGGTATCGGGATCGACCGGGCGGATGTCCTCGCGCAGCTGGATCGTCGTGCGGAACAGCGGATGATCGAAGAAGTTTCTGCCGACCGGGAGGTCGCGCGCGACCGCGATGCCCATGGCTTTCAGCTCGTCGGCGGGGCCGATGCCCGAACGCAGCAGGATCGCCGGGCTGTGAATAGCGCCAGCACACAGCACGATCTCGCGCGCGTCGATCTTCATCGTGCCCTGGCCTTCGATATGGACCACAACACCGGTGGTCTGGCCGTCCTTGATCACCAGCCGGTCGACCAGCGCCTTGCCGCGGATTTCGAGATTGGCACGGCCGCGCGCCGGTTCGAGATAGCCTTCGTTGGTGGATATGCGTCGCAGGTTACGGCTGTTGATGGGATAGCAGGCGGCCCCCTCGCCGTCGGGGCCGTTGACATCGGCGCACCATGGATAGCCCGCTGCCAGCGCGGCGTCGCGCAAGCCGCTGTCGATCGGACCCCATCTGTCTGCGGGCGCGCGATAGACCGGCAGCGGTCCGCCGCGGCCGTGGCCCGGGCTGTCGCCGAATTCCTCGTCGTCCTCGATCACAGAGAATAGCGGCATGACGTCTTTCGCCGCCCAGCCGGTGCAACCCAGCGCCGCCCATTCGTCGAAGGCGTCGGCGACGCCGCGAATGGCGATCTGGCCATTCATCATGGACGAGCCGCCGAGCCCCTTGCCGCGCCAGTAGAAATGCGCGTTCTGGCCGGCGACGCGACGGCTCAACAGGTTGGGCCACTGCCACTTTTCCTGATACTCACGGTTGTGGATGATCGGAATCGGGTTGGGTGTGGTGACCTCCCACGGCGCCTCGCTCGCACGCCAGTCGAGTCCGGCTTCAAGCAGTAGCACGCGCGTTGCGGGGTCTTCCGACAGGCGGGCGGCAAGGGCAGCGCCGGCAGACCCGCCGCCGACGACAATGACATCATACATAGGGTGGGTTCTCACGTTATGGCGAAGGCCCGGGAAGATCGGCGCGCACGTTCAGACGGCCGATCTGACAGCATCCATATCCATTTCTACCGCGTGGGGCATCCCCGCGCGGGTGCATGCCAGCCTCCGCGGCGAAGCCGGCCGGACCACGGCGGTCACAACGGCGGTCGCTTGAGATGCAGATAGGACGGGTCGAAATCGGCGAGGCCGACGAGCCGGTCCCAATGATGAATCACGATCTCGCCGTGACGAAAGTCGACCGAGCCGGTGTCCCGCAGCTCCGATAGCGTGCGGTTGACCGTAGCCAGCGACATGCCGAGCGTTTCGCCCAATTGCCCCAGGGTTATCGGAGTCTGGCACACCTCGTTGTCCGTGAGACCGGAGGCGCGGGACCGGTAGTAAAGCTCGCAGAACAGATGGGCCATGCGACGTTGCGGGGGGCGGGCACTGTTGTTCGTGATCGCCTCTCGGAAGATGGCGGCATCGATCAACGTCTCGCGCCAAATGGCAAATGCCAGCGACGGGCGACGGTCGAAGGCCGCCACCAGGTCCTTGTGTGGGATGGAAGCTACGCTCGCCGTGCCGATTGCGCAGACGGTATGGTCCATCTGCTCAACAAAAAGCGCTTGGGAGTCCGGCATGTCCCCGGGCATATGGAAGGATAGATATTGGCGTCGTCCATCCGGTAGCAAGTGGTAGCGCGCCAGAACGCCCCTCACCACCAAAGCGGAAGCCTTGGGGCGATCGCCCTGGCGCACGAAATCCTCTCCGAGACCAAGCTCGCGAACCGTGATGCTGAATGCGCGGATCTCGTTCACATCTTCCTTGTGAAGATGAGAGTGCTCTTTCAACTTGCTGATGAGCAGCGCGTGGGGGTCGATGTTCGCCTCCTTTGGAAGCAGGGCATCGATACCGGAACCGGATATCGAGCGCTTCTTGATCGCAAGGGATAGCACATCGACGGCCGGAAGGCCGTAGAAAGCTCGGTCAGCCGCTTAGGCCGACGTCGCCTCACGGCCGGTCGGCCCTATACGGAGGGCGGCTTGAGGCTGCTGGCGATCCAGCGCGCCGCGACCTCGGCGGAATCGCGACAATCGGGCCCGCTGCACTCATACTGAACGCCTGAGGCTGTTCGTTGTCGCTTCATTGGCAGGCCGCAGGACGGGCATTTAGGAGTGGGCAGGAGATCGGTCATCGTTCGCCTCCCGTTCGGTCAGCAACCGGATGCGGCGTTTGGCCTCGCGCATGCCGACCAGACACAGGCCCAATTCCCGCGCGCGCTTGCGAATAACGTTTTCTCGTCGGTTCAACGCGGCTGTCGCCCGCAGCAGCGTTGCTCCCGTCTTGGCGAGGCACCGAAGCTCCTCATCCTCGCTTTCAGACCACTTTCGACAAAGTGGCGGACGCTTGAAGGTCATGACTTGCAACTCCTGCCGAATGGGGCATCCGATCGAAGCAGATAGGCAAGGTGCCCGCCGCCTCAAATGAGACGGTCGCGAAGGTCACGTCGTGGAGAGATTTGCGTTGCTCGATATCGAAATCGCCGCCGCGCGGTCGACCGATTTGCTGACCCGGTTCGTAACTTTACCGGGAATGGTGCCCCTGGCCGGAATCGAACCAGCACTCCTTGCGGAACTCGATTTTGAGTCGAGCGCGTCTACCAATTCCGCCACAGGGGCCATCGCCACCGCCGGCTGGCCGGGGTCGCGAAGCGGGCGGAATATAGCGGTCGCGCAGTGGGGGTCAACCTGCGGGGTGGCCAAAACGCTCCGGAGTGATCGGAAGTGCGATCGGGGTCGCCTCGACAAGGACCGGGGCACGGGATAGGACGCGCTCAGACACCGGAGCGTCGCGACCATGGCCACCACGTTGAACCGGCCGGCATCCCATGCCGAGCCCATTGCACCCACCCCGGCGCTGCGGGCCGCACTCGCCATCGCCGTCATCGCTGCGGCGACCCTGGCCGGGGCGTGGTTCTTCCGGCTGGTGCTCGGCATCGTGCCCTGTCCGCTGTGCCTCGAACAGCGCTATGCCTATTATCTCGCGGTGCCGCTGGCCGCTCTGGTGGCGACTGCCGCCGCACGGGGTGCGCCGCGCGCGGTGCTGGTGGGCGGCATGTTGCTGCTGGCACTGGCCGCGCTCGGCAATGCCGGGCTCGGCGCCTACCATGCCGGCGTCGAATGGGGCTGGTGGCAGGGGCCGACCGACTGCACCGGGCCGGTCGGCAATCTCGGCAGTGCCGGCAGCCTGCTGGAGCGGCTCAACACGGTCAAGGTGATCCGCTGCGACGAGGTGCAATGGCGCTTTCTCGGCCTGTCGCTGGCCGGCTACAACGTGCTGATCTCGCTGCTGATGGCGGCGATCGCTTTGTGGGGTATCGAGCGGACGGCGCGGCGCGCCTGATCGTCCGTTCAGTCGTCCATGTCGTCCTGCGCCTTGCCGAACAGGTGCACGATGCCGGGCGTGACGATCGACACGTAGATGAAGCGCGACAGGTGATGCGCGCCGACGAAGACGGGATCGATGTGCAGGGTCAGCGCCAGCGCCAGCATGGCGTCCATGGCGCCTGGCGCGAACGCCACCACCACGTCGGAGGGCTTGACCTGGGTGGTCAGGACGATGGCAAGCACGAATACCCCGGAAATGGCGATGGCCACGGCAAACGATCCCAGGGCGGCGTTGATATGGCTGAGAATGGTGCGCGGCCGGATCTTGCCGAAGCGTGACCCGATCAGCGTGCCGATCCCGACCAGCGCGGCGATATAGGCCCATTGCGGCAGCGTGCCCTCGACCAAGCCGGCGCCGTGCAGCACCGATGACGCCATCATCGCGCCGAACATCCAGCTGGCAGGGAAATTGATCCAGCGCATCAGCAGCGACACCGCGACCGCCGCGACCGCCAGCTCGGCCAGCGCCAGCGCGGTGGCGGGCTCGCCGCGCGACGGCAAAGGACCGTGGCCCATCAAGCCGGTGGCAGCGAGCAGCAGCGGCACGGCGCCGGTGAGGATGATGACCCGGAAAATCTGCACGACGGCGATCCCGGCCACGTCGGCCTTGCGCTCGGTGGCCAGCATGACGATCTGCGACAGCGCGCCGGGGCTGCCCGCCAGCAGCGCCGAGGTGCGGTCCCAGCCATGGAAGCGTTGCAGGTAGTGGCTGCTGCCGAAGGTGGAGCAGAATGTTGCCAGTGCCAGCAGGCCGATGGTCAGCGGATAGGCGCTGAGGTTCTTGACCATGGTTGGCGACACCATCGATCCCAGCGACATGCCGAGGGTCATCAGGATGATGTGAGCCATCGGCTGCGGCAGTCCGACCGGACGGCCGGAGATGCCCAGCGTCGCCACGGCGATCATCGCACCGGAGATCAGCCCGCCCGGCAGTTCGGCCAGATAGAACAGCGCCGCGCCAGTTGCGCCTGCCGCCAGCGTTTCGAGCACGCTGCGGATGTCCGATCGGCTGGGAAGGGTGAACTGCATCGATGCCGGGCTGCCGTCGGGCCCAGGGCGAGCCCGTTCGCCTTATGGCAAAGTCCGGCAGGCCGGGCAATCGCGGTCCGGCCATCGCCGCCATGCGCGGCGGAGGCCCTCGGCCTCCGCCGCTTCAGGCCTAGTTGGGCTTGGCGCTGTTCTTCTTGCATTCGGAGCGGAATTTTCGGCGCTCGGTGCCATGCAGGCCCTTGGCGTCGGCCTGCTTGGAGCATTCCAGCGAGGCTTCCGTGCGCGGTTTCTCGGCCTTCTTCTCGGCAGGCGCCATCTTATCGGCCGGGGCCGATTTCGTCATGGGTGACGGCGCCGGCGTTTGCGCAAAGGCCGAGCCGGCCAGCAGCAGGGAAACGATGGCGGTTGCGGCGGCACGCGAAGAGAATCTCATCATGGCAAAACCTCGGGGTTGCAGAGGCGCGGACCGTCGCGCCGGTCGCCTGAACGGCGGGTGAATGAATCGGGCTCGCTTGCGTCAGCGTGATCGAATTATTTTTCGGGCGACGTTGGTCACGGCGTTGCCCACCGGAAACCCTGCGCTAGGATACCGTTCGACAGGCTGCGGCCGTCAAAAGGGAGATGCAACGATGAAACGCCATGCCAGACTTTTCACTGCGCTTGCATTGTCGGGAGCTGCGATGGCCGCGGCGGCGATGCCCGCGCAGGCGCTGACCATGTCCGAATGTTCGGCGAAATACAAAGCGGCGCAGACCGCCGGGACGCTGAACGGCCAGAAATGGAATGACTTCCGCAAGGCCGAATGCGCATCCGACGCCGCGGCAACGCCGGCTGCGACTCCGGCCGCGCCAAAGGCGGCGGAGGCCAAGCCGGCCGCTGCGCCGAAGCCCGCAGCAACACCGGCCGCCGCGCCGGCCGCGACAGGGCCGGCCACCTTCCCGACCGCCGTGGATGCGAAATACGCCAAGGAAACCGCCGGCAAGGCCCGCATGCATACCTGCGTCGACCAGTACAATGCCAACAAGGCGACCAACGCCAATGGCGGCCTGAAATGGATCCAGAAGGGCGGTGGTTATTACAGCGAATGCACCAAGAAGCTGAAGCCCGCCGCCTGATCGACAATTGCCCGGCCGCGGGTGATAGGTGATAACGGAATCACACCCGCGGAGAGCCCATGATTGCGAGTCTGTCGCTGATTCTGTTGTGCCAGCTGGCCGGCGAGATCGTGGTCCGTGGGCTGGCATGGCCGGTGCCGGGTCCGGTGCTTGGGCTGTTGTTGCTGCTGGTCCTGTTGCTGGCGCGCGATCGCTTCAGGCCGCTGGCGATAGGACCGTTGTGCGACCAGGGTGTTGAGCAGGCTTCAAAGGGACTGCTGGCGCACCTGTCGCTGCTGTTCGTGCCGGCTGGCGTCGGCGTGGTGCAGAAACTTGATCTGATTGCAGAGTATGGCATCGCCGTCATGGCCATCCTCGCGGTCTCCGTGGTGATCACGCTGCTGGTGACCGTGGGCACCTTTCTGCTGGCCAGCCGGCTGCTGGCGCGGCGGACCGCGCCATGAATGCCGCCAATCCATTTTCGCTATGGGTGTATCTGTCGCAGTCGCCACTGCTGTGGTTGACGGTCACGTTGCTGGTCTATGCCGCTACCGATGCGTTTTCGCTGAGGACAGGTCGGAATCCGTTTGCCAATCCGGTGTTGCACGCCATGTGGATTATCGCCGCATTCCTGCTGCTCACCGGCACGTCCTACACTACTTATTTCGGCGGTGCGCAGTTCGTGCACTTCCTGCTCGGGCCGGCCACAGTGGCGCTGGCCGTGCCGCTGTACGAGAACCGCAAGATCGTGGTCTCGGCCATCCTGCCCATGCTGGCGGCGCTGGTGGCCGGCTGCGTCACCGCGATCGTGTCGATTGTGCTGCTGGCCGAGGCCGTCGGTCTGCCGCGCAACGTGGTCCTGTCGCTGGCGCCGAAATCGGTGACCGCCGGCGTGGCCATGGGAATCAGTGAATCCCTCGGCGCCGATCCGTCGCTGACCGCGGTGGCGGTGATCTTCACCGGCATCATCGGCGCCATCGTCGTGACCCCGCTGATGAATCGCATGGGCATCACCGATTTTCGCGCCCGCGGCTTTGCCGTCGGGCTGGCCTCTCATGGTATCGGCACCGCGCGTGCCTTCCAGGTCGATGCCATCGCCGGTGTGTTCGCCGGCATCGCCATGAGCTTGAACGCACTGGTGACGTCACTGCTGGTGCCGCTCGCCGTCACATTGCTGGTGCGCGGGTGAACACGGCGACCGCGCCCGGCGGCGCGCTTTGTGATGCGCCCGAACGCCGTTTCGCGTCTATCATTATCCCCGTGACGCTCTATATGTTGGCCCGCAACAGACATGTCACGTGAGCGCCGTGTCGCGTCCTCCGGAGATCCATCATGACCGACCGCCTCAATCCCGCCCTTGTGTTGTCCGGTGCAGCGACGCCGACACGGCGCGGCGCGCTCGGCCTGCTCGGTGCCGGGGCGTTGCTGTTGGGGATCGACGGCGCGCCGGTGGCGGCACTCGGCAAGGATGGCGACGAGACCGTGCTGAATGAGGCAGCGGTGCTGCGCGATCCCGACATCCCGGTCGCCGGCAATGCCAAGGGCGATATCACCATCGTCGAATTCTTCGACTACCAGTGCCCGTATTGCCGCAAGCTCGAACCGGCCCTGCGCGGGGCTGTAACGGACGACGGCAAGGTCAAGCTGGTGTTCAAGGACTGGCCGATCCTCGGCCCGGTGTCGGTCTATGCCTCGCGGCTGGCGCTGGCGACCAAGTTTCAGGACAAGTTCGTCGAGGCGCACGACGCGTTGATCTCCCTCGACGTCAAGCTCACCGAGTCCGGCGTTCGCGAGCGCCTCGCCGGTGCCGGAATCGATGTCGATCGCGCCCTGCGCGACATGGAGACCAACAAGGCGATCATTGATGCTGTTCTGAAGCGCACCGACGCGCAGGCAACTGCATTCGGCTTCGGCGGCACTCCGGCCTTCATCATCGGCAAGTTTCGCGTGCCGGGCGCGCTGACGAAGGAGCAGTTCGGCCAGGCCATCGCCGATGCGCGCAAGGCGAACGCAAAGAAGTAGCGGACACGCAAAAGCGCGCTCATCCCGTGACGAGCGCGCTCTCGGTAAATCCGGCAGTGTTAGTTAGACGTCAGCTTGACCCAGTCGCTCTTGGTGCGCACCTTCAGTGCTTCCCAGTTGGTCTCGGCGACATCCCAGTTGACGATGGTCCGGCGCTCCTGCGCCACCTGGCCATTCGCGACGCTGGACGTCGACATCGAATCGTAGATGTAGACGCCGAGGGTGAGAAACAGTGCACCCAAAATCATTCCCAGAAACATCCGCATGGCAAATCCTCCATTGACCGCATCAACGTGGTTCCGCCGGGATAGTTCCTGAGTCAGGAACGCGTCTTTGCCGCAGGGGGTGACGAAGCCGCCGGTACGGGAGCGGCTGGCGGTGTGGCATCCACTCCCGCCGTCACGATGTTGAGCGTCTTCAGCTCATCTGGCCGGAAGATGAACAACCGGTCCTTTGGCGTTTCCATGGCGTGCACCCAGGCTTGCAGGTTGATGCCCATGTCGCCGAGGTAGCGCTGGCAGCGTGCCGAGATGCGCTGCGCATCGCTCATGTCGTCGCGCGGCGCCGCCGGATCGGAGGGGCTCATGGCGAATACCTGGTGCACGCCGATGGCGGCCTTGTCGCCAGCACGGCGTTCGACGCCGCCGAAGAACACCAGCGGGCAGCTCGATGCGCAGTATTTGCCGGCCTCGACCTCGGTGGCGAGTTTCCTGTCGCGGATCAGCCGGCCCATGGCCAGCGCGTCGCCAACGGAGCCGCCCGGCGAGTTCAGTACCACGGTCTTCACATAGTCGCCGCGCCGGGCGATTTCGGCAGCGAAGGCTTCCGATACCCCGGGCGTGATGGTGCCGGTGGCCATCAACTTGCCGCCGCCGATCAGTTCGAAGCTCATCGGCTTGCGCAGCGCGCCGTCCGGCTGCGGCAGCGGTGCGAGGCGGCGGTCGCCGCCGGGCAACCATGGCGCGAGGATCGCCGGCATAGCCGGCAGTCCGAAGCCCGGGGCGTTCTCGCGCACCTCTGCGGGTGTCAGTGCGATGTCGTCGCTCTTCAGCAGCCCGTTCATGGTGGCGAGATCGAGCGCCAGCACAGCGATGGTCGCGGCCGCGACGCCACGAAAGATGAAGCGCAGCATGGCCTCGTCGGGATTGTCGCCGAGCCATGCGTGAAAGCGTTGCTGCAGGGGGAGGGCGCGGATGCCATGGCGGGTTACTTCGGGCCGCGCGCCGACGACAGCGGCGTGACGTTCTCGTCGTTCGTCGCCGCGGGCGCCGTTGCATCATCCGGTGCGGTCTCGCCAGGCACCGCCCGTCGCGCGGTCTCGATTTCGCGCGCCATCTGCAAGGCGGACAGCAATTCGCCGGCGGTCATGGTGGAGGCGCTGGCCACCGGCAGGCCCTCGCGACGGATCGCGGCGTGGACCACGCAGAGGATCAGCACCAGCACGGCCGGCATCAGGTCGATGGAGATGGCGCCGGCCCAGCTCGGGATGAAGTCGCCAGCATAGCGCAGCACGGCTTCGGCCGGCGACATGGCCTGGAAGCGACCGGGCTCGACCCGCGGGGTCTGCAGGATCTTGTCGGCTGCATCGGACAATGACGCGGCCTGTGCGGCGATCGAACCCTCGACCTTGCTGACCACCGCCGTCTGCCGGTCGGCAAGGTCGCCGCTTCGGCCGCCTGCTGCCGGCGCGATGAAGCCCGACGACAACGAGACCGAAGCGCGTTTCACCGCGGGGGCAACCGAGGTCTGCTGCAGGTTGGCGATCACCCCCATCAGCGCCAGCGACTCCGTCGCGAAAGCGTCGCTGCGGCTGGCGATCGGGCCGCGGTCGGAAATCAGCTCGCGCATTTTCGCGAGATGCTTGCCGCCCTGTTCGAACAGCGCGGTGACGCGCTTGCCGGAGGCCTGGACCTCCTGGCCCAGCGCATCGAGTTGCCCGGACATCTGGGTGAGAAGCTGCACCACGGTGCCGGAGCCGGAGGTGCCGGTCAGCGAGCCCGCGCGCTCGGCGTCGGCCAGCTTGGCGAAGCGCGCGGAGGCCAGCTGGATGTCCGGCAGAAGGCCCTGCGCGGCAATGGCATTGGTATTGGCGGTGTCGAGATCGCGGGTGTAGTTCTGCACGGTAATCGCCAGATGCTGCTGGATCGCGGCGGCGCCGGCCAGAGCCGAGGCGTTGAGCCACGACGACATCGCCACGATCATCAGCGAGCCCAGCAGCATGCAACCGAACATCAGGTTGCGGCCGCTGCGACTGACCACATGCGGCATGAACTGCATCAGGAACACCCAGAAGGCGTAGATGCCGACGGACACCGCGACGGAATAGATCACCGCGGCGAAGAACACCGTGGTCGGACTGCCGTTGAGCAATTCGCGGACGCCGAGATAGGTGTAGACACCGGCGGCCAGCGCCAGGATCGCGGTGGTCAGCTTCAGCGTGCCCTCGAGGCGCGCGACGCCCCTCGACAGTTGCAAGGAAGGCGAGGGGGCAGGAGCAGTTGATGGGGGCATGGTCGGTCCCGATGCTGATCGAATGGAACTGAGCGCGCCCCCGCAACTCACTAAACCGTTCAGCTATCGGGAAAAATCGACCGGATTATGTCGCCCGCCTTCGCCGCTTGATGCAGTTGTCGGGGGCGACGAAGATCATGCCGTGGGCTGCGGCGGCCATGGGCGGTCTGGGCGATAGAACAACGCCAGCTTCAGGCTCTCGGCGATGCGCTCGGCCTTTTCCCTGAATGCGGCGGTGACGGCCGCATCGAACATCTCGCGGCAGGTCTCGTCGAACAGCACCAGCCAGCGGGCGAACAGCTCAGGTTTCATGCTGGGCACCGCCGCGTGCTTCATCACCGGATTGCCCTTGTAGCAGCCTGAGGTCAGCATCACCGACGACCAGAACGCATACATCTTGTCGAGATGCGGCTGCCAGTCGTCACCGGGGATGACGGCCGCGAATACCGGTCCAAGCTCGGCGTCGGCGCGTACCTTCACGTAGAAGGCATCGACCAGCTGCCGGATGCCGTCCTCCGAGACGTGGTGCAGCCTGTCGTTCACCGCGCTCATATGACGAATGCGGCGATCGTCACGCCGACCACGGTCCAGATCAGCGAATTGACCAGCATCCGCACCAAGTCGTTGTGATCGTGTAGCCCGAGCGCGTTGCAGGCGATGGTGCCAGGCCACAGGAACGGGCGGGCAATAGTGTCACTGAGTGCGGCTTTGGTCATGAAACGCTCCCGTCGTGAACGACGAACCTCATATAGATCGCGGCTTGCCTAAAAGCAATATTTAAAATACTTCTTTAAACGGAGCCCAGGAGACCAGCCATGCGCCTTACCATCTACTCGGACTACGCCTTGCGCATGCTGATGTATCTGGCGCTGAAGCCGGACCAGCTTTCGACCATTGCCGACATCGCGGCGAGCTATGACATCTCGGAAAACCACCTGATGAAGGTGGCGCACCAGCTCGGCGTCGGCGGCTTTGTCGAGACGGTGCGCGGCCGCGGCGGCGGGTTGCGGCTGGCCAGGCCGGTCGGCGCGATCGTGCTCGCCGAGGTGGTGCGCTACACTGAGCCGGATATGGCGATCGTGCAGTGTTTCAAGCCGCTCGACGCGCCCTGCGCGATCCGGCCGTCCTGCGTGCTGCGACGCGCGCTGGAAAAGGCCCGCGATGCCTTCATGGCGGTGCTCGAAGAGTACACGCTGGCCGATCTGGTGCAGCCGCGGCAGCGCCTTGCCGGCCTGCTCGGCATCTCGCACGACGCCCGAGGCTAGCTCAGCGGTTTGTTGAACGCCTTCGCCGGACCATCGATCAACACGCGTCCTCGCGGCGATCGCTGGCAATCACGCTATATCGGCGTTCAGGACTCGGCGGCGCGGCCGCCCTGGATCACCACGACGCGGGCGCCGTTCTTGACCCGGCTGTAGAGGTCGACGATGTCCTGGTTCATCAGCCGGATGCAGCCGCTGGAGACGGCGTGGCCGATGGTTTCCGGTTCAGTCGTGCCATGGATCCGGAACATGGTGTCGCGGTCGCCCTGGTAGAGATACATGGCGCGCGGGCCGAGCGGATTGTCGATGCCGCCGCTCATGCCGCCTGCCATCTTGCGGTAGCGTGCCGGCTCGCGGTTCATCATGTTCTCGGTTGGGCTCCAGTGCGGCCATTCCGCCTTGCGTTTGATGGTGGCATTGCCGGCGAAGGCGAGGCCGGCCTTGCCGACGCCGATGCCGTAACGCATGGCGCGGCCGTTGCCCTCGACCAGATAGAGGTGGCGCGCGGCGGTGTCGACGACAATGGTGCCGGCGGGTTCCCGGGTGCGATACTCGACCGGCTGGCGCAGCATCGCAGGGTCGATCTCGCTGACGTCGATGGCAGGCAGCTCATGGCCGCCGTCGCTCATCGCGGCGTAACTTGCCGAAGCGCCGCCGGCAAGATTGTTCAGCCCGCCGCTGCTCGCGCAACCGGCCAGCGATGCCGAGACCATCAAAAGCGCCAGCAAGCGCAACCCACGAGATCCGCCCAAACCCGTCATCAAAGTTCCCTTGTCGTGCCTTTCGCGCGCCGAAACGCGCAATCCATTGCTCCGCTTCGGTTGGGGCCTGGAGCCTGATTTAGGAAGTGACATTCGCGTTAGTCGCGCGCTGCCGGAGCAGTTTGCGTGGCGCTGTGGTGATCGGGCCACATCATCGGCCGGAGGACGCGGCATGTTGGCGGCCTTTGCCGAATTGTTGGACGAGTCGCAATGGAACCGGCTTTGACAGCATGAGCTGCCGTGATATTCCAAAGTTGGGGAGCTGATCTTGAAACACCTTTCGCGCAAACGCATCGTTGGCGCCGTGGCATCGTTTGTCGCGGCCTATGCGCTTGTGCTGAACGTCATGCTGTCCAGCATGCTGCTGGCGTCGTTGTCGCCGGTGGCTGCCGCCGCCGGTTTCGAGATCTGTGCCAACAATCCCGACCTTGCCGCCGCTCATGACGACGCCGGGAAATCCACCGGCAAGGCGGTCGTGCATTGCCCGCTTTGTGTCGGCAACCACCATGCGGCTGGGGCGCTGCCGCCCACCGGCCCGTCCTTCGCCGTGCGGGTCGCCGTCGCGTCGCCGCCGGCCTTCACGCCGGGTGGCAGCGTCGCCACCCGCGCGGCCACCTCCAGCCACCAGGCCCGTGCGCCACCGCGCCTGAGCTGACGACCGGGCCGGGATCATCCCCGGCGCATTCAACATCATCGTCAATTCAGTTCGCTGGAGTCATCCATGTCATCCGTTGTCACGCGGCTGCGCAGCATCATGCTCGCGTCTGCCGCCATGCTCGTATCGCTGTCCGCGCAGGCGCAAACAGCTTCGCAATCCGCGCTTCCGCCGGTCACCATCGATGCCCCGCAGCAGAAGCGCGCCGTCGCCCCGCGCCCGCCGCGCAATGCTGCCGTGGCACCCTCAAGCCGCGCCTCGCGCCGGGCGGCCGTGGTCGTCACGCAGCCCGATGCGCCCGGCGTGCCGGGTTCGCTGACGGTCCTGACCGCGCAGCAGGCGCTGCGCGAGATCCAGCAGACCCCCGGAGGGGTGGCGCTGGTCACGGCCGATGCGTGGAAGAACTCCACTGTCGGTAACAGCATCAAGGACATCCTCGACTACGTGCCCGGCGTGTTCGCGCAGCCCAAGTGGGGCGATGACACCCGCCTGTCGATTCGCGGCTCCAGCCTGTCGCGCAACTTCCATCTGCGCGGCGTCCAGCCGTATATGGATGGTATCCCCATCAACACCGCCGACGGCTACGGTGATTTCCAGGAGATCGATCCCTCGGCCTATAAATACGTCGAGGTCTACAAGGGCGGCAACGCGCTGCGCTTCGGCGCCAATTCGCTGGGCGGCGCGATCAATTTCGTCACGCCCACCGGCCGCGATCCGTTCCCCAACGGCGCCTCGCTGGATTTCGGCGCGTTCGGCTATCGCCGGCTGCAGGCCAATGCCGGCGGCGCCAACGGTCCGTGGGATGGCTACATCACCGCCTCGAACCAGGAGGCCTCCGGTTTTCGCGACCATAGCGACGGCCATTCGACCCGCGTCAGCGGCAATGTCGGCTACCAGTTCTCGCCGGACGCCGAGACCCGCTTCTATCTCAATGCCAACGAGGTGCGGCAGCGAATTCCCGGCAGTGTCACCAAGCAGTCGGCGCTGACCTCGCCGACCACGGCGGCCGCCGGCAATGTCACGCTCGACCAGCAGCGCAACATCGACACCGTCAGGCTGGCCAACAAGACCACCCTGCGCTTCGACGACACCACGGTGGAATTCGGCGCCTTCGGCGTCGACCGTCACCTGATGCACCCGATCTTCCAGTGGCTTGACTATCACTACCAGGACTACGGCGGCTTCGCCAAAGCCACCGACGACCGCAATATCGGTGGCTTCCGCAACGTTCTGGTCGCCGGCGTCAACGTCATCAACGGCCGGATCGACAACAAGCAATATGTCAATGTCGGCGGCCAGAAGGGTGCGCTGGCCTCGTCGTCGATCGACAGTTCGAAGAACACCTCGGTCTATGTCGAGGATTCCTTCTACTTCCTGCCGACGGTGGCGGCCGTAGCCGGCACCCAGTTCCTCTATGCGACGCGCAACCGCCAGGATCGTTTCCTGAGCGATGGCGACCAGTCCGGCTCGACCAGCTTCAGCCTGTGGAGTCCGAAGGGCGGGCTGCTGTGGAACATCGATCCCACCTGGCAGGCCTATGGCAACGTCTCGCGCAGCGCCGAGGTGCCAAGCTTCGGCGAGAGCGCATCGGGCCCGGGCATCCCGACAATCCCCTTCACCAGTATCCGGCCGCAGACCGCGACAACCTATGAAATAGGCACCCGCGGCAAGCGCCCTGATCTGACCTGGGAGCTCGGTTTCTATCGCGCCAATATCCGCAACGAGCTGCAATGCCTGTACAGCGCGTCCGGCAACTGCAACGTGACCAATGCCGATCGCACGATCCACCAGGGCATCGAGGCCGGCGTCGGTGCAGCGCTCTTCAAGGGACTGTTCGACACCGGCCCGGCACCCGACAAGCTGTGGCTGAACCTCGCCTATACGCTGAACGACTTCCGCTTCGATAATGATGTGCTTTACGGCAACAACGTCCTGCCCGGCGCGCCGCGGCATTATCTGCGTGCCGAACTGCTCTACAAGCATGCCAACGGATTCTACATGGGCCCCAATCTCGAATGGGTGCCGGAATCCTATTATGTCGACAGCGCCAATACGCTGAAGACCGAGCCCTACGCCCTGCTGGGCCTCAAGGCCGGCATCGACAATGGTGGACCGGTGTCGGCCTATATCGAGGCCCGCAACATCACCAACAAGGCCTACATCGCTTCGGCCTCGATCCTCGACAAGGCGACTGCCAGTTCGGCCCTGTTCGAGCCCGGCACCGGCCGCGCGGTCTATGCGGGGATGAAGTACCGGTGGTGACGGCGTCTCCGCGGTAGGCGCATCGACTACCACGAGGCGGCGCATGCGCGCCGCCTCGTGCGCTTCCCGGCGCCCTGCGACACAGCGAGACCGTTGACGAGGCGCCGCACGGCCCGGATCGGTGCGACGCCAGATCGCACCGGCCGTTGCTATCCATCTGCGATATGCTGCATATGCGAACAAGCAAGCAGATGAAATATATTGGACACTTAAATTTTGTATACATATACAAAATTCATGAACCAGCGTCCGATCGCCGCCCGGCCCTATCTGCGGGATGAAGTCTATGCCGCCCTCAAGCTGCTGCTGAGCGCGCGGGCGGTCGGCATCGATGTGCCGGTACGGGTGCGCGAGGAAGAACTGGCGGCGGAGCTCGGCGTCAGCCGGACGCCGGTGCGCGAGGCGATGCGCCGGCTGGAGCAGGAGGGACTGGTGTCGTTCCGGCCGCGCCGCGGCGCACGGCTGATGCCGACCTCGCTGCCGGAATATCTGGAGTGGCTGTCGATCCGCGAAATGCTCGAGGGGCTCGCGGCGCGTGAGGTTGCCGCCAACGGTGCAGCGGATGTCGCCGGCCGGCTGCGTGCGGTGTTCGCCGGCTTCGACGAAGCCGGGGCGCTGGCGCGGCCGGCGGAATACGCCGAGGCCAACACGGCCTTTCACGCGCTGCTGATCCGCGAGAGCGGCAATTCGCTGCTCGACAAGACCTGGCAATCCTTCGGGCACCTGAAAATGTCCGGCTTGCGCTTCATTGAGCGTCTGAACCGCGGCGCGCAATCGTTTCACGAGCACTACGGCATCATCGACGCGATCGCGGCGCGCAATCCCGATCGGGCCGAGATGCTGGCGCGGTCCCATGTCCGCCTGTTGCGCGATCAGGCGAATGCCTCGCTCACCGACTTTGACAACCTCAAGCAAAACGGAAAATCCGAATGATCTTTTTGACCTTTGCTGCCGCGGACGGATCGCATCTCGGTCTGCTCACCGGCGATGATGTACTTGACCTCACCGCGGCCTGGCCAAAGTCCGGCGCAGTTGTCGCGCCGCACCATGTCGGCGAGCTCGCCGAGGCCGGTGAGCCCGGGCTGGCGATCGTCCGCGATCTCGCCGCCGGCAAGCCGACCGGACTGCTGGCGCGCGGGTCACTGAAGCTGCTGGCGCCGATCCCGCGGCCGAAGAAGAACGTATTCTGCGTCGGACGGAACTACAAGGAGCATATCGACGAGGGCATGCGCGCCCAGGGCAAGGCGCCGGCGCCGCTGCCTGTGGTGCCGGAGATCTTCACCAAGCCGCCGACCGCGGTGATCGCCGACGGCGACAGCATTCCGCAGCACGCCAATGTCACCGAACAGCTGGATTACGAGGTCGAGCTTGCCGTGATCGTCGGGCGGGGCGGCAGCAACATTGCAGCGAAGGATGCCTTCGATCACGTGTTCGGCTACTCGATCATCAACGACATCACCGGCCGCGACATGCAGCGCCGCTACGGACAATGGTTCAAGGGCAAGGGCCTCGATCGCTCCTGTCCGTTCGGGCCGGTGGTCGTCCACGTATCGGCGCTGCCGAATGTCGGCGATCTCCGCATCAGCAGCACCGTCAATGGCGAGCTGCGCCAGGACAGCCGCACCAGCCGGATGATCTTCCCGATCCCGGAGATCTTCGAGCACCTGTCGCGTGGCATGACGCTGGAGCCCGGCGATGTGATCGCCACGGGCACGCCGTCCGGCGTCGGCTATGCGATGACGCCGCCGCGTTTCCTGGTCAAGGGCGACAAGGTCACCGCCGAAATCGAAGGCATCGGCATTCTGCACAACGACATCGTCGCCTGAGCGCGCGCAATAACGGACCTATGTCATGAGTGAATCCACCTCCATCCGCGTCCGCCGCGCCGGACCCGATTTCCGCTGGCCCAACGGCGCGCGCATCGGCATCGTATTCAATCTCGCCTACGAGGCCTGGTCCCCCGGCAAGGCGCCGGGCATCGGCCCCATGGGCAATGTGCTGCAACCCGGTTTCTTCGATACCAACGCGCATTCCTGGGCCAGCTACGGCGCGGTGCGCGGCATCCAGCGCCTGATCCGCATCGCGGCGGCGAACGGCGTGCGTACCAGCATCATGGTCAACGGCGTACTGGCCGAAACCCATCCCGGCGTGCTCAAGGAACTGCACGCCGCCGGCCACGAGATCGTCGTACATTCCTACGGCATGGATGTCATCCCGGTGTATTTCGACGAGGCCGGCGAGGTCGCCAATATCCGTCGCACCACCGACCTGATCAGCGCCGTCACCGGCGAGAAACCGCGCGGCTGGATCAGCCCACGCGGCACCGGCAGCCCGATCAGCGCGCGCCTGCTGGCGCAGGAAGGCTACGTCTGGTTCGGCGATTGCAACGACGACGACCTGCCGTCGATCATCGAGCACGGCGGCGCGCGGATCGTCGGCATTCCGCTCACCATGGACGTCAACGATCTGCCGCACAGCATCCGCTACGGAAATGCGCCGGCCGCATTGGTCGAACAGTTCAAGGCGATCCTCGACAATGCCCCGCGCGCCGATGCCGCGCCGTTCATGCTCGATGTCACCGCGCATACCCATGTCTATGGGCGTCCGGCCGGAGCCTGGGCCTATGACGCGATGATCAAGCTGGCCAAGGCCCGTGACGACGTCTGGATCGGCACCCGCATGGAGATTGCCGAATACGCGCTGGCACAGGAGCAAACCTTCACCGACCAGGCGATCTGACCAGAGGCGCGAAAAGCGCCCTTACATCAGCGAGGAAACACCATGTCACTTACCTTCGGACGATGCATCGTCGCGGCCGCGCTCGCGGCGACGGTGATTGCCACCAGCGCTGCGGTGGCTCAACAGCCCTATCCATCGCAGCCTGTGAAGTTGCTTGTCGCCTTCGCGCCTGGGGGGCCCGCCGATATCATCGCACGTATCCTCGGACAGAAGCTCAACGAGCATTGGCACCAGCCGGTGGTGATCGAGAACCGGGTCGGCGCGGGCGGCAACATCGCTGCGGCCTTCGTCGCCAAGGCGGAGCCGAACGGCTACACCATTCTTGTCACCACCAGCGCCTTTGCAGTCAATCCCAGCCTGTCGGCCAAAGCCGGCTATGCGCCCGATCAGTTCAAGGCTGCGGTCATCGCCGCCACCACGCCTAACCTGATCGTCGGTGCGCCGGATCTGAAGGCAAAGACCCTGCGCGACGTGATCGCGACGACAAATGCCGAGAACTACACCTATGGCACCGCCGGCGTCGGAACTACGCCCCATCTGTCGGCAGAAAAGATCTTTCGCCTGACCGCCAAGGTGCCAGTGGTGCATGCGCCGTTCACCGGCGCTGGTCCGGCGCTGAATTCGGTGATGGGCGGTCATACTGCACTGGCCAGCGTCGCCCTGCCGGCGGCGATGGAGCTGGTCAAGGGCGGGCAGGTTCGGCCGCTGGCCGTCACCAGCAAGGACCGCATGCCATCATTGCCCGACGTTCCCACCGCGCGGGAGCTGGGACTGAGCGACGACGAGGATGCGACGTGGGTGGCCTTCCTGCTGCCGGAGAAGACGCCGCCGGATGTTGTCGACAAGCTGAACGCCGACGTCAACGCGGTGCTGGTCGACGCGGCGATCCGCGACCAGCTCGACCGCATCGGCTTCAGCCCGATCGGCGGCACAGCGGTCGCGTCCGATGCCTATGTGCGCAAGGAATTCGTGAAATGGGGTGAGGTTATTCGCAAGCTCGACCTGAAACAGGACTAGCTAGTGCATTCTTGGCGCCTTCAGCAGTTTGGCGCGATCGGTTGAGACCAGCACCACGTTGAAGGTGTCGCCCTCGCGGTTGAGCGTCAGCGGCACATCGACGCCGGCGGGGCCCAGCGCCCATAGCCGGCGATAGAACTCGGTGGCGCTGGAGACGGGTTTGCCCTTCACCGCCAGGATCATGTCGCCGGTGCGCAATTCGGCGCCGGCGGCCGGTCCCTTGGCGGCGATGCCGACCACCACGACCTTGTCCTCCATTTCCGTGGTGTACATGCCGAGCCACGGTCGCGCCGGCTTATTGACGCGGCCGAACTTGCGGAGATCGTCGAGCACCGGCTTCAGCAGGTCGATCGGCACCGTCATGTTGAGATGCTCGCTCTTGCCGCCGTGCTCGCGCTCGATCTGCAGCGAGCCGATGCCGATCAGTTCGCCGCGCTCGGAGATCAGCGCAGCGCCGCCCCAGTTCGGATGGGCGGGATGGGTAAAGATGGCGTCGTCAAGCAGATATTCCCAATAGCCGGCGAATTCCTGTCGCGCGGCGACGTGCCCAGCCACCGAGCGCGTCCGTCCGCCCACGCCGCCGACCACCACGCGATCGCCGACGTCGACGCTGCTCGAATTGCCGAGCGGCAGCGGATCGAGATCCAGCGGGCCGAGCGCCTGCACCAGGCCGAAGCCGGTCTCCGGGTCGACGCCGAGCGCGTGACCCTGCACCACGCGGCCGTCGCCGAGATGCAGCCAGACGGTCTCCGCCTCGGTGATCAGGTAGCCGATGGTCAGCACCAGCCCGGCGTCGATCACCACGCCGTTGCCGGCGCGTTCGGTGCCCAGCGTATCGGCGGTGAAGGCATCGTTGGGGATGATGGCATGGACCCCGACCACCGAAGCCAGCGCGTGCTCCAGATCGAAGCTGTAATCCTCGGCGCGCGGCTGCGCCGCCGACGGCACCTTCCATTCAGTCAATGAGGGCATGCAGCCTTCCTTCTAACGAGCGCCAGCGTCACAAAGTATACATGCAGTTTAGGCGATTGTAAGGTCCGCCGCGGGGTGGCGGATTGTCGTGCCTTTTCGGAAGAAAGAGTGGTCTGAACGGCCTGGGGGATCCGGATGCTTTTTGTGACGCGAGAGTTTCTGTTGGGATTCCTGCCGATCGTGCTGGGGGCATTCCATGTCGCTCTGGCCCTTGGATTTCACAGGCTGCTGCTGCCGATCCTGCTGGTCTCGTCGGTGGTGTTCTATGCGTGGGGCAACCCCTGGCAGACGCCGATTCTGGCGACGTCCATCCTGGTCAACTATTTCGCCGGGCGCGTCCTCTGCGAGGTGGCCATGTCGGCGTCGCACCGCAAGGTCGTGTTCATCCTCGCGCTCGTCTTCAATCTGGGCATGCTTGCATTCTTCAAGTATTCCAATTTCGCCCTCGCCAATCTGGCGGAATTGTTCGGCGTGGCGCTCCCCCATCTGGACGTCGCGCTGCCGATCGGCATTTCATTCTATACGTTCACGCAGATCGCGTTTCTGGTCGACATCTACAGCAAGGGACAAAGGCAGCGCGATCTCGCCAGCTACGGACTGTTTGTCACTTACTTTCCGCACCTGATCGCCGGCCCTATCATCCATTGGCGCGAGATGATGCCGCAGTTCAGGATGCTCGGCCGCAGCGATGGCTTCGTCTTTTGCTCGGCCGCTTACGCCACCCTGTTGATCGAGGGCACCTGTCTGTTTTCGGTCGGACTGCTGAAGAAGCTGCTGATCGCCGATCAACTGAGCGTGTTCGTCGATCTCGGTTACAAGAACGTGGCGGCACTGAGCTTCGCCGATGCCTGGCTGCTCAGCCTGGCCTATACGTTTCAGCTCTATTTCGACTTCTCCGGCTATGCCGACATGGCCGTGGGCATATCGCTGCTGTTCGGAATCCGGCTCCCGTTCAATTTCAACTCTCCGTACAAGGCGGACTCGATCCAGGACTTCTGGCGCCGCTGGCACATCACGCTGTCGCGCTGGTTGCGTGACTATCTCTACATCCCGCTCGGCGGCAATCGCGCATCAACGGCCGGCGTCTATCGCAACCTGTTTGTCACGTTCCTGCTCGGCGGATTGTGGCACGGCGCGGCCTGGACCTTTATCGCCTGGGGAGCGCTGCACGGCCTGGGTTGCTGCGTGCAGAAGGCGTGGGCGTCGCGCGGGTTGCGCATGCCAGGGCCGCTGGCCATCGTCGTCACTTTCCTGTTCGTCAATTTCGCCTGGGTCTATTTTCGGGCGCCGGATCTCGCCACTGCCCACAGCGTTCTGGCCGCGATGATGTCTCCCGGCCCCGGCCTGTCGACGTTGATGTATCAAGCCTGCCCGCTGCTGCTGGTTGCTGCGCTGATCGTCTGGCTTCTTCCGAACAGCCAGAACATTGCAGCCGCGGACTGGCGCTGGCGGATTCCGCTTTCCGGCGTGCTGGCAGGTGCGGCGGCGGTTGTCGCCATGGTCGCGACAAATACGTCGATCTCTTCCCCCTTCATCTATTATAATTTCTGACGTGGGAAAGCTCCTGACATTCGCCGTGTCCACAGTCGCAGGCGCGCTGCTCTGCGCGCTCGGGCTGACGGCGTCCTACGACTTCTTCACCACGAGCAACCGCAGGATCCCCTTCGGCTATCCGCAGTTCCTGCTGGAGAACATTGCCGCGCCGCGCATCGTTATCGATGCCGGATCGAGCTCGATGTTCGGCATCGAGCCCGGCCTGATCGAACAGGCCTTTTCCATGCCGGTGATCGACGTCGCCGACAATGGCAGCATTCCGCTGGAGATGAAGATCTATCGCCTGCTGAAATATGCGCGGCAGGGCGATACGCTGATCCTGCCGTTCGAATGGGTCTACTATACGCGTGACGAGGAGCCGCAGGATTTCACCGACAAGACGCCCGATGAATATGCCGCCTATTACGCCAGCCAGCCTTTCCTCGCGCGGGTGGCATTCGCCGTGCAACACCTGTCGCTGCACAACCTGTCGGATGGCGGCAGGCTCTATTTGAGGAAGGATCTGTGGCCGGGGCATGTCAGCCGCATCAAGGCCGACATGGCGAAGTGGCCGCTGGGTGACCGCAAGGATGATTCACGGCGGCGGTCAAGTGTCGAGGGCATCGGTTGCGCCGATTACATTGCCGCCACCGGCAACATTCCTCCCGTCGTCGAGTGGGCAGCGAAACAGCTGGCCGGACTACAGACGCAGCGCGGCGTGCGCATCTATGTGACATGGCCGGCGGTCGCCGGGACGAATTGCTACGCGCTGGCGAACGGCCGGTTGCCGATCGCCGACCAGGCCCGCGCGATCTTTCAGCGGCATGGCATAGCGGTGGTCGGCGAACCCGAAGATTCATACTTTTCGCCGGAGCATATGCTCGACACCTACTATCACGTGGACAGCGGCGCGGCGCGGCTGCGCACCGAGCGGCTGATCGGGCGGCTTCAGGATGCCGGCCTGAAAGCCGGCGCTCCGGCCGGCAAGCCGACGATCTTGCTGGCGGAGGAGGCGGTGCGCGGTCTGCCTTAGCAACGGGGTGTCGGCAGTCTCGATGGAGATTGTCGTCACTCCGCGGACATGGCTTCACGCTATGGCATGACTGCCATCGCCAGCAGCGCCGCCGCCAATGCGGGCGGCATGACGACAATGCCGAGCTTGAGGAACTGCCAGGCGGTGACAGCCTCGCCTTCCCGCCGCAGCGCGATCAGCCAGAGGATGGTCGCAAGCGAGCCGGTCACGGACAGGTTGGGGCCGAGGTCGACACCGATAAGCAAGCCGCTGGTGACCTGCAGCGGCACGTCCGCCGTCTGGCTGATGGTGGCCGCCACGAGCCCGGTCGGCAGGTTGTTGAGCAGGTTCGACGCAAAGGCCACGATGACGCCGGCGCCGACGGCGGTTTTGTCCGGCGAAGCCGCGGCAGCCTCGTGCAGCAATTGCGCCATCACGCGCAGGATGCCGGTCTGTTCGACGGCCTCGACCAGAATGAACAGCCCGGCGACGAGCGGAAGCACGCCCCACGAGACGTCCCGCAGAACCGGAAGCGGCGATTGCCGGCCGATCAGGAGGACGACGATGGTCACGGCAGCGCCGGAGATGAACGTCGGCAGGCCAAGCTGGCGGTCGAGCGCCGAGGCGGCCAGCAATGCGGCCGCGGTCAGGCCGATTCCGATGGCGACGCACTTGCCGCCGAGCGAAAGCGGCTGCGCGTCCAGGTCTTCCGCGAGTTTCTCGGTCAGCGCGTGGCGCTGGGTAAAGCGAAGCGCCACGTAGGTGACGAGGATGGAAGCGATCGACGGCAACGTAAACTGGTACAGCCACTGACCGAGCGGCGGCATGTGTTCGCCGAAGATCACCAGGTTGGCCGGGTTGGAGATCGGCAGCACGAAGCTCGCGGCGTTGGCGATGAACGCGCAGATGAACAGATAGGGCAAGGGCGCGACGCGCGCGGCGGTTGCCGCAGCGTAGACGGCCGGTGTGAGGACGACGGCCGTCGCATCGTTCGACAGGAAAACGGTGACCAGCGTGCCGACGCCGTAGACGATGAGAAACAGCTTCTCCGCGGACCCCTTCGCCTGGCGCACCGCGTGGGTCGCGAGCCAGTCGAACAATCCCTGCTGCCGCGCAACTTCCGACAGCAGCATCATGCCGACCAGAAACAGGTAGACGTCGGTCCCCTTGCCGGCGGCCGCGATCGCGTCACGCCATGGCAGCAGTCCGAATGCGACCAGGATGCCTGCGCCGATCAGGGCCCAGACATATTCCGGCAGTCGAAACGGGCGAACGATGACGCCGAACGTCGCGACGCCTGCGACGCCCCAGATGATGTCGTTGTTGGTCACTTACGCGTTGCTCCGATCGGTCGGATTCGGTGATCAGGTTGAAAGGTTGCGTGCAGAGGCCTGCATTTCATGCCGCGGGCGCCGGAGCAAGCGCCGCGTCACCATCGTCCAGTTTCATCGCGCAGGCCGGTTTGAGCAGGGACGAAAAGCCAATCCAGAGCGCGATGGACCCGACCGCGAAGCTTCCCAGAATCAGAAATGCAACGGGGTAGCCGAGCTTTTGAGCGATCCAGCCGCCGATGGCCGGACTGAGCGAAGCACCGACGCCCTGCACGGTCATCACCGCTCCCTGACCGACGTTGATGCGGCCGGTGCCGTTCAGGATATGCGCGACCAGCGAGGGGACGGCGACGCTCTGCAGGCCCGCGCCAATACCGTCCAGCGCCTGCACGGGAAACACGCCCCATCCCTTGATGATTGATGCGGCGACGAGGCCGCGGATCGGAAGCGCCAGAAAGGACATCAGGATCACCAGCCAGAGCCCTTCCTTCCTCGCCATGCGCATCGCCACCAGCGACGCCGGGATCATCACGGCCTGCGCCACCACGATGGTCATCGCGACGAAGCTTGCGGCATCGCCATGCTGTTCGGAGACCACGGCCAGGCCGTAGAGTGGCAGCATGGCCCCGTTGCCGAGGTGGAACAAAGCAAGGGCCGCAGCGAGGATCAGCAGCGGCTTGCATTCGAGCAATACCGTCCAGGCGCCGACCTTTTGCTCGTCACTTGCATCGGTCATGCCGCGGGCGGCACGGTCATCGATGGCGTCCCTGGGGATCATCAGGACCGAGGTGATCGACAGCACGCCAAACACCGCGGCGAGAATGAAGACAGCAACGAAGGCAAACTTCCATCCCAGGAATCCCGACAGGGCCGCGCCGACGACGTTGCCTGCGTGATTGAAAGCCTGATTGCGACCGTTCTGCCAGTTGAAGCCCGCCTGGTGCACCATGCCGAGCGTGATGCCGGTGACCGCCGGCCCGATGGCCGCACCGGCGATCACTGTTGCCACCTGTGAGGCGGCGACAACCCAGAAACTCTGCGAATAGAGAATGATCGCCGAGGCCACCACCGTGAATATCCCGGGAATGATGACATACGCGCGCTTGCGCTTGGTCTGGTCGATCAGCGCACCCGCGGGTGTTGTCATGATCATCCCGGCGACGCCACCGATGGTCATCACCGTGCCGATCAGACCGCTTTCCCATCCGTGCGCGAGCAGAAACATACCGAGAAAAGGACCGATACCGGCCTGCATATCCGCCATGAAAAAATTCAGCGACTGCAAGGGCCAGATGCCCCGGCAGGGGCTATTTGCTGGTTGGGTCATGGTGCTCCGATCGTTTCAACTCGGGGCTGCAGGGGAGGGCCGGCTTCAGAATTTCGAGCGACCGGTTCCGCACGAAAACGCTCGCCTGCAAGCCGTCAACGCAATGCGCCGGTTCGATCGGAAAGCATTCCGTTCGCGGTCAATCGGCAGCGTGGTCAACGCCGCCGTTGAAGCGTCAATGTGACAGCTATCCGTCGCGGCTTAACTCAACCTGAACAGGGCGGAGAGACCGGCTGCGTCGTCCGGCGTCCGCGACGGACATCCCGCCGATAGTCAGGCGGCCCGCACATCGACGGCGTGGAAATTGCCTTCGTCAGATGTAAACAATACAGTACCCATCGCGGGGCGGGCCTGGCGTCGTCCGACGCTGGAATTCAAACGCCCTACAGCCGCGTTGCTTGAAGGACCTGATGCGTCGACAGATCGCGAAAACACTTGCTCCGGCGCGCAAAAGTCATGGCGGGCGCCCGTCCCAGGAAGTGTCGGCCCGGCTGACCGAAGACATTGTCGATCGGGCAACGGCCCTGTTCCTGCGCGTCGGCTTCGAGGCCGTCAGTATCGACACAATCGCGGCCGAGGCTGCCATCTCAAAACGCACCTTTTATTCGCGTTTCAGCGGCAAGGCCGATTTGTTCACCGCGGTCGTCGTGCGGTACGCTGAAAAGCACATGGTCAAGCTGGACGCCATCCCGGCGCACCCCGGGCCGCTGAAGCGCCAACTCGAGAATTTCGCAAAGACGCTTATCCAGATCGCCTGTCAGCCTGAAGCCATAGCGCTCGACCGCGTGGTGACGGCCGAAGTCGGGCGGTTTCCGGAGCTAGGCAGGATTCTCTACGATTTCGCCGGCGCGCGCGCACTCGGGCTGGTGGAGAAGATTCTCGATCAGGCCCAAGCGAACGGCGAGATCTCCATCAGCGACCGCAAGCATGCCGCTGAATATTTTTTCCATGCGGTCATCGTAGGACCAATGCGCCTGGTGACGCTCGGAGTCGAGAAACCCGAACTGACGTCCAGCCATCTGAAGAGATTGCGTCTTTCGATCGATCTGTTCCTCGATGGCGTGCGTCCGCGTAACGGATAGCGCTTTCCTTTCCGGCAGTGGCGCCGCAGGTCACCACAGTGGCGCTCGCGGATCGGTCGGGATCCGACCGTAACCTTCAAACGCGGAATTGCCGGCGCTGATCATGGCGCCGCAGCGGGTCCCGGTGTCGGGACCCATTCTCCCGCCCTCAGGCCCGTTTCCGGTGCGTCTCCGGCCACGCTGCACTCCGGCCCAAGAATGGGCTGGCGCTCGCCATCAAAGTACGATACGAAACGGTACCGTTTTCTGGCGGCCGGTTTGGCCGGTGCGGAGGGGTGAGGCATGTCTGTGTGGAAACTCCTGAGACCGATCATGCTTCAGGTGCTGCTTTTGGCAACCATGCCAGAGGCGCATGCGGCCCACGAACCCATCGCGGCCATCGGCAGTTCGCCGACCACGTCGCGGGAGGACGAACTCGTCTGGTTCGCGCGCAGCGTGGATGCGGTCCCGGAGCTGACCAAGAAGGTCGAGACGCAGTTTGCGGATGGAAAGATCCTGGACGTCAGTTTCGACGGTCAGGGCGCCGTGCCGATCTTCAATATGAAAGGCAGCCGTCGGGGCCAGATCTGGAACATCGTGGTCGATGCGTCGAAGCGCGAGATCATTCGCGTCGATCCGCTGATGCCGAGATCGGATCTTGGCGCCGAAGATCAGCGCAAGGTCGCTGACTTCGAGCAGTCAAATATAGTTCTTTCCGAGACGATGGAAATTGCCGAGCAGTACGGCGTGGGCAAGGCCGTCAGTGCCGGGCTGGAATATGCCCAGGGCAGGCTGGTCTTCCTTGTGGTGATCGTGTCGGACGGCGCACTGAAGGAAGTCTCAGTCGATCCAGGCAGGGTTGTGAAGGGGCGTCGGCGCTCGTCAGCGCGTTCGTTCGAGGGACGACTTCAGTGAAGATCCCGCTCACGCCGGTGTTGTCTCTCGCCGCAAACAAGGCTGCGCATGCCACCGCGGAAGGTGGTGAAGAAGTCCAGGGAAAGAAATTGCAGCCCGTCGCATTGCGTTTCACCCTTTCGCTCGCGGTCCTCGTGGCCGTAAGTCTCATGGTCACCGGCTGCGCGTCATTGCCGCGAACGTCCTATGCGGCCGGGGATGCAGCGCAGGCGCGCGTCCTCGATCTGGCCGACCTGCGCCGCTACGCGGACGAGCCGGCCTGGAGATTTCAAAGCCTGCGTAGTCAGGCGGCTCCGCGCGGACCGCTGACCTATCTCGCGCTGTCGGGAGGCGGCGCCGATGGCGCTTACGGCGCCGGTGTTCTGTCCGGGTGGTCGGAGACGGGCACGCGCCCGTCTTTTTCACTCGTCTCCGGCGTCAGCACCGGTGCACTGATCGCGCCATTCGCATTTCTCGGACCGAGATACGACCAGACATTGCGCGAGGTCTATACCAGCGGCGTTGCCGAGACCTTGCTCGAATCGCCCAATCCGTTCAACGCAATTTTTGGCTCGGGGCTGTTCGGTAACAAGAATCTGCGCGGTCTGGTCGCCAGGTACATCGATGCGAAGTTCGTTGCCGAGGTTGCCGCCGAACACGCCAAAGGCCGGCGGCTCCTGATCGTGACGACAAACATCGACTCGCAGCGTACTGCGATCTGGGACATGGGACGGATCGCCTCGTTGCGGACGACAGAATCATTGAACCTGTTCCGCGACGTCGTCACCGCCTCAGCAAGTCTGCCGGTAGTGTTCCCGCCGATACTCATCAACGCAGAGGCCAATGGCCGGCAATTCCAGGAAATGCACATCGATGGCGGCGTCACGGCGCCTGTTCTGACCCTGCCGGAAGCCTACCTGCTGCGCAACGCGTCCATGGTGAAGGGCGAACGCCTGCAGCTCTACATTCTGATCAACAACAAGGTCGATCGGGAATTCCAGCCGACCGACAACAAGACCGTGGACATTGCCGGACGGTCGTCTTCGACTATGGTCAAGGGACTGACGCGATCGACCATTGCCAGCACTTATGAGTTCGCCCGTCGCAGCAAGTTAGGCTTCAACCTGAGCTACATCGGCGGTGAACGGCCGACGTCGCCTCCCGGTTTTGAGACCGCCTATATGCGCGATCTGTTCCAGTACGGCTATGACAAGGCGCGCAGCAATCATGCGTGGTCGCACGCGCCGCCCGCCGACGGTCTCGATGCGACACCGGCTTCCGAAACCGTCGCCGCGTTGCCGACGAGCGCCAGGAATTGAGCCGCGGGCGCGGCCCCTTGGCACCCAACGTCTGGCTGGCCATGTCGTTGTTCGAGATGGCGGGTGCCGCCGTTTCCCCTCATGAGCGAGGGGAGGACGGCTGCGGCGGCACGATGCCGATCACGGCTCAATCAGCGCGTCTCCACTGACCGCTGCAACGCCCATTCCCTTCGCAAGATCGCATACTGCAACGTATTCTCGAAGATCGGATTCCCGTTAGTGTCAGTCTCGAATGACACTAACTCCATGAAGAGCCCTTCCTTCCGCATCCCCAATCTCTCACACAGGCGCTGCGACGCGACATTGTGGTCCTCTGCGTAGGCATAGAGGCGACGCGCATTCTGAACCGTAAACAGATAGGCAAAAAGGGCTCGCGCGGCTTCGGCTGCATACCCTCGTCCACCGAATTCCGCATTGAAGTTCCATCCGACCGAGAAGGTGTCTTCTTCGGGCATGGCGAACACGTCGCCGATCAGCTTTCCTGAATCTCTCAGGCACACGGCGATGTACTCGTCGTTTCGGCTTCGGTTCTCCGCCTCTACCTCTGCCGCCGCGATATCCTCGAGCTTCAGGGAAAGAAAACAACTCGCTGTCGGTGCGTGCAGGTAGGCGTAGAGATCGGCGGCATCTGCCTTCCGAAAATTCCTCAGCACAAGTCGGTCGGTCTCAATCGCGTCCATGTAACCTCTCTGGTGATCCGCGATCCTGCCCGAACAGGCGATAGACGCCTGCGCTTCGTCCGTCAGCAACATTCAGTTCGAGGCTGCTCGCGCGTTTCCTAGTAGAGATAATCGAGCCAACTGTCGTGCAGATAATTCGGTGGATACATCCGGCCGTTGCGGTCGTCTCGCTCATGGCGCTGCCCGGGCCGATAGGCTGATGATGTCTGGTCTGTGGAGCATTTTCGACACAATTATATCGTTGTTCTTCCGATAGTTCGATGCGCCGGATCGAGGGGCTGCTTTGGTACTCAAAAGGTATTTGGCCTACGCCACTATCTTGTGTTGTTTGGGCGTTCCCGCGCGGGGGGCAGGCATTCAGCTTCTTGATTCCGGTCCAGACTTGGCCGGCGCCATCTGGTATCCATGCGCCGGAGCGCCGCAACCCGTGCCGCTTGGTAGCCTCACGATGCAGTTTATCGATTCGCTCCAGGGCGTGAAGGACTGTCCTATCACCGGCACAAAGCTGCCGCTGGTCATCATTTCGCACGGTCGCGGCGGCTGGTTCGGCGGCCATAACGACGTCGCGGAGGCCTTGGCCGACGCCGGCTTTGTAGTGGCCGCCATCAACCATCCCGGCGACAACGGCAACGATCGCTCGCAGAGCGACAGCCTGTCGGTGATGGCGTCGCGTCCGGCGGACATTATTCGCTTGCTCGACTTCATGGTGAACAACTGGAAAGACAAGGCGGCGCTCGATCCCAACCGGATCGGTTTCTTCGGTTTTTCCAAGGGGGGCTACACAGGGCTGGTGCTCGGCGGCGCCACGCTCGATTTCCAGAGGTTTGCAACCTACTGTACCAACGACACGCAATTTTGCGCGCAGGTCCGCAGCGGCGACGTTCCACGTGACCTGCCTCGCGACAGTCGGATCAAGGCAGCCGTGCTCGCCGACCCCGCAATGAGCGTGGTCTTCACATCGCAGACACTGGCCGGCATCGGCATCCCGCTGCAGGTCTGGCGATCAGAGTTGGGAGACAAGAGCGTGGGCATCGATCCGGAAGGCGTGGCCCGCGTCGCCCGCGGCCTGCCCGGCAAGCCGGACATTCACGCCGTGCCGGCTGGGCATTTTGCATTTTTGCCACCTTGCTCGCCGCAGTTCGCGGCCAAGCTATTGCACTGATCCGGCGGGCTTCGACAGGATCGCCTTCCATCGCGACTTCGACGCCGGCATTGTCGACTTCTTTCGCCAGCATCTTGCGCGGGACGGCGGGCCCCGCTGAGGGAAACGCCACAGCGCCCCTTACGGCTCCAGTTCCGTATCCCAGTAGAGATAGTCGAGCCAGCTGTCGTGCAGATAGTTCGGCGGAAACATCCGGCCGTTGCGGTGCAGCTGGTGCACTGTGGGCGCAAAGGCCGTCTGCCGCGGGAACATGCGGGCCTGCTGGGTGGTCATGTTGCCCTTGCGCAGATTGCATGGCGAGCAGGCGGCGACGACGTTTTCCCAGGTGGTCTGGCCGCCCTTGGAGCGCGGGATGATGTGGTCGAAGGTGAGGTCGTCGTGCGAGCCGCAGTACTGGCACGAGAACCGGTCGCGCAGGAACACGTTGAACCGGGTGAAGGCCGGGTGCGTCGACGGCTTCACGAAAGACTTCAGTGATACCACGCTGGGCAGCCGCATCTCGAACGACGGGCTGTGCACCGAATGATCGTAGTGCTCAACGATATTCACGCGGTCGAGAAACACCGCCTTGATGGCATCCTGCCACGACCACAGTGACAGTGGGTAATAACTGAGCGGCCGGAAGTCCGCGTTGAGGACCAGTACCGGCCAACCGCCCTGCGAGACATGTGCGTTCAAGTAACGCTCCTGACCCCCACATTGGGCTGCGACGCAGCCCACCTCCACATACTACAGGCAGCGTGACGCCATTGTGAAGGGTGTTGGCTGGTCTATCCCGCAGGGGCGGGCCGCCGTCAGGCTGTCAGGCCGTCAGGCCGTCGGCACCGTGCCGCCATCGATGACATATTCGGTTCCGGTGATGGCGGAGGCCCGATCCGAGGCCAGGAAGGCCACGAGGTCGGCCACCTCGGCCGGCTTCGCCGGTCGTCCGAGCGGGATTCCGCCCAATGAAGCCATCAGCTTGCCTTGCGCTGCCTCGTAATCGGTGCCGTCGCTGGCGGCGATCTTGGTCACCAGTCGGATGGCCGCCTCGGCTTCGACCCAGCCCGGCGCCACCCGGACGACGCGAATCCCTTTCGGGCCGACTTCCTTGGACAGCGCCTTGCTGTAGGTCGACAGCGCCGCCTTCGCCGCGGCATAGGCGGTGGTCGCGTCATGCAGCGGCAGTTCCCGCTGGATCGAGGTGATGTGAATGATGACGCCGCTGCCGCGCGCCAGCATGGCAGGCAGCAAGGCGCGGTCGAGCCGTACCGCCGGAAGCAGGTTGAGATCGAGGGCGCGTTGCCACTGCGCATCGTCAAGCATGGCAAAGCCACCGGCGGGCGCCGAGGAGCCGCCGACGACGTGAACGACGATATCGACACCGCCGAGCTGCGCGTGCACGGCATCGGCTACCACGGCGCAGCCCGCCGCCGTCGTGATGTCGGCGGCGACGAACAGGATACCGTCCTCACGCAACTGCGCCGCCACGGCCGCGCCGATGCCCATGGTGCCGCCGGTGACCAGCGCGCGCAGTCCCTCCAGTCCGCCGCTCACAACCCGATCTCCAGTCCGATAATTTTGTCGTCAGCGAGCTGAAAGGCAAAATCGACATCGATGGGGCTGCCGGGGAATTGGCCGGCGAGGCGCATGGTGACGATGGTCCTGCCATCGGCCTCTTTTGCGGAAACCGGTTCGATCCGATGCTGGTACTTCGCCCGCGCCTCTGTGTTCCATTGTTCGATCGCGGCGCGGCCGCGATAGGTGTGACCTTCGTCGCGCACGATAGCGTCCTCGACAAAGCATTGGCCGAAGCGACGGGCGTCGCCGGTATTGTCCGCGGTGATGTAGTCGGCGATAGAGGGTGCAAGCGTGATCGGCATCAATTTCTCCTGAGTAATCCAAGGGGCGTTGTCTCATCAGCAAATGTCGCTATGCTCACCAAATGACAAGTACGCACGAAAAAGTAGGGTACTTACCTGCAGGTGAGCTGCTGACCCCGGTCACCGCGGCGACTGGCGTCGAGTCGGTGCTGAAGATGCTGGAGGGGCGCTGGAAACTGGTGATCCTGTTCCAGCTGTTCGGCGGCAAGCTGCTGCGCTTCTCGAAGCTTGAACGCGCGATTCCGGCGATCTCCCAGAAGATGCTGATCCAGCAACTGCGCCAGATGGAGCAGGACGGCATTGTCCGGCGCATCGTTCATCACCAGGTGCCGCCGAAGGTGGAGTACGGCCTGACCGACTGGGGCCAGACGCTCTGTCCGGTGCTCGATGCCCTGCTGAAGTGGGCGGCGCTGAAGCCGACCGACGGCGCGGCGGCGCACGAAGCGGCCGGCAAGACCGATTAGTCTCCCGCCAGCGACAGCATATGGCCCTGGTTCGGGGGGATCCGGCCGGCCAGCGTGTCGCGATAGACCTGTTCGACGGCCGTGGCGCCGCGACTCTCCACTACGGTAATCGCGCGTTGCAGCAGCGGATTGAAACCGTCCCAAGCCTTGCCGAAGCGGGCGTCGATGCCGCCCGGGCCCCATTCCTTGGCGCGCTTGCGAGATCTGGTCGGGCGCGAAGAACCAGCGCGGCCGGGCTCCCGGCAATTCGGTGTCGTCGGAGGAGTCCTGATGGGTGAGCCCGACGCGCCCGCTATAGACCAGCCGGTCGCCGAAGTGGTGGTGCAGCCGCGCGCGCAAAGCGCCATTGCCGGCCATGTCGACCAAAGCGGCGGGCCGATCGTTGGGCAGTGACGCGATCTGGTCGTAGAGCACGACCTCGTCGTAACAGTCCAGTTCGCGGACGAAATCGGCATTGGCCGCCGAGGTCAGGCCGATCACCCGTATAGGCTGACGCTGCGTGTGCAGTAGGTGCGCGAGCCCGAAGGCGGTCTTGCTGGAGGCGCTGGTGAGCATCACGCTTTCGGCGCCGAAGAAATCCGCTTCGGCCAGCGCATCGTCGACCATGAACGACAGCATGAACAGTGGCCGCAGCAGTGCCTGGTAGTCACCCTGTGCGCCGGCGAAAGCGGGATCGCTACCGATGCGCGCATAGGCGTTGTAGACCGGCGCCACGCCTTGGCGGTGCAAGGCCGCATCGCGCAGGCCGCGCTTGCTGACATTGCCCGCCTCGATCTGCAGATGCGTGGCCATCGGGAAATAGCCGAACAGCCGCTCGCCTTCGGCGATTGCAGGATGCTTTGAGACGATCACATCGCCAAAACCCCATACCGGAATATTGCCGAAACCCGCCGGGGCCGGAAACAGACTGCCAGTATTTCAACGCATCGCCGAGCGTGGCGTAGGTGATGTTGTTGGCGGTGATGGCGAAGCGATCGATCTTCAGCAGGACGCCGTCTTCAGGCAGTCTGTCCGGATCGGGCAGGTGCGTCTCGATCACTTTGCAGTGCTGAAGATCGTCGCGCGCAACGATGAACTGAAAAGCACTCATTCAAGACCTCGTGTTGGTTCTTCCGCATCCTCATGCTGCACGATGAAAACTTTGCGACAGGGCCTGTTTTAAACGCTGTTCGGTTTTGTTACTTCCCGATCACGCCTTCGCGCTTCTTGATGGCGTGATAGTAGCTCCACCACAGATGCGCGGCGGCGCCGCGCAGCGGGCGCCAGGGTTCGGCCAGCGGTGCCATCTGTTTCACGGTGGGGCGCGCTGCCAGGCCAAGGCCGACCTTGATCGCCTCCTGGATCGCGACATCGCCGGCCGGCCAGGCGTCGCCGTGGCCGAGGCAGAACAGCAGATAGACGTCGGCGGTCCACGGTCCGATGCCGTGCAGTCTGGTGAGGGTGGCGTGCGCGATGTCGGCGTCCTCTTCGGCGAGCACGTCGAGATTGAGTCGCTCGCTGCCGAGCTCGCGGGCGATCCCCTTCAGCGTCTTGATCTTGGCCGTCGACAGGCCCAGACGCCCGAGGCGGTCGGCGCGCGCCTTGCGCAGGCTGTCGTGGTGGAAGGGATCGAAAGCCCCGAACACCCGGCCCCAGATCGCGGAGGCCGAGGCCACCGACACCTGCTGGCCGACAATGATCTGCGCCAGCCCGGCAAATCCCGGCTCGCGCCGGCGCAGTTTCGGCATGCCGGCGATCTCCAGGATCGGCGGCAGCCGCGGGTCGAGCTTCATCAGGCCGGCGATGGCGTCTTCGAGGTCGGACTGGCTGTTGAGATGAACGGTCATGGTGCCCTGGACTCGCGCGTCCGTACCGAGAGATCAATGCCGCCCGTCTTCCGCTTTGCGCCCAGCCCGAACGGCTACCTGCATCTCGGCCATGCTTTTTCGGCGCTGCTGAATTTCGAGCTGGCGCGGCAGGCGGGCGGCCGGCTGCTGCTGCGCATGGAGGATATCGATCCGGTTCGCAGCAAGCCGGAATTCGAGGCGGCGATCCACGAGGACCTGGCGTGGCTCGGCATCGCCTGGGAAACCCCGGTGCGGCGGCAGTCCGAACACCTCGATGTCTACCGCGCCGCCACCGACCGGCTGGCGCGCGACGGCCTGCTGTATCCGAGCTTCGAAAGCCGTGCCGAGATCGCCCGGCTGGTGGCGGCCGAGCAGGCCCGCGGCGCCTGGCCGCACGACCCCGATGGCGTCCCGCTGTATCCCGGCGTCGCCCGGTCGCTGTCGCCGGAGGCGGTTGCGCGGCTGCGTCAGGCCGGCGCGCCCACGGCGCTGCGGCTGGACATGGTGGCGGCCCGGCGCCGCGCCGGCGACCTCGGCTGGACCGAGGGCGGCCAGGGTCCCGATGGCCAGAGCGGCGCAGTGGCGGCGCGGCCGGAGGCTTGGGGCGATGTCATCCTCGCCCGCAAGGAGACGCCAACCAGCTACCACCTGTCGGTGGTGATCGACGATGCGCTGCAGGGCGTGACCGACGTGGTCCGTGGCCGGGACCTGTTCTGGTCCACCAGCGTGCACCGCCTGTTGCAGCAGTTGCTCGGCCTGCCGCAGCCGGTCTATCGGCACCACCAATTGCTCCGCGATACCGCCGGCGCCAAGCTGTCGAAGTCCATCCATGCGACCAGCCTGCGGCGGCTGCGGGCCGAGGGGGCCATGCCCGCCGATATCCGCCGGCTGGTCGGCCTGGCCTGACTGCCACAGCTTTGCCGCAAGCCGCCCACAAGCCATTGAGCAGCCTTGCGTGACTCGTTCATCCGCTTTGTGGCATGGTGAGACGGGGCCGGGTGGGGAACAAATGGCGCTGACACCGCGCACGCCGCGTACACGGCGGCCGCGCACCCAGTTGAAGGCGAAAAAGCGCGTCGCGAAGACGGCTGCCGTGAAGCCGCGCGCCCGGCGCAGTGTGGCGCGGCCGAAGGCCGGTATGGTGGAAGTAGCGCTTGCCGCCTTTGCCCATGAGGTCCGCACGCCGCTCACCGGCATCCTTGCCGTCAGCGATCTGCTCGCAACCTCCGACCTCGACGAGCGCGAGCGGCGCTGGGTCGATACCATCAAGGCCGGTGCCGAACATCTTGCCGGCTTGGCGACCCTTTTCGTCGATGCCGCGCGCAGCGGAAATTCAAAACTGCAAGTGCGTCAGGATTTTTTCGATCTGCGGGCGCTGGCCCGCAATGCCGGCGATTCGCTGGCGGGCCGGGCCGCCGCCAAGGGCCTGCAATCACGTGTCGATATTTCCGCGACATTGCCGGTGTTCGTGATCGGCGATCCGGTCCGGCTGCGCGCGGCGTTGGAAAACCTGATCGATAATGCGGTGAAGTTCACCGATCGCGGTAACGTCGAGATGAAAGTGACGTCGCTGCGCGCCGGCCGCGGCGCGGTCGGCATTGCATTCCGGGTGTCCGACAGCGGCATCGGGCTGTCGCTGGCGGAGATCAAGCGGCTGTTCCGGCCGTTCTCGCAGGCCAACGTCACCATCGCCTCGCGCTTCGGCGGGGCCGGTCTCGGCCTGTCGTCGGTGAAGCAACTGGCGCGTGCCATGGGCGGCGACATCGTGGTGGCGCCGCGCCGCGGCGGCGGCACGGTCTTCACGCTGACGGTGACGCTCGCGCGGGCGAAGGGGCCGATCGCCATCATGTCCGGGCTCGCCGACGATGCTTCGGCGGAGCCGCACCAGTCGCTGCGGGTGCTCAGCGTCGAGGACAATCCGTTCGGCCGCGTGGTGCTCAATGCGATCCTGACCGAACTCGGTCACCAGGCCGAATTCATCGGCCGAGGCGAGGCCGCCGCCGAACGTGTGGCGCAGGGCGGTTTCGACGCGGTGCTGATGGATATGGTGTTACCCGGCATCAACGGGATCGAGGCGATCCAGCGGATTCGCGCGCTGCATGCGCCGTTCGGTCAGATCGCCATCATCGGTGTGTCCGGCCGCGGCGACGACGAGGCGGCATCGCGCACCGCCGGCGCCGATGCGTTCCTGGTCAAACCGGTGTCTCCACGGGCGCTAGCGACTGCGCTGCTTGAAGCGAGACGCCATGCGGTAGCCGCGACTTGATGATGGCGGCGTTGAGTTCGCCGCCATAGACGAAGATCGCGGCAATGAAATACAGAAACACCAGCGCGATAATCACCGAGGCCAGCCCCGCATACATGGTCACGTAGTTGTTGGCGAAGCGCGCAAGGTACAGGCCGAAGCCGATGCCCGAGAGCAGCGAGGCCAGCATGGTGAAGACGATGCCGGGCAGGATCTGCAGGAAGCTGCGTCGCCCCGCCGGGAGCCATGCATGCAGGACGAACAGCGCCGTGATCATTGCCGCGATGGTGATGCCGTAACGCGCCAGGTTGAGCAGCTTCTCGTTGTTCGCCACGAGAAGCGGCACGTAGAGTCGCACGATCTCCAGCATCAGCGGGCCGAGCACGATCAGGAAGGCCATCGCCAAGGCGGTGAAGGCGGCAATCAGCGTGTAGCCGATCGACTCCAGCCGCAGCCAGTACCAGCGCCGCGGCTCGATCACCGCATAGGCGCGGTTGAGCGCGACCCGCAGGCTCTCGACGCCGTTGGAGGCAAAATACAGCGCCAGCACCACGCCGATGGTCAGGGCGTCGCCGCGGGTGGTGGTGAGGACGTCATGGATCTGGCCGGACAGGGTGCCGGCGACCTGGTCCGGCCAGACCTGCAGCAGCAGGCCAACGGCCTGGTCGGCGAGGCCCTTGGACCCGACGAACCCTGCCAGCGACGCCAGCACGATCAGGAACGGAAACAGGGCCATCAGCGACGACAGCGCGATATGGCTGGCGATCGCCCAGCCGTCATCGGCGAGAAACGTATAGAAGGCGTCCAGCCCGACATGAACGACGTAGCGAATCTGCCTCACATGCCACCTTGCCCGGGGAGATCCGACCGTCGACGGATTCACGTTACCATCTGATATCTACGGATAAAAAGCCAGATCGTTGCAGCCTCGCGATCAATTTCACAGCAGTGATGGCGAACCCGCAAATGCGGTGTTATGTAGCGCCGATGACAACATTTCTGAGCACCATTCTTCTTCCCTTCGCGGTGGGCGCGGTTGCGCTGGTCCTGCTGCTTGGCCTGATCAACATGATGCGCGGCGGCTCGCCGAACCGTTCGCAGAAGCTGATGCGCTGGCGCGTGGCGCTGCAGTTTGTCGCCATCGTCGTCACCATGGCGACGGTCTGGGCGATGGGACGGTAAGCAAACAGACGCAGGTGCCGCGCCCTGGATGCTGCGCAACGCGCGGCGCTTGCCGCGTGGTGCGCTGCCGATCCGGGGCCCCCGGGGATGCGAATGAAACCGGGATTCTGGATCTGCGCAACGGCATGAATAATGCCGCAGCGCGTCCGGGAAACGTTCGAGGAAACAGGCGATGGTCGTTCTCAACAAGATCTACACCCGTACCGGCGACGACGGCACCACCGCGCTGGGGTCGGGCGAGCGCCGTCCCAAATACGATCTGCGCATTTCCGCCTATGGAACCGTGGACGAGACCAATGCGTCGATCGGCGTCGTCAGGCTGCATCTCGCCGATGCGCCGGCGCTCGATGCCATGCTGCGGCTGATCCAGAACGACCTGTTCGACCTCGGTGCCGATCTGGCGGTGCCGCAGCGCGACGGCAAGGCCGAGCGGCTGCGCATGCTGGCCAGTCAGGTCGACCGGCTGGAGCGCGACATCGACAGCCTGAACGAGAAGCTGGCGGACCTGACATCCTTCGTGCTGCCGGGCGGTAAGCCGGCCGCGGCATATTTGCATGTCTCCCGCACCATTTGCCGCCGGGCGGAACGGATCATGGTCGAACTCGCGGCCCACCCGGGCGAGCCGGTCTCCGACGCCGCCATCCAGTACATGAACCGGCTGTCGGATTTCCTGTTTGTTGCCAGCCGTACGGTCAACGACAATGGCGCCGGCGACGTGCTGTGGGTTCCCGGCCAGAACCGCTAGGCCGCGGCAGGCCCGAGGGGCTCGATTTTTGGCTTTCGCGCGTTGACCGCCGATAGCGGGCGCTTTAGGTTCCGCGCCCAAGCTGATCCCAGCTTCCAAGCTGATGAAACGAAGAAACTCATACGAAAGAGGATCGATGAAGGTTCTGGTGCCGGTCAAGCGGGTTGTCGATTACAACGTCAAGGTTCGCGTCAAGAGCGACGGAACCGGCGTCGAACTCTCCAACGTCAAGATGTCGATGAATCCGTTCGATGAAATCGCCGTCGAGGAAGCCCTGCGCCTGAAAGAGGCCGGCAAGGCGACCGAGGTGGTGGTCGTGTCCATCGGGCCGGCGCAGGCGTCGGAAACCATCCGCACCGGCCTCGCCATGGGCGCCGACCGCGGCATCCTGGTGAAGGCCGAGGGCATCGTCGAGCCGCTTGCGGTCGCCAAGATCCTCAAGGCCATCGTCGACGAAGAGAAGCCCGGTCTTGTCATTCTCGGCAAGCAGGCGATCGACGATGACAGCAACCAGACCGGCCAGATGCTGGCCGCCTTGCTCGGCTGGTCGCAGGCGACCTTCGCCTCCAAGCTGGAAGTCGACGGGGCCGATTTCGTGGTTTCCCGTGAAGTCGACGGCGGTTCGCAGACCGTGAAGCTCAAGGGGCCGGCCATCGTCACCACCGACTTGCGCCTCAACGAGCCGCGCTACGCCAGCTTGCCGAACATCATGAAGGCGAAGAAGAAGCCGATCGCCGACAAGAGCGCCGCCGATTACGGCGTCGACCTGACGCCGCATCTCGAGATCATCAAGACCACCGAGCCCGAAGGCCGCAAGGCCGGCGTCAAGGTCAAGGACGTCGCCGAGCTGATTTCGAAACTCAAGACCGAAGCCGGGGTGATCTGATGACCACGCTTTTGATTGCCGAACACGAACACGCCACCCTCAAGGATTCCACCAACAAGGCGCTGACTGCTGCGACGCAGCTCGGCGGCGAGGTGCACGTCCTGGTCGCCGGTGGCGGCGAAGGCACCAAGGCCGCGGCGGAAGCCGCCGCCAAGCTGGCCGGCGTCACCAAGGTGCTGCTGGCCGACGATGCCGTCTATGCCCACGACCTCGCCGAGCCGCTGGCCGCGCTGATCGTGTCGCTGGCTCCCGCCTACGATGCCTTCGTGGCGCCCGCTACCTCGCGCTTCAAGAACGTGATGCCGCGCGTCGCAGCATTGCTCGACGTGATGCAGGTCTCGGAAATCACCAAGGTGATTGCGCCGGATACGTTCGAACGCCCGATCTATGCCGGCAATGCGATCCAGACCGTGAAGTCGAAGGACGCCAAGAAGGTCATCACCGTGCGCACCTCGACCTTCGCCGCTGCGGCGGGCGAAGGCGGCAGCGCTTCGGTGGAAGCCGCGGCGACCGCCGGCGATCCCGGCCTGTCGACGTTTGTCGGCGAGGAAGTCGCCAAGAGCGACCGTCCGGAACTGACCTCGGCGAAGATCATTGTGTCCGGTGGTCGTGCCATGCAGAGCCGCGAGAACTTCACCAAATACATCGAGCCGCTGGCCGACAAGCTCGGTGCCGGCGTCGGTGCCTCGCGCGCCGCGGTGGATGCCGGCTACGCCCCCAACGACTGGCAGGTCGGCCAGACTGGCAAGGTGGTCGCGCCTGAATTGTACATCGCGATCGGCATTTCCGGCGCGATCCAGCATCTCGCCGGCATGAAGGACTCCAAGGTGATCGTCGCGATCAACAAGGACGAGGACGCGCCGATCTTCCAGGTCGCCGATTACGGACTGGTGGCGGATCTCTACCAGGCGGTGCCGGAACTCACCGAAGCGCTCGGGAAGTAACGGCCGCTCAAGCTGACCGACACATTGGCCGGAGCAACGGACTCCGGCCGGTGTTTATGCAAGAATGCAAGCGCGCCGCGATATGCGCGGCCCTGCGCTCCAACGAGATGGCAAGATGGCGGACATGATCAAGAAAGTCGGCGTGATCGGCTCGGGCCAGATGGGCAACGGCATCGCGCACGTCGCCGCATTGGGCGGCTTCGACGTCGTCCTCAACGACGTCTCGGCCGACCGGCTGAAGTCGGCCATGGCCACCATCAACGGCAACCTGTCGCGGCAGGTGTCGAAGAAGATCATCAGCGAGGACGCCCGCAAGCAGGCGCTGGAGAAGATCACCTCCGCCGAGACCATGGACGGGCTCGCCGACTGCGATCTCGTGATCGAGACCGCGGTCGAGAAGGAAGAGACCAAGCGCAAGATCTTCCACGATCTGTGCGCGGTGCTGAAGCCCTCAGCGATCATCGCTTCCAACACCTCGTCGATCTCCATCACCCGACTGGCGGCCTCCACGGATCGCCCCGAAAAATTCATCGGCATTCACTTCATGAATCCGGTGCCGCTGATGGAGCTGGTGGAGCTGATCCGCGGCATCGCTACCGACGATGCCACCTTCGACACGTCGAAGGCATTCGTCAGCAAGCTCGGGAAGCAGATCGCCGTCTCCGAGGATTTCCCGGCCTTCATCGTCAACCGCATCCTGCTGCCGATGATCAACGAGGCGATCTACACGCTGTATGAAGGCGTGGGCAACGTCGAGGCGATCGACGCCGCGATGAAGCTCGGCGCGCATCATCCGATGGGGCCGCTCGAACTGGCGGACTTCATCGGCCTCGATACCTGTCTCTCGATCATGCAGGTGCTGCACGAGGGCCTCGCCGATTCCAAATACCGGCCGTGCCCGTTGCTGGTGAAATACGTCGAAGCCGGATGGCTCGGCCGCAAGACCCAGCGCGGTTTCTACGACTACCGCGGCGACAAGCCGGTCCCGACGCGCTGATCGCTTGTTACCTGATCTCGCACTCAGCTCTCTTTAGCAGTTCGCCGACGATCAGCGGCGTTGCTGGCGTCTCGCCCGGATTGTCGGCGGTGCGCGCTCGCGCCAGCGCGGCCTGCACAAGCGCCTCGTCGATGGCAAGCCGGCGCCTGCAGTTCAATCGGCTCGCTTGCGACCTTCCCTTGGCCTGATCCATCAGCACGCCAGCCGTTTCTCCCACGCCGGCAAGATAGGCCATCATCACCTGCCGCGCGGTCGCATTGGCGGCGGCCCGATCCAGCATGCTCTGCACCTGCGTGACCGAAATTTTGCCCTGCGACGTGCTCGATGCGGCCCTGGCCGTCGGGACGTTGAAAAGCACGATGGCTGCGGCACAGGTCGTATAGACGCGAAAAGCGCGCATGTCGGTCTCCATAGGTTGTTTTGCAGATATTTATTATTGTGAAACGATAATTGTCAAGCTATAGAGGGCCATCAGAAAAAAGGAGAAAGAGCATGGCCGTAACTGCAGGATCGCGATTGGCGCGGACGCCGGACGACCGGGCGCGCATCGTTCGCTTGAGCAGCCTGATGTCGAAACTCTGTCTGGCGGTCGCCCTCATCTTGACCGGCGGGCTGGTGGTCTACTGGCTGGTGACGCCCACCGAGGCGGTGTTTCAGCAGGCCGGCATTCCCGGCTTTCCGGTGGTGGAGATCGGTATTGGCGTGCGTGTCATGGCGATTTTGATATCGGCTGTACCGCTCGGCTGCCTGGTCTGGGGGCTGCTGCAGGCCGGTCGATGTTTCGACGCGTTTGCTGCCGGCAACTTCTTCACGGCCGAACCGGCCCAGCGATTGCGGGCCTTTGCGATCGCCATCCTGCTATCGACGATCCTCAAGCCGGTCGCCGGCGCGGCCCTGTCGGTGCTGCTCAGCGGAGCCGGCAGGGCCGGCGGCAGGACACTGGTGTTGACCGTCGGCTCGGACACCTTGATGGCGCTGGTGTTCGCCGGGCTGATTGCGGTGATCGCGTGGGTGATGGCGCAGGCCCGTACGCTCGCCGACGAAAACGCTCAGTTCGTCTGATCATGCCGATCAGGATCAGGCTCAACGTCATGCTCGCCGAACGCAACGTCAGATCGAAGGAACTGGCGGAGTATGTCGGTATCACCGAGGCCAACCTGTCGCTGCTGAAGCAGGGCAAGGTCAAGGGCGTCCGTTTCGAGACGCTGGAGAAGATCTGCGAATATCTGCGCTGCCAGCCCGGCGACCTGATGGTCTGGGAGCCGGGCAAGCCTGATACGTAAGGCGGCATGGCCGAAGCGGGAAGTTCTGCTAGTTCAGCGCATGCATCAGCCGGGTCACCGCCGGCACGAGCTTATGACCGTGGCCGTGCCCATGCCGAGGCCCAGCAAATGCGCCGTCAGGGCGATGCGCAGGTCGATCACTTGACGTATTGCGCCCCGCCGTGCCCGAACGACCAGTTCTCCGGCAGCACTTCCACGAGATTGATGAAGATGTCTTCGGGCCGCAGGCCGGGGTTTTCGCCGAGGCGTTCGACGATCCGCCGGTACAGGGCCTGCTTCTTCGCCAGCGGTCGGGTGTTGCTGACGGTGAGCTGGATCAGCACCAGGTCGTCGCTGCGCTGGATGCCGAGATAGTCGGCGCCGTAGTTGAAATCCTCGCCGTCATGCTGGGAAATGGTCATGAAGCGGTCGCCCTCGGGCACGTCGTAGGTCTCGCGCATGGCCTCGTAGAGGTTGTCCATGATGGCCTGGCGATAGGCTGCAGACTTGCCCCGTCTCATCGAAATGCGTGTCAGCGGCATTGGAAGCTCCCTTGGAAGTGATGGGGAAGACATAGCGTGCGCTTGATCATTTAAAAACGCCATGAAATAACATTTCAATGATGCTGAATTTAAATGGTCGCCGATGAAGACGCTTGATGTCGAGGCGGTCCAGGCCTTCGTGCTGGTGGCCGACCTGAACAGTTTTACCCGGGCCGCCGAAGCCATGGGGAGCACGCAGTCGGCGATCAGTCTGAAGATCAAACGGCTGGAAAGCGGGCTCGGCCGACGGCTGCTGGAACGCACGCCGCGGCTGGTGCGGCTGTCCGCGGAGGGCACGGCCTTCCTGGCATCGGCACGCCGGCTGGTGGCGGCGCATCAGTCGGCGCTCGGTTCGTTTGCCGTGGAGCGGCGCCGCCTGGTGGTCGGCATCAGCCATCACATCGTCGGCGCGGATCTGGCGCAGGTGCTGAAGCGCATGAACGCCAGCGACCCCGCTTTGGTGATCGAGCTGCATATCGACACCTCGCGCGTCATGCTGGACGCGTTCGAGGGTGGCGCGCTGGACGCCGCCATCGTGCTGCGCCACGACGCCCACCGTCGCGATGGCGAGGTTCTGCTCGAGGAGGACTTCGGCTGGATGGCCGCGCCCGATTTCAATCACCCGCCGGGCGAACCGCTGCGGCTGGCGACCCAGGCACAACCCTGCAGCGTGCGCGCCATGGCCATCGGTGCGCTCGATGCCGCCGGCATCCCGTGGCAGGAGGTGTTTGTCGGTGGCGGAATCGCGACCATCGGCGCGGCTATTTCAGCCGGGCTGGCAATCGCCGCGCTGGTGCCGCGGGTGGCGCCTGCGGGCTGTCTCGATCTGGGACCGCGGCTCGGCCTGCCGCGTCTGCCGCGCCGCGAGGTGCTCCTGTATTCGAGCCTGACCGACGCCCGTGCCCGCGGCGCGCTGCGCGCGCTCGGCGCGGCCTTCCGCGCCAATGCCGGCTGACAGCTGCCGCGGAAACATTCGTTAACGAATTCCGGGCTACATCTTCTGCGGTACGGAGTAGCGTTGATGGATATGGCCCTGGTTGCAAGCGCTCTCGCCATGAAGGCGGCGGGAACTCAATCGCAGATCGGTACTGCGATCATGAAGTCGAACGCGGACATGGAAAAATCTACCGTGCTGACGCTGCTCGGCGGCGCCCAGCAGTCGTCGCAGGCCAATCTTGCTGCCGGCGTCGGTGGTAATCTCGACATCGCCGCCTGACGTTTCCGCTCAGGACTCGACCAGGCTCTTGAAGCCGCCATAGATCAGCCGCTTGCCGTCGAACGGCATCGCCTTCGGATCCATCATCTTTGCCAGCCGTGGGTCCTTCATCACCTTGCCGTTGATGCGGTCACGGTCGCGGCGCGATTTGTAGACGATGTAGGAAAAAACCACGACTTCGTCGGGCTTCAGCTTCACGCTGCGCGGAAACGAAGTGACCTTGCCGACGCTGACATCGTCGGCGATGCATTCGTGATAGTCGAGCGCGCCGTGCTCGCGCCACACCTTGCCGGCCTTGCGCGCCAGGCTGCGATAGGCGGCGAGTTTCTTCTTCGGCACCGGTACGATGAATCCGTCCACATAGGCCATGCAATGTCCTCCCTTGCGTTGGCGCGCACGGGCAGGTTTCGGCGCGCTCTTATGACAAAGACGGGCGAGAGGACGACAATCCGACCGTCCGGCGCTCTTTCGGAGGCGACATCTGGACGCAGGGCCGGTGGCTATTTCTGTAGCGCCGCCTTCACCAGTTTCACGGCGTCGTCGCTGGCCCATTCCGCGGGGCCGGCGATGGTGGCGATCTCGCAGCCCTTGCGGTCGATCAGCACCGAGGTAGGCATGCCCAGCGCCCGGCCGACGGCCTTCAGGTCCTGAAACACCTTGGCGTTGCTGTCGCTGAAATAGCCGAGCTTTTCGAGATTGCCGTCTTTCAGGAAGGCTTTCGGCTTGGCGGGGTCGCGGGTGTCGATGTTGATCGCCACCACCTCGAAATCGGGTCCGCCCAGTTTGCCCTGCAGTTGGTCCAGCGCCGGCATTTCCTTGCGGCAGGGCACGCACCAGGTCGCCCACAGGTTCACCAGTACCGTCCGGCCGCGCCAGTCGGACAGCTTCTTCGGCTGACCGTCGGCGTCCTTGAACGTCAGATCCGGGATCTGCAGCGGCGCCGAGGCCATGGTCAATGCGGCGACCTCGCCATGGGCCAAGGGCGCCAGTTTCTTCGCCTGCGCCACTGCCGGCAGGCAGGTGGGGTCGACCGGAGCAGCCGAGCGCCACAGCCCGTCGAAATTGGCAACCGCAGCATAACCGATGATCGCCCCGACCACGACCGCGCCGATCACGAAAGGACGCCGGCTGCGGGCCGGGCTGGTGGGAGGCGTGTCAGGCATATCGTTTGTCATTCCGTGTCAGATCCGGCTATGCAGAGCCCAGTGAGGCAATCGAGCCGGTGCGGCAGGTCCGCGGGCTCAAGATGAGTGGCAGTCATGAGCAACAAGATGTGGGGCGGTCGGTTCAGCGAGCGCCCCGACGCGATCATGGAAGAAATCAATGTTTCCATCGACGTCGATCGCCACCTTTATGCCCAGGACATTGCCGCGTCCAAGGCGCATGCCGCCATGCTCGCCAAGCAAGGCATTATCACGGCCAGTGATGCGAAAAATATCGCCAAGGGTCTAGACACGATCCTGTCAGAAATCGAGCAGGGCAAATTCACCTTCAAGCGCGCGCTCGAGGACATTCACATGAATGTCGAGAGCCGGCTGACCGAGATCATGGGCCCGGCCGCCGGGCGGCTGCATACCGCACGCTCGCGCAACGACCAGGTCGCCACCGATTTCCGGCTCTATGTCCGCGATACCCTCGACGAGACCGATGCCGCTTTGGCCGCGCTGCGGCTGGCGCTGGTGGATCGGGCGCTCGAGCACGCCGAGACGGTGATGCCGGGCTTCACCCATCTGCAGACCGCACAGCCGGTCACCTTCGGCCATCATCTGATGGCCTATGTCGAGATGACGGCGCGCGACCGCGGCCGCTTCCAGGATGCGCGCAAGCGGCTCAACGAAAGCCCGCTCGGCGCCGCGGCGCTGGCCGGCACCTCGTTTCCGATCGACCGCCACGCCACCGCCAAGGCGCTCGGCTTCGATCGTCCCATGAACAATTCGCTCGACGCGGTGTCCGACCGCGACTTCGTGCTGGAGACCCTGTCGGCAGCCTCGATCTGCGCGGTGCACCTGTCGCGCTTGGCCGAGGAGATCGTGATCTGGACCTCGCCGCTGGTCGGGCTTGTCCGTCTCAGCGACAAGTTCACCACCGGCTCGTCCATCATGCCGCAGAAGCGCAACCCCGACGCCGCCGAACTGGTGCGCGCCAAGACCGGCCGCATCATCGGCGCGCTCACCGGGCTGCTGATCGTCATGAAGGGCCTGCCGCTGGCCTATCAAAAGGATATGCAGGAGGACAAGCAGGGCGCCATGGAGGCCTTCGGCGCGCTGTCGCTGGCGATTCGCGCCATGACCGGCATGGTCCTCGACATCGTTCCGGACGAGGCCCGCATGCACGCTGCGGCCGGCGAGGGCTATGCCACCGCCACCGATCTCGCCGACTGGCTGGTGCGGACCCTGAAAATGCCGTTCCGCGATGCCCATCATGTCACCGGCCGGATCGTCGCCAGGGCATCGAAGGACGGCGTGGCGCTGCACGAACTGCCGCTGGCGGAGATGCAGGCCATCGAGCCGAAGATCACCGCCGCGGTGATGGCGGTGCTGTCAGTGGAATCCTCGGTGAAAAGCCGGGTCAGCTATGGCGGCACGGCGCCGAAAAACGTCAAGGCGCAGGCCAAGTCCTGGCTCAAGCGGCTGGAAAAAGAGCGAAAATTGGGCTGATCGGGTTGATCTGCAGAAAATTCAGTCCGGCCCGGGGTCTCGCCAGAGCGAGGCAATCTTTGTAAGGTGCCGGGGTATTTGGGGATATCGCCGTGAATCTGACGACCCGCCCTGCGTCTTCGCGATGGGCTCTTCTTGTTCTGACCGCTACCGCACTGGCCCTGGCCGGTTGCGGCCGTAAGGGCGGGCTCGATCTGCCGCCGCAGTCGTCTGCGCAGCCGCTGGCCGGCTCCGCGGCGGCAGTTGATCCGGATGCGGACGGCGCGGCCGGCAAGGGTTCAGCCCTGTTCAGTACCGCTCCCGGCGACAACGGCCAGCCGTTGGCCGCCAAGGGGCGCAAGAAGCCGTTCCTCCTCGACCCGCTGCTGGACTAAGCCGCCGTGCGCCATTTCGATTACCGCAACGGCGTGTTTCACGCCGAGGGTGTGAATATTGCCGAGGTGGCGGAAGCCGTCGGCACGCCGTTCTACTGTTATTCGACGGCGACGCTGGAGCGGCACTACCGGGTGTTCAGCGAGGCCTTTGCCGATGTGAAGACGCTCGTCTGCTACGCGATGAAGGCCAATTCCAACCAGTCGGTGCTGCGCACGCTGGCGAAGCTTGGCGCCGGTGCCGATGTGGTTTCCGGCGGCGAGCTGAAGCGCGCGCTGGCGGCCGGCATCCCGCCGTCGAAGATCCTGTTCTCCGGCGTCGGCAAGACTGCCGCCGAACTGCGCGCGGCGCTTTCGGAAGACATTCTCTGCATCAACGTCGAATCGGAGCCGGAGCTCGAACTGCTCTCGGCCATCGCCGCCGAGATGGGCCGCACTGCGCGGATTTCGGTGCGGGTCAATCCCGACGTGGATTCCGGCGGCCATGCCAAGATCACCACCGGCAAGTCGGAGAACAAGTTCGGCATTCCGCTCAGCCGCGCGCGTGCGGTCTATGCACGCGCCGCCGCATTGCCGGGCATTCAGGTCACCGGCGTCGACATGCATATCGGCAGCCAAATCACCGACCTCGCGCCGATGGAAACCGCGTTCCGGCTGCTGGCCGACTTCGTTACGGTGTTGCGCAGCGACGGCCATACCATCAGCCATGTGGATTTCGGCGGCGGTCTCGGCATCCCCTATTATGAGGACCGCGCGGTGCCGCCGGAGCCGGCGGCCTATGCCGCCATGGTCAAGCGCGTCAGCCACAACCTCGGCTGCACGCTGATGTTCGAGCCCGGCCGCATGATCGTCGGCAATGCCGGCATCCTGGTCGCCAAGGTGATTTACGTGAAGCACGGCGACGGCAAGACCTTTGTCATCATCGATGCCGCCATGAACGACCTGATCCGCCCCACACTGTACGAGGCCTATCACGAGATTTTGCCGGTCCGTGAAGCGGGCGCTGATGATGCGATGATCGTCGCCGACGTGGTCGGTCCTGTCTGCGAGACCGGCGACTATCTCGCGCTGGACCGCAAGCTGCCGGCGCCGAAGCCCGGCGACCTCGTGGCGGTGATGACCGCCGGTGCCTATGGCGCGGTGCAGGCTGGCACCTACAACACCCGCCCTCTGGTGCCCGAAGTGCTGGTCAACGGCGATCAATACGCCGTGGTCCGCCCGCGCGTGGAGGTCGAGGATCTCATCGCCATGGACAAGATCGCGCCCTGGCTGTGAGCTGACCTCTGGTGCCCGGCAAAGGCTGTCGTCGCCCGGCCTGCGCGCACTTGCGCGCCGGGACCGGGCGATCCAGTAAACTCAGAGCCATCGGTGTGTACTGGGTCACCCGTCGAGCCGGGTGACGGCAGCCGGAGATGGCGGCACCGTCTTCGACACCGCCGTCCTCACGCCTTCGTGACCCCATCGCGCCGAAATCGCCTTAGGCTCACGCCTTGCATGTGGGTTGTATCGTTTGCGGCATGCCTCACTGTTGCCGCCGTGCTAGGCTGCTATTCGGTAACCCGGAGATTTTGTTGAGCGGTTCGCCCCCCGACCGACCAGTACCATCGCGCGATCCCGACGCGCTGGCGCAGCATCAGCTGGCGCAGGCGCTGCTGCGGGCGCGTGTCGCGATCGGGTGGGAGCGGCTGTGGCCGCATTTGGCCCGCCTGTCCAGCATGGTTGGCCTGTTTCTGGTCGTCTCGTGGGCGGGGCTTTGGCTGGCGCTGCCGTTCATCGCCCGGGCCATCGGGCTCGGCCTGTTCGTGCTGCTGGCCCTGGCATCGCTGTTTCCGCTACGCAAATTCCGCTGGCCGAGCCGCGACGACGGCCTTGCCCGGCTCGACCGCGGTACCGGCATCCGCCATCGCCCGGTCACCGCGCTTGCCGATACGCTGGCCTCGAAGGACCCCGTCGCGCTGGCGCTGTGGCAGGCGCAGCGCGAACGCACTTTGGCCTCGGTCAAGCGGATCCGCGCCGGGCTGCCGTCGCCGCGGCTCGCGCTTCACGATCCGTGGGCGCTGCGAGCCCTGGTGATCGTGGCCATGGTCGCCACCTTCATCGCCGCCGGCGGCGAGCGCGTCCAGCGAATCGCCGCGGCGTTCGACTGGAACGGCGTGCTGGCGCCGGCCAATGTCCGCGTCGATGCCTGGGTCACCCCGCCGCTTTATACCGGCAAGCCGCCCATCATCCTGTCCGCTGCCAACAAGGATGCCGCCGCCGCAGATGCTGCCGCGCTACCGGTGCCGGCCGGCAGCACGCTGATCGTGCGCTCCAGCGGCGGCGCGCTCGATGTCGCGCTCGGCGGCGGCGTTACCGAGGTCGCGCCGACCGCGGAAGCGCCCAAGGGCACCAACGAGCGGCACTTCACCATCGCCGGCAACGGCACCGCCCATGTCCGCGCGCCCTCGGGCCAGCCGGTCTGGACCTTCACCGCAACGGCGGACCGCGCCCCGAGCATCGCGCTGGCCAAGGATCCGGAACGCCAGGCCCGCGGCTCGCTGCAGATGTCCTACAAGCTCGAGGACGATTACGGCGTCACCGAAGCCCACGCGCAATTCGCCTTACGCAACGCCGATGCCAAGGGCGACAAGCCGCGGCCGCTGTTCGAGCCGCCGGGCTTCGCGCTGGTGCTGCCCAATGCGCGGACCCGCAACGGCGTCGGCCAGACCGTCAAGGACCTCAGCGAGGATCCCTATGCGGGCGCCGATGTGACGCTGACGCTGACCGCCAAGGACGAGGCCGCCAACGAAGGCAAAAGCGAGCCGTTCAATACCAGACTGCCGGAGCGGTTGTTCACCAAGCCGCTGCCGCGCGCGCTGATCGAGCAGCGCCGCAATCTGGCGCTCGACGCCAACCAGAGTTCGCAGGTTGCGGTGGCGCTCGCCGCGCTGATGATCGCGCCGGAAGCGTTCACGCCGGAGGCGGGCCAGTATCTCGGCCTGCGCAGCGTCGCCACCCAGCTCGACCGCGCCCGCACCGATGCGGCGCTGCGCGAGGTGGTGGCCAGCCTTTGGGCGCTTGCCGTGACCATCGAGGACGGCGACATCACCGACGTCGACAAGGCGCTGAAGGCGGCCCAGGAGGCGCTCAAGCAGGCGCTGGAGCGCGGCGCCAGCGACGAGGAGATCAAGAAGCTCACCGAAAATCTGCGCGCGGCGCTCGACAAGTTCCTGAAACAGCTGGCCGAGCAGATGAAGCAGAATCCGCAGCAGCCGGCGCGTCCGCTCGATCCCAACACCAAGGTGATGCGGCAGCAGGACCTCAACAACATGATCGAGCGGATGGAGCGGCTGTCGCGCTCCGGCGACAAGGACGCCGCCAAGCAGCCGCTCGAACAGATGCAGCAGATGCTCGAGAACCTGCAGATGGCGCAGCCCGGCCAGTCCGGCGACGGCGAGATGGAGCAGGCGCTCAACGAGCTCGGCGACATGATCCGCAAGCAGCAGCAGCTCCGCGACAAGACCTTCAAGCAGGGTCAGGATTCGCGGCGCGACCGGATGCGCGGCAAGCCCGGTGAGCAGGGCATGGGCGACCTGCAGCAGGACCAGCAGAGCCTGCGCGATCGCCTGAAGAAATTGCAGGACCAACTCGCCAAGCAGGGCCTGGGCAAGGGACAGAAGGGCGAAAAAGGCGAAAAGGGTCAGGGCGGCGAACAGGGCCAGGGCGAGCAGGGTGACGGCGATGGCCTCGGCGATGCCGACAACGCCATGGGCGACGCCAGCGGCCGGCTCGGCGAAGGCAATGCCGACGGCGCGGTGGATTCCCAGGGCCGTGCCCTCGATGCTCTGCGCAAGGGCGCGCAGTCGCTGGCACAGGCGATGCAGCAGGGTGACGGCGAGGGCCAGGGCGACGGTCCCGGCAACGCACCGGGCCGCCAGCAGAGTGGTGGACGCGACACCGATCCGCTCGGTCGGCCGCTGCGCGGCCGCGAACTCGGCGACGATCTGACGGTGAAGATTCCCGGCGAGATCGACGTCCAGCGGGTCCGCCGCATCCTCGAGGAACTGCGCCGCCGCCTCGGCGACACCAGCCGCCCGCAGCTCGAGCTCGACTACATCGAACGGCTGCTGAAGGATTATTGAGGGGCGCTTCTGCTTTTCCCCTCCCCCAGCAAAGCGAAGCTTTGCGCCGTGGGAGAGAGTGCCTGAGCGAAGCGAAGGCGGGAGAGGGAAAGCCGCGAGCGCCGTTGCCGCCGCAACAGCCCCCTCTCCCGTCTCGAACCCGCTTCGCGTGTTCGATCCACCCTCTCCCGCCAACGCAGCTTCGCTGCGTCGGGGGAGAGGGGAAAAGGAGAGCGCCGCCCCTAATCCCTTGTCCGCGACGCCAGCGCATCCGCGACCGCGGTACGGATGTCCGCCACGGAGAACGGCTTCGTGACCACGTCGTGGACGATGGCATTGAGGCCGGAGGCGCGTTCGCGCTGGTCGGCGAAACCGGTCATCAGCAGGATGGTCAGGTCGGGAAAGTCGCGTGCGGCGGCCAGCGCCAGCGCGATGCCGTCCATCACCGGCATCTTGATGTCGGTCAGCAGCAGGTCGAAGGCGCCGTCCTGATCGGTCAGGATCTCGAGGGCCTCGGCGCCGTCCTGCGCGGTCACGATGTCGTGGCCGTCCAGCGCGATGGCGCGCGCCACCAGCAGGCGCATGGATTCCTCGTCATCGGCGATCAGCACGCGGGGCATTGTCTCTCCGTCAAACCAGGGCGCGTCAGGCGCCGATATCGCGCTTGTTGAAGAAACGCACGTCGATGGTGCGGCCTTCTGCCGGCGGCGACGCCAGCCGCGACTTGAACCACGCCTTGTCGCCGGGATTGAGGCCTTGCTGGTCCAGCACGGCCGTCCAGGCGTAGATCTCGGTGCCGTGTTCGTCACGGACAACAAAGCGCAGCCGCGGCATCGCCACGGGCTTGGTGTGGCTGTCGCCGACGATATTGCCCTCGATCACCAGCACGCGCTTGCCGTCGACCTCCTCGGTGGCGACCTTGACGTCCTTGAACGACAGGCCCCGCAAATTGACGCCGAGGCCGACGGCTTTGTAAAATGACGCGGTTTGCGGCATCAGCTTGACCACGTCGACCCGCCAGATCATCAGGGCTAGCACCAGGGCGGCCATGCCGGCGCAGGCGATCGAGGAGTTGATGCGCGGCAGGAACGGGATGCGGGCCGGCATCGATGGCGCCAGGCCGCGCAGGCGTGACAGTGCGGCTGACAGGCGCGAGGTCTTGGCGTCAGCCGGGGCGAGGGCCGGTTCGTCCTGGGCCTCTTCGGCCCAGGCGGGATTTTCGGGCGGCTCTTCGGCGGGCAAGGCGCTGGCGATCGACGGGCTTTCGACCAGCGGCTGATCCTGATCCGCGCTGTCGTCGTCGGTCAGACCCCAGGCGTTCATGTCGTCGTCCGGCGGGGGCGGTGGTGCCGCGGCCGCTGCGGGAACCAGTGCCTCGCGACGGGCGAGATCCTCCGGCTGCGCCAGCCACACTTCCTTGCAGCGCGCGCAGCGCACAGTGCGCCCGGCATCGCCGAAGGTCGCCGGATTGACGGCGTAGGCTGTCGTACAGTTGGGACAAACGATATGCATGGAGCTATTCGCCAATGACATTGCCGGCAGGCTACAAGACGACCGTTAACGAATCGGAAACCATAAGGGCGGCACAACCAATTAGGATATTTCAATGAGCGGTCGTGGGGCCGCACTGCGTCTCATCGAACGGAGCTGAATGTGGTCCGGTTCGAAAACGTCGGTCTGCGCTACGGGCTTGGCCCGGAGATTCTGCGCGACCTGAGTTTCCAGATTCCTGCGCACTCGTTCCAGTTCCTCACCGGCCCTTCCGGCGCCGGCAAGACGTCGCTGCTGCGCCTGCTGTTCCTGTCGATGCGGCCGACCCGCGGCCTGGTCACGCTGTTCGGCAAGGACATCTCCCTGCTCGGCAAGGACCAGATCGCCGACCTGCGCAAACGCATCGGCATCGTGCTGCAGGATTTCCGCCTGCTCGACCACATGACCACCTACGAGAATGTCGCACTGCCGTTCCGGGTCATGGGCCGCGACGAATCGAGCTACCGCCGCGAGGTCATCGACCTGCTGAAATGGGTGGGGCTGGGGGAGCGGATGGATGCGCTGCCGCCGATCCTGTCCGGCGGCGAGAAGCAGCGTGCGGCGATCGCGCGCGCGGTGATCTCGCGGCCGCATCTGCTGCTGGCCGACGAGCCGACCGGCAACGTCGATCCGACCCTCGGCCGGCGCCTGCTGCGGCTGTTCATCGAGCTCAACAAGTCCGGCACCGCCGTCATCATCGCGACCCACGATATCACGCTGATGGACCAGTACGACGCGCGGCGCATGGTGCTGCATCAGGGGCGGCTGCATATCTATGAGTAGAACCGGAGACGAGCACGGCGCGCTGATGGATCTCGGGCACGACACCCCGCAGGTGCCGGCGCGTGCGCGCAATTTGTCGCCGATCGTGCCGCGCGGCTCGATCGCCGGCCGTGCACTGGTCGCGGTGGTGGCGATCATGACGTTCCTGGCTTCGATCACCACGGGCGCCGTGCTGCTGATCTCCGCCTCGGCATCGGAATGGCAGTCCGAGGTGGCCAGCGAAATCACCATCCAGGTGCGGCCGGTGCCCGGCCGCGATCTGGAGCGCGATACGCTGGCGGTGGCCGAGACGGTGCGGGCGCAGCCGGGCATCGTCGAGGTGCGTCCCTATACCAAGGCGGAATCCGCGGCGCTGCTGGAGCCTTGGCTCGGCAGCGGGCTGTCGCTCGACGACCTGCCGGTGCCGCGCGTGATCGTTGCCCATGTGGTGCCGGGGACCACACTGGATATCGCCAAGCTGCGCGGCCAGGTGACCCAGGCGGTGCCGGCGGCGACCGTCGACGACCATCGTGCCTGGATCGAGCGGATGCGTTCGATGACATCGGCGACGGTGCTTGCCGGCATCGGCATTCTCGCGCTGGTCATCGTCGCCACCATCATTTCGGTGTCGTTCGCCACCCGCGGCGCCATGGCCGCGAACCGGCCGATCGTCGAGGTGCTGCATTTCGTCGGCGCCGGTGACCGCTATATCGCCAACCGCTTCTTCCGGCATTTCCTGCGGCTCGGCCTGCAGGGGGGCGTGATCGGCGGCGGCGCCGCGATGCTGGGTTTCGGGTTTTCCGAATCCGTCGCCAGCCGGTTTTCCGGCACCCCGGTGGGGGACCAGTTCGCCGCGCTGCTGGGGACGTTTTCGCTGCGCCCGTCGGGCTATCTGGCGCTGGCGGTGCAGGCGGTGCTCATCGCGGCGATCACCGCATGGGCCTCGCGCCGCACCCTGTTTTCGACGCTGAACGATATCGAATGAGGCGGTCCGCTGGTCGGCAGTGCTCCCCCTTGCGCATCGGGCCCGGGCTGGCATCGCCAACAGGACCGAAAAAAACTAGAATTGTGCCGACAGGATCACGCACCGCCAGATGACCGTGCCGCTGGATGAGGACCCGATCGACAGACCGGCCGCGCGACCGCGCAGCCGCCGGGGCATGCTGCGCGCGGCTTTCGTTGTGGCCTTTGCGCTGACCTTCATGGTGGGTGCGATCGGCTTTGTCGGCTTCCTGTCGCAGTTGCGCAGCGCCGAGGCGCGGCCCGGCAAGAAGGCCGACGGCATCGTCGTGCTGACCGGCGGATCGTCGCGGGTCTCCGACGCGATGGAGTTGCTGGCCGGCGGCTACGGGACACGGTTGCTGATCTCAGGCGTGCATCCGACCAACGGCGCCAGCGAGATTTCGCGCGCTTTGCCGGACAGCCAGTTGCTGATCTCCTGCTGCGTCGATCTCGATCGCTCCGCGGTCAATACCCGCAGCAATGCCGTGGAGACCAGACGCTGGGCGCGGGAGCGCAACTTCCGCTCGCTGATCGTGGTCACCTCGAACTACCACATGCCGCGCGCCTTCGTTGAGCTGTCCCACGAGATGCCGGAGATCGAACTGATCCCGTTCGTGGTCATCGGCGACAGATGGCGCGACGAGCCGTGGTGGACTTCGGGCACCACGCTGCGCCTGCTGCTGTCCGAATATGTCAAATATCTCGCTGCCGAGGTCAGGGTCTGGCTGGCCGACCACGGCATCGACTTGACGCCCGACGGCAATGAGCCGCAAACCGACAACGCGCCGCGCAAGCCGGCCACCGCCTCCGCCAATTGATCGGATCTTCGATGGTTTCCATTTTCGTGCGCTCGCTGATCTACAACGTGCTGTTCTATGTGCTGCTGGTGTTCTGGATTCTGGTGGCGATCCCGACCTTCGTGATGCCGCCGCGGGCGTTCATGGCGATTGCCAAGGCATGGGCCCGCAGCAGCGTCTGGCTGATGCGGGTGGCCTGCAACACCAAGACCGAATATCGCGGACTCGAAAAAATTCCGGCGGGGCCGCTGGTCGTCGCCTCCAAGCATCAGTCGATGTGGGAGACCTTCGCGCTGATGCCGTTCTTCGACCGGCCGCTGTTCATCTACAAGCGCGAGCTCGGCAAGATTCCGTTTTTTGGCTGGTACCTGAAAAAATCGAAGATGGTCGGCGTCGATCGCGACGGCGGGGCGCGGTCGCTGATCGACATGGCCAGGCGCGCCACCGAAGAGGTGCAACTCGGCAGGCAGCCGATCATCTTTCCGGAGGGCACGCGGCGACCCGTCGACGCCGCTCCGGACTACAAGCCCGGCATCGCCCAGATCTACAGCAAATGCGGCGTGCCGTGCCTGCCGGTGGCGCTGAACTCCGGCCTGTTCTGGCCGCGCCGGACCTTCCTGCGCTATCCCGGCACGCTGGTGGTGGAGTTCCTCGATCCGCTGCCGCCGGGCCTGCCGCGCAAGGAATTCATCGCCGCCATCAGCACCTCCATCGAAGCCGCCACCGCCCGCCTGGTCACCGAGGCCCGCGCGGAACAGGCCGCACTGTTCGGCCGCGTGCCGAACGTCGCGGTGAAGGAGAACTAGCGTTTTGCACGAGGCCTGCGTGATCCCTCCCCCCGCGTCTTCGCGGTGGGGAGGGTCGGCCGAACGAAGCGATGCGTAGCATCGCTGAAGTGGAGGCCGGGGTGGGGGCGCCGGGAGCGCGGAGTTTGTTGTGACACCCCCCACCCGACCGCGCTTCGCGCGGCCACCCTCCCCGCCGCGAAGACGCGGGGGGAGGGAAAGAGAGTGCCTCACCAACTCACCCCTGCAACATCGCCGCCAGCCGATGCAGTTGCGGATCGCGAAAGCCTTCGGCCTCGATGGCCTTCACCGTCGACAGCACGTAGTCGCGGTTGGGACCGGAGCGGCCATGGCCCTGCTTCACGAAATGCAACTGCTCGGTCAGGCTCAGCCGGCCGGCATATTGCACGTGGCTGCGGTCGACCACATAGGCCAGCGCGCTGACGCGGTCGCGGGCCTCGTTGCCGAGCCATACCGACCGCATCACCTCGCGATAGACGTGGGTGGTCTGCTCGCGCTCGCGCAGATATGCGATGGTGGCATGGCGTTTCTCTGCGGCGACCCGGAAGGCGATGCCGCGGCAGGCGCCGCCGCGGTCGAGACCGAGCACCAGGCCGGGTTTCTCCGGCGTGCCACGATGGTCGAAGGAATAGACGCATAACGCGCGGTGCTCGCCGATCAGCCGCGCCGGCGCCTGCTCGAGGAAGTCGAAGCCCGGCCGCCACATCAGCGAGCCGTAGCCGAACACCCAGAGGTCGCCGTGCGACGTCGCTTCGGTTGATTGTGCTGCCGACATGCTACCGACCTAGCAGAATCCGGCTTTTGAGGCGAAGCGTTTCCCTGCAACCCCGGCCTGCATCGGGCGGGGGAAGCCCGGTGTCACCGCTGATTTGACAAAATCATGCTGTCTACGTCCCGCCATGTCCGATTTTGTCCTGCCGACCCGCCGGCGCCGCCTGTGGCCCGTTTTCATCATGCCCATCCTCGTTGTCGTCCTGGCGGCGGCGTGGAGCGCATTCTGGTTCTATGCCGCCTCCAAGGTCGACGAGAACGTCGACGCCTGGCGCGCCCGCGAGGCCGCGGCGGGGCGGACCTACGACTGCGCAGATCGCTCGGTGGCCGGCTTCCCGTTCCGGCTCGAAGTGCGCTGCACCGGTGTGAGCGTGGCGCTGCTGGCGCAGACCGCGGGGCAGGCGGCAGCGCAGCCGATCAATGCCAAGCTCGGCGAAATTCTGGTGGTGGCGCAGATCTACGATCCCAAGCTGCTGATCGCCGAATTCAAGGCGCCGGCCGTGCTGTCCGATCGCGGCCAGCCGGCCATGGTGGTGAACTGGTCGACGGCGCGCAGCAGCATCGTCGGCCTGCCCGGACCGCCCGACCGAGCCGACATCGTGTTCGACGACGCCTCGGTGGACCGCATCGCCGCCTCCGTGCAGGCGCCGATCGCGCGCGCCAAGCATATCGAACTGCACGGCCGCAACGCCGAGAGCTCGACGCCGGACAAGCCGGTCATCGAGGCGGCGCTGCAGATCGGCGGCGGCAGTATCCAGGATCTGCATCCGGCGCTCGCGGTGCCGTTCGACGCCGACATCCGTGCCCAGCTCAGCGGGCTGAAGGACTTCTCGCCCAAACCCTGGCCGGCGCGGTTTCGCGAGTTGCAGGCCGCCGGCGGCCGGGTGGAGATTGTGCAGTCGCGGATCCAGCAGGGCGACTTGATTTCGGTGGCGTCGGGCTCGCTCGGCCTGACCGCGGCGGGCAATCTCGACGGCGAAGTGCAGATGACCGTCGCCGGGCTGGAGAAGGTGATCCCGGCGCTCGGCATCGACAAGCTGCTGGAAATGGGCGTGCCGCAGTCGGCGCTGGATCGTTTTGCGCCTGGCGTGAAGAGCGCGGACGTCAACAACGTGCTTGGCGCGCTGGACCGCGCCATTCCGGGCCTCGGCAAGGTGGTGCGCCAGAATGCCAGCGCGGGCGTTACTGCCGGCGTCAATTCGCTCGGAACCGAGGCCATGCTGGAGGGCCGTAAGGCACGCAGCTTCCCGCTGAAATTCGTCGATGGGGCGGTGATGATGGGCTCGCTGAAGGTCGCGCAGATCCCGCCGCTGTTTTAGAAAGACGAAGCGCGCCCTTTCTTCCCCTCTCCCCCAAGCAGCGAAGCTGCGCAGGCGGGAGAGGTGGATCGAAGGCGCGAAGCGCATTCGAGACGGGAGAGGGGGCTCTTCTGAGTTTGCGGCTTTCCCTCTCCCGCCTTCGCTGCGCGAAGGCGCCCTCTCCCGCTGCGCAAAGCTTCGCTTTGCTGGGGGAGAGGGGAAGGAAGAAAGCGCGCGCCTTACTCTGCTTTCTTCGTCAGCGCGGCGTGCTTGCGGCCGAAGTCCGGCGCGGCTTCGTCTTGGCCGATGCTCACGATGCCCCGGCGGATGGCGCGGGTGCGGGTGAAATGATCGAACAGCGCTTCGCCGTCGCCGCGGCGCATGGCGCGGGTCAGCTTCGACAGGTCTTCCTGGAACGCGCCGAGCATTTCCAGCACCGCGTCCTTGTTGGCCAGGAACACGTCGCGCCACATGGTCGGGTCGGATGCGGCGATGCGGGTGAAATCGCGAAAGCCGCCGGCGGAGAACTTCAGCACTTCCGAGCGAGTCACGTCCTCGAGCTCGTCGGCTGTGCCTACGATTGTATAGGCGATCAGATGCGGCAGATGGCTGGTAACCGCCAGCACCAGGTCATGATGCGGGGCCGTCATGATCTCGACATTGGCGCCGAGCGCGGCCCAGAACGCCGTGAGTTTCTCCACGGCCGCTGTATCCGCGCCCTCGGGCGGCGTGAGAATGCACCAGCGGTTCATGAACAGTTCGGCGAATCCGGAATCCGGCCCGGAATTCTCCGTGCCGGCGACCGGATGGGCCGGGATGAAGTGCACATTATCAGGCAGATGCGCGGCCATGGCCGTCAGCACCGACGCCTTGACCGAGCCGACGTCGGAGACGATGGCGCCGGGTTTGAGATGCGCGCCGATGCTTTCAGCCACCGCGCCGGACACGCCCACCGGCACGCAGGCGATCACCAGATCGGCATCCGCCACGGCGCTGGCATTGTCGTCAGCGACCACGTCCGCGAGCTTGATCTCAACCGCCCGCGCCCGAACGGCGGCCGACGCATCGGTGGCTACCAGCACTTCGGCGAGGCCGAGCTGCTGGATGCCGCGCGCCAGCGACGAGCCGATCAGGCCGAGTCCGATCAGCGCGATGCGTTTGAAGGGCGGCTGCGCAGTCACGTATTTGACGCCATGAATTCGCGCAAAGTCTCGATGACCAGCCGGTTGGCCTCCTCGGTGCCGATGGTCATGCGCAGCGAGTTGTGCAGGCCGTAATTGTTGACGGCACGCAGCACGAGTCCGCGCTTGGTGAGGAATGCGTCGGCATCGGCGGCAGTTTTTCCCGTCTCCGGAAAATGCATCAGGATGAAGTTCGCCACGCTCGGCGTCACCTTGATGCCGAGCTTGGTGATTTCAGCGGTCATGATCTCGACCCACTTCGCAGTGTAGTCGACCGACATCTTTACATGGCCGGTGTCCTCGATCGCGGCGACCGCGGCGAACATCGCCGGTGCCGAGACGTTGAACGGACCGCGCACGCGGTTCAGCGCATCGACGATATGGGCCGGGCCGAACATCCAGCCGATCCGCAGGGCGGCAAGACCGTGCACCTTGGAGAAGGTGTAGGTGGCCACGGTGTTGTCCGTGGTCTTCGCCAGTTCGAGGCCGTTGTCGTAGTCACCTTTGGTGACATAGTCCGAATAGGCGGCGTCGAGCACCAGCAGCACGTGCTCGGGCAGGCCAGCGCGCAGACGCTTGATCTCCGACGACGGCAGATAGGTGCCGGTCGGATTGTTCGGGTTGGCCAGCCACACCAGCTTGGTGCGATCAGTCACGCATTTCAGGATGGCGTCGACGTCGCAGGTGAGGTCGATTTCCGGTGCCACGACATTGGTGGCGCCGTTGCCCTGGGTGGCGATCGGGTAGACCAGAAAACCGTGCGCCGTCGAAATCGCCTCGTCGTCGGGGCCGAGATAGACATGCGCCAGCAGGTTCAGGATCTCGTCGGAGCCGGCGCCGCAGATGATCTGCGCGGGATCGAGGCCGAAACGGCGGCCGATCGCCTCGCGCAGGACCTTTGAGGTGCCTTCCGGATAATCCTCGAGATGGGCTGCCGCGGTGGCAAACGCCTCCTTCGCCTTCGGCGACGGGCCGAACGGGGTCTCATTGGCCGACAGCTTGTAGGTCTTGCGGCCGGGATCGACCACCGGGCTCTTGCCGGGGGTGTAGGGCGAAATATCGAGGATGCCGGGCTTCGGCACGGGACGGGACATCGGTAGCTCCAGATCAGTCAGGCGTCTCAGACGTGCGGTCAGGACCGCTTGGCGTCGGCGGGCACCGTATAGCGGGTTGCGTGGCTGCCGACGAGGGCCGAAGAACGCATGGTTGCCCCCGCAGCAACGAGCGCCGCCTTGATGCTGTCGAGGCTGGTGGCCGCGGTGATCGATACCAGCAGCGCGGCGCCGTCGAAGGCGGTATCGGGCACGGCGACGATCTCGGCCAGCGGCGACAGCGCGCGGGCGATCTCCGCATTCCAGCCGGACACCCGCACGCTCCACATCTCGACTTCCGTCACCATGGCGCTGTCGGCGACGCGGGACACCACGAAGACCGGCAGTGCGGCGGGATGGTCGGCGCGCTCGATGAACGGCAGCCGTGCGATGATTTTCGGCGTGCCCTTGGCTTCCAGTTCGAGCCACCATGGCGTGCGGCTCGAGGTCGCCGACACCAGCGCCAGGTCGCCCTTGGATTTGGCGACGGCCTCGACCGCCGCGGCGGCGCTGAAATGCGCCACATAGGGCACCGTGAAGCCGAAATGGAATCGCGCCGAATCCCGCATCGCGGATTCGCCGAGCGACAGATCGGCATGCACCGAGAACGGCGCCTGCACATAGGTGAAGGTGGCGATGATCACCCGCCAGATGCTCTCCACGGTATCGATCGGCAGGATGCCGCGATGGCGCTGCACCAGCCGCCGCATCATGTCGGCCTCGCGCGCCGGGCGGAACGCCGAGCCGACCTCCTGGGTCTGCTTCACCGAGATCAGCCGGTCGATGATGTCGCCGCGCTGCATCAGCAGGCTGTGGACCTGCGCGTCGATGCTGTCGATTTCCTGGCGCAGCACCTCGAGCGAGGGCGGGGCGGGCGGTGCGATGGACATGCGTGGTAACCTGCAAGACGTGGAAGCGACTGATGAAATCGGGGATGTGGCCGCCCATCTTGATAGGGTTCGCAGGCTCTGAAAGCAAAGAAAACATTGCGCCCGCGGGCCGCCGCGGAAGACAGGGTTTACCGTGTCCGCCGCCGCTTCTTGACGGAGGGCGTGTGCAGGACTAGCTTAACTGTCACTTCGTGGTCATTTGAGCCGGCCGGCTTGCAGCCACGTTAAACAACTTGCTAAACAGGCCGGGGACACACTCAGAGTGATCCCGGCCGAACGCGTGTTCAGGCCGGGTTTTTTATGGCCTGAATTCCGCGGTGGTCTGCGTGACCTTCTGAGGAGGCCAGTATCGAGATGGTAAACGTCCAGGCGTTGAAGCCGGAGACGGCGCGAAACAAGGATAGCGCCCACGAGGCGGATCATCCCACCTCGCTCGTGGCGCTGTTCGGCGCCGACCAGCCGCTGCGGCTCGATTGCGGCGTCGATCTCGCGCCATTCCAGATCGCCTACCAGACCTACGGCACGCTCAACGCCGACCGATCCAACGCCATTCTGGTCTGCCATGCGCTGACCGGCGACCAGCATGTCGGCAATCCGCATCCGGTCACCGGCAAGCCGGGCTGGTGGAACACCCTGCTCGGCCCGGGCAAGGCGCTCGACACCGACCGCTATTTTGTCATCTGCTCCAACGTGCTCGGCAGCCGCATGGGCACCACGGGCCCGGCCTCGACCAATCCGGCCACCGGCAAATTGTGGGGGCTGGATTTTCCGGTCATCACCATTCCCGACATGGTGCGCGCCCAGGCCATGCTGATCGACCGGCTCGGCATCGACACGCTGTTCGCGGTGGTCGGCGGCTCGATGGGGGGCATGCAGACGCTGCAGTGGAGCACGGCCTATCCGAAGCGGGTGTTCTCCGCGCTGGCGGTGGCCTGCAGCACGCGGCATTCGGCGCAGAACATCGCGTTCCATGAACTCGGCAGGCAGGCGGTGATGGCCGATCCGGACTGGCACGGCGGCCGCTACTTCGAGGAGGGTAGCTATCCGCACCGCGGCCTCGGCGTCGCGCGCATGGCCGCGCACATCACCTATCTGTCGGACGCCGCCCTGCACCGCAAGTTCGGTCGCCGGATGCAGGACCGCGACCTGCCGACGTTTTCGTTCGACGCCGATTTCCAGGTCGAGAGTTATCTGCGCTACCAGGGCTCGTCCTTCGTCGAGCGCTTCGACGCCAACTCCTATCTGTATCTGACCCGCGCCATGGACTATTTCGATGTCGCCGCCGACCACAACGGCGTGCTGGCGGAAGCCTATCGCGGCACCCAGACGCGGTTCTGCGTGGTGTCGTTCACCTCCGACTGGCTGTTTCCCACCACGGAATCCCGCGCCACGGTGCATGCACTCAATGCCGGCGGCGCGCGGGTGTCGTTTGCCGAAATCGAAACCGACAAGGGCCACGACGCCTTCCTGCTCGATGTGCCGGAGTTCATCGACATCTCCCGCGCCTTCCTGGAATCCGCCGGCGCCGTGCGCGGCCTGATCGCGGAGAAGTAACATGGCCGCACAGCAACAGGTTCTGCCCCTGCCGGGTCTCGTCATCCCCGGCGCGCAACCGCAGCGCGGCGATCATCTGCTGATGGCGGAAATGGTGGCGCGCGGCTCCAAGGTGCTCGACGTCGGCTGCGGCGAAGGCGATCTGCTGCAGCTGCTGGAAAGCCGCGGCATCGACGGCCGCGGCATCGAGCTGTCGCGCGAGGGCGTCAACCGCTGCGTCGCCAAGGGGCTCGCCGTGGTGCAGGGCGACGCCGACACCGACCTCGTCAACTATCCCGATGACGCCTTCGACTATGTGATCCTGTCGCAGACGCTGCAGGCCACACGGCAGCCGAAGGTGGTGCTGGAAAACCTGCTGCGCATCGGCCGGCGCGCCATCGTGTCGTTTCCGAATTTCGGATTCTGGAAGATGCGTTTGCAGTTGCTGGTGAACGGCCAGATGCCGCGCACCGAGAACCTGCCGGCGACCTGGTACGACACGCCGAACATCCACTTCTGCACCATCAAGGACTTCGTGCAGCTGTGCGACGAGATCAACGTCAAGATGGAGCGCGCGGTGGCGCTCGATCTCAACGGCCGTCCGCTGCGCCTCAACGCGCCGTGGTGGTTCTGGAACATGTTCGGCGAGCAGGGCGTGTTCCTGCTCAGCCGCGCCGCCAGATCCGCCGGACAATAAACTTCGGCGTCGCGTCCATTCGGAACGGTACGTCAGTCCGGCGAGATTGCAGATTCGTGGGTCCCCTATTTGCAGGCCACGTCTGCATTCCTGTCGTAACAGAATGATAATCGAAATCCCAACGCGTATGAATGTTGCGTGACGTCTGCGTTAATCGCAATTTAACGCTATTTGGCCGCGACTGTCTTAACAGAGATTAATTCTCGTGGCCGCAATGCGGCGCGAGACGCGACGCGAATTTCAGCCGCGTCTTTTTATGGCCACATCAAATTCCTTTACCCCACCCCCCGCTATCGACCGCTCGTTTGGCGATCAGCATCGGGGTCTGGGTTCACAAGGAAAAAATTTGGTATGGTTCAGTTCACTGCGTTTCGTTGGGCGCTTCGCTTCGTCACTCTCGCCTTTTGTTCGGTCGTCATTGTCGCGCTCGCAACACCGGCTTCGGCACGGCCACGTCACAGCGGGCATCATGCCCATTCCCATCACAAGACCTACAATCACAGTTCCCGTCATCACGGCCGCCGTCACATGCGCGTCTCTGCTCGCCATGCGACTCTGCAGAGCGCTGACAGCGCCGCGGAATCGTTCGCCGGCAGCGGCTTCAGCTCGTCCAACGTGGTCGCCGAGGCGCGGCGCTACATCGGCAGCAATCCCACCGGCCGCAGCCGCCTGTGGTGCGCGCGCTTCATGAACATGGTGCTGCAGCGCTCCGGCCATCAGGGCACCGGCTCCGACATGGCGCGTTCGTTCTCGAGCTACGGCCAGCGCATTTCCGGCCCGCAGGTCGGCGCCATCGCAGTGATGTCGCGCGGCCGTCGCGGCGGCCATGTCGGCGTCGTCAGCGGCATCGATCCCAACGGCAATCCGATCATCGTCTCCGGAAATCACGGCCGCCGCGTCGCGGAGTCCGTCTATTCGCGCGGTCGCATCTACGCCTATGTGATGCCGACGAGCTGAGTTAGTCGAATGCGTAGGGTGGGCAAAGTCAGCGTGCGCGCAAGCGCACGATGACGTGCCCACCATCTCGCGAGATGGTGGGCACGGCGCAAGAGCGCCTTTGCCCACCCTACGACTGAGCGGACTACTGAGCGGACTACAGCGGCTGCGGCGCTTCGACAGATATCGCATCGCCTTCGGCAATGCTGCCGCCGGCAATCACCTCGGCATAGACACCGAGATCGGCATGGCCGTAGGTCTGCATCAGCGTCGCGGGAATGTTGAGATCGCGCGCCGCGGTGTCGGGATCGACATTGGTCGCGGCGCAGCGGACGATGCGCTTGACGATCTTCAAGCGGGCATCGCCGATCGCGATCACCTGATCCATCAGGTCGAACTCGTGCCAGGCCGGCCAGCCCGTTACATAGACGTTGCCGCGAAACCGCAGCGGATGCACTGGCTGGCCGATCTCGTTTTCCAACGCTTTGACGCTGGCGAGGTTGATGATTGACACCACCTTCTTGGCCACGTCGGAAAAGCTGTGCCCGGCCGCGAACAGGATTTTTGGCGGCCCGCGCAACTCGTCGGCAAAGTTGGCGGCGAAGTACTGCTCGATCGCCGCCCGGCCTTCCGATGTCTCCAGGTCGCCGCGCACGATCTCGGCGCCGTCGCGGTGGATCGTCAGGGTGTGGCTGGCCTCGTCGTAGTGGCTGCGCAGGGCCGCCAGCCGCTCGTTGCGCATCAGCATCAGGAACTTGATCTTCGGGAAATACTGCGGCGCCGCCGGATCGAAGCCGCTGGGGCCGTTCTCGATGGCGTAGCGCCGGTCTGAGGGCAGTGGCTGGCCGGGGGACAGTGCCACCCCGGCGAGGCGTTCCGGGGTCAGACCCTTGACGGGATAGCGATACAGGCTGGCGACGCTGGCAACGGGCTTTTCAATCATCGGAGATTTTTAGGGGATTCTCGCCGGCTCCGCCACCGCTGACGAAATTGTGAGGCGACCTCTTCCGTTCCGGGAACCGACTGCCCACATTTGCGTCAAGCCGGCGCGATGCCGGCGACGACCGCGGCTGTTGAGCGATATCAATGCAGCCCGTGGAAACCCAGTGAAGATGGCGGTATCGTGCTTTCGGGGCGAACCGGCAGGCCGAGGGACATCCCAACCATGAATATTGAAAAATACACCGAACGCGTGCGCGGCTTCATCCAGTCGGCGCAATCCTTGGCCGTGCGCGAGGGCCATCAGCAATTCTCGCCGCTGCATATTCTGAAGGTGCTGCTCGACGACAGCGAGGGTCTGGCCGGCGGCCTGATCGATCGCGCCGGCGGCAATTCGCGCGCCATCCTGCAGGCCACCGAAGCCGAACTGAAGAAGATGCCCAAAGTGTCGGGCGGCGGTGCCGGTCAGGTCTATCTGGCGCCGGCTACCGCGCGCGCTTTCGAAGCCGCCGAACAGGCCGCAGAAAAGGCCGGCGACAGCTTTGTCACCGTGGAGCGGCTGCTGCTGGCACTGGCGCTGGACAAGGATTCCGAGGCCGGCAGTCTGCTCGCCAAGGGCGGCGTCACTCCGCAAAACCTCAACGCTGCGATCAATGCCCTGCGCAAGGGCCGCACCGCGGATTCCGCCACGGCGGAAAACGCCTATGATGCGCTGAAGAAATACGCCCGCGACCTGACCCAGGCGGCGCGCGACGGCAAGCTCGATCCGGTGATCGGCCGCGACGAGGAAATCCGCCGCACCATCCAGGTTCTGTCCCGCCGCACCAAGAACAATCCGGTGCTGATCGGCGAGCCCGGCGTCGGCAAGACCGCCATCGTCGAGGGCCTGGCGCTGCGCATCCTCAACGGCGACGTGCCTGACAGCATCAAGGACAAGAAGCTGCTGTCGCTCGATCTCGGCGCGCTCATTGCCGGCGCGAAGTATCGCGGCGAGTTCGAGGAGCGGCTGAAGGCCGTGCTGCAGGAAGTGACCTCGGCCGAAGGCGGCATCATCCTGTTCATCGACGAGATGCATCAGCTGATCGGCGCCGGCAAGGGCGACGGCGCTATGGACGCGTCGAACCTGCTGAAGCCCGCATTGGCGCGCGGCGAGCTGCATTGCATCGGCGCCACCACGCTCGACGAATATCGCAAGCATGTGGAAAAGGACGCCGCGCTGGCACGCCGGTTCCAGCCGATCTTCGTGGCTGAGCCCACCGTCGAGGACACCGTTTCGATCCTGCGCGGCTTGAAGGACAAGTACGAGCAGCACCACGGCGTCCGCATCACGGATTCCGCCTTGGTGGCCGCCGTCACACTGTCCAACCGCTACATCACCGATCGCTTCCTGCCGGACAAGGCCATCGACCTGATGGACGAGGCTTCGGCGCGGCTGAAGATGCAGGTGGATTCCAAGCCGGAAGAACTGGATTCCATGGACCGCGAGATCATCCGGCTCAAGATCGAGCAGGAGGCGCTGCGCAAGGAGACCGATCAGGGCTCCAAGAGCCGGCTGGAGACGCTGTCCAAGGAGCTTGCCGAACTCGAGGAGAAGTCGGCGGCGCTGACCCAGCGCTGGTCGGCCGAGAAGAACAAGCTGTCCAACGCCCAGAAGCTCAAGAGCGAGCTGGAAGCGCTGCGCAACGATCTCGCCGAAGCCCAGCGCCGCGGCGAATATCAGCGCGCCGGCGAGCTGGCCTATGGCCGGATTCCCGAGCTGGAAAAGAAGCTGGCGGACATCGAGGCGCACGAGAACCACGGCGAGATGATGGAAGAGGCGGTCACCGCCAACCACATCGCGCAGGTGGTCTCGCGCTGGACCGGCGTGCCGGTCGACAAGATGCTCGAAGGCGAGAAGGACAAGCTGCTGCGCATGGAAGAGAGTCTGGCTGACCGCGTGGTCGGGCAGGCCGAAGCCGTGCATGCGGTGGCCACCGCGGTGCGCCGCTCGCGGGCGGGATTGCAGGATCCGAACCGGCCGATGGGCTCGTTCATGTTCCTCGGCCCCACCGGCGTCGGCAAGACCGAGCTGACCAAGGCGCTGGCGTCATACCTGTTCGACGACGACACCGCGATGGTCCGTCTCGACATGTCCGAATACATGGAGAAGCACTCGGTCTCCCGGCTGATCGGCGCGCCTCCGGGCTATGTCGGCTATGACGAGGGCGGCGCGCTTACCGAAGCCGTGCGGCGGCGGCCCTATCAGGTCGTGCTGTTCGACGAGATCGAGAAAGCGCATCCGGACGTGTTCAACGTGCTGCTCCAGGTGCTCGACGACGGCCGTCTGACCGACGGTCAGGGCCGCACCGTGGACTTCCGCAATACGCTGATCATCATGACCTCGAACCTCGGGTCCGAACTCCTGGTCAATCAGCCGGAGGGCGAGGACACCTCGATGGTGCGCGAGCTGGTGATGGGCAATGTCCGCGCCCATTTCCGGCCCGAATTCCTCAACCGCGTCGATGAGATCATCCTGTTCCACCGGCTGCAGAAGAGCGAAATGGGCCGCATCGTCGAGATCCAGTTCTCGCGCCTCCAAAAGCTGCTGGAGGACCGCAAGATCGCGCTCGCGCTCGATCCTGCGGCGCGCGACTGGCTGGCCGAGAAGGGCTGGGATCCGGCTTACGGGGCGCGTCCGCTGAAGCGGGTGATCCAGCGCTTCGTGCAGGATCCTCTGGCCGAGATGATCCTCGCCGGCGACATCAAGGACGGCGACACCGTGGCCATCTCGTCGGAAGGCAACGTGCTGACCTTCAACGGACGCGTGCCGCAGACCGCCGAGATCGCGCAGTTCGAAGCGCCGATCCCGAAGCGCAAACTGAACTGAGGACCGGGACGGCCATGTTCATCCACCTCTCCCCGTCGGGGAGAGGTGGATTGCTGCGTGGATGCGACGCCTCGCCGGGGCAATCCGGGTGAGGGCGCGCAGCGCTCCCGATGCACGGTCCGACCGCCGATCAATCCGTGATCGATGCCTGAAGCGCCAGCAGGCGGCAGAGGCGTTGCCATTGGCGTCGGCGCCCTTTGCACCCTGTCTCGGCTTCCCGTAAAAGATCGCGACAACAGCCTTGAAAGCCCCGCATGATCGACAACCGTTTTGCCTTCGGCGTGGTCGGCGGCCTGGGCGCGCTGGCCGGGGCGGATCTGCTGCAGCGGCTGATCCGCGTCACCGCCACCGATCACGAGCGCTATGCCATCGTGTTCGAGCAGCAGAGTTTCCCCGGCGACCGGCTGCGCAGCGACAGCCAATACGATCCGACCGGCCGCAAGCTGCATGCGTTCAGCCTGATCCGCCGGCTCGAACTGCGCGGGACCGATGCGATCCTGCTGCCCTGTTTTGTCAGCCATACCTTCCTGCACGAGATCGAGCCCAATATCAGCACGCCTATCGTCAGCCTGATGGCCGCCTTGCAGGCGAAGGTGACGACCGCCTTTCCGCAGGCGCGGCGCATCGGCGTGCTGGCTTCCGACTACGTCCGCGACAAGGATCTGTTCGGCCGGACGTTTGGCGACAGCCATGCACTGGTCTATCCCGATGCCGACGCCCAGCGCGCGCTGATGGACATCGTCTATGCGGCCGGCGGCATCCGGTCGGGGACGGATGCGCCGGCGCTGCTCGGCCGGCTGCGCGACATCTGCGAAGGCCTGGCGGGGCAGGGCTGCGATATCATCCTGCCCGGCTTCACCGAATTGTCGCTGGTCCATGCGGCGCTGTCGGTCTCGCTGTCGATTCCGATCTTCAATGCCAACCAGTGCTATGCCGACTATGCGCTGAGTCAGCCGGTGCTGCGCCCACGCAAGGCTTTCAAGATCGGCGTGGTCGGCGGCGTCGGGCCGCTGGCGACGGTGGATTTCATGGAGAAGGTGGTCAAGCTGACCGAGGCGCGGCGCGACCAGGATCATATCAAGATGATCGTCGAGCAGAATCCGCAGATCCCCGATCGCACCGAGCATCTGCTGCACCAGGGCACCGATCCGACCATCGCGCTGTTCGCCACCTGCAAGAAGCTCGAAGCTGCCGAGGCCGACCTGATCGCCATTCCCTGCAACACGGCGCACGCCTTCGTCGAGCGCATGCAGGCGCACTTGCGGATTCCGGTGCTGGACATGCTTGATGAAACCATGGCGCAGATTGCCAGCCGCTATGCCGGCCAAGTTGTCGGGCTGCTGGCGACGTCGGGCACGGTGGAAAGCGGGGTCTATGCAGTGGCCGCCAGGCGCGCTGGCGTCGCGATCATGCTGCCGGACGCGGCGCACCAGACGCTGGTGATGGAAGCGATCTATGGCGCCAGCGGCGTCAAGGCGGGTTTTACCGAGGGGCGCTGTCGCGACGACCTGCGCGCCGCCATCGCGCACCTGGCCGAGCGCGGCGCCGCTGTCGTCGTGCTTGGCTGCACCGAGCTGCCGCTGCTGTTTCCGCAGACCGAAAGTTTTGAGACCGGAGGCCGCATGGTGGCCCTGCTCGATCCGACGCTGCTGCTGGCGTCGGCCTGCGTGCGGCATGCACAGGCGGCGCGAGCTTAGCTCGGTATCGTCCCTGCTTGGACGGGGACGACGTGAAAAGGCCAGTGTGCCCTACATCGCCTTCGGCGCGGGTACCGCCGGTACGCCTGCGCCCGGCTCCCGCGTGTCCGTGCGTGCTGCCACCGCCTGCCAGCCCACCATCATCATCACCGCGCAAAGCACATAAAAGCATACGCCGAGCCCGAAGGTCCGCGCGATGCCGAACTCGATGGACAGAGCGACGCCGAGCGCCGAGGCCAGCATCGAGGTGATGCCGTTGGCGCTCCAGAAGAACGGCAGCAGTCTGTCGTGGCGGCGCCAGATGCTCAGGCCCAGCGGGAACATCATGCCCATGAAGAACGCCGGCGGCGCCAGCAGCAGCACCGAGATCAGGATACGCATGTCCGTGGCCTCGGTGCGTGCCCAGCCGGTCACCACGGGCGTCAGCAGCCCGGCCATCACAAGCATGGCCAGCAGTGCAACGATGCGGGCGACCACGGCGCCGGGCCTGGGCGGCCGTGCGCCCACGGTGATGCTGCCGAGCCCGCTGAAGATCAGGATCGAGACCAGCACCACGCCGAGCCCGTAGACGGGATGGCCGAGGAACACCATCAGCCGCTGCATCTGCGAGATTTCGATCAGCATGAAGCCCATGCCGATACCGCTGAAATAGATCACCGGCGGCGTCAGCGTCGCCAGCGGCATGGCCCGCGCGAGGCGGGTGAAGGGAATGACGATGTAATAGATGCAGGCGAGCCCCGCCACCAGCACCAGCGACAGGGTGATGCTGACCGCAGAATTGTTATTGGTCAGCGCCCGCGACGGTTTGGCGAAGAAAGTGCCGAGCCGGGCGGTGTAGAAGAAGAACGGGCTGTCGTCGGTGGATGGTGCGATGTTCTCTGCTCGCGCGTTGAACCAGGCGGCGTCGGCCTTGCCGGACATCAGCGTCGTGGTGACGCCGTCGAACGACACGTCGGGTCCTAGCAGGATCTTGAAACCCTGCGCCAGCACGCGGCTCTTGGCGGCCTCCCACTGCGCGGCGGTGAAGGCGTCGGGCCGGCTGATCACCGTGACGATGTTGTCGACGTTCAGCGCCACCACGTGCTGCGCCAGTTCGGCGGCGGGCACGCCCTTGTTCTGCAGGGCGGCGGCGGCGATCGCCACCAGGCGGTAGAATTCGCTGCGGTGGTCTTTCGGATCGTACCAGCGCGACACCGACAGCATCCCGCCGGGATTGAGCGCCCGGTAGAAATTGCCCCAGGCCTCGACTGTGTAGAGGCGGTTTTCGGTCAGCGTCAGGCCGCCGGCGGCGGTGGCCGCCCAGGTGTCGATCAGCGAGATCTGTACCAGGTCGAAGCGTTCCGGCGAATGGTTGATGTAGCTGCGCGCTTCGGCATTGACGAGCTTGACGCCGGGCTGGCGGTCGAGATGACCGGAAAAGTCGGCGAACTTGTCGGTGAGCACTTCGAAGATCGCCGGATTGATCTCGATGCCACGGATGGTCTTCGCGCCGAAATACAGGCCCGAGAGAATGTCGCGACCGCCGCCGACGCCGACCACGGCGACGTCGTTCGGCTTCTGCAGCAGATAGGCAGCGTTGACGACGTCGTCCTGCAGATAGGACAGCTTGGTGAGATCGCCGTCGAACTTCGTGATGACGGTGGCGGCATCGGCGTCGATGTCGAGATGGTTCTGGTCGATCCTGGCCTGCGGGGGATGCGCGAAGCCCCAGCCCTGCGGCGTGCTTTCGCCCATCGCCGTGACGCGGACGCGGGAATAGGTGTTCCAGCGCTCAAACAGGGTGCCGGTCTGTTCGGCGCCCTTGGCCCAGAATACGCCGAGATGGCTCTTGCCGGAGATGGCGAGCCCGGTATGCAGCGTGGCAATGGCCGCCAGCGTCAGCGCCACTGCGCCGCTCAGGCGCAGGCTTTTGCGGTCGCCGCTGTGCCGCGTCACCATCCAGCCGGCGGCGGCGGCAAAGGCGCCGATCCAGAACGTGGCGCTGACCGGGTCGATCAGCAGCAGCACGAAGATCAGGCCGAGGCAGCCCAGCGCGGCGCCCGACAGGTCGGCCGCATAGAGCCAGCCGCCGGCATAGGGCAGGCGGGTCAGCAGCAGCGTGATGCAGACGCCGCTTTCGGTGAACGGGATGACGAAGGCGAAGGTGATGACGGTCAGCGCCACGGCGACGTAGGGCTCGGGCACCGCCAGCGGCACGCAGAGAAACACGGTCATGGCGGCGACGCTTGAGATGGCGAAATACGCCGCGTGGCGCGCGAATTCCTGCGCGACCCGCTCCGGCGCATAGCGCGCCGCATCGCCGTAGACCGCGATGGCGCCGCGGGTCAGCCCGAGCATGGCGAAGGAAATCGCCGCGAAGGCGAAGTGGTAGTACAGCATCACGCTGAAGAAGCGGGTGATCAGCACCTGGTACGACAGCGTCGCCGCGGCCAGCACGAAGATGGCGATGCAGTAGCGGCGTTGAGCCGCAAATGATGTCGGCAAGGCGCTGTCCTCACGTGAACCGTGACCATACGCTGACGCGCGGCTGCCGCCGAAACTGCCAAAAATCTCCTAAGATCTGATTGACCCGATGCCGCATTCCACGGGGTATCGGGAGCCCGCGGTTGCCCGCCTTTACCTCTCCCCGATGGGGCGAAGCGAAGCGGGAACCTACCGGTTGCTGACCTGCCGCACCGGTGAGCTGGGCAGGGCGGCGTCGGAGACCCGCGCGCCGTTGCCGCGCATGTTCATCTGCACGTCCAGCCCGTCGCGCACCTTCTCGAAGCTGGCCATCAGCGGGCCCTCCAGCGAGCGGCCGCGCGGCAGTTTCACGCGCATCGGGTCGACGAAGCGGCCGTTGACCAGGATTTCGTAATGCACATGGGCGCCGGTGGATGCGCCGGTGGAGCCGACGAAGCCAATCACCTGGCCCTGGCGGACCCGCTTGCCGGGCTCCATGCCCTTGGCGAAGGCCGACATGTGGCCGTAGGCGGTCTCGTAGCCGTTGTTGTGCTTGATCTTGATGAACTTGCCGTAGCCGCCTTCCCAGCCGGCGACCTCGATCACGCCGTTGCCGGAGGCGAAGATCGGGGTGCCATAGGGCGTCGCCCAGTCGACGCCGGTATGCATCTTCACATAGCCGAGGATGGGATGGCGGCGGCTGCCGAAGCCGGAGCGCATGATGGCGTTGTTGACGGGCTTGCGCACCAGGAACTTCTTCGCGCTCTTCCCGGTCTCGTCATAGTAATCGACGATCGAATCGTCGGGGGTCTGGAAGCGGTAGTATTTTTTGGTCTCGCCGCCCACCGTGAGCGAGGCGAACAGCACCTCGGTCTTTTCGGTGATGGTGGCGCCTTCGTCCTCGCCGGCGAAGAACACGTCGAACGAGTCGCCGGGCTGCACCTTGCGCTGGAAGTCGACGTCGTAGGAGTAGATCTTGATCATGTCCTCGATGACGGTGGCCGGCACCTTGTTGCGCAGCGCGGTCTCGTAAATGCTCTGGTAGAGCCGCACGCCGGTGCCGTCATCCTCGTCGTCGTCGCTCTCGGCGGCGGGCGCGTCGGCCACGGTGTTCATGCTGGAAACGTCGACCGCGACGTATTTGCCGAGGTCGGACAAAGCGGCGACCGCTTCGATGGTGGAGTCGTTGGCGACGATCACGCGGTAGGGCTGCAGCCGCTGGCCGGGCGCCGACGGCGCCATCAGGATCCGCAGTTTCTGGCCTTCCTTCAATCCGCCGTCGCGACCGCGCGCGCCGAGCGTGTAGGTGATGGCCTTGATCTCTTCCGGCGAGGCGCCCTGGTCGCGCAGGATGGTGGCGACCGAGTCGCCCTTCTTGACCACATGAATGCGTTCGCCGCTGGGATTGCCGCCGGTCGCCTGGTCCTTGGTTTTCGGAAGCTGGGTGACGTTTTCCGGGACCACGCGGGTCTCGAAGCCGGCATAGGGATCCGACGTGGTGCCCTCGGCGGCGTAGGACATCTTCATGTCGGGCTGGCGGCCGACCTCGCCGGTGGCGCTGGCCAGCGTGTAGCGGACGCCTGAATTGCCGCGCCAGTTCGAAGCGTCGCGGACCCGCATCAGGACTTCGTCGATCGCCACCGAGGCGGCGATCTTGGCCTTCGGCAACACCGGCGCGAGATCGCGGGTGACGAAGGATACTTCGGCGTCGGGTTCGATGGCGTCGGGGTTCTGGGCGTCTTCGGTGGCGGCGGGCGCGGTGATGCCGACGTCGGTCAGCATGCGCTGGGCATTGAAGGGCGGCACCTTCGCACTGAGATCGCTGGTTGCCATCGACAGGTTGCCGGAGATCCGGATGAACGGCCGCACGCGCATCACGTCGCGATTGCCGACGCGGGTCACGGTGGAGACGCGGACCACCTGGCGCGCGGCGGAAGATTCGCTTGGCGGCGGCAGGCGGTCGCTCTTGTGCAGGCTGGCCATCTTGTCGTTGGCGCTGAAGGCGCCGCGCAGCGCGCCTTCGACGCGTTCGGGCACCTTGGCAAATGTCATCTCGCCGTCGAGCGATGCGAAAACGGCGCCGCCGATGAGAGCTGCGCCGCAAAGACCCGTGAGAATCGTGCCGCTGAACCACTGGACCGAAACACGGCGGCGATCGATCACCGCGGCTTCGGAGCCATCGACGGAAAGCGGCGGCTCGTGTCCGAGATCGATGACCCCAGACTCGCGTCCATAGTTGCCGCCGCGTGACGTCGCGTAATTCAAACCGAAATCCCCCGAACGTTCATCACCACAATACGACGGGATTTCCCCCGGCCGCGTCGCATCGACATCGCAAACGTCACCGCATCCTAACAGCGTGCGCCAAAATGCTGGCCCCGGTGCAAGACGTCAATGCCGCAAAGCCGCTTGCTGCATCTTGTTCGGGGGGACAAAAGCAGCCGCCAAGTTGCGACGGTCGCTTTCGTTCCATGAAATCCAGATCGCCTGACCCGGCGACCGAATTTTTTCCGAACAACTTCCCGCCAGAACGCCGCAGCATTGTGGCTGATAGATGGCTAGCCCCTGTAATACCTCAGCTTTTTGGCGCGCGCGGGAGATGACATTTTCCTGACGATTGGCGTTGACAGATCCGAGTTGGAGGGCCTATAAACCGGCCACTGAGCGCGGCGGCGCCGGGGCCCACGGGTCCAGGCAAGCTTCCGTGTCTCTGATGCTCTCATCAAGGTGAGTGACTTAGCAGCCGATAGGTGTCGGTTGATTTGTCGTCGGATGAGTAGCCGGTCTTCTTTAAGTAGAAGTGCCTGACGAATTTTCTCCCTTAGGGGAGGGCGATGTTTTGCGACATCGGGTTGTTTGACAAGTTTAGATGAAGAAAGAGAAACGTGGACGGCGGAGTCCTTGCGGGTCTTGATCTCTAGTCATTCGGCGCAAGCTGGTGATTTTGGATTGAGGCCGGACGAAAGACTTCGGCGGTACACGTTTTGATACAAAGGTTACACCATCGTTGTTTGCGCTGTGAAGCGCGGACGGCAGGTTGGTCAGGCTTCGGTTTGATTGACCAAGTATGGTGGGACCTCGTCAATACGATGTGATCAGCCGGTTCAAAGTTCAAGTCCAACTTGAGAGTTTGATCCTGGCTCAGAGCGAACGCTGGCGGCAGGCTTAACACATGCAAGTCGAACGGGCATAGCAATATGTCAGTGGCAGACGGGTGAGTAACGCGTGGGAACATACCTCTTGGTTCGGAACAACACAGGGAAACTTGTGCTAATACCGGATAAGCCCTTACGGGGAAAGATTTATCGCCGAGAGATTGGCCCGCGTCTGATTAGCTAGTTGGTGTGGTAAAAGCGCACCAAGGCGACGATCAGTAGCTGGTCTGAGAGGATGATCAGCCACATTGGGACTGAGACACGGCCCAAACTCCTACGGGAGGCAGCAGTGGGGAATATTGGACAATGGGCGCAAGCCTGATCCAGCCATGCCGCGTGAGTGATGAAGGCCCTAGGGTTGTAAAGCTCTTTTGTGCGGGAAGATAATGACGGTACCGCAAGAATAAGCCCCGGCTAACTTCGTGCCAGCAGCCGCGGTAATACGAAGGGGGCTAGCGTTGCTCGGAATCACTGGGCGTAAAGGGTGCGTAGGCGGGTTTCTAAGTCAGAGGTGAAATCCTGGAGCTCAACTCCAGAACTGCCTTTGATACTGGAAGTCTTGAGTATGGGAGAGGTGAGTGGAACTGCGAGTGTAGAGGTGAAATTCGTAGATATTCGCAAGAACACCAGTGGCGAAGGCGGCTCACTGGCCCATTACTGACGCTGAGGCACGAAAGCGTGGGGAGCAAACAGGATTAGATACCCTGGTAGTCCACGCCGTAAACGATGAATGCCAGCCGTTAGTGGGTTTACTCACTAGTGGCGCAGCTAACGCTTTAAGCATTCCGCCTGGGGAGTACGGTCGCAAGATTAAAACTCAAAGGAATTGACGGGGGCCCGCACAAGCGGTGGAGCATGTGGTTTAATTCGACGCAACGCGCAGAACCTTACCAGCCCTTGACATGTCCAGGACCGGTCGCAGAGATGTGACCTTCTCTTCGGAGCCTGGAGCACAGGTGCTGCATGGCTGTCGTCAGCTCGTGTCGTGAGATGTTGGGTTAAGTCCCGCAACGAGCGCAACCCCCGTCCTTAGTTGCTACCATTTAGTTGAGCACTCTAGGGAGACTGCCGGTGATAAGCCGCGAGGAAGGTGGGGATGACGTCAAGTCCTCATGGCCCTTACGGGCTGGGCTACACACGTGCTACAATGGCGGTGACAATGGGACGCTAAGGGGCAACCCCTCGCAAATCTCAAAAAGCCGTCTCAGTTCGGATTGGGCTCTGCAACTCGAGCCCATGAAGTTGGAATCGCTAGTAATCGTGGATCAGCATGCCACGGTGAATACGTTCCCGGGCCTTGTACACACCGCCCGTCACACCATGGGAGTTGGTTCTACCTGAAGGCAGTGCGCTAACCGCAAGGGGGCAGCTGACCACGGTAGGGTCAGCGACTGGGGTGAAGTCGTAACAAGGTAGCCGTAGGGGAACCTGCGGCTGGATCACCTCCTTTCTAAGGATGGATCTTCAGTGCTTGCACTATCGATCCTCTTTTGAAACATCAGTGGCCAACGGTTTTCGGATCGTTAGGCTGCATTGGCGGGACACCGCCGTCTTCGTTTCTCTTTCTTCGCGGACGAACACACGCTGGGGCGTGCTTGTGACGTTCCTGGTGCAAGCCGGGATACGCTGGGCAGCCCTTTG
>NZ_CP199742.1:0-447500 GCF_052658035.1 Rhodopseudomonas sp. RCAM05734 | reverse complement strand
CAAGCGTCTCACGCGACAGATAATCGGAATTGCCACCCCTCAGCAGCAATGTCGGGCACGACAGCGCCTTCACGCATGGCCACAGGTCGGGGTCGGGCCGCGTCGGGTTCAGGCGACAATTGGCAATACCGGCCTGATCGTGAATCCGGCTGACGCCCGCATCCGTCTGGCGCAGCGAATTGGCGACCCGCGATTCGATCGCACCCTCAGTGACGTTCGGCCGGATCGACCGCCAGAAGGCTTTCGCCGTCGGCCAGTCCAGGAATGCAGCGGGCGTGTTGCGCAGTTCCGCATTGATGCGGCTGGCGCCGGCGCTCCGCTGTGAAGCATTCGGGCCGCTGTCCTCGATGATCAGGCTTTGCAACCGCTTTGCATGGCGCTGCGAATAGACGTAGGCGATGATGCCGCCCAGCGAGTGCCCGAGCAGATGGAAGTGCGGCAATCCCAGCGCTTCGACGAAGTGTTCGAGATCGGCCACGTACTCGTCGATATAGTAGTTGCCGTCCGGATCCCAATCTGTCTGGCCTCTTCCGCGCAGATCGAGTGCGATCACATTGAATTTATCCGCCAGCGTCAAGGCAAGCGGCTCGAACGTGCGCGCGTAGCTGCGCAAACCGTGAAGGCAGATCACGATCGGCGCACCAGCCTGTCCCCACGAGACGTAGTGAAACCGCAGCCCTCTCAATTGAAGGAAGAAGTCTTGCCCGGATAATGCGGGCGCGCCGTCAGGGGACGTGTGATTCATGCTGCGCTCCTGAACTGCGTCGAGGCGGGGCCGCCCAACCGCGCCCGTAGGCGCCCGCGTGTCGCCAGCGCGATCGCAATCACGACTTCATCCGAATTGGGGCCGTCGGCAAAATGCGCGGTAATCGTGTCGTAGTGCGAGCGCACGTAGATTTCGTCCTTGTGCGCCAGCGGCAAATCGATGGTAGTGCCGGGACCGCCGCGCTTTCCGGTCGAAGGGATCCACGACTCACCGCCGCCCAGAGCCTCACGAATCGGGGTGGCGAAGATCGCGGTCAGGAACGCATTGCCGTGCTCATATTCGCCGGCAACGCCGACCACGCAGCCTTTTCCATAGCTTTCGATCGCGCGTCCGCCGGTCACCTCGAGGATGCGCCGACCGAACTCCACGCCGAGCGCTTCGGAGGCGACGACAACCGGTTGCAGGTCCTCGACGTAGCGTCCGGCGAACGGATTCTTGATGGTGGCAGAGATGACGTATTTGATCAGCGGTTCACCGTCGGTGACGTGATGCTCGTTGGCGAGTGTCTCCTCACAGAGAACAGCCCACCTGCGGATTTCGAAATTATGCGGTTTCATTCCGGTCGCCTCTACTTCTAGTTCAAGTCAATCTTGGTCTGCTTGATGACGTCCTGCATATGCGAGATCGACTCGTCCCAGAGAGCTTCGTCCTCCTTGAGTGTGGCGTCGCGCTTTTGCAGTCCCAGGTCCGGAAACCTTGCCTGAATGTCCGGCTCGGCTATGATTTTATGCAGCTCGGTATTCAGGAAGGCGACGACGTTGTCCGGAGTCTTCGCCGGAGCGAACATCGCGAACCAGCCGCCGTTCTCGAACCCTGAAATCCCTCGTTCCTTGAAGGTCGGCACGTCTGGAAGCGACCCGACGCGTTCGGTGCCTGTCACGGCCAATGCGCGGACCTGCTTGGCATCGACATAGGTGCTGATCGCCGCCGCCGTCAGAAAGACACTGTCGATCGTGCCGCCCAACAGGTCGGTGATGGCTGCCGTCGATCCCTTGTAGGGAACATGCAGCAGTTTCATTCCCTGTTTGGCGGCCAGCAACGCTCCCATGAGATGCGCGGACGATCCCGCGCCGAATGTGCCGAAGGTCAGTCCGCCCGGCTGCTTGGCGTTGATGAACTGATCGAGATTGCCATATTGCGACTTCTCGCTGACCGCCAGAACCAGCGGCGTGACGGCGAGGATTGAGATCATCGCGAAGTTGTTTCGCGTTGCTTCCAGAGCGCGCTTTTCGGGAGACAGCAGCGGTGCGATGACGTGGGTGGAGTTACTTCCGAACATCACGGTGGAGCCGTCCGGCGTCGCACGTTCGACGAACTGACTGGCAATCACGCCGTTGGCGCCGGGTCTGTTATCGACGATGACGGTCTGCTGAAGCGCCGTTTCGAGCTTTCGTGCGACCAGCCGGGCCAGAATATCGGTGCCGCCCCCCGCAGCAAACGGAACAACGAGGGTTATCGCCTTTTTCGGGAGAGGCGAAGGTGTTGCCGATTGGGCGTTCACGGCTGGCGTCAACACCAGAAACAACAACGAAATCAGGCCGCCGACCAGGAATTGCATGTGCGCTGCTCTCACCAGGGGGATATCCGATTATTGTCGGACAATATTGTCAGACAATAATCGGGCGCCGATTGGCGTGTCAATCCACTTGAGATTGGACCGCCCCGCCCCCGAGCCGCTGGCTGACTGCGGATGCGTTGCGGGTGAGCGGACGCGCGTCGGCCGCTCGCGGCCGTACGTGGGGAAGCTGCCAGCGAGATATTCCGGTTGCCGCGCGCGAAGCGTCGCCATCGCGCGCCTATGACATGGGCGATGGATCGTCCGGCGCAATCGAAGGGTCTACAAGCGACGCGTCCGCCCTAGGAGCGGCACACCCTTCACATCATGCGCGGCAGGACGTCGGTGCGCCGGTCCTTGTCGAAAAAGCGGTGCTTCAGCGCACCGACCACATGCAAGGCGATCAGGGCCAGCAGGCTGTAGGCGAGCGTCTTGTGCAGGAACTGAAACACCCTGAACCGATCGTCATTCTTCGGCAGCAGTTCAGGGAGGTGAATGCCGAAAAAGGGTACACCGGAGCTCTGCGTGTAGGAGCTGGACATCGCATAGCCCATCAAGGGGACGATGAGCAGCAAAGCATACATCGCGAGGTGTACGGCATGCGACAGCGCCTTCTCGTGGGCGGGAAGCGGAGCGGGTGCAGGCAAGCGCGATTGTCCGCGGAGGGCGAGCTGCGTCAGAACGATCAGGAATGCCAGCACGCCGAAGGATTTGTGCAAGGGATAGAGAAAATCGTACTTCGACGTCACGTCGTCGTTCAGCGTGGTCATGGTCCAGCCGGCGGCGATGAGGCCGATGATCAGCACGGCTCGCACCCAATGCAGAATCCGCAGCGTTGCCGGATATTTTTCTATCGTCGGTTGAACGTCGTCAATCATGCTGTGTATTCCTTGCTCGGACAGGCAACATGCACGCCGAACAATACGCACCCTACCAATCCGCGCTGTGCGGTTGCTTAGCGTCGATTGTTAGGCGGCGCCAACCGCTTCAATTGGCGTAACGGATACGGAAGCTCCCGTTTGAATCGGTGCGAGCTGCGTCCATCCGACCTGACCTGCCCCCGAACTTTCATCCAGTTGCAACTAGAGCCTTGGCGGATGTCCGATGTCCAATCTGCTTGTGGCTGGAAAAGCCGACGCAGTTGCGACACATTCTACCGCTGATATTTCATTCCCGCGGCATCAAGGGTGACCAGGTTTGACGGCAGGTGAATGGTTCGTGGAAGATGGCGGCGCGCGCAAGGGGCCGCTGTCTCACGCCGAAGTTGTCGATCTCATCGCCCACTCCACGGATCGCGGTGCGGTCCGGGTCCGAGCGCCCGGACAGGATGACTGGCAGCCCGCGGACGAATTGTTCGACCTGCCCGCTTCGGAACCCACTGCGGATCCGTCCGTGACCGCCGTTCCGGCACCGCCGCTCGCTGCCCGATCCGGCAACGTCGTCGCGCGCTACTGGCGCGGCGAGTATTCGCTCGGACGGACGTTCTGGGCGTTCGGCCTCGCCGGCACGGTCACGCTCGGTGTCCTCATCAATCTCCTCGCTCAGGTGGCCGGCACCGATCGCGCCTATGATCCGCGCGCCATCTTCGGCGGCCTGTTCGGCGTCTGGCTGCTGATCGTGGTCTTCACCATCGGGCACGCGACGGCGGTGTGGCGCTCCGCCAATCGGTATGTCGTCCAGCGTCGTGCGCAGGGCCGGCGCGCCGGCTGGGGGCTGCTCGCGAAACTCGCCATTCTCCCCGGCGTCGCGCTGACCGTCGCGGGAATCGCCACCATCGGCGCGCCGCAACTCTACGAGGTCTCGCGCATGGCCTTCATGGGGGATCCCGATATCGCCGGCTATACGATCCGCGTGATGCGCAACGGCACCGAAGCCGAGATCAGCGGCGGCATCAAATACGGTCTCACCGACGATCTCCGCAAAGTCCTCGGTGCGTCGCCACACATCGGTGTGATCCATCTGAACAGCCTCGGCGGGCGGATCGGCGAAGCCATCAAGCTCAATCGCCTGATCGACCGCCGAGGCCTCGACACCTATGTGGCTGCAAGCTGCTATTCCGCGTGTACGCTGATCTTCGCCGCCGGCAAGAACCGGATCCTGCGACAGGGCGCCGCCCTTGGCTTCCATGCTCCCAGTTTTCCCGGGCTGAGCCGGCAGAACGTCGCCAGTGCGACGGCCGATCAGAAGCTGCTGTTTGCCGCGGCCGGCTTCGAAGGCCGGTTTGTCGAGCATGCGCTGTCCATTCCCAACGACCGGTTGTGGAAACCGTCGGTAGCCGCGCTCGCCAAGGCGCGGGTCATCACGCGGGTATCGGACGGCGAGGATTTCGCCAGTTCGGGCCTCGGTGCCGATGTCAGCAAGGAGCAGATCGGCGCCATATTGACGCGCGGTCTGCCCTATCTCGATGCGCTCAAGTCCCGCTTCCCCGCCGACTATGAAGGGCTCGTGGGCGGCTACTATGCGAACTATCTCGACGGCGATAGCGAAGCCGTCTCAAATGCGGCGATGCGCAGCAGGCTTCTGTCAATCATCTCGCGATTGCGTTTGCTGGCTGACGATGCCGTTCTGGTCGATCTCGGACGACTCTACGCCGACGAATACGCCGCCCTTGGCGGCAAGGATCCCACCCTTTGCTATCAATATGCGTCGGGAAGCGGCAGCAAGACCAGCTTCGCCGATGACCTGCCGGCGGCCTTTGCCGGTCAGCAAAACGATATCGATCGCCGCGCTGTCGAAACCGCAGCGAAACGTGACGATGCTTTGCCGGCCGAGCTTGCCAAATCCTGGAATGCTCTGGGCAAGCGCATCGCGGCCCAGGGGATCGGCGACGATCAGGTGAAACTCCTGAACAGCGACAAGGTTGCGCCTGCTCAGCATGCTGAATATTGCCGCGTCCAGACGATCTTCTATCGCGAGATCGCGACCATGCCCGAAAAGGAAGCGGCGCTGCTGATGCGCGCCGTCCTGCAGGATAGGTAGGTGGTGATGGATCGACGGCCTCTCCCCCGTCGTTGCGAGGAAGCGATGAGTCGCGCGTGACCATCACGCGGGCGGCCTCGCCGGGTGCGTCACTCTCGCCCACTGGGCATGGCGATCGTCGTGCTTACATCAATAGGCTCGCGACGCCCGTCGTCCCGACGAATCGCGCCGGCGCAATGCCTGCGGACAGGCAAGACGCGGCCGGACAACCGGTCGAGACGCGCCCGAATTTGAACGGATAGGCAGCATGGCCCTCAAGTCCCTGATCGTCTTCGTCGATCCCTCGCCTGCGGGCGAAGCGCGGACGCGCTACGCCGTCGCATTGGCCGTCAAGCACGAGGCGCATCTGATCGGCGTCTTCATCGCAACGGCGGCATGGAAGCGAAATCCCGCCGACGCCTACGTCAAGGGACCCGTCGCCGTCCGCGAAATGGTCGAGCGTCACAATCTCGAGGAAGCCACGGCGTCTGCCGCCGCCGCCCGCAACTTCGAGGCTGCAGCGCACCGCGAGCGGCTCAGTTGCGAATTCCGGATGATCGAGGAAAGCCGCGCCGACGAACTGGTGCGCCTGCACTCCCTCCATGCCGACCTTGTCATCGTCGGTCATCCCTCGCCGGATGCATCGCCTGCGCTGGCGTCGCCGGACGCGCTGCTGATGGCGACGGGTGTGCCGTTCCTGATCGTTCCCGACGCATGGAATACCGATGCCGTTGCGACCAACGCAGTGTTTGCATGGAACGCCAGCCGCGAGGCGCGACGGGCGATCAGCGACGCGCTGCCGCTGCTGAAGGCTGCGCGATCGGTCGCGGTGCTGGTGATCGATCCGCACAAGAACGCCGCGCATGGCGAGCAGCCGGGAGCCGATGTTGCGCATTATCTCAGTCGGCACGGCGTGGTGGTGCGTGTCGAAGAGCGGCAGTCTGATGGCCGGACTGTAGCCGACGCCATTCGACACTTTGCGGCGGAAGACGGTTCGGATCTGATCGTGCTAGGCGCTTTCAGCCATGCCAGAACAAGGGAATTCATCTTCGGCGGCGTCACCCGCTCGCTGCTCAAGACCATCACGGTTCCGACCCTGATCGCCCATTGAACGCCATGGTGATTCATCCCGGTCCGGGTGCCGCGGTCGTCTGCCCGGGATGACGTGAATTCTGCCCGCGCGCCGAAATCATTCAGCCACGATTCGGCTGCAGCATTCCATCCTCGCACGCGGGCCTGACGGCCCCCGCTCAGATCGCGTCATTGCCGAGGAGATTGCCATGCGTTCCTTCGTTCGTCCTGTCGTTGCCGTGCTCGCGACCGGCAGCCTTGCGATCTCCTTCGCTGCGATGTCGGCCATCGGCAGCGGCTCGGTGCAGGCGCAGTCCGCGAAACAGGCGCCTGCTGCCAAGCAGGCTGCGCCCGCCCCGGCGGCGGCACCGGCGCCGGAGATGCCCGCGCCGAAGCAGATCGCGCTGACCGACAAGCAGATCGAATCCGTGCTGGCCGCGCAGAAGGATCTCGACGCCGTCACCGCGAAACTGCCCGAGCAGGCTTCGGCCAATCCGGATCCCAAGGTGATCACGCAGCTCGACGGCGTGGTGAAGAAATACGGCTTTGCGGACTATGCCGACTACAATGTCGTGATCGAGAATATCAGCCTGGTGCTGGCTGGCTTCGATCCCAAGACCAAGGCCTATGTCGGGCCGGACGCCGTGATCAAGAGCCAGATCGTCGCGGTGCAGGCCGACAAGAAAATGCCGGAAAAAGACAAGAAGGAAGCGCTGGCAGACCTGAACGGGGCGCTGAAGTCGCCGCCGCCGGCGATCGAGAACAAGGCCAACATCGACCTGGTCGGCAAGTACTACGACAAGCTGTTCGCCGCCATGCAGGAAGACGAATAGTCCTTCCCGTGTCCCGGACGCGATACGGCACCATGTGCCGCTTCGCAGATCCGGCAACTGTAATTTTCGTGATCAAGCGTGAAAGGGCGCTTGATCACGAAGCACCGCCTTGAGGGTGACGAGCAGCTTGCGAGCGACGGCGATCAGGGCGATTTTGGCGGGTTTGCCCGCGTCTCTCAGGGCACGATAGGCTGCTGCGAACCGGGATTTGGTTCGAGTGACGGAGACGGCCGCCATGTAGAGGGCTTCGCGGACCCGGCGCCTGCCGCCGTGGATCTTGCGGGCACCGCGGAACTTGCCGCTATCGACATTGAAGGGCGCCAGTCCAGCCAAAGCGGCGATGGCCTTTGGCGAGCGGGAGCCGAGTTCCGGCATCAGTGCCAACAGCGTGGCGGCGCAAACCGGGCCGATGCCCGGCACCGAGCGCATCAGGCGTTGTGCGGCGTGCAGGCCCTGCTGCCCGGCAATCAGGGTGGCGATCCGCCGATCGATGCGCTGGATAGCCTGATCGAGCCAGGCGATATGCTGCATCAGCTCGTCCAGCAGGTCGGCGCCGGTTGCGGCAAGGCGGGTGCGCTCCTGCTTGCGGCAGGCGACGAGCTGATCGCGGCGCTTGTGCAGGTCGGCAAGCTGCTCCCGCGCCGGGTCGGTGGTGCCGTCGGCGCCGGGCCGCAGGCATTGGGCCATCGCCGCCAGCATCCGCGCGTCGATTGCGTCGGTCTTGGCGAGCAAGCCGATGGAGCGGGCGAAATCCCGGGCGCGGGCGGGGTTGACCCGCGCGAAAGCGATGCCGGCCGCGCTCAAGGCCCGGCGCAGCGCCTTGTCGTAGTGGCCGGTGGCCTCGAACAGCACGAATACATCGCTGCCGGCCCACCCCGCGATCAAGGCGTTGACCGCCTCGGGGAGGTTGTCGATGCGGCGCACCGTGCCGATGTTGCTGTCGAAGACGTCAAGAAAGTCCTTGGAGATATCGATTCCAACGAAGCCAGGATGTATGATCATGATGCCTGTCCCTGTGCTGCGAGGTCCGCGGCGAACGGCCTCGATCAACTGTTCAGGTGTGGGTAATGTAGCGCGGGCGGGTGCCAAGCCGGATCACGGTCTTCATGACCAGGGGCCCAACGGCATCCCGCCCGCACCCATCATGACAGATCCCGACTACACAGGGACCCATGTTCTTCCACGGAATGGGCCCCTGCGGCGCACTACGCTGCTCTGCGGCGTATTGCTCCGCGGCCCGGGCCCCCGGGCGCCGCCGCGGTATTCCGCGGCCTGCGCCGCATATCTCCGCAATCTCCCGGTTACGTCCGGTAAACCATTCTCAACCCTCTGCGTTATAGATTTACCGGGTAACGAGAATCGGAGATACCGTGGACACCATCGTGCATCTCAAGCCGCGCCCTCCCGCAGCCACGCTGGTCGCTTGGCAGTTCATCGGCCAGCCACTGCCTGAATGGCCGAGCTGGGTGCAGTCGAGCTGCTCCCTGCAGCGCGACAGCGACGGCAAGCTCGAATTGCGTCACGAGCGGCGCAGCGGCGTGCAGATCGTCTATCTCGGCGAATGGATGGTCCGCGATCTCGATGGCGGTGTGTGCTATTATACCGACGCGGAACTCCGGCTGACCTACGAGACCGCCCGTCGCTAGCATTGACGTCCTGCTTCCCTGAACATAGCTGCGCGATTGTCGCCAGCCGGGTCGCCTCGCGCCACATGCGCGCGATCGCGGCGCCCTGATGCGTTCCGCAAAATCACAATTTCCGCGGTCCGGATTTTTGTTTGAACGTTTCCAGCTCTCGCTCAGACCCCTCCAAACGTGAACATTCATTTCCCGGCGTCGTGTTGCGGCGCTGCTGATTACCGTCGGAGTCCATCACCTCAATCTTCCTCGATTTGAATCTCATTCAGGGAGTGCAACAATGGCTACAGACGTGAACGTTCAACCCGGCCATGGCAAAGCCGGCCGCCACCCGACCCGCGCATTTCTCGATTCGCTGTCGGGCAACGATGATCCCGGCATGTTCGGGCGCATGTTTCCCAGCCTGCCGCCGCTGGCGGTCGACGACGCCGCGCTACAGGAACTCGCCGACGCGATGCGCGACGCCAATCCTGACGACGCCGCCGGCAACAATACCAAGGTGCCGTCGGGCTTCACCTATCTCGGCCAGTTCGTCGATCATGATATCACGCTGGATCTCACCTCGTTCGGCGACAAGGAGGCCGATCCCAATGCGGTGGAGAACTTCCGCACCCCGGCGCTCGATCTCGACAATGTCTACGGCCTCGGACCCGACGGCAGTCGCCAGCTGTATGCGCGCAATCCCGGCGATGCCGACGGCAAGAATCCCGGCCCGAAACTTCTGATCGGCAAGAACATCAACGTCGCTCTCGGCGGTATCACCGGCGAGCATCGCAACGACCTGCCGCGCAGCCCGGAGGGTTTTGCGCTGATCGGGGATCACCGCAACGACGAGAACCTGCTGGTCGCCCAGACTCATCTTGCGATGCTCAAGTTCCACAACAAGGTCTGCGACCTCCTGGTGTCCCAGGGCAAACCGCTCAACACCATCTTCACCGAGGCGCGCCAGATCGTGACCTGGCACTATCAATGGATGGTGCTGCATGATTTCGTCGAACGCATCACCGAGAAGGGCATCGTCGCCAAGATCCTCGAGCAGGGCCGCCGCTTCTATCGCTTCAAGAAGACGCCGTTCATGCCGGTCGAATTCTCGGCAGCGGCCTATCGGCTCGGCCACAGCATGGTGCGCGAGGTCTACAGCCACAACCGCATCTTCACGCCCGGCGGCGTGGCGCCGGCCTCGCTGCAGTTGCTGTTCTCCTTCACCGGCCTGTCAGGCGGTATCATCGGCGAGCTCGCGCCGAACCCGCCGACCGCACCGACGCCGGTCTCTGCCTTGCCCAGCAACTGGATCATCGACTGGCGCCGCTTCCACGAGGTGCTGGGCTCCAATCCGGCCGGCGTGCCGCTCAACCCGTCGCGCAGGCTCGATCCGTTCGTGGTGCCGGCGCTGCACACGCTTCCCGGCGGCGGCGGCAGCCTGCCGTTCCGCAATCTCAAGCGCGGCGTATTGTTGGGTCTGCCGTCCGGGCAGGACATCGCCAAGGCGATGAAGATCAAGAATCCGCTCACTGCGGCCGAGATCGCCAAGGGACCTGACGGTGCTGTCGCCAAGAAGCACGGCCTGCACGAGCAGACGCCGCTGTGGTACTACATTCTAAAGGAGGCCGAGCAGCGCGGCAATGGCGAGAAGCTCGGGCCGGTCGGCGCGACGCTGGTGGCCGAGGTGTTCGTCGGCCTCGTCCATGGCGACCATCAGTCCTATCTGTGGCTGAAGGGCAAGAGCTGGAAGCCGACCCTGCCGTCGAAGACGCCGGGCGACTTCACTATGGCCGATCTGCTGCGCTTCGTCGGCGACATCAGCCCGATCGACAACATCTCGACGGTCTAGGTCCGGGCGCAATACGCTCCTGATGTGCCGCAGCGCCGTTTCCCTCGGGGAGGCGGCGCTGCCGCCGGTTCGGATGGGGGCTTTCGGATTTGGGCTTGGCGCAGTCTGCTTTGTTGTCTAAGCCCACGTCATCTTTCACCGACCCGCGAGACCGACATGCCCAGCAATTCCAAGCCGAAGGACCGGCCCGCCCTCCCGCTGAAGGGCTACAGCCTGCTGGATTACCAGCCAGATCCCAACGTGGTCGGCATCGCCTTCGATACCGAGCAGGGCCCCTTCATGTTCGTCGCGACCAGGGAGATCCTTGCAGCACTCGGCGCGGCCTTTACCCAGAAGGCCTCCGAAATGCCGTCGCAGAACCCGGCCAGCTAGAACGGGCGCGAACCGACCTGCCGTCCCGGGAATCGGGTTGGAGGCGGTGCTGGAATCCCATAGATTGACGGTCCAGTGCTCCACGCAGGCCGTCGCCATGCCCGATGCCCAGTTCACCCTGTTCGACACTGCCATCGGCCGTTGCGGCGTCGTCTGGGCGCATCGCGGCATCGCCGCCGTGCAACTGCCGCAGCCCGATGACGCGCAAACCCTGGTTCGCCTCCGGCAGCGCTATCCCGATATCGCCGAGGCGGCACCGCCCGTCGCGGTGCAGGCGGCCATCGATGGCATGGTCACGCTGCTGGCCGGCAAGGCCACCGACCTGACCGCGGTTGCGCTGGATCTCGATGAGGTCCCCGCCTTCAATCGCAATGTCTACAAGATCGCGCGAACCATCCCGCCCGGCCGGACGCTGACCTATGGCGACATCGCCAAGAAGCTCGGCGGCGTCGAATTGTCGCGCGAGGTCGGCCAGGCGCTGGGACAGAATCCGTGCCCCATCGTGGTGCCGTGCCACCGGGTGCTCGCCGCCGGCGACAAGCCCGGCGGATTTTCCGCCAATGGCGGGGTGGTGACCAAGCTGAAGCTGCTGGCCATCGAGGGCGCCTACGTCAATTACACGCCGTCGCTGTTCGACTGACCTGCCGCAACTTCGTCACGGGTTTGCCGCAACGGCGTCGCAAGAGAATCCGCTGCCTCTGCGACGGATTTTTCCGACCGACGGCGACGGAAAATGCGCCGTGCAGCACAGCGTCTCGGTATCGCAATAACGCTCGAGGAAATTGCGTCGCGTCGCCGCCGACAGCGCCTGATCGACATCGAACTTCACCGACATCTCCGGATAGCGCGTCTGGATCGGCGAATGCATCAGGTCGCCGCTGACCACCGCGTCATCACGGCCGCGACCGAAGACGACGGCGACATGGCCCGGCGTGTGACCGGGCGTCAGCATCAGCCGCACATGGTCGCCGATCTCATGATCGTCGGCCACGATATCGGCGCGATCCGCTTCCACCACCGGCAACACGCTGTCGGCGAACGGCGCCACGGGCGTTGTTGCGTTCTGTGCGGTCCAGTGATCGAACTCGGTCTTGCCGAACACGTAGCGCGCATTGGGAAACGTCGGCACCCAGCGGCCATCGAGCAGGCGGGTGTTCCAGCCGACGTGGTCGACATGCAGGTGCGTGCACATCACCACGTCGATGTCCTCGACACCAAGTCCCGCAGCGGCGAGCGCACGCATGTAGGTGTCGTCGGACTTCATGTTCCACGTCGGTCGCGGCCGCGGCTTGTCGTTGCCGATGCGGCTGTCGACCAGGATGGTGTGGTGCGGTGTTCGCACCACGTAGGACTGGAAACACAGCATTAGCACGTCCTGCGCATCGAGTGCACCGATCGCACGCATCCACGCCCGGTTCTCGTCCAGTACCTCCGGCGTCAGGCCAGGCAGTAGCTCCAGCGCCGGCAGGAAGGTGGTCTCCTGCTCGATGATGCGGTGAATGGTGATGTCGCCGAGATCGAAGCGGAGGGCCATACCGGAGTCTCCCGTTTACGCGGCCGGCGGCAGCGACACGCTGACCGACGGCCGCTGCAGCATCTTCTGATGGAAGGCATCGAGCTTCGGATAGGCCTTGCGCCAGCCGCAATCCGGAAAGCGGAAATCTGCATAGCCGAGCACGCAGACAAGGCCGATCTGCACGATGTCGAACGGTCCGTCGAGCACGTCGGGCTTGCCCTCGAACCGTGCCATGCCCTGCCAGGCGCGATTCCAGTGATCGTCGGACCACGCCTGCCACTGCAGGCCCTGCGGCCGCACCATCTTTTCGTAGCGGCACAGCAGCATCGAATCGAGCATGCCCTGCAGGATCGAATGATTGCTCTTCACCTGCCATCGCGTCGGGCCGGACGCCGGGATCAGCCTGCCGCCGCCAGCCAGTTCGTCGAGATATTCGACGATGACATAGGAATCGACGATGACATCGCCATTGTCGAGGATTAGCGCCGGCAACTTCTTCACCGGGTTGATGTCATGCATGTACTGGTCGTTGGCTTCGCCGGGCACGACTTTTGCCGTGACGAATTCGATCTGGTCGATCAGTCCGAGTTCGATGGCACTGATGCGAACCTTGCGCGCAAATGGCGACGCCGGCGAGTAGGTGAGTTTCATGGAAGTATCCTTCGATTTCAACAGTTGATGTCGTCATCCTGAGGCGCTCGTCGTGGCGACGCATCGCGTCGCGACGACGAGCCTCGAAGGATGCATGTTCAGCGCACGCCACCATCCATCGAGGCGCGCGCAAGGGGCGCGCGCTCCTCAGGATGACGGGAGTGCAGAACCCCCTAAGCCGCAACGACCTTCTGCTTCTGCTCGCCCAGCCCTTCGATGCCAAGCGTCATGACGTCGCCGACATTGAGGAACTGCGGCGGCTTCATGCCCATGCCGACGCCGGGCGGGGTACCGGTGGTGATGATATCGCCCGGGAGCAACGTCATGACCTCGGAGAGATACGACACGATCTTCGGCACGTTGAAGATCATGGTCGCCGTCGAGCCGGTCTGGCAGCGCTTGCCGTTGACGTCGAGCCACATGCCGAGCTTGTGAACGTCGCCGACCTCGTCCTTGGTGACCATCCACGGACCCAGCGGTCCGAAGGTGTCGTGCGACTTGCCCTTGGTCCACTGGCCGCCGCGCTCGATCTGGAAGAAGCGCTCGGACACGTCGTTGCAGACGGCATAGCCGGCGACGTAGTTCAGCGCGTCGGCTTCGGTGACGTATTTCGCCTTGGTGCCGATGATGATGGCCAGTTCGACTTCCCAGTCGAGCTTGGTGGAGCCGCGCGGTTTCTCGACGTCGTCGTTGGGACCGCACAGGCTGTTGTTGGCCTTGATGAAGACGATCGGCTCGCTCGGAATCGCCATACCGGCTTCCTTGGCGTGGTCCACATAGTTCAGGCCGATGGCGATGAACTTCGGCAGGCCGCCGATCGGCGATCCCATCCGTGGCGATCCATCGACCGCCGGCAGCGACGCCGGGTCGAGCGCGGCGATCCTGGCAAGGCTGGCGGGCGACAGTGCCTCGCCGCTGAAATCCGTCACATGGGCAGACAGGTCGCGCAGCTTGCCGGCCTTGTCGATCAGTCCCGGCTTTTCCTGGCCTGCAGCGCCGTATCTTACGAGTTTCATGGTTTCTCTCCCGGTTACTATTGATCTCTCATGGAACAGTGTGCGGCGGATTTCAACCGCTTACGCGGGTGGCTTCGGAGAAGGCGTCCAGCCTGAAGCCGTCGCCATCGCGTTTGAGGAAGCCGGCGTCAAAGTGGCCGCCGATCACCAGCGTCGGGGTGTCGGCGAAGCGCGTGAAAAGAGTGCGCCGGGTGGCCGCGGCGGCGAGCGGATCGCTGTCGACGGTTGACGACCAATCGAGATGCGCCATCTGGATGGGATGATGCGCGACATCGCCGGTGAGCAGGGCCTCCTCGCCCTCCGACCGGATATGGACGCTCATATGACCGGGACTGTGGCCCGGCGTCGGAATGAGGGTGATCTCATCGGATAATTGCCGGTCGCTGGCGACAAGATCGGCGCGGCCGGCATCGACGATAGGCTGCACGGAATCGTTGAATTCCGGCACATCCTCGTTCGCATTACAGGCCTTCCAGTGAGCATATTCGCGCTCGCCGAACACATAGCGTGCATTGGAAAAGGTCGGCACCCATTTTCCGTCGAGGAGCCGGGTGTTCCAGCCGACATGGTCCACATGCAGATGGGTGCAGAGCACCATGTCGATGCTGTCAGGCGGAAAGCCCGCCGCAGTCATGTCGTTCAGGAACGTGGTTTGCAGATTGTTCCAGATCGCCACCTTACGGCCCTGCTTGTCGTTGCCGAGGCAGGTGTCGACCACGATGCGTTGCGAAGGGGTTTCCAGCACCAGCGACTGCACCGCCATCTTCAGGCGGCCTTCGTCATTGGCGAAGTGCGGGATCAGCCAGGGCCGCGCCCTGACCTCATCCGGGCCGGCCTGCGGCAGGATGAAGCGGGTGCCGCCCGTGGTCTCCATCTCGGCGATCTTGGTGATCTTGACCTTGCCCACCGTCCATTGCATTCCGTGCGCTTTCCCTGCGTCTTGGTCTTGTTCGGAAAGATGCTGGTTTTAGATCAATGACGCAATGGATCATCCTAGATGACACTGCGTTTATAACCCAGCGCAACCCGAGGAGCTCGCGATGCCCGAATTGAACGTTTCCACCGAACAGGTCGGCTTTCTGATCGAGAAAGCGCGGGAGTTCGACGTCAAGGCAGGTGCCTCCGATCCCGATTCCGGCTCCAACGGCGCCGATGACAACATGATCGACGTCCTCGACGATGGCGGTGGCGACCCGGTGGTGAAGGAGATCACGAGCTTCATCAACGCCATGAGCGAAGACGAGCAGATCGATCTGGTCGCCCTGATGCGGCTCGGCCGCGGCGACGGCACCATCGAGGAGTGGGACGATCTGCGCCGCGAAGCAGCGGACGGCGCCAACGGGCGTACCGCCAGCTATCTGCTCGGCGAGCCCCTGCTCAGCGACTTTCTTGCCGAAGGGCTGAGTGCGTTCGGCGAAACCTGGACCGACGAGCGCACCACGCCGGTAAGTTGAAAGGCTGACAATCGGCCATGGACAAAACTGTCGTCGCCCGGCTTGACCGGGCGATGCAGTGAACGACAGCTGAAGCGACCATCGCCGACACCTGCGAATACTGGGTCACCCGGTCCTGGCGCGCAATTGCGCGCAGGCCGGGTGACGACAGCAGTCGCGAGACGGCGAATTTTACATGGTGCCGGGGAAGGCGCCGCCGTCGAGCAGGATGTTCTGGCCGGTGATGAAGCCGGCCTTGGCGCCGCACAGGAAGGCGCAGGCGAGGCCGAATTCCTCGGGGTCGCCGAAGCGGCCGGCCGGATTTTCATTGGCTCGCTTCTTCAGGATCTCTTCGGCCGTGATACCGGCGACCTTGGCCTGACCGGCGGCGACGCCGGCCATGCGGTCGGTGGCGAACGGGCCGGGCAGCAAGCCGTTGATTGTGACGTTGTTGCGTACGGTCTTGCGCGACAGGCCGGCGACAAAGCCGGTGAGGCCGCTGCGGGCGCCGTTGGACAGCCCGAGCACGTCGATCGGCGCCTTCACGGCGGCCGAGGTGATGTTGACGATGCGGCCGAATTTTCGCTCCATCATGCCGTCCACCGTCGCCTTGATCAGCTCGATCGGCGTCAGCATGTTGGCGTCGATGGCCTTGATCCAGTCGTCGCGGGTCCAGTCACGGAAATCGCCGGGCGGCGGGCCGCCGGCATTGTTCACGAGAATATCGATCTGGCCCGCGGCTTTCAGCGCCTGCGCGCGGCCCTCGATCGTGGTGATGTCGCCGACCACTTCCGTGACCTCGACGTCCGGATAGCTCTTGCGGATGTCGGCTGCCGTTGCAGCCAGCACGTCGGCGTGGCGTGCAGTGATCGTCACATGCACGCCTTCCGCGGCGAGCGCGATGGCGCAGGCGCGCCCCAGGCCCTTGCTCGATGCACAGACCAGCGCGCGACGGCCCCTAATTCCAAGATCCACGTTGATACTCCGGTGTTGGTTCGTTCGATGGCGGGCGTTATAGCCGGTCCACCCGGGTCTGATAAGAGCGGCGGGCCGTCGGCCGTGCATGGCCGATCATCGCGGGGATCGGGTGCGCAACGCCTATGGGCGATATTCGCGCTTCCACTTGGCGATGGTCGCGGTCACGTCGGGCGGCAGGGTTTTGAAGCCCTTTTGGCCCAACATCGACAAGACTGGCCGAATTCGCGATCCTGCCAGATAGGGTGGCTGAACGGCAGCAGGGACCATCTGGTCGAAGATCAGCACCAGCGTCACCGCGATCATCACCACGCGGATCGCGCCCAGCGCAGCGCCGGCCAGGCGGTCACCGAGGCCGATATGCTGCCCGAAAGTGTCATCGACGGCCATCCGCAGCAGCGATCCCATGACGATACCGCTGACCAGAAAGATGCCAAAGAGGATGAGCGAATTCTGCGACGCCGAGACCGTGGCGTTGCTGCTGCCGATCTGAGGTCCGATCAGCGACATCACCCAGACGGCGATGGGCATGGCGATCAGGTAGCCGAGAATGGTTGCGGCACTACGCAGCAGGCCGGCGCGATAGCCGATGACCGTCACAATCAGCAAGGCGACTATGAAGACGCCATCGAAACTGTTCATGGGCGCGCCTGCTGGCTCGGTTATTTCGCTGCGCAGAATTCCGTTGTGGCGCGGACGTTTGCTGCTGTCGCGTTGCCCTGTATCTGTAGGCAAAGCATTAGAGGGAAACAGCTCATGTCCGGCATATTCGACGTCAGTAAAGAAATTGTCCTTATCACCGGCGCCTCGCAGGGACTGGGCCGGCAATTTGCCCGGGTTCTGTCCGCCCACGGCGCCGCCGTGGTGCTGGCGGCGCGCCAGACTGCCAAGCTGAAGAGCCTCGAAGACGAGATCCGCGGCAAGGGCGGCCGCGCCGTAGCGGTGCAGATGGATGTCACCGACCTCTCGTCGATCACGGCGGCCATCGATGATGCCGAAAGGCAGCTCGGGCCGGTCAGCGCGCTGATCAACAATGCCGGCATCGCCGTGGAAAAGCCTGCGGTCGACCAAACCGAGGCCGACTGGGATGCGGTGATCGGCGCCAATCTCAAGGGCGCCTATTTCACCGCCACCGAAATCGCCCGCCGTATGATCGCCCGCCAGCAGGAGGGGAACATCGTCAACATCGCCTCGGTGCTCGGGCTCGGTGTGATGAAATTCCTGTCGCCCTACACCATCTCCAAGGCCGGCATCATCCAGGCCACCAAATCCATGGCGCTGGAGCTGGCCGGCAACCGGATTCGCGTCAACGCGCTGGCGCCTGGTTACATCGACACCGAGATGAATCACGATTTCTGGGCGACACCGCCGGGCGAAAAGCTGACCCGGCGAATCCCGCAGCGCCGGATCGGCACCGAATCCGACCTAGACGGCGCCATCCTGCTGCTGGCCTCCGGCGCGTCGCGCTACATGACCGGCAGCGTGATCACCGTCGATGGCGGGTTTCTGCTGAATTGAGCCAGAAATCGCGGGTTTGGCTCGGTTTTCGGCTGCTGGAACCCGTATACGGCGGGGCGCGGCGTCGCAAAAATCCATCTGTCATAAAAACGAGAAAAGATCGTCTTAGCCCTTCCCAAACCGGCTACGCATTGGTACATACCCCTCGCACCGTGGGCTTTGGCCCCGGCAGCCTTCTCAGGAAGCCTCCGGACGGGATCATCGGCGCCTTCAGGCGTTCGCCGAATTCGTTTCGTTCTCGGTTTTTTGGAAGACGTGCAAGGTTTGGCGCGGGGTGGAGCAGCCCGGTAGCTCGTCAGGCTCATAACCTGAAGGTCATAGGTTCAAATCCTATCCCCGCAACCAAACTTCTTAAAAGAAATCAAATGGTTGGACGAGAGTCTGACCCTTTCTTTTTGCCCAAAATCCTCAAAAACGACCTAGCACAGTGCTAGCACGAAATTCGACTATCCGGTTCCCTTGAGGTATTATGCGCTTCAGGAGGTGCGAGATGGCTCGGCATGAACTGCTTGGTGGTCTTATTCAGGTGTACCGGCGAGAGGGCCGGTACTGGCACTGTTCCGCCTCGGTCGGGGGCCGCCAGCATCGCGTCGCCACCGGCGAAGAGGACCTGACCCTCGCCAAGCAATTCGCGGAAGACTGGTTCATCGAGCTGCGCGGGAAATCGCGGGCCGGGCTGCTGGTCAATGAGAAGACCTTCAAGCAGGCCGCCGACCAGTTCCTGAAAGAATACGAAGTCATCACCGAGGGTCAACGCAGCAAGCGCTGGGTGCAAGGCTACGAGATCAAGCTGCGCCTGCACCTGTTGCCGTTCTTCGGCGCCATGGGCCTGTCGACCATCACGCCGGGCAAGGTCCAGGAATACCGGGTGCACAGGATCGCCACCTCAAAGGCGCGCAAGGCTCCGACCGACGATCCCGATGCGGCTCCCCCCAAGCCTCCCGCGCGCAGCACCATCCACGATGAGATCGTGGCGCTGCGGCAGGTGATGAAGACAGCCATCCGGCATGAATGGCTGGCGCATCTGCCGGACTTCTCCCCACCTTATAAGACCTCGGGGAAGGTGGTGCACCGGCCGTGGTTCAGTCCCGAGGAATACAAGCAGCTCTATGAAGCCACCCGTGCGCACGCGAAGGCCAGCGAGATCCATCACCGTTGGAGCGCCGAGCAACTGCATGATTATGTCCTGTTCCTGGCCAACACCGGGTTGCGGCCGGATGAGGCCAAGAACCTCCAGCATCGCGACGTGACTATTGTTGAGGACGAGCGCAGTGGTGACCGCATCCTGGAGATCGAGGTGCGGGGGAAGCGGGGCGTGGGGTATTGCAAGAGCATGCCTAGCGCGGTGCGGCCTTACGAACGGCTGATGGCGCGTCCAAAATACGTAAAGCAGGGCAAGGCGCGTGTGAGGGCGAAGTTACCGCCTTCGACCGAGCCGCCGCTGCCCAAGCCGACCGACCATGTCTTTCCGGGCAACCACATCAAGATGTTCAATGCCCTGCTTGATAAGAGCGAACTGAAGCTGGACCGCGATGGCAACCGCCGGACTGCGTACAGCCTGCGGCATACCTACATCTGCATGCGGTTGATGGAAGGTGCTGATATTTATCAGATTGCCAAGAATTGCCGGACCTCGGTCGAGATGATCGAGAAGTTCTATGCGGCGCACATCAAGAACCGGCTGGATGCTTCCGCCATCAATGTGCGTCGGCCCAAGCCCGCTTCTCGCAGGCAGCTTAGTGAGGTCTATCAGGAGCCGGTTGATCCTGAGGCGCAGGACTTCCTATAATCCATATAAAGAAGCCGAAATCGGTGATGGAGGCTCTTTTCTTGAAGGGCCGAGGGGCCCTTTCTTTTACGAACCGGAAGCGGTTCGCCTTTGGCGCGCAGGCGCTATCTTAAGTCTGATTAATCGCTGTGCGAGTCGTCTCCATATTGGTTGCAGACATATGCCGCACTCGGATACGTTGTTGTGGGCGAAACTAAGCACGCAAGTGTAAGGATTCGCAGGGAAAGATACGAAGCAAAAGCTAGGCCTAAATGGACACTTTAACTGTCAAGCAGCGTAGCGAGCGAATGGCGCGTATCAAGGGCAAGGATACAAAGCCCGAGCTTGCTGTCCGGAAGGCACTGTTTGGCCGTGGCTATAGGTTTAGGCTCCATCGCAAGGACCTGCCTGGCAAGCCCGACTTAGTGTTCGCCGGGCGGCGGAAAGTCGTCTTCGTGCACGGCTGCTTTTGGCATGCCCATGAAAACTGCAAGGTGGCTAACCTGCCAAAAAGCCGTACTGAATTTTGGCAGGCTAAGTTCTTCCGGAACCGGGAACGTGACAAAGCCAATGAAGCTGCCCTGCGAAGTGCAGGGTGGGATGTCTTGACCCTCTGGGAGTGCGAGGCTCGCGACCAAGAAAATATGTTGGATCGCTTGGCATCGTACCTTGGTCCCTCTTCCAGGAAAACAAACGGAAGTGCCGCCTGATGGCTAGCGAAACATTGACGCAGAAGGCGAAGAAGGCAGCCGCAAAGCTCCTGCATTTCGACGTCAGTACCGGCCTCAAGCGGGTGCTGGGTAGCGAACTCATTACCAACGACGAAGTGGCCATCTTTGAGCTGGTGAAGAACTCCTTCGATGCCAGGGCAAATACCGTCTACATCTACTTCGGATCAAATAACGTAATCATCGCTGACAACGGCGTAGGCATGTCCTACGAGGACTTGACTGAGAAATGGCTGTTTGTCGCTTATTCTTCGAAGCGGGAGCAGGGCGCTCCGTCGAAGGATTTCCGCACGATCGTTGCTGATCGACAGCACTACGCTGGTAGTAAAGGAATAGGACGCTTCTCTTCAGACCGGCTTGGCGGAGAGGTCGTGCTTCAGACTCGGCCGAAAGCAAAGAAGAGCGGAACCATCCATAGGCTCAACATCGACTGGAATAGGTTTGAGCGTGACGATAAGGAACACTTCGAAAAAGTGCCGGTCACGTACACCGAGACCGATAGCTTCGAGTTACCCAAGGAGCTTGGAAAATTTGAAGATAAGCTCACCCACGGCACGATAATTGAAATACGGAAACTGCGGCATAAGTGGTCTCGCCAAACCCTCTTGGCTCTTAAAGCTTCTCTGGCCAAGCTCATTAATCCGTTCGGTGATAGCACGGATCGATTCAACATCCAGATCATAGCTCCTGATGAGGCCGACGAGGATAAGCAGGTCCGGGCTAAAGCTTCTAAGGCAGGTGAGGATGTGCTCTCCGGTGCTATAGTCAACGGTGGCGTGGGTAATTTTATTTTCTCGGCATTGCAGGAGAAGACAACCTTCATCACCGTTGCAATAGAAGATGGGAAAATAACAACCTCCCTGACTGATCGTGGTGAGATCGTCTATAGGATCAGAGAGCCCAATCCCTACAAAAGCCTTGAAGGCTCAAACTTCAGATGTGAACTGTACTACCTAAACACGTCGGCCAAGCAGACGTTCGCCCGGCGCGTAGGCTTGCCGTCGGTGCAATTCGGGTCTGTGTTCCTTTTCCGGAACGGATTCAGGGTCTACCCGGTTGGTGAGGTTTCAGATGATTGGTTTGGTTTCGATAGACGAAAGCAGCAGGGCTTTGCGCGTTTCCTAGGAACGCGCGAAATCATTGGGCGCATCGACGTTTATGGATCAGACGAGGACTTCCAGGAAGCATCTAGTCGTAACCAAGGGCTCATCTTGACGCCTGCAGCCAGGCAACTTCGAGAGGCAGTCATGAAGCACTGCCTAATGCGCTTGGAGAAATACGTCGTTCCCGTCTCATGGGCTGATGCGGCAGACGCTAACTCGGATGATTTGTCGCGATTGCTGACGGATCCCGGACGTGCCCGCGTCTCTACGGCCGTTGCCAATCTGGTCGACAACGACGAAATCGAACTGATCGAATATAGCAAGACGCTAGTTGGCCTCTTGAACGAGCGGTCGAACGAGTTTGAAGCCTCCCTGGTAAGCCTTAAGGCCATCGCTGAGAAATCAAACGACAAGGCGCTTCTTGGGAAGTTGGAGAAAGCTGAGAAGCGATTCGACGAGCTCAAGAAATCCGAGGCTGAGGCAAGAAGGATTGCCGACCAAGAGCGTGCAGCGTCGGAAGCAGCCCAGGAGCGTGCCGAAAAAGCGGAAGCTTCAGCAGAAATCGATAGACGGCGTGCCCAATTCTTGGAGTCAGCCGTAAACATCGATGCCTCGACAATCTTGAACCTACATCATCAGGTTACGATTTATGCAGTCGATATAGCCCAGCAGATCGAGAATTTCCTCGCCGCGACACAGGGACAGAAGACTGTTTCGAGGGAATCTGTCCTGCAAGCGCTGGAGCAGATGGCCTTCCTCAACCGCAAGGTCTTGGCTGTAACCCGCTTCGCTTCGAGGGCTAACTTCCAATTGGACTCTGAAAAAATTGAAGGCGACATAGCTACATTCGTAACTGAGTATATCGAGAACATTGCACGGGTATCAGGAAGTGCACGCATGAAGATCCTGGTGGAGAACGAACATCCAGGTTTAAAAATGCGGTTCAATCCCATTGATGTCTCCATCATTGTAGACAACCTCGTCAGTAACGCGCGGCGGGCAAAGGCCGGTAGGATTACGTTTGCTCTTTCACAGCTAGATAAATCGGGGCTCCAAATTGACGTTCATAACACGGGTGGTGGGTTTGCTCGGGGTGTTGATCCCGCCCGGATTTTTGACATGGGTTATACTACGACCAAGGGCTCAGGCTTAGGATTGTACCACGTCAAGCAGGTGCTTGGTGAAATGGGCGGAACGATTGAGCTAAACGAATCAGGGAAGGGGGCATCCTTCACAATTAAGATTGCCCCTGGGAGGAAGGGCAAGTGAGACTAGATTTCAACGTTCTGTGGGTTGATGACCAGCCCAAGGCGATCCAGTCCCAAATCACGAAGATTGCAGGTGAAATGAAGGAGCATGGCTTTCAGTTCAACCCAAAGCTCTGTCATTCGATGGTGGAGCTACAGCAATTTCTCGCCGGTGACGTTTTTATCGACGAGGTGGACATGGTCCTCGTGGATTGGGACCTTGGCGCGGACGTTAAGGGGCCGGAAGCTATCGAAGCCATCCGAGAAAAGATCATGTACAAGGACGTAGTGTTTTACTCTGCACACACAGCGCCCGATAAACTCCGGGAGTTGGTCTATGAAAATGACCTTGAAGGAGTCTACTGCACGACGCGCGACGACCTAGTCGAGGAAGTAGTCGGGGTGTTTGAGTCCCTGGTCAAAAAGGTTTTAGACCTCGACCATACGCGTGGCATCGTCATGGGTGCTACAAGCGACATCGACCACATGGTCAATGAGTGCCTCGTATCGATTCATGGTTCAATGGATGAAGCTGGCAAAAAGGCATTCGTCGCTTCTGCGATTGCTGCAGTGGATAAAAAGTTGGTCCAGCTCAATAAGCAGGCCGAAAAGCTTAGGGCGGAAACGAACATAGCGGCTTTCTCGGCTGCACACATGCTTTTTACATCAATAGAAAGGCTGCGACTGCTGAGCGCAGCACTCAAGGAAGGTGGCTCACACGCAAACGCCGGAGCGCATGCGGGAGTGAAGAGGTATATCGACGAGGTCGTCCCTGATAGGAACGAGTTGGGCCACGTCGTCCTTGTCCCGGAAGGGAAGCCAACCCTCGTCGTGAACGCAGAAGGCAAGCAGGTTAGCTTGGAGGAGATGCGAGTGCTCCGCACGGTGATCCTAGACGTGCGCTCGGAATTCCGGACTCTGCTTGGGATCCTTAAGCCGCAGGCTTGATGCCGCTCGCTTAGGCTTGGGGGCTAGAATTTCCTGCAGTAATTCTCCGATGGCGCGAGCTAGGAGCGGGGGCACCGCGTTTGCCACTTGGGTGAAGCGCGGGACTTCTATCCTCCTAAGGTAGCCGCCAGTCGTATACTTTCCCTTGAAGCAGAACCAATCCGGGAAACTTTGCAGGCGAGCGTTCTCACGAACCGTTAGCGTCCTCGGCTCGCTGTAATGGATCAAGTCGTCTGGAAGGCTTGTAATCGTCGGCGATGGTTTGTCGGGGTCAAGTACCCGCAATGCCCTTTTCTTAAGTCCGAACCGTGCCCTAACGTCCTCCGAAAGGGTCGTATTCAATCGGCCTTCCGCGTGGCTCAGCTCGATAATTTCCTTGAACCTCGCTGCGATAGGGTCGGAATGGCGCGCAAGGCGGAGATCTGTCATGGCAGAGTGTCCACCGTGCATAGCTTTTTGGTATGTCGTAAGCGGAGCCCGGTATCTTGTCTCCTGAAAACCTTGGGTGTCGGTCGAGTCCTTGGTCCCGTTCCTTGCAATCTCGAGATCGGAAATAGCGGCGCGGGAAGATACCGGTGCTGCGATGCCGAGAGAGCGCAAGAAGGAAGGCAGTCTCGCTTTAAGCGTCTCAAAGGGTCTATCGATGACCGTGTCCTTGGCTATTGCAAGCAGTACGTAACGTACGCGCCGCTGTGGCACGCCAAATTGTGAAAGGTCGAGCATAGCCTCGTGGATTTGATAGTCAGCAGAGAGAGCCTTACGAAGCTTCGCGGAGTAATTGTCTCCGTTTTCGAAGTCCATCGTGAAGCCGCGCACGTTCTCAATGACCACAGCGCGAGGTTTTATGCTGTTGACCAGCTTCAGGTATGAGGCGAAGAGCTGGTTTCGCGGGTCGTCGTGCTTCCGGCGCCCAGCGCTAGAAAATCCTTGGCAGGGCGGTCCGCCAACAAGGACGTCAACCTTGCCATGTAAATCCCGAAGCTGGGCTGCGTGTCCCGTCAGAAGCTTGTTGATGCCAATCGGCTCCTTAGCCAACCATTTTGGCCAGGCAAATTTATACCGAGAATCCTTTCCCAGGAGGTTGGCCTTAAGCGTCTCGAAGGCGAATTGGTCATGTTCGATCGCGAAAAGCCCTTTGCATCCCGCTTGCATGAGGCCCAGCGATAGGCCGCCGCACCCTGCAAAGGCGTCGATGAAAGTGAGTGGCTTGACCGGTGTCTTTTTCATTTCTTGAATCACTATGACCGGCGGGAGCCTGACCCGCCAGGCGAAAGTGTTTAGACAACGTTTATGGCCGACCGACTATAGCGGCGAAGCCACAGCATTGTGGCATACGTTCGTCACCAAAGCGTATCTTGCCTAGGCCCCATCCAGATTTCCTCTGCGAGCGACAATGGCGGAAAGGTGAGCAAAAGCGCTTCTTTCGCGCCTGATGTGCCATCGGATGTGATGGTGCAGCTTGAGAATCCTGCCAACGTCATAGGCAGCCAGACGGCCTTTGCCTGTCTGCCCCGCTTCAGCCCACAGAACGGGGCTTAAACGGCCTCGCTTCGTCTGCGGTCCATCTCCCATGTGCGCTAACCCCAACACACGCCAGTAACGCCGAGAAGTTAGGACCGAGGCGCCCTGGCGCAAGGCATCCAACCGTATCCCAAGGGGTCCCTCGGCCGGAGCCTCCTTGCGCCGTTGCTTATGACCTGACCTCTAGTTCTTTTGCACTCCCGTCCGGCCGCGGCTGACGCTGCCCGGCGCGGTAGCTGCCCTGAAATGCGATCCTGCAGAATCGTGGTGGTGAAAGGCTTCGTTGGAGGTCGCTGGAGATGTGAGTGGAAAATGATTGCATAGTCGGTCACAACCGCAAATAGTATTCAATGTTGAACTCGGGGCCTTAAATGCGGCTCCACAAAAAGTAGCGTCAGGGAAGCCGAATGATCCGCCATACGATTGAAGCCAATGAGAAGCCGATACTTGATATTTTTTGCGACAAGTACCTCTTTCGTATTCCCTCGTATCAGCGCCCATATGCATGGACGACCGAGCAAGCTAGCGAATTACTTGACGATATTTCAGTAGCTTGCGGCGAAGCAGGCGACGTCACCAATGCCAGCCCATATTTCTTGGGCAGCATCGTCCTCATTAAAGATCCCCAAATTCCCGCGGCCGACGTCGTTGATGGACAACAGCGCCTAACGACCCTGACAATTCTCCTTTGTGTTCTTCGAGATCTGGCCGATGCGAAGATCGGGCAAGCAATCCATAACTACATTTGTCAAACCGGTGATCCGATAAAGGGGACGGAAGATGTGTTTCGCTTAACCCCACGTGATCGGGATGCTGATTTCTTTCGGTCCATGGTTCAAGCTGACGCCAAGACCAGCGAACTCCCCGACCCGCGCCAATACTCCGACGCTAGGGCGCGAATGGTGGAGAACGCCGCCTTCTTCCGCGAGAAGCTAAAAGATGTGTCGGACGTGCAAAGGCGACGGCTGACGATGTACATCGCGCAGCGATGTTATTTGGTCATTGTTGCTGCATCCGACCAGGAATCGGCATTTAGGATCTTCTCTGTGTTGAATTCGCGCGGCTTGGACTTGTCCCCCGCAGACATCCTCAAGGCGGAGATCATCGGAGCATTGCCGGTTAGCAAGCAGGATGACTATACGAGCATTTGGGAAGACATTGAGGACGAACTAGGAAGGTCGCGGTTCGCCGAGCTGTTCGGCCATATCCGGATGATTCACCGAAAGCAAAAGATGCAGGGAACCCTGATTACGGAATTCCGGGAATTCGTCCCCTCGCGCAAAGACCCTGCCAACTTTATCGACAAGGAGCTTTCTCCATACGCTGAGGCCTATGAACAGGTCACAGACCAGGCGTTTGAAAGCTACCAGCATGCGGAAGAAATCAACCGTCAGCCGACTCATTTGGCCCGCTTGGATAACTTCGACTGGCAGCCTCCGGCCATTGAAGTCATCGCCAGAAGGCGAGGGGCACCGGAGTTTATCTTCCGCTTCTTGTCAGACCTGGAACGGCTCGCCTATGGGCTGTTCCTGATGAGGAGCGATCCTTCCGAGCGAATTCGCCGGTATGGAAAGTTGCTCAGTGCCATCCAGGCCGGCGACGACCTGTTCTTGGCCGGTTCGCCCCTGCAACTTGATGACGAGGAGAAGAAGGCGGTCCTCCAAGCCCTGCAGGGTGATATCTACAAGGTTACCCGGATACGCTTGCCGCTCTTGCTGAGGCTCGACGAGCTGCTCTCGGGTGGGAGTGCGGTCTACAGCCATCCCATCATTACCGTGGAGCATGTCCTTCCGCAAAACCCGTCACAGGGAAGTAAATGGCTGACTGACTTTCCCAACGAAATTGATCGTGACCAATGGGTGCACAAGCTTGCCAACCTTGTCCTTCTAACGCGTCGCAAGAATACACAGGCAAGCAATCTGGATTTCGTAGAAAAGAAGGAAAAATATTTCAGCACGAAGGCTGGTGTGTCGAATTTCGCCATCACAAGCAAGGTATTGAACGAGAAGGAATGGACCTTGCAAACGCTCGAACAGCGTCAGAGTGAACTGATTGGCGCCGTTGCGCAGCTGTGGCGGTTGGCCTGAGCCTGTAAGCCATCGATCGGAGTTCTCGATAAACCTTACCAATCGATGGCATTCAGGAAACTGCGCACGTTGTCGGGCCGTTTCCCTTTGATTTTCTCTCGCCCCGTCACGTGATTGATCTGAACTGAATCCAAGAACTTCATGTGCTTCTTATTGAGAAGGTCCGGATTCTTGCGGCGCCCCGAGAATATTAGCATTACTTCAAGCCATTTTAGTTCGTCGGAGCTGATACGCACAGAGAAGCCTTTATGCGAAGACTTGGGTTTGGCCAGCAGGTGGACGCAGATGGTACCTTTTGCGGACTTCCAGTCCTTGGCGATCTTGAGCAAGTTGTTCGTGCCCAGCACCTCCCTCCGGAAATCTTGCTTGTGGGTAATTCCAACGTAAAGCGGCTTGTAGTTCTCTTTGTTACGAAGAGAAAACAGGTAAGCGCCCTGGGCGTAGGAAAGGCCATGCTCCTCTTCATCGACGGCCCCCCATGCTTCGGATCGCCACTTTCCCTCGAACACCTTGTCGCGATCGATAGGGTAGGGGCCATATACGTGGAAGGAGCTAGTTGCCATTGAACTTGTAGCTTTCAAATTGGTTCGGCTCGCCTGCTTATCCTAACTCGTCAGGGTTGAGCGCGAAACACGAATCGATTCTATCAGGCGCGCGGCCTTGGAGTCCTGCCTGACCTTACGCTAGGCGGCGTGCGCCGAAATTGTTTCGCTGGCAGCTGCGCGTCGGGCCGTGTCAGCCTGGACAATCGCTATGGGCCTGCCGGGGGCGGCTGTTTCACACTAACCGTGCCGTTAGTATTGGGAATCTTTACGAGGGCGCCATAACCCGAGCTTCCCGGTGGACGAAAGAGTTTCTTCGTAAATTTGTCCGAGAAATCGACAGATGCTTTGTCGGAAGGACATGGTTTGCTGGCTTCGGTGCTTTCACATGTGCAATAACTCCGTACAGCTACTGTATCGGTTGTCGCCAGTGAATTCTGAATATCAGCGCCAACCGTCGAGCAAGCTTCTGCGGTTGCAAATTCCATATTCATAGTACTTTGCAACGACCAAATGCGGTCCGCGGGTTTAGCGGGAGCGGCGACGAAGAACATCATAATGAGGTAAAACTTCATGGTCCCTCCCTCTATTGCACTTTGATCTGCAGATTCTTGAGGATTTGCTCAGTTTGTAGCTGATCAAGTCGATATTGTGCATCTAGTGGTGCTTGCGTTGTGACTGTCACAGGCTTCTTTGGCCTGAAGACGCCTTCTGAAGGAAGGGTCACCACTTCGACACTTTCCTTGTCGGGAGCCTGTACCATTGCAATAGAAAGCAATTCGTCGACGTTATAGCTTCCGCCTAAGGATGCGAGGTCGGTGCCGTATGGGAATGTGTAAGTGTAGCTTCCGTTGCCGCTGAATTTGATGGTGATCTGAGAATTGAATGCGGGTTTATCGATCCTCGCGACCTGCATGACGCCGTCCTCTAGGTATACGGTCCGTTCAAACCATTTCTGGATCCCAAGATTCTGCGCCAATGTGTGGTAAGAGGCACTCTCCCTATCGCATGCGATAGGGAAGTCCTTTGTAAGGAGGATCTTGGATCGAATGTTATAGGTAATCGAACCATCTCGGTGTCCCTTGGCATAAACTTGCATGCCGGGAGATCCTATTGCCCAAGAGCTTACGTACTTAGCGGCTGAAGCGATCGTGCTCTTTCCTGTGAGGCCAGCACTCAAGGTAGCGTCGCCATCCACTTTTGGTGTCAACGTGATGCTAATGAGCCAATGCGGCGCGTCAAAAGCTTTACTATCCTTAAGGGCCAGAAAGGACGTTCGGAGCTCACAAATCGAATGTGAGACTATTTCTTTGATTGGGAGTGAATAGTCTTCCGGCAAATCCGGAATCGCCACGCAGCCAGTGAGCATGGCAGCAGCTGCTATCGAGTTAGCCGTGATACAAATGTAATGCCCCATTCCTTGCCCCAAAGAATGACTGCCGAAATTTAGTTTCTTTAAATCCTCGCGTGCAATATTTCCGTTGTGCGTAAAAACAACGGCTTGCTCTCAATATGGCAGCAACGAGCTTATATGCAACCTAAGATATTATGGTGTTGGCTTTCATCACAAGCGGAATCTCCGGGCATGTTCGCAACCCTGTGCTTTTGGAGTCTCGAATTCGGCGTGGCCGCATCCGACGTCCCCTCAGGCGGCGACAAGCCAGACTTTGTTTCGGGAACGGGACTCCTTCACCATACCCACCGCCCACACACCACCCTTCGGCTCGACCAGTAAAACCGCCTTAAGTAGCCTCTTGCTTCGTTTCAGAGCGTATCCCGTTGTCGGCCTATCCCCAATTCCACGGCCAGTAACGACGGGAAGTTAGGACCGAGGCGCCCCGGCGCAAGGCATCCAACCGTATCCCGGAGGGTCCCTCGGCCGGAGCCTCCTTGCGCCGCTGCTTGTGACCTCTGGTCCTTTTGAACTCCCGTCCGGCCGCGATTGGCGCAGCTGGAGTAACAAACGGGAGATAGTCCGATGAAGACGAACCAAAAGAGCCAGAAACCTTACGCGGTCTACGTGGTCGAAGGTGAGGGCGACAAAGCGTACTGGACCAAGATCGGTGCTGCCTGGGCACACGAAGACGGCAAGGGCTTCAACATCAACCTGAGCTGCATGCCCTTAAACGGCCGCCTGGTCGTTCGCGAGCCGAAGGCCGACGCGGAGGCGGGGCGATGAGCCCCGCCGCTACGCGGCGCTACATCGTCGGCTTCGAAAGCTGGACGATGTACGAAACCGTTGTGCTCGCCAACAGCAAGCGCGAGGCAATCGCCAAGGGCAAGGCCATGTACGACCTCAACGGCTTGGCAGAGTTCTCGCTAAGCGACAACGCCAACGAGCCGTGGCATGCGCGGTACCTCGACCCGGAGGTTCAATCATGAGCCTCTCCTTCGGCAACAAACGCAACCAGGTCCTGTCTGGAGACTGCGTCCCTATCATGCGCCAGATAAGCGGCGCGTCAGTGGATTTCATCCTCACCGATCCGCCTTACCTGGTGCGTTACCGTTCACGCTCCGGGCAGACCATCGCCAACGATGACCGTGACGGCTGGCTGGAGCCAGCATTTGCGGAGATGTACCGACTGTTGAAGCCGGGTTCGTTCTGCGTGAGCTTCTATGGCTGGAATGCCGCCGACAAGTTCATCGGCGCGTGGCGCAAGGCGGGATTCCGGATTGTCGGGCACATCGTGTTCCGCAAGAAGTATGCATCCTCTACGGGCTTCCTCCAATATCGGCACGAGCAGGCGTACTTGCTCGCCAAGGGTGCCGTTGAATTCCCAGCGGAGCCTTTGCCGGACGTGATGGACTGGTCTTACACCGGCAACCGCATGCATCCGACGCAAAAGCCGATCAGCATCCTGGAGCCACTCATCAAAGCATTCTGTCCCTTGAACGGCGTGGTGCTCGACCCGTTCTGCGGGTCGGGTTCAACGCTGGTTGCGGCACGTCGGGCAGGTCGGTCCTGCATTGGGATCGAGCTTGATGAAGGCCATCATGGCACGGCAGAACTTCGTCTGGTGCTGCTCGACGCCGCCTGACGGCAATTTGCCGTTGTCTTGCCTATCGCTGTGGGAGCAATAGGCCATCCTTGACTGCCAAACAGCTTGACCCTCCTTCACGCGGCGTGGAAATCTGGGGTCGAGGCAGGTGGGGATGACTCGAAATGAAGTTTCTTCAATCGATAACTTCCAAGTTTAGCACGAGCGTCTTAGGAAATTTATCCGCCGAAGAAGAGCGGGCCTTGCAGGCGGCACGGCGTGCCGTCCGTTATGGTTGGGCTGCTCGCAAGCAATTTGGCGCCTTTAAACCGAAGAAATCGCCTTTTGAAACGGCGGGTCTTTCCGAGGCACGTATCATCGATCTGAATTCAAGCGACCGCGAAAGGCAGCGGATCGCACTTCGCCATGCAGGCTTGCAGGCCTACCTTCGTATCGAAGAACGTCGGTGGGCGGGCCTCAGATCAATGTTTTACTTTCGAGAGAAGTTAGAAACGCTAGAAAATCTCACGTTCTCGGAAGCGTTCAGCGCCATAGAGGAAGATTGGAAGCAATTCGGAAAAAACGATTTGATAGAAGATACAGACGAAGGCGCGTCACTTCGGGCTGCAACATTTTCTGGCGTGGATGATGATTCTGCCCGCTTCGGCGCCGCTTTGGTTTGCAGGGCTTTCCTTGTCGCGTTGCAAAGCGCGCTACGTGAATATGATCCAAGTGATCTCAACGACGATAGATTTAGAGAGAGGCTGATGGATTTGCTCGTCCGGCTTCGTTCCCAGAATTCGGACAAGAATCTGGAGCAAAACCTGAACCGCTTGGAGGCCAGCGCGCATTGCACGAAACCTCGGCAGATTGAGCATTACCTCGATATACTCCAGCGGCCGAATTGGAAGGAGGCGTTCTTTATTGCGCAAGGTGAATTTAAATCACGGAGCGCCACAATTCATGTTGAGCGCGAGCGTGTCGCTACGGCAAAAGCCGTGCAAGTTGCAGAGCAAGAGAGGCAGTTGTTGGAAGAACAGCTTACGTTCAGCATTGTCGAAGAAGTCCTGGATATTTCGCCTCGCAACTGGCCCAAACTTGAAAGCGAAGACGATTTGAGAAAGCTGCTCGCGAACATGCGAGCGGCCTTTGCGCAAGTGCGTAGGGTTCGGTGTGCGGGAAGAAAATTGGAGGAGGATTACCGTGACGTCAGGTCGATCGTTTCGATGAGTGCGAAGCAGCTTGCTTGCGTGAAAATTGAAGTATGGAAAAGTAAAGCCGGGTATCGGGCCGGTGTCGATAATCCATCGTACCTCACCAACCGCATGTTGGGATTGCTGAACTGCGATATTCCGAAAAAGAGCGGTCCAGAAGTTGCCGTCCTGTTCCCTATAGCAACCGCAGGAGGCGACGTAGATGTTGAAAGGGAGTGGTCTGACAACCTCGACTCCCTACACAAGTGGATTGATGACGACGGCTTCAAAGGCGATCTTGCCAGATGGTTTGTGGAGGACAGGGACAAAGATAACGGCTGGGCTACGTCGCGTTAGCCTCAGCGTTGGTTGCGGGAGCGTCTGCGTCATTCTTTCAGCCGTCCTTCGAGGTTCGGATCTTCGAAGGCTTTCAACGCATACAGCCTCGCCGGACGACGGCCACCTTCAAGAACAATAACCCTCTCCGCATACTCTGGCCCCATCAACTGCTGTGGCGTGGCCAGCGGCTTCATTGTGCCGGGCAGAAGGTCGCGTACGGTGCCGAGTTCTTTCGATAGTTCGTGGGCCATGGCCCCGGTTGGCTCCATGAAGCACCGGACGGCCATCATCTCAAGAAGCCGATCGGCGTCCCCGTAGGCTTGCTGGAGTTGTGCTTTGGTCTGGGCAAAGAGCCAAAGCCGCAGTCCGGACTGGCGACCAAGGGCGAGCATTTGCTCGACCTCTTGCATGTAACCGAGTTGCGGAAACTCATCGAGGAAGAACGTGACCGGTGGTAGGTCCCATTGGTCGCTGGCATCACGGATGGTGTAGAAGATTTGCCCGAGCAGGGTGCGAATGAGCGGGCGGTACATGACGAGTTCTTCTGGCGTGACGCACAGGTAGAGCGTGCCATTGTCGCGCCGAAAGTTCTCGAAATCGATAGTGGTTTCTGCGATGACCAGTTCAAGCTGCGGTGCGCCCCACACTTCGACGTGGCGCAAGACGGTGTCGTACAGGTTGGACCGCGTTTCCTCATCCGCGCTTTCGAGTTGGTTGCCAACGCGCACCAAGCTACGGACGCCAGACTCCTGCAGGAAGGTGATCTGCATCTTGAGCTGCTGCGGGGAGGGTGAGAACCAGTCCACTACCGCCGACATATCCCGGCGACCCTGGTAGCCGTGCAGGCAGATGTCGTAGAGCGCGCCGTGCAGGAGCTGGGCGGCGCGGCCCTCCCAGAATCCTTTGGCTGCCTTGGCGTCGGTTGGTACCATCAACAGGGGCAGGAGGCGGCTGATCGCTGTGTAGGCCTCGATTGGGTCGGAGGGGATGGCATCCAGCGGATTGAAGCTTTTTGTGGCCTTGGCATCGCCGGGCTTGAAGAGCTGCACGGGGCCGACGTTAGCGCCGCGCCATGCGCTGGTGAGCCCAAAAATCTCTGGCTTAACGTCCAGGACGATAGCGGGGGCTTCAAGGTAAAGCAGGTTGCGGACCACGTGAGCTTGCGTCTTGCCCCGTCCGGGGCGCGCGATGGTGATCAGGCTCTCGTTGCTGTCGTAAATATATTCCTGGCCAGTCGCTTCGAAAACGCCAAGGGTGAGCGGGGCCTTTGGCGGCACACCGTTCGAGAGGTTGTCAGTCTTCCCCATCGCGCTTTTCCCCAAAGCCTTATCGGCTCGCGCATTCAGCAGGGGGCGAAGCCTGTCGTCAAGGCGCGTGGCCATTCGCGGCTGCGGAGCGTTCGGGAATCGTCAGGCGGAGTCCGGCGCCCGGAGAATATTTTGACGGCCGGTGGGTTGGCGCTCTTGCCAAGTAAGCCGGGCGGGCTAGACTTCGTTAGTGCGCACTTATGGGTTTTCAGGGAAAACCCGGCGCACCGCCTGAGGTGCCCGTGGCTATATACAGCCTGCATCACAGCTCGATAGGCAAGTCCACCCAGGACGAGCCTTACACCGCCTCTGCGCATATCCGTTACATAACCCGATCCCGGGCCTTGAGCAGGCTTGAGGGCGAGCGCATGCCCACCGATGCCGACGAGGCGATGGAGTACCTGCGCAAGGCGGAGGACACCGGCCGGAAGAATGCCCGCGTCCTCGACAAGGTGATGCTGGCGCTGCCCAGGGAGCTGGATGCTGAACAGCGCGCCGCGCTGGTACGGTCGTTCGCCGAGGACGTGACCAAGGGGCGGGCGTCGTGGCTGGCCGCCTTCCATGACAAGGGCAAGGACGCCAAGAATCCACACTGCCACCTGGTCATCCGGGACCGTGACCTGAAGACCGGCAAGCGGGTGATAGGCATGAGCGAGGCCGGTTCGACCGGGCGCCTGCGGGAATTATGGGAGCAGCATGCCAATCTGGCGCTGGCCAAGGCCGAGTTGGACATCCGCATCGACCGGCGCAGGCTTGAAGAGCAGGGTATCCGCCGCAAGCCGACTATCCACGAGGGGGTTCGTGCCCGACGGCTAAGCAAGGAGGGGCGAACGCCGCCGTCACGGCGGAGGTCGTATCGCAATCAGCCACGTTCGCGAAGCCGTAGCAGGGTCGTTGACTATCGCAAGCTCGACAAGGGGCTGAGCCGGACCGCCTATAATCGGCGGATACGCATGGAGCGCGAGAGCGAGCAGGACAAGTGGGCCGCGATCGATGCGGAGCGCCAACGTATCGAAATAGAGCATCTCAGGGGCATCCACCGGCCGGACATGGACAATGGAGTGGCACGCGGACGCAAGCGCAAGCTCGAATGATGTTGGCTGACGCGGATCTTCGTCGTACGATTCAGGTAGTGAATAACGATGAGGCCCGCGAACGCACGCGCAAGCTCGATCTGCTCGAGCTACGCAAGTATCTGGATCGCCGTCGAGAGTGGGAGGACGAAATCTCGAGTATGCAGGAGACGCTTCGAGACCCTGCTTATGCGGTTGATCACAAAGCGGCGAAGCGGCGCCTCGAATTAGCGACCGAGTCGCTTGAAATCTGCAACCAGCTCATCTCTGCCCAATTGGAAACGCTGGGCATTCGGGATGAACGGCAGGAACTGGAGCGGCAGCTCGCGGCTCTGGAGGACTAGTGAGAGGTTTAGATGGACTCAGAGGAAAGTGCCGTAGCGAGGCAAGTGCAGGTCGCAACTGAGCTGCGGGAAGTTGAGTACGAGATCAATGAAGCGAAGCGCCGAAAGAACGACTATCTGGATTCAATCGGACGAAATCAACGAACTGGTGGGCCAGCCCACGAGTTAGAGCGTTTGAGAGAACTTGTCGGTCAGTGCGACGTGCGTCTGCTGACCAACGATGCGCGCAAGAGATATCTGGAGCGAGCGTTAGAGGACGCAACCTTGAATCTGAATACCGAGCATAAGTATAAGCTCGCTCTGAAGCCCAAGAAGCCAAAGCCAAAAATGTAGGAGATAGTCGGACGTCGGTTGTCTGCCTCATGCTTGTAAATTAGGACGCGCCCGTTGGGCGCGTTTTCATTTTGAAGACTTGGATAAGTCGTCCAAGTAACAGAAAAGCAACGGTAGGCGCGCGTGGAGAGGTCTAAGGAAGGGGAATGGCGCACTTATACATCGCTGCGCGACATAGGTGCACGGCCGACACAGCGGCCGTAAGGTGTCCCTGACGGGACAGCATGAGGAATGGCTTCGTATCACCTTTCGGTTCAGCCGGTGAAACGCTCGGAAGGGCGCTCGGTGGTTGCAATGGCTGCTTACCGGGCGGGTGCCCGGTTGAAGGATGAACGTCGCGATATGGAGGTTGATTATCGGCGGCGTCGGGGTGTGGTCCATGCCGAGATCATGGCGCCGGAAGGTTCTGCAGAATGGCTGCTCGATCGTGAAACCTTGTGGAACGGCGTGGAGCGCATGGAGGTGCGGCGAGATGCGCAGCTTGCCCGAGAGATCAACATGGCATTGCCGCATGAGCTGAGTGATGAACAGCGGCTGGCGTTGGTGCGCAGGTTCGTCAGTAAGCAGTTCGTGGCTCTCGGCATGGTGGCGGATTTTGCGATCCATGCGCCGGTCGTCGAGAAGGGGGACGACCCACGCAACCACCATGTCCATGTGCTGCTGACCCTGCGGCAGGCCGGGGAAGGGGGCTTGCGCCGGGTAAAGACACGCGAATGGAACAGCGACAGGATGTTGGCGATCTGGCGTGCGGCCTGGGCGGATGAGCAGAACGGCGCGTTGCGGGCGTTAGGTTCGGCGGCGCGGGTGGATCACCGCAGCCTGCAAACCCGGAAGATGGAGGCGGTAGTTGCGGGAGAGCGTCGGAAATCAGTGCTTTTCGAACGAGCGCCGGAGATTCATGTGGGGCCGAAGGCGAAGAAGGCAGCACGTGCCAGGCCGCCGCAGAGCAAGGACCGGCTGGTCGGTCGCCATCGAAAGCGGTTGGTGAAGTATTCTGATTTTGATGAGGGGAGCCGGGGCGAAAAGAATATTTCGCGGTTGGAGGCGAATGCACGAAGGCTGGAATCTGCGACTGCCAAAACCTCGCAACAGCTGGCGCGCCTCCACATGCGGGCAGCGCATTATGACCGCCAGGTACGTCGCTATCAGTCCCACGAGGCAAAGTCTGCGGAGCCGATCATCGACCTCTCGGAGCTGTTTCGCGACGCGGAGAACAAGTACCTCCATGCGTTACGGCGCCGTGAGCAGGTGGCGTTGTTGATTGGCGAGTTGGACCGCTTGTTCTTTGAGTTGCTGGGATTGCGGGAAAGCCAACTGATCCGGCGGACTGTCTGGTCCAATCGCATCGGGCGTTTGCGCGCCCGCGATGCCGAGCCTACCGGCGGACGGACCCGGCCGAGAACTTAGGTTTTGGCGGCCAGGCATCATATTTGCCCCACCATCGCCAGTAACGCCAGGCGCGGTAGTTGACCTTCGAGGCGAGAACCGGGTGGCGCAACACGTCGCTGCGATACAGGACCAGTGAGCGGTTGCCGGGAAGCCGCATGACTTCGGACGGATCAAGGAGCCAGCGGCTGGTCTCCGACATGCCGAGTGAGCGTTGTTGGCGCATGAAGTCGGTGTTGGTTTGTGAGGTCCCTTGGTTATGGGAGAGGGAAGTGGTCTGGCCGATCATTTCGGAAATGAAGCGCGCGGCGTCCAGGTCGGCGACATTGAAGAATACCTTGCAGGTGGCGTTGGCGAGGAATGAGCCTGCGCGGCGATAGAGCGCGCGGAGTTGGTTCATGTCCTGGAAAATGAGCAATGGCGTGCAGTAGGCTCTCAGATAGCCTACGCCGCGTTCAAGCGGCTCCAGGGTGCCAAGTGCGGCGGCTTCGTCGAGAAGCAGAAGGACCTTGTGTTTCGGTCGTGGGCGGTCCTTGGCGCGGGTCAAGGCATTGATGACGCAGCCCACCAGCACACGCAGGAATCCCGTGTAGACAGATAGCTTCTCCTCATCGACCACGAGGTACACGGTGGTGGTCTGATCAATCAGTTCGCCGAGGCTGAACGTTGAACGAGATGTGATGGTGCCTGCGGGACTACCTGACGACCAGATGCGGGTGGCTTTCTCGGTGTTGGAGAGCACGCTCCTGAATTCCTCGCTGCCATCCATCGAAAGGAAGCTGCCGGCGAGTTCAGCAGCGGCGCGTGTGCCCGCGCGGGCGATTGATTGCAGAAGCTCCTTAAGGGACTCCGGTGGCAGCGTGGACAGGGACCGCACTTGGGAAAGCGTGCGCTGTTCTGGCGCGAGGCGGATGACGTGGAGGATAAGGCACGCCAGCATGCCTTCGGCTTTGCCGTCCCAGTGGCTGTCCTTGCCATCGGAGATGACCATCAGCTTGGCGAGGGCTTCGGCGTCGTCCTTTTCGTGAAAGGTATCGATGCGGATCATGTCGAGCGGGTTGAATGCGTCGGATTGGTGCGGGTCGGTGGTGTCGAGCGTATATACTTTGCCGAACTTCTTGCGACGGCGGGCCGTTATGGCGCGGTTCTCGCCCTTGATGTCGGTGCAGAGGATCGAACCGGGGTAGTCGAGCAGGTTGGGGATGACTACGCCAACGCCTTTGCCCGCGCCCATCGGCGCGAACACGGTGATCATGCCGTCCTTGTTGAAACGCAAAAAAGAACGGCCCCTCCGGCCGACTATTGGTCCTCTTCCTCGTCGCGCTCCCGACCAGAACAGCTCCCAGCTGGTGGCGAAGCGTGCGGAGCCGAGTGCGCCGCCAGGGTTGAAGCCGCCCCAGCGATATAGCGTGTGGATGAGCTTGAACGTGCGGACGATCACCCAAAGCGCGCCGCTCATCAGCAGCAATCCGATCCGCAGCAGCCATATGAGTTTATGCACCATACGGTCAGAGTGGCACGAGCCAAACCCGCCAACCAACCCTTCGGGATTTCAAAACTGGCGCCAGAAGAAAGCGGTGTCCGGCAAGTTCAAGTATAGCCCCCAAAAACCCAACCGCGAGAATCCGACGGAGATGCGTTCGCAGGATGTCAGACATCGGTTCGCGCCGTTTCTCGCCAGCGCGTCAAGGGTTGCACGAGCGGCAAGCCGCCCTTGACGCTTGCCAGGTCCGGCGCCGGGGCTGGCCATCGCGAATGCCCGGTTGTGGGCATCGCGCCCGAGTGCTAGTCCGGTTTATTCCTTGAGGCGGCGAATGGTTGATGCGCTAACTTTAAGTGATTTCGCGATCGATTCAGCAGGCTCACCCTTGATGCGTCTGGCTATCGCCTCGCGTCGTTGGAGCACGGTCAGCTTGGGCCTGCGACCAAATTTCACGCCCGCTGCAATCGCCCGTTCACGGCCCGCCGAGGTGCGGCGAAGAATGTCCTGTCTGGTTTTTCTCCCGATATAGCCAACCAGGGCTGCGAGAACTTCCCCCAGCTCCGTTGTGGTGTCGGCCCAAGGCTCCGCAAGCGATTTGTAGGTCGCGCCGCGCGAAGTAATCAATTCAAGGATTTGCAGTGTCTTGTAAGGCCCTTCTCGGGTGAGCCGGTCCAATGCGGCGAAGATGACAATATCGCCGGGCCGCACATCACGGAGCAGTCTGTCTGAGCAATGGGCGCTTGTCGCTTATGCCGCTTTGCTTCTCTCCGTAGATTTTCGTGCAGCCTTCCGCGCGAAGCTGAAGCTCTTGAATATCCAGCACTTGGCCGTTGGTGCTTACTCTCGCATATCCCAGGATTGCCATCACAGGAGCCCTCCACGACACGGTGAGGTCCGCGCAGATGTCCTGATTTTTGCAAGTCCGGAACGGCTATGATTGCGCGTTTCCGGTCTGTTGCGAATTCCTGAGTCTTTGTGTGGTCTTAGGCGGTCCAATCTAGATAGGCTTCCATTTGAATGACCGTCTTATCGTGCGCTTGGAATGCCAAAGCGTAAATCAGGAATTTTGACAATATGTGGACCGCTAGCTAACGTACGGTTGTTCATTCCTCCCATGCTTATCCTAAGGAGATCACGTGAAGAATAGATTGTTGTCCGCTGTAGCGGTTACATTGCTCGCCGTGTCTGCTTCCGCGGCGAAGGCCGAACCATCAAACAGCACTCCCCATGCGCTTGCCTGCATGAAGAAGTATGGGTTCACCTATGCAGAGTGGCGAGCTTTTTCCGTGCCGCCAGAGAAGGCCGGGCCATACCGGAAATGCCGCGACAACGGCAAGTAAAGCCTCTAGGCGTCGCATCACATCACACAGCTTGAAGGATAAGCCCGTGAAAAGGATTGCTCTTTTCCTATCCGTGGTCGCCGTCATGACTTCCACCCTTGACGCCTCGATCGCCGAAGCCAAGGGAGGCAATGCACGGGCCACGTGCCTGGCGCGCGCTGGCGTTACCGAACAGCAGTGGCAAGGTCGTCATGCGAGCTTCGCCCAAGGGGCTGTCTTCAAAAGCTGCATGGCGGAGCACGGGCAGAACGTGACCGTCCACAAACGCGACGGTTCGGTTCTTCACTAAAGGACGGCCCTGAAGCGGCCGAACTAGCCAAACACGTCAATGCAACCAGGATTCACAGTAGGCCCTTTATCAGGAGATCAGCATGCGTGCCCGTCTAAAATCGATTGCTTCATTGTCTTTTCTATTTGTCCTCGCTGCGTCCGCAGGTCCCGCAAGCGCAGAGGGATGGAGTTGCTCCGCCCCCGGAATGGTCTCGGGGTCTTATGACGGAGGCTCGTCTGCCTACATTCATCTGTCGGGATTTCCGGACGGAGGAACGTATTCTGTTCAGAAGCAGGGAAAGCGCGCGACCGGCACGACCAAGAACGGGACCAAATTCGTCTGCGTCCAGAAATAGCGAACTGGCGACGTCACTCTTCTGCCCTGGGTAGCGCACTTTCAAAATACCTTGGGCCATCCGTCAGCGGAGCGGGCGATGAACACGGCTCTTTAGTGCGGCAAGGGACAGACGGGCCACCCAGTTGCAGGGTGGGATGTAAATCATCACACCAATTGCGTCAGCTTGGCCGTGTCCGCTGACGATTCGGCTCTCTTCCGCGTGTGTCTGTTTTCAGAAGATGGAAGGATGGTACATTTCCTTGCCGCGAGGCGAATGGCCGCTACGTCGACTAACCATAAGAAAGCGAAGACCATGAACCTACGTGGCATGCTCGCTTTATGGCTTGGAAAATTGAGGGTCTATCTCTCGATTAGCATCAGCCGATAAAGCAACAGGGGCCGTTAGCGCGGCCCCTGCTGTTCGTCGAAATAACCATTCAAGCGATACAAGCTCTATGAGTCAAAACGCGAAAAGCGTCAATACGGATCTGTCGGAGTTCTTTAATACAAGATCGGTGGATGCCTGGCTCTAGCGGAACAGACAAACCTGCATGCGACCGCTGGTGGGGTTGCGGCGGTTCTTGCCGTAGTCGGCGGCGGAGCTGCAGGTTTCAGAGCCGGTGCCGCCGTATTGCACGGAGCCGCTGACCGCTAGGTTGCGGGCGCTGCTGTCAAATGTGAGGTTGCTGCTGGCGCCGAAGCTGCCGGAGTTGTTGAACTGGAGTTGGGTGTCGCTGCCTGCGGGGGAAGTGGTGCCGCCGCTGCCGCCGCCCTGGGATGAAAGAATCGCTCCTGCAAAACTCGTGGTTGCGCTGCTCCCGTTAATAGTGGTCCCCCCGCCATTGTAAACGTAAGCCTCCACGTAATCGCTGCTACCATTCATATCCAGGATGGCAACCACATTCTTCACAGCAGTGCTATCATTGGGAGATTGTGACATTGCGACTTTAACACCATTTTTATGGAGGTATGCTCCGCAGTAGCCCGCCGCATCTGCGCAGCCCACGTCAAGGGTGAAGATAAATTTCCCCGGAACGGTTGGTGTAAAGCGGTTTGAAGAAAAATTGTTATTCGTATCAAATGCCTTGGTTGACCAAGTCAAAAGCGTATCCGTGGCGGTTGGTACGGTCTGGTTCGTGCCGCCCTTATTTACGCTGAAAGCGATAGGCGTCGTTGCGCTCGGCCCCAAATTGGCCCAGGCGCTGCCATTGCAGTATTCCATGGTGTTGCTGGCGGTGTTGTAGCGGATGGTGCCGCTGATGCCCGTGGCACAGGTTGCAGCCGTTGTCCCGATCTTCACTACGCCGCTGATGCTGACGTTGCCGCTGGCTGCGACATTGCTGACGCCGAGGCTGCTGAAGGAGCCGGTCGTGCCGCTCACGCTGCTGGCATAGACGTTGGTGGCGGAGACGGTGGGAGCTTTCAGGACGCCGGATGCGTAGGTGAAGAGGCCGGTGTCGGCGGCGAGGGCGCCTGCGCTGTTGTATTGCACGTCGGCGGTGCTGCCTGCTGGCGTGGCGGTGCCGCCGCCGCTGCCGCCGCCGCCCATGGTAAGCAGGCTACCCGAAAACTGATTGTAGAGGTTGTAAACCTGCGCGCCGCTGGCGTTTACATAGGCCCATGCCTCCACCGTATCACCAGCGGTAATGTTGAGCACGCAAACGACATTGAGGTTGGTGACAGTTACGGCTGCACTTGACATACCCAGACCTGATGAACAGGCATTTAAACCATTTTTATAGATATACATTTCGGGGTTTGAGTAGCTCGTTCCATTCAGCAGTGCTGATGCGGTAAAAATATAGGTGCCGGGAATGGTGGCTGTGAATGTGCCAGTAGAGAAATTGTTGTTGGGGTCGAAATCTTCCGTATCCCAGGCGATTTTTGTAGCAGTGCTTGCGGTTAAAGCTTGTGTGGTGGTGCGACGTGCCCTGAAGGAGGGAACAATAGTGGAGGAGGGGCCCATGGAAGTCCAGGCGGTGCCGTTGCAGTACTCCATGGTAGAGGAGGTGGTGCTGTAGCGCATCGTGCCGGAGGTGGCGGAGGCACAGGTGAGGGTGCTGGTGCCGACCTGGATGACGGAGGTGCTGATGGTGCCGGCCTTAACGGTGGTGAAGCTGGAGGTGGTGCCATTGAGGGTGGGCAGGAAGGTGGCGGAACTGCCGAGGTAGCCCCAGGTGGTGGCGCCGGTGGTGAGGCTGATATAGCCGCTGCTGCCGTTGGCGATGGCAGAGGCGGTGCCGGAGGTGATGCGGTCACCTGAAGCATTGCCGGTGATTGCCACCCCGTTGACGGTAAGGTTGGTGGTCGAGATGTTGGTGGCGCTAATTCCTGTGATGGCAATGGTGCCGCTGGTGACGAGCAGGCCTGCCGCGCTGTCGCAGAGGAGATCTCGTCCATCGGTATAGCAAAGCCGGTTGGCTGTAAGTTTGGGTGTGGTCGGGTTGGTCATGCTGACCGTCGCAAAATCCGACCAGTCCTGGGCATGCGTTTGGATGGCCATGGCCATGAACGCAGCGAGGAGGAATATGAGGATTCTCACCGGCAGAGTTGCTTCCGGCCGGTTCGCGGGTTGACTTGCTCAGTGCCTGGCTTGCATTCGGTTTGCTTTGTAGGCCGTGCGGCGGGGGTGGTGGATGATATCGCGGGCAGTGCGTTGGTGCCCGCCGCCGCGACCGCCATCAGCAGCGATGCGAGCAGCAGGCGGGTGAGTGGGGGCGACATGACTCCATGCTAGCTCGACTAATGGTACACAGCAGCTACCTTGGTGAAATGCGCGGCAGTGGCGTAGCGATTTTGCCACGGCGCAGGGTGGTTGCTCCCTTCCTGCTTAGCTCTCCTTTGCGGCCGTTGGCCTTGCATACCGGCTGACCTGACGCAGATGTCCGCTCGCCGCAAGGGTCAAGCCCTCGCGCAGGCGCGCCCTGCGGGTGCTGCTCCCGTCTCTCTCCGTCCTTTCGGTCGCCGGCAAGGCCCGGTGGCCGCCAGAAAAGGAGAGAGCAATGAGCAAGGAACGTTTCGATATCCACCAGCACCTCACGGACCGCATCGTGTCTGCGATCGAGGCCGGGGCAGGGGAGTGGCAGATGCCGTGGCATCGCGGCAGCGGTGGCCGTCATCCCGTCAACATCGCGTCCGGCAACAAGTATCGCGGGGTCAACGTCCTTGGCCTGTGGGTTGACGCACAGGTCAATGGTTACGGCTCGCACCTGTGGGGTACTTACCGGCAATGGGCCGAGAAAGGCGCCACCGTCCGCAAGGGCCAGAAGGCGTCCTACGTCGTCTTCTATAAGGAGATCGAGGTCGCTACCGGTGACGATAGCGAAAATGAATCCAATCGCCGTCTGTTCGCGCGGGCGACCCCGGTGTTCAATGCCGACCAGGTCGAAGGTTTCGGTGAGGTGACTCCTGAGGCTCCCGTTGAAGGACTGGAGAGCATCGACGCCTTTATCTCTGGTGCGGGTGCGACCATCGTTCACGGTGGAAGCCGGGCCTGCTTCATCCCGGCGCTGGATGAAATCCACCTGCCCGAGCGGGCCTCGTTCACCGGCTCGGCTACATCGACCGCCACGGAAGCTTACTATTCGACGGCATTCCACGAGCTGACGCATTGGACTGCTCCTGCGCATCGTTGCAATCGGGACTTGTCCGGACGATTTGGCAGCGAGGCCTATGCGATGGAAGAACTGGTCGCCGAGCTTGGCGCGGCGTTCCTTTGCGCGGAGCTTGGCATTACGGTGGAGCCGCGGGTCGACCATGCGCAGTACCTGGCGCACTGGCTGAATGTCCTGAAGGCCGACAAGCGGGCCATCTTTACGGCCGCGTCGAGGGCGGCAGAGGCTGCAGCCTTCCTGTCGAAGGAATCCCCCGGCTAAAATCCGGGAGAACGCCGCGACCCGACGGACATCGCCCGCATATCGTGTTAAAATGGTTCATTGTGCAGGTTGCAACCGCCTAACTGCGTGTTGAAGCCGAGATTGTAGAAGAGTGAGAAGGTCCTTGCTGCTAGCCAGTCTTAGAACCGGCAATCGCATCAATGTTCCGGCTGGGGGGATACATGCTGCTAAAGATCGACCGCATCAGGAATCTGGGCGTTTTTGCTGACTACAGCTGGAATCCCCAGTTGCCGCCGTTCGAGCGTTACAATGTGATCTACGGCGAAAATGGTTCGGGCAAGACAACGCTCTCCCGCCTCCTGGACTGCCTTAAGACTGGGAAGCACGACGAATACCCGACACTAGAATTCAAGATCGGCTCGCAATCGGGTGACATAGTTCACAATCAGGCCGCTGCCCGGAAAATACGCGTTTTTAATGCCGATTATGTCCAATTGAACATTGGTCAACTGGACGGAAGTCTCAAGCCCATACTCGTGATCGGAGCGGAAAATAAGGCCGTTGCAGAGGCGCTCGCGGCCGAACAGCTTGAGGAAGTAAAACGTCTAGCGGTCATCCAAGCCGCAACGAAGCGAACAGAGGGACACCAAACCGGTCGCGGTAAAATCTTTACCGAAATCGCGAAGACGATCAGTGAGGCTGTGAGCGGCAACACAGCGCGTACCTACAGAAAGAATAACGCAGAGCTTGCGTTTTCGAAGCTGGTCAGTCCAAAGAGCCTTACGGACGAAGTCCTCCAGATTCATCGGAGCACGATTCACCAGGAGGTGATGGAAACGATTGGGTTTTCAAAGGATCTGCAAGTGGGAGGGGTCTCTCTATCCATCGCAGGAAAGGCGTTCAAAGACATAGCAAGCAAGCTGTGCGCCCGGTCAGCGGTCAGCGACGCCATCGCTCGTCTAACGGAAAATCCGGAGATTGCGCTATGGGTTGAAGAAGGCCATGCCTTGCACAAGGAACTCGGCTCCAAGGAGTGCGAGTTCTGCAGGCAAGCGGTTCCTGCGGAGCGATGGAAGCAGCTCGATGCACATTTCAGTACGGCTGATCGGGAATTGAAGGATGAGATCGAGGGCGGCCTTCTCTACATCGAACGTTTGAAACAAGCAGTCCTATCCATATCTTTGCCTGACCGTATGGCGCTCTACAGTGATCTTCGAGGTCGATTCCATACATCGAAGTCAGCCTTTGAAGGGGCATTCCTTGCTGCGACCGGCGATTTGGATGCCATTGTCGCGAAGCTTACTGCCAAGCTCGCTTCCAGATCGAGCGCAATAAGTTTTGAGTTGGAGCTCGACCTGCATCCTTTGGAAGAAGCCTGGGCCGACGTGGTTGCTGTCATTGAAGCTCACAATGCCAAGACCGCGACCTTCGACCAAGCCAAGAACGCGGCGCGCGCGGAGATCGAGATCCACTACCTCGCGAGCGTGCGGGACAGCGTGGCTGAATTCGACAGGCTGATCGAGGATGAGAACGAAGTAATCAGGGAAGCCACGGAAGGTTGTGAAGAAAAAGATCTCATTGGCCTCAAGGCATTGCAAAATTCGATAAGCCAGAAGAAGGCCCAGTTATCCAATGCACATAAGGCTGGCGAACAGCCGACACAGCACTTGCATACGTTTCTCGGAAGGAACGAACTGGTCTTCAGGTCCGATGATGACGGATATCGGGTCTACCGAAATGGAAAGCCCGCACGGCGCCTGAGCGAAGGTGAGCGAACTGCTGTCGCCTTCATCTATTTCATCGTGCAATTAGGCGACCAAGACTTCAATCTAAAAGATGGCGTAGTGGTCATTGACGATCCGGTGTCAAGTCTCGATGCAAGTTCGCTCTATCAGGCCTTCGCATTCCTCAAGAATGCGGTGAAGGACGCAAAGCAGGTATTCCTGCTTACCCATAATTTCAGCTTTTTGCGCTTGGTGCTCAATTGGCTTGAAAGTGTCAAGAAGTCGGAGGGCAAGAAGCAGTTCTACATGCTTGTGTGCAAGGCCGATGCGACAGGCAGGTATTCGAGCATTGTGGGGCTGGACCGGGCACTTATCGATCACCCAACGGAGTATCACTTTCTTTTTAAGACGCTCGCGACGTTCCAAAGCGATGGTACGATTGCGGGTTGCTACCACATTCCGAACGTGACGCGGAAGGTCTTGGAGACTTTCTTGGATTTTCACGTGCCCGAGCGCAAAGCTCTTTACGCCAAGCTGGCCGACGTGCCGTTCGATGAGAACAAGAAGGCGGCCATCTACAAGTTTGCCAACGACCTCTCTCACTTTACCGGCCAAGGTTTTGAACCGGGTCTCGTGCAAGAAAGCCAAAAAAATGCTGCGTACCTGCTGGAAATGATCAAGGAGCTTGCCCCTCAGCACTATCAAGGCATGATATCCGCAACACAAATACCTGCTTAACGAACGAATATAGAGGAGGCGCCATGCTCGAACCCACCATTATCTTTGGGAATTTCTGCGTGGTTCGTCCATTTAGGCTCCCGTTCCTCAGCCGCCTTTGACACGAGATTTCACGTCGATGAATCTCTCAATGATGGTATGCTTACTGCCGCCGGTTGTTGATAGTAGCGTATTGCTGAACGTATTGATCCGCGCGTCGAACACGACGAGATAACCGAGGTTGGTATTGCGGTTATCCATGTAGTGACGGATCTGGTCTTCGCCTGCTGCAGCATACGTGCTGGAGTACGGCGCACCGCACATCTTGAGTTCAATGATGATTGAGAGGCCTCCGCTTAGTTTGACGTAGAGATCGAGGCGTCCGGCTCCCGTTCCAATTTCTTCAAAGAGTTCTGCGCGGCTGTCGAAACGGGCCTTGAGGAATGTATGCAAGAAGTCCTGAGCACGCGCTTCGGGGCTTGAAACCCACTTATGACCGCCCTTTTTATCGGGGACCCAGAACGTCATGCGCTTTTCGGCTGCAATGAATCTGGCAAAGTCATTCAGTGCGAGCTCGAATTCTGCTCTAGTTACCTCTCCTACAGTGGGCGCAAGCGGTGTGGGAAGCACGGTTCCACCCAGTTGCAGGGCGCGTTCGCGCAGTTCCGTCGCGTTTTTGCGCAAATTCTCGTCTTTGCTTGCTGACGCAAGTGATTTTGTAAGAGCGGTGACGGCGCCAGAGAGGTCGCCTGCCTCGAAGAGTGACTTGCCGAGGGCGAACATCAGCCCTGGTAAATCTCCACGGAGTGTCAGTTGCTTGCGCAGGAAGATCGCGGCATCTCCCCACTGCTCTGTCTCCCACAAGCAATCGATCAGCCCGTTGCGCGCGAATCCATCAAAGGCATCAACATCGAGAATTTCCCGAAACCACTTTTCGGCCCGACGATTTTGCTTCATGCGGAGAAGTTGTTGTGCCATCGCCATGCGAACCGGCTGGAGCATGGCATCCCTACCTTTCGCAGCAACGATGCGATTGCGTGTTTCTTCCAGTATTTCCAAGCGGGCAATATCGCCCAGAGACGCATCTCCAGTAGCTTGCAAAATCCGCACGGCGGCGATGATTTCAAGGTTGTTTGCAGCTTCAGCGTCTTGAAGGAGCGCTTCCGCAAGGTTCGCGTCGAATTCTTGGGCCAATGTGCTGGTGCGCTGGGCAAGCTGAAAATGAGAGAGCTTGAGCTCGTCCGTCAGGCTTTCGGCTTCAGTCTCATAGGCGTCAGCAGCGGCGCTATCGCCTACGTGGAGTGCTTCGATGGCGGCCAGATGCAGTGAGCTGACAAACTCAGCCTCAATCCCAATAAGGTTCCTGCTCAACGCCACGGCTTCCGCTGCATCTTTAAAAGCGTCTTCATGCTTGTTGAGCCGTGCAAGACGGTTGGCGCGGGCATGGAGGGCGGCAGCGCGCACGCGGCGATCCAATAGGCCGTCTTGGTCTAGTAATTGGACGATTTCATTGAGCGTTTTAATTGCTTCGACGGGATCATGGTTCATCAAGATGTTGACGAGGCCCATCAAGCTCTTCCCGGCTTCGTGTTTGTTACCAGCCTCCAGGAACGCATCTGCGGAGAGCTGATTTGCGCGGCGGAGCCCCGGGTCTTTCGGATCCAGCACCATAGAGATGTTGCGCCATGCCCAGGCACGGCTCTCAGGACCTAGTTCATTTGGATCTTTCACCAGGTCGTAGAGGGTCGACAGGCCGGTTTCCCGGTTACCCCGTTTAATGGCAGCTATGGCAATGATCGTTCTAAGGGATGCGATCTGCTCGGTGGTCAGTGTCGCCGGGTCCTCAATAAGGAGGGCATCCGCATCTTTACCGGCAATCTCGTGTTGGCCAAGGCGCTGCGCAACGGTCAATCGTGCATCCCGAATCATGCGTCTGTCGGCGTTGGAGAGGGCAGAGACGTCCAGGCGAACAAGTGAGCTAAGCAACTTTTTCGTGGGCGGAAGCGAGAACGCGGCTTTATCGGCCCCCCGCTTGATCGCCTCTACGGCTTCATTAATTTCATTTTTGTCTAGCAGGGCATCGACCTCGATAGCTAGGTCGTCGCTTCCTTTTGCAAAACTCTGCGCAATGGCATCAACGATTTTTCGCCCCAATGGGCTATCGGGGGAAGTGAACGCGTGCATTGCATTCTGTGTCCCGACCATACTGCCGGTGTTCAGGTCTAGCTGAATGTTCACCTGGAAATCACTTGCAGGCAGCTCCTCAACGCGGAAGCCGTGAAATCTCAAAAGATCTGCAAGTGGTCCAAAGTCATCCGAGGGTGTTGCGGGGTGAGCGCTTTGTCCAAGTGCACCGTGTCGATTGGCACCAAACTCATCAAGGATGGGTTTGATTCGTGAGGCGACGGCATCGGATTGAGCGGCGCACTGCACGGACCATCCGCTATCCGCATTTTTTGAAATTGTAATGGTTGCGAGGGGACGACTGTTGCTCTCCGCGCCCTCAAACACAGCAAAACGGATAGTGGGCAGCGTTGGTTCGCCGGGGGATGATGCTGGGTCCACGGTTTCCATCGAAGCTCTGTTACGTCGTAATTGCTGGTCCGGTGTACAAGCGAGGAAACCATCTATCGACTACGGTAAGCGGGAAACCCAGCCGGACTGCCGACCGCGATGTTGGCGAGACCAGGAAGCCTTTTTCAATGAGCGTATTGAGGACTGTTCTAGCTTGGCGTTCCTGGTAGCCAGTGAGGTCGGGAGCCCTGCCGCGTGAGAACTCACCAGCCAGGACGGCTTCGCGCAACAGCGGCCAGCTACCCTTCGGCAGACGGTCGGCCCGGGTCTCTTCCTCGCACCAGATTTCCATGCGCCGCTGAAGTTCGGCGGGTTCAAACAGCGATTCCATGAAACTCACCTGGTCGATGCAGCTAGACAGGAAGAACGTGCAGAATTCGACGAGGCCGGATTGTGTCAGGTTGCCGCGCCCGTCGAGGTCGCCGCGACGTGGCTCGTCGGCGGCTTGCAGGGCCGCCTTGTAGTTATCGACGGCACGGGCAAGTCCCCGAGACACGGACCAGAGGCTTGAGCCGATGCCCAGCTCTTTGAGGAATGCATGCGAATAGAGGCGTGCCACCCGACCGTTGCCATCCGCGAACGGGTGAATCCATAGCAGGCGGTGGTGCGAGGCTGCCACGCCGATGATCCGCTGGATCTTGGGGAGCTTTTGGTTGCCGTAGGCCGTGGCGAAGCGCTCAAGCAGTGGGGACAAATCCTCCGGGGCAGGGGGGATGTGACGGCCAACCTGGACAAGGATGTGCCTTAGGTCACCCGGGACGACCTTCTCTTGTCGGTCGGTTTTTGGATCTGAAACGACGAGCAACTCTTCCGGCAATTGCTGGCAGAATTCCTTGTGTACCCAACGGATGAACTCAACCGAGGTCGAAGGCTGGGGCGCTAGACCCCCATCGATCTTTTTCTGTACGTCGATGTGCGCCCGAGCTTCGAGCTGGAGGTTACGTTTTTCGGGTTCGGCGCTGTAGTCACCAGCCAAGGCGCGATCGATATCGATGGGGTGGGTATGGTGCCCCTCGATGAGGTTGCTGTAATAGCAGTTCATTGAGCGGACGAGGTCGCCGATGCCCTCCTGCATCACGGGGTGAAGGCGGCCTGCCAGGGCATTGCTCTTGGCAACCAGATCGGTGGCGAGGTCGGATAGGCGTTTACTCTCTTCAGGGAAGAGAGGCTCCATTGTGCTTGAAGTGGTCACTTTTGCCGCTTTCGTTGCCGGTTCTAATTTATATATATCAATGACTTATAATAACTAAGGCTCTTGGGATTGCCGGTTAGTTTGCCGGTTCCATTGCCGGTTGGCAACGGGATTTTCAAGGGATGCCACTGTGCGCGCCAGAGGGATGTGTATTGGAGGCAACAACCCTAGGGCGAGGGTGGCTGGTTTAGGAAATGGGTGGTTTGCTAACTCTGAGTGAGCAAAGACGCCCAATCTTAAACCGCTCGGCCAGTGTGGGAATGGCTGGGGTTGAGCACGCACTCCGAGCGTTGGATGCAGGCCCGGCCCTGAAGAGCTCGGCGGCGAGCGATAACGAACCCTCGCTCCCAGATGGGCGGCTCGTCAAGATAGGCTGCCTAAACGTGAGACTTTTGCCACAAATGGGGGTGCTTAAGTCACTGATTTAGCACGCGAACTAGCACGAAAATATTTTTGAATGGAATAGCATTAGTAATCTCAATAGGTTGGACGTTCCGCCATCCGTCTCATAACCTGAAGGTCATAGGTTCAAATCCTATCCCCGCAACCAACCTTTGTATTGAATTGAATGTCTTGACCCGCCTCTGGCGGGTTTTTTCATGCCCCGCGGGCTTTGCCCGCTCCACAGTTCCGCCCTCGTCGTCGCGGCTTTCTCGCGATATCGCTCCGTGGTCCGAAGCCATCCCTGTGGCTGAAGCGGCACCTGCCGTCGACCTATCGAGCGGCCGGCCACTTCTTCGATCTCGCCGACTATCTTTCGTTTCGCGCCAGTGCGGCGATGCAGGGGATCGCGCCTATCGCCGAAATAGGAATAGAGCGCAGAATGCGCTTCGCCGCTTTTTCAAATGACTGCCATCAGCGCATTCGTATCGGCGCCGTTCGAATCTTCTCGCTCATGCGGCCTCGATTGAAACCTTCCTGGCCTTTCCGGCAGCCTGACGCGCGCTGGGGAACCGGCGCGGAAGGTCGGCAATATGCTCCCCGCCTCGCTCTTGTTGTCGAATTGTCGCGGCTGTCATCCCAGCTTCAAGACAGTCGGGCACAGATTAACGCCTATTAACCGGCAGGGGCGTTATCAATGACCGATTTCACGATCAACCAAACAGGCGACAACGGCGGGCTTATAGAGCCGGCATCGCGGCCCAATCTCGACAAGGGGTTCAATCCCTTCACCATGATCCTGTTCTTCGGCATCCTGGCCGCGGGCGCGCTGTTTGTCGCCTACAGCATCTATGTCGACGTGCAGGCGACCGGTACCCGGGTCACCTCCTATCTGCCCTACCTGTTGCTGTTCGTGGCGCTGCTGATCGCGCTCGGCTTCGAATTCGTCAATGGTTTCCATGACACCGCCAATGCGGTGGCCACGGTGATCTACACCCACTCGCTGCCGGCCGAATTCGCCGTGATGTGGTCGGGCCTCTTCAATTTCCTCGGCGTGCTGTTCTCGACCGGCGCCGTCGCCTTCGGCATCGTCGCGCTGCTGCCGGTGGAATTGATCCTGCAGGTCGGCAGCTCCGCCGGTTTCGCCATGGTGTTCGCGCTGCTGATCGCCGCGATCATCTGGAACCTTGCGACCTGGTATTTCGGCCTGCCGGCCTCCAGCTCGCACACCCTGATCGGCTCGATCATCGGCGTCGGCGTCGCCAACGCATTGCTGCGCGGTCGTGACGGCACCTCCGGCGTGGACTGGGGCAAGGCCACCGAGATCGGCTACGCGCTGCTGCTGTCACCGCTGGTCGGCTTCGCCTGCGCCGCCGGCCTGCTGTTGCTGCTGAAGATGATCGTCCGCAATCCCGCGCTCTACGCTGCGCCGGAAGGCAACAAGACGCCGCCGCTCTGGATCCGCGGGTTGTTGATCCTGACCTGCACCGGCGTCAGCTTCGCGCACGGCTCCAACGACGGCCAGAAGGGCATGGGTCTGATCATGCTGGTTCTGATCGGCACCGTGCCGACCGCCTACGCGCTGAACCGCGCGTTGCCGGAATCCCAGGTGCAGCAGTTCCAGGTCAACTCGATTGCCGCCGCCAAGGTCGTCGCCGCCAAGGGCGCCGGCCACAGCATCATCGGCGATCCCCGCCCGGCGGTGACGCAGTACGTCTCGCAGCACAAGATCGTCGAGGGCACCTACCCGTCGCTGGCCGTGCTGGTGATCGATATCGGCAACCAGGTCCATACCTACGGCACGCTTGACAAGGTGCCAGCCGAATCCGTCGGCAATACCCGCAACGACATGTACCTCGCGTCAGAAGCGATCCGCTTCCTGATGAAGGACAAGGAAAACGACCTCAGCAAGGATGACGTCGGCGTGCTGAACACCTACAAGGGCTCGCTCGACTCCGCGACGAAGTTTATCCCGACCTGGGTGAAGATCGCGGTGGCCATCGCACTTGGGCTGGGCACCATGATCGGCTGGAAGCGGATCGTCGTTACCGTCGGCGAGAAGATCGGCAAGTCGCATCTGACCTACGCGCAGGGCGCCTCGGCGGAACTGGTGGCCGCGGCCACCATCGGCGCCGCCGACGTGTTCGGCCTGCCGGTCTCGACCACCCATGTGCTGTCTTCCGGCGTCGCCGGCACCATGGCGGCCAACGGCTCGGGCCTGCAGATGGCCACCATCCGCAACATGCTGGCGGCCTGGGTGCTGACGCTGCCGGCGGCGATCATCCTGTCGGGTGCATTGTACGTGCTGTTCTCGCGCCTGTTCTGAGGCCCTTCCCGGTTCGTCGATTGCCTTCGACGAACCGGGCCGACGATGGAAGAGAGACCGGACCGCACTCCGGTCTCTCATTCATGTCGAAGCGGGCGCCTGCTTGTCCAGATTTTCTCATCGCGTGCCCACGGACCGATTCAGCGGTCCGCTTGCGGACTGCCACCCGGAGCCATCCATGACCGACAAATCCATCGACGCCGATTTTGAAATGCAGCAGCGAATTCACGAGGAGATGCGCGATAGCTTCGATGAAGAGCTGGAGCTTGAGATCGACGATGATCGGCTCGATCTGCTGACCAACGAGTTCTCGGGGCACAGCGCGAAGGAGACGGTCGACAGGCGGGTCTATTTCAAGGAGCTGTTCCGCCTGCAGGGCGAGTTGGTCAAATTGCAGAGCTGGGTGCAGCTTAACAAGTTGAAGGTCGTGGTGATTTTCGAGGGGCGCGACTCTGCCGGCAAGGGCGGCGTTATCAAGCGCATCACCCAGCGGCTGAATCCGCGGGTCTGTCGCGTCGCTGCGCTGCCCGCGCCAAACGAGCGAGAGCGTACACAGTGGTATTTCCAGCGATATGTGTCGCATCTGCCGGCCGGTGGCGAGATCGTACTGTTCGACCGCAGACTGGTACAATCGCGCCGGCGTTGAGCGCGTGATGGGATTCTGCACCGAGAGCGATGTCGAGGAATTCTTCCGGTCGGTGCCGGAGTTCGAGCGCATGCTGGTGCGATCGGGGATCGTGCTGATCAAGTACTGGTTTTCCATCACCGACGAGGAACAGCATCTGCGTTTTACCATGCGCATCCACGATCCGTTGAAACAGTGGAAGCTGAGCCCGATGGACGTCGAGGCACGCAGCCGCTGGGAGCAGTACACCAAGGCGAAGGAAGCGATGCTCGAGCGTTGCCATATCGCGGAAGCGCCCTGGCATATCGTCCAGGCCGTCGACAAGAAAAAGGCGCGGCTGAATTGCATCGCGCACTTGCTCGAGCAGATTCCCTATAACGACGTGCCGCACGACCCGGTGCTGCTGCCGGCGCGCATTCACAATCCGGACTACCATCGCGGTCCGATTCCGCCGGATATGTACGTCGCTGACCGCTACTGAGCAGCGAACCTGACCGCTTTGGCGCGGCCGTCTCGGCCGTGTCTTCGTTCCTTCGTTTTCGGGCGGTATTGATCGTCGAAAATACTATGGTGTGGCAAGAAGGGGACTGAAATGGACGGCGAACATACGGAATTGGATGAGCTGCAGGCATCGTACAAGGCCTCGGTGGAGGCATGGATCGCCGCGATCCGGCGCGAGGAAGCGCTGGCATCGGGGAATCATTCCGTGACCGAGATCGATCTGTGGGAGAAGGCGCATTTCGAGGAAGACGAGACGCGCAATGCCGTGCTGGCTGCCAAGGAAAAATACGAAGACGCATTGCGCGCCAAGTTTTTCGGATTCTAACGCGCTGCATAGTCAGGGGGCGCCGCATTGCGGCGCCCTTCTGCTTTAGCGGGTCAGTAGTCGCGTTCGCGATGAACATCGTGCACTACGATGCCCATGCCTTGTTCGGGCAATTCGAGCCAGTCGCGTCGCTTCAGCGTCCGGCGGGTATCGTCCAGGCCGCTTTGCCAGTGCTCGCGCATCGAGGTCGCCGAGAATTCATGATCCTTGGAGTCGTTCTCATAGGCCTTCTGCTGATAGATGATTTGCAGGATGGTGATTTCCGGGAGGTCTGCCAATCGGTCGCGCAAATCGCGCTCATGCGCGCTGAGCTGGCCGTCCGGAATTTTTTGCAGCGCCTTGTAGAGATCGGCCTTCAGATTGTTCATCTGCTTGTAGACGTCGGTATTGTGCCGGGTGCGGGATGAATAGACGATGTCCTTGTGCCGTGCCAGAACCTCCTGGATATCGCGCGGGAGCATGCCGCGTGCGCTGAACAGGTCGACCTGGAATACCAGGGAGTTCAGTTTGTCATCCTGGTCCAGCAAATGCTGCAGCGGCGTGTTGGAGACGATTCCGCCATCCCAGAAATGATCGGTGCCGATCTTTACCATCGGCAAGGCAGGCGGCAATGCGCCGCTGGCCATCACATGTTCGGGCCCGATCACCTCGTTCTTGTTGTCGAAGTAGAGGAAATTGCCGCTGAGCACATTCACCGCGCCGACGGCGAAATGAACTTTACGCGAGTTGATGAGATCGAAGTCGACGAGCTCGAGCAACGTCTCACGCAGCGGTCCGGTATCGTAGTAGCTGGTCGCGGACTTTGCGCCCGCGGGGCTGAGCCACGGACCGACCTCATGCGGCTTGAAGAAGCCAGGCTGCCCCAGCGTCGTCGTCATGAACGAACTCGCCATGTTGCGCGCCTTGCGGTAGATGTCGCCGTCCGGCGTGTAGTGCCAGACCTTTCGCGCCGTGATGCGTTCCCAGAACGTCTGCAGCCTTTCGAGGCGCAGGGCCGGCGGGTTGCCTGCGATGATCGCAGAATTGATAGCTCCAATGGAGACGCCGCATACCCAGTCGGGCTCCATGCCGGCCTCGTGCAGCGCCTGATAGACGCCCGCCTGATAGGCGCCGAGCGCTCCGCCGCCCTGCAGCACAAGCGCCACGCGGTCGCAACGCTCGGGTCGCCAGCCGGTGACGGCGTCAACTTCTGTATCCGGTGTTCGTGCGTCCATGGTGATCCCTCGCTGCCATATTGATCGATGCCGGAGCACTACAATTCGGCGGCGATGACACGGTCGTGACAGGGCAGGGCGGTGATGCCGCATTGGCGAACGGCAGCTCGCTGCGTGTCATGCATCTGATGGAAATGTCTCATATCGGTGTCAAACGTCCTCGATACCAGTTGATCGAAATTGTCCTGCATTTCATTTGAGGTTTTGCCATGCTGTCCGGAAAATCCGCCATCGTCACCGGTTCGACCAGCGGTATCGGACTTGGCATCGCGCGTGGTCTTGCAGCAAACGGCGTCAACGTCATGTTGAACGGCTTCGGCGACGCAGCCGAGATCGAAGCGATTCGTAGCGAGATGGCCAACGGCCACAATATCAAGGTGCTCTACAGCGGCGCCGATATGTCGGACGACACGGCGATCGGCGAGATGGTCGCGCATGCCGAGCAAGAGTTCGGCGGCGTCGATATCCTGGTCAACAATGCCGGCATTCAATACGTCGCGCCGATCGAGGAGTTTCCGGTCGAGAAATGGAATGCCATTCTCGCGATCAACCTGTCGAGCGCGTTTCACACCACGCGCTGCGCCATTCCGGGCATGAAGAAGAAGTCCTGGGGGCGGATTGTCAACATCGCCTCGGCGCATGCCTTGGTGGCGTCGCCATTCAAGTCGGCCTATGTCGCGGCGAAGCACGGCATTGCCGGCCTGACCAAGACCGCGGCGCTGGAACTGGCCGAGCACGGCATCACTGTCAATGCGGTGTGCCCGGGCTACGTCATGACGCCGCTGGTCGAGAAGCAGATCCCCGAACAGGCCAAGGCGCGCGGCATCACCGAACAGCAGGTCATCACAGACGTGCTGCTCGCGGCACAACCGACCAAACGCTTTGTCACGGTCGAAGAACTGTCCGCTCTCGTCAATTTTCTCTGTACCGATGGCGCCCGCTCCATCACCGGCACGACAGTGCCCGTCGATGGTGGCTGGACCGCTCACTGAACAAAGGAATTCCCCGATGCGCAAGCAAGACATCCTTCGGCTGCCGTCGATGCCGATGGCCGGTCCGAGCTATCCCGCCGGGCCCTATCGCTTCGTGAACCGGGAGTTCCTGGTCATCACCTATGAGACCGATCCGGAACTGATCCGCATGGGATTGCCGGAACCGCTGGAGCCGATCGAGCAGCCGATCGTGCACTACGAGTGGATCAAGATGCCCGACAGCTCCGGCTTCGGCAGCTACACCGAATCCGGCCTGGTGATCCCGGCGCGGTTCAAGGGCGAGGATGTCAACTTCGTCTCGCAGATGTATCTCGATGACGATCCGCCGATCGCCGCGGGCCGCGAGATCTGGGGCTTTCCGAAGAAATACGCCCATCCCAAGCTGGAGATCGTCAAGGACACGCTGACCGGCACGCTGGAATATGCCGGGCAGCAGGTCGCCATGGGGACCATGGCTTACAAGCACGGCGCAATGGCCGGCAACGGCGAGGCAACCCTTGCCACGCTGTCGAAGACCCAGATCAATCTGAAGTTGATCCCCGGCGTCGATGGCAGCGCCGAGGTCTGCCAGCCGGTGGCGATCAATCTGGTCGACATCACGGTGAAGGGCTCCTGGTTCGGCCCCGGCCGGCTGCATCTCGTGCCGCATGTCAACGCACCGGTCGCGGATTTTCCCGTGCGCCAGGTGATCGGGGCGCATCACTTCGTCGCCGACCTGACGCTGCCCTATGGCCGCGTGGTTCATGACTACAACAAGGAAAGTGCGACGCTCGCCGAAGCCGCTGAATAGTTCCGGCTGACATGTCCCTGTAACGGAAATGTCATTTCATGTCTGTGCCGCGCCGAGGTCGGCGCTGGCATCGGGTCGTTGCGCCCGCTGAGGGCAGGCGTCGTCATGTGGCGTGGAAAGTACTGGGTGTCTTGTGTCGACTGACCTCTCGTTTTCGGCAATGCTTGTGCCTGACGCTTCCGCGATGGCAGTCATCCCCGGCCTGATCTGGGCGTTCCGCATTCATCCGGACGGCCGACCGGAGCAGCTCGCGATCGATGCGCCGATCGATATCGCGCATGGCGATCTGCTATGGCTGCACTTCAACCTCACCGATTCGCGCGCGCTGCAATGGCTGACGCAGGCCGATCTGCGTGTGCCGGCACAGGCGCGCGCGCTGCTGCTTTCGAAGGATACATATCAGCAGTTGCACGCCACCGATGACAGCGTCCATGGTGTGATTTCCGATCTGCTGCGGGATATTGACGACACCACAGAAGAGACCGGCTACCTGCGCTTCGTGATGACCGAGCGCCTTCTGGTTAGCGGTCGCCATCACGCGCTGTGCGCGGTTGACGCTACCCGCCGCTTGCTCGAAGGCGGCCACCGCGTCGACGGTATGGCATCGCTGCTCGAAGCCATCGTGGAGAACGTCGCGGCAACCATGGACCGCGTCGCCGACCGCATCGCGGTGGCTCTCGACGAGATCGAGGAGCAGATCCTGTCGGACAATTCCAAAGATATGCTGCAGCGGCTCGGCCGGCTGCGCCGCACCTGCGTGCGGCTGCATCGCCAACTGTCCGGGCTGCGCGTCGTATTCCACCGGCTGGAGCAAAAGGGCGCCAGCGAGCTCAAGCCGCTGCTGCAGCTTCGCGCCGGCAAACTGGCGCAACGCCTGGACTCGCTCGACCATCGCATTGTCGAAATGCGCGAACGCAGCCGGCTCTTGCAGGAAGAGCTGCATCTGCAGATCGAGGAGCAGGGCAATGAAAGTCTGCGCGTGCTGTCGGTGCTGACCTCCCTGTTGCTGCCGCCGACATTGATCACAGGCATTTTCGGAATGAACACCAAGGGTCTGCCGTTCACCGACAATGAGAGCGCCTTCCTGTGGGCCGCCGTGTTGCTCGTGCTGTCGTCGGCATCGGCCTATTTCGTCATGAAGCGCCTTGGCCTGATCAGGTAATCGTCCATGCCGACACGATGGACAGGCAGGGTGCGCGCGGCGGCGATCGGGGCGATGTGGCTCATTTTTGCAGTCGCTGATGTTGCTCCGGCGCGCGCCTCAGAGGTCGTTGCGAACGCCGACATTGCCACCAGGGACGCCCGACAGATCCTCGCCGACTGGGGCATCGCCTTTTCCGCGACCTATATCGGCGAAACCCTCGGTGACGCCTCCGGCGGCCTTCGCCGCGGCGCAATCTATGCAGGGCGGCTCGATCTGGGCACCGACGTCGATCTCGAGCGACTGGTGGGGTGGAGCGGCGCGACCTTCCACGCCAACGTCTATCAGATCCATGGCGGCGGCCTGTCGCGCGACTATGTCGGCAACCTGATGCTGATGAGCGGCATCGAGGCGTTGCCGGCGACGCGGCTCTACGAGATGTGGATCGAGCAGTCGCTGCTGGGCGGCCGGCTGATGATCAAGGTCGGCCAGCAGCCCTCGGACCTCGAATTCATCGACAGCAAGTACGACGACATCTTCGTCAATTCCGCGCTGGGCTGGCCGGGTATTACCGGGGTGATCCTGCCGAGCGGCGGGCCTTCGCCGCCGCTGGCAGTGCCGGGCATTCGCATCAAGGCGCAACTATCCGAGCGCATCACCGCCTATTTCGCGGTGTTCGACGGCGATGCAGCGCCGCCAGGCCCCGAAGACCCGCAGATCAAGAATCCGCACGGGTTGCTGTTTCGCGTCAACGATCCGCCGTGGTTCATCGGCCAGCTCAAATACGGCTTCGAACTCGGGGCGGATGCGCTGCCGGGATCGATCACCGGTGGGGCCTGGTATCACATGGGGACGTTCGACGATCTGCACCTGACGGCGCAGGGTCTGTCCCTCGCGGATCCCGATGGATCGGGCGAGCCGGCCATCCGACGACGCAACCAGGGGATCTTCGCGGTCTATGAGCAGAAGCTGGCGCATAGCGCGCTCGATCCGCAGAAGGGCATCGGGCTGTTCGCGCGGGCGTCGGTCAGCCCGTCGGATCGCAATCTGGTCAGCATCTATCTCGATGGCGGCATCCAGTTCACCGGTTTCAGCGAGAGCAGGCCGAACGACAAGATCGGCCTGGCGATGACTTATGCGCGCATGTCCGATGGCGCGCGTCAGCTCGATCGCGACTTGCAGCAGTTCACCGGGATCGCCACTCCGGTTCGCGACTTCGAGGCCATCGTCGAAATGACCTATCTCGCGGAGGTCAAGACCGGTGTTTCGATTCAGCCGCTGTTTCAATACGTCATGCACCCCGCCGGCGGAGCGGTCGATCCGAACGATCCCTCGCAGACCCGGCGCATCCGAGACGCCGCGGTGTTCGGCGTCCGGACGACAATCAATTTCTAGATGTTTAGTCCCGGACTTTGATGGGTCGGATCAACATTGAATCTGGTGGGCTCTTTTGTCCAGATCTTACAAACGTACTCGTAGGGTGTGAGGCCCTGCAGGGTCTTTAGCCGACGCGCGAAGTTGTAGGCGTCGATGAAGTCGCCGAGGTGGCGACGGAGTTGGTCGTGGGTCTCGTAGTGGAAGCGCTTGACGGTCGCTTCCTTGATAGTCCGGTTCATCCGTTCGACCTGGCCATTGGTCCAGGGGTGCTTGGGCTTGGTGAGGCGATGATCGATGTCGGCCTGGGCGCAAGCCAACTCGAAGCCATGGGCCCAGACCGGCTCGCCACGCTCGAGGGCCAGCTTGATCTCAGGGACCGCTGAGCCACCGGCACCGGGCGTGGTGAAGTGCGTGCCATTGTCGGTCAGCACGGTGTGGATCTTGTAGGGCACGGCCGCGATCAGGTGGCGCAGGAAGTCGCCGGCGATGCGCCGAGTGGCTTTCTCGTGCAACTCGACGAAGGCGAACTTTGAGGTCCGGTCGATCCCCACGAACAGATAGAGCTTGCCCTGCTCGGTGCGGACCTCGGCGATGTCGATGTGAAAGTAGCCGATCGGATAGGTCTTGAACTTACGCCGATCTGGCTTGTCGCCCTCGACTTCAGGCAATCGCGAGATGTCGTGGCGCTGCAGGCAGCGATGCAGTGACGAGCGCGTCAGATGCGGGATGGTTGGTTGCAGGGCATACAAGCAGTCATCGAGCGGCAGCAGCGTGTGCCGCCGGAAGGCGACAATAAGCGCCTCTTCCTCGACCGTCAGAACCGTCGACTTCGGGTCTTTCGGCCCGGTTCGTAGATCTTCGACCGAGGCCCGCGCCTTCCACTTGGCGACGGTCTTGGGATTGATCCCATGCCGCCTGGCCAAGACCCTCAGGCTCTCTTGACTATGTTGTATCGCTCGACGGACCGCCGCTGTCGTTGTGGCGCTCCCGTGGTGAACCTGTCCCATAGCGCATCCTTCCAACCGTCGGAGAATAATGCACCATCAAATGCTGGGACCAAACATCTAGGGAGTATCGATGCTTCTTTGTGAGGCGTGGCTCCCGAAATGCCGGTGCCGCGTACGGTTCAGTTCCAGGTCGCGCTGGTTGCCGGTTGATCGGGCGGTTCAGCCCCGAAGGTCTTTGAGACAGTCGGCCAGGAATTCCATGACCGCGCGCACCACTGGGGCGCTGCGCAGGTCGCGATGCACGATCAGCCAGACGTCGCGGGCTACCGAGGTCGACGAATTCGCCGCATAGCGGCGCAACTGCGGATCGGCATCGCCGATGAAATGCGGCAGCGCGACCAGTCCGACTCCGCTGCGGGCGGCCGCGATCTGGTTCTCCAGATCGCTGCTGTACAGCACGATGTCGCGCCCGGCGGTCACCGCCTTGAGCCATATCTGCTGCGGGGAATCGTCCATGCTCTTGTCGTAGGCGATGAAAGTGAATGCCGATGGCGGTGTGTCTTTCAGGTATTGCGGCGAGCCATACAGGCTGAAACCGAAATGGCCGACCTTGCGGGCGACCAGGCCGGGCTCCGTGGGGCGGGCGAGGCGGACCGCGATGTCGGCTTCGCGCCGGTTCAGCGACGCAGCGCGCTTCTCGCCGATCAGCGTCAGGCGAATGGCGGGATGGCGCTGCCGCAGGCGGATCAATTGCGGCGCGATCAGGATATTGGTGAGTGACGGCGGCGAGCTGATGGTGACGTCGCCGCGCAGGCCGGGCTTGGCTGCCTGCGCGGCGCGCTGCACGGCGAACGCTGCGTCTTCCATCGGTGCTGCCGCTGCCGCCACGCGCCGCCCGATCTCCGTCAGCGCATAGCTGCGGGCGCGGCGATCAACCAGCTTCATGCCGGTTTCGGCTTCCAGCGCGGCGACGCGCCGCGCCACGGTGGCGTGGTCGACGCGCAGCATGCGGGCGGCAGCGGATAATGAGCCCTCGCGTGCAAGCGCCACGAAGTGCCGCAGGTCTTCCCAGTCGGGCATGGGTGAAATCTCACATCAAGGGTGCGTTATTGGAGAATTTTGCATAGTCGCGGCTTGCGGCAAAGAGAGCGCACCCGAATTCAAGGAGATGACCCGTGACCACCATCATTCGCCTCAAGGCTCCCGGCGGCATCGAGCAGCTCGAATGTGTCACTGTCGAACTGCCGCCGCCGGGACCCGACGAGATCCGGATCCGGCACACCGCCATTGGCGTCAACTTCATCGATATCTATCACCGCATGGGCATGTATCCGTTGTCGGCAGACGCTGTTCCCGGGGTCGAGGCGGCGGGCGTCGTCGCCGCGATCGGCACTAACGTATCCTCGGTGCAGATCGGTGATCGCATCGCCTATGCCGGCAGCCCGGTCGGGGCCTATGCCTCCGAGCGTAATCTGCCGGCGTGGCGCGCGATCAGGCTGCCGGACGATCTTTCCGATGAGGTCGTGGCGTCATCCCTGCTCAAGGGCATCACGGCGTACATGCTGTTGAACAAGGTCTTTCCGGCCGGTGTCGGCACCACGATGCTGGTACACAGCGCGGCAGGCGGTCTGGGCCAGTTGTTGATACGCTGGGCGCGGCACCTCGGTGCCACGGTCGTCGGGACCGTCAGCTCTGAGTCCAAGGCCGTAATCGCGCGTGACGCCGGCGCACAGCAGGTCATCGTCGGCCGCGACGCCGACTTTGCAGCCGAGGTGGCGGTGCTCACCGATGGCCGCGGTGTCGATGTTGCCTATGACGGCGTCGGCGGAACCACTTTGGCCAAGACGCTCGGCTGTGTGCGGCCGTTCGGTGTGGTGGCGAGCTTCGGTCAGGCGGGCGGCCCGATTCCCCTGCTTGACGTTAACGATCTCGGTCCGCGGCGCAGCATCCTGTTGGGGCGGCCGAGCGTGATGGCCTACGTGAACAATGCCGAGGACTATCACCGCGGCGCGGCTGCGGTATTGGACGCGCTGTCGGCGGGCGTACTGCGAGCCAGCGGGCGTGCCTATCCGCTCGTCGATGCCGTCGTTGCGCAGGCCGATCTGGAGGCGGGGCGCACCAGCGGTTCGCTGTATCTGGTGCCGTGAGGGTTACTCCGCAGGCTGCAGCGCCGCCGACTTCTTGCGTGGCGCGATCCAGAAGGCATCCGGCCGATCGAACAGGAAGTTGGCACCGACCGCCAGCGCGGACCGCCAGATCGCCAGCGCGCCGAGCACGCCGATGACCGTCACGATCAGCGAGATGGTGCCGATGTCGAGGAAGCCGGCGAATTTCAGCAGCAGCGCCCGCGCCGCCGCCATCGGCAGGAAGAAAGCGAGGTAGATGACGATCGAATGCTCGCCGAAGAAGCGCAGGAAGCCGAGCCACTGCCGGCGCGCCAGCAGCGTCGCCATGACGATGATGGCGATGGCGCCGGCAAAGCCCAGCGCCAGCGAGATCACCGGCCACTCGCTGCAGCCGTCATAGACCAGCGCCGTATTGACGATCGCCCAGGCGGCAAGGCCGGCCAGCGCCAGCATTGGCCGGGCGCGGGCGCGGTCCGATAGCGCGAACACCCGGGCGGCGAAAAGGTAGCCTGAATAGAAGTAGACGAAGCGCGCGGCGAATTCGTCGATCACGGTCCAGCCGGTCGACAGATGCGTCATCTCGAGCGCTGCGGCGACACCCCAGATCAGCAGCGGCGGCAACGGCCGCGTCGCCTTGGTGACGACGAAGAAGATCGGCAGCAGATAGATGAACCACAGCGTGCCGAACGGCTCGATGAAGGACTCCAGATACAGCAGGCCGACATTGGGCCAGCCGTGCTGCCCGGCGAGACCGGGCGCCTTGAAGGCGAACTGGATGGTCACCCACAGCACGTAGAAATAGGCGAAGTGCATCACCTTGCGGTCGAGATAGGTGCGCCAGTCGCGGTCGATCACCACCGCCAGGAACAGGCCGGAGATCAGGAAGAAGTCCGGCATCCGGAACGGTTTTGCGAAGGCCACCAGCACATGCATAAACCCGGCGTGGCCGGCGGCCTGCTCCACGCCCAGCACGGAGTGCATCATCACCACCATGACGATGCAAATGCCCTTGGCGTAGTCGACCCAGTCGATCCGGTCCGCCACGCCGGGTGCAAGCCTGGCGGCGGCAGCGGGTGTGCCGTTTCTGGTCATCTTCGTCCCTTTGCGAGGCGCTTTCGCGCCACCATCGGCTTGAACGGTTTCTTTCGCGTTTCCTTGTACAAGGAATATGCCGGTTATCGGTCACGGTCGCGCGAGCGGGGCCGGGTGGTTAACGCGGGCTAACCCGGTTATGACACGGGGCATTCAGCGACTCTGGACCCTCCTGTGACCCGCAGCTTCGACACCCCCCTGCCGATCGATGCCGTGCTCGACGACATCGCGGGTACGCTTGCGGCCGGCAACGCCGCCGTGCTGGTGGCGCCGCCCGGCGCCGGCAAGACCACGCGGGTGCCGCTGGCGCTGCTCGATGCCCCGTGGCTCAAGGGAAAAAAGATCATCATGCTGGAGCCGCGGCGGATCGCCGCCCGCGCCAGCGCCGAGCGGATGGCGAAGACGCTGGGCGAGCGGGTCGGCGAGAGCGTCGGCTACCGCGTCCGTTTCGGCTCGAAGATCTCGCGCAACACCCGGATCGAGGTGGTCACTGAGGGCATCTTCTCGCGGCAAATCCTCGACGATCCCGAACTCACCGGCGTCGCCGCGGTGCTGTTCGACGAATTCCACGAGCGCTCGCTCGATGCCGACATGGGATTGGCGCTGGCGCGCGACGCCCAGGTCGGCCTGCGCGAGGATCTGCGCATTCTGGTGATGTCGGCGACCATCGATGGCGCGCGGGTCGCAAAGTTGCTGGGCGACGCGCCGGTGATATCAAGCGAAGGCCGCGCGTTCCCGGTGGAGACGCGCTATCTCGGCCGCAAGCCGGACGTCCAGATCGAGCGGCAGATGGCCGACGCCATCGCCATGGCTTTGCGTGCCGATCCCGGCTCGGTGCTGGCATTCCTCCCCGGCGCCGCCGAAATCCGCCGCACCCAGACCTTTCTCGCCGAGCGGATTCACGATGCCAGTATCGAGATCGTGCCGCTGTTCGGCGCGCTCGACGCCGCCGTGCAGGATCGCGCCATCCAGCCGGCACCGGACGGGCAGCGAAAGGTGGTGCTGGCGACCTCGATCGCCGAAACCTCGCTGACCATTGAGGGCGTTCGCATCGTGGTGGATTGCGGCCTCGCCCGGGTGCCGCGCTACGAACCGGACATTGGCCTGACAAGGCTGGAAACCGTGCGTGCCTCGCGCGCCGCGGTCGACCAGCGCCGCGGTCGTGCCGGCCGCACCACGCCCGGCATCTGCTACCGGCTGTGGGATGAGCCGCAGACGGCTTCCCTCGCGCCCTACACTCAGCCGGAAATTCTCAGTGCCGACCTGTCCTCGCTGGTGCTCGATCTCGCGCAATGGGGTGTCAGCGATCCCGCGCAACTGGCCTTTCTCGACGCGCCGCCGGCGCCGGCCCTGAGCGAGGCGCGCGGCTTGCTGCGCGAACTCGGCGCGCTCGACGGTGACGGTCGCATCACGGAGGAGGGGCAAAGCCTGCGCGCGCTGGCGCTGCCGCCGCGGCTGGCGCGGATGATCGTGGACTCGCACCGGCTCGGCTCTGGCGAGGAGGCCGCGGAGATCGCCGCGATCCTCACCGAGCGCGGGCTCGGCGGCGACAGCGTCGATCTCGATTACCGCCTCGACCAGTTCCGCCGCGACCGCAGCCAGCGCGCGCAAAGCGCGCGGCAACTGGCGCAGCGCTGGGCCTCGCAGGTGGCGGCTACGGAGAAGGAAGCCACACGCGCCGCGGCTGGGGCTCCCTCCCCGCCTAGCGAAGCTTCGCTTCGCGTGGGGAGAGGGAGCGGAGAGCTCCGCGCCAGGTCGAAGAAGAACTCACCACCGGCGTCATGCTCGCCTTCGCCTTTCCCGATCGTGTCGCCAGGAATCGTGGCAATGGCAGTTTCGTGCTCGCCAATGGCCGCGGCTCGGCGGTGGATCGTGCTTCCGCGCTGGCACGCGCGCCCTATATCGCGGTGGCCGAGTTGACCGGCACGGCCGCCAACGGGCGCATCCTGCTGGCGGCGCCGATCACGCAGAGCGAGATCGAGACGCGCTTCGCCGACCAGATCGAAGCCGTCGACGAGGTCACCTTCGATCGCGCCTCGATGTCGCTGCGCGGCCGGCGCAAGCGCACGCTGCATGCCATCACGCTGTCCGAGGCGACGACGGCGTTGACGCCGTCGGCGGACACCGCGCGCGTATTCGCCGAAGGCCTGATCGCCGCCGGCCTCGAACGACTGCCCTGGTCGAAACCACTGCAGCAGTGGCGCGGCCGGGTGATGTTCCTGCGCGCCGCCGAGGGCGAGCCGTGGCCGGATCTGTCCGACGCCGCGCTGGCGGCCGCGCCGGACACCTGGCTGGAGCCGGCTTTGTACGACAAGACGGCGCTAAAGGAGTTTTCGGCGGGCGACATGTCGGATGCGCTGATGGCGTTGCTGCCGTGGGATCTGCGCGCGCGCCTCGAGCGCGAGGCGCCGACGCATTTCGAGGCGCCGACCGGCACCATGCTGCCGATCGACTACGAGGCCGAGCAGGGCCCGACCATCGCGGTGCGGCTGCAGGAACTGTTCGGACTGACCGCGCATCCGTCCGTGGCAAAGGGCAAGGTGCCGCTGGTGCTGGAACTGCTGTCGCCGGCGCATCGCCCGGTGCAGGTGACGCGCGACCTACCGGGGTTCTGGAAGGGCAGCTACCAGGATGTGCGTTCCGACCTGCGCGGCCGCTATCCCCGCCATCCGTGGCCGGAAGATCCCGCCGGCGCGTTGCCGACGCGACGAGTCAAGCCACGGGGCACGTGAGGGCTCGTGTCCCGGACGCGGCGCAGCACGAAGTGCTGCTCCGCAGATCCGGGACCGCCAAAGACACCGGCGGTTGGGAAGGCCCCGGATCAGCAGCGCACCACGTCGCAAACGCGACGCGCTGCGCAGCATCCGGGGCACGAGGCTTCAATCTTCTCCCCCATTAACCCGTTGCTCATCCTTTTCGCCAAAATGGGGCCCGTGGACGCAGCCGTGACAGACGGCGGCTGCTCCCCTGTGTTCCAATCGTCGCGCGTAGGGCGGCGGTTCAGTGAGGCTGAAGTAATGCGTAACATCCTGGTCTTCGCCGCGATCCTGGTCGGGCTCGGCACCTTCATGGCGCAGCAGGCCGACAAGATGACGGCGACCACGCCGGCCATGGCCAAATCGCTGGCGGCAGAGCCTCCGATCGTGCAGGCCGGCATCCGCAGTCTCAGCATCCCGCGCGATCAGCGCGGCCACTTCCAGACCGAGGGCCACATCGAGGGTCAGCGCATCGGCTTCATGGTCGATACCGGCGCGTCGGTGATCGCGCTGAACGAGAAGTCCGCCGCTCGTTTTGGGCTGCGGCCGTCACGCGCCGACTACAATGCCACGGTGACCACCGCCAATGGCACCATCAAGGCTGCGCGGACCCGCCTGGCCATGGTCGACATCGGCGGCATTGTGGTGCGCGATGTCGATGCCATGGTGCTTCCCGACGAGGCGCTGTCGGAGAACCTGCTCGGCCTGTCGTTCCTCGGCAAGCTGAAGCGCTTCGAATATGCAAACGGCAGGATGGTGCTGGAACAGTAGGACCGGCGCTCAGGCGGCCGATGCGGCCGGGACCGGCAGCGCGGTCACCGACTTGATCTTCTCCATGGCGAAGCGCGACGTGACGTTCTTCAGCGCCACCGCGCTGATCAGCTTCTTGTAGAACACATCGTAGCTCTGCATGTCGGCGACCACCACGCGCAGCATGTAGTCGACGTCGCCGGCCATGCGGTAGAACTCCATCACCTCGGGCATGGCGCTGACCGCGTTGGCAAAAGTCTTCAGCCAGGCTTCGGAATGGTCGCCGCTTTCCACCGAGACGAACACCGACAGGCCGAGCCCGACCTTGTTCTGGTCGACCAGCGCCACCCGGCGCAGGATCACGCCATCGGCCTCGAGGCGCTGGATGCGCTTCCAGCATGGCGTCGACGACAACCCGACGCGATCGCCGATCTCGGCGACGGACAGCGACGCGTCCTCCTGCAGCACCATCAGGATCTTGCGGTCGATGGCATCAAGGCGACGGTTGGGTTCGGGGGCCTGGGCGGCGATATCGGTCATTTGAAGAACTTTGTTCTAATTAAAAGGTCCTAAAACCTAATATATAGAACAATATTCCAAATCAAGCCCCAGTCAACGGGCTGCCGGGCCTGCATCCGTGGAATGGCTCAAAAGCTCTTCCACTTCAGCGCGTTGCGGGCAGGCGAAGGCGCCGCCATAGCGGGTGCATTTCAGCGCCGCGGCGGCGGAAGCGAAGCGCAACGCCTCGGGGATGGACTTTCCGGCGGCGAATTCCAGTGCGAAGGCGCCGTGGAAGATGTCGCCGGCGCCCAGCGTGTCCACGGTGTGCACCGGGAAGGCAGGCGTTCGCTGCAGATCCTGCTTGTCGTCGAGCCACAGCGTGCCCTTCGGCCCAAGGGTAACGGCCAGAAAGGACGAGGTCAGCTTGGCCATCTTTCGCAGCGCCGCAGCATCCTCGGTAATTCCGGCGGTGGACTGCAGTGCTTCGTCGGAAAAGATCAGGTGCGACGACGCGCTGAGCAGGCCCTCGCTCTGCGACATGGTGCTGTCGATATCGACCACCACCGGGATGCCGCGCTTGCGCGCTTCGGCGCAGAGATGGGTGGCGAATGGCGCGCAGCGGCTTTCGATCATGATGGCGTCGCAGTCCCTGAGCAGCCCGTCGGCGTCGGGCAGCTTCACCTTCCACAATGCGGGATCGCGGAACGAGATGATGGTGCGCTCGCCGGATGGATCCATCATGATCCCTGAAATCGGCGTCACCAGGCTCGGCATGTGCACCAGTTGCGAGGTGTCGATGCCCTCTTTGGCCAGATCGTCGAACAGGTACTGGCTCGATGTCTCGCTCTTGTCGCCCATCGGGCCGGTCAGGGTCGCATGACCGCCGAGCCTGCTGATCCCGATCGCCGCGTTAAGCGCGTTGCCGCCGCAGATCTGCGCAAAGCGGTCGGCGTTGAACTTCTGTCCGCGGCCGGGCACCGCCTGCACGCCAAAGGTCAGATCGCGCACCGGCATGCCGATGCACAGGATGCGCGGCTTTCGCTTGGACTCGCTCATGGAATATCCCGTTCTGTCAGATCGTTGGTCCGGCCTGCAGCCATTGGCCGAGCAGGTGATGGGCGATGGCGAACGGATGCGGTCCGGCGAGCCCGTCCGGGTGTTTGCGCTTCAGCATCAGCATAGCCTCGTCACGGTCAAACCACCGGGCGTCTTCCAGTTCCATCAGGTCGACCGTAATCGCCTCGGAGGTGGCGCGCGCCGAGCAGCCGATCATCAGCGACGACGGATAGGGCCACGGCTGCGTCATGTAATATTTGACGTCGGTGCAATGGATGCCGGATTCCTCGAGGATCTCGCGCTTGACCGCATCCTCGATGGTCTCGGCGGCTTCGACGAAGCCGGCGAGGCACGAATACATGCCCGGCGGAAACTGCTTCTGCCGGCCCATCAGGCACTTCTCGCCGGAATGCACCAGCATGATCACCACCGGGTCGGTGCGCGGAAAATGCTCGGTGTGGCAGCTCGGGCAGGTGCGCTTCCAGCCGCCGTCGGACATCGCCGAGCGGGCGCCGCAATTGGCGCAGAAGCCATGGCGCTGATGCCAGCTCACCATGGATTTGGCCATGGCGATGGCTGATAGCTGGTCCGCCGGCACCACGCCCTGCATCGCCATGCCGCGCAACTCGCTGACCGCGACATCGCTGCGGGGCAGCAGGCCTTCCGCCGCAGCGGCCGAAATCCCCATACCGAACACCGGCGCGCCGTCGCGCAGGCCTAGAAAGATCGTGCCGGGGTTGGCGCCGAATTTCAGCGCCTCGGGAATCGTCAGCAGGGCGCGCGGGCCGGCGGCCTCCTGCTTCATCACCAGGGAATCGCGATACACGACATAGGCGCGGGCATCGCGATGATTCTCCAAGGCGAACAGCTTTTCGTCGCTCGTGCGCAGATGCGCGGCGCGGTCGAGCTGGTGCGAAACGAAGGCCGGGTTGCCCAGCGTGAATGCGTTGTTTGTCATCGGTTCAACCCAGCCAGATCTTGCGGCGCAGTTCGCTGATGAAGGACTGCACCTCGGCGGCGTCGTGGGCCAGCGGCGGCACCACGCCCCAGACCGGGCGCGGCCAGGCAGCGTCGGAGGTGCGGCGCCCGATGATATGAACGTGCAGCTGCGGCACCGCATTGCCCAGCGCGGCAATGTTGAGCTTGTCGCATTTGGTGATCTCTTTCACCGCGCGGGCCACCCGGGTGATCTCGGTCATGAGCTGGGCCTGCGCAACCTCGTCGAGGTCGATGATTTCCACGGCGTCGGCGCGGCGTGGCACCAGAAGCAGCCAGGGGTAATTGGCGTCCTTGATCACCAGAACGCGGCAGAGCGGCAGGTCGCCGATGTCGATCGTGTCTTTTTGCAATTGGGGGTGCAGCGACCAGGCAGGAGCAGTCATCTTGGTTCCATCGACCCGTTCTGCGCCGGGCTTTGCGGTCCGGCCTGCGGGTGCCGGCCGCCCCTGTCATATCAAGGCGGGATCGCGCGCGAAAGCGGCTGTTCGGACCCGCCGGGCCGCGCTTGCTTTCCGAAGCTTTTGGCCCCAAATAAGCTCCGGGAGATTGGCGGTGGACGAGCCACTCGCCAATCGGGTCAGGTCCGGAAGGAAGCAGCCCTAACGAGATCCGGATCGGGTCGCTCGTCAGTCTCCTACTTGTTTTTTCGCGCAATTCAGCGTCCCGCGCGATGGAAGACCAGCGTTTTCGGCGGAACAGGCACGCCGTTCGGCCGGAAACGCGGCTGTTGTTCCGCAAACCTGCTTCGAGAGACATCACATTGCGGATCGACCGATGACCGAGGCTGGCCTTCCCATTGCATCCGCGGCCGAGGGCTTCGATCTTGGCGGCAACAAGCTCGCAGCCGCCGCGGCCGGCACGCCCTACCGGGTGCTGGCGCGAAAATACCGCCCCAACAGTTTTGACGACCTGATCGGCCAGGAGGCCGTGGTCCGCACCGTGTCGAATGCGTTCGAGACAGGCCGGATTCCGCAGGCCTGGATTCTCACCGGCGTGCGCGGGGTCGGCAAAACCACCACGGCGCGCATTCTGGCCCGTGCCCTGAATTATGAAATGGCGGACGGCTCGATCAAGGGGCCGACCATCCACATGCCCACCCCCGGCGTGCACTGCCAGGCGATCATGGAAAGCCGGCACATGGACGTGCTGGAAATGGACGCCGCCTCCCACACCGGTGTCGACGATGTCCGCCAGATCAATGACAGCGTGCGCTATGCGCCCTCCAGCGCGCGCTACAAGGTCTACATCATCGACGAAGTCCACATGCTGTCGACCGCGGCCTTCAACGCGTTTCTGAAGACGCTGGAAGAGCCACCGGAACACGCCAAGTTCGTGTTCGCCACCACCGAAATCCGCAAGGTGCCGGTGACCGTGCTGTCGCGCTGCCAGCGCTTCGATCTGCGCCGCGTCGATGCCGACGTGCTGATGAAGCATCTGTCGAATATCGCCGGAAAAGAGAACGTCGAGGTCGAGCCGGAAGCGCTGGGCATCATCGCCCGCGCCGCCGAAGGGTCGGTGCGCGATTCGCTGTCGCTGTTCGACCAAGCCATTGCCCACGCCGCCGGCATCGTCCGCGCCGACGCGGTGCGGACGATGCTCGGCCTTGCCGACCGCACACGGGTCATCGACCTGTTCGATTCGCTGGCGCGTGGCGACATCGCCAGCGCCTTCGCCGAGTTCCGCGAACAATACGATGTCGGTGCCGATCCCATCGTGGTGCTCAGCGATCTCGCCGAATTCGTCAACTTCGTCACCCGGGTCAAGATCGTGCCGGCCACCGCTGACAATGTTGCCTTCGGCGAGACTGAGCGGCTGCGCGCCCGCGATTTCGCATCGAAACTGTCTATGCGTGTGCTGTCGCGAATGTGGCAGATGCTCCTGAAGGGGATCACCGAGGTGCAGGGGGCCACGCGCCCCGCCGCCGCCGCCGAGATGGTGCTGGTGCGGATCGCCTATGTGGCCGACCTGCCGACGCCCGACGAAGCGATTCGCATGCTCGACCAGAATGGCGGCGGTTCGTCGCCGGTGATTCCGGGCGGTGCGCCGCCGCAGGGCGGCGGATCGTCCTCAGGGGCGTCGTCCATGCAGGCGTCTTTGCCGCGCGGGCCGTCGATGCCGCGCGGCGGCGCCGAGATGCAGCCACGGCCGCAGATGATCGTATCCGATGCGGCACCGGCGCCGGTGGTGATGAAGATCGTCACCTTCCCCGAACTGGTGGCACTGGCTGCCGAAAAGCGCGACCTGATGCTCAAGGCGGCGCTCGAGGCCGACGTCCGTCTGGTCAAGATGGAAGACGGCCGGCTCGAAGTGTCGATGGAGCGCACGGCATCGCGCACCCTGATCAACGATCTCTCGCGAAAACTTGAGCAGTGGACCGGCCGACGCTGGAGCGTGATCGTCTCCAACGAACCGGGCCAGCCGACGCTTCGCTCGCAGCTCGACCAGTTGAAGAGCGAGCGCCAGCAAGCGGCGGAAGCCGATCCGCGCGTCCAGGAAGTGCTGGCGCGGTTTCCCGGCGCCAAGGTCGTCGAGGTGCGCCGGCTTGCCCCCGAACTGCCGGAATCCGATGCGACCGGTGAAGACCCCGCCGAGACGCCTGACGGCGATGACGACTAATCCATTCCAGAGGAGCAATTCATGGCTGACTTTCTCGGCATGATGAAGCAGGCGGCGCAACTGCAGTCCAAGATGAAGGCGATGCAGGACGAGCTCGAACATGTCGAGGTCGAAGGCATGTCCGGCGGCGGCCTGGTCACGGTGCGCATGACCGCGAAGATGGATGTGAAGAGCATCAAGATCGATCCCTCGCTGATGAAGCCGGACGAGCACGAGATTCTTGAGGACCTGATGGTCGCTGCGCTCGGTGACGCCAAGCGCAAGGCCGAGATCGCGATGCAGGAGAAGATGCAGGCGCTGACCGGGGGCCTCGGATTGCCGCCGGGGATGGGCCTCACCTGACATGGCGGGTGGGGTTGCCGGTCCGGAAATCGAAAAACTGATCCAGTTGCTGGCCCGGCTGCCGGGGCTTGGGCCGCGCTCGGCGCGGCGCGCGGCGCTACACCTGATCAAGAAGCGCGAGGCGCTGATGACGCCGCTGGCTGGGGCGTTGCAGGTGGCGATCGACAAGATCCAGGTGTGCAAGACCTGCGGCAACATCGATACACAAAACCCCTGCACCATCTGTACCGATCCGCGGCGCGACCCCTCCATCATCGTGGTGGTGTCCGACGTATCGGATCTGTGGGCGCTGGAGCGCGCCACGGCCACCACCGGCACTTACCATGTGCTCGGCGGCACCCTGTCGCCGCTCGACGGCGTCGGGCCTGACGACCTGACCATCGACGCGCTGGTGTCGCGCGCTCATGGGAGCCAGGTCACGGAACTGATTCTGGCCCTCAATGCGACGGTGGATGGCCAGACCACGGCGCATTACATCACCGACCTCCTGCAGGAGGCCGGCGTGAAGGTGACCCGGCTGGCGCACGGCGTGCCGGTCGGCGGCGAACTCGATTATCTGGATGACGGCACCCTGACCGCAGCGATGCGGCAGCGGACGCTGTTCTGAGAACTGAAAGAAGCTTCATGACACGACCAGACTTCAAGACCCTGATGGTTGGCGCCGTTACGCTCGGCCTGTCCCTGATGTTCGCGATCGATGGCTCCATGGCGCAAACGCCGTCGACGCCGCCGGCCGCACCTGCCGCGCCGAAGATGATGAAGATCGGCGATGTGCTCAGCGGCCAACTGACGGCGATGCAGGTGCGGGCGCCGCAGGGCAAGGGCAAGCGCGTCAAGCAGTTCCAGCTGGTCAGCGAGCCGCGCCGGCTGCCGGCGCCGGCGGGACTCTGCAATCTGGAAACAGGCCCCGAGACATTTGAAATCGTGGCCGCCAATCCCGCTCAGGCCGCGCAGTTGCAAAAGCTCGTCGGCAAGGAAGTCGCGCTGAAGGTCGCCGAAGTCGCCTGCGCCGAACAGGCCGGCCAGATGAGCGAAGCGCTGGTCACCAAGTGGAGCGTGGTGAGCAAAACGAACTGACCCACGTGCCGCTGTGGTCGCCCGCGACACTCTCCGCTGTCGTCGCCCGGCCTGGCGCGCACTTGCGCGCGAGGACCGGGCGATCCAGTAAACACCGGCGGTTGCGATTTATCACAGACGCCTGCGTTTACTGGGTCCCCGCATGCGCGGGGACCACAATCGAGCTAGCTTCGTGTCGTTTCCAGCCCCTCGAAATGCCCGCGCCGCTGCAGCCAGACCAGCAGGATCAGGCTGGGGACCGCCACCACCACGCAGATCGCGAAAAACAGCGGCCAGCCGATGGTCGCAGCCACATAGCCGGCGCTGGCCGAGAGATAGGTGCGCCCGACCGCGGCCAGCGCGGTGAGCAGGGCGTATTGTGTGGCGGTGTGCAGCGGGTTCTTGCACAGTGCCGAGAGGTAGGCGACGAAGATCACGGTGCCGATGGCGCTGGTGAAATTCTCTGCGGTGATGGCGAAGGCCAGCGCCCACTGATTGACGCCGATGATGGCCAGCCAGGAGAATGACAGGTTGGCCACCGCCTGCAGCACGCCGCCGATCCACAGGCTGGTGGGCAGCGAATAGCGTCGCGCCACGAAACCGCCGGCGAAGCCGCCGAGCAAGGTGGCGGCGAGGCCCACGCCTTTGACGATGGCGGCGTAGTCGTTGCGGGTGAAGCCGAGATCGATCACGAACGGCGCGGTCATGGTGCCGGAAAATGCGTCGGTGAACTTGAACAGCACCACGAAGGCCAGCGCCGCCCAGGCATCCTTGCGCGCCAGGAATTCAGAGAGCGCGCCGATCGCCGCTTTCGTCACCCGCTGCATCGCGCTGTCGGCGCCGGTGGCCGCCTCGGCGCGGGCCGATTGCGCGGGCTCGGTGGCAGCAAGCGCGGTGACGGTGCCGATCAGCACCATGGCCGCCATGGTCACATAGCCCCACATCCACGCGGTGCCGCGCGGCAGACCGGTGCCTTCATAGGCGCTGACCATGAATAGCGCCCCGGCAGTGGAGACCAGCATGCCGATGCGATACGCCGCGACATACGACGCCATGCCGGCCGCCTGTTCTTCCTCGGGCAGGCTCTCGACGCGGAAGGCGTCGACCACGATGTCCTGGGTCGACGACATCGCCGCCACCAGCAGCGCGCCAAGCGCCACGAACAACGGCGACTTCGCGGGATCGGTGAGCGCCAGCAGCAGGATGGCCGCGATCAGAAGCAATTGCGAGAACACCAGCCAGCCGCGGCGACGGCCGAAGCGGCGGGTGAACAGCGGCACGTGCAGCGCGTCGACCAAAGGCGCCCAAAGAAATTTCAGCGTGTAGGGCGTGCCGACCAGCGCGAACAGTCCGATGGTCTTCAGGTTGACGCCGGATTCGGTCATCCACACCAGCAGCGTGGAGCCTGACAGCGCCAGCGGCAGCCCCGAGGAAAAGCCGAGCAGCAGCACGATCAGCACCCGCGGCTGCAAATACACCGCCAGCGCCTCGCGCCATGAGGCGCGCGGTTTGAGAGCGACGGACGATTCGGTCGGCTGGGGCGCGTTGGTCATGGCCCAGTGCTAGCAGATTCGGCTTCCTCTTCCTTAACCTCTCCCCGCATCTTGCGCGGGGAGAGGTCGGGGCCTGAGCGAAGCGAAGGCTCCGGGTGAGGGGCCTGGCACCGAGTCAAATCGAACGTGCAGCCCACCGGGTCTCTCGAACTGAGACGCGGACTGCAGACTTTTCGACTCGAAAAGCATCTGTTGTCGTAAGCAGCGTGCCTCGCCCCTCACCCGCCCGGCTTCGCTGCGCCGGTCGACCTCTCCCCGCGCAAGATGCGGGGAGAGGTGAGGGCCCACTATTCTCCCGCCCGTAACTCGATTGGCGACGGAAACAGATCCGGCTTCAGCGATGGTGCCGGTTTCACCAGCGGCGTCGCCTCCGTCGCCGGTTCGCTCTTGCTGAAGTCCAGCTCCTCGATGCGGCCGGCGCGCTTCTCGATCTTGTCGGCGGAAATCAGGATCTGGCGGACATCCTCATTGGCCTGGCTGAAATGGGTCTGCAGTTTCAGCACGCGGTCGCGCAGCCGGCCGAGGTCGTCGCCGAGATTCATCACCTCGGTGCGGATCTGGTCGGCGGCGTCGCGCATGCGCGCGTCCTTGAGGATCTGCTGCATCACCTGGATCGCCAGCATCAAGAGCGATGGCGATACCAGCACCACGCGGGCGCGGTAGGCTTTCTGGATGATGTCGTCGAAACCGTCGTGGATTTCCGCATAGACCGACTCCGACGGTACGAACATCAGCGCGGTGTCCTGCGTTTCGCCGGCGATCAGGTATTTTTCGGCGATGTCGCTGACATGCTTCATCACGTCGGCGCGCAGCCTTTGCGCCGCGTATTTCTTCTCGTCATCGGTGCGCGCGTCGTGCAGCGCCGTCACCGCCTCCAGCGGAAACTTTGCGTCGATGCACAGCGGGCGCCGATCGGGCAGGAAGATCACGCAGTCCGGCCGCTTGCCGGACGACAGCGTGTGCTGGAATGCGTAGGCACCGGCCGGCATGCCGTCCTGGACGATGGATTCCATCCGTGCCTGGCCGAACGCGCCGCGCGACTGCTTGTTGGCCAGCACGTCGCGCAGGGTGGTGACCTGGGTGGTGAGGTCGGTGAGGTTCTTGTGGGCGCTGTCGATGATGCCGAGCCGCTCATGCAGCACGCGAAGGCTGTCCATGGTGTTGCGGGTGCTCTGTTCCATGCTTTGCCCGACCCGATGGGTCACCGAATCCAGCCGCTCGCTGACGGCGCGACCCATTTCGGCCTGGCGGCTGGCGAGCGCCTGGCCCATGGCGTCGACCCGGCCGGTGGCCTCGGATTGCGCCCGCAGCATCTCGCTGAGACGCTCCTCCAACTCGTCAGCGCGGATTGCCTGCGCAATGGCCAGCGCCGCCCCGCGGCTGCCGGAGCGCGCAATGACGATGGCGATGACCAGCAACAGGGCGAGCGCCATGGCGGCGAAGCCGACCAGCGCTTCGCCGACGGAGATCGGGGTGTCGCCGAGCATGACAAGAATGTCGTTCATGCCGCCATCGTAGCAGATTCGGATGATGGCGCGAACGAAGCGAGAACATTTATGGTTAACATCGAGCTAATTTTCTTGGTTAACAAAAACCTAACCGGCATGGTTAACGTTCTCCTAACGAGCGTGGTCAACAGTCCGTAAATTCAGGTCGCCGGCTGACCTGAGCGGACCGGCGCGATGCCTCCCATGGGTGCATTGACCGCGTCCGCCGCCCGCATTAAATCGCCCCCATGGCCCTTCGTGAAATCATCATCCTGCCGGACAAACAGTTGCGGCTTGTCTCCAAACCTGTCGAACAGGTCACGGCCGAGGTGCGCAAGCTCGCCGATGACATGTTCGAGACCATGTATGAGGCGCCCGGCATCGGGCTCGCCGCGATCCAGATCGCCGTGCCGCTGCGGCTGATCACCATGGACCTCGCCAAGAAGGACGATGAAGGCGGCCCCAAGCCGCGGGTCTTCATCAATCCGGAGATCGTGTCATCCTCGGAAGAATTCTCGGTCTACGAGGAAGGCTGCCTGTCGATCCCGGAATATTACGAGGAGGTCGAGCGCCCAGCCCAAGTCCGCATCCGCTTCATGGACATTGACGGCAAGGTGCAGGAAGAGGACGCCGAAGGCCTGTTCGCCACCTGCATCCAGCACGAGATCGACCATCTCAACGGCGTGCTGTTCGTCGATTACCTCTCCAAGCTGAAGCGCGATCGCGTACTGAAGAAATTCACCAAACTGGCGAAGCGGGCGGATTAGTCTCCTCCCGGTCTCCCACAGATCGGCTCGCAACATGCCCCTTCGTCTGATCTTCATGGGCACGCCGGACTTCGCGGTACCGACGCTGCTTGAACTGGTGGCCCACGGCCATGAGGTCGTGGCGGTCTACACGCGCGCGGCCAAGCCCTCCGGCCGCGGCATGAAGCTGCAGCCGACACCGGTGGAACGCGAGGCGACGCGGCTCGGCATTCCCGTGCTGACACCTACCACGCTGAAGACGCCGGAGGCCGAGGCGACGTTTCGCGCGCACGAAGCCGATGCCGCCGTGGTCGTCGCCTATGGCATGATCCTGCCGCAGAACATTCTCGATGTGCCCGAGCTTGGCTGTTTCAACCTGCACGGCTCGCTGTTGCCGCGCTGGCGTGGTGCGGCGCCGATCAACCGCGCGGTCATGGAAGGAGATGCCGAGAGCGGCGTGATGGTGATGAAGATGGATGTCGGCCTCGACACCGGCGACGTCGCCATGGCCGAGCGCATCGCGATCACCGATGCGATGACCGCGCAGGATCTGCACGATGCGCTGGCGCCGCTCGGCGCCGACCTGATGGTGCGGGCGATGGGCGCGCTGGAGCGCGGCCGGCTGACGTTCAGCAAGCAGAGCGAGGTGGGCGTCACCTACGCCGCCAAGATCGACAAGGCCGAGGCGAAGATCGACTGGTCGAAGCCGGCGCGTGCGGTGCTGCGGCATATCCACGGCCTGTCGCCGTTTCCCGGCGCCTGGTGCGAGGTGCCGCTCGACGGCGAGGCGGTGCGCGTCAAGATCCTGCGCTGCGCGCTGGCCAACGGCGCAGGTGCGCCGGGCGATCTGCTCGACGATCAACTCACCATTGCCTGTGGCGAGGGCGCGATCCGCATCGTCGAGCTGCAGCGCGCCGGCAAGGCGCCGATGAAGGCGGTCGATTTTCTGCGCGGCACGCCGCTCAAGCCGCCTCTACGGTTAGGCTGATGCCACGCTACAGGCTCCTTATCGAATATGACGGCGCGCCGTATTCCGGCTGGCAGGTGCAGGACAATGCGCCTTCGGTGCAGGCCGCGCTGGAAGATGCCGTGAAGGCGATCTGCGGCGAGTCCGTCCGCGTGCACGGCGCCGGCCGCACCGATGCCGGCGTTCATGCGCTGGGTCAGGTCGCGCATTGCGACATCGAACGGCCATTCGTCCCCGGCCGGCTGCGCGATGGCCTCAATGCGCATCTGCGACCGCATCCGATCGGCATCCTGTCCGCGGAGGTTGTCGCGGACGATTTCGAGGCGCGGTTCTCCGCTACGCGGCGGCACTACATCTACAAAATCGTCAACCGGCGGGCGAACCTGGCCATCGACATCGGTCACGTGTGGCGCGTGCCGCGACCGCTCGACAGCGACGCCATGCACGCGGCGGCGCAGCGGCTGCTCGGCAAGCACGATTTCACCACCTTTCGCGACACCGAATGCCAGGCGAAATCGCCGCTGCGCACGCTGGACCAGCTCGACGTGGTCCGCGACGGCGAGGCCGTCAACATCGTCACCTCGGCGCGCGCCTTCCTGCACAGCCAGGTGCGGTCCATGGTGGGGTCACTGGTGTGGGTCGGCCACGGCCGCTGGAGCGCCGACGATCTCGCCGCGGCATTGGCGGCGAAGACTCGCAGCGCCTGCGGTCCGGTGGCGCCACCTGACGGGCTGTATCTGGTGAAGGTGGATTACTGAGGCTCACACGAGCTGTCGTTGCCCGGCCGGCGCGCACTTGCGCATCAGGACCGGGCGATCCAGTACACGCAGGTGTGCGTGTTGAACATCAGCAGCTGCGTCTACTGGGTCACCCGCTTTCGCGGGTGACGACAGACTGAGCGCAAGCGACGGCCTTCTCGCTTACAGCAGATGTTTCACTGCATCCCAGAACAGCTGCTGGCCGTCCGCGACATTCGCGGTCCAGTGCTCGTGCGCGAAATCATTTGCGTCGTCGGTGATGAACTTGAAAGCGCGCCAGGGAATGTTCTGGTGCCGGCACACCGAAGCCAGCGCGAACAGTTCCATGTCGACGATGTCGACGCCGTTGGCGGTTAACCATGGATCGGATGAGGTGACAAAACTATCGCCGGTGCCGCAGATGACCTCGCCGTGGCCGGACGACAGCCGGTCCAGCTCCGGCGCATAGGGGGTCGTGCCACGCGGCGCCAGCGGCTCGGCGATCATGTCGCGCTGCACGACATGGGCGACCTCCACCAGACCGCGCAGCGATTCCTGATCTTGCCGGCGGTGCCGTAGTTGATCACCAGCGCCGGTTTCTTCGCTTGCACGGCGAGCAGGGTTGCGATCGTGGTGTTGATCTTGCCGACTCCGGTGAACACGATTTCGACCCCGGCAGGGGCGCGAGCGGTGTCGAGTTCGGCGTCGAGCGCGGTCAGAACAAGAATTTTCGTGGTCATGTGAAATAGCGGTCCAGTACGCTGCGATAGATCTTTGTGAGCTTTTCCAGATCGGCGACCGGCGTGCGTTCGTCGATCTGGTGCATGGTCTGGCCGACGAGGCCGAATTCGATCACCGGGCAATAGCGCGTGATGAAACGCGCGTCCGAGGTGCCGCCGCCGGTGTTGAGATCGGGCCTACGGCCGGTGACTTCTTCGATCGCTGCCGACACCAGATCGGTGAAAGCGCCGGGCTTGGTCACGAAGGAATCGGCATTGCACGGTTCCCAGACGATATACGCCTTGATCCGGTTGCCGGCCGCGGCGGCCAGGCGCTTGTCGATCAGTTCGCGCAGGCTCTCTTGCGTGTGCTGGTCGTTGAAGCGGATGTTGAAGCGGGCGCGCGCCTGCGCCGGGATCACATTACTCGCGGTGTTGCCGACGTCGACGGTGGTGAACTCAAGATTGGACGGCTGGAATTGATCGTTGCCGTTATCGAGCGGCTCGTTGCTCAGCGCCACGATCAAGGCAGCGATGTCGGGCACCGGATTGGAGGCGCGGTGGGGGTAGGCGACGTGGCCCTGCACGCCATCGACGATCAGCGTGCCGGACTGCGAGCCGCGGCGGCCGATCTTGATGGTGTCACCGATCGCCTCGACATTGCTGGGTTCGCCGACGATGCAGTGATCGAATTTCTCGCCACGCGCCGCCGCCCATTTCAGCAGCTTGACGGTGCCGTTGACGGCAATGCCTTCCTCGTCGCCAGTGATCAGGAAGGAGATCGAACCTTTCGGCTGGCCGCCGTTGGCCGCGAGATAGTCCAGCACGGCGGCGACGCTCGCCGCGATGCCGCCCTTCATGTCCACGGCGCCGCGGCCGTAGAGCAGGCCATCCTTCAAGTCGCCGGAGAAGGCGCCATGGCTCCAGGCGGACTCGTCGCCGGCCGGCACGACGTCGGTATGGCCTGCGAAACTGATATGCGGAGCAGCGCTGCCGATGCGGGCATAGAGATTGTCGATGTCGGGGCTGCCTTCCTCGGAGAAGGTGGCGCGGTGCAAGGCGAAGCCGGCATCGCCCAGCAGTCGCTCCAGCACGCCCAGCGCGCCGGCATCCGCGGGTGTTACGGAGGGGCAGCGCAGCAGGTCCTGCGCGATGGTGAGGGCGTCAGTCATGCCCTCGCATAACATGGCCTCCCGGCGATGGGCCAGCGCTGTGCGAGACAAATTCCAGTTCGCCCTGCTGGTCCCAGCCGGGTCGTGTATCGGGCAGGGCCAGCGGGTCCGCGCCGAACCTGTTAGGTCCGCGGGTGCCTTGGAGGAAAAGCGTCTCGACGCAGCCCCAAACGGAAAGGGCCATGGCGATCAGCCCGATGGCGAGTGTTGCGTACGAGAAGTCCAGTCGCGCTGCAAAATTGTTCAACGCCACCGGGGCTACGTAGAAATGGAAAATCCACCAGCCGCTTTTGTTGCGGTCATGCAGCCGCCTGATCGTTGCAGCGGCGAATACCCATACAGCGGCGAGACCGACCGGTGCGGCGATCGCATACAGCAGCCGCGAGACCACGGGACCTGCGCCGATAAAACTATCGCCGAATCCGAACGACAGCGGATTACGGAACAGGTCCGCCATGTCGAAGCTGATCCCATCGCCGCGATGCATGCCGCCGACGGCAGCCGACAATAATAACATCAGCAGCAGCGGCGCGAAAGAACTGGTCAGCCCGACCAGCCAGTAGTGCAGGCGGTTGCTGCGCCCTTCAGGACTGAACAGTTTTCGCGTGGTGCCCATCGCCCAACCTCCGGACGGCAAAATTGCACGCCGTCCGCAAGTTGGTCGGATTGGGGAGTATTCGGTTCGATCAGTCGCGCAGCAGTTCGTTGATGCTGGTCTTGGAACGGGTGCGCTCGTCGACGCGCTTGACGATCACGGCGCAGGCGGTCGAAGGGCCGATCTCGCCGTTCTGCATCGGCTTGCCCGGCAGGTTGCCGGGCACCAGCACGGAATATTCCGGCACCTCGCCGATGAACACTTCGCCGGTGGCGCGATCGACGATCTTGGTCGAGGCGCCCAGGAACACGCCCATCGCCAGCACCGCACCCTTGCGAACGATCACGCCTTCGGCGACTTCGGAGCGCGCGCCGATGAAGCAGTCGTCCTCGATGATCACCGGGCCGGCCTGCAGCGGCTCCAGCACGCCGCCAATGCCGACGCCGCCGGAGATGTGCACGCGCTTGCCGATCTGGGCGCAGGAGCCGACGGTCGACCAGGTGTCGATCATGGTGCTCTCGTCGACATAGGCGCCGAGATTGACGAAGGACGGCATCAGCACGACGTTCTTGGCGATAAAGGCTGAGCGGCGCACGATGGCGCCCGGCACGGCGCGGAAGGCGGCGGCGCGGAATGCATTGTCGCCCCAGCCTTCGAACTTGGACGGCACCTTGTCCCACCACGACGATCCGCCGGGACCGCCCGGGATGGCGCTCATGTCGTTGAGGCGGAACGACAGCAGCACGGCCTTCTTTAGCCACTGGTTGACCTTCCAGACGCCGTCGGCCTGCCGTTCGGCGACGCGGGCCTCGCCCTTGTCCAGCAGGTCGAGCGCGTAATCGACACCCTCGCGGACCTCGCCCTTGGTGGCGGCGTTGACGCTGTCGCGCGCCTCAAAAGCAGTGTTGATGATGGATTCAAGGGCGGACAGCGACATCGGTATTTCCTCAGGGATATTGGGCCGGCAGGCGAATTGGATGGCTTTTGTCGGGATTTGGGGAGGGAGAGTCAAGGTGGCGTTCTTCCCCTCTCCCCCAGCGCAGCGAAGCTGCGCGCCGTGGGAGAGGGTGCCCGAACGAAGTGAGGGCGGGAGAGGGAAGGCCGCAAGCGACGTCGATGGCTAGAGCCCCCTCTCCCGGCTCGAACCCGCTTCGCGGTTTCGATCCACCCTCTCCCGCCTGCGCAGCAAGTGCTGCTTGGGGGAGAGGGGAAAGCAGCTATCGCGCTTCGTTCAGCGCCGCCAAAAACCCGGTCAAATCATCGGTGACGTAATCCACATGCTCAGCATCGCGGCCTTCCAGCTCCCAGTCCTCGCGGACCACTTCGGCGGAATCGTCCGGCACCACCAGCACGGTGGTCATCTGCAACTGATGCGGCACCACCAGGTTGCGCGACAGGTCTTCGAACATGGCGGCCCTGGCCGGATCGACGCCGTGCAGCCTGAGGAACTTGTCGTAGGTCTGCGGCGCCGGCTTCGGCTCCAGTTCGGCGGCGACGATGTCGAACACCGCTTCGAACTGCTCGGCGATCCCGAGCCGGTCGAGCACCGCGCCGGCATGCGCGACCGACCCATTGGTCAGGATCAGCTTGCGGCCCAGCAGCCTTGCAATCGCCTCGCCCATGGCGGGATTGGGCTGCAGGGGCGAATGATCGATCTTGTGGACATAAGCGAGGTAGTCATCGGCGTGCACGCCATGCTCGGTCATCATGCCGCGCATCGTGGTGCCGTAGCGCTTGTAATAGTCCTTCTGGATCCTGAACGCCTCCTCCGGCGGAACCTTGAGGAAGTTCGAGACGAAGTCGCGGATGCGGACGTCAACCTGCTGCCACAGATTGACGTGGTGCGGGTACAGCGTGTTGTCGAGGTCGAAAACCCAGGTCTCGATATGGCCGAAGCCGCGGGCCGGGCTTTGTGCGAGGGTCACAAGATTCTCCTTTGTCATCACGGCAGCTCGAAACGAATCGTGCTGCCGCCGCTGCTCATGTCGACCGCAGCAAAGCCGGTGACAGCGAGGCCGCGGGTGCCGCAATCGGCCTGGTCGCTGATCTCGAACTTGCTCTCGCGGGTGCATAGCCTGGTGGCGCCGCCCCAGTTCAGCACGCGGTCCTTGAGCCTCACGGCACGGCCGACCGCGTCGGTGGCTTCGGCGAAACTGAAAACCTGCCTGGGCTGGCCGACAAGATCGGGGTGCAGGCATTTGCCCGGCTCGATCCGATACCAGCCGCGGCTGGTGATCGCCTTGCCATCGCCGGTCGCGATGGCCGCCATTACATTGTACTGGGTATCGTTGCACCAGGTCAGGCCGCTGGTGGACGGCGCCTGTACGGCATTGATCATGGTGTCGAAGAAATTCGGCGCCTTCACGATGTCTGCGGCCAGCCCGCGGCTCTTCAGGAAGGAGGCCAGCGCGTTTTGCGTCTTCGGTCCGTCGACGCCGTCGATGGGCGCGGCGTCATAGCCGGCGACCACCAGCAGCCGCTGGATCGCCGCCAGCCGCGCCTGCTCGTCGTCATATTCGCTGTCTTCGGCGAGATAAGCGACCATCTGGCCGTCGTCGGTCGTCGACGGCTTGATCATGGTGAAGGATGCCGGCGTCTGGCCGGGGCGGCACTGACGCGCCGCAGCGATAATGAAATTGTCCGGGGCGACGCACAGGCTGTCGGTGCCGTTCTGCGGCATTGGCGAGGCGCCGTAGACACCGAGCGCGCGGGCATGCAGCAGGATGCGGTCGGCGCTGAGGGTGCCCTGGACGACGACGCGGCATTGCGCCGGGTCGATGCGAAACCAGCCGCGGGTGGCGGTGGCACTTTTGTCATCGATTCCGATCGCCGCCTCGACCACATAGCTCATGCGGTTGCAGAGCTTGAGGTCGGCGCGGGCCGTGCCGATGGATGCAAATAGAGATGCGAGCGCAACAAGGAAGACGTGGATGCCCGGCACGAGGCCGGGCATGACGACGACTTTGGTGCGCGCGCTCGTCACTTGTGGATCAGCGTGCCGGTGCCCTGGTTGGTGAACAGTTCCAGCAGCACCGCATGCGGCATCTTGCCGTCGATGATGACCACGCCTTCGACGCCCTGTTCGAGCGAATAGATGCAGGTCTCGACCTTGGGAATCATGCCGCCGGAAATGGTGCCGTCGGCAATCAATTTCCGTGCGTCCTTGATCGACAGTTCCGGGATCAGCTTTTTCGACTTGTCCAGCACGCCCGGCACGTCGGTCAGCAGCAGCAGGCGCTTGGCCTTCAAGGCGCCTGCGACGGCACCCGCAAAGGTGTCGGCGTTGACGTTGAAGGTCTGGCCGTTCTTCGACGTCGCGAGCGGCGCCAGCACCGGGATCAGGTCGTAGCCGATCAACTGGTTGAGCAGCGTCAGGTCGACCTTGTCGGGTTCGCCGACGAAGCCGAGGTCGACGACCCGCTCGATATGCGAATCCGGATCGACCATGGTGCGGGTCGCCTTGGTGGCGGTCACCATGTTGCCGTCCTTGCCGCACAGGCCGACCGCCTTGCCGCCGGCCTCGTTGATGTAGCCGACCAGCTGCTTGTTGATCGAACCGGCCAGCACCATCTCGACGATCTCGATGGTGGCGGCGTCGGTGATCCGCAGGCCGGCGGCGAATTCGGACTGGATGCCGAGCCGCTTCAGCATGGTGGCGATCTGCGGGCCGCCGCCGTGCACCACCACCGGATTGATGGCGGTCTGCTCGAGGAGCACGATGTCGCGGGCGAAGGCCTTTGCCATGTCTTCCGCGCCCATGGCGTGGCCGCCATACTTGATGACGATGGTTTCCTCGTCATATTGCTGCATGTGCGGCAGCGCTTCCGACAGGATGCGGGCCTGATCGAGCGGGCTGATTTCGGGCGCGTCTGTCATGAGGCGGGTCTCACAGGGGGGCGATCTGCGGCGCGTTCTAGCCGATTGGCCGGCGCGGCGCAAAGCTTCGCTGCGGCCGCTCTCTACACGCGATTCGGCCAGGCCGCAGCCACCGCGAGCGCCAGCCAGCTGACGATCAGCAGCGTGCCGCCGGTCGGCGCGGCCATCGGGAACAGGCCATGGCCGGCATAGGTCCGCATCGTGAGGTCGCCGGCGAACAACGCCGCTGCAACCACGAAGCCGATGGCGGCGGAGAGGCCGATCTGCAGGTGCAGCACGCCGCGCTCGAGCAGGGCGACGGCGCCGAGCACCGCGGTGGCATGGAACAGCAGCATCGAGGATGCCGACGCCAATCGTGCGGCGTCGGGCTGGTGCGCAGAGGCGGCAGCGAGGATCACGCCATCGACGCCCATCACGCCGGCCAGAATGATCAGGATGCGGAACAGGCCGGACCGTGTCATCGGCTGCGCTCCGCCAGCAGCCGCACCATGGCGGCGCGCAGTTCGGGCATGCCCGCACTGGTGCGCGACGAGGTGAGCAGCAGTTCCGGGAACGCCGCCGGGTGCTTGAGCAGCGTGGTCCGCACCTCCTCGGTGCGCTTTTCGAGTTCGGCCGGCTTCACCTGATCGGTCTTGGTCAGCACGATCTGGTAGCTGACAGCGGACTTGTCCAAGGTCTTCAGGACGTCGAAATCGACATCCTTGAGGCCATGACGGGAGTCGATCAGCACATAGACTCGCGCCAGGCTGCTGCGGCCGAGCAGGAAGTTGTGTATCAGCGAGGTCCAGGAGGCAATCTTGACCTTCGGCGCCGAGGCGTAGCCATAGCCGGGCATGTCGACCAAGCGGAATTCGGCCTTTTCCGGACCTTCGAAGAAGATCAGTTCCTGGGTGCGGCCGGGGGTGTGCGAGGTCCGCGCCAGCGCGTTGCGGCCGGTGAGGGCGTTGATCAGGCTGGATTTGCCGACGTTGGAACGCCCGGCGAACGCCACCTCGACGCCGGCCATCGGCGGCAGGGTCTCGATCGAGGGCGAGGCCCAGATGAAATTCCACTCGCCGGCGAACAGCAGGCGGCCCTGTTCGATCAGCTTCTTGTCTTCGATCAGCTTCGCATCGGTTTCAGCGGTCATGCGAAGGTCCTTCATCGTGGCTTCCTCATGGTGAGGAGGCGCATCTTGCGCCGTCTCGAACCATGAGGAGTGTGGCGCTCATCCTTCGAGACGCGGCCGAAGGGGCCGCTCCTCAGGATGAGGGCTGCGTTACGTCTTTTTCTCGACCGGCGGTTTCTTGGCGAACGTCGACTTCACATTGTCGAACAGCTCCACCTTCACGCCGTTGCGGCTCATGATGTAGCTCTGCTGCAGCACCGAGAGGGTGTTGTTCCAGGCCCAATAGATCACCAGACCTGCCGGGAAGCCCGCGAGCATGAAGGTGAAGATCAGCGGCATCCAGTCGAAGATCATCTTCTGGGTCGGGTCCGGCGGCGTCGGGTTCAGCTTCATCTGGAACCACATCGTGATGCCCATGATGATCGGCCAGATGCCGAGCGCGAGATAGTGGCCGAACACCGGCAACTGGGTCGGATCGAAGCTGAGCAGGCCGAACAGGTTGAACAGGTTGGTCGGGTCGTGTGCGGAGAGATCCTTGATCCAGCCGAAGAACGGCGCGTGGCGCATTTCGATGGTGACGAACAGAACCTTGTAGAGCGAGAAGAACACCGGGATCTGCAAGGCGACGGGAAGACAACCGGCGATCGGGTTGATCTTCTCCTTCTTGTAGATCTCCATCATCTCCTGCTGCTGCTTCATCTTGTCGTCAGGGAAGCGTTCCTTCAGCGCGGCGAGCTGCGGCTGTACGGCCTTCATCTTGGCCATCGACGCGTACGACTTGCTGGCCAGCGGGAAGAACAGCGTCTTGACCAGCACGGTCACCAGCAGGATGGCGACGCCGAAATTGCCGACCAGATGATAGAACCAGTCGAGTGCGAGGAACATCGGCTTGGTGATGAAGTAGAACCAGCCCCAGTCGATCAAGAGGTCGAAGTGGTTGAGGCCGAGCGACTGGTTGTAGCCGCCGAGGCCGACAGCGAGCGGGAAGTTGATGCCGACGGTGGCGGCTTCCTTGGCGCCGGCGAACAGCCGGGCGTTGGCGGTACCGGTGCCGCCGATGGCGATGGTCTGCGCATCCTGCAGGTAATCGGTCTGGTAGGTGTGGACCGTGCCGACCAGATTGGAAGAGAAGCGCGCCTGCAGCTGCGCATTGTTGTCGGGGAGCAGCGCCGAGGCCCAGTACTTGTCGGTGATGCCGAGCCAGCCGTTGGTGACCTTGAAGTTGACCGCCTTGGCTTCGTCGATTTTCTTGTAGCCGTATTCCTGCAGGCCCTGGTCGCCGAGATAGCCGACAAGGCCTTCGTGCAGGATGTAGTAGCCTTCCACATGCGGGGTGCCGTGGCGCGAGATCAGCGCGAACGGATACAGGGTCACCGGCGCATTGCCGATATTGGTGACGTCATCCTTGATGGTGAACAGGTAGCGCTCGTCGATGGCGATCGTGCGCTTGAAGGTCAGGCCTTCGCCGTTGTCGAATTTCAATGTCACCGGCGTGGCGGGCGTCAGGGCGTTGGAGCCTTCCTGCTGCCACTGGGTGTTCTGGTCGGGGACCTTCACGGTGGCGCCGGCGCCAGCGACCCAGCCGAATTCGGCATAATAGGGCGCGGCGGTGCCCGAAGGCGAGAACAGCACGATGGCCGGCGAGGTCGGGTCGACGGTGTCGCGGAACTTGACCAGCGCCAGATCGTCGATGCGTGCGCCCTTCAGGGAAATGCTGCCCGACACCCGCGGCGTGTCGATCTTGATGCGGGGCGCGGCGGCGATGGCGGCATCGCGGCTGACGATTGGCGCGGCCGATGCCGGCTGGTTGGCAGGCACGCTGCCGGCGGGAGCGGTGCCGGCCTGCGGCGTGGTACCGGGCGTTGCGCCAGGCTGAGCCGTCGGGTTCTTCAACTGCGCTTCGATCTGGCTTTGCGCGCGCTGCTTCTCCATCTGCGGGATGTTGAAGAAATATTGCCAGCCGATCAGCACCAGGCCGGACAGGATGACGGCAAGGATGGTGTTGCGATTGTCGGTCATCGTTCAGGTCTCGTCATTCAAAGGCGGGTGCGGCTTCGGCGGCCGGCTGCGCGCTTGTCGCAGGCTGGGACTATCAGGTCACGGTTATTTTAGAGGACTGCCGGTCGAGGCGGTGCAGCGCCGAGCGGAGATCGTCGAGCATGGTTGCAAAGTCGCGGTTCAGCGCGACACGACGGCCGACTAACACATAATCGCTGTGGGGTCGCATGGATACGACGTCGACGCGCTTCACCAGTTCGCGAAGCCGGCGGCGGATACGGTTGCGCTCGGTGGCGGTTCCGTTTTTTTGGTCACGGTAAAACCGACCCTGACCGGGCCGTCATCGTCACGCAACCGGCTCTGCAACACGAAGGCAGGGCTGTTCATCCGCGGCCCATTGGCAGCGGCGAGAAAATCCGCCCGCTGCCGTAACCGGTCCATGATGAGATCTCAGGAAGGTCCGCTCAGGCGCTCAGGCGCTTGCGACCACGCGCACGACGCGCAGCCAGAACCTTGCGGCCGCCGACGGTCGCCAAGCGAGCGCGGAAGCCGTGACGGCGCTTGCGCACCAATTTGCTGGGTTGATAAGTCCGCTTCACGGGTCGTTCTCCGGGACCGGGCAATTCGCCGAGGCAATTAGCCGAGAAATGAGGATAGTCCAAAGATGCTGGCTCAATATGAGCCGTTTCCGGCCCATAAGAGCCGCCCCGGTCAAGACCGGGCCATCGCGGACAGTTGGCGGGCTTATACGGGAGCGTCCTGTTTTCGTCAATCTTGCCCTGCAGGGTGACGGCTGAACGTGAAAATCGTGAAATTCGGCGGATTATACCCATATCCAGGGTGTTTTTCTAAGGTAGGGAGCGGATCGTTCCGCTTCTGCGGTGTGTGGCGCGGGGGGCGGCCGCAGACTTTCGGCGGCGGATGCACGAATGGCGAGATCGAATCGTCATTTTGAGCCGTATCTCGTCGAGGTGCAGCGTCGCGGCGTGGGATCAGAGGCAACATAGTGTCGGCTGCAAACGAAATCGGGACGGAAACGGCGCGGCCGGGCAGGCCGCTGCGCCGGCTCGGGCTGTCCGGCAAGCTCCTGCTGCTGACCATTCCGCTGGTCCTGATTGCCGAGGTGCTGATCTACGTCCCTTCGATTGCCAATTTCCGGATCAATCGGCTGAATGACAAGCTCGCCGCGGCCAATACGGCGGCGCTGGTGCTGGACGCCGCGCCTTCCGGTATGGTGCCGGAATCGCTGGCCCGGCAGATCCTCAGCAGTATTGGCGCCCGCGCGGTGGCCATCAAGATGGGCCAGCAGCGCCGCCTGCTGGCCAGCGCCGACCTGCCGGCACAGATCGATCATGACATCGACATGCGCGACATGACGGTGTGGTCCGCCATCATGGATTCGTTCGAGGTCATGCTGGAAACCGGCAACCAGTCGATCCGGGTCATTGGCCCGGCGCCATCGGGCGCCCAGTTCATCGAGGTGGTGATCGATGAATTGCCGCTGCGCCAGGCCATGTACCGATTCTCCAGAAACCTGTTCTGGGTGTCGCTGGGCATTGCCATCCTCACCGCCGGCCTGGTTTATCTGGCGTTGCATTACTTGTTCGTGCGGCCGATGCGGCGGCTGACTGCCAATCTGGTCGGGTTCCACGAAAATCCGGAGAGTTCGGCGCGGATCATCGTTCCCAGCCAGCGCGGCGACGAGATCGGGGTGGCGGAGCGCGAATTGTCCGACATGCAGCGCGACCTGGTGTCTATGCTGCATCAGAAGAGCCGGCTCGCCGCGCTCGGCCTCGCGGTTTCCAAGATCAACCACGACCTGCGCAACCTGCTGGCGTCATCGCAGCTCCTGTCGGACCAGCTGGCCAGCGTGCCCGACCCGCGGGTGCAGCGGTTCGCGCCGAAACTGATGCGCTCGCTGGAACGCGCGATCGCGTTCTGCCAGTCGACCCTGTCCTACGGCCGGGCCCAGGAAGCCCCGCCCGACCGCCGCATGATGCTGGTCGAGCCGGTGGTCAATGAGGTCAGGGAATCTGCCGGCCTCGCCTCGGACGCCTCGATCTCCTGGATCAATGCCATCGAGCGTGGCCTGACCATCGATGCTGACCCCGACCAGCTGTTCCGCATCCTGCTGAACCTGGTGCGCAACGCCGCCCAGGCGCTGGAAGGCCAGCCGCCGAGCGAGGCCGCCCCGCAGCAGATCCGCATCACCGGACGCCGCGAAGGCGCTGTGACCATCATCGAAGTCTCGGATACCGGTCCCGGCGTGCCGCAGAAGGCCCGCAACCACCTGTTCGAGGCCTTTCAGGGCTCGGCGCGTCCGGGCGGTAGCGGATTAGGGTTGGCGATTGCCGCGGAACTGGTTCGCGCCCATGGCGGCGATATCCATCTGGTCGAAGGCACACTGGGGGCCACGTTCCGCATCAGCATGCCGGACCGTCCGGTGGAACTGCACAGCATCCGCAGCGAACGGGCGCGGGCGTGAGCTAATGAACGCGTTGATTCGACGGCCGTCGTCCCGTGGCGGCCGGACTTCCGCTCCCGAACCCGGCGAGCGACGATTTTCCTTCACTTTAATCCGCTTCAGCCGCCGGTATCGGCAATTCCTGTCGTCGAACGGTCGCACAGGTGCTTGCCAAGCCCGGCCGGAGCCGGTAGCTATGGCGCGCTTTCGCAAACAACCTGTTTCGAAAAGCATGCGACTTCAACAGGGCCTTGTGTCCTCACGATTTCCGCGGCACGCGCCCGTAGCTTCAGCTGGATAGAGCACTAGACTACGAATCTAGGGGTCAGAGGTTCGAATCCTTTCGGGCGCGCCATTTGCGTACAAAACCACGAACATTCTCGTTCGTGGTTTGTTTGCCGGTAATGACCTCCTGCAGGGTGGCCTTGCAGCCGACAATGCGAATGGTCTTGTCACCTACCTCGATGGCGATGACCACGGCGTGGACGTAGGCCTTACGACCGGTAACATCGCCGTTTTCCAGTTTATCTGTCATCAGTCGCGCAAACACGTCGATCTTTTCCGCGTCGACGGAGATTGTCGCGCGACCTTGCGAGTAACGATGGACCGTTGACGATCCGTGGCGCCGTCGTCCTCGTATTTTCGGTGCTTGGACATGCTCGAAGATTGTCGGCTCGATGATAGCCGGTGCCCGGGATTTCGACGATGTCGAAGGGGCGTTTTGACCGCCATTGCGCGATTCGCGTTTGCTGTACGGCCATAAGCCTGTCGCGCAGCAGGTATTGGTAAGTTATGGACCGGTCCGACACCGAAAGTAGATCCGAGGAGAGAACCCGCACCAATCTACACTCTGTCGCTGGCACATCGCTTGCTGAGTGAGAGATCTCGCTTCAGCGCCTGCAGGCCGAAGCGTCAATGATGGCTGGAAGGGATCCGTGAATGGACACGCTTTTTGCGATATGCGGCACCTATCAGGTGGATGACGGCCAGGCTACAGGCTTCATGCTCATGCGCAGAGAGCCGGACGGCTCGGCCAAGCCCTGGCCAATTCTTATCGCGCGCAAGGGTAACAACTTCTTCGGGTTTGAAAATGCCTGCCCCCATCAGGGCTCGCGGCTTGATACGGTGCCCGGAGAGTTCATGGATGAGGACGGCAACTTCATCACCTGCGGCAGTCATCATGCTCAGTTCGATCTCGATACCGGACATTGCTTCATCGGCCCCTGCCAGGGGAAGGCACTCACGCCGATCAGGCTGATCATTGATGATGGCGATATCTGCTTGAGCGGAATCGATCTGGCCGAAGAGGACGGGCTCGACATCCCGGAGCCGGATGAAATGCCGGAGGTGCAGATCACCGCGGATTGACCGATCGTCGAACCGATAATTGATCAGCGGCGCCGTTCAGCACGGCTGAAATTGCTCAGATGGCCCTCGCGCGCGGCTTGCGCACGTCCGGCCTTCATCAAGGCCTTGGTCTTGCCCTGCGGCGCCGTGAGTGACATCAGCCGCTGCATCCTCTTGCTGCCGCATGCCGGGCAGGCCGGTTTCTCGGAAAACCCGATCAGGAGTTCGACGTCGCCGTCACATTTTGCGCAGTGAAAACTGTAAAGCGGCATGGCTGTCCCTCCCCCGTTCGGCAATGGATATCTCTGGCGAAATCGATAGTGCAGAAACCGGACCAATCGGTAAGGCAGCGTTGCTGCGGGGCGTCGGCGTGAGTTGATGTCGGATAGTGGCGGATTTTGTATCGAACCGAACGGAAGTGTCGGAACGTCGACATGCTGCCGCTTCCAAGGCCACGCGATACTCGCAATGGGTGCGATTCGGCGGCTTTGCCTCGCGAACACAGGATGATCAGGTTGGCCCGGATCATGCAAAATCGCCCTTGTGTCGGAAACATCATGCCCCCCGCGCTGTGAATGGTCGCCGCGCGGATCCGACCGCTGACCGCGCAACGATGAACGCCGATCCGGCTCGGATCAGCGCTGGAGAACATAGTGCTCTGTCCCTATCCCGGCATGCCTCCGAAGATCGAGCCGTCCTTGGCGGAGCAAAAGAACATGGTGCTAACCGGCGCCTCGCGCGGCATAGGACATGCGACGGTCAAGTTATTTTCCGATGCAGGCTGGCGGATCATTACCTGTTCACGCCAAAGGTTCGACAGCGATCTCTGTCCATGGAATTCAGGGGCCGACGATCATGTCGAGGTTGACCTGAGCGACCACCGGGCGTTGCCCGGCGCGATTGCAGAGATCAAGGAGCGCCTCGGAGGCTTGCCGCTTCATGCGCTGATCAATAATGCGGGGCTCTCTCCGAAAAATGACGAAGGAGGCCGGCTGACGTCGCTGACGACGCCGGTCGACACCTGGATGAGTGTCTTTCATGTCAATTTTCTCGCGCCGATCCTGCTGGCGAGAGGACTGTTTGATGAACTCAACGACGGTGCAGGCACCGTCGTCAACGTTACGTCGATCGCCGGTTCCCGCGTGCATCCGTTCGCCGGTACGGCGTATGCGACCTCGAAGGCCGCATTGGCCTGTCTGACCCGGGAAATGGCCCACGACTTCGCCCCCTACGGTATTCGTGTCAACGCCATCGCCCCTGGTGAGATCAAGACCGATATCCTGTCACCGGAAACCGAAGCGATGCTTGTGCCGGTAATACCGATGCGCCGAATTGGGACGCCGGACGAGGTGGCCAAGGTCATTTACTTTCTCTGCTCGGATGCGGCGAGCTACGTCACCGGAGAGGAGATCAAGATCAACGGCGGACAGCATGTCTGATCTGTCAGCTACCGTTCACAGAGCCGCGACGATTTCAGCGAGCTGGAATTGGCTCATGATAGACTATCGCGTGCCGTCCCTTTGGTCGCGACGTATTGATCTAAGTCAATGCACTGTCACAGACGATCGCTTGCGCCTGCTATGAGAGTAGTTGATCCCCAAAGTTCGAAGGCGTTCAGCCTGCGGTACACGCCTCTATGTTCTGCACTAATGCAGCAAAGTTGAGCACGACATCGTTGTGAAGATGGGACAAGATCATAACAATCCGAAAAAAGCCGGCAGGGAACGTCATGGACTATGGAGAGACTGCCATGGCGCATGTTGACGCGATCGAATCCGCGAATCTGGACGCGCGATCTGGTACTCCGCTGATGCCGCTCAGCGAGATTGCGCTGACCGGGATCTATGAAATCTCAAAGATCCTCAATGCCCCGAACCGACTGCAGACGACGCTTGCCAGCGTTCTGAATGTGCTGTCGTCGTTCCTGCAAATGCGACATGGCGTGATTTCCCTGCTGGCAGACGACGATGTTCCCGATATCACCGTTGGCGTCGGCTGGAATGAGGGCGCCGACGAGCGTTACCGGGCTCGTTTGCCGCAGAAGGCCATTGGACAGATCGTTGCGACGGCCGTCCCGCTGGTCGTCGAAGATGTTGCGAAACATTCATTGTTTGCTACCGATGCGGCCGCACTAGGCGCCGTTGGCAGCGATCGTGTGTCGTTCATCGGAGTACCAATTCGCATTGGCGTCAAGGTGATCGGAACCCTCACGATCGACCGGGTCTGGGACGGTCGTTCGGTTTTCCGACTCGATTCCGATGTGCGTTTCCTGACCATGATCGCCAATCTGATCGGGCAGACCGTTCAGCTCTACCGGGTGGTCTCGCGCGACCGCGATCGGCTGATGGCCGAGAGCCACCGCCTGCAGAAGGAGTTGTCCGAACTCAAGCCGGTGCGCGAGCGCAAGAAGGTGCTGATCAAGGGCATCATCGGCGACAGCCCCGCGCTGCGCTCGTTGCTCGACAAGATCATTATCGTTGCCAAATCCAACTCCACCGTGCTGCTGCGTGGCGAGTCGGGCACTGGCAAGGAGTTGATTGCCAAGGCGATCCACGAGCTTTCGCCGCGCGCCAAGGGCCCCTTCGTCAAGATCAATTGCGCGGCATTGCCAGAATCGGTGCTCGAGTCCGAATTGTTCGGCCACGAGAAGGGAGCCTTTACCGGCGCCATCAATTCACGCAAGGGGCGTTTCGAACTCGCCGACAAGGGGACCATCTTTCTTGATGAGATCGGCGAGATTTCGCCGGCATTTCAGGCCAAGCTGTTGCGCGTCCTGCAGGAGCAGGAGTTTGAACGGGTCGGTGGCAACCACACCCTCAAGGTCGACGTGCGCGTGGTTACCGCGACGAACCGCAACCTCGAAGAAGCGGTCGCGCGAAACGAATTCCGCGCCGACCTGTACTACCGCATCAGCGTGGTGCCGATCCTGATGCCGCCGCTGCGCGACCGACGCAGCGACATCGCGCCGCTGGCCGCCGAATTTCTCAAGCGCTTCAATGAGGAGAACGGCCGTACTCTGTCGCTTGACGCCAGCGCACTGGAAGTGCTGATGGGGTGCGGCTTTCCTGGCAACGTGCGCGAATTGGAAAACTGCGTGCAGCGGACGGCGACTCTGGCGCAGGGAGGCTCGATCGTGATGGACGATTTCGCCTGCCGCAAGAACGAATGCCTCTCGGCAATGCTGTGGAAAGGGCCTTCGGAATTTCCGCCGGCACGGCTTCGGCCAGCGGTCCCGCTCCCGGTGCTGCCGCGCACCGCAAGTGGCAGCGCAGAAGGTTACGGACCTTCGCCAATCCAGCCTGCCGTCGACTCGATTCCGGCCACCGTTGAAGCAACCAGCTACGGGCAGGTTCCGGATCGCGAGCGCTTTATCGCGGCGATGGAGAAGTCGGGCTGGGTCCAGGCCAAGGCGGCCCGCATCCTCGGACTGACGCCGCGTCAGATCGGCTATGCGCTTAAAAAGCACGGCATCGAGGTCAAGCACCTCTAGCTGCTCCAGCTCTGCTATTTCTCCTTGAGAAGTGAAGCCGGCGCGACATCGCGCCGTGGCGGATGGTTGACCCAAGAAGATGTCGATCGCCGCGCTGGCGCATGGCGCGCAGCCTTTTGTTGAAATCACCCTTGGTGCGACTTGTCGGAGTTGCGACAGCCTGTCGTGGGCGCGACAGCGCGGCGAGTCGCCAGCGCTGAAATAGCAGTGTGAAATCAAATGCCTGCGTTCTGGCACGCGGCTTGAAAGGGTGTCGTTATCCGGCATCGACACGCATTCGGAGTTTGAAGATGGCCTATAAAATCGTCGCCTCGCAATGCACGGTATGTGGCGCTTGTGAATTTGAATGTCCCAATGCCGCCATCCGCCTGAAAAACGACATGTACATTATCGATCTGAAGAAGTGCACCGAATGCGAGGGGCATTTCGACACAGCTCAATGCGCGGTGGTGTGCCCGGTCGAAAATACCTGCGTGCCCGCATGAGGAACAGGACCATGGCATGCCGTGGCAACATCTCCCTGGCGCTGGGTGACGTGGTCGCCCGGTTGGGCGCATTGCTCATGACCGTGGTGGCCGGCGAGGACGAGCGGCTGCGCGAAACGATCGCGTGCGCTGTCAGGCGCGCGCGTCCACACCGCGGTCCAGATCCAATGAACCATTGGGGCGCCCGATACGATCCGGCGTCCCGTCGACGGGCGGAGTAACGAATGGCAGCCGTACAAGAAACCGTCGAACGGGTGCAAAGCATCGACGTCGAACAGTACAAGTATGGATTTGAGACGCTTATCGAATCGGAAAAGCCGCCCAAGGGGCTGTCCGAAGATATTGTCAGGTACATTTCTGCCAGAAAGAACGAGCCCGAGTGGATGCTGGAGTGGCGGCTACAGGCCTACCGGCGCTGGCTGACCATGACTGAGCCGAACTGGGCCCGGGTCAACTATCCGAAAATTGACTATCAGGACCTTTACTATTACTCGGCACCGAAAAAGAAGGAGATCGGATCGCTCGACGAGATCGACCCTGAAATCCTTAAGACCTATGAGAAGCTGGGCATTCCGCTGCGCGAAGTCGAGATGCTTGAAGGCGTTGTGAGGCCTGAGGGCGAGCGCCGGATCGCTGTCGATGCGGTATTTGACTCGGTTTCGGTGGCGACGACCTTCCAGAAAGAGTTGAAGCAGGCCGGCGTGATCTTTATGCCGATCTCGGAGGCAATCCGCGAGTACCCGGAACTCGTCCAAAAATATCTCGGCACAGTCGTTCCGACTTCGGATAATTATTTCGCGACGCTGAACTCGGCGGTGTTCTCTGATGGCTCGTTTGTTTACGTGCCGCCGGGCGTGCGCTGCCCGATGGAGCTGTCGACCTATTTCCGCATCAACGAACGCAACACCGGGCAGTTCGAACGGACGTTGCTGATCGCCGACAAGGGCGCCTATGTCAGCTATCTCGAGGGCTGCACCGCGCCGCAGCGCGATGAGAACCAGTTGCACGCCGCGGTGGTTGAGCTTGTCGCGCTCGATGATGCCGAGATCAAGTATTCAACAGTGCAGAACTGGTACCCGGGAAATTCCGAGGGTGTCGGCGGCATTTACAATTTCGTCACCAAGCGCGGCGACTGCCGCGGCGCCAACTCAAAGATCTCCTGGACCCAAGTTGAAACCGGGTCAGCGATCACCTGGAAATATCCGAGCTGCATCCTGCGCGGCGACAATTCTCGCGGCGAATTCTATTCGATCGCGATCTCCAATGGCCACCAGCAGGTCGATTCCGGAACCAAGATGATCCATCTGGGCAAGAACACATCGAGCCGGATCATCAGCAAGGGCATAGCTGCCGGCGTTTCGCAAAACACCTATCGCGGCCTCGTCACTGCGCATAGGAAAGCGACGGGTGCGCGCAATTTCACGGCCTGCGACTCGCTCCTGATCGGCGACACATGCGGCGCCCATACCGTCCCATACATCGAGGCGAAGAACTCGTCGGCACTGTTCGAACATGAAGCGACGACGTCGAAGATCTCCGAGGACGTGCTGTTTTACTGCGTGCAGCGTGGGCTGAGCCAGGAAGAAGCCGTCGGCCTCATCGTCAACGGGTTCGTGAAGGATGTGCTGCAACAGCTTCCGATGGAATTCGCGGTGGAAGCGCAGAAGCTGATCTCGATCTCGCTGGAAGGCAGCGTCGGGTGATGGTGTCGTATCAACTATGTAAGGAGGTAATTGCCGATGACGCCGCTCCTCGAAATCCGCGGTCTTCGGGCCGAAATCGCCGGACGGAAAATTCTCCAGGGCCTCGACCTTAGGGTCGATGCCGGTGAGATTCACGCCATCATGGGCCCGAACGGCGCCGGCAAGTCGACGCTGTCGTATGTGCTGGCCGGAAAGCCCGGCTACGAGATCACCGACGGCGAAATTCTGTTCAAGGGCGAGGACCTGCTGGCGATGGCGCCTGACGAGCGCGCCGCCAAGGGTGTGTTCCTTGCCTTCCAGTATCCGCTGGAAATCCCGGGCGTCGCCACCGTCACGTTCCTGCGCGCCGCGCTCAACGCCCAGCGTCGCAAGCGCGGCGAGGAAGAACTGACGTCGCCCGATCTGCTCAAGCGTGTCCGGGAACTGGCGAAGAAACTCGGCATCGATCCCGATATGCTCCGCCGCCCGCTCAACGTGGGCTTCTCCGGCGGCGAAAAGAAGCGCAACGAGACGCTGCAGATGGCGCTGCTGGAGCCGTTGCTCTGTGTGCTCGACGAAACCGACTCCGGCCTCGATATCGACGCCCTCAAGATCGTGGCCAACGGCGTCAATGCGTTGCGCTCCAGCGATCGCGCTATGATCGTGATTACGCACTATCAGCGGCTTCTGGACTACATCGTGCCCGATGTTGTGCACGTGCTGGCGGCCGGCCGCATTGTGAAGACTGGTGGGAAGGAACTGGCGCTTGAACTCGAAGCGACAGGTTACGCGCAATTTCAGAACGTGGCGGCGTAACGGCCATGACCGCTGTCATTCGCCCCGTCAGAACCCAGGCCGAACTTGGGCTCGTCGACATCTACAACATGGCCCGGCAGGGGTTGCCGGGCGGCAGCGACATCGCCGCGGTTCGCGTTGCTGCGTTCAATCATTTTGTGCTGTCGGGATTGCCCAACCCCAGGGTTGAAGCCTGGAAATATACCGACCTGCGGCGCTTGATGCGGGATGCCCGGCCGCTGGCAGCTCCGCCGGATGCCATTGCGAAGCAGACGGCCCGGGAAGCCGGGGGCCTGCTGTCCGCACTTGGCTTTCGCCGGCTGATGATCGTCGACGGCGCCTTCGTCGAAGAGCTGTCCGATCTGGTTGAGCTTGAGCCCGGCTTCAAGATTCGCTCGATGGCGGAAGCGCTGGCCCTGGACGAACCGATGTTGTCGCAGGGGCTCGGCGTTACGGTGCCCGCCGATGACTCGGCGCTCACGCTCAATACAGCGCTAGCCGGCGACGGAGTTGTCATCACGGTTTCGCCGGATACCTCCATTGCGCGGCCCATCCATCTGGTCTTTGTCACTACCGGAGCAACGCCTGCTGCGATGTTCACGAGATCGCTGGTGGTGGTCGGCAAGGGCGCCTCGGCGACCTTGATCGAGACCCATGAAAGTCGCGGTCAGGGAGATTATCAGGTCAATACCGTGCTGCAGCTTGTGATCGGCGATGAGGCGAAAGTCGATCACATCAAGGTCACCGGTGAAAGCAAGGGAGCTATTCATATCGGAACGCTGCTGGCTCACGTCGGTGCGCGTGCGAAGTTCAACGAATGCGGCTTCAATACCGGCGGGGCTGTCGTCCGCAATCAGCAGTTCGTGCTGCTCTCGGGGGAGGGCACGATCGCGAGATCTGCGCGGTCTCAGCCTGCTGGCCGAGCGGCAGCATGCCGATACCACGCTAACGGTCGAGCACGCGGCGCCGAATTGCCAAAGTCGCGAATTGTTCAAGGCCGTCGTCGATGACGAAGCACGCACCGTGTTCCAGGGCCGGATTACGGTGCGGCAGCAGGCGCAGAAGACCGACGCCAAGATGATGACGCGGGCGCTGCTGTTGTCGGATGATGCAGAGGCCGACGCCAAGCCGGAGCTCGAAATATTCGCCGACGATGTCCAATGCGGCCATGGCGCCACCACCGGCAATCTGGACGATCAGTTGAAATTCTATTTGATGGCGCGTGGCATTCCAGAAAGGCAGGCGGAGGCTTTGCTGATCCAGGCGTTTGCCGCCGAAGTGGTGGACGCGATCGAGCATGACGGCGTCCGCGACGCGCTGACGGAAGTCATTGTCAACTGGCTGGGACAACGGGGATGAAGCTGCATCCGGCGGTCAGTAACGGTAGCTATGATGTCGGCTGCGTTCGCGAGGATTTTCCGATTCTTGGTATGCAGGTCTACGGCAAGCCGCTGGTCTATCTCGACAATGCGGCATCGGCGCAGAAGCCCAGGGCGGTTCTCGATCGCATGACGCAGGCCTACACCTCGGAATACTCCAACGTTCACCGTGGGTTGCACTATCTCGCCAATGCCGCCACCGAGGGCTACGAGGGCGCCCGCGAGAAGGTCGCCAGCTTCCTGAATGCCGGCAGCAACGAAGAGATCATCTTCACCCGCGGCGCGACCGAGGCCATCAATCTTGTGGCGCAGACCTTTGGGCGTGAGCGGATAGGACCGGGTGATGAAATCGTTCTCTCGATCATGGAGCATCATGCGAACATCGTTCCCTGGCACTTCCTCAGGGAACGGCAGGGTGCCGTGATCAAGTGGGCGCCGGTGGACGAAGACGGCAATTTCCTGATCGACGAATTCGAAAAGCTGCTGACCGAACGCACCAAGATGGTCGCCATCACGCAGATGTCGAACGTGCTGGGCACTGTGGTGCCAGTCAAGGAAGTGGTCCGCATCGCGCACGCCCGGGGGATCCCGGTGCTGGTCGACGGCGCGCAATCTTCCGTGCACATGGAATGCGATGTGCGCGACATCGATTGTGATTTCTTCGTCATTACCGGCCACAAATTGTACGGGCCAACCGGGATCGGCGCACTATACGGAAAGCGCGCACATCTCGAGACGATGCCGCCGTTCAATGGCGGCGGCGAGATGATCCGCGAGGTGCAGCGCGATTGTGTCAGCTACGGTGCGCCGCCGCACCGGTTCGAGGCCGGGACGCCGGCCATCGTGCAGGCGATCGGGCTTGGTGCCGCCATCGACTACATCAATTCGATCGGCAAGGGGCGGATCAGGGCGCACGAAGGCGCGTTGCTTGCCTATGCCCAACAAAAGCTCGGCGAGATCAATTCGCTGCGCATCATCGGAGCCGCGGCGGAGAAGGGGGCCATCGTTTCGTTCGAGATGAAGAGTGCCCACGCCCACGATTTCGCGACAGTGATCGATCGCGCCGGCATCGCGGTGCGGGCCGGCACCCATTGCGCCATGCCACTGCTGGAGCGTTTTGGTGTCTCGGCTACGTGCCGGGCCTCATTCGCGCTCTACAATACCCATGAAGAGGTCGATGTTCTGGCGCGAGCCCTTACCAGGGCGCAGGAGTTCTTCACATGAATCACCCAAATCCGCGGCTGCGTCCGACCGCCATTGCCCGCGTGGTCCACGATCCTCGCCGCCGCAGCTTCAAATGCGGTACGAGCATCGCCGGTCAGCGCGAGTTCAAAGCGGGCGAGGCTGTACGGTCACTGACGCGTGTTATCAATGATGGGATCTATCCGCACCGCGATATCGGCGAAATCCTGGTCAATGGTGGCGATGTCGGTGTAGTCCGCGAAAGCTGGAGTTTTCTTGGTGAGACTTACTATACCGTAGAATTCTTTGCCAATGCGGCCGTCGTGATCATGCGCGGCGAGGAGATGGCGAAAGCCGCGCTGCGCGGTGGCCGGCGCCCTGCACACTGATCGCGGGGCTTTTGGCTATCTGGCGGATACCGCCTGGTCTGTCAGGGCCCGCTGCGCATCGGCACGGATGCGGTTGACCATGGATCGAAATCCATTGGATCGCTGCGGAGTGAGATGCTCGCCCAGACCAAGGCGGTCGAATAGGGCAATCGGGTCCGCTGTCAGGATCTGATCGGCCGGCTTGCCGGAGACGACCGCGAGCAGAATGGCGACCAACCCGCGCACGATATGCGCGTCGCTGTCGCCGCGAAAATCCAGCAGCAGCCGTTGATGTTCGAACCGGACCGAAGTGCCGAGCCAGACCTGGCTGGCGCAGCCGGGGACCTTGTTGGCGGCACTGCGATGGATATCGGGCAACGGGAGCATGCCGCGACCGAGTTCTATGACATAACGGTAGCGGTCGTCCCAATCATCCAGCAGCGCAAAGTTCTCGATGATGTCATCGATCGGCGGGATACCTGCGCCTGCGTTATTCATTTGGCCACCCTTCTCCTGGTTCATTGGCGCTGCGCCCGGCATATCGGTCACCACGCTGCCGAGGGCGGCAGCAACCCGAGCAAGGTCGCTGCCTGTTTCCGGCGCCGGAGCACCCCGTTGACGCTACGGTGGATCGAATCGAAGCTGATTGGCTTGCCCAGGACGTCGTGTGCCCCCCACCGCAGCGCTTTCAAGGCCAATGGATCATCGACGGTGTTCGCCACGATCATAATCTCGGCGCTTGGGAACCTTCGACAGATCTGGCTCAGGACGGTTCGGCCTTCTTGTCCAAGAAGGTCGATGCCGAGCAGTATCAGGTCCGGCGTCATGTCTCCTGCTCGTGCATAAGCGAGATCGAGGGTTGCAAACGAGTGCGTCTCATTCTGGTGGGTCAGGATGAAATGCAACGCCGAGCGAATAACATCATTGCCCTCGATCACGAACACGATGTCGTCATCCCTGGAGTTGAAGGGTGCAAAATCGACGGGCATTCTGTTGTCCTCGCTGTCGTGGCGCCTTGCGTCAAGCAAACGTCGTACCGCGATTGGTCCCTGACAGAAGACGACACTGGCATCGCCCATTGGCCGGACAGGCGTGTCTGCAGCGATGTTTTGTTTGGGACAGCCGAATAGCCGAGCGTCCGACGACGCATCATCATGTCGGGTTTGCAACAAGCCGCCCGTCGTTCGTATCAAACATCTATGTACTTCAAATCAAAAGAATTTTTCATCGGCGCGTGCGCTGGCACAGTCGTTGCAAACCCTCGTTCTCGCAAGGCGATGGTTGCTGGCTGCATCCTCGAAGCGGAAGAGCAATCTGCGACCGCGCCGCGCAACGGGATTCATCAAGACCACGCTGTGCGGCTTGCGACGACGGATACACCGCATCGGTTCATGGAGAACAAAATGGCTGCACTACGACAAATCGCTTTCTACGGCAAAGGCGGCATCGGCAAGTCGACGACGTCGCAGAACACCTTGGCGGCGCTGGCCGAGATGGGACACAAGATCCTGATCGTCGGTTGCGATCCCAAGGCGGATTCCACCCGCCTGATCCTGCATGCCAAGGCGCAGGACACCATCCTCAGTCTGGCCGCCGCCGCCGGCAGCGTCGAGGATCTCGAACTCGAAGAAGTCATGAAGGTCGGCTATCGCGACATCAAGTGCGTGGAATCCGGCGGTCCGGAGCCCGGCGTCGGCTGCGCCGGTCGCGGTGTCATTACCTCGATCAACTTCCTCGAGGAGAACGGCGCCTATGAGGACATCGACTACGTGTCCTACGACGTGCTGGGCGACGTGGTTTGCGGCGGCTTCGCGATGCCGATCCGCGAGAACAAGGCGCAGGAAATCTACATCGTGATGTCCGGCGAGATGATGGCAATGTATGCCGCCAACAACATCTCCAAGGGCATTCTGAAATACGCCAATTCCGGCGGCGTGCGTCTCGGCGGTCTGGTCTGCAACGAACGCCAGACCGACAAGGAGCTGGAGCTGGCCGAAGCCATGGCCAAGAAGCTCGGCACCCACCTGATCTACTTCGTGCCGCGCGCCAACATCGTGCAGCACGCCGAGCTGCGCCGCATGACGGTTCTGGAATACGCGCCGGAATCCGAACAGGCCCAGCACTACCGTTCGCTGGCGACCAAGATCCACGCCAACGGCGGCAAGGGCATCATCCCGACCCCGATCACCATGGACGAGCTCGAGGACATGCTGATGGAGCACGGCATCATGAAGCCGGTGGACGAGAGCGTAGTCGGCAAGACCGCCGCAGAACTCGCCGCCGATCAGCTGGCAGCGATGTCCGCCTGAGGACTTTCAATCGAGACGATCCGGCCCCTCGCGAGAGGGGCCGGTCCCCCCGTCACCGCAAACGGATAGCGAGGAAAATCAGATGAGCTTAGCAAAGACGGAAAGTGTTGCGGAGATCAAGGCGCGCAACAAGGAACTGATCGCCGAAGTACTGGCGGTTTACCCGGAGAAGACCGCTAAGCGGCGCGCCAAGCACCTGAACGTGCATGAAGCCGGTAAGTCGGATTGCGGCGTCAAATCGAACCTGAAGTCGGTTCCGGGCGTGATGACCATCCGCGGCTGCGCCTATGCCGGCTCGAAGGGCGTGGTGTGGGGACCGATCAAGGACATGATCCACATCAGCCATGGCCCGGTGGGCTGCGGCCAATATTCCTGGGCGGCCCGCCGGAACTACTACATCGGCACCACTGGGATCGACACCTTCGTGACCATGCAGTTTACCTCCGACTTCCAGGAGAAGGACATTGTCTTCGGTGGCGACAAGAAGCTCGCCAAGATCATGGACGAAATCCAGGAGCTGTTTCCGCTCAACAACGGCATCACCGTGCAGTCGGAATGCCCGATCGGTCTGATCGGTGACGACATCGAGGCCGTCTCGAAGCAGAAGTCGAAGGAATACGACGGCAAGACGATTGTTCCTGTTCGCTGCGAAGGCTTCCGCGGCGTGTCGCAGTCGCTCGGTCACCACATCGCCAACGACGCGATCCGCGACTGGGTTTTCGACAAAATTCCGGCGGATGCGCCGGCCAGGTTCGAGCAGTCACCCTACGACGTCGCCATCATCGGCGACTACAACATAGGTGGCGACGCCTGGTCATCGCGCATCCTGCTCGAGGAAATGGGGCTTCGGGTGATCGCCCAGTGGTCCGGCGACGGAAGTCTGGCAGAACTCGAGGCAACGCCGAAAGCGAAGCTCAATGTGCTGCATTGCTATCGTTCGATGAATTACATCTCCCGCCACATGGAAGAAAAGTACGGGATTCCGTGGTGCGAATACAACTTCTTCGGCCCCTCCAAGATTGCGGAATCGCTACGCAAGATCGCATCGTTCTTCGATGACAAGATCAAGGAAGGTGCCGAGCGCGTCATCGCGAAATATCAGCCACTGATGGATGCGGTGATCGCCAAGTATCGCCCCCGCCTCGAGGGCAAGACGGTGATGCTGTTCGTTGGTGGTCTTCGCCCGCGCCACGTCATCGGTGCCTATGAGGATCTCGGCATGGAAGTCGTCGGCACCGGTTACGAATTCGGCCACAACGATGACTACCAGCGAACCGCCCAGCACTATGTCAAGGACGGTACGCTGATCTACGACGACGTGACCGGCTACGAGTTCGAGAAGTTCGTCGAAAAGGTGCAGCCGGATCTGGTCGGGTCGGGCATCAAGGAGAAGTATGTCTTCCAGAAGATGGGTGTGCCGTTCCGGCAGATGCACTCCTGGGACTATTCCGGCCCGTATCACGGCTATGACGGCTTCGCGATCTTCGCGCGCGACATGGACATGGCGATCAATTCGCCGATCTGGAAGAAGACGATCCCGCCGTGGAAGGTCGTTCCGCAGGCGACACTGATGGCCGCCGAATAGATCGCGCTCCTGGCTCTCCCGGCTTGGGAGGGCCAGGCCTTCCGCTCACAGACAATTTTGAAAGGGTGTCACCATGACGCAGAATGCTGAACACGTGCTCGATCACTTCGAGCTTTTCCGCGGCCCGGAATACCAGCAGATGCTGGCGAACAAGAAGAAGATGTTCGAGAATCCCCGCGATCCCGCCGAAGTCGAGCGCATCCGCGAATGGGCCAAGACGCCGGAGTATCGCGAAAAGAATTTTGCCCGCGAGGCCCTGACGATCAACCCGGCCAAGGCGTGCCAGCCGCTCGGCGCAGTGTTCGCAGCCGTCGGCTTCGAAGGAACAATCCCTTTCGTTCACGGTTCGCAGGGTTGCGTTGCCTATTACCGCAGCCATCTGTCGCGCCACTTCAAGGAGCCGAGTTCCTGCGTATCGTCATCCATGACCGAAGACGCGGCGGTATTCGGCGGCCTCAACAACATGATCGACGGCCTCGCCAACACGCATGCGATGTACAAGCCGAAGATGATCGCGGTGTCCACGACATGCATGGCGGAAGTCATCGGCGACGACCTCAACGCGTTCATCAAGACGGCGAAGGAAAAGGGGTCTGTGCCGGAGGAATACGACGTTCCGTTCGCCCACACGCCGGCCTTCGTCGGCAGTCATGTCACCGGCTACGACAATGCGCTGAAGGGCATTATTGAACACTTCTGGGATGGCAAGGCCGGTACCGCGCCGAAGCTCGAGCGCAAGCCCAACGAGAAGATCAACTTCATCGGCGGCTTCGATGGTTACACCGTCGGAAACACCCGGGAAATCAAGCGCATCTTCAATCTGATGGGGATCGAACACACCGTTCTTGCCGACAACAGCGACGTGTTCGACACGCCGACTGACGGCGAGTTCCGGATGTATGACGGCGGCACCACGTTGGAAGATGCAGCCAATGCGATCCATGCCAAGGCGACGATCTCGATGCAGCATTATTCGACCGAGAAGACGCTTCCGTTCATCGCAAGTCATGGCCAGGAAGTGCTGTCGTTCAATCATCCGATCGGCGTTTCCGCCACCGACGACTTCGTGATGGCGCTGTCGCGGATCACCGGGAAAGAAATTCCGGCGGCGTTGACCCTGGAGCGCGGCCGACTGGTCGATGCGCTTGCTGACTCTGCTGCGCATATTCACGGCAAGAAGTTCGCGATCTATGGCGATCCGGACCTTTGTCTCGGCCTTGCCGCATTCTTGCTTGAACTCGGTGCCGAACCGACCCACGTGCTGGCAACCAACGGCAACAAGGCGTGGGCGGCGAAGGTTCAGGAAGTGTTCGACGCCTCGCCGTTTGGCAAGAACTGCCATGTCTATCCCGGCAAGGACCTCTGGCATATGCGCTCCCTGCTGTTCACCGAGCCGGTAGATTTCCTGATCGGCAACACCTATGGCAAGTATCTGGAGCGAGATACTGGAACGCCGCTGATCCGTATCGGCTTCCCGATTTTCGATCGGCATCACCATCATCGTTACCCGGTCTGGGGTTACCAGGGCGGCATGAATGTCCTGGTGACGATCCTCGACAAGATCTTTGACGAGATCGACAGGAACACCAACGTTCCCTCCAAGACGGATTTCAGCTTCGATATTATTCGCTGAGCGAGCGTTAGGCCCGGTCGCCGCTCGCGACGTTGCGGACGACGGCCGGGCAGATCAAGCGAGAAGACAAAGGCAGACTTTCGTTCCGCATCAGTCCCCGTTGTTCAGGAGAGACGAATGAGCTCGCTGTCGGCTACCATTCAGGATGTGTTCAACGAGCCCGGTTGCGGCAAGAATGCGAACAAGACGGAGGCGGAACGCAAGAAGGGATGCACCAAGCAGTTGCAGCCCGGCGGCGCAGCCGGCGGTTGCGCCTTCGACGGTGCCAAGATCGCGTTGCAGCCCTTGACCGATGTCGCCCATCTCGTCCATGGCCCGATCGCCTGTGAAGGTAACTCCTGGGACAATCGTGGATCGCGATCATCGGGGTCGAATATCTGGCGCACCGGCTTCACCACTGACATCAATGAAACCGACATCGTATTCGGTGGCGAGAAGCGGCTCTACAAGGCGGTCAGGGAGATCATCGAAAAGTACGATCCCCCGGCGGTCTTCGTCTACCAGACCTGCGTGCCAGCCATGATCGGCGACGACATCAATGCGGTCTGCAAGGCGGCGTCAGCGAAATTCGGCACGCCTGTGATTCCGGTGAACGCACCCGGCTTCGTTGGGCCCAAGAATCTCGGTAACAAGCTCGCGGGGGAAGCTCTGCTCGATCACGTCATCGGGACGCAGGAACCGGAGTTCACCACCCCCTACGATCTCAATATTATCGGCGAATACAATCTCTCGGGTGAACTCTGGCAGGTGAAGCCGCTGCTTGACGAACTCGGCATCCGGATCTTGTCGTGCATTTCCGGCGACGGAAAATATCGCGAGGTTGCGTATTCGCACCGTGCCCGCGCGGCGATGATGGTGTGCTCGAAGGCCATGATCAACGTGGCACGCAAGATGGAAGAACGTTACGGCATTCCGTTCTTCGAGGGCTCGTTCTACGGCATCCAGGATACCAGCGATTCGCTGCGCGAGATTGCCCGGCTGTTGATCGAGCGAGGCGCGCCCGATGAGCTGATGGCCCGTACGGAAGCGGTGATTGCCCGCGAGGAGGCCAAGGCCTGGGCGTCGATCGAGCCCTACAAGCCGCGCTTTGCCGGAAAGAAAGTTTTGCTGATTACCGGCGGCGTCAAGTCCTGGTCGGTGGTGGCTGCGCTGCAGGAGGCGGGCCTCGAAATGGTCGGCACCAGCGTCAAGAAATCCACCAAAGAGGACAAGGAGCGGATCAAGGAGTTGATGGGCCAGGATGCCCACATGATCGACGATATGACGCCGCGCGAGATGTACAAGATGCTGAAGGACGCCAAAGCGGACATCATGCTGTCGGGTGGCAAATCGCAATTTGTCGCGCTCAAGGCCGCGATGCCCTGGCTCGACATCAACCAGGAGCGCAGCCATGCCTATATGGGCTACGTCGGCATGCCGAAGCTGATGGAGGAGATCGACAAGGCGCTCTATAATCCGGTCTGGGAGCAGCTTCGCCAGCCGGCGCCCTGGGACAATGTTGCCAGCAACTGGCAGGCCAAGGCGATCGAGCAAATGGGCGCCGAGGCGGCCCGGCTGGCCGCCGACCCGGTGGCCGCAGAAGCCGCGCGCCGCGCCGCGAAGATCTGCAACTGCAAGTCGGTCGATCTCGGGACCATCGAGGATGCAATCCAAGCTCATGGACTGACCACGGTCGACGGGATCAAGCAGCATACCAATGCGTCCGGCGGCTGCAGCTTCTGCTCGGTGCGAATCGCGAAGATCCTCGCCACTGCGCCGACCGTAGTTGCCACGCCGGCGCTTCAGGCGGCGGAATAGGACTTCAGATGGCAAAGGTCACGGTCGGAAAAAAAGCGTGCGCGGTCAATCCGCTGAAGATGAGTCAGCCGATCGGGGGGGCGTTCGCCTTTATGGGGCTGCGCGGATCGATGCCGCTGTTGCACGGATCGCAGGGCTGCACGTCATTCGGCCTGACCCTGTTCGTGCGGCACTTCAAAGAAGCCGTCCCGCTGCAAACGACGGCCATGAGTGAAGTCGCGACGGTGCTCGGCGGGTACGACAATGTCGAACAGGCGATCCTCAACATCCACAAGCGGACCAAGCCGGAGATCATCGGCATCTGCTCCACCGGCGTCACCGAAACCAAGGGCGATGACGTCGAGGGCTATATCAAGACGATCCGGCAGAAGCATCCGGAACTGGCAGCGTTTCCGTTGGTCTATGTGTCGACTCCCGACTTCAAGGATGCGTTCCAGGATGGCTGGGAGAAGACCGTGGCGCGCATCGTCGAGGTGCTGGTGAAGACACCCGTCAACGACACGCGCCGTGATCCCAAGCGGGTCAATGTGCTGCCCGGATGCCATCTCACGCCCGGTGACCTCGACGAAATCCGGAACATGATCGAGGATTTCGGGCTTGAGCCGTCGTTCCTGCCCGATCTAGCGGGCTCGCTTGACGGCCATATTCCCGACGAGTTCGTGCCGACCACGATTGGCGGCATCGGCGTGGAAGAGATTGCCACCATGGGCCAGGCCTCCTGGACCATTGCCATTGGCGCGCAGATGCGACGGGCTGCCGAGGCCATGGAGACCAAGGCCGGGGTGCCGTTCCGGCTGTTCGAGCGGCTGTGTGGCCTGCGTCCCAATGACGAGTTCCTGGTTTTCCTGAGCGAGATTTCCGGACGTCCGGTGCCGCTGAAGTACCGCCGTCTGCGCGGCCAGCTAGCCGATGCCATGCTCGACGCGCATTTCCACCTCGGCGGTCGCAAGCTGGCGATTGGCGCCGAGCCGGACCTTCTGTTCGATCTGTCGAGCATGCTTCACGAGATGGGAACCAAGGTGACGGTGGCGATCACGACCACGCAGTCGCCGGTGCTGGAGCGGATCAAGGCCGAGGAAGTGCTGATCGGCGATCTCGAGGACCTCGAGACTCTCGCAAAGGAGCGCGGCTGCAATCTGCTGATCTCTCATTCGCATGGCCGTCAGGCCGCGGAACGGCTGCAGATCCCGTTCTATCGCGCGGGATTTCCGATGTTCGATCGGCTCGGCGCCGGACATCAGCTTTCGGTCGGCTATCGCGGCACCCGTGATCTGATCTTCGATATAGCCAATATGATCATCGCCGACCACGAGGAAAATCACCAGGCGACGCCGGATACGTGGCGCAACGCCGAGAGCGATCCGCCGGCAACGATCGACGCTGCAACCTTGCACTGAGGCGAGACGAAAGGACGGAAACCGATGAAGATCGCATTCGCGACCCAGGACCTGAAACGCGTCGACGCCCATTTTGGCTGGGCGAAGAATATCGCGATCTATGAGATCGGCCCTTGGGGGCACAAATTCCTTGAGGCCATCCAGTTCGAGGGCGACCTCAAGGAAGATGGCAAGGAGGACAAGCTCGCGCCGAAGATCGACGCCATCAAGGATTGCGCAATTCTCTATGTCGCGGCAATCGGCGGTTCCGGAGCGGCAAGGGTCGTCGCTAACAACATCCATCCCATGAAAGTGAATCAGCCCGAGGAAATCACCGATCTTCTGGCCAAGCTTGAAGACGTGCTGAAGGGCACGCCGCCGCCATGGCTGCGCAAGGCCCTGGCGAAGGATAAGGAACGTGTGCTGGATTTTGAGGACTAAGGGATCAACATGACTGATATTGCTGCAGTGATCGAACCAAATCCCGCCGCCGAGGCTCCTTTCATCAAGGAGTTGATCAAGATATGGCGCGCGCAGGACAGTCATGGCGCGTGGGAGGGAAAGAGCGATTTATCTCTTCTCGATCCGTACATACTGGACAAGGAAGCGCGCCGGGCGCTGCCGATCATCGGAGATCCCGATCCGGAGACCATCTGGCGGATCGAGCTGTTCTTTAATGCGGTTGCGCTGTCGATCGAACGCGCCACTGGCGTCATGGTTTCGCCGATGCTGAAGATGAGCCATGAGGGCTTTGGCCGCATGGTGCTCATCGGCGGCCGACTGATTGTCGTCAACAAGCAGTTGCGCGACGTGCATCGCTTCGGCTTCGACAATCTCGGAAAACTGGCCGACGAAGGCACCAAGTATGTCAATGCCGGCATCGAGATGATCGATAAATTCAAAGAAGTCGCAGAATACTGAGGTGTCCCATGAGTGACCTGGAATCCCTGAAAGCCGAGATCAAGAAGCTGTCGGCGAAAGCGACCCAGTCGAAGATGGATCTCCATGATCTGTCCGAGGAACTGCCGCTGCAATGGCAAACGATTCTGACCGTTGCGCAACGCGCCTACGATGCGTTCGCCGAACTGGAGCAGAAGCGTGCGGCGTTGAAGAGCCTCGAATCCGCCTAGCAGGGGGCATTGACCGTGAGCAACATCACCCGAGACGGCCGCGACTGGCAGGCCGCCTACCTCTTGGCGATCGACGAGCAGAAATGCATCGGTTGCGGCCGCTGCTTCAAGGTGTGTGGCCGTGACGTGATGACGCTCAAGGGGCTCACCGACGAAGGCGAGTTCGTCGATCTCGACGACGACGAGGACGAGGTCGAGAAAAAGATCATGGTGATGAACGATCAGGGAGCCTGCATCGGTTGCGGTGCCTGTGCCCGGGTCTGCCCGACCAATTGCCAGACACATGCAACGGAGGGAATAGCGCCGCCGCCAGGCGGAAGGCTGCGCGATGAGTAAAACGTCCGTTGCCAAATTCAACATCGGGCAGGTTACCCGGCACCGAGTGCACGCCTTTCGCGGCGTGGTGTTCGACGTTGATCCGGAATATGCCGATAGTACGCCTTCGTACGATCGGGTTTTCCTGATCGAGGGGCGACAACGCCAGGATCAGCCGTTCTATTATCTGTTCGCCGAGAACGAACAGGCGCCCTATATCGCTTACGTGTCCGAACAGAATTTGCTGGCTGACACCTCCGACGAGCCGGTCAGCCATCCCGAGGTGGACGGCATGTTCGAGCGCGACGAAAATGGCGGCTATCGACCGCGCAGGGCGATGCTGAACTAGCCTCGCGCGCATCGCGTGAGCGATAGAGACTACTCGATGCCCTGTTCGCGGGCTTTCCACATGGCGGCGATCCTGAACCGCTCGTTGATGGCGGCCGGGCTGGCCAGGATTTGCGCTTCGGCCTCACTGAAGGCGGCAGCCACGGAGTCTGCTTCCTCGCGCGTCAGCGTCACCCGTCCTGCCATATGGGTCGCATCAGGTGCGGCCATCCATATCGCGCGCTGGTTCGGGTGCAGCTTGACCTCGATCAGCTCGAAGGCCTCGAGCTGGCCATCGAGACAGATTGCCAGCCCAATCACCTCCAGCTTCCGCCCGTCCTGCGTGGTCTTGATGAGGGTCGCCATGTCACTCTCCGTCTTGCGTTGCGAGCCAGCTATAGCCGCCCTGGTCCCACAGTTGGGCCAGAGTCTGGTCCGCCTTCCAGTCTGGGTATTGCAGCTGGATTGCCTGGTAGTCCGCTTGAAACCGCGTCGCATCTTCTCCCTGGAGATGGGCTGTATAGAAGTCGGCTTTTGAGCGCAGGATGAACAAGGTGTGATCCAGCGTCGTCAACAGTTCGTAATCCTTGCCGTCTGCGATCATGCTCATCGGCGCTTGAACCTCGCTCATGGACGCAGCTCTCCTTTGCATGGATGTGTCAGGCAGCGACCGCCGGCGTATGCTCGGCCAGTCCCCATTCCGCCCACGAACCGTCATAGACGGCGGCAGTGGTATGTCCGAGCAGGTAGAGCCCGAGCGCCACCACGCAGGATGTGATGCCTGATGCGCAACTGGTCGCGATTGGACGCCGCAGGTCGATACCGGCGGCGGCAAATCGCGCCGCAAGGGCTTCCGGTGCAATGACCGTTCCGCTCTCGGCGTGAATGAGATCGGCCCAGGGAATATTGGTGGCGTTTGGAATGTGCCCGAGCTTCCTGAACGGGAACACGTCCTCCTGGGTGCCGTCGAACTTGCCGGGGCCGCGAGCGTCGATTACCTGTGCCGCGCCGGTTACGACATTTTGCGTCATGTCGTGCAATCCGCGCACGAGAGCAGGCTGGTATGTTGCAGAAAACGATTGCGGTTCCGGCCGCACCATCGACATGTCGGCCGGCAGCTTCTCGTTGGTCCATTTTCCAAATCCGCCGTCGAGCATCGCGACTTTGCCGAAGCCGAACGCCCGAAACATCCACCACACCCGAGCTGCTGCAGCGCCGCCGTACAGGCGGTCGTAAACCACGATGCGATCGCCATCGCTGATCCCGAGCAGGCCGACCTTCTTGGCAAAGTCGGCGGCGGTGGGCAGCATGTGCGGAAGCGGGTTAGCCCTGTCGGAGATGTGGTCGATATCGAAATGGACCGATCCCGGAATATGTCGCCCCCGGTACTGCGTGCGTCCATCAAGATTGGTGCTGGCGTGATGCCAGGTGCAATCGAGCACCCGGAGATCGGGGTCACCGAGATGCTCCGCCAACCACTCTGTGCTCACCAGCGGTTCGGGATTTGCATAACTCATATCCGTGAAATCTCCCTGTCAGAAAGCAGACAAAGTCACCAAAAGACAACCGTCCGGAAATTCAGGAATGACCTGACCCGTCGGTCGGCGCTACGCGGTCGGCATTGGATAGCCGGTACGGGGGCGCGTATCGTAGTATTCCGGCCATCCGCCTCCCGCGATGATCTCGAATGTTGCGATCTTAACCGGTGCGCCCTGTGAGAAAGAGACCTCGCTGAATTTGACCTCCCGATTGCCGGGGCCGGCGGAAAAATCCGCCACAACAGTGCCGTCCGCCTTCCGCGCCCGGGCGAAGCCTGGCGTACCGACGCTGCTCGCCGGGACAGGGTTGGCGGCAAACACCGGGCTTTCGATGCCGTCGCTCGCGGCGGTGAAGGCCGGCGACGCAAAGGTGAATGTCGCCAACGGCGCGCTACGCTCAATCGGCAGATCGGCGGTCGACGGGCGGGCCACCGAATAGACTGTCAGCGTACCGCCATCGAGCAGTGCCTTCAGCTCATCGAGTGAACAAGCCGCCAAATCCGTTGTGACATTCATGTCAATCTCCTCGCATTGGTGCGTTGGATAGCGATTATCAAGTTCTATGCCAGTTGAATGTCGACGCCGCAGCTCGCTGTCTATTCGATCAAGAGTCCGAGCTTGCCTGAATCTTGCAGAGCCACGGAAAGGAGCGAGGTGGTGGAGCTGATCGATGCTGGATACGGCGATCGTTGGCGGCGGCTTAAGTGGCGTCGCGCTGGCGCGAAGTCTTTTGAGGCAGGGCAGATCCGTGGCCTTGTTCGAGGCGCGGGAGCGGCTCGGCGGCCGCATCCTGACGGTCGCGACCGCTGATACCGGAGCCAAGGTGGACCTCGGTCCGACGTGGTTCTGGCCCGATACGCAGCCTCTGATGAAGAACCTGGTCGCAGAACTCGGACTGGCCAGTATCCCGCAGCATGATGACGGTTCGTCGCTGCATCTGAGCGATCCCGACAAGGCGCCGGATCGCGTCGTCGGCAAACAGTTGCATGCTGGTGCGCGACGTCTGCCGGGAGGAATGGGGCAACTCATTGAGCTGATCGCCCGGGAGCTGCCGCCAGATCTCGTGTATCTCGATCATGTCCTGACCGAGGTCAGGGATTGCACCGACCACGTCGTGCTGACCTTTGGCAATGGCGACGATATCGTCGAGGTCAGCGCGCGGCATGTCGTGCTCGCCGTTCCGCCGCGCTTGCTGGAGGAGGGGGTCCGTTTCACGCCGGCGCTCGATGAGGCCACGTTGGAGGCCATGCAGGGCTGCGCAACCTGGATGGCGGCGCAGGCCAAGGTGGTCTTCCCTTACAGCCGGGCTTTCTGGCGCGATGCCGGGCAATCCGGCAATGCCTTCGTTACGCATGGGCAGGCAGTTGTCGGTGAGATATTCGACGCCTGTAACGGCGATGCAAGTTACGCAGCGCTGGGCGGGTTCCTCGCTCTGTCGCCGGATATGCGCGCCAGTTTCAGCGCCGGGCTGCCGCTGCTGATGACCAGCCAGATGGTACAGGTTTTTGGATCCATGCTCGAACCGGCGGAACAGCTCTACCAGGATTGGGCAAACGAGACCTTTACCTGCAGTGCACGAGATCGCGCCTCGCCCGCCAGCGAATACGCATTTGCCGTCAACCCAATGCTGCGACGGCCGCAATGGGATGGCAGGTTGTATCTGGCGGGCGCGGAGACGGCAGCGACGGGGGCGGGCTATCTCGAAGGCGCGCTGGAGGCTGCTAGGCGGGTGGATCTGTCGCTAAACCGCGGCTCGACCAAAGCGGCGGGCGGGGGGCCTGACGCGTCGCCCTCCGACAACAGTCCGGCGTCAATCAACGCAACCAGTCTTGCCCGGTTTTCCAAGTGGGTGTTCGAGCAGCAGAATGTGACGTTCGATACCTATCGTCACCGCCTCAACCAGAATCTTGCGGTCCAGCAGAGAGAGCAGCCGACCCAGCACGCGCTTCTCGAAGCGATGGAAGACCTGTTCGACGATGCGCTCAAAATGCTGGAAGCGTTACCCTTCGCGATGAGCGCGGTGCCAGTTGAACGTGGCAGATCGCCTTTGACGCCGGAGATTCAGCAGCCGTTCGGCATTCTCATGCGGTCGGTGTTCGACGATGTCGTCGCCTTCAACCGGACGTCGTGCGCGCTGTCGAACTTTCCCGACGAGCATCACCTGTCCCAGGAATACCGCCAGGTTATCCTGGGCGACATCGCTGCGGCCTGGCTGGAGTTCTCGCTCGCTGCCAACCGCCTGCTGGTCGCGAAGGCCAGTTCGGGCGGTCACCGCCCCAGGTCAGTGGCTCTCACAAGCGTTTCGTCACGAAGGAGGCCAATATGACCGATCATGTCGCCTATGCGATTTGCGGGATGAACGAGATACCGAGCCAGAAGGCGAGAGGGTTTCATCTGATGATCGTGGCTGAAGACGGTAGCCACAAGCCTTGGCCGATCATCGTGGTGCGCTGGGGCAGGCAGGTATTCGGCTATCTCAACAGGTGTCCGCATGACGGGGTCAATCTCGATTGGGAGCGAAACCAGTTTCTCGACCAGAATGGCACCCGGCTCATGTGCGGCAAGCACGGTGCAACCTTCGAACTGGGGACCGGCAAATGTGTCGACGGCCCGTGTAAGGGAAAGAACCTGACGCCGGTGGCACTGACGGTGCTCGACAACGACATCTGCGTTACCGGTGTAACCCTGATCGAAGATGAAGATGTCGAGTCCAACAAGGTGGAGGCCTGACCCGAGGCGTTCGAGAACGGAGATGAGAGACGCTTAGACCGGACGGTTTTCGTTGCGGTTCTTGACCGGCTCCATGCGGGTCACGCCTTCTTCGAAGGTGATGACGTCGTATTCTTCGTTGAAGCCCATGGCCGCGTCGAGCAGGTAGTCGAGCTTTCCGGCGGTGTTGAGCTTTTTCACGTCGTTCTTGTCGATGCTCATCAGATCCATCATCTCCTTCCACACGGTCGATTCATCGCAAGGCAGCACGAAGAAGGTCACACCGCGAAGGCTGACACGGTACTTGGCCAGCAGATCGATGTTGTTGCAGAAGATAAAGTAGGTGCCGCCCGGCGAAAGCAGGCCGTCCAACACGGCAGAAACCACATCGAGATAGGCGAAGGAGTGGATATATCCGACGAGAATCGGAATCGTGGCGTCGTCCTGCTGCACCACGGTCAGGACTTGCTCGACCGAAAACTCCGGCGGGCGCTTTTCGTCAGCGAGTTGGGTCTGGAACTTGAGCGCGATATCGCCCCTGAAGCCAAACCGGCCTAGTTTCGTTGTCGGTCCTTTGAAAACGGCATTGAGCAGACGTCCTTCCCGGTCCAGCCGGCCGAGGGCGGTGGTCTCGATCGACGTGGGCGCACTCATCTCAATCGTCGTCATCTAACATCTCCGGTTTCGTATAAAGCGCGACGAGACGCCGCTGCCGCAAGCCGCTATGCAAATTGTCTGCCGGTTAGGAGCGGTCGCTGTTGGTTGCCAAGTCGTGTTCGAGCGTTGCGCGATCTTCCGTGGCATCGATCTCAGCCCGACGACGGCGTCTGTCAACGCCGGACTGCGGCAAGCCATCCTGTCGGAAACCTGACACGCGTCGCAAAGCCAACAGCGCGCACGCGATATCTAAACAATATCAGCAGGTTAATAGATGGCATAGGTCTTGCCAGTTAATAGCTCGAAAGTCCCGTGGAAGCGAGAGAGCGAGCGATGATCAATCTGACCGACAGCGCACTCAACGCGGTGCGCAACGCGATATCGGCAGCCGACAAGCCGGTCGACGGCCTGCGCATCATGGTCGAGGCGGGTGGCTGCGCAGGCTACAAATACAATATGGGTCTCGTCGACGCCATCGATCCCGACGACACCGTGATCGAACGCGATGGCGTACGGGTGTTTGTCGACATGAAAAGCCACGAATACCTGGCCGGCACCACCATTGATTTCGTGGTGGCGCTCGAGGGATCGGGATTCACTTTCGAGAATCCTAACGCCAAGGCGAGCTGCGGTTGCGGCAAGTCATTCGCCTGAGACGCTGACGCGATCGATTTTTGAGGTCTGTTATGGAAGAAGGCCGGGCCATGCTGGTTGAACCAGAAGTTATGAAGCAGGCGCCGTCGCAGGATGACGAGCGCAGCCGGATCATCAGGGCGGTGATCGAGGAAATTCGTCCGAACCTGCAGCGTGACGGAGGCGATTGCCAGCCGATCGAAATCGACGGCAACAAGATCATGGTCAGGCTCACGGGCGCCTGCGTGTTCTGCAAATTGAGCAGTGCCACACTCGAGGGCATCCAGTCCAAGGTGGTGGAGAGGCTCGGCGAGCTTGTTCGCATTATCCCGGTCGCAGGAGCCGCGAAACCGCGGCATTAGAGGGGCGCCCGTGCGACCAGTCTATCTTGACAACAATGCGACCACGCGCACGGATCCTGCCGTGGTCGCGGCGATGTTGCCGTTCTTTTGCGATCAGTTTGGGAATGCCTCGTCATCCCACGCCTTTGGTAACGATGTCGCTGGTGCCCTTAGGCACGCGCGCAGAAGCCTGCAGGCGCTTCTGGGCGCGGCCTTCGATCATGAAATCGTCTTCACGTCCGGCGGAACCGAAGCCGACAATACCGCCATTCTGTCCGCGCTCGACAACCGGGATGGCCGCAACGAGATCGTGACGTCGGCAGTCGAGCATCCCGCCATCCTGACTCCGCTTGATTATCTTGAGCATGCGCGCGGGATCAAGGTGCATCGGATCGGCGTCGATGCGCGCGGAGGGCTGGACATCGAAGCGTTCCGCCGGGCGCTTGGCCCACGTACTGCCATGGCCTCGGTGATGTCTGCCAACAACGAAACCGGGACGCTGTTTCCGGTCGCGGAACTCGCTGAAATGGCGCATCGCGCCGGCGCGCTGTTCCACACCGATGCCGTGCAGGCCGTCGGCAAAGTGCCGCTCGACCTGAAAGCGACGCAGATCGATATGCTGTCGCTTTCGGGACACAAGCTACACGGTCCCAAAGGAATTGGAGCGATCTACCTGCGAAAGGGCACGCCGTTCAATCCGCTTATGCGCGGCGGCCCGCAGGAGCGCCGTCGGCGCGGGGGCACCGAGAACGTGCCGGGCATTGTGGGCCTGGGCAAGGCAGCCGAACTGGCGTTGTCGCTCATGCAGGGCGAGCAGGGCCGTGTCAGCGCCCTGCGTGACCATCTCGAGCGGGGCATCCTCGATCTCGGCCAATGCATGGTGTTGGGCGATACGGAGAACCGGCTGCCGAATACATCGAATATTGCATTCGAGCATCTCGAGGGCGAGGCCATTCTCCATCACCTCGGCAAGGCGGGTATCGCTGCCTCTCTCGGCTCGGCCTGTGCGTCCGGATCGATGGAGCCGTCGCATGTGCTGCGCGCGATGAATGTGCGGCCTTCGGCGCTGCGCGGTGCTATCCGCTTTTCGCTGTCGCGCGACAACACGATTGACGATGTCGCCCGCGTCCTCAGCCTGATGCCCGACATTGTCGCCAAGCTGAGGGCGCTGTCACCCTCTGCACGTACGCAGGCGCCAATGACGGCGAGCCTGTCCCCAGCCTCGGAACTTACCTGATGAAAATCATGATTCGCCGCTCTCCTGAGACGGGCCTTTCCATTTACGTGCCCAAGAAGGATCTGGAAGAGCCGATTGTCGAATTCGAACATGAATCGCTGTGGGGTGGCTGGATCCGCATCGCCAACGGATGGGTGCTCGATCTGCCGCAAATGGCGGTTGGCACGTCGCTGCCGATCACGGTCAACGCGAAGAAGCGTGGCGGCCAAGAGAGTGAGGACTGATGAACGCTCCAATTTCCCCGATCGACTTCATCAAACACGCGGATGCCGAAACAGCGCTGGCAAACTTAGCGATGCAATTGCGCGCGGGCAGCATCGTCCCCTATCTCGGCCCGGGCCTTGCCGACACCCTGAAGCCGCTCGCGCCGATGAATCCGGAAACCTTGGCGGCATTCTTCGGCACCAAAGTAGCGTTGCCGCGGCGTGCCAAGGGCAATGCCTGGGCGGCCGCGCAGCACATCGAGAGTTTCAAGCACCGCTCGACGGTCACTTCCCTGATGTCCGAGGCGTTTGCAACGCCGGTCGAGCCCACGGCCCTGCATCACTACCTCGCCACGCTGCAGCTGCCGATGATCGTCGATAGCTGGTATGATGGCGCGATGCGCACGGTGCTCTCCCAGCGCAGCGATTGGGGTGAAATCCAGGGCATCACCCGCGCCGGGATCGGCGAAGACCGCTGGTATCGATTCTATGACGCGGCAGGCGCCGAATCCGATCGTTCGGCTGCCAGCGGCTGGAAAACACTGCTTTACAAACCGCACGGCTCTATCACTCCGGCAAAGAATTTCCTGATTTCAGATGCCGACTATGTCGAGGTGCTGACCGAAATTGACATCCAGACACCGATCCCCGATGCGGTGAAGGACCGACGCACCGAGCGCAGTTTTCTGTTCATCGGCTGTCGCTTCAACGACCAACTGCTGAGGACCTACGCGCGCCAGGTCACCAAGCGTTCATCGGCGTTGCACTACGTCATCGTCCAGCCTGAGACGCTGTCGAAGAACGAGGTCAAGTTCTTCGTCAGCCAGGGTTTGACACCCATCGCGACCCCGCTCGATCGGGCGGTGGAGGTTCTGCTCAGCGCAGCCTGAAAAAGTTCGGCTTATCGCATAGTGCCCGGCGCCACCGGCGTTCTCCGGGCGCGCCATGCGTTGGCCTTCGCGATGAATTCATGACGCAGCCGTTTCAATAAGCGCGAACGCTGTCTGTAACGTTTCTAACATCAACGAGATCATGTCGCTTGGCGGTGTTGGCAAAGCGACAGCCCCAAGAAAATTTCTAACTCATTGAAAAAGCGAAAAAATGCGGGGCCGTCCGCGGTGGCACGCGAGTTGCTAATCTCTCCTATCGAGATCTTCCCAATTCTGGATTGGCCAGCACGAGGAACGACCATGCAAACGTCAGCACCGCACGAAGGTACCGCAGCCGGCAATATTGCGAACATTGAAAAGGTCATGCAGGTCGTCGCTGACCAAAAGGGTTGCGGAACGACGGGCGGTAGCGGCAAGGCGAGTTGCGGCTCCGCCGCGGGGCAGGGCGATCTGCCGACCGAGATCTGGGAAAAGGTGAAGAACCACCCCTGCTATAGTGAAGAAGCCCATCATCACTATGCGCGTATGCACGTGGCGGTAGCACCGGCCTGCAACATCCAGTGCAACTACTGTAATCGCAAGTACGACTGCGCCAATGAATCGCGTCCCGGCGTGGTCAGCGAGAAGCTGACCCCGGAACAGGCGGCGAAGAAAGTTCTGGCGGTCGCCTCCACGATCCCGCAGATGACCGTGCTCGGCATCGCCGGCCCGGGCGATCCACTCGCCAATCCCGAAAAGACCTTCAAGACTTTCGAACTCATCGCCAAGACCGCGCCGGACATCAAGCTCTGCCTCTCCACCAACGGCCTGGCGCTGCCAGATCACGTCGACACCATTGCCGGCTTCAACGTCGATCACGTTACCATCACCATCAATATGGTCGACCCCGAGATCGGGGCCAAGATCTATCCGTGGGTATTCTGGAAGCATAAGCGCTACACGGGCTTTGAGGCCGCCAAGCTGTTGACCGATCGCCAGTTGCTGGGTCTCGAAATGCTCACCGAGCGCGGCATCCTGTGCAAGGTCAACTCCGTGATGATTCCGGGGGTGAACGACAAGCATCTGGTCGAAGTCAACCGAGCGGTTAAGTCCCGCGGAGCCTTCCTGCACAACATCATGCCGCTGATTTCCGCGCCCGAGCACGGCACCGTATTTGGCCTGACCGGCCAGCGCGGACCCACGGCGCAGGAGCTGAAGGCGCTGCAGGATTCCTGCGAGGGCGAGATGAACATGATGCGGCATTGCCGGCAGTGCCGCGCCGATGCCGTCGGACTGCTGGGCGAAGATCGCAGCGCGGAGTTCACCACCGACAAGATCATGGCCATGGAGGTCAACTACGACCTCGACAGCCGCAAGGCCTACCAGGCCAAGGTGGAAGACGAGCGCGTTGCCAAAGTGGCAGCCAAGCAGGAAGAGCTGGAGACACTTGTCGGCGAGATGAGCGACATCAAGTTGCTGGTCTCGGTTGCCACCAAGGGCTCGGGCCTGATCAACGAGCATTTTGGCCATGCCAAGGAATTCCAGGTCTACGAACTGTCGACCGCCGGTGCGAAATTTGTCGGCCACCGTCGCGTCGATCTGTATTGCCAGGGTGGGTTTGGCGATGAGGAGAGCCTTGAGACGGTGATCCGCGCCATCAACGATTGTCACGCGGTATTCGTGGCCAAGATAGGCGGTTGCCCCAAGGCGGATTTGCAGGCCGCCGGCATTGAGCCTGTCGATCAGTTCGCCCACGAGTTCATCGAGAAATCGGCGATCGCCTGGTTCAAGTCCTACCTCGACAAGGTCAAGAGCGGCGAGATCGAGCACGTCGTACGCGGCGATGCCGAAATTCGTCAGGGCGCCCTGATCTCAGCCGCCTGAAGCCACGACAACCGACACCAGGAGCAATCGATGACGCTGAAGATCGTAGCCTCGCAATGCACGAGTTGTTCGGCGTGCGAACCGGAGTGCCCCAATGTGGCCATCTCGGAGAAAAACGGAACCTTCGTGATCAACCCCAAGAAATGCACCGAGTGCATCGGGCATTTCGATACGCCGCAATGCACGGCGGTCTGCCCGGTCGACAATACCTGCGTAATCGACACGTCTCTCCCGCGCTATCAGCCACCAGCATAGGACCCGTCCGATGAATTTCACCATGACTCCCGCCGCAACAAAGTTCATCCGCATGATGATCCGTGCCGACGGCGACGCCAACAGCGGGTTCCGGCTCGCCGTCAGCCCGGGCGGCTGCTCCGGTCTTGCCGCCGATATCAGCGTGCGCCGCGAGCCGGCACAAGGCGAGGCGGTGGTCGAGCGCGATGGCGTCAAACTGTTCCTGCCGCCGGAGAGCCGCATCCTGCTCTACGGCGTGACCATCGATTTCTCCGACACCCCGTCGCAGACGGGGCTGGTGTTCAAGGATCCGAAGCAGGTTTCCTGCGCGAGCCACTAGACGGGAGCCGTCGGATGATGGGAGCTGTGGAGCGAAACGAGCCGCGATCCGCCATGGAGGCGGTGCTGGCCGATGCGTTGCTCGGCAGCGGGCTTCCGCCGGAGGCTGAGTTCCATCTGTGCGAAGCCAGCCTCTCCTATCACCTCGACGATGTCGCCGAACAGCACCTGCGGGAAGCCCAGATGCTAGCACCGGCTCATGCCGCTGTACTGATCGGCCTCTATCGCTTCTACTTCTACAAGGGGCGCTTGGCTGACGCGCTGGCAATCGCCAAGCAATGCCTGGTGAAAGCGGCGAATGAAAGCGGGCTGGCGCCGGACTGGCACGACGTCGCCGCAGCCGATGCCGCATTCGGCTGCTATGCGAACATCCTGCCCCGGTTCTACCTGTTTTCCCTCAAGGGATACGCCTACCTGCAGATGCGGCTAGGCAAACTGGATGAGGGGCGCGCCGCCGTCATGAAGTTGCTCGAGCTCGATCCGAGCGACAAGGTGGGCGCCAGGGTCTTGCTCGAAGTCCTCGACCGAATGGGGCTCGACGACGATGGATGACATCGACGAAGCCCGCGACTGGCAAGGCAATGAGGTCGATTGTGGCTCTTGCCCCCATCAGGCATTGAAGGATGTGCAACTCTGCCGCCTCCGGCACGCTTGCGTCCATGATCGCTATGCCCGGCGCATCGACCGCTTCTTCAATTGGAATCCGGATCTCGCAAATTCCTATGTGAAACATCCCCATTTCGAGGTGCGTGCAATCGCAGCCAAGCACGCCAGCGTCTTCCTGCTGCCGCCGTTGCTCGACGACACCGAGGAAACGGTGCGCTGGAACGCGGCACGGCGGCTGCCCAAACGACTGGTCTTGCGGTTGCGCGACGACGTCCACCGCGAGGTCCGGATTCGCATTGCATCTGTGCTCGACGATGCCGAACTGATGCCAATGATGAACGATCCGGATTATTATGTCCGGCTGGTGATTGCGCGGCGCATTGCGCCACCGCTTCTCGGCGCCTTGATCGGCGACGCCGAGCCGGAAGTTCGCCGTGTCGTGGCGCGCCGGATCCCGCCGGACTGGCTGCTACGTATGGCGAGCGACCAGGATGCGTTGGTGCGGTTGGAGATCGCGCAGCGGTTGACCCCAGAGTTGCTGTCCCGGCTGCGTTACGATCCGGACTGGCGCGTCCGCTACGAGGTGGCGAGCAGAATCGCCGTCGATGAGATCAGCGATCTGGCACAAGACAGTGACAGTTTTGTGCAGGAATTGGCGCTATCCCGCCTGACCGGCGCGCGATCGGGAGGTATCCGGCATGAGTAATATCGTCCGCGACAGCGATGTGGTGGAGATTTCCGCCCCACCGGTCTTCAGCTACGGCGAAAAGGTAAGGGCCAAGCGTACCATCCGTAACGATGGCACATATGCCGGCAAGGAAATCGGCGACGTCCTCGCGAAGAAAGGCGAGGAGGGTTACGTCGTCAGCATCGGAACCTTCCTTCAGCAGTTTTACATTTACGGCGTCGAGTTTCTTGAGAGCGGCAACCGTGTCGGAATGAAGCGTAAGGAGCTCGATCCAGTGCACGCGCGCGACGAGATGGCCGATCTTCCGCTGCCGGAGGCTGTCGCATCATGATCGAACCTCGAGTTCCGCGATTTCAATGGGGCCAGCGCGTCAAGGCGCTGGTCGACCTACACAATGATGGCAGCTTTCCTGACGCTGCGATTGAAGCCTTGCTGGTGACGGTGGGCAATGTCGGTGAAATCGTTCAAGTCGGGACGCATGCCGAAGAGAATGTCCCGGTCTATCTGGTTGAGTTCGGCGACCACCTCGTCGTCGGCTGCCTCGAAGAAGAGATTCATCCCCTCTAGAAGGATCAGACATCATGCAATCTGCTGTGCTGAGCCGGAACATTACGCGGCCGTTCGCTCATCCGAACGATTTAGATCGCAAGCGGATCGAGCGGAGCCTGCAGACCCGCAAGCGATATCGATATGTCACGCCGCAAGTCGTAACGACGATCGGTGGCTATCGGATAGAAAGTCCGTGCTGCTCGCGGAACATCGACAAGGACGGCGGCATGGTCGACGTCGCGCTGCTGCTGCATGACCCCGACGGAGGGCAATGGGAGCTGTTCCGGAAGGATCATGCGCATGACCGCTGGCAGCTCGACTCCACGCATCAACGACTGCCGTCGGCATTGGAGAGACTGAATGTCGATCCGGCACGGACGTTTTGGCAGTGATGCCGTCTGTTTTGGCATTTGTGAACATAGAATAGCGAGTTGGATAAATGGCCCTGAACCCGGACGACTTGAAGGAGATCGAAGGCCTGCTGTCGGCGCCGGACGCCGACCAGCGCCTCTTCGCGCAGTTGCGCAGCCGGTTTCCGCATTTGTCGTGGACCAGATGCGACGCGTCGGATGTGACGGAGACGCCATTCCGCAGCTATTCGCGGTTTGAAATTCATCTGCTCGATCGCAGCGATCATTGTGTCGGGATCACGGCCGATCCGGAACGCGCCACGGGCATCGTACTGGCTCAGAGGAATGCGACGTCATGACTGAACTCGCCATTATGCTGGATGTGGATCAGGGCGACGTCGCCGACGATGATGCCGGGCAGGGGCTCATTGCATTGTCGGATCCCGATATCACAATGGCCGAAATCGAAGCGGTGGACCGGGTCATGCGGTCGGCACGGCTGTCGAGCGGTCCGCTCGTGGAAGAGTTTGAACAGGCCTTTGCGTCCTATCTCGGCCGCCGCTATGCCATTGCTGTTCCCTCGGGCACCATCGGCCTCCTGCTCGCGCTGAAGGCCCACGGAATCGGCGCGGGCCAGGAGGTGATCGCGTCGTCCTATTCGTTCCGGGAGACCATGCATGCGATCGCGATCGCTGGTGCGACGCCGGCATTCGCCGATGTCGATTATTGGGCGGGCACTTTGGCGCCGGACAAGGTCGAGGCTCGCGTCACGGCCAACACGCGGGCTATCGTTGTCAGCAACACCAACGGGCATCCTGCTGCATGGACGGAATTGCGCGCGATTGCGGTCAAGCATGGCGTGCTGCTGATCGAAGATTCCACCGAGGCGATCGGTTCACGGTACAAGGGGGAACTGGTTGGCAGCTTCGGCGATGTCGCAGTGTTCGACTTCTCCCAACCGTCCGCGCTGACCTGCGGCGAGGGTGGAATGGTGGTGACGGATGACGTCGATATCGCGGTGACGCTGCGACGGCTGCGTTCCCATCGAAGGGACGAGCGGGCATCTGTGGTGGTCAGCTCGACGCCTCCCTATCAGGCGGCCATCAGCAATATCGCGGCGGCCCTAGGGCTGGCCCAGCTGCAGCGACTGGATGAAATCCTGGAGCGGCGGCGGCTGATAGAGCATCTCTACTACAAGTATGTACAGTCGTTCGAGGGCATCAAACCGCCTTACATCGCTCCCGACGTCACCGAGGTGAACTGGTTTCTCTACGTGGTGCATCTTGGGACCCGCTTCACCCGTTCAAGTCGCGACTCCATCGTGGAGGATCTGGGGCTTGAGCAGGTGGAGGCCGCTGCCTACTGCAATCCTCTGCATCTTCAGCGGTACTATTTCGAGCGTGGCCATCGCCGCGGTGAGTATTTCGTCACCGAGAAAGTGGCGGATCGGGCGGTCGCGCTGCCTTTCCACACCCATCTCACCGAGGATCAGATTTCCTTTATCGTCGAGACGATGAAGGAGGCGTCGATCAATGACGGGGCGGGCGCGGCAATCTACTAGGACCTTGAACGCGATTGTTCAACAACAGGAGGAATGAAACATGACGACATTGACTGTGCTGCCGTCGGGGAAAACCATCGATGTGGCAGAGGGAACGACCCTGCTCGCGGCGCTGCTCGGAGCGGAGATGGGCATTCTGCACAAATGCGAGGGACAGGCGAAATGTGGCTCTTGCCACATCTACGTGCAGGAAGGTCGCAAGGGCTTGTCCAAGATCGCCCGCGAGGAAAACGAACGGCTCGACACCATCGTTGGCATTGGCTCCAAGTCGCGCCTTGCCTGCCAATGCAAGGTGCTGGGCACCGAGAACATTACCATTGAACTGCTGGGCTTCGGCTCCGGCGTCTAGAAAGGAGAACATGATGGAGCCGCAGAAAGTTCTGATCCATTTGCGATTCGCGCCAGACGCTTCGGTGGTGGAGATCAGCGAACGACCGAAGTCGCTGACTCCGCAGGAATGGTTCAACATCCTGAGCGAAAAGGCAGGCAACGCATACCAGGCGCTCTCCGGAGGCCGTGGCGTATTTCGGCTGACGGCAGACGAGCTCGGCGCATTCAAGACCGAGTATGCACCCACGGCAGCATAGCGATTGCTGCTCTGGTTATGAGGGAAAGGCGGTCTGGAAACAGGCCGTCGTTTCCGGCGTATCGAGGCCTGGCGGGAGGGCCATCGGGGACGCTGTTGGCGTGGGTCCAACAGCGATGTCATTTTTGCGACAGGGGCAGGTGTGGCGATGGTTTGCCGTGGAGCTGCCAGGGGAGCGATAGGAACATCGAAAGTCTTCGTGATTTGCGCGGCCGAGGCCATAGAGCGCAGCAGTGCGAAAGCCTTCAGTCTGTTTCGCGTCGATGAATCAGGAGAGAGCCGACCATTCGCGGTCCTGGTCATTCGGACGCATGCGGATGACTACATCGGCTATGTCAATTCCTGTCCACACCAGGGCATCTGGCTCAATTTCGGTGAAGGTGAGTTCTTTACGCGGGACAGGACTTTCCTGAAATGCGGACGGCACGGTTCGATGTTCGAGATCGACACCGGGCTGTGCATTAGCGGCCCCTGCAAGGATCGCAGCCTTGAGCCGATCGCGCTCGCCGTCATCGATGGCGACGTCTGCCTGTGCGGCATCGACCTGGAGGAGGGGGACAACCCAATCCGTTCGACGACGGCGACGACACCATGGAAATCACGATTCAACCAGGTTAACAGGGGTGAGCGCTGGCGCGATGCAATCGGAATCTGGAAGACGGATGATGGGAGACGAGAACCAGCAGGAATGTCGGTTCTTCCTGACCTACAGCGGCGTCAAGCTGCCGTTCAACCTAGTCAACGCGATTGAGCCGGAAGCGCTCTCGAACCGCAATACGTTCATTCGTGCCTGGTTCGATCGTGCCGGAATGCTCAGCGGCTTCGACAAGCTGGTCTACGGAGAGGTTGAACTGTCGCACCGCTACGAATATCACGGTAGCGGCCGGTTACGGCGGGTGGAGATCGTGATGCTGGACGAGGAGCCGGTTGCCATGACCTTCGATGATGCGGGGTCGCAGCTTTCATGACCGTGTCCCAACTGATGGATGCGCTGTCGAGATTGCCAAATGAGGCCGTCGTGCTGATCGAAAGTGGTGGCGGCCTGTCGCGCGCTGGAATTCGTCGAGCAGCGCGGGCCGGGGGGCGCCGGCGGAAGTGCTGCTGTTGCCGAGCATGGATGAGTGATCAGGAGAGCAGGAATGTCCGACGCGGTGGTGGAAGTTTCGATGTTCGAGCGGATCGGCGGCGCGGTGGTCATCGACCGGCTCGTGGAGGCGTTTTACCATCGAATGGATACGCTGCCCGAGGCCAGGGTCATTCGCGCCATGCATGCGCCGGATCTGGGGCTGGTCGGAAGCGTTCTCAAGCGGTACCTGAGCGAATGGACCGGCGGACCGAAATTATATTCTCCGGAGAAGGGCCATCCGCGCCTTCGGCAGCGTCACATGGGGTTTTCGATCGGCAATGCGGAACGCGATGCGTGGCTCCTTTGCATGCGTGGCGCGATGGCGGAAACGATTTCGGATGACGGCGCGCGCCAGGAGCTCGATGCGGCGCTGACCAAGCTCGCCGACTGGATGCGAAACCAGGCCGGCAATCCCCACGACGCGGGAACAGTGCGCCCCTGACAGGGAGGCTCAGACCGGGGTTCCGAAAAATCCTCCTCTGCGCCGCCCCAGGCCTTGTGTAGCGCCAGCGCGTTATGCCACCGCACCGCTTCGGCATGGTCGGCCATGCGGTGACTGATCCTGCCATCCGGATTGTCAGCGAGCAGGTAGGTCTTGCCGTTACGGATGAAGCGAATGAGATCCTTGGTGTCGGTGGGGCGCACCACGCAGCGCGGCGCCTCGTCGATCAGAATGGTGGTTGGCAGCATCCGCGGCTCGCTCCGTTACGTCGTACTCTAGAATCCCTCGGCTTTTCGACCCCACGGGTGCGTACCGGACACCAGTGGCGCCTTGATGCCTGCCTTCTCGATGTCGGCGATGCTCTTGTAGTAGGTAGCCTCGTGAACCAATGTGCCGCCCTTGGTGGTGATGGCCACATAACGCGCGACTGGATCGGCCTCGCAGAGATAGCCTCCGCCGGGATCGCTTGTTGAACGTGTATTGCCGTCCCAATCGACGAAAAAGCCCTCTGCAATCGTCATTTATGGTCGCCCTCTGCCATTGTGTCACCGCTCGCTCATGCAGATTGAGTGCCAATTGAAAAGCGGGGCCGGGCATGGCGCCCACGAGGCAGAGGGGCTGGTTTCGGCGGACCAAAGCGACGTTGCGCCCATTTGTTTCGAAGCCTCTAACCCGGCTAGAGCAGGCCGAGCTCGAGCTGAACGTCTTCGGACATCTTCGATTTGTCCCACGGCGGATCGAACACCAGATTGACCGTCACGGTATCGATTCCATCGACGTCGCTTACGGCGGTCCGTACCCAATTCATCATCTCGCCGGCAACCGGACAGCCCGGCGCGGTGAGCGTCATGTCGATTTCGACAGCTCCCCGATGGTCGGGCGTGATCCGGTAGATCAGCCCGAGATCGTAGATATTCACGGGAATTTCGGGGTCATGCACGGTACGCAAAGCCGCGATGATAGCTTCGACGACGTCATTCGCGTCACCTGCCATATGCGCTTGTGCTTCTGTGATCGGCGCCGTCGCGGCGGAAGACCTGCGGTCATCGAGATTTGTCATGTCCGGCTGTCTCCGCAATCGGATGTTGTCTCGGAGCCACTTGCAAGCCCAGTGCCATAGAAGCTTCGCTTAGCTGATGCCTTCGGCGAGGGCGGCGACGACGGGCCATCCGACAGTCCCCGCCGGGTCCAGTTGCTTCAGCGTGCCAAGCATCTCCGCGGCCTGTCGCGGATTTCCTCGCCGCAATTGAATGAAGGCGAGCGCCTTCAATGTGTAGAGCGCGAAGCGGCCGGGGCCATCCGGCAACGTGGTTTGCGACTGCCATTGACGCCAGTCGAGGTGCCACTGCGCCTGGCTGGCCGCCTCCTTCAGGCCGCTCTCGGCGGCGTTCTGCGCTTGATCCAGGTGGCCCTGATAGGTGTGGATCTTGTACAGACAGAAGTTGATGGGCAGCACTTCCGGCGCGGCGGCGAGCGCCTGCCGGAATAGACCGTCGGCGCGCGACCGGTCATGCCGATAGGCAATGACACCTCGCTGCAGCAGCGAGTCGATGGCTTCGGGCAGCTCTCCGAAGGCGATGGGGGCGGGCTCTCTGAGCAGATCCTCATCCGCAGCCGTGGAGGTACTCAACCGAGATCCTCACTTTACCAGATGCAACGGTTGCTTGGTCGATCCAGAAACGTCCGCGCTGTCCCTCGAAATAGCTTCAGTCACAGCCGTCGCGATCCGCCGTCCGCGCTCGTCAGTCCCTGTCCAGTTCGCGTTTCGGCCGCGTGAATCGACTTCGAGCAGCTTGGCGCCGGCAGGCACCTCGGTCCCGTCGCGGACAATTCCGCGCAGGATTCCATCAAAAGGAGCGCGTACCGGTATCGTCCCCAAGTGGCCGACGACAAAATCCTTGAAAACCCGCGTGCCAATTTCGATCGCGGTATTCCATCGGCCGGTGAAGTCCGCGCGCACGAAGCGTTCGCCGGCATGGCCACCGAGTTGCTGCGAGACGCCGTCGGGTTGATCGGTATGTCCCTCGCGAATGATGCGTCCGGCCTTTGTGGGCCGGGTCTCGATCGCGACGTCGCAATTGGTGCCGGTTGCAAAGCCGGGGCCGAGGCCAATGGTCAAACGGCCAAGTCGGCGCAAATCGGGTGTCGCGAGATATTTCTGCATGCGCGCGTCGATGAGAACGTCAATGGCCCGAACCACGATCAGGTCCAGAAGCCCGAGTTCGGTAACGGTGACTCCGTTTTCTTGTGCAAGGCTCGTCCCGATCTGAAGTCCGGTGTCGGCGCGTCGGGCGCCAATACCCTCGACGGCAACACCATCGTCGTATAGGGCGTCGTGGAAGGCCATTTTGCGGCGTATCACGGGCGGCAGCGGATCATGCGACAGCACAGTCCGGAAATTGCTCCGACAGAGCTGGACTGCAACGGCAGATGCGATCTCGTTGGTACCGAGGATGACGGCAAATCGGTGGGGAAAGGCGGATCGCATTTTTGTGCTGCTCCGGTGCTAGACGTTCGTCCCATAAAGCAAGAGCCGGGCCGTGCGCCGGAAACGTGAAAAACCAACAACAATCAGGCGTCGACAGGTGGGCGGTCGCTGATCAAGTCGCATTCGCAACAGCCCGGATGTCGGAAACACGACACCGGCCAGCCGACGAGTTCGCAACAATCAGGAAAATTAAAATGCCGTTCAGCGTTTCGGCATTTGCAACGTGGTCCTGCTGATATCAACGATGCCTTGCAAGTTGGTTTAGAGCTTGCATGGCGATGGCGATAGACCCCTGGAGTGCGTCGCAATGGCCATGGACGGAATCGAAATCGAACGCCTGATCAAGCAGTCCTTCCCGGACGCGCAGGTCGTTGTCGTCGATCTCAGGGGAGACGGCGATCACTACGGGGCGCGTGTGACGTCGGGGGCGTTCCTCGGCAAAAGCCGGATCCAGCAGCACAAGATGGTCTACGAGGCCTTGCAGGGACAGATGGGCGGCGCGCTTCACGCGCTAGCGCTCGAAACGATCGTGCTGAAATGACTGGACCGGTTTTGCTCCGCCACCCACACACCAACACAAGTCGAGAGGACCGAACATGACCAACCCCACCGTCGAGCGTATCAAGGGAATCGTCGGGAGCGACGATATCGTTCTTTTCATGAAGGGCGTCCCTGCGGCGCCGGAATGCGGCTTTTCCGCCAGCGTCGTGCAGATTCTGAACGGGCTGAACGTTCCGTTCAAGGGGGTCAACGTATTGGCCGACCCGCAGGTTCGCGAGGGCATCAAGGCATTTTCGGACTGGCCGACCATCCCCCAGCTCTATGTCAAAGGTGAGTTCCTGGGCGGCGCCGATATCGTGCGTGCGATGTTTCAGGAGGGAGAGCTTGCGGTGTTGTTCGCCGACAAGGGCATCGCGAGCGCGGCCACATGAGCGACACGGCAGAGGACGTCGCGTTCGAAATCCCCCAACTCTACAAGCATCACGTCTTTACCTGTCACACGCAACGTCCGCCCAGTCATCCGCGCGGAAGTTGCGGCGCAGCCGGTGCGCAGCCGCTATGGGACAGAATGGCCAAGGCTCTCGAGACGCAACGGCTCGGCGATATCGGCTTCACCGCATCTGGGTGTCTCGGCTTTTGCAGCGCCGGTCCGCTGATGGTCGTCTATCCGGAAGGCATCTGGTACCGACCGACCACTGCGGAAGATATCGACGAGATCGTCGAGTCGCATTTTAAGCAGGGCAAGCGGGTCGATCGGCTGGTCATGGTCCTGACGCGACGCTGATCTGTTTGCCGGCATCATTCGGCGGCTACAAGGCGTGGCGCTCCAGGCCTTGTAGCCAATCGGAAACGAGCCAGCGTCATGCGCGGGCGCGATGTCGTTGAAAATATCATAGGGCTGACGATTTCGATGTCGGGTCAGGGTCCGGACAGTGTTGCGACGGTCCAGGACGACTGCAGCCTTCGGCGTCAGCGTTCGCGGTGCCGCCGAGCAGCGATATTACGGGTTCGCGATCGAAGCCTGCGCACCGCAGTCCGTTCGCCTCTACCAGCGGCCGGCGAATGAGGAGCGGATCTTCGACCAGCGTCGCCAGCGCCGCGGCGGCATCGAATGCCCCGGGATCGATCTCGCCCGATTCGATGCGGGGAGCGGCAGCATTGAACCACGAAGCGACCGGAGTCGCTCCGAAGAATTCGCGCAGGCGGTCGCCGGTCCAGGGCTCCGTCAGGAGGTTCTTCGCGGTGATGACATGGCCTGCAGCCGCCAGCAGCAGCTTCTGCCGGGCATTGGTTCTGCAGCCGGGCTTCTCGTAAAAGATGATTTCCGTCATGGGGCGTGGTCGTCAGAGGACGCTGAGCTGAACGAGCGGTGATGCGCCGCCGCGGCCCAGGATGGTGTCGACCTTCTTGCGGACAGCTTCCAGCGTCAGCGGTTTGACCATCGCGCCATGCGCCCCGGCCTTCAGTCCCTCGATGGCGACGGCCTCGTCGGCTTTGGAACAGACGATGAGAACGCGCACGCCGGGAAATTTCGCCGTGAGTTCTCCGATCAGCGAGCTGCCCCTGTCTCGAAGGAAGGATACGCCGAGCAATACGACATGCGGCTGCAGCCAGCCGACGCCCTTGTCGTAGGCCTCTTCGGGGCTGATCAATTCGTGGGTCTCGATTTCATCATGCAGCATGAACTGCAATGCAGCGCGCGTGATTTCATCCTCGTCGATGACGAAGACCCGACGCTGGTCGACGGCTTTTGAAGTCTCGACGCCAATCTGCATTTCAGCCTCCGTGAGATTGCGAGCATGTACGGTCGTAGGGCCCGCAGGGCTCCAAGCAAATTCCATTCCGGGCAAGCAGATGCGGAATTCGCACGGGACGTCGCAGCGCACGAGGCGGCAGCGTCCGGCCCGCGACGATCGTGACATCCTTGTCTGATTTCCAACAGCCGCCAGACAGCCGGACCGACCTGTCGCGTTTGCCGCTTCCAGAAAAATTGAAAAAATTTGATGTTTCAGAAGCTGAATCATCAGCTTAGCGCGAATGGCACGGCGGTTGCTATTGAGGGGGTGGAACAAGGAGTGAGGGCTGAGTGCACGCAGACGCTTTGACGAGTGATGCGCTCCTTCCCGTAACCCATGTGCCCGGTTCTGTAACAGAAAAAGTTTCGTGCAATCGCGCGAGCTCAATTGCAATCGGTTCATGGAGAACAAAATGGCTGCACTACGACAAATCGCTTTCTACGGCAAAGGCGGCATCGGCAAGTCGACGACGTCGCAGAACACCTTGGCGGCGCTAGCCGAGATGGGACACAAGATCCTGATCGTCGGCTGTGATCCCAAGGCAGATTCGACCCGGCTGATCCTGCATGCCAAGGCGCAGGACACCATCCTCAGCCTGGCCGCCGCCGCCGGCAGCGTCGAGGATCTCGAACTCGAAGAGGTCATGAAGGTCGGCTACCGCGACATCAAATGCGTGGAGTCCGGTGGTCCGGAGCCCGGCGTCGGCTGCGCCGGTCGCGGCGTCATCACATCGATCAACTTCCTCGAGGAGAACGGCGCCTACGAGGACATCGACTACGTGTCCTACGACGTGCTGGGCGACGTGGTCTGCGGTGGCTTCGCGATGCCGATCCGCGAGAACAAGGCGCAGGAAATCTACATCGTGATGTCCGGCGAGATGATGGCAATGTATGCCGCCAACAACATCTCCAAGGGCATTCTGAAATACGCCAATTCCGGCGGCGTGCGCCTCGGCGGTCTGGTCTGCAACGAACGCCAGACCGACAAGGAGCTGGAGCTGGCCGAAGCAATGGCGAAGAAGCTCGGCACCCACCTGATCTACTTCGTGCCGCGCGCCAACATCGTGCAGCACGCCGAGTTGCGCCGCATGACGGTTCTGGAATACGCGCCGGAATCCGAACAGGCCCAGCATTACCGTTCGCTGGCGACCAAGATCCACGCCAACGGCGGCAAGGGCATCATCCCGACCCCGATCACCATGGACGAACTCGAGGACATGTTGATGGAGCACGGCATCATGAAGCCGGTCGACGAGAGCGTTGTCGGCAAGACCGCCGCCGGACTCGCCGCCGATCAGCTGGCAGCGATGTCCGCCTGAGGACTTTCAATCGAGACGACCCGGCCCCTCTCAAGAGGGGTCGGCTTCTACCAGCCGCATCCGCTGAACGAGATGCGCGCGCGATCTGGATTTGAGCCTGGACAAACGGCTTTGGAGCGGCTTGCAATGATGGTGGCACCGCAGGAAATCTTGATTGAGGCTCCGCCTGTTCGTGATGCTGCCATGGGCGAGGACGACAACGTTGAGAACCTGGGGGCGGCAACCTACCGCATGTTGACAGGCCTCGGCTCATCTGACGCTTTGATCGACGACGATTTCAATTTCGACAAGCATGTCCTGGCATCGATCCTTGCGGCTGCCGCGTCGGACTGCGGTGGCATCGCGATTGGTGCCGGTCTCGCGACCGCAGATATCGTCAGCCTCCTTTTACAATGGTTTCCCGACGTTGACGCTGTCGCTGTATTCGCTTGCCGCGATGCTGTCGCGGTGGAAGACGACGAAACATCCATGGTGCGCGACCTGTTGCTGACCCATCGGTCGACCGATGGCGACGTTAGTCGCTGGCTTGCGGCGATGATCGCCCGGCGGGCGATGGAGCCGAACCATTTGTGGGAGGATCTCGGCCTTCGCGATCGGTCCGAGCTGACGCGCCTGCTGTTGCGACATTTCGCTCCTATGGCCAGCCGCAATACCCAGAACATGCGGTGGAAGCGCTTCTTCTATCGCATGCTCTGCGAGCAGGACGGCTTCGTAATGTGCACGACGCCCGTGTGCACTGACTGCAGTGACTTCGACATCTGCTTCGGCGACGAAACCGGTGAAAGCCGGATGGCGGACCGGCGTCGCGAATCTTCGCTGCAGGCGTCCGCTTCGCAGGCAGCATCTCTCTCATTGTAACCGAGGTAGCGTTCATGGAGGTCACAACGGCGAACTGGGACATGGTCTCGGCGGACTCCACCATCACCGCCGAGAACGACGTTCCATCTGAGCTCATGTTCGGCGCTCGGGATACGGAAATCTTCCAGAGCGATAACGTCAATCTGCTGCGCCGGGCCGGTCTTCGACCAACACGGCAGCGGCTGGTCCTCGGCTGGCTGCTGTTTTCAAAGGGTGGTCGTCACGTCAGTGCGGAGATGCTGCACGAGGAGGCGAAGGCCGCGAACGTTCATATTTCGCTGGCGACGGTCTACAACACGCTGCATCACTTCACGGAAGCCGGGCTCTTGCGGTCGATCGGCGTTGATGGATCGAAGTCTTTCTTCGATACGAATCCGACAGCGCATCATCACTTCTTCGTCGATCAGGAGGACAGGCTGCTCGACGTTCCCGCGCCAGGCGTCATCCTTGACAATCTGCCGGAGCCTCTGCCGGGATACGCCATTTCGCGCATCGATGTGATCGTGCATTTGCGACGAAAACAGAGATGAGTGCGTGACCCGATCTGGTGCCGCAATAGATACTGGTTCAGCCCTGAACGTGTCGAGACATCGCGTCAGGTTCGTGACGCTGTCGCGATTGCGACAATTGGTCGAAGCAAAAAATAAAAGCGAAAACAATGACATATATGCGACGGGCGATGGCATGCCGGTTGCTCTGTATCCACCTATGAGGGTGCGTCCGGGATCGTGTTGCGACGCCGTTACATCAGGGGGCCTAATTGATGAGCGAGCCGCAGAAATTCGATAAGGCCCACAGCGGCCTTCGTTCTGATCGCGCAGCCGTTGGAATCGGCCGAACTGCTCGGGTTGTCCTCAACGACACAACGCTGCGGGACGGCGAGCAGGCGCCGGGTGTGGCATTCAGCACCGTTGAAAAAGTCGCAATCGCTCGTGCCTTGGCGCGCGCGGGTGTTCCCGAGATCGAGGCCGGCACACCGGCGATGGGTCGCGAAGAAATCACCGCGATCCGCGCGATTGTCGAGGCCGGACTGCCGCTCACCACAATTGCCTGGTGCCGCATGCGTATCGAGGATGTTGACGCGGCAATAGCGTCGGGCGCTTCGATGGTCAATCTGTCTGTTCCCGTGTCCGACGTGCAAATCGCTGCGAAACTCGGAGGGAAGCGTTCCAATGCGTTCGAAATGCTCCGACGCGTGGTGGGCTACGCGCGTAGCAAGGGTTTGGATGTTGCTGTTGGTGGTGAGGATTCGTCACGCGCCGATATCGGATTTCTGATCGAGGTCGTGGCAGAGGCAGAGGCAGCAGGCGCGCGTCGGTTTCGGGTCGCCGATACGCTGAGCGTGCTCGACCCCGACGCCAGCTACGCGTTGATGGCAGCCTTACGCGCGACCACCGAACTCGAATTGGAGTTTCACGGTCATGACGATTTGGGTCTGGCGACGGCCAACACCCTTGCAGCAATCAAGGCCGGTGCCACCCATGCCTCCGTCACCGTGATCGGGCTCGGCGAACGTGCCGGCAATGCACCGCTTGAGGAGGTTGCCGTGGCGCTGCGGCAATTGTACCGGCGCGAGACGGGCATTGTGTTGTCCCAGCTTGGCAACGTTGCGGCAATCGTGGCGACGGCTGCGGCCAGAGTGATTCCGCTCAACAAGGCGATTGTTGGGGAGCACGTCTTCACCCACGAATCGGGTATCCATGTCGACGGGCTACTGAAGGATCAGCACACCTACCAGTCGCTCGATCCGTCGTTGTTCGGCCGCTCGAACCGGATCGTCATCGGCAAGCACTCCGGCCTTGCGTCAATCACGTCTCTGCTCTCGGATCTTCACATGCCGGCGGACCCGGAGCAGACGCGCGGCATTCTGGCGCGCGTCCGCGAATATGCGGTTTCTCATAAGGGTCCGGTGGCCCGCGAGACCGTCGCGCAAATTTGGCGCGAGATCCGCAACGAGCACCTGCCCAATTGCGCTTGAGGCTCACATGACCGACGCAATGGAATTTCCGGTCAGTAGACCGAGCACGGAGGCGACGACCGCCAAGCCGTCGCTACTGAGCCTCATCAGGGAAGACGTCGCTTGCGTTCGCTTGCGTGACCCCGCTGCGCGCAGCGAGTTTGAAACACTTCTGACCTATCCGGGCGTTCATGCGCTGATTTGGCATCGTATGGCCCACCGCCTGTGGGCGAACCAATGGCGCTTCTCGGCGCGACTGTTATCCTGGCTTGGCCGCTTTCTGTCCAACGTCGATATTCACCCCGGCGCAAAAATCGGCCGCCGGTTCTTCATCGACCATGGCGCCTGTGTTGTCATTGGAGAGACCGCGGAAATCGGCGATGACGTCACGCTCTATCATGGCGTCACGCTGGGTGGCACCTCGTGGTTTCCCGGCAAGCGCCATCCCACGCTGGAAGATCGCGTGGTTGTGGGCGCTGGCGCGAAAATCCTGGGGCCGATCGTTGTCGGACAAGGCACCCGCGTCGGCGCCAATTCTGTCGTCATAGAGAGTACGCCGCCGGACGTAACGGTCGTCGGCATTCCCGCGCGTGTCGTGCGCCCGCAATTGAGCCACCGGCGTGCCGTAGGGCACATCGACCTCGACCATCACCTGATCTCCGATCCAGTCAGCGAAGCGATCTCTGTCGTGCTGGACCGCGTCGAGTTTCTCGAAGCGCGGCTCGCGCATCTGCAGAAGCGCGTCCGTGAAGGGACCGCGCCGGACCGCAACGACAGGGGCGGCGCGGATGTAGTTCATCGATCTGAAGGAGACACGCCATGAAAGGCTCTTCAACCTCGCAATCGGAACTGTCGGGCGTCCTCGATCAATTGAACAAGGCATCCTCGGCGGAGGATTTTTTTGCGTTGCTCGGCGTTGATTACGACCCCAAGCACCTCAATGTGGTGAGACTGCATATTCTTCGTCGGATGGGGCAATATCTCGTCAGCGAAGATTTTGCAGGCATGTCCGATGCCGATGTCACGCAACGATGCAAGGCGGTTCTCGAACAGGCCTATGCGGACTTCCTGGCGTCGTCGCCGCTCGACCAGCGGGTGTTCAAGGTCTTGAAAGACGCTGTTGCACCTCCGAAGCCACAGAATTTCGTTTCGCTTACGACGCTGAAATAGGCCGACGGTCGTAGACTCCATTTGCTTGGCGCGTCCTGCTGACTGCGGGGAGACGTGCAATGCATGCGCGCGACCTGGCGGCGTGTTGACGCGTCGATTGTACGTCGTCGCTCTGCTGTCGCTTTCCCGACGCGTGTCGCAATTGTTTCGTTTCAGCATGCGCCGATGCGCGTCGAAGAATGTCGGCTCTCGTTCAATTCGTTGTGTGAGCATCGATTTTCGGCCGCTGCGGCGGCTGGTATGACACTTGCTAACCTGTTCTGTTGAGGCCATCGAGCTGACGCGGAGTCATCGCATGCATATCGTCGTCTGCATCAAACAAGTTCCGGATTCGGCGCAGATCCGCGTTCATCCGGTCACCAACACAATCATGCGCCAGGGCGTACCGACGATCATCAACCCCTACGACTTGTTCGCGCTCGAGGCCGCCCTTGCGCTGCGCGGCAAGTTTGGCGGTGAAGTGACCGTACTGACGATGGGGCCGCCGTCGGCCGAAGACAGCCTGCGCAAGGCGCTGACCTTCGGCGCCGATCGTGCGGTCCTGCTGACCGACCGCTTCTTTGCCGGTGCCGACACGCTGGCGACCACCTATGCGCTCGCTACTGCTATCCGCAAGATCGGCGAGATCTATGGCGCACCGGACATCATTTTTACTGGGAAGCAGACCATCGATGGCGATACCGCGCAGGTTGGTCCCGGTATCGCGAAGCGGCTGGATCTGCTGCAGCTCACCTATGTGGCCAAGATCGGTGCGCTCGATCTTGCGGGGCGTACCATTGAGGTGGAGCGGCGCTCGGAAGGCGGTGTGCAGCCGCTGCGCACCAAGCTGCCATGCCTCATCACCATGCTGGAAGCGACCAATGAAATCCGCCGCGGCGCCATGATCGACGCCTTGCGCGCTGCTCGCTCCACCATCGTGAAATGGAGTGCGCAGGACGCCGGCGTCGAGGATATCTCAAAATGTGGCCTGAGGGGCTCGCCGACCATCGTCAAGAAGGTCTTCGCACCGGCACCCCGCGCCGAGAAAGCGATCATGATCGACATCGGTGACAAGCCGCCGGCTGAGGCACTGATTGAGGGCATCTTCAAGCGGCAGCCGAAACTCGAAGCGGACCTTATCACGCTGGCACGCGGATATTGAAGGGAACGACGATGAGCGAACCGATCAAAGCTCCAGCCCCTGCCGCTGCCGGACGCGCAGCGACAAAGAAGGAACTGCCGGAGCATTTCAAGGGCTATAAGCACGTCTGGGTGTTCATCGAGCAGGAACGTGGCCTGGTTCATCCGGTGTCGTGGGAGCTGATGGGCGCTGGCCGGCAACTTGCCGACAAGCTCCAGGTTGAACTCGCGGCGGTCGTCGTCGGGCCGGAGGGCGAAGCGACGCGTCAGGCGGCCGCCGAGGCCTTTTGCTACGGCGCCGATCTCGCTTACGTTGTCGCAGACGATCTGCTGGCCGACTACCGCAACGAGTCCTACACCAAGGCGCTGACTGACGTCGTCAACACCTACAAGCCCGAGATCCTGCTGCTCGGCGCGACCACGCTGGGCCGCGATCTCGCCGGTTCGGTGGCCACCACGCTGCTCACCGGCCTGACGGCGGATTGCACGGCGCTCGATGTCGATACGGATGGCTCGCTCGCCGCGACACGGCCGACCTTCGGCGGATCGCTGATGTGCACCATCTACACCCTCAACTACCGGCCACAGATGGCCACGGTGCGGCCGCGCGTGATGCAGATGCCGGACCGGGTCGAACGCCCGGTCGGACGCATCGTCAGCCATCCGCTCGGACTGATCGAGGCGGACATCGTCACCAAGGTTCTGTCCTTTCTCCCCGACCGTGAATCGGCCAACTCGAACCTGGCCTTCGCCGATGTTGTGGTGGCCGGCGGGCTCGGTTTGGGGTCGCCGGAGAACTTCCAGCTCGTGCGGCAACTCGCAGCAGTACTCGGGGCCGAGTATGGCTGCTCGCGCCCGCTGGTGCAGAAGGGCTGGGTGACCTCGGACCGGCAGATCGGGCAAACCGGTAAGACCATCCGGCCCAAGCTGTACATCGCGGCTGGCATCTCGGGTGCGATTCAGCATCGCGTCGGCGTCGAGGGCGCCGACATGATTGTCGCCATCAACACCGACAGGAACGCGCCGATCTTCGAATTTGCCCATATCGGGATCGTCACCGACGCCATCCGGTTGCTGCCGGCGCTGACCGAGGCGTTCCGTGCACGGCTGTCACCGCATTCCCGCGACCGACTCGCAAGCTAGAGGAGCGTGCCATGATCGAAGAGAGATTCGATGCGATCGTTGTCGGCGCCGGCATGGCCGGCAATGCCGCTGCACTCACCCTGGCGCAGCGCGGGTTGAAGGTGCTGCAGCTTGAACGCGGCGAATATTCGGGCTCGAAGAACGTTCAGGGGGCCATCCTTTACGCGGACATGCTGGAGAAGCTGATCCCGGACTTCCGCGAAGATGCGCCACTGGAGCGCCATCTGGTCGAGCAACGTTTCTGGATGATGGACGATCGCGCCCATGTCGGACTGCATTATCGCTCCGACGATTTCAACGAAGAAAAACCCAATCGATACACCATCATTCGTGCCCAGTTCGACAAGTGGTTTTCCTCCAAGGTTCGCGAAGCTGGCGCCGTCGTGCTGTGCGAGACCACCGTGGTCGAACTGGCTCAGGACGCCTATGGAAAAGTGATCGGCGTGCGCACCGACCGTCACGACGGCGAGGTCCATGCCGACGTGGTGGTCCTGGCCGAAGGCGTCAATGGGTTGCTGGGGACTCGCGCGCATCTGCGTGAGCGGCCGAAGGCCGACAATGTCGCGTTGGCAGTCAAGGAAATGCACTTTCTGCCGCGCGAGACGATTGAGGCGCGGTTCAACCTCAAGGGCGATGAAGGCACCGTCATCGAAGCGGCCGGCACGATCTCACAAGGCATGACGGGCATGGGGTTCATCTATGCCAACAAGGAATGCGTGTCGCTTGGCATCGGATGCCTCGTCGCCGACTTCCAGAAGACCGGGGAGACTCCCTACGGCCTGCTTGAGCGCTTCAAGCAGCACCCGTCGGTGGCGCCGCTGATCGAGGGATCGGAAGTCAAGGAGTATTCGGCGCACCTCATCCCGGAAGGCGGCTACAACGCGATCCCGCAACTCTACGGCGAAGGCTGGGTCGTGGTTGGCGATGCTGCGCAGCTTAACAACGCCATCCACCGAGAGGGCTCGAACCTCGCGATGACCTCCGGCCGCATCGCCGCCGAAGCGATCTTCCAGATCAAGTCGCGCAAGGATCCGATGACAGCGAAGAATCTGGCGCTGTACAAGACAATGCTGGACGCTTCGTTCGTCATCAAGGATCTCAAGAAATACAAGGATATGCCGGCGCTGATGCATATCCAGTCGCGGAATTTCTTTCTCACCTATCCGCAACTGGTGTCAAAAGCGATGCAGAATTTCGTGCGCGTCGATGGCACGCCAAAGGTGGAAAAGGAAAAGAGCACCATACGTTCCTTCGTCAAGGCACGCTCATGGACCGGGCTCTTCGGGGATGCGTTCCGGTTCGCCCGAGCCTGGCGATGACTGACCGAGAAAGACTCTGATCGACCCTCACCATGGAGATCGAAACATGACGACAGTGCCCGCCGTCCGCGTTGAGGACAAGCTGTTCTATAACCGCTACCTGGTCGATGCCGGCCGTGCGCACATCAAGGTGCGCCCGCATACGACACCATCGCCGGCGCTGCTGACCTTGCTGAAGGTATGTCCGGCCCGCTGTTACGAACTCAGCGACAGCGGCCAGGTCGAAGTCACGGTCGATGGCTGTGTCGAATGTGGTACCTGTCGGGTCATCGGTGAGCCCGGTGGCGATATCGAGTGGAGCTATCCGCGCGGCGGTTACGGTGTTCTGTTCAAGTTCGGGTAGGTTCGGCGCATTCGTCGGTGGAACGGCAGCGAGTCCGCTTGATTTCCGCCTGCCGCACGACATTTCGGAAGTCGAATGAAAATATCCCGCGACGGAAGTCGTCGCGGGATATTTAACAAACTCAGTGCCGCGCGGGTAAGGATTGCTCTGCCGCTGCAGCCAGTTCGAGTCCGCCGACTTCGATCGACACCGCGACTGACTGGATGATCGCGGCAAATCGCACCGCAGTCTGGATCGCGGTGGATGTGACGCCGGCGACCAAAAGTACTTTCTCGTGCGCATCGATACAAGCGCCGCAGCCGTTGATCGCCGATACTGCCAGCGACCATAGTTCAAAATCGGTCTTGTCGACGCCCGGATTGCCAATCACATTCATGCGCAGCCGCGCCGGCATCGTGGCGTATTCCTTGTTTGAGGCAAGGTGCACGAAACGATAGTAGATATTGTTCATCGCCATGATGGGGGCGGCCGACCTGGCCGCCGTCATCGCTGTCGGTGAAAGATGGACGGATGCCGCCGCTTCCATCGACGCCATCACCGTCGGATTGCGTGTTGCGATGGCGCAAGCGACGAACAGGCCGTACTTGGCCTGAGCGCTGAGTGATTCATCGGCGGCCATGGAGGACAGGTTGAGCCTGACGTCCTTGGCAAAATCCGGAATGCGATCCTTCAAATCATCGATCGACATGTGCCTCACGCCACCTTGAGGGTTTCGCCGCCCGTTTCACGATTGCAGGCGCACAATTCATCGGTCTGCAGCGCATCGAGCACGCGTAGCGTATCCTTCGGGTTGCGGCCGACGTTGAGGTTGGTTGCGTAGACATGCTGGATCACGTTGTCGGGATCCACGATGAAGGTGTAGCGATAGGCAACGCCATCGGGGGAGCGAACGCCGAGGCCGTCGACCAGCGAGCCCCTGGTATCAGCGAATTGCCAGATTGGCAGATGATGCAGATCTTTGTGGTCGCGGCGCCAGGCCAGCTTGACGAACTCGTTATCGGTCGATCCTCCGAGAACGACTGCGTCCCGATCCGCGAAATCCCCGGACATTCGTGCAAACTCAGCGATTTCCGTCGGGCACACAAAGGTGAAATCCTTCGGATAGAAGAAGATGATCTTCCATTTCCCGGGGAAGCTCGTTTCCGTGAGCGTTTCGAAGGCGCTCTGTCCCTTTTCCTCCTGCACGTGGAAGCCAGGTTTGACACCGACAATATTGAACGACGGCAGCTTGTCTCCGATTCCGAGCATGTCGTAACTCCGTGGGGATTGCCTGTGGCGAACGCCATGTGAAGGCATAAGCAATCGATATGCCATAACCGCTGTCGCCCGACGTGTCGCAAGTACGGCGCTGCTGCGAAACCGAATGACGCATCGGGAAGATTGCAGTAGCGTCAATGCTGCGGAAAGAAATCTGCTTACTCGATATCGAAGGAATAGAATTCATGAAGCTTAGCGCTCGTAATATTCTGCCCGGCAAAATTGTAGCAGTGACCAAGGGATCGACCACGGCGCATGTCAAGATCGAGCTCGCCTCGGGGCTGATGGTGACCTCATCGATTACCAACGAGGCGGTCGATGAACTCGCGCTGAAGGTTGGTGACAGCGTTTCTGCCGTCATCAAGTCGTCCGATGTTATGATCGGAAAGTAGCACCGGGGGGCGCGCCCGCCTTCATGGCGGCGCGCGCGCCTGCTCGTTGACACGAAACGTCTCGCCACCACTCCTCGACGACATTGATTGCGCACAGCAATGTGGTGCCGTGATCGCCGGTGAAATCGCGCCAGGCATCCAGACATTTTTCGGGTACGGCGATCAAAACCGGACAGCCGGCCATGATCGCCTCGGCGATTTCGCTGCGCAGGCCATGCCCGGCGACCTCCTGCTTGGAGAATTTGTTGACGATGATGAGTTCTGCGTCTTCGACGACAGCACGTGATACCGCGATCGAGGCTTCGGCCAGCCCGGCGGGATCGAGCTTGCAGGCGGTGGCGCCGGTGCCGAGCGGCTGACAGATCGAGATCTGCCGTCCGGTCGTCAGGTCGATGACGTGCATGCCGTTTGGGCGGCCGAGCTCATCCTTCAGGTTCCGCTGCACGATGCCGCCGATGTGCTGGCCGTCGCGCAGCAAAGCGGTCGCGAAGTCGGCGAGCAGCGCATCGACGTCGTCGTCGGGGCGATAAACGATGGCAGCCAGATGGTTGGGGTTGATGTCGTGGAAGTCTGGCGTCATGGCGGGTTCTCGCATGGGTGGTCCGACTAAATTTCCGGGGGTGTTTCAACAAGTGCCGTGCCGATGTCCGGTGAGCCTGTCTTCTTGGAGTCTTGCAGGACGAACAGCCGGCAGCCCAGCCATGCCGTTCAGCTCTGTCCGGCGAGGACGTAGCCGTACTTTTCGATGATGGCGCGGGCTTCCGGCCCCTTCAGGAAGGTCATGAACCCGGTTGCGGCCTCGTTGGCGGCGCCGTCCTTCAGCAACACGGCATCCTGCCGGATCGGCGAATAGAGTTCCTGGGGCACCAGCCAGCGCGAGCCGGTCGCCGGACCCGCCAGTTGAGACAGCGCAACGAAGCCAAGCTCGGCATTGCCGGTCTCGATGAACTGGTAGGCTTGCGTGATGGTGGCGCCCTCGACCAGTTTCGATTGCAGTCTGTCGTAGATCTTCAGGGCTTTCATTGCCTCAACCGCGGCCGCACCGTAGGGGGCGGCAACGGGATTGCAGATTGACAGCTTCGCAAAGCTCGAAGCCCTGAGGGTTTCCTCGCCGGTCACCAGGCCGGGTATCTTGCTCCACAGCACCAGCTTGCCGATGGCGTAAGTGAAGCGGCTGGCGGGAACAGCAAGTCCATCCTCCGCGAGCCTCTTCGGTCGGGCGTCGTCGGCGGCGAGCAGCACCTGGAATGGCGCGCCTTGGGTGATCTGGGCATAGAACTGCCCGCTGGAACCGAAGCTCAGCACAACCACATGGCCGGATTTCGCCTTGAAGGCAGCTGCGATTTCCTTGGCGGGTTCGGTGAAATTGGCAGCGACCGCCACATTGGTCTCGGCCGCCGGAAGGTTGGTGGCGGTGAGAACCCAAGTGGCGAGAAAGGTGACATGTCGAATTGATTTGGCAAATCTCATCTGAATTCCTGCTTCGGCTCTGATGGCCCTTGGGATCCGTTCTATGCCGTCATCCCAGCAAGCCGCATGCCGCCGTCTATTGGTCTACGACTTGCTTAGATGCGAGGGTAACGGGCCGTTGGCGCCGAAATCCCGATCCAATGCGCGCGTCATAGTCGCAGTCTCGACATTCATGTCGTTGACCCGACATGACACCCGAACAACATCTGAAGGACCCCATGCATCAAGGCAAATCCTTCGTTCCAGCGGTTGCGACGGCTCAACGGCGCGGGGCGATCGGCTCGCCGATGCCCGCCGCATCGCATGCCGAACTCGAGCGGCTCATCGCCGACGATATTCCTTACGGCGACCTGACGACCGACGCGTTGGGTATCGGCGCCGCCGTCGGTATGATGCAATTTACCGCGCGCGACCCGATGGTGCTGGCACTGGTGGAAGATGCAGCTGCGATCATCGAGATCGCCGGCTGTGGAGTCGAGCTATTCGCATCCTCCGGCTGCATCCTTGAGCCGGGGGCGCCGATACTCACCGCGCATGGTCCGGCAGCGGGCTTGTTGCGCAGCCGGAAGGTCGCGCAGACACTGATCGAGATCTGGTCCGGCGTGGCAACCGACGCCCGCGCCATCGTCGCAACGGCCACCGCCGTTGCACCCGATATTTCCGTCGCCTGCACGCGAAAGAATACGCCAGGTACGAAGCGCTTCGCAGTTGCCGCTGTAAGAGCCGGAGGTGCGATGATGCACCGCCTCGGACTATCGGAGACGGTGCTGGTGTTCCCGGAACACCGCACGTTCCTCGGCGACGAACTTCTCGAGGAAACGGTCGCACGACTGCGCCGCGCCGCGCCGGAGAAGAAGTTGGTGATCGAAGTGAATACGATGGAAACCGCCATCGTAGCGGCTTCCGCCGGTTTTGACGTCATTCAAGCCGAGAAGTTCACGCCGACCGAAATTGTCGACCTTGTCGCAAGGGTGGCATCGACCGCGCGACCACGGCCGATCATTGCCGCCGCCGGTGGCATCCATGCCGGAAACGTTGCTGCCTATGCGCAGGTCGGCGCCGATGTGGTGGTCACGTCGTCACCCTATCTGGCGCGGCCGCGCGATGTTCAGGTGCGGATAGGCCCATCATTGACAGATCGTTGATTGCACCGGAAGTGCTGCAGGCGAATGGTGCAGAACGTTAACCCCGCCGCGCCAGCGATCGCAGGACTCCCTGGTATTCCTCGGTCAATTCCATATCCACCGCAGGAGCCAGGTTCAGCAGCGTGTTGGCAATGAAGGGCTGGTCGTTGCGGGGGTCATCGAGAGCCGCGCGCAGCACCGGAATACTGTCCTCGATGTGCTGCAGGAAGGCGACGCCTTTCTCCAGGGTCTCGGTCCAGCACGCCCGGGTCCAGTTTGCGAGAGGATACATGATCTCGTGAACGAAATTGGATTTGCGCGCCTTCTCGAAAAAGCGCAATCCGCTGTTCCAGTTTTCCTTCGCGCGCATCGGCGGCGGTGAAATGCCGCCCAGCAGCATTTTCTTGCCGGCCTGGCCGACGAAGTCGTCGAGCGTGACCGGCGCGTCGATCTGCGCTCTGAAATGCCAGAGGCCGAACGAGCCTGGGAATTCCTTTCCCATGCTTTCGATCAGGGCGGCCTCGACCTTGTCGACCGCCGCTTTGTCTTGCTTCATCGCTGCAGTCATGCAGAAGGCGAACATCGCGTCGTTGCCGACATCATGAACGCCGCCTTCGCGTAATTGCTCCGGCGACAGCTTTGGAGTTTCTCCGTCCGCGGGGATCGTAGCTTCGCCAGCCTGGTGTGCGGTGATGAACGACGTGATTTCTAACCAGCCCAGGTAGTTCGCGATGAAGGCGTCCGGGTCCACATGGACAATCGCCAGATTGAGCGGCAATTTTCTCTTCTTCAGTTCCGCCATATCCGGCATGGGACACTCTGTTGTTTGGCCTTATGATCCTTGTCGGGTTTGCGCAAAATGCTGACGCAACTCCGACACGGCGACATGCACGAGAATGCTACGCCGTCATACCAGCAAGACAAATGCCAACTCCGTCAAAGCCGGTCCCGAAAACCTGCACAGGACGATAAGTGGAAGTCCCGCCTGACAGCGGCGATAATCGCTGTGAAGGGGCGACCATGAACAGACGACGGGGCGGGAACTATTCACCGGCTTTCAACGCGAAGGTGGCGCTTGCTGCCATCAAGGGAGATCGCATGACCAGGGTAGCTGGCCCAGCCTTTCGATGTTCGCCCCAAACAGATCACGACCTGTAAGGCCCGACTCGAGGGCGCCGCTTCTCGGGTCTTCGGGGGGCGAGGCACAGCGCTCGCGCCCTTAGTCGATGTCAAATCGCTGTATGCCAAGATCGGCGAACTAGGCGCAGGTCGCGACGTTCAGGCCTATGAGGATCGCGAACAGCGCCTTGCCGGAGATCGATCGCACGGCGGGCCCCTGGGGGGCGGTCGCGTGATGAGGGCGGAATCGGACATGGTACGGTCCCTGTCGCCGTCGTGCGCTTGTTGGGCGAAAGGCCGGATGACGTCTATCGAACGTCAGCATCCCCGGTCAACGTTGAGTGGCTATGTTCGCCGCGTCACCTTGACTGCGAGATTTGCGCCGCAAGACGGAAATGGACTACGGTGCCTGCCGAGGAACGCATCATGCGCCCCCGGCAACCGAGCCAAGTCCGAATTTCTGGCAATGATGAGCCATGAACTCCGCACGCTGATGACCGGAATGACGGGCACCATCGGACTGTTGGCGGACACTGAGCTTAGCGAAGAGCAACGGAGTCTTGCCACGATCGTGCGCGAATCGGCTGACGAACTGCTCGTCATCGTCAACGACATTCTGGACTTCTCCAAACTGGAGGCCGGCAAGCTTGCGATGGAGTCGATCGACTTCAGTCTCGAAGACTTGGTGAACGGCGTGACATCGTTGCTCGGCCCCAAGGCGCACGCCAAGGGTCTCCAGCTTAGGACATCCAGGGACGGTGATCTGCCGGCGTACTTGAATGGCGATCCCTCCCGGATTCGTCAGATCCTGCTGAACTTGACCAGCAATGCGATCAAATTCACCGAGCGGGGTGCGGTCCACATCATCGCGTCGCATCGCTCTTTGGCCGACGATGTTGTCGAACTCCGCATCAATGTGAGCGATAGCGGTATAGGTATATCGAGGGCGGTTCAGGAAATCCTGTTCACCCCTTTCACGCAGGCGGACTCCTCGGTGTCTCGCAAATACGGCGGCACTGGCCTTGGCCTCGCCATTTGCAAACAGTTGTGTCTGATGATGGGAGGCACGATCGGCGTCGACAGCGTTCCCGGTAATGGCAGCAGGTTCTGGTTTACGGTGCAGTGCGGGCGCGCAAAGGGGTCAACCGTCTCGGCGCCTTCGTTGCAGCCGATTGCCGAGAAAATCGGTCGGCCTCTCAGCATTCTGGTGGCGGAGGACAGTCCGATGATCCAGGCGTTGATATCAAAATTGTTGTCCAGGCGGGGGCATCGGTCGGATCTGGTCAGCAACGGCAAGGAGGCGGTCAATGCTGTTCAGGGCATCTCCTACGACTTGGTCTTGATGGACGTCCAGATGCCGGAGATGGATGGCGTCACAGCCGCCAGGCTGATCCGCGGCTTGCCCGGGCCCGAGCGACTGGTCCCGATCATCGCTCTCACGGCCAACGCACTTGTCGGGCAACGCGAAGGCTATCTCGCCGCCGGCATGAATGACTATCTATCCAAGCCATTTGAGCCGGCGGAATTCTTTGCCGCGATCAATCGCTGGGGTGCCCACTCGCTAAAGCTGTCGGAGCAAGCCGATCACCCCGAGTATCCAGGGGCTGGCGCCATCGAAACTTGAGTTCGCTCTTGTGGCGTTCCGCTAGGACGAGCCACTCGTGGACCGGGGCAGGAACATGCGGCATCTGCGATGGCTCCAGCAGCTTCGGGTCAGGGCGCCGCGGTCTTCATCATTTTCATCGCTCGACCATCCCGTTCACCCGCGCGGATAACTGCGCGGGTGAACTGTCGCGATGTGAACTTTTGGAGAGTCTCAGCGCACCAGGACGTTCTTGAACTGCCAGGGATCCGACGTGTCGATGTCTTCCGGGAACAGTCCGGGACGATCCGTCAGCGGCGTCCAGTCGGTGTAGTAGCCCTTCACCGGGCCGAGATAGGGGCCCTGGATCTCCAGCAGGCGATGGAAATCGATCTCGTCGGCCTCGACGATGCCCTCGTTCGGATGCTCGAGCGCCCAGACCATGCCGCCGAGCACGGCCGAGGTCACCTGCAGGCCGGTGGCGTTCTGATAGGGTGCCAGTGCGCGGGTCTCCTCGATGGAGAGCTGCGAGCCGAACCAGTAGGCGTTCTTGCCGTGGCCGTAGAGCAGCACGCCGAGTTCATCGATGCCGTCGACGATCTCGTTCTCGTCGAGGATGTGGTGCTTCTCCTGCATCTTGGCGGCGCGGCCGAACATCTCATGCAGCGACAGCACCGCGTCGTCGGCGGGATGATAGGCGTAGTGGCAGGTCGGCCGGTAGACCGCCGTGCCCGATGCGTCGCGCACCGTGAAGTAGTCGGCGATCGAGATCGATTCGTTGTGCGTCACCAGGAAGCCGTATTGTGCGCCGGGGGTCGGGCACCACGAGCGCACGCGGGTGTTTGCGCCGGGCTGCATCAGGTAGATCGCCGCGCCGCAGCCGGACTCGTGGGTGTGGGCGTTCTCCGGCATCCATTTTTCATGGGTGCCCCAGCCGAGTTCGGACGGCTGCACGCCTTCCGACAGGAAGCCTTCGACCGACCAGGTGTTGACGAAGACATCGCGCTGCTTCGGAGTTTTGGCGCGCTGGGTGTCGCGCTCGGCGATGTGGATGCCCTTGACGCCGGCCTGGCGCATCAGGTCCGCCCATTCGGCCTTGGTCTTCGGCTCGTGGGCATTAAGCTGCAGGTCGGCGGCGAGATTGAGCAGCGCCTGCTTGACGAAGAACGAGACCATCCCGGGATTGGCGCCGCAGCAGGAGACGGCCGTTGTCGAGCCTGCGGGACGCGCTTTCTTGGCGGCCAGCGTGGCCTCGCGCAGCGCGTAGTTGGAGCGCGCTTCGGGGCCCTTCGAGGCGTCGAAATAGAAGCCGAGCCATGGCTCGTTGACGGTGTCGATGTAGAGCGCGCCGAGTTCGTTGCACAGCTCCATGATGTCTTTCGACCCGGTGTCGACCGACAGGTTGACGCAGAAGCCCTGGCCCCCACCTTCGGTGAGCAGCGGCGTCAACAGCTCGCGATAATTCTCCTTGGTGACCCCCTGCTGGATGAAGCGCACATTCTGCTTCTCGCAATGCGCCTTGCGGCCCTCGTCCTTGGGATCGAGCACGGTAACGCGCGACTTGTCGTAGTCGAGATGGCGCTCGATCAGCGGCAGCGTGCCTTTGCCGATCGAGCCGAAGCCGACCATGACGATGGGGCCGGTGATTTTCGCGTAGATCGGTGCGGCGGGGGAGGGGGACATCAGCTTCGGGCTCCAGACGGGATCAAGATGAATGCGCTGCTTCGCGCGTGGTTGAGAAAGGACAGTGGGGATGTGACGTCGGAATGAAATCGCGTGATCGAATATCCATGCCGGCCGTGAACGCCGTTCAGTGCCGTTCGCCGACCTCGAGAACGGTCAGCGAACGCGGTTCCCCCGAAGGCGTCTCGAATGGCATCGATTGCCCCGCGGAAAGGCCGATAAGCGCGGCTCCGACGGGGGTCAATACCGAAATCCGTCCGGCTGCCACATCGGCGGAGGTCGGGTAGACCAGTGTGACGTGCTTTGCCTGCCCGCTATTGTCGTCGCGGAACGTGACGTCGGACTCCATGCCGACGATGCCGGGCAAGGGATCGGTATCCGGCACAATGGTCGCGCGCTCGATCTCGCGGGCCAGAAACTCGGCCGTCACCGGATACTTGTCAGTCGCGGCCACGGCGAGCACGTTAAGGCGCTCACGGTCGCTGCGGCGGAGCGTGATGCACGGCAGTTCTTTGCGAAGGGAATGGATCATGGGTTTCACAGCCAAGTGAGGCCCGGCGCGCAACGCGACGAGCATTTCAAGTTGATGACGACGTTGAAATCGAACAAGCCCGGATGGCACGCGCGCGTGCGTCCGGGTCACATTCCTGCTTGAAGGTGACCGGCGCGGAGCAGTAGGCGGTTGCGGGGCAGGTTCGTCATGATGGTCGAAACCTATGGGTCCTGTGGCGAAAGTCAACCGCTGACAGTGCGCTGACGGGCGTGCGGCCCGATCGACCGGCCGTTGGCAATCGGCTGCGACGTTTCGCCGTCACCTCGATTTCGACCTTCATCTCCGGTTTGTAGAGGCCCGCGACCACCAGCAGGGTGGCCGCCGGGCGGATCTCGCCGAGATGGGCGCCGGTGACCGCGAATACCGCATCGGCATCGCCGGCATCGGTGATGTAATAGGTCGCGCGCACGATATCGGCCATGGCGAAGCCGGCCTCCGTGAGCGCGGCACCGATGGTCTTGAAGCAGTTCTGTGTCTGGACCGTGACGTCGGCCGGCATGGTCATGGTGGTGTAATCGTAGCCGGTGGTGCCGGACACGAAGACGAAATCGCCGTCGACCACGGCGCGGCTGTAGCCGGCGATCTTCTCGAACGGCGATCCGGTGGAAATCAGGCGGCGGGTCATGGCGGGTCCCTCGGAAGCGAACAGGCGCGGAAATGCCGTCTATTGGCGTTCAAATCAAGCCGCGTGGGCCAGTTCCGGGCGGCGGGTCGATGTGCGGCGGACCCACTTACCGCTCCCTAAGATGATCCCCCGGGCGCCGTCCAGCGCACCGGGCTTCAATGGCAGGCCAAGCAGGCGAACGCGCTCGAACGGCCCCGGCAGCGCCAGCTCCGCCATCCCGTCGCGCGAGAAGCCGAACCGGCTGTAATAGGGCGCGTCGCCGAGTAACACGACCGCGCTGTGGCCGAGCGCCCGCGCCGCGGCAATGGCGTGCTGCATCAGCGCGGCGCCAATGCCGAGTTCGCGCACGATGGGATCGACCGCCAGGGGGCCGAGCATCAGTGCGGCTCGGCCCCCGGCGTCGACATGCCAAAGCCGGATCGTGCCGACCAGCCGGCCTTGCGCCACCACCGAGAAGGCGAGGCCTTCGGCGGGCAGTCGTCCGTCACGCAGTCGCTGGCAGGTGCGGGCATGGCGCGCAGCGCCAAAGCACACATCCAGCAGAGATTCACGGGCGGCGACGTCGGAGCCCACTTCCGCACGGATCTCGTACGGACGGGCTGCGATGGGCAGGGCAACAGGGGTGTCGGTGGCGGTCTCGTGCAGATCGGTCATGGCATGTCGGTCCCCACTCCGCCGGGGCGGAGTGTTGTCATCCGGAATGGAAGGTGACGGGATGGGAGCCGGACGACCGGCTCCCCGCTTACTCAGGTCCGAGCGAAGCTCAGATGTGGAAGGTGCGCAGCGGCGGGAAGCCGTTGAACGCCACCGAGGAGTAGGTCGACGTGTACGCCCCGGTGCCTTCGATCAGCAGCTTGTCGCCGATCTCGAGGGTTACGGGCAGCGGATACGGCAGCTTCTCGTACATCACGTCGGCCGAATCACAGGTCGGGCCGGCCAGCACGCAGGGCGTCATCTCGGCGCCGTCGTGGCGCGATTTGATGGCGTAGCGGATCGACTCGTCCATGGTCTCAGCGAGACCGCCGAACTTGCCGATATCCAGGTACACCCAGCGCACATCGTCCTCGTCGCTCTTCTTGGAGATCAGAACGACTTCGGTCTCGATGATGCCGGCATTGCCCACCATGCCGCGACCCGGCTCGATGATGGTCTCCGGGATCGCGTTGCCGAAATGCTTGCGCAGCGCACGGAAGATCGAACGGCCGTACTGCACGACCGCGGGGACTTCCTTGAGGTACTTGGTCGGGAATCCGCCGCCCATGTTGACCATGGACAGGTTGATTCCACGCTCCGCGCAGTCGCGGAACACCGACGAGGCCATCGCCAAAGCGCGGTCCCACGCCTTCACCTTGCGCTGCTGCGAGCCGACATGGAACGAAATGCCGTAGGGCTCCAGGCCAAGGCGCTTGGCGAGCTCAAGCACGTCGACAGCCATCTCCGGATCGCAGCCGAACTTGCGCGACAGCGGCCATTCGGCGCCGGCGCAGTCATAGAGGATGCGGCAGAACACGCGTGCGCCGGGGGCGGCACGGGCGATCTTCTCCACCTCTGCGCTGCAGTCGACCGAGAACATGCCAATGCCGAGCGCATGCGCACGGGCGATGTCGCGTTCCTTCTTGATGGTGTTGCCGAACGAGATGCGGTCGGGCGTGGCACCGGCGTCGAACGCCATCTGGATCTCCTGCACTGAGGCGCAGTCGAAGCACGACCCCATGGACGCAAGCAGCGACAGCACTTCCGGCGCCGGGTTGGCCTTCACCGCATAGAACACGCGGGAGTCCGGCAGCGCCTTGGCAAAGCTCTGGAAATTGTCGCGCACGACTTCGAGGTCGACCACGAGACACGGCTCGAGGTCCTGACCTTCGTTGCGGCGGGCGCGGAGGAATTCCTGAATACGTTCAGTCATAGCACTCTCCCAAACGGCCCGGCAAAGGGGTCACGTTCAAAAAATGATGACGGTTCAGCGCTTCCGGACCCAGACGCGCGATGGAGGCGCGGCAAAGCCAAAAGCTCAGACCGTAAGTGCTGCCGTGGATTGGTTGGGAGTGATCCCGCCCGCACACCTGGCAATGAAGGACAAGCCTCTTCGGTATTCGCGCTGGCTGATGGAAAGCCAGCAGAGACCAAAAAAGCCCGATCCGTCGTTGCTTTAAGTCGCGTCCCCCGTTGAGAACGAGGTGCGCCGGTTCGCCTCCGGCTGCCAGTCACGGTTGCAAGGATCAAAGTCGCCTTCAACGGCATCCCTGGAGAGAGATGCTGGCCTCCCGCAAAAATCAGCGGGCGACCCTCGGCTTCCTTGTCCCTTGGCGGCTGTCCGGCCTCTTGTCCGGATACCTACCGACTGACACACGACCACAGGCACGTGCGAAATTGGGCAAGAGTGCAAATAGGTCCTTTGACTCGGGGGCGCAACAATTTTTTTGGTCGCGGGAAAAATTTTTCCCGCGTGCGTGGCGATGCGTCGCGCGATGCGTGCTTCAACTACCGAAGATGAACGGGCGTTAAGCTTCGTGAAGGAAGTGTGAGTGAGTTGGCGGAGCGCGTAACGCACTCAGTTGTCATCCCCGCGCAGGCGGGGGCCAGTAAACGCAGGCATCGGCGATGAAGCGCAAGGCCAGCGATTCCTCGGTCGCCTGGTCAAGCCGGGCGACGACAGCGTTACGTCAGCCGCGGCGGGTGAACGGCTCGATGCGCTGCGCGTTGCGGATGAAGCCCACCATGATGGCGACGCCGGCGAGGAACAGGATCACCTGCAGGATGTGCTCGCCCATGGTGTCGAGCCCGAACAAGATCGACAGCGCCCAGCCGCCGGCGAACGCCGCGCCGAACACCTCGGCGCCGATCAGAATCGCGGCGGAGATCACGGTGACGACGCTGGGCCAGTAGATGCGGCGGGGGGCGGTGGAAGTGGTCATGGCTCGAAGTCCTGTTTCGGCCGGCAATCTCTCTGAAAAAGCCCGCTGCGGCAAGCGCTAAAGGGCGTAAAAAAGCCCCATCGCGTGGTATAGATCGCTCCTCAAATAGCCGGCAAATCAGGATTTATGATGTCAGATAGCTTGGATACGGTGGTCACCTCGCCCGCGCTCGACAACCCGCTTCTCAAGGCCTGGACGACGCCCTTCGAGACGCCGCCGTTCGCCGAGATTCTGCCTGAGCACTTCATGCCGGCCTTCGAACAGGCCTTCTTCGACCATTCGGCCGAGATCGCCGCCATCGTCAACGATCCCGCGGCCCCCGACTTCGCCAATACAATCACCGCGCTGGAGCGGTCCGGCAAGCTGCTGAACCGGGTTGCAGCGGTGTTCTACGATCTCGTCTCGGCCAATTCCAACCCGGCGCTGCTGGAGATCGACAAGGACGTGTCGCTGCGGATGGCGCGGCACTGGAACCCGATCATGATGAACGCCGTGCTGTTTGGTCGCATCGCCAAGCTGCATGACGATCGCGCGACACTCGGCCTGACGCCGGAGCAGACCCGGCTGCTGGAGCGCACCTACACCCGCTTCCACCGCGCCGGTGCCGGCCTCAATGACGCCGCCAAGGCGCGGATGGCCGAGATCAACGAGCGGCTCGCGCATCTCGGCACCTCGTTCAGCCACCATCTGCTAGGCGACGAGCAGGACTGGTTCATGGAGATCGGCGAGGGCGATCTCGACGGCCTGCCCGAGACCTTCGTCGCTGCTGCGAAGGCTGCGGCCGAGGACCGTGGCCTGAAGGGCAAGGCGATCATCACCACCTCGCGCTCCTCTATGGAGCCGTTCCTGAAGAGCTCGACGCGGCGCGACCTGCGCGAGCGCGCCTACAAGGCCTTCATCGAGCGCGGCAACAACGGCAACGCCAACGACAACAACGAAACCATCGTCGAGATACTCAAGCTGCGCGAGGAGACCGCAAAGCTCCTGGGCTTCCCGACCTTCGCCGCCTATCGGCTCGAGGACTCCATGGCCAAGACGCCGGAAGCGGTGCGCGGGCTACTGGAGCGGGTGTGGAAGCCGGCGCGCGCCCGGGCGCTGGCCGACCGCGATGCGCTGCAGGAGCTGGTGGCGGAGGAGGGCGGCAACTTCATGCTCGCCGCCTGGGACTGGCGCTACTACGCCGAGAAGCTGCGGCAGCGCCGCGCCAATTTCGACGATGCCGCCATCAAGCCGTATCTCGCGCTCGACAACATGATTCTGGCGGCCTTCGACACCGCGACAAAGCTGTTCGGCGTGACCTTCGAGGAGCGCAAGGACGTTCCAGTCTGGCATCCCGACGTCCGGGTCTGGGAGGTCAAGGACGCCAAGGGACAGCACAAGGCGCTGTTCTACGGCGACTATTTTGCCCGCCCCTCGAAGCGCTCGGGCGCCTGGATGACCTCGCTGCGCGACCAGCAGAAGCTCGACGGCAGCGTGGCACCCCTGATCCTCAACGTCTGCAACTTCTCCAAGGGCGCCGACGGTGCGCCGTCGCTGCTGTCGCCGGACGATGCCCGCACTTTGTTCCATGAATTCGGCCATGGCCTGCACGGCATGATGTCCGACGTCACCTATCCCTCGCTGTCTGGCACCTCGGTGTTCACCGACTTCGTCGAGCTGCCGTCGCAGCTCTACGAGCACTGGCAGGAGCAGCCGCAGGTGCTCAGGCAGTTCGCCACCCACTACCAGACCGGCGAGCCGCTGCCGGATGACCTCTTGAAGCGCTTCATCGCCGCGCGAAAATTCAACCAGGGCTTTGCCACGGTGGAGTTCGTATCGTCGGCGCTGATCGATCTCGAATTCCACACCCAGCCGGCCTCGGCGTCGGCCGATGTGGCGGCCTTCGAAAGGAAGGAACTCGAGAAGATCGGCATGCCCGCGGAAATCTCGCTGCGCCACCGGCCGACCCAGTTCGGTCACATCTTCTCCGGCGATCACTATGCATCCGGTTACTACAGTTACATGTGGTCCGAGGTGATGGACGCCGACGCCTTCGGCGCCTTCGAAGAGGCCGGCGACATCTTTGACAAGGCGGTAGCCAAGCGGCTGCTCGACGACATCTATGCTTCGGGCGGCTCGCGCGACCCCGAGGATGCCTACATCGCCTTCCGCGGCCGGGCACCCGAGCCCGACGCGCTGCTGCGTCGCCGCGGCCTGCTCGACACGCCGGAGGCGGCGTAACGTGCGCCGGGGGATTCAGCGCGCGCTCGGTCTGCTGATGCTCGTTGTCGCTCTTGCGGGCAGCATCGGCTCCGCCGCCGCACACCCTCATGTATGGGTCACCGCAGCGAGCGAACTGGTCTATGCGCCGGACGGCAGCATCACCGGCGTGCGCCATGCCTGGACCTTCGACGACATGTTCTCGACCTATGCGCTGCAGGGCATCGAGACCAAGACCAAGGGCGTCTACACCCGCGAGGAACTGGCGCCGCTGGCGCAGACCAATGTGGAGTCGCTGAAGGAATTCGCCTTCTTCACCTTCGCCAAGGCCGACGGCAAGAAGCAGCGCTTTGTCGACCCGGTCGACTACTATCTCGAATACAAGGACACGGCGCTGGTGCTGCACTTCACGCTGCCGTTCAAGACCCCGTTCAAGACCAAACAACTGGCGCTCGAAGTGTTCGATCCGACGTTCTTCGTCGATTTCGGGCTGCAGAAGAAGGACCCGATCCGGCTGGTCGGCGCCCCGGCCAGCCGCACCACGGCGATCGAGCGTCCCAGCGACGGCGCCGCCACGGCGCAGAAGATCGGCGAGGACAATTTCATGGATGGCGGCGCCAATGCCAACTTCGGCGCGATGTTCGCCAACAAAATCACGGTGAACTGCCCATGATGGCCGATTTGTCGCCCCGCCTCTCACCCCGTTATGCCCGGCCCTGGGTTATGGTCATGTCATGTGCAGCCGTGCTTGCACTTGCCGTCCTCGCCGACGCCTCGCTGCACGACGCGCTGGCGCAAAATCCCTTCGGCGCGCCGCGTGCCGCGCCTGACACGCAGGTCGGTGGCATTGTCGGCTGGCTGCTGACGCAGCAGTCCAAATTCTACCGCGAGATGTCGTCGACCATCCGCGCCGCCAAGAACGACGGCTCTGCGGTGTGGACCCTGCTGGTGATCTCGTTCGTCTACGGCATCTTCCACGCCGCCGGCCCCGGCCACGGCAAGGCGGTGATCTCGTCCTATCTGGTGGCCAATGAGGAGACCGCTCGCCGCGGCATCGTGCTGTCCTTCGTCTCGGCGCTGATGCAGGCGTTGGTGGCCGTCCTGATTGTCGGCATCGGTGCCTGGCTGCTCAACGTCACCGCGAAGACCATGTGCGGCGCCGAGCGCGTCGTCGAAATCGCCAGCTACGCGCTGATTGCGGCGTTCGGCGCCCGGCTGGTGTGGAGCAAGGGCCGCGGCTTTTTTTGCGCGCTGAGCGCCTCGCAAGCGCCGCCTGCGCCGCAACTGGCGATGGCCCATGCCCCGGCGCAAGCCAGCGTGCATCATGATCATCACGGCCATGAGCATCACGATCACGGTCATCAGCACGGCCATGCACACGCCCATTCGCATGCTCATGCCGCCCATGGGCACGCCCATGCCGAGGCGACCGCGCACGCGCACCACGACCACGTCCATGACGAGCATTGCGGCCATTCCCACGGCCCGACCCCGGACCAGCTCGCCGGACCGGGCGGCTGGGCGCGCGGCTTCGGTGCGATCCTCACGGTCGGTATCCGGCCGTGCTCGGGCGCCATCCTGGTGCTGGTGTTCGCGCTGGCGCAGGGCTTGTTCTGGGCCGGTGTCGCCGCCACCTTTGTGATGGGTCTGGGCACTGCTATCACGGTGGCGACCATCGCGGTCATGGCTGTTACCGCCAAAGGCCTGGCCCGGCGCGTTATCGGTTCCCGCGAGGGCGGCGGGGCACTGGTGATGCGCGGTCTCGAATTCGGCGCCGCCGGGCTGGTGCTGCTGTTTGGCGTCGGCCTGCTGCTCGGCTATATCGCCGCCGAGCGCGTCACCTGTTTCTGATCTTTCGCGCTGCGCCCGGGTCCGGGGGCGGCCAAAACGAAAAGCACAATACCATGAGCGTCGTCATTCCCATCGAGCGAGCCCCGGCGGCCACCGCCACGGCCATGCAACGCGTCGGCGTGCTGCTGGTCAATCTCGGTACGCCGGATACCGCCGATGCGCGCGGGGTGCGGGTCTATCTCAAGGAGTTCCTGTCCGATCCCCGGGTCATCGAGGATCAGGGCCTGCTGTGGAAGCTGATCCTCAACGGCATCATTCTGAACACGCGTCCCGCCCGCAAGGCCAAGGACTATCTGAAGATCTGGAACAACGAACTCAACGAATCGCCGCTCAAGACCATCACCCGTGCGCAGTCGGACAAGCTGGCGGCATCCATCGCCGGCCACACCCATGTCATCGTCGACTGGGCGATGCGCTACGGCAATCCGTCGATGCAGGCGCGGATCGAGGCGCTGACCGCGCAGGGCTGCGACCGCATCCTGATCGTGCCGCTCTATCCGCAGTATTCGGCGGCCACCTCGGCCACCGTCTGCGACGAGGCGTTCCGTGTGCTCGGCACCATGCGCGCGCAGCCCACGCTGCGGGTGACGCCGCCTTATTACGACGAGCCGGATTATATCGACGCGCTGGCGCGCTCGATCGAAAGCCATGTGGCGGCGCTGCCGTTCGTGCCGGAACTGATCGTGGCGTCGTTCCACGGCATGCCGCAGAAATACATCGACAAGGGCGATCCCTACCAGGCGCAGTGCATCGCCACCATGCAGGCACTGCGCAAGCGCATGGGGCTCGATGGATCGAAGCTGATGCTGACGTTCCAGTCGCGCTTCGGCTTCGACCAGTGGCTGAAGCCCTATACCGACAAGACCATCGAGCAGCTCGGCAAAGACGGCGTCAAGCGCCTCGCCGTGGTGATGCCCGGCTTCTCGGCCGACTGCCTGGAGACGCTGGAAGAAATCGCGCAGGAAAATGCCGAGATCTTCAAGCATGCCGGCGGTGAACATTTTTCAGCGATCCCCTGCCTCAACGACAGCGATCCTGGCATGGACGTGATCCGCCGGCTGGTGCTGCGCGAGCTGCAGGGCTGGATCTGACAACGCGCTCCGCCGTCATCCTGAGGCGCTCGCCCGCAGGGCGAGCCTCGAAGGATGGGTGTTCGGGACCTGCGGCCCATCCTTCGAGGCGCGCAAGTGCGCGCTCCTCAGGATGACGGCGGAGTTTGTTTCGCAAGGGCTTGAGGCAATCGCTCGCTTTTCCCCGCATCGAACCTTACATCTGAATTCGGCGACCTAATCACGCGCGGCATTGCGCGGTTTCGCTGGGAGAATTCGATGACCGGTTTCGACATCTTTGCCATCGCCTTCGTCGTGCTGGTCATCCTGACCCTGTTCGCCGGCGTCAAAACCGTGCCGCAGGGCTATGACTGGACCATCGAGCGGTTCGGCAAGTTTACCCGCACGTTGTCGCCCGGCCTCAACATCATCATCCCGTATTTCGATCGCGTCGGCCGCAAGGTCAACATGATGGAGCAGGTGATCTCGATCCCTGAGCAGGAGGTGATCACCAAGGACAACGCCACCGTGACGGTGGACGGCGTTGCCTTCTACCAGGTGTTCGACGCCGCCAAGGCCAGTTACGAGGTCTCCGATCTCACCCAGGCGATCGTGGTGCTGACCATGACCAATATCCGCTCGGTGATGGGCGCCATGGACCTCGATCAGGTGCTGTCGCATCGCGACGAGATCAACGAGCGGCTGTTGCGCGTGGTCGATGCCGCGGTGTCGCCGTGGGGCCTCAAGGTCAACCGCATCGAGATCAAGGACATCGTGCCGCCCGCCGATCTGGTGGAAGCGATGGGCCGGCAGATGAAGGCCGAGCGCGTCAAGCGCGCCGATATCCTGCAGGCGGAAGGCCAGCGCCAGTCGGAAATTCTGCGTGCGGAAGGCGCCAAGCAGGGCCAGATCCTGCAGGCCGAAGGCCGCCGCGAGGCCGCGTTCCTCGACGCCCAAGCCCGCGAGCGGGCCGCGGAAGCCGAGGCCAAGGCCACCGAGATGGTCAGCAATGCCATCGCCAGCGGCGACGTCGCGGCGCTCAACTACTTCATCGCCGACAAGTACATCAAGGCGTTCGGCCAGATCGCCGACTCGCCGAACCAGAAGATCATCATGCTGCCGATCGAGGCGATGGGCGTGCTGGGTTCGCTGGCCGGGATCGGCGAGATTGCCAAGGCGACCTTTGGTGAAAGCGCCGCCTCGGCGCAGACCGCGGCCCGCCGCGGTTCGGTGCCGCCGACCGGGCCGGTCCCGCCGGTGCCGCCAAGGAGCTGACAATGGCCGACATGTTCATCACGCTGGGCACTTGGAATTGGCTGATCTTCGGCTTGTTGCTGATGGGACTGGAGCTGCTCGCGCCCGGCGTCTTCATGTTCTGGCTCGGCCTCGCCGCCTTCCTGGTCGGCGTGGTGTCCTTCGTGGTGACGCCGTCCTGGCAGCCGCAGATCCTGCTGTTTGCGCTGTTCGCCGCCGCCGCCGTGCCGCTGTGGCGGCGCATCGCGCGGCAAAAACCCGGCGTCAATCCCAACCCGTTCCTCAACAAGCGCTCCGACGCGCTGGTCGGCCGCATCTGCACGCTGGAGAAGCCGATCGTCGACGGCGAAGGCATCGTGCGGATCGACGACACCGTATGGCGTGTGGCGGGGCCGGATACGCCCGCCGGCAGCAAGGTCAGGATCGTGCAGGCCGATGGGGCGAGCCTGACGGTGGCCGGGATTTAGACGAGCACCGTTCTCGTGCCTCGGACGCGATGCAACCTAGCGAAGCGAAGCTTCGCGCGGAAGTATTGCTTCGCAGAGCTGAGGTCGTCACGAATGCAAGCATCGGTGTTTGGTGCGGTCCCGGACGCGCAGCGGCACAAGTGCGCCGCTGCGCGTCCGGGACACGATAATGTGGAGTTACGCCACGCCCGCGCGGAGCAGATCGTGCAGATGCACGATGCCGATCGGCTTCTTCGCCTCGGTGACCAGCAACGCGGTGATTTTCGAGGAGTTGAGGATCTCCAGCGCCTCGCCGGCCAGCAGGTCGCGGCTGATGGTCTTCGGGTTTTTGGTCATCACCTCGTCGACCGCCACGGTCATCAGATCGGGCCGCATGTGGCGGCGCAGGTCGCCGTCGGTGACGATGCCGACGATGTGGCCCCTGGCGTCGACGATGCCGACGCAGCCGAAGCCCTTGGAGGACATTTCCACCAGCGCGTCGGACATCTTGGTGCCCAGCGGCTTCAGCGGCACCGCGGCGCCGTCGTGCATCAGGTCGCGGGTATATTTCAGCATGGCGCCTAGCTTGCCGCCCGGATGCAGCACCGAAAAATCCACCGAGGTGAAGCCGCGGCCTTCGAGCAGCGCGATGGCCAGCGCGTCGCCCAGCGCCAGCAGCATCAGCGACGAGGTGGTCGGCGCCAGGTTGTGCGGGCAGGCCTCGCGCGCCTTGGGCAGAGCCAGCGAAACATCGGCTGCCTGCGCCAGCGTCGACTCGCTGTTGGCGGTCATGGCGATCAACGGGATGCGGAAGCGCTTGGCATAGGTGATTAGGTTCTTCATCTCCGCCTGCTCACCGGACCACGACAGCGCCAGGATGACGTCGTCGGCGGTGATCATGCCGAGATCGCCATGGCTGGCCTCGGCGGCGTGGACGAAGAAGGCGGGCGTGCCGGTGGAGGCGAAGGTCGCGGCGATCTTGCGGCCGATATGGCCGGACTTGCCGAGGCCGGTGATGATCAGCCGGCCGCGGGCGTTGCGGATCCGGTCGCAGGCCGCAGCGAAGGCCGGGCCAAGATCTGACTGCAGTGCCGCAGCCAGCGCGGTGACGCCGCTGGCCTCGGCGTCCAGGGTGCGCAGCGCCGAGGAAATTGCAGCAGTCGCCTGATCGGTCATCGCCGCCTGAGCTTGCGAATCCGTGGCTGCGGATTTTGAGCGTGCCATGCATTCATCCCGTGGACCGGAATTATTGATTGGTCCGGCGCTCTTCCTAGCACGGCTGCGGCTGTGAAGCGAAACGCCCCCCTGCGATCTCAACGCCTCATTAACCATAGTTGTTTTAACTCCGTTAACGACAGGTTCCGCGCCGCGTCGCGGCTTGTAGGGAACCGGAAATTTTTAAGTATCTGATTATGTTGGAGTATTCAGGATCGTGAGGACAGGTCCAGCCACGGGCCGCCGCCAGCGCGCAGTTGCTCTGCGTGCGCTGTCGGCTGGTCTGTGGCTGGTCGGCCTCGGCGCTCCGGCGCTGGCGCCGGCACCGGCTGCCGCACAGGCCTTGACCAGCGACCTGTTGCGTCCGACGCCGGGCGGCTTCATCGCGCCGCAGGACATGCCGCTGCGCCGCACTGGCGATGCCCGACCGGGCGATAGCGACTCCACGTCGGCGATTAGCGCTCCGTCGCGAATCGGGCAACTGCCGACCTATGGCAGCGGCGCTGCCGCGGGTGCCTCGGACTCCGGCTACGATTCGCTGAACCGCACGCGCAAGCGGCCGAAATTCTATCCCGGACAGGTCAGGCCGAAGCCATCGCCTGGTCCCGGCAGTCCGCCGCCAGCCCTGCGTCCGACCCTGACCAACCCGCCGCTGTCGATTCCGCCGTCATCGACGGCGAACAAGCCGCCGGTGTCGGCATCGGTGGCCGGCAGCGCTGTCGGGCAACCAGCGCGCCGGCGGCTGCGGCCAGACGACGATCCGTTCGGCGCAACCGGCGTCTATGTGGGCAGTTTCCTGGTCAAGTCCGCGGTCGAACTCGGTGGCGGCTATGACAGCAATCCCGCGCGCTTTGTGGCGCCGCGCAGTTCGAGCTTCTACCGCATCGCGCCGGAGCTGCTGGCGGCGTCCGACTGGTCGCGTCATTCGGTGATCGTCGATCTCAGGGGCTCCTACACCGGCTACGAGAAGACCTTTCCGGCGCCGGCTGGCCAGATCTCCTCGGCGCCGGTCGACGTCGCCCGCATCGATTTCACAGGCAAGGTCAACGGACGGCTCGACGTCACCCGCGACAATCGCTTCAACGGCGAGTTTCGGCTGCGCGTCGGCGCCGACAACCCCGGTAGTCCGAACATTCAGGCCGGACTGGCGAAGTTTCCTTTGTTTACCGCGACCGGCAGCACGGTCGGTTTCGAACAGGATTTCAACCGTCTGCAGGTCAAGCTCGACGGCACGGTCGACCGCATCGCCTATCAGGACTCGCAGCTCACCAACGGCGTCAGCACCACCAATAACGACCGCAACTACAATCAGTACGGCGGTGTCGGACGCGTCAGCTACGAAGTTCTGCCTGGCCTGCGGCCTTTCGGCGAGATCCAGGGCGATACCCGTGTCCACGACACCCCGGTTGATCGATCCCTCTATCAGCGCGATTCCAACGGCGGCTACGTTAAGGCCGGCACCACCTTTGAATTCACCCGGCTGCTGACCGGCGAGGTCTCGATCGGCTATGCCGCGCGCCGCTATGCCGACCCGGGGTTGCAGGACCTGAAGGGGTTGCTGACCACAGCCTCGCTGGTATGGACGGCAACGCCGCTGACCACGGCAAAGTTCATTTCCGTCAGTTCGATCGACGAAACCACGCTGGCCGGCGTGCCGGGCGTGCTGACGCGTACCTACACGTTCGAAGTCGATCACGATTTCCGCCGATGGCTCACCGCGGTGGGCAGGTTCACCTATGGCACGCAGGACTATCAGGAGAGCACGCGGTTCGACCAGATCTACGGGATCTCCGGCGACCTGGTGTTCAAGCTCAACCGAGAACTGCAGATCAAGGCGCAGGTGCGCCACGACCGGCTGGAGTCGAACCTCGCCGGTGCCAGCACCAATGCGACCGTGGTGATGCTAGGCGTGCGGTTGCAGCGCTAGCAGCCTTATCCCGGACGCAGCGTGTCGCAACTGCGACGTGTTGCGCTGCAGTTGCAGAGTTGGGACGGGGAAGTAAGCTTGGCGCTATTTCCGACGGATGCGGACGTTGGGCCGGGTGAATCGCACGCCCTTGTTGTCGGGCAGCCGCACCGCGTTGTAGCCGCCCGCGATGCAGGCCTCGCGCTGCGGCATCTTCTCCAGCGGGCCGCGGGCGGTTTCCCACCATGATGCGCGGTGCGACGCGCGCGGCAGCGCGTCGTTGATGATCTCCTCGATCTGCTCGAGGCTCAGGATAAATTCAGGCACGGTCTGTTTCAGCAGATAGTCGCGCAGCAGATCGTAATCGGGCACGTCGAATCCTCAGGGGCGAAAGCGCGGGCGGAAGGTCTCTCATAGCCGGGTGTGCTGCGCCGATCCATGGCCTTGATGCATGGCCGACGGTCCTGACTGCGGCTTGCGGCCAATAAAGCTGCCGATTGCATCATCCCCGGCAACCGACTGTTAACGCCGTGCGGGGTCGCCTCACCAGTTTAAGCCGTCGGCAATTATTTGCATGCATTCAATGCTCTCCGGAGATCGATGGTGATGTTCAGGAGAAAACGCGGTGAAATGGCGCGGCGCTGGCCGATTTCGGCAAAGTTGCTGATTCTGTCGTCGCTGGTGACGATTCTCGGATTTTCCGCGGTGTGCGGCACGGTCCTGCTCGACATGCGCCGTGCCGAGGAAGAATTGGCGCGCCAGACCAGCGAGAATCTCGCCACTACCATCGATGCGGATATCAGCCGCACCATCGAACTGTACGATCGCTCGCTGCGCGCGGTGATTGCCGGTATGCAGATGCCGGAAGTCAGCACGCTGAGTAAGCCGCTTCGTCAGCTTGTGTTGTTCGATCAGGCCGCCAGCGCCAGCCATTTCGGTGCGATCCAGGTGTTCGACGCCAAGGGCGATCTCATTCTCGACGCCGCCAATCTCGATCCGCTCCGGGAAAACCGGGCCGATGAGCAGTTCTTCAAGGTCCACCGCAGCGATGGCGAAGTAGGCCTGTTCCTCAGCCGGCCGATGCTGTATCGCGGCGCCTATTCCATTGTGGTCAGTCGTCGCATTAGCGATGCGGAGGGCAGCTTCGCCGGCGTGGTGGTGGGTGCCATCCGCTTTACCTATTTCCACGAATTGTTCGATCGATTGCGACTTAATCCCGAGGACACCATTTCCGTGGTTCGCAGGGACGGCATGGTGCTGATGCGCACGCCGTTCGATCTCGATCTTGTCGGCTACGGCTTTCGCGACAGATTGCTCATGCGGCGGTTGCTCATTGAGCGGAGCGGCGCGGTCTGGAGCGCTGGATCGAACGACGGCGTCCCTCGACTCTACATCTGGCGCAATAGCGGCAGGCATCTGGTGGTGGTGGTCGGCAAAGCGACAAGCAACATCTACGGGACGTGGCAAAAGCAGGCGATCCGGATCGGCGCGATCATGCTCGGCCTGATCTGCTTTGTCGGCGCCGTCAGCCTGTTCCTCGCCCGTGAAATCAACCGACGCGCCCGCGCCGAGGGCAGGCTGGAAGAACTCGCCACCACCGATGCGCTCACTGGCCTGCGTAATCGCCGCAAGTTCGACACCGAGATCGAGACCGAATGGCGCCGCGCGATCCGGCAATCGGGCACGCTGGCGCTGCTGCTGATCGACGCCGATCATTTCAAGCAGTTCAATGACACGTTCGGGCATCAGGCCGGCGACCATGCGCTGAAGGTGATCGCCGATTGCATCCAGCAGTCGGCGACGCGCGCCGGCGATTGCGCAGCGCGCTATGGCGGCGAGGAATTCGCGGTGCTGCTGCCGGGGATTTCAGCCACGGAGGCGTTGGTCGTCGCCGAGCGCATCCGGTTGCGTGTGTCCGCCGTACCGGCGGCCCCCGAGGCGCTCACCGTCAGCATCGGCGTCGCCAGCATGACGCCGATCGTCACAATGGACCACAGCGATCTGGTGGAAGCCGCCGACAAGGCGCTCTACGCCGCGAAGGACGCGGGCCGCAACCAGTCGATGATCGCCACGCCGCAGCATCTGATGATGGCGGCCTGATCCATCGTCACTTTCCGGATGTACTTCGCCCGGTGAAGCCGGCTCGCGTTACCGGGACTCCTCCAAATACCGCTTCATCTCGGTGCGCAGGCCGTCGCGCAGGTCGTCGCGCTGCATCGCATAGGCGATGTTGGCACGCAGGAAGCCTGACTTCGAGCCGCAGTCGTGCCGCTCGCCCTCGAATTCCACGCCGTAGAATTTTTGCGACTTCGCCAGTCCGATCATGGCGTCGGTAAGCTGGATTTCGCCGCCGGCGCCGCGTTCCTGGGTTTCCAGGATCTTGAAGATCTCAGGCTGCAGGATGTAGCGCCCGGTGATCGACAGGTTGGACGGCGAGGTGCCTTGCGGCGGCTTCTCCACCATGCCGTCGATGGTGAAGGCCGACGCGTTGGTGGGATGGCGCGCACCGACGCCGCAGATGCCGTATTGATGCGTAAGTTCCGCCGGCACTTCCTCGACCGCGACCAGGTTTGATTTTTCACCGAGGCCGTTGGCGATGTCGATCATCTGCTTGAGGCAGCCCGGGCTGTTGAGCACCAGCTCGTCCGGCAGCACCACGGCAAAGGGTTCGTTGCCGACGATCTCGCGCGCGCACCATACCGCATGGCCCAGCCCGAGCGGTGCCTGCTGGCGGGTGAAGCTCATCTCGCCGGCTTCCGGCTGGAAGCGCGCCAGCTCGGCGATCTCCTTGGTCTTGTTGCGGCTCTTCAGGCTTTCGTCGAGCTCGAACATCTTGTCGAAATGATCCTCGATGACGCCTTTGTTGCGCCCGGTAACGAAGATGAAATGTTCGATGCCGGCCTCGCGGGCCTCGTCGACCACATACTGAATCAGCGGCCGGTCGACGATGGTCAGCATTTCCTTGGGCATCGCCTTGGTGGCAGGAAGCACGCGTGTTCCGAGGCCTGCGACGGGGAATACAGCTTTGCGGATTTTCATTCGGAGACTTTGCAATGGACTAGGAGGGAAACCAGACGCGCATGCAAACGTAGATTGCCCGATGCGGTTCCCTTTGCAACCGGGAACAACGGCGGATGTGCGGCGTGGTCATGGTCTTTCGGGTCATCCTTTTGGCGCGGGCCGTGAAATCGCGCCTATATTAAGCCGATGGAAACCCCGACGGGGCCTCTTGTGGCGAGCCATGACGATCTGGATGTTTGCGATGAGAATGCTGCGCGTGTCGACCCTGAAGCCGCCGATCCGGATGTTCGCCGCGGTGGCGCTGGCTGCACTGCTGGTGTCGGCGGTGCAGCCTTCGGCTGCATCGGCGCAATCGCAGGGGAGTCCGTTCAGCCTGTTCGACAACATTTTCGGAGGTTCGCCGCCGCCGCAGGCAGCGCTGCCGCCAGCGCCCGGAAGCGGCGGCGTGCAACCATGGAGCGGCGAGGACGGCGCTTCCGGCCATCCGCTGATGACCGCTGTCGCGATTCGCCAGGCCGCCGACAATTTCGATAACTGCGTCGCCGGGCTGTGGCCTGATGCCGCACGGCGCGGCATTTCGCAGGACAGCTTCCAGCGCTTCACCGCGGGCCTGACCCCGGACCTGCGGATCATGGACCTGATGGATTCGCAGCCGGAATTCACCAAGGCGATCTGGGATTACCTCGACATCCTCGTCAACGACACCCGCATGGCCCGCGGCCGCGAGGTGCTGGCGCAGTACAAGTCGATCTTCGATGCCGCCGAGAAGGCCTATGGCGTCGACCGCTACATCATCGCCTCGATCTGGGGCATCGAATCCAACTACTCGACGCAGATGGGCGACCGCAACGTGCTGCGCTCCACCGCGACGCTGGCCTGCGTCGGCCGCCGCCAGGCCTATTTCAAGGATGAATTCCTGGTGGCGTTGGAGATCCTGCACCGCGGCGACCTGCGCCCGGAGCAGATGCGCGGCTCGTGGGCCGGCGCGTTCGGGCCGACCCAGTTCATGCCTACCGCGTTCAAGCGCTTCGCCGTGGACGGCGACGGCGACGGCCGCCGCGACGTGGTCGACAACCCCACCGACCTGATCTTCTCCACCGCCAATAATCTGAAGAAAGACGGCTGGCAGAGCGGCCAGAGCTGGGGCTACGAAGTGGCGCTCCCCCAGGGCTTCAACTTCATGCTGGCCGACAAGGCCAAGGCGATGACGCTCTCGCAATGGGAGAATCTCGGGCTGAAGCGCGCCAACGGCCAGCCGTTTCCGCGCGCGGCCGAGAAGGCCTATCTGCTGGCGCCGGCCGGCGCCGGCGGCCCGGGCTTTCTGATGCAGCAGAATTTTCGCGTCATCATGAAGTACAATCCGGCCGAGGCCTATGCGCTGGCGATCGGCCATTTCGCCGACCGGCTGCGCGGCGGCCCGCCTTTCGTGCAGCCCTGGCCGCGTCAGGAACGCGTACTGTCGCGCGCGGAGCGGCTCGAACTGCAGCAATTGCTGGTGCAGCGCGGCTTCTACAAGGGCACTCCGGACGGCCAGTTCGGTGGCCAGACCCGCGAGGCGCTGCGCAGCTTCCAGGCCTCGATCGGCGCGCCGGCCGACGGCTTTGCGTCGTCGGAGGTGCTGGACAGATTGCGCGGGCGCTAACATGCGTTCTTCCACAGCGTGCGCCTGGCAGCCATGGGATCGTCGATAACCGCCAGCGTCGCGTCGAAGTGCATGGTCGACCTGCGCAGGGAATCGTATTTGGCCCAGCCGCAATCGCCGGTGCGGGCAAAGGCAATCCAGGCTGCGTGCATGGCCGTCGCCAGTGCCTGTGGCGGGGCATCACCGAGCAGCCCCTGCGTTCCCAGGCCGAGAGTGTCGAACACGAACGGAATCTCCATCGAATGGGCGGCGCCCAGGCGCCCGTCGAACAGTGGCGAGCGCCAGGCAAATTCGTACATGTAGGTCGACGCCCTCGTGCGCGATGCATGCGCGTCGGCGAGTCGCACCGCCGGGAGTCGCCAGTACCAATCTGTCTGGATCGCCGACAGCAGCTCGCCAGCCGTCGCGTCGGGATAGGCCGCGCGGTAGCCGCTCAACCCCTCGCCTGACAGCTCGTAGGCTGCCGCCAGCGCCACCACGGCCGCGTTGGGGATGCGGTCGATGGAGCCGTCGGACACGAAGAACAGCCGCGTTTCCTCCTCGTTCGATCCGACCAGCAGATCGATGTCAGCCGCGGCGCCCGCAGCGATGGCGTCGATGGGAGGTTGCGGGATGGTCTTGCCGTCGACCACCGGCGCCCAGGGCAGATAGCTGAGCGCCACCTCGCCCCATAGTGTCGGGTCGGGATCGGCAATGAGCTCCGCGCGCAGCTTCGCCTGCGCCTGCAGGATCTGCGTGGTGGACATTGCGGCGATCGCGGCCCGCGTCGCCGGAACGCCGAGAATGTCGGCGAGTCGCTGGCCGATCCGTCGCGCGGTTGCCGCCGAATTGACGATCGGGGTGTTGCCGCTCTGCACGATGGCACGATGGAACAGGCCCTTGGTGCGCGGCATGGTGAGCAGGGTGGCGACGCTCATGCCGCCCGCCGACTCCCCGAAAACAGCGACGCGGTCGCGATCGCCGCCAAAGGCCGCGATATTATCCTGCACCCACCTGAGTGCGGCGATCTGGTCGAGCAGGCCGGGATTGGCGACGCCGTCGGCGAAGTACAGAAAGCCGTCGGCGCCGACGCGATAGTTGATGGTCACACAGACCGCACCGTCGCGGGCGAAGCGGCTGCCGTCATAGAAAGGCGTGGCGCCGGTGGCATGGAATTCGAACATGCCGCCGGGGATCCACACCATCACCGGCAGGCCGGCGGTGCCTGTATCGGGCGTCCAGATGTTGAGCGTGAGGCAATCCTCGCCAGGCCCGACCAGTTCCAGCAAGAATTCGGAGATACCAGGCGGATAGTCGACCTGCGGAGGCTTCGGTCCGAATGCCTGTGCGTCACGCACTCCGTCCCAGGGCTGCACGGGCTGCGGCGGTTGCAGGCGGTGCGCACCGAACGGCGGCGCCGCGTAGCGTACGCCCTTGAACGATGTCACGCCGTTGCTGGAGCAACCACGCAGCTTGCCCTGGCGTGTTTCGATGACCGGGTTCATGTTGTTTCTCGCGCTGCCAGATCCATCCATGCAGTCGGCACCGGGCATACGCCTTGCGCTGGGTCAATCGCGCCAAGCCGTTGCGGACACGAAATTGCAGGCGCGGAGCGTCGCGCGCCCTTGACATGTGTAGTACGCGGGGCGCATTTTGACCGGATGATCACTCGCGCCGCCCGTCATAACGCAAAACGCCGTGCCTCCATTGGGGACGGGGATTTGCGCGCGCGATAGATCGACACGCTCAGCATATTCACCATGGCCCCGCCGGTTTGTCGGGGCTTTTTTATGCGTCTCCGTCGCCGGCCCAGACAGGAGACACGCTCATGCCCACCGCGTCCGAACCGCCCAGCGGTTTATGGTTGCCCCTCATCACGCCGTTTCGTGACGGCGCCGTCGACCTCACGTCGCTGCGCCGGCTGCTCGACCACTATGCCGATCAGCCGGTTGACGGATTCATTCTCGGTGCCACCACCGGCGAGGGGATGACTCTCGACGAGGATGAACTCCGGCAACTGGCGACCACCACGGCGCAGGCATTGCAGCAGCGCGGCGTGAGGCGCCCGCTCTATCTCGGCCTGTCAGGCAGCGACACCAGCCGCCTTGCCGCCGGGCTGGCGCGGACCGCGAGCTGGCCGGTCGACGGCTATCTGATCGCCAGCCCGTATTACTCGCGGCCGTCGCAGCGCGGATTGCTGCAGCATTTCGAGGCGCTGGCCGACAGCACCGCGCGGCCGATCATGCTCTACAACATTCCGTACCGGACCGGCGTCAACCTCGACAATGCGACCATCCTGCGGTTGGCCGAACGCAGTAACATCGTGGGGATCAAGGATTGCGCGGCCGACACGCTGCAGTCGGTCGACCTGCTGCGTCGGCGGCCGAGTGGCTTCGCCGTGCTGACCGGTGAGGATGCACTGTTCTACGGCGCGCTGATCCGCGGCTGCGACGGTGGTATTCTGGCATCGGCGCACCTCCGCACCCCGGAGTTCGCGGCACTGCGGCCCACCATCCGGTCCGGCGACGCGCTGCGAGCCAACATGCAATGGCGCGCTTTGTCGGGAATTGCGGCCCTGCTGTTCGCCGAACCGTCCCCGGCACCCCTGAAGTACTGGCTATGGCGCTGCGGCCTGATCGACAGTCCGGAGGTCCGGTTGCCGATGACGGCGATCGAGCAAGGCCTGGCCGCCGCCATCGACCAGTACATCCTGCGTTCGAAGGCGGAGGCGGGGGTGCCGGAAAAGGTCGGGATCGGATGAATCTGATTGAACCTGACCGGATCGATGGGCGCTGCCGGTCGATCCCGCGCTATCGCAGCCGTTAACTCCGTCCCTTGACCGGGTCCGCGGACCTCCGGTCAAGGGACGGAAAACTGCCCGCTTGCGGCCCGAATTCGGGTATAAGTCCGGGCAAACCTGAAGACCGATGGCGATCGAGGCGCATGGCAGACAAGTCGAAATCCTTCCTTGGACTGTTCACCGAGCGCGGCCCGCTGATCGCTGCGACCGTTGCCTTGGGCATGTTGTTCGGCGTCATCGCACCTGCTTCGGCGCAATTCTTCAATTTCGGCGGGCCACCGCAGCCGCCGCCGCGTCCGCAGCGCGCTGTTCCCAATGGGGGTGGCGGTGGTGGCTTTGGCTGGTTCGGCGGCAATGACAGCCCGTTCTTCGCGCCGTTCCAGCAGCAGGCCCCGCGGCAGCGCGCGCAACCGCGTGAGGATTATTCGCGGGCGCCGGCGCCGGAAAAGCGCGACGTCACGGCGGAACGCAACGTGCTGGTGCTCGGCGATGCCATGGCCGACTGGCTGGCCTATGGCCTTGAGGACGCCTATTCGGAGCAGCCCGACATGGGCGTGATCCGCAAGCATAAGACCGTCTCCGGGCTGCTGCGTTATCAGCCCAAGGGCGATCCGGCCGACTGGGCAGCGGCGGCCAAGGGCATTCTCGCCAGCGAAAAGCCGGACGCCATTGTCGTAATGCTCGGTCTCAACGATCGCATTCCGATCCGCGAGCCGGACAAGGCGACGGATAAAAAGGGCGTCAAGAAAGACGACAAGGCGAAGCCGGACGGGGGCGCCGACGCTGCCAAGCCGGCTGACGCCGACGACGATCAGGACATCGCCGAGCCGCCGTCGCTGATCGCGCCGGAAAAGAGCGCGCGATCTCCGGGCGGCGTTGCCGAGTTCCGCGACGATCGCTGGATCGAGCTCTATTCTAGGAGGATCGAGGAGATGATCGGCGTGCTCAAGACGAAGGGCGTGCCGGTGCTGTGGGTCGGGCTCCCGGCGGTGCGCGGCACCAAGGCGACCTCCGACACGCTGTTCCTGAATTCGCTGTACCGCGACGCGGCCGGCAAGGCCGGCATTACCTATGTGGACGTCTGGGACGGGTTCGTCGACGAGGCCGGCCGCTTTCTGCAGCAGGGCCCCGATTTCGAGGGCCAGAACCGCCGGTTGCGTTCCTACGACGGCGTGTTCTTCACCAAGGCTGGTGCGCGCAAGCTGGCGCATTACGTCGAGCGCGAGATCACCCGGCTGATGGCCGGACGCTCGGCGCCCATCGCTCTGCCGTCGGAACCGGCGACCCCCGACGCCAACGTCGTTCCGGGGGCACCGCCGCCGCGGCCGATGGCCGGGCCGATCGTGCCCCTGGTGGCCTCCTCGGTTGGTACCGATCAACTGCTCGGCGGCCCAGGCTCACGTCCGGCTGCAGTCGATGCGCTGGCGGCGCGAACCCTGGTGAAGGGCGAGGCGCTGGCCGCGCCCGCGGGCCGCGCCGATGATTTCGCGTGGCCGCGCCGTGAGGTCGGGCGTCAGCCCGCCTCGACCGAGACGCCGGTGGCGTCAGTATCGCCGGCCGCTGCAGGTGCCGACGTCATCACCCCGGTGATGGCGCCGGCTGCGCCGCCGAAGCCGAAAAAGCCCAAGCCGGTGGTGGAAGCTGAGCCTTCAATCGGCAATTTCTTCGGCTTCAATACGCCTGAGCGGCAGCCGCCGCCGCCACCCCAGCAGCGGGCGCGAAGCGGTCCGCGACCGCCGGCCAATGTCGGGCCTTCGGCCGCAGCACCCAGTTTCTTCGCGCGATAGCGCATGATCGGCGCCGGCCAAACGAAAGCGCCTCCGGATGGCTCCGGAGGCGCGTCGCTCATGCAATATGGTGAGGGTCAGTAGCCCCAGCGGCTCGGCGGACGGCGCGGCGGCCGCGACATCAGCATGGCCAGCGCGAAGCCGATGCCGCCCGCGATCAGCAGCGCGCCGAGCGGATTGTCGCGCACCGTCTTGGCAACAGCTTCAGAACCCTCGCGATAGGTGTCGCCGCTGTTGTCGATGGCGTCCTTGGCAAAGTTCACGGCTGCATCGGATGCATCGCGCGCGGCATCCTTGGCCTGGCCGTACAGGTTCTGCACGGTGCCCGCTGCTTCGCGGGCACGCCCGGAAGCTTCCGTGCGTGCATCGCCGGTGATGCCGCCCACGACGCCTTCAACCTTGCCGGCCGCATCCTTGGCCATGCCTGAAATCCGATCCTTGTCCATGTTCGCTGCTCCATGAGGAAATTCTCGCTCTTACAAGTCACCAGACCCGCACAGGTTCCCGGCGTTCCGCAGCGGTTAGCGAGGCAGCGCGCTCGCGCGCCTCACTCTGCGTCGAGCTGGCCCCTGTAATCGTCCAGCACGCCCTGGACGCGGTAGCAGCCGGCGCTATCGGGGGTGAACGGCGCCCAGCGTTTGAGTTCGACCACGTAGACCGTGGAGTCCTGCAGGCCACGCGCGTAGCCGGCCTCGATATTCTTCTGGTCGGCAGCCGAAAGATAGCGGTTCAGTGCCGCGCGTAAACTCTTGGTCTGGCCCTGGCTGATGAAGTCCTGCATCTCGCAGCGTGTCGCCGCGGCGAAGAACGAACCCGCGCTGACAGCGACGTGAGACGGCATCGCCTCCGCGGGCGTGCCGCACAGGCCGAGCAGCACCAGCCACGCCCCGCGTCTCGTCATGTCGCGATATCCACCAGCCATCGCCCGCAAACGTAGCGTGCGGGCGGCGACGATCAATCGGCCTTTGGTCGCGGTCGGGACATGACGACGTTCGCCGGCGGAACAGGCCCGCGGCGCAGAGGGAACATGGAGCATGAGAACCGGGGGATCGAGAGAGGGAGATGTCACGACCTTGAGGTCGCGCAGCAATCCCGCTTTTGTGTGGTCATCGGAGTGAGTCCCGATTTATCCACATGCGCTGCAACTATCACATCAGGCGCAGGTCGTGAGTTCCCCGCTCCGCTTCGCGAAGCAATGCCTCGCGAAGCAGAGAGGTGAAAACCGTCGTTACTTCGGCAGTGTCGTGCTGCCCATCAGCTGCTGGTCGATGGCGCGTGCGCACAGGCGGCCTTCGCGGATCGCCCACACCACCAGCGACTGACCGCGGCGCATGTCGCCGGCGGAGAACACCTTCGGCAGCGAAGTCGCGAAGTCGGTGGTGGCGGCGCGGACATTGCCGCGCGGATCGAGGTCGACGCCAAGGGTCTTCAGCAGGCCCTCATGCACCGGATGGACGAAGCCCATGGCCAGCAGAACGAGATCGGCCTTGAGCACGAATTCGGTGCCCGGGATCGGCTTGAACTTGTCGTCGACCTGTACGCAGTTAAGCTGTTCGACCTTGCCGTCGGAGCCCGAGAAGGTCTGGGTCAGCACGGCGAATTCGCGCTTCGCGCCTTCGGCCTGGCTCGACGAGGTCCGCATCTTGAGCGGCCAATAGGGCCACGACAGGCCCTTGTTCTCGTGTTCCGGCGGCGCCGGCATGATCTCGAGCTGGGTCACCGATAGCGCGCCCTGGCGGAACGAGGTGCCGATACAGTCGGAGCCGGTGTCGCCGCCGCCGATGACGACGACATGCTTGCCGCCGGCGAGAATGTCGGAGACGGCGCCGAGCGGCTCGCTGGAGACGCGGCGGTTCTGCTGCGGCAGGAAATCCATCGCAAAGTGGATGCCCTTGAGGTCGCGGCCGGGGATCGGCAGGTCGCGCGCGGCCTCGGCGCCGCCGGTCAGCGCAACGGCGTCATGCTTCGCCAGCAATTCCTGCGGGTCGATCGCGTTGGGCGAGGTGCCGCCGACAGCGCGGCCGTAATGGAAGGTGACGCCTTCGGCCTGCATCTGTTCGACACGGCGGTCGATGACGTGCTTTTCCATCTTGAAGTCGGGAATGCCGTAGCGCATCAGGCCGCCGGCCTTGGCGAACTTCTCGTAGACATGGACGTCATGGCCGGCGCGCGCCGGCTGCTGGGCACAGGCCATGCCGGCCGGGCCGGCGCCGACCACCGCAACGGACTTGCCGGTCTTCACGGCGGCAATCTCCGGCTTCAGCCAGCCGTTATCCCATGCCTTGTCGACGATAGCGCATTCGATGGTCTTGATGGTCACCGGGTTGTCGTCGATGTTCAGCGTGCACGACGCCTCGCACGGCGCCGGGCAGATGCGCCCGGTGATCTCCGGGAAATTGTTGGTGGAGTGCAAGTTGCGGGAGGCCTCTTCCCAGTTGCCGTTGTAGACGAGGTCGTTCCAGTCCGGGATCTGGTTGTTGACCGGGCAGCCTGGCGTGCCGGGCTGAACCGAGCCGGTGCCGTGGCAATAGGGAATGCCGCAATTCATGCAGCGCGCCGCCTGGTCGCGGACGTCCTTCTCGTTCAGCGGAATGACGAACTCGCTGTAACCCTTGAGGCGTTCGGCGACCGGCGCATACTTGCGGTCGTGACGTTCGATTTCCAGAAAACCTGTGATCTTGCCCATGTAACCCAACGCCCCTGCAACTTGTCCCATCGTCATCCTGAGGAGCGAGCCCATTTGGGCGAGCCTCGAAGGATGAGTGTTCAACTTCCGTGTTCAACCATCCGTGTTCAACCATCCGTCGCCCTTCGAGGCCGTCGCTGCGCGACGGCCTCGAAGGGCGACGGGCTCTGTGTTACGCCCCGATCGCGAGCTTCGGTTCGGCGTCGGCGTTCTTCGCCTTCAGTTCCTTCAGCGCGCGGCGGTATTCCACCGGCATCACCTTGCGGAATTTCGGCAGCCAGGTCTTCCAGTCCTTGAGGATGGTCGCCGCCTTGACCGAACCCGCGAGCTTGGCGTGGCGCGAGATCAGCACGTGCAGCCGCTCGATGTCGGAGTCGAGCAGGTCGGCGAACACGTCAACCCGGCCGTGGGCCTCGAGATCGCCGGACTGGTGATAGGTGTTCTCGGCGATCATCTCTTCCGACAGCACCGGCTCCAGTTCGACCATGGCCATGTTGCACAGCTTGGGGAATTCGCCGTCCTCGTCGAGCACATAGGCGATGCCGCCGGACATGCCGGCCGCGAAGTTGCGTCCGGTCTTGCCGAGCACCACGACGATGCCGCCGGTCATGTATTCGCAGCAATGGTCGCCGGCGCCCTCGACAACCGCCACCGCACCGGAGTTGCGCACGGCGAAGCGTTCGCCGGCGACGCCGCGGAAGTAGCATTCGCCCTCGATCGCGCCGTACATCACGGTATTGCCGACGATGATGGACTCCTCAGGCACGATACCGGAATGCGCTGGCGGGCGCACGATGATGTGACCGCCGGACAGACCCTTGCCGACATAGTCGTTGCCTTCGCCTTCGAGATCGAAGGTGATGCCCTTGCACAGCCAGGCGCCGAACGCCTGGCCCGCGGTGCCCTTGAAGGCGACGTGGATGGTATCGTCGGGCAGGCCGGCATGGCCGTAGATCTTGGCCACCGTGCCGGACAGCATGGCGCCGGCCGAACGGTTGGTGTTGTTGATCTCGCTCTCGATCTTCACCGGCGCGCCGCGGTCGATTGCGGGCCCGGCCTGCGCAATCAGGGTACGATCGAGCACGCCTTCCAGGTGATGATCCTGGATTTCCGAATGATAGATCTTCTGGCCCGGCAGTTCCGGCTGGCGATGGAACAGCTTCGAGAAGTCGAGACCCTTGGCCTTCCAGTGCGACACCAGCTTCGACTGGTCGATCATCTGGGTCTGGCCGACCATCTCGTTGAAGTTGCGATAGCCGAGCTGGGCCATGATCTCGCGGACTTCCTCGGCGACGAAGAAGAAGTAGTTGATGACATGCTCGGGCTGGCCGGTGAAGCGCTTGCGCAGCACCGGGTCCTGGGTGGCGACGCCGACCGGGCAGGTGTTGAGATGGCACTTGCGCATCATGATGCAGCCGGCCGCAATCAAGGGTGCGGTGGCGAAGCCGAATTCGTCGGCGCCGAGCAGGGCGCCGATCACGACGTCACGCCCGGTGCGGAAGCCGCCATCGACCTGCACGACGATGCGGCTGCGCAGCCGCTCGCGCACCAGCGTCTGGTGGGTCTCGGCGAGGCCGATTTCCCACGGAGAACCTGCGTGCTTGATCGAGGTCAGCGGGCTTGCGCCGGTGCCGCCTTCGAAGCCGGCGATGGTGACGTGGTCGGCGCGCGCCTTGGCAACGCCCGCAGCCACCGTGCCGACGCCGATTTCCGACACCAGCTTGACCGAGACCTGGCCCGTCGGATTGACGTTCTTCAGGTCATAGATCGGCTGCGCGATGTCTTCGATCGAATAGATGTCGTGATGCGGCGGCGGCGAGATCAGGCCGACACCGGGCGTGGAGTGGCGGACCGCCGCGATGGTCGCGTCGACCTTGTGGCCGGGCAACTGGCCGCCTTCGCCGGGCTTGGCACCTTGCGCCATCTTGATCTGCATCATGTCGGAATTGACGAGATATTCCGTGGTGACGCCGAACCGGCCGGAGGCGACCTGCTTGATGGCCGAACGCATGGAGTCGCCGTTGGGCATCGGCTTGTAGCGGTCGGATTCCTCGCCACCCTCGCCGGTGTTCGACTTGCCGCCGATCCGGTTCATGGCGATGGCCAGCGTGGTGTGCGCCTCGCGCGAGATCGAGCCGTAGGACATCGCGCCGGTGGCGAAACGCTTGACGATCTCGGCGGCGGGCTCGACCTGGTCGAGCGGCACCGGCTTGCGCTTCTCGTCCTCGGCGGTCTTGATCTTGAACAGGCCGCGCAACGTCAGCAGCCGCTCCGACTGCTCGTTGAGGATCTTGGCGAACGCCCTGTAGCGCTCCAGCGAATTGCCGCGCACGGCATGCTGCAGCGTCGACACCGACTCCGCATTCCAGGCGTGGTCCTCGCCGCGGCTGCGATAGGCGTATTCGCCGCCGACATCGAGCGCGGTCTTGTAGATCTGGATATCGCCGAACGCTTCGGTGTGGCGGCGCACCGTCTCCTCGGCGATCTCGGCGAGGCCGACGCCTTCGATGCGGGTGTGGGTGCCGGCAAAGTACTTGGCGATGAACTCCGCCTTCAGGCCGACGGCGTCGAAGATCTGCGCGCCGCAATAGGACTGGTAGGTGGAGATGCCCATCTTCGACATCACCTTGAGCAGGCCCTTGCCGATCGACTTGATGTAGCGCTTGACGATCTCGTAGTCGTCGAGCGCCGTGGGCAGCTTGTCCTTCATGGCGATGATGGATTCGAACGCCAGATAGGGGTTGATCGCCTCGGCGCCATAGCCGGCGAGGCAGGCGAAGTGATGCACTTCGCGCGGCTCGCCGGATTCCACCACGAGGCCCACCGAGGTGCGCAGCCCGACGCGGATCAGATGGTGATGCACGGCGGCGCAGGCCAGCAGCGACGGGATCGGAATACGGTCCGAGCCGGCCATGCGGTCGCTGAGGATGATGATGTTGACGCCCTCGCGGACGGTGGCCTCGGCGCGGGCGCAGAGTTCATCCAGCACTTGCTCGAGTCCCGACGCGCCGAGGCCGGCATGGAAGGTGGTGTCGAGGGTGCGCGAGACGAAATGTGAATCCGCCACGTCGGTGATGGAGCGGATCTTCTCGAGATCACTGTCGGTGAGGATCGGCTGGCGCACTTCGAGGCGCTTGGTGCCGGCCGTGCCGCCCTTGAGATCGAACAGGTTCGGCCGCGGCCCGATGATCGAGACCAGGCTCATCACCAGCTCCTCGCGGATCGGATCGATCGGAGGGTTGGTGACCTGGGCGAAGTTCTGCTTGAAGTAGGTGAACAGCTGCTTCGGCTTGTCCGACAGCGCCGAGATCGGCGTGTCGTTGCCCATGGAGCCGGAGGCTTCCTCGCCGATGGAGGCCATCGGCGTCATCAGGATGCTGACGTCTTCCTGGGTGTAGCCGAAGGCCTGCTGGCGATCGAGCAGCGGCAGGTTTGAGCGCTGGCCCTTGGCCGGCGCGTCGGGCAGTTCCTCGAGCACGATCTGCGTGGCCTTCAGCCAAGACGCGTAGGGATGCATCGAGGCCAGCGACGCCTTGATCTCGTCATCCGGAATCAGGCGGCCCTGTTCGAGGTCGACCAGCAACATCTTGCCGGGCTGCAGCCGCCACTTGGTGACGATGTCCTCTTCCGGAATCTTCAGTACGCCCATTTCGGACGCCATCACGATGCGGTCGTCCTTGGTGACGAGATAGCGCGCCGGGCGCAGGCCGTTACGGTCGAGCGTGGCGCCGATCTGGCGGCCGTCGGTGAAGGCCAGCGCGGCAGGGCCGTCCCACGGCTCCATGATCGCGGCGTGGTATTCGTAGAAGGCGCGGCGCTGCTCATCCATCAGGGGATTGCCGGCCCAGGCTTCCGGAATCATCATCATCACGGCGTGCGGCAGCGAGTAGCCGCCCTGCACCAGGAATTCGAGACCGTTGTCGAAGCAGGCGGTGTCGGACTGTCCCTCATAGGATATCGGCCACAGACGGCTGATGTCCTTGCCGTACAGCTTGGAGTGGATCGAGGCCTGCCGCGCCGCCATCCAGTTGACGTTGCCGCGCAGCGTGTTGATCTCGCCGTTATGCGCGACCATGCGATAGGGATGCGCCAGCGACCAGGTCGGGAAGGTGTTGGTGGAGAAACGCTGATGCACCAGCGCCAACGCGCTCTCGAAATCCGCTTCGTGGAGGTCGGCATAGTAGCTGCCGAGCTGGTCGGCGAGGAACATGCCCTTGTAGATCACGGTGCGGCACGACAGGGAACACGGATAATAGCCGGCCAGGCCGCGCTCGCGGCGCTGATAGATCGCCTGCGAGATCGACTTGCGGAGGATGTAGAGGCGGCGTTCGAATTCATTCTCGTCGGCGATCGGCGCGGTGCCGCGGCCGATGAACACCTGCATGTTGGCGGGTTCGGTCGGCTTAACGCTTTCGCCCAGCGACGAGTTGTCGGTCGGCACCGGGCGCCAGCCCAGCAGGGTCAGGCCTTCGGCCTTGATCTGGTCGGCGATGATGCTCTTGATCACCGCCCGCCAGTTGGTCTCGCGCGGCATGAACAGCGCGCCCACGGCGTATTCGCCGGGCGCCGGCAATGTGAAGCCGAGTTCCGCGGTCTTGCGCGCGAAGAAGGCGTGCGGGATCTGCACCAGAATGCCGGCGCCATCGCCGAACCGCGGATCGGCGCCGGTGGCGCCGCGATGCTCGAGGTTGCAGAGAATGTTGATCGCGTCGGCGACGATCTGATGGGACTTCTTGCCCTTGATGTTGGCGATGAAGCCGACGCCGCAGGCGTCCTTTTCCCCGGCCGGATCGTACATGCCCTCGGCTGGCGGGCGCCAGGTATGCAGCTCGCGCGCGAATTCGGCGGGTTTCAACGCCAGGTCCGCCGACAGCGCATCGGTTACAATCGTCTCGCGCTCGTGGTTAGACCCGCTCATCTTCATCCTCTCAACCCCGTCAGGGGTTCTGCCGTCGTCGCGCACCTTGGCTGTTCGCGGCACCCACCGGGCCACCGCTCGCTCACCGCGAGCCGCTGTTTAAGAATTCAGGCGGTGGTGCCCATCGTCCCCGGCGGCCACCCCTACCTCGCAATTCAGGCGTCTAGGCGCCTGTTTGGCTGCAAACCCTGTGCCGGGTTCGCGTCCCCAAATTGAGACAGCTTTGCTGTCCTAACCCGGACCTTGCCAAATTTTTTTCTATCACACAAGCGCGCGCGAGTCCTCTGTCGCATCGCAACCGGCGCCCGCAAAATGCACCCGCAGGCCGCGGATTTGATGCGGCGGTGCCGCGATCCGGCCCAAGCGTTGCCGGATTCAGCGGAGAGGTTGCGTGCCGGTCAGCCAGGCCTCGCAGGGCGAGCGGACCGCCGGGGAGCGTTGGGTCGGAAGACTGGCCGCACTCAGGCGCGGGGGCGACAAAGGAGCATTTGCGATGAAGCTGTATCTGGGATGGGTTGTGTCGGCGGGCGTGATGGTTACCGCTGCGGCGGCAAACGCGCAGGTCCTGGTTCCCTATCGGATCGGCGCCGCGCCAACTGTGGTGATCTCCGACGTTGATGGGCCCTATGCGGCGATTCCGCCGGAGATGGCGGTGCCACGCTACGGCCCGCCGGTGCTGCCGCCGCGGGAGATCTACGCCATCGCCCGTGAGAATGGTTTTGCGCCGCTTGGCGCACCGCAGCAGCGCGGGGTGGTCTACACGATCTCAGCGATCAATCGCGACGGTGAGGATGGTCGACTGGTGATCGACGCCCGCAACGGTCGGCTCGTCCGTTTCATGCCGGCCGATCGCTTGGGTGACCGGATGGGCGAGGAGACCGTCACCACCTACGGGCCGGTCGGCGCGCTGCCGCCGGCGCCAGATTATCGCCGGCCCCCGCGCCCCGCGGCGGTGCCGCGGCTCGCCAGCCGCACCCCCTCGGTGCCGTTGCCCAAGGCGCCGCCACCGCGCGCCATGGCAACGCCCGCCAAGCCTGTGGCGAAGGTGCCCGCCGTGGCTGTGGCCCCCGAGGTCAAGCCTGCCGTGCCGACGGTCCAGCAGGCGGTGGTCGCGCCGAAACCGGATCCGGACAAGGTGCGGGTGATCCCGCTCGATGCCGCACACGCTGTCGATGCGCCGGCCGAAGCCAAGCCCGCCGCGCCTGCCATCGCGCCGACCGAGGCAATGCCGCCGGTGCAGGGGCTGGATTGATCTGACCGGCAGATGGCGCCAGTTTCTCTCCCTCGCGGGAGAAGTGCCGTGGGTGATGTCAGCGGCGTGCGCCACCCATGAAAAAGCGCCCCGGTTTCCCGGGGCGCTTCATATTCAATTGGGCTCTGTCGAACTATCCGCGTTCAGGCGGCCGCCTTCTCGGCGCTGCCGTCGACCACCTGCGGCGCGGCGACTGCCGTGCTGGTGGTGATGGGGATGTTGCGCGGCTTCTTGGCCTCCGGAATCTCGCGGACGAGGTCGACGTGGAGCAGGCCATTCTCAAGCGAGGCGTTCTTCACCTGGACGAAGTCGGCCAGCTGGAACGCGCGCTCGAAGGTGCGCGCCGCAATACCGCGGTACAGCACTTCGGACGTCGCCGGTGCATTCTGGTTCGCGGCTTTCTCGCCCTTGATCGTCAGCGTATTCTCCTTGGCGACGATGGAGAGCTCGTTCGGCGCAAAGCCGGATACCGCGACGCTGATGCGGTAGTCGTTCTCGCCGGTGCGCTCGATATTGTAGGGGGGATAGCCGGGCGACCCATCGCTATTGGCCTGGTCGAGCAACGAGAAGAAGCGGTCGAAGCCGACGGTGGAACGATAAAACGGGGTCAGATCGTAGGTACGCATAATGAGTCCTCCATTGAGCGACTGTTGCAGTAACCCGCCCGCCATCGGGCCGGGCATTGTTTCGTGCAGCCTAGAGAGGCCTGCACGAAGGTGATATGGGAGGACCGGCGCGGCCTGCAAGAGGTCGCCAAAGATTCCTGTTTCCGGCCTTTCATCTCTTGAAATCCAGCGATTTTCACCTAACCGGTCCCGGTCATGACGCTCGTCTCGATCCCTGCCAACCCCGTCCCGGACGATGTCGTCTCAGGCACCATCAAGACCCCCGACGGCGCTGAACTACGGTTCGCGCGCTGGGCGCCGCCGGCGGGCCGCAGGGGCACGGTGTGCGTGTTCACGGGTCGCGGCGAGTCGATCGAGAAATATTTCGAGACAGTGCGCGACCTGCGCGACCGCGGCTTCGCGGTGGCGATGATAGACTGGCGCGGCCAGGGCCATTCGTCGCGGCGGCTGCGCGACTCCCGCAAGGGCTACGTCCGCGATTTCGCCGATTTCGAGATCGATGTGGAGACCTTCGTGCAGCAGATCGTGCTGCCGGATTGTCCGCCGCCGCATTTCGCGCTGGCGCATTCCATGGGTGGCGCGGTGATGCTGCGCATCGCTCATTCAGGCAAGCGCTGGTTCGACCGCATGGTGCTGTCGGCGCCGATGATCGACCTGCCCGGCCACAGCACCTCGCTGGCGGCCCGCACGCTGATCCGCGCGATGCGATGGACCGGGCAGGGCGGCAACTATGTGCCCGGCGGCAACGACGCGCTGACCGGTGCGACGCCATTCGCAGGCAACAAGCTGACCAGCGATCCGGTGCGCTACGCCCGCAACGCCGCGATCCTCGAAGAGGATCCGATGCTGGGCCTGGGCTCGCCGACGGTGGCCTGGGCCGATGCGGCGTTCCGGACCATGCGGGCGTTTCGCGAGGCCAGCTATCCCACGCAGATCCGCCAGCCGATCCTGATGCTGGCGGCGGGCCAGGACCAGATCGTGTCGACGCCGGCCATCGAGGAATTCGCCTATCATCTGCGCGCCGGCTCGCATCTGGTCATCGCCGGCGCCCGCCACGAGATCCTGCAGGAGCAGGACCGCTATCGCGGCCAGTTCTGGGCGGCATTCGACGCGTTCGTGCCGGGCACGCCGTTGTTCAAGTAGAGAGACCGACGCCATGCTCGGCATTCATGACTTCTGGCTGTTCATCGTGGCGGGGCTGCTGCTCAACGTTACGCCGGGCCCTGACACGCTCTACATTGTCGGTCGCGGCGTGCAGATGGGGTGGCGCGGCGGCGCCGTCGCGGCGCTCGGCATCAGCGCCGGCTGCTTGGTGCATGTGTTCGCCGCGGCGGTCGGTCTGTCGGCGCTGCTGGCGGCGTCGTCCGCGGCCTTTACGGCGGTCAAGCTGATCGGCGCGGCCTATCTGCTGTATATCGGCGTCCGCATGCTGCTGACGCGGTCGCCTGCGCCGGCCGAGGCGCCCGACCTGCCGACGCTGTCGCTGCACCAGGTGTTCTGGCAGGGCGCGCTGACCAATGCGCTCAATCCCAAGGTGGCGCTGTTCTTCCTGGCTTTCCTGCCGCAATTCGTCGATGCGGCGTCGCCCGGCAAGGGATTGGCCTTCGTCGCGCTCGGCCTGGTCTTTATCTTCAACGGCACGCTGTGGAATCTCGGCATGGCGGCCTTTGCCGCCCGGGCCGCCGGACGGCTCCGTCGCTCCGACGGCGCGCTCAGGTGGATCAACCGCGTGCTCGGTGGCGTGTTCGTGGCTCTCGGAGTTCGCGTGGCGATGCTCGAGGCGCGTTAACCGGCGAGGACCGACCAGGTCGCGCTGCCAGCGAGATAAAGACCGAGCAGCAGCATGGCGATCAGGAACCAGCGGCGGAAGGCCTCGGGCTGCAGCCGGGTCCGCACCGCCTGGCCGATGAACATGCCGCTGAAGGCTGCGACCATGGCGACGATGCCGGGCAGGGCGGTGGAGGCGTTGAGCAAGCCGGCACTGGTCAGGTTGAACGCCTGCGACAGGGTGGCGACGGTGAAGAAGACCCCGAGCGCCTGCACCAGTTCGTCCTTCTCCATGCCGATCGACTGCATGAAGGGCATGGACGGGATCACCTGGACGCCGGTGGCCGCTGCCACCACGCCGGTGAGGAGCCCGACGATGCCGCCAATCCAGCGTTCATTGGCCGGTTCGACGCTGAAGCTGAATTTCACCAGGCTGATCAGCGCATAGATCACCAGCAGGAAGCCGAGAACGATCGCGCCATACCGCGCATAGGGGCCGGTCATCAGGCCGCCACAGCTCCAGATACCAAATGCCGTGCCGACCATCAGCGGCCATAGCCGGCGGATGATGTCGCGCAGATAGGGGCCGACGAAGGTCTGCCAGATATTGGTGACGATGGCCGGCAGGATGACGATCGTCAGCGCTTGCACCGGCGTCATGGCGACGGCGAGCAGGCCCATCGACACGGTGGGCAGGCCGAGGCCTATGACACCCTTGACGAAGCCGGCAAGCGCAAAGACGGCGGCGATGAGAACGATCAGCGAATCCGGCATGACGTGACATTGAACGATCGGCGCCGCGCGTCAATCACTGCCGGGTGCCTTATGGCGTTCGGGCGGCATGTTCCTGCAGCGTCTGGTAGCACTCGCACGACACGCGCTCCAGCGCGGTCCGGTCGACGATCTTGATCACGCCGCGGGAGTAGGTGATCATGCCGGCGGCCTGCAGCTTGCCGGCGACTTCGGTGACCGAGGTGCGGCGCACGCCGAGCATTTCGGCCATCAGTTCCTGGGTCAGGCTGACTGTGCCGTTCTCCGCACGATCGGCGGACTGCAGCAGCCAGCGGGCGAAGCGTTCCTCGACCGGATGCAGCGCATTGCACGCGGCGGTAACCCGCGCCTGCGTCAACAACACCTCATTGTACTGGATGCACATGTTGCGTAGCGGCTCCGAGCCGGACACCGCCTTGCGGAATTGGGCCGATGAAATTCTGGTTGCTGTGACCGTTAATTGCACGACGCAGCGAACCATCGAGCGATACAGGCCGAGCCCGGCCATGGCGCCGACCACGCCTTCGCGGCCGACGGTCGCCGTCTCGATGGCTTTGCCGTCGCGCATCACGGCCAAAAGCGAGAGCATCCCGCTGTGAGGGAAATATACCTGATCAGCCTCCTCGCCGGCTTCGAGCAGGATCTGGTTCTGCGGATAGGAGACTGTCGTGAGGTGCGGCGCGAGTAAGTTGAAATGCTCACGCGGCAAAGCGGCAAGAAGTTTGTTTTGCATAGGATCGTTGTTAGGCAAAGCGACTATCCGCCCGATCGGTCGGGCCGCGTTGCCGCAGGGGATGAAAACAGCGCTCCGAGAGGGCCTTCCGCGAGAACCTAGTGATATAGGAATTGCAAGAGTGCTTTGTCGGTCCGGAACCGGGCTTAGCGGTTTCGTAGCTGACCGGTGGGGAAAGCCTGCAAATGGTTGAGCGGCAGCGACTCGGACTGAAAAACGTCCGGCCATGCGAATTATTTTTTGTCCGCGACCGGACGAAAACAGCATTTTTTGCGGGAATTGCTGCATTTGCATCGTTTGTCGATGCGGGGCGTTGATTGTCGCACGCTTTCGCGAACGAAAGGCAGCGTCGAATTTTGTCGGCCGTCGGCGGCTACCCGGCCTGCTGCAGGGTGATGCGACGGCCGGGCTGCGGGCAATGGCATTCAGCCCGATCGCGAGAGCACGGGCTCGCCCCTTGCCGTCTCTCTCTCTCTCTCTCAATCGGAAGGCGGGAGACGGTCGGCCCACGGGGGGGGCGTTGCGCAGTTCTGCCGCCAGAGATTTTAAACCTAGAACGTCGACTGCGAGAGCTTGGAGGAAGGCGTTCGCAACCGCCGGTGCGCGAGGTTAGCGGTTGAGCAGCTTCAGCGCCGCTTCGTGCACGCGCGGGTCGCCGGCAGCGACAATGCGACCGCCGCTCTGGGCCGGCTGGCCCTCCCAGTTGGTGATGACGCCGCCAGCGCCGGTCACGATCGGGATCAGCGCGGCGATATCGTAGGGCTTCAATTCGGTCTCGATGACGATGTCGAGATGGCCGGCGGCCAGCATGCAGTAGGAGTAGCAGTCGCCGCCGTAGCGCGTCAGCCTGACCTCGCTCTCCACGCGGTGAAAGGCCTCGCGGTCGGCGGTGTTCATCAGCAGTGGGCTGGTGGTGAACGAGGCGGCCTCCTGCAGCGAGGCGCAGCGCCGCACCGCCAGCTTGCGATTGCCGGTCGGCCCCTGGTAGCGCGCCGAACCGCTGTCGCCGCTGAAGCGCTCGCCGATATAGGGCTGGTGCATCATTCCGAATACCGGCGTGCCCCGGTGCAGCAGCGCGATCAGCGTGCCCCAGATCGGAAATCCGGAGATGAACGATTTGGTGCCGTCGATCGGATCGAGCACCCAGACATATTCGGCGTCTTCGCGCTCACTGCCAAATTCCTCGCCGACAATTCCGTGTTGAGGAAAGTTCTGCTTGATCAGCCGGCGCATCACGGCTTCCGCCGCGCGATCGGCCTCGGTCACCGGGTCGAAGTCCAGGCTGCTGCCCTTGTTATCGATGCTGAGCGAGGTGCGGAAGAACGGCAGGATGGTTTCGCCGGAAGCGGTCGCGAGGCGGCCGATGAAGGCTGTGAAGTCGATAACCGTCACGGGGGCATCCTTTGCGGCGCTCGGGCATGAGCTCGTCGCCTCCTATACAGGGCGATCTCTTTGACTGCATCTCTCCATCGCCGATTCGTGAAGGATTATCCTGTCAGCGGAGTGCTGAATCGCATTGAGATTTCGATAAGTGGGGTGGCCGATGCCGATCACGAAATCGGGATTGAAGTGAATATTAATTCATTACAACGATTGGTCAAAAGGGCTGACGTTTATATAACCTATTGATATATATTAGGAGTTTTGTGAATTGTAGCCATTTTCTTGGGGCCACCCATGCAAAAAGCGCATGCAAAACCCAGCAAAAACTCTTGCTCTTTGTGCGCCGCGGCCGCATATTGTTGCGGTGCGGTAACGCCTCGCGTTATCGCTGCCCTCCTTGGGCGTTTCCTCCCTAGACTTGGGCCGCTTGCCAACGCAAGCGGCCCTTTTTTCTTTGAGCACATGGAGCCGTCGTGTCGAGTGATCGATGGACGGCGCCCGGGCCTCGTCTAGCTTCGTCTTCTCACCCCGACAGCCTCGGGTGACACTGACGAATGGGAGGGCCTCGGGAGGTCGCCGTGCTGGCTGAGAACCTGCATCGACTGGCCGAGAGTCCGGCCGCCTTACTTCAGCGACCCGTTGATATCGCTGAACTTGGTGTTGATATTGGTGCCGAGGCCATTCACGACCGCGATGATGGCCAATGAAATTCCGGCGGCGATCAGTCCGTATTCGATTGCCGTTGCGCCCGATTCGTCGGACCAAAAAGCCTTCAGTTTCCGTCTCATGCTACCTCCTGTGCATTGCGCGGTGGGTATGTACCGCAGGCACAAATCTGGATGGGGGAACCTAAGGTTGAGTAAACGGGTTGTGTAAAATTATGCCGGCACATTGCCGCACCCAGGCACCGGCGCGAAACGCCGCCGATGCCTATTCGGCCGCAGCCTGGAACGGGCCGAGCTCGCTCAGCGGGATACCGGCAAGCGCCTCGGCGAGAACCGTAAAGTGTCCGGCGATCTCGGCGAATCGTTCGGTGCGCTCGCGGCGGCGTTCATCCATGTAGATGGCCCGGTTGAGCTCGATCTGGATCGCGTGCAACCCACTGGCGGGATTGCCGTAATGCTCGGTGATGAAGCCTCCGGCATAGGGCTTGTTGCGGCCCAGCGCGTAGCCGAGGCCGCTGAAGGTGTCGCCGACCACGTCGACGAGAACGCTGGCGCAACTGGTGCCGTAGCGGTCGCCGATCACCACATCGGGCCGTCGCGGCTCGTCGCGGGAAATGCCGATCGACGGCATCGAATGACAATCCACCACGATGGCTGCGCCAAAGGTCTGGTGCGCCTTGTTGATCAGCCGGCGCAACGCTCGGTGGTAGGGCTTGTACAGCGTCTCGATGCGGCTGAGGGCGTCGTCGACGTTGATGCGCTCGCGATAAATCTCCTGGCCGTCGCCGACCACCCGCGGAATGGTCCCGAGGCCGCCCGCCACCCGCATCGAGCGGGTATTGGCGAAGCTCGGCAGCCTTCCCGTGAACATCCGCGGATCGAGTTCGTAGGGCTCGCGGTTGACGTCGACATAGGAGCGCGGGAAATGCACCCGAACCACCGGAAAACCGCGATCGCTGAGTCCGGCAATCAATTCGTCCATGAACGAATCTTCGGAGCGGCGCAGCGCCACCACGTCGATGCGCGACGCGGTCAGAAACTCGTGCGGGTAGACCGAGCCGGAGTGCGGGGAATTGAAGATGATCGGCGCGCGCCAGGTGGCGGGCTCCACGATCTCGAAGGGAGGGGACAACTCACCATCAAACTGGGTCATATGCAGGCGCCGTCCCTTGGACTTCTCTGTCGATGCGAGGATTTTGCCAAACCCGGTATTTTACGGGGATCATTGTCGGCAACCCCGGTCGATCTGGCAATTGAAAAGCATCGTCGCGGCCAGGCGATCCGAAATCTCCGGTTTTGTTGATTCGCGTCGTATTCCGGCCGAATGATAGTGAGCTTCGTCCGCATGCTCGCCTCGCCTTCACCCGAAATTTACCAGACGGGGGCTTAGTGGGCGGAGTGATCCTCTTACCTGGGTTCGACGTTTAACAGCCATGCATAAGATCCTCCTTGCCGAAGATGACAACGACATGCGCCGTTTCCTGGTAAAGGCGCTGGAAAACGCCGGTTTCCAGGTCTCGTCCCATGACAACGGGCTTTCAGCCTATCAGAGGCTGCGCGAGGAGCCGTTTGAAATGCTTCTAACGGATATTGTGATGCCGGAGATGGACGGAATCGAGCTGGCACGCCGCGCCAGCGAACTCGACCCCGATATCAAGATCATGTTCATCACCGGCTTCGCCGCCGTTGCACTGAATTCGGATTCTGGAAGCGCCGAAAAATGCCAAGGTATTGGCCAAGCCGGTTCATCTGCGCGAATTGGTGAGCGAAGTGAACAAGATGCTGGCGGCCTGAGGCCTCGGCAATTTCTTGAAAAGAGGCGAGGATCTGCCGTCAGGCCTGCTTGCCTGTCGGCATCCGAGTCGCTATACGATCCGAACCCGATACGACCGGTTCAAGGGCGCGTAGCTCAGCGGGAGAGCACCTCGTTGACATCGAGGGGGTCACAGGTTCGATCCCTGTCGCGCCCACCATCCTAAGTCGCTGTTCCGTCGTTTATTTCCATTCACCGCCCATTGCCCGGCCGAGACTTGACCACATCGGTCAGGCGACGGCGTCAGTCGCCGTCCGCGGCTATTGGCTTGCCAGCCCCCGGCGCCGTGGGAAAATCTCGCGAATCCTCGCCGCATCCCGCAGCACGCGGCGGCCCGCAGCCGAGCAGCCGAGCGCCACGCCGACCGTCAGATAGGCGATCGCAATGCCGCCGCAGAACTCCACGGCATCTGGCAGGCCGTAGCGGTTCGCCATGACGGAGAGCGAAAACACGGCGACCGCGGCGGCGACGATGGCGCCGACGATCGGAAGCAACATGCCCGTGAATCTGGCCAGCGACACCGGACCATCCCGCGTCGCGGCCCAGATGGTCAGGCCATGGATCGGAATGGAGAACACGGCGAAGGACAGCGCAACGCCGACGGCGCCCCAGGAAATTCCCACCAGCAGCGACAGCACGGACATCACGTTGCCGATCAGCCCGTATTTCAGCAGCCGAGCCGTGCGCCCCTGGGTGATCATGAGCCAGGTCGCAACGGTGCCCAGCGGAGTCATCAGGCTGCCAAATGCGAAGAACGATACGATCGGCGAGCAGTCGATCCATTTCGGGCCGTAAAGCAGGCTGACCGCCGCATCGGACTGGATCGCGATGCATAGCAGGCCGGGCAACGTCACCAGCAGCGTGGCTTCCGCGATCTGCATGAACGCCTTGCGATACTGCTCATCGTCGTCGAGCAGCCGGGCGAGCACGGTCTCCGCGATCCGCGAGATCGGTGCCAGAATCTGCATGTAGGACATGGAGACCAGCTTGAACGCCCGATCGAACAACCCGACCTGAATCACGCCAAATAGCCGGCCCACCAGGACCGGGCTCAGATTGGCCGCGAAGAACGATCCGATCGACAGCCCGGTCAGGTGCGCGCCGAAGCGCAGGATGGGTATGGATTTTCGGAGGTCGCGCGGCCAGGAAGGACGGAAATCGGAGGCGATCCAGGCAATCGAGCCGGCCATGAACGCATGCGTGGCCTGCCCGATGACGATCGACCAGTAGCCGAACCCGTGAAGCGCCGTAGCGATGGATGCAATGACGTTGCCGATCACCGGAAGGATCTCGATGAGCAGCAGCGGCACCGGTCGTATGCCCCGCACCAGCAGCGCGATCTGCTGTGAGGAAAGACTGTTGACCAGGATTACGAACGACAGCGCGACCAGCACGGATGCGACGCGGCTGTCTCCATAGAAGGAGGCGGCCGCCGGAGCCACGGCCGCGATCGCCATCGCCACCGTGAGGCCCAGCCCGGCATTCATCCAGAAGATCAGGTTGCTTTCGTTCCGGGTCAGGCCGGGCCTCTGGACGGTCGCCTGCGACAGGCCCAGATCGTTGAAGATGGAAAGAAAGCTGAAGACCGGCACGCACATCGCCACGATGCCGAAATCGACCGGGCTCAACAAGCGGGCCAGCACGACCTGAGAGCCGAACAGAAGAACCGCCTTCACAAGCTGCGCTGCCACGCTGAGCACGGCCCAGCGCGACGCCTTTAGCATCAGATCAGGCGAGTGGGGCATTGTAGCGCGCGATCTCCAATGGGCGTCAAAGGCTGCTGGTGGTGGTACCGCAGGGGCTATCGTTCGCCGGTTAACATTCCCCGCGCGGGAACAACCTCGATTGCATTGCCCTCATGTCCGATTGAGCATTCTCTGCGCGGGCAGGCAAGAAAACCTTCAAGAGGTTCTTAACAGCCCACCGCCTGGAACCTGGTTGGCGCCATCTCAAAGTTAACTAAGTGTGGATTTTGCAGTTCCGCCATTTGCATGTGTTGCGCTAAGAAACAGCCGTGGCGCCACGACGTCGGATTGCTGCGGCCGCCATCATGATTTCCGAAGATGGATGGTTGCGACATGAATGCAGATGCCGTTTGTCCCGCATGCGCCAAAGCCGACCTTCAATCGCAGTTCTCGGTATCGGCTTCGCAGGCCGCTCAATCCATCGTTCTTCCGACTGCCGACCGCGATCGCAACCAGCGGCTTGAGGCGCATATCCGGTTCCTTTGGGGCGCGGACCGATGCGAGATCCTGAAGTGCAGGAACTGCGGATTCGGCTTCTCCCATCCGTTCGTGGCCGGCGATGCCGATTTCTACAACCTTGCGAATTCCGATGTGTCCTATCCGCAGGCGAAATGGGAATTCACCCGCACCATCGAAGCGTTGCGACGGTCGCGCCGCAACAATGCGAGCGTCCTTGAAGTCGGCGCCGGCGACGGATTTTTCCTGGACATGCTGGGGGCGGAGTCGATCGAAGCCAGGAACATCACCGCGGTCGAGTACAACACCAAATCGATCCGCAATCTCGAAAGCCGTGGCTATCGCACCATTGCCAGCGATATTCGCGACAAGCAGTTCGATGCCTATCAATCCGCATTCGATTTCATCTTCCTGTTCCAGGTCGTGGAGCACATGAGCGGTCTGGACGATCTGTTCGATCGTCTTCGCTATCTCCTGAAATCCGGCGGATCGGTTTTCATCGCGGTCCCCAACCCGCGGCGGATCGAGTACCAGGAGGCCAACGACTCGGTTCTGGACATGCCGCCCAATCATGTCGGACGATGGACGCCCCAGGCATTTTCCGAACTCAGCGCGCGCCACGGCATGCGCGTCGTCGCCAGCGAAATCGAGCCCATCGACTGGGTCGAGTTTCTCGAGCACGACATATCGTATAGCCATATCAGGCGGACCCAGCTGAAGCCGGATGGCATCCCGGCTCGCATCCGCAGTCTCCCGCGCGGCAAATTCCGCCGCCTCGCGGAGGCCGCGGCCGCTGTTGCCTATATTCCGGCTCGCCTGGGTGCGTGGGCTTCCGCATACCGCGATCGTCGGAATATGGGCGGATCGCTTTGGGTACAGCCGGAACGAGATCCTGCGTATCTGCCGCCGGCGTCGTCTCGCCAGGATCATCCGTCGGCTTCAGCGCCCCCTGTGACGGCAATCTGAGAATCTCATGTGTCCCAGAACTTAAGGAAAATTCCCTACCTTCCGGCGCTCGACGGCGTCCGCGCAATTGCGGTGCTGCTCGTCGTCTGGTCGCACTTTCCTTACGTCTCGGACTCGGCCATCTCCATGTCGATCTGGAAGGCCGGGCAGGCGCTTCGCGTCGGATATTTCGGCGTTGACCTGTTCTTTGTGTTGAGCGGATTCCTGATTACCAGAATTCTTCTGAGCGAGCTGGAGCGGACGGGCGCGATCTGCTACCGGAATTTCTTCGTCAAGCGCGTTCTGCGCATTTTTCCGATCTACTATTTGTGCGTTGCTGTTTTTGCAGTCTGCTTCGTCTGGAACAGAGACCTTTTGTTGAGTCTCCTGAGTTACACTTTCAATTGGTACAAGCCGTTTCATGTGGAGCCCATCGCGCTCGAGCACACGTGGTCGCTTTCGGTTGAGGAGCAGTTCTATCTTCTCTGGCCGCCATTGTTGGCCGTGCTGCCTGGCAGGCTGAGAGGCGTCACGACGGCAGTGGTGGTTCCTGCCGCGAGCATAGCGATTGCCCTGGTGATCTCGGCGAGCTTCGAAGGCAGTCTTGCGGCGAATATCATCTATATGTCGACCGCGACGCGCATGATCTCGCTGTCACTTGGCGCGTATCTGGCCGTGGTGGAATCCGCGCGGGGCTCGTCGGAAACATGGCGCTCCGTTTCGGTCCTCGTCGCCGGCACCGTCGTCCTGTTGCTCGACAATGTTGCTCGCGGCGTCCATTTGATCGCACCGGGCGGCTTTTACTGGAGCTTCGCGCTGTTCGGCTACGCGATGGTCTCGTGCGGGACGGTTGCGACATTGATTTTCTCGGATGGAAAAGCCGTCGCCTTCGTCAAGGATGTGCTGATCCTGAAACCCATTCGATATATCGGCAAAATCTCCTATGGCCTCTACCTCTATCACCTGCTGATCTTGTTCCTGCTGAACATCGCGCCGTATCAAACGGAGGGTGTCGGCACGTCGTTGTGGCGGCTGGCTGTGGCGGCTGTTCTGACGTTCGTGGTGGCGCACCTGTCGTATCGCTATATCGAGCTTCCGCTGCTCGGCTTGAAAGGTAGCTTGACGCTGAAGCAGGCGCCGGCGACGGTTTAATAGCGGCGGTGGGGTGGGGTGAGGCGCAGGCGTTGCCCGCGGGCCGTGCGTGGGTGCAATGCGGACCGCCTGCATCCCCGATATTCAGTCAGGTTGCGATCCCCGCCCATTTGGCCGCCAGCGCGGCGTAGATCGCGGTGGCGACGCGGATACGGTCGACTTCGCAATATTCGTCGGTCTGATGCGCCTTGGCGGCCTCGCCGGGGCCGAGAATGATCGTTGGTGGGTTGCCGAAGGCCGGCGTCAGCACCGAGGCGTCGGTGAAATAGGGTGCGGTTCGTGGCGCGGCGTCAGGTGTTTCCCCGGTGATCGCCTGCACCACGTCGCAGACCTGCCGGATCCACGGATCCGACGGGTCGGTCCACACCGAGCCGACATCGACGATCGGCTCCAGCGTGACGTCGGCCCCAAGCTCGGCGGCGAGGTGTTCGCGGATGCGGGCATGGTCGAGGCCGGGAATGCTGCGGATGTCGATGCCGATTTCGGCGCGGTCGGGGACGGAATTGACATTCAGCCCGGCCTGCACGGTGCCCACATTGAGGGTCGGCGATCCCAGATGCGGATGCGCGGCGATGTTGAACTGGAAGTTCTCCAGCGCGATCAGGGCGCGCGCGGCCTTGTAGGCGGCGTTGACGCCGAGATGCGGCATCGAGCCGTGCGCGGTGACGCCGGTCATCACGGCGCGCAGCCACAGCGCGCCCTTGTGGCCGACCACGGCAACGTTGGAGGTAGGCTCCGCCACCACGATGGCGCCGGCGCGGCCGAGCACGCCGGCCTCCGCCAGCAGGAACGCGCCCTCGCAGCCGATCTCTTCGCCGGCGGTGATCACCAGCACCACGCCGGTGGCCGAATGGATCAACTGGTCGGCGATGCCGCAGACGGCCGCGACAAAGGCGGCGACGCCGCACTTCATGTCGGAAGAGCCGCGTCCGTAAAGTCTGCCCTCCAGGATGGCACCGGCGAAGGGGTCGACGCTCCAGGCGGCGTTGCCGAGCGGCACGGTGTCGACATGGCCGGTGAAGCACAGCGGCGGCTTGCCAGTGCTGCCGCCGATCCGCGCGATCAGGTTGGCGCGGTCGGTGCCGAACGCGTGGACCTCGGTGGCGAAGCCGGCGGCGTGCAGCACCGCTTCCAGATGCTGGATGCAGACCATCTCCTGGCCGGGCGGATTGATGGTGTTGAGCGCGATCAGCTCGCGCGACAAAGCGATGGGGTCGATGATCATGAAGGGGCCTGCATGTCGAGAGGCGGCGACTGTGCGGCAGCCGCTGATGCAACGCAACCGCGCGCTCAGGCCATCGATTGGGCGTCGTCGCTGGAGACTGCATCGACGGTGCGCCGCCCGGTGCAGACAAGGCCATCGCCGCGCGCGATAGGCACAGCCGTTGAGCTTAACTTGCCGACCGGCGTCGCACAGGTGGTCGGCGACCTCTTTGCAACTCACCAAGCTGTGAATGCGGATCCGGAAAATTAGATAGCATCCTAATGATTAGCGCCCTATTAGATTGGCATGGTCACATCGATTTCCACCGCTCAGGCCGAATTGGGGCTTCTGGTCGCGCGTCTGGCGCGGGTCTGGCGCCGCAAGGTCGACCAATCCCTGGCGGCCCACGGCCTGTCCGAGGCGACGTCCCACCCGCTGCTGATCCTGTCGCGTGGCGGTAAATGCGTGCGGCAGGGCGTGCTGGCCGATGAGATGGGCATCGAGGGACCCTCGCTGGTTCGGCTGATCGATCTGCTGGCTGCTGAAGGTCTGGTGGAACGCCGCGAGGATCCCACCGACCGTCGCGCCAAGATGCTGCACATCACGGCGCTCGGCGAAGCCAAGACCGCGGAAATCATCCGAGTGCTGACCCGCCTCCGTGCCGATCTGCTGAAGGATGTCTCTGCCGACGACCTAGCCACCACCTTCGAGACGCTGCGCAGGATCGAAATGTCGGCGCTCGATGCGCTCAAGGCCGCCGAGGAAGCGGACGTGCCGCGATGAGTGCGGTTCGTTCCCGGTTTCTGGTCCGCCACGCCGACATTATCTTCTCCATCAAGACGTTCGTCGCAGCGATGATGGCGCTGCTGATCGCACTCGCGATGGACCTGCCGCGGCCTTACTGGGCGCTGGCGACGGTTTACATCGCCTCGCAACCCTTGGCCGGCGCCACCCGCTCTAAGGCGTTCTTCCGCGTCGCTGGTACTCTGATCGGCGCCGCCGCCAGCGTGGCGCTGGTGCCGAACTTCGTCAACGCGCCGGAACTGCTAAGCTTGGTCCTCGCGTTGTGGGTCGGGTTCTGCCTTTACATATCCCTGCTCGACCGCTCGCCGCGCGGCTACATGTTCATGCTGGCGGGCTATACTGTAGCGCTGATCGGCTTTCCATCTGTGTCCGATCCTGCGGGCATTTTCGACGTGGCATTGGCGCGCAGCGAGGAGATTATCCTCGGCATTCTCTGTGCCAGCATCGTATCTACCATCGTGGTGCCGCGTAGCGTCGGGCCCGCGGTGGCGAGCCGGGTTGATGCCTGGTTGGCTGGCGCGCGGCATCTGAGCCAGAGCGTGCTGTCCGGCCATGGCACGGACAGAGCGACGCGGGACCATCGGTTGCGGCTTGCCGCCGATGTCGTCGAAATCGACACGTTGGCCTATCACCTGGCCTATGACCGCAACGTCACCCGCGACATGCCGCGCTGGCTGCGCGCACTACGCTTGCGCATGCTGATGCTGCTGCCGCTGTTGTCGTCGATTGGCGATCGCATCGACGCGCTTGGCGACGACGCACGCACGTCGCAGCCGCGGCTGATGAGCTTGATCGACGATCTCGGCCGCTGGCTGGCCGACGACGATACCGATCGCGCGCCCGCCGATCGGCTGCGCACCATGATCGCCGCGCAGCAGCCGAAACTCGATTCCAGTTCGTCGTGGGACCAGATCATGATCGCGAGCCTGCTGATGCGGTTGCGCGAACTGGTCGACATTTCTGCGGACTGCCGGATTCTTAACCAATGCATTGCCACAGGAGCGCGCCCATCGGGCGCCAGGCTCGGATTCCAGCCGGAGGCAGGCGCTGCGCCGGTCAGCCATGTCGATCACGGCATGGCGCTGTGGTCCGCGGCAGGCGCCATCCTGGCCATTCTGTTGTGCTGCGCGTTCTGGATCGCCACGGGCTGGGTCGACGGCGCCTCGGCGCCGATGATGGCCGCGGTCGGGTGTTCGTTTTTCGCGCAGATGGATGATCCCTCGGTCGGCTTGCGAAACTTTGCCAAATGGACGCTTGTTTCCATGGTCGTCGTCGCGGCCTACCTGTTCGCGATCCTGCCGGGCATTTCCAACATCGAAATGCTGATCGTGGTGCTGGCGCCGCCATTCCTGGTCTACGGCTATCTGATCGGGCGTCCATCCACCTTCTTTATCGGCATGATCCTCGCTGCCAACACCGCCAGCCTGATGGCGATCCAGGCCGCCTACAGCGCTGATTTTTCCAGCTTCGCGAATTCCAGCATCGCCTTCTTCGTCGGCACGGAAATCTCCACGATCACCATCCTGCTGGCGCGCTCCGTCGGCGCGCAGTGGAGCGTGCGGCGACTGATGCGCAGCGGCTGGATCGCGCTGGCGCAGGCTGCCGAGCGTCGCGGCAACCACGATCGCGCCGCCTTTGCAGGGTTGATGCTCAATCGCATCGGCCTGCTGGCGCCGCGGCTGGCTGCGATCCCGGACAGCACTCTGCGCAATGTCGACAACCTTCGGGAGTTGCGCGTCGGCCTCAATATCGTCGACCTGCGCCGCGCCCGCCACGGCCTGTCGCCCCGAACGCTAGTTGCGATGGATGCCATGCTGGACGAACTCGCCGTCGATTTCCGCAGGTTCGATGGCGGCGCCATGCCGGATGAGCTGCTGGTCCGGATCGACCATGCGCTGGCCGGGGCGATGACCGAAACCGGCGACGCGGTGCGCGACGCGCTGATCGGACTGGTCGGTATTCGCCGTGGCCTGTTCCCGCAGGCGCCGGCCTATCAGCCGGAAGTGCGGGGCGTTCTGCCTGGGAGCGCCGCTGCATGAGATATGAATTCGACCTGTGCGGCCTCCTCGTGCCGGCTCTGCTGGTCTGGCTCGCCGTCACCTACGTCATTGGCGCATTGTTGCGTCCCCTGCTGGAACGCAGCGGCCTGTATCGATTTGTCTGGCATCGCGCGCTGTTCGATCTCGCTTTTTACGTCTGCCTGCTCGGCGGCGTGGTTTACCTCTCGTCCGGATTGCTGTCATGAAGACGTCCATTTCCTTCATTCGCCGGTTCGCCGTGACCTTTCTGATGGTCGTCGCAGCGCTCGCGGTCGGTCGCTATTTGTGGGTCTACTACATGGACGCGCCATGGACCCGCGACGGCCGGGTGCGCGCCGACGTGGTCACAGTGGCGCCGGACGTGTCCGGTCCGGTCTCCGAAGTGCTGGTCAAGGACAATCAGAAGGTGAAGCGCGGGGATGTCATCTTCCGCATCGACCGCGTGCGCTTCGCACTGGCATTGCAGCAGGCGCAGGCGGCAGTTGCTGGCCGCCACGCCATGCTCGACCAGGCCGACGCCGACCTGAAGCGTTACCAGGAGTTGACCACCACCGCGGTGTCGCAACAGAAGCAGGAGCAGGTGCTGGCGACCCAGCTGCAGGCCAAGGCATCCTACGACCAGAGTCTCGCCGACCAGGCGGTGGCCCAGCTCAATCTGGATCGCACGGAGGTGCATGCTCCCGTCAACGGCACGATTTCAAATATGGATCTACGGCCCGGTGCCTATGTTGCCGCGGGCAAGGGCGTGATGGCGCTGGTCGATAGCGACACCCTGCATGTCGATGGCTACTTCGAGGAAACAAAACTGCCGCGCATTCACGTCGGCGATGCCGTCACTGTTCACTTGATGGGCGACTCCGCCAGGCTTACCGGCCGGGTCGAGAGCATTGCCGCCGGCATCGAGGATCGGGAGCGTGCGGAGGGCAGCAACCTGCTCGCCAATGTGACGCCGACGTTCAGCTGGGTCCGTCTCGCGCAACGCGTGCCGGTGCGCATTGCGCTCGATGCCATTCCGCCCGGCGCCGTACTGGTCGCCGGGCGTTCCGCCACGGTGGAGATCCTGCCGAAGGACGGCATCAGCGTAGCGAAGCTGTTCGACTAGTTCGATGCCGGCGCGGCTTGCGTGAAGCTGCGATCTACGGACTTGCTGACGTCGACCTGCTTCGCGAGAATTCCGTAGCGAGTCGCGCGATCCGCCGCTTCCTGGAATTCCTTGACGACCGCGTCATCGATGGCGATCGGCCGTGTGTCCTGCGCCTTGTAGGCTCGCGCCAGCACGTCTTCCGGCAGCTTGGTCAGTTCGGCCGTGCTTTTCGCATATTCATCCAGATGGCTGCGCGACCACAAGCGCGCCTTGTCGAGCCGTTGCAACAGGTCAGCGACCGCTTCGCGTTTGGTGGCAATGGCCTGGTCCGAGGCGACGACGAAGGTGAGCGTCGGAGTGAGGCCGGTGCCGTCGGCGACCACCCGCGCATTGTCCTTGAGCACCGCATAGGACACGTAGGGCTCCCACACGGCCCAGCCGTCGATCGAGCCGGCCACCAGCGCTATCTTCGCATCGACCGGACCGAGTGGCGCGAAGGTCGCGTCCGATGTCTTGTAGCCAGCCTTCTCCAGCGTCGCATCGATCAGGAACTGGCCCCAGCCCCCACGCGTGCCGGCGAGGCGCTTGCCCTTGAGGTCTGCGGCGGTCCGGATAGAGGAATCGTTGCGCACCAGAATGGCTTGCGTATCGGCATTGGCGCGAGTGCCGCCGATGACCTTGATCGGCGCACCCGCGGCGTACACCGTGAGGAAGGAGAGATCGCCGGTATAGCCGACATCGAGCACGCCGGCATTGAGCGCTTCGAGGATCGGCGCCGCAGCGGGAAACTCCGACCACTGGATCTTATAGGGGATGTCCTTTGCTAGACCGGAAACTTCCAGCAGCGATCGATTGCCGCCCTTCTGGTCGCCGACGCGCAGGGTGACGGGATCGGCGGCCAGCGCGGAGGTTGCCATCGCGATGCTGATCGTGGCGGCCAGCAGCGCGGACGAATTGAAGCTCTTCATGATGATTTCTCTGATGCGATGACGTGCATCAAGGCTACGCGCGCGCACCGTTCAGTCAATGAAATGGCTGACTGAAGTTATGCAGACGCGAACAACGAATGCATCGTCGTCGACGGCGACGCGAAATTTTTCCGCTGTATGGGGCTCTCGTGTCTCGGCGAAGCCACGCCAGCGTCGCCGCACCCCTCCCGGCATGACGGCGGGAGCTACTCCACCTTGCCGATCTTCTTCACCGCCGCGATCAGGCGCGCGCTGTCGGCCGCGACGAATTTTGTGAACTCCGGTGCGTCGAGATAGGCAACAGGACTGCCGGCGGCCTCGAAGGTCTTCGTTACTTCGGGCGACTTGACAGCCTGCGCCATCGCCTCGCGCAGCCGCGTCATGATCGGCGCCGGCAACGCCGTCTGTGCGAACAGGCCGGCCCAGATGTAGAATTCGACATCCTTGTAGCCGAGCTCCCGGAACGTCGGCAGGTCGGGAAAACTGGCGACGCGCTCGGCGCCCCAGTTGGCCAGCACGCGCATCTTGCCGTCATCGACCTGCTGCTTCAGCGTGCCGGGCGCGGAGGCGACCGCCTGCACGGTGCCGCTCAGCAGCGCCGTCAGGGCAGGGCCTGCGCCGCGGAACGGCACGTGCAGCAGCTTGATGCCGGCGCTGGAGGCGAACATTTCCATCGCCACATGCAGCGTGCCGTAGGGGCCGGAGGAGCCGTAGGGAATTTCACCCGGCCGCCGCTTCGCATCGTCGACGAGATCCTGCAGCGTCTTCCACGGAGCCGAGGCCGGCACCGCGAGCAGGGTGGGATCGGCGAGTACGCGGGCCACCGGTGCGAATTGCGAAACTTCATACGACACCGGGCGATCGAACAGCCGGTCGGCCTCCGGCAGCACCGCCAGCGAGGACAGCGTCATCAGCAGCGTGTAGCCGTCCGGCTCGGCGCGCGCGGCCGCGGCGTTGCCGACCGAACCGCCGCCGCCGCCGGCACGGTTGTCCACCAGCACCGGCTTGCCGAGGATGCGTTCCAGAGCCAGCGCCACCGGGCGTGCGGCGAGGTCCGCCTGTCCGCCGGCGGGAAACGGCACGATGATGGTGATGTTTCTGGATGGCCAAGCCGCCTGGGCGCGGGCTGCCTCGCCCCATGCGGCAATCAGCGGCGTGGCGACAGCGGCTTGCAGGATCTCGCGACGATTCATCGACGAAGGCCTCCCCTATGATTTTATTTTTATGGGAGGAGGGTCGCGGGAAAGCGCGCGATCGCAATGGTGCTCTTGCTCTCCCGAGAGACGAGGGTGGGAGGTGCTACGGCTTTTTCGACAGTTTAGTCGCCAGGAACTCGATCAGCGCGGTGACGCGGGCAGGGCGCGGGCCGCCGGGCGGCGTCACCAGATAGACGCCGCTCGGTGCCTGCCACCAGTCGGTCATCACCGCTTCGAGCTGGTTCGCTGCCAGCGCCTTGCCGACGATGAAGTCCGGCAGGTCGGCGATGCCCAGTCCGGCGAGCAGCATCGGCAGCAGCGCCTCGCCGTTGTTGACGCGCAGCGGCCCGGCCGGCCGCACGCTGGCCTGTTCGCCGGCGGCGTTGCTGAACTGCCAGAGTCCGGGCGTCAACTGGTAGGCGTAAGCCAGGCAGCGATGACGCGCGAGATGCATCGGATGGGTCGGGCGTCCCCAGCGTTCAAGATAGGCGCTGGACGCCACGAGGTAGCGCGGCATCGCGCACAGCCGCCGGGCGATCAGCGAGGAGTCCGGCAAAGAGGCGATGCGGATTGCGGCGTCATAGCCTTCGCCGATCAGGTCGATGGTGGCGTCGCTGAGGTTGAGGTCGATGGCGACGTCCGGATAGGCCGCGAGAAACTCCGGCAGCAGCGGCGCCACCACATTGGTGCCGTAGGTCATAGGCACGGCCAGCCGTACCAGCCCGCGCGGCGCCGCCGATTGCGCCAGCGCCTCGTTCTCCGCTGCCTCGCCGTCCGCCAGCGGCTGCGTTGCCCGGTCGGCCAATGACCGACCGGCGTCGGTCAGCGCCAGCCGCCGCGAGGTGCGGTTGAAAAGCCGGGCGCCGAGCCGTTCCTCGAGCCGGGTCACGGCCTTGGAAACGGTGGCCTTGGACAGCGTCAGTTCGGCGGCCGCAGCCGCGAACGAGCGCAGCTCCACCACCTTGGCGAATATCGCCAATCCTTCGAAATCGGGGAGCTTGGACATAGAACTTCCCTTAATGACGATTTTTGAAACAATGAGTTTCAATCATTTCTATTTATGCGCCATCGGGGCCGGCTTATCCATACATCCAACATGTCACCCACGGAGATTTCGTCATGATCGAACTTCGACCTTTCAACAAGCTCGGCGGCGCCGACCACGGTTGGCTCAAGGCCAAACACCATTTCTCGTTCGGCAGTCACTACGACCCCGACAATATGGGGCATGGTGCCCTGCGGGTCTGGAATGACGACGAGATCGCGCCGAACACCGGCTTCCCGGCGCATCCGCACGCCAACATGGAAATCATCACTTACGTCCGCGAGGGCGCAATCACCCATCAGGACAGTCTGGGCAACAAGGGCCGCACCGAGGCCGGCGATGTTCAGGTGATGAGTGCCGGCACCGGCGTGCGCCATTCCGAGTACAATCTCGAGCCCGGCACGACGCGGATCTTCCAGATCTGGATCGAGCCCACTGAAGAGGGCGGCCAGCCGTGCTGGGGTGCCAAGCCGTTTCCGAAGTCGGATCGCTCGGGCAGTTTCGTCACCATCGCCAGCGGCTTCAAGGACGATACCGATGCGCTTCCGATCCGCGCCGATGCGCGGGTGCTGGCGACCACGCTGAAGGCCGGCGAGAGCGCCGAGTATCAACTCGGAAAGACCCGCAACGGCTACCTGGTGCCGGCGGTGGGGGCCATCGAGATCAACGGCCTGCGCGTCAATGCCCGCGACGGTGTCGCGATCCACGACGAGGCCGTGGTGAAGATCACCGCGCTCGAAGATTCCGAACTCGTGATGGTCGACGCGGCGTAGCGACGACCGACACACTCAACCAACCCACACCAACAGGAGACCAAAATGGCAAAAGTACTCGTTCTCTATTACTCCGCTTACGGCCACATCGAGACCATGGCGAACGCCGTCGCCGAGGGCGCGCGCGAGGCCGGCGCCACCGTTGACATCAAGCGCGTGCCCGAGCTGGTGCCGGCCGATGTCGCAAAGGCGTCCTATTACAAGGTCGACCAGGCGGCGCCGATCGCCACCATCGACGACCTCATAAGTTACGACGCCATCATCGTCGGCACCGGGACCCGCTTCGGCCGCATGGCTTCGCAGATGTCCAACTTCCTCGATCAGGCCGGCGGGCTGTGGGCTAAGGGCGCGCTGCACGGCAAGGTCGGCGGCGCGTTCACCTCTACCGCGACGCAGCACGGCGGCCAGGAAACCACCTTGTTCTCCATCATCACCAACCTGCTGCATTTCGGCATGACGGTGGTCGGCCTGAACTACGGTTTCCAGGGCCAGATGAAGCTCGACGAAGTCACCGGCGGCTCGCCCTATGGCGCCACCACCATTGCTGGCGGCGATGGCAGCCGGCAGCCCAGCGAAAACGAGCTGGCCGGCGCCCGCTACCAGGGCAAGGTGATCGCCGAGACCGCCAAGAAACTGCATGGCTGATGCGAACGGGGCGGCGTTCTCGACCGCCGCCCCGTTTCTCATCCTGATGGGATTCCCGGCATGCCGATGCCATGATGATAGCGGCTGCCGAAGAACAGCAGCGGCGCACTGTCGCGATGATCGCAGGCAAAAACCTCGCCAATGAACATGGTGTGGTCGTTGATGCCGATCTCGCGAACCACGCGGCAGGCAAAAAAGGCCAGACATTGCGGCAGGCGCGGCAGGCCTTCCTTCAGGTCGAACGCCGGGCGCAGATGCGGGTCGGGGTGTCCTGCGAAATGCGACGACAAAGCTGCGGCGCCGTCAGGAAGGACATTCACGGCGTTGCGACCGCTTGCCGAGATGGCTGCATGGGTGCGGCCGGGAGCGCTGAGAAACAGAACGGTTGGCGGTGACAGGCTGACGGTCACAAAGCTGTTGGCGGTCATGCCGCACAACTGCTGTGCCTCATTGAACGCCGTGATCACCGCCACCCCTGTGGCAAAACGCGACGCGGCCAATCGGAAGGTTGCCGGTTCAACCCGCGGCATGCGCTGATGCTCCAGCTTCAAAGACGCTGCATTGCAGGGAGGCTCCGACGTCATCATGACGCGCATCGGCCTGTGATCTACGCGGCCGCCGTTCTGGCGTCCGCCGGCATCGACATGCGTTCGATCCATGCCTCGATCCGGTGCGGGGTCGAGATGCGGTCCCACTGGCGCTCCGGATAATTGAAATTCTCGGTGAATTCGTCAGCGAGCGCCTTGTTGTGCGCCATGGTGCGGAGGAGCAACCCCAACGCGGGCGACGGCGGCGCCAGCATCATGTTGGTCCAGCGCGATGCCGCCAGAACCCTGTCCTGACGGCGCAAGTCGACTTTTTCGCAGAAGCGGGCATCCAGTGCATCGCTCCTGACGATTTCCTCGCCGAGGACGAAGGCGGCATAGGACGCCATGTTGGCCCCCTGGCCCATCATGGGATCGACCACCGAATGCACATCCCCAAGCGCAATGGCGCACTTGCCGTCGGGAAACTCGACCGTGGTGTTGCGCACGGTCGGCACGACGCCGCCCTGTAGCAGGTCCTGCTCCTGCGCCAGATCGAACCGGCCGGTGTCGATCCGGTCATAGGTGCTGGGGTGATGCTGTTCGAGCTTGGCCAACAGAACCTCAAGAAAGTGCCTGCGGTCCTGCGCGTAGCTGAGCGTGGCCAACTCCTCCATGCCGGCGTTCGGCACATTTTCCATCAGCAGTGCGGTGGCGGCACCGTCGAAGGTGACGGTGGGAATGACGATCATCTCGCCATGGCCCGGCGACACCGACAGCGTCACATTCATCGGCGATGGATGCCGCACGCCCTTGTACAGGCCGACACAGAGGCGGCGCTGCGGTTGCGAATAGGGCGTATGTTCAGGGCGCCAGGAGAACAACTGGCCGATGGCCCCCTTGCCCGTGGCCACCACCAAGAGCTCAAAGCGTTTCACAAGCGGGCCGATATCGTCTTCCTCGATGCGGCGGTATTCGATCTTGCCGCCGCGCCGCATGAAATCGTCCATCAGTGTCGGCAGATAGATCCGGTAGTCGACGGCGCGGCTTGGCTTGCTGAAGTCGCCGCGGAAACGCAGTGGCTCAGGAAAATTGAAGTCGTGGTTGTGATACGTGTAGGACAGCTCCGGCTTCGACCAGTGGCCGATTCCGAGATAGTCCTCCCTGTCGATCGTGACGTGGTGATGCGCGACGGTGTTGATGAGTTGTGCGCTGCGATAGGCCTGCGGCTCGCGGTCGGTGATAAGGGTGGCATCGACGCCATGCTTCTGCAGATAAAGGGCAAGATGCAGCCCGCCCACGCCGGCACCGACGATGCCAATTTCCCGTCTCATGGCTCTCCCCCGCTGTCGCTTTGTGATTGGCGTGAGGCTAGGTCAGCGCTTGACGCGCGTCCACGGAATGAACAGGATATGATTTATCCCAGACGAGAATAGCTGATGGATCGCCTCGATTGCCTCAGGGTGTTCGTGCAGACCATGGAAGCCGGTAGCTTCTCCGGCGCGGCCAGGGAATTGGGCCTGGGACAGCCTGCGGTGAGCAAACGGATCTTGCTGCTTGAGAAAGAATTCGGCTCCCAGCTTTTCCTGCGCAACACCCGAAAGCTCACGCCGACCAGCGAGGCGCATCGGATCTACGACCTGGCCCGGCAGGTTCTGGCGTCCTTCGAACTGGCGCGTGCGAGTATCAAGGAAGCCCCTGCAAGGCCGTCCGGCACGCTTCGGCTTGGCGTCCCGTCTTCGTTCGGCCGGCATTTCATCATGCCGATTGTCGACAAATTTCTGCGCACCCATCCGGACGTCCGCGTCGATATCCGCTTCAGCGAGCATCCCCTCGACCTCATCGAGGAAGGCCTTGAACTGGCCCTGCGGATCGGCCCGCTCGAATCGAGTTCGCTGATGGCGCGCCGGGTCGGGACAGTGCAGCACTTCCTGGTGGCGACACCGACCTATCTTGGACGGCGACCGCGCCCCGTCGTTCCCGATGACCTGAAAGCGATGGATTGCATCGCCTCGTCGCGGCTCTGGCCATTCTCCCGGTGGAGCTTCGAATCCGAACTCGGACGTCATGTCGTTGATGTGTCCGGTGCGATCGTCGTGGACGATGTCGACGCCATGAAGCAGGCAGTTCTGCGGCATCTCGGCGTCGCCGTGCTCCCCGCCTGGAGCGCAACGGGGGCGATCCGGCGCGGCGACATGGCGCTGCTGTTGCCGGACTATACCTTGCCGACCATGCCCCTGCACGCCGTCTATCCGCAAACCAAGTGGATGTCCCTGCGGGCCCGTAGTTTCCTGGATCTGCTGGCGGCACGATCATTACGCTTCGGCGTGGACGGCGACGGCGTGTCGGCCGAAGCGGCGTTGTCGTGACCGGGATGGCGGGAACCGCCCGGAAGCGGCTGCAGGCGACGGCGCCGCACTGGATGGGCCGGGGCCTGTGCCGGGACGGCGGGTGCGAGTTGCGTCGCCGGAGTGTCGCCAGTGCCGACCATCGGGTGTAGGGTCGGGCGATCCGAATGTTGAAGGCACCCGATGCGTGAACCGCCTGCCAAACTCGCCGCCCTGGTCTACGAGCGGGACCAAAATCCCGACGCGTTACTGCGCGATTTCGCCGCCGACCTCGGCCGGCGCGGCTTTCGCGCCGTCGGGCTGGTGCAGACCGGCGATCAGTCCGGCGCTGCGCCGCAACTCTCGGCCACGCTGGTGCACAGCGGCCAGCAGGTGCGCCTGTTCCAGGATCTCGGCCCCGCCGCTAGCGGCTGCATGCTCGACGTAGGCCAGCTGCTCGACGCCGGGGTTCAGGTGGCCGATGCCATGGATGCCGGCGCCGATCTCGTGATCATCAACCGGTTCGGCCGGCAGGAGCGCGAAGGCAAGGGTCTGTCCTACCTGATCGAACGCGCCCTGAGCGCCGATGTCCCGGTTGTCATCGCCGTCGCCAGCAACAGGACGTCCGCCTGGGACGAGTTCGCCGGCACCCTCAGCGTGGTGGTTCCTTGCGAGCGCGCTGCGCTGGAGCAATGGTGGGACGCGGTGTCGACCCCGGCTGCCGCCGCGCCGGCGGAGAGCAGCCGCGGCCTCGCGGAAGCCCTGAAGTAAGCGCCCGCCCGCTCGCCCTCATCTCCGCCGCGTTGCACCGTCGGCGCTCGTTACGACGTGTTGAACTTTAGTTCTGCGCGCATCGCGGCGCAGCCGCTTGCCGGCCTGCGACCTTGATGCTAGATGTCGGGTCATCGTACAACTTTCACGTCGCCGCGATCTCCGATCAGCAGTCGACGTGCAAAGCTCGACAGGAGTTCATTCCACGCCCGCCCGCTCTATCGCATGGACGGACCCGTTCAGCGCTCCTACACTGACAACAAGATCGACCCCAAAGGGGCGAACCATAACCGGCCGCAATGTGCCGGAGCAGAAATTCACAGGGAGGATTTCGTCAATGAAACGCAGAGATGTCGTCAAGGCCGGCCTGGCCACGCTCGCCGTCGGAGCCACCGCCGGCCTCGGTCGCTTTACGCCCGCACTCGCCCAGACCAAGATGGTCATCAAGGCCGCCGACGTTCATCCGCTCGGCTATCCCACGGTGGAATCCGTGGTCCGCATGGGCAAGAAGCTGGAGGCGGCGACCTCTGGCCGGCTCTCGGTGCAGATGTTTCCTTCCATGCAACTCGGCGGCGAGAAGGAAATGATCGAGCAGGCCCAGGTCGGCGCGCTGCAGATCGCCCGCATCTCGGTCGGCGCGGTGGGTCCGGTCGTCGATGACGTCAACGTCTTCAACATGCCGTTCGTATTCCGCGACGCCAAGCATATGGAAGCGGTGCTCGACGGCGATATCGGCAACGAGCTGCTCAACAAGATCACCGCCAACGAGAAGACCGGTCTGGTCGCGCTGGCCTGGATGAATGCCGGCTCCCGCAACATCTACAACAGCAAGCGGCCGATCAACGGCATTGCCGACCTCAAGGGTCTCAAGATCCGGATGATCGGCAACCCGCTGTTCATCGACACCATGAACGCGCTGGGCGGCAACGGCATCGCGATGGGCTTCGATCAGGTCTATAGCGCGATGCAGACCGGCGTGGTCGATGGCGCCGAGAACAACCTTCCGTCCTTCGTGGCGCAAAACCATTACCAGGTCGCGAAATACTTCTCGATGACCGAGCATCTGATCATTCCGGAGCTGCTGGTGTTCTCGAAAGCGTCCTGGGACAAGCTGTCCAAGGATGACCAGGCACTGGTCAAGAAGGCGGGGCGCGAGGCGCAGGCCGAACAGCGCGTGCTGTGGTACGAGGCCGAGAAGACCGCGCTCGACAAGATGAAGGAAGTCGGCACCCAGATCGTCATGCAGATCGACAAGAAACCGTTCCAGGAAGCGGTCAAGCCGGTCTGGGACAAGTACGGCGCCAAGTATGCCGAGATGACCAAGCGCATCGCCGCGGTGGGATAACGCTCCGGCAGTGCCACACACCCATTTGTCGTCACCCGGCTTGACCGGGTGACCCAGTAGACACAGACGTTTGCGTCTACTGGATCGCCCGGTCAAGCCGGGCGATGACAGTGGAGATTTTGGTCGCCCGTATCGAGCCATATGAGGGGCAGCTTTTCATATGGAGGTCCACGACTTTGTGCCTTGCTTGAGGTGTCATGTCCGACGTTCTGTCAAAATCCCCGGTCATCTCGCACCTGCATGATGAATCGGCAAGCCACGGCGCGGCTCGCGCCTTCCGGCGTGCGATGAATGCGGTGTACTGGACCGGGGCGGTGTTTTCCTGCGTGGCGCTGGTGGCGATTTCGGCCATCATCCCGTGGGCGGTCTACACCCGCTACATCCTCAACAGCGCGGCCTCCTGGCCCGAGCCGCTGGCCGTGCTGCTGACCATCGCCGTCACCTTCATCGGTGCCGCGAATTGCTACCGGCAGCGCATTCATATGAACATGACGGTCGGCACCAACCTGCTGTCGCCGCGCTTTCGCGTTCACGCGGCCTTCATCAGCGAATTGCTGATGGGCGTCATTGCGCTGTTCATGGTGATTTGGGGCATGAAGCTGGTCAACGCGACGTGGGGCAATTCGGTCGACGAGTTTCCCTTCCTGTCGGTCGGCATCACCTATCTGCCGATCCCGCTCAGCGGCGCCATGATGTTCCTGTTCGTGCTCGAGCGACTGATCATCGGGCCGCCGCCGCAGGACGGCAGTGACGCCCATATCGCGCTCGATTGATCTTCCTACCAGATAGAAAAGACTGACATGGACATCGCGGTTCTGCTTCTCAGCATGTGTCTGTTCTTCGCCGTCGGCATGCCGATCGCGTTCGCGCTCGCTCTGGCCGCGCTGGTCGGCGCGCTATGGATCGATCTTCCGGTCGCGGCCGTCATGCAACAGCTCTCCAGCGGTGTCGGCAAGGTCTCGATGCTGACGGTGCCGTTCTTCGTGCTGGCCGGCGCCATCATGGCGGAAGGCGGCATGGCGAAGCGGCTGGTCGATTTCGCCGCCGTCGTGGTCGGCTTTACGCGCATTCGCGGCGGCCTGTCGCAGGTCAACATTCTCGCCACCACGATTATGTCAGGCATTTCCGGATCGTCGGTCGCCGATACGTCGGCGATCGGCTCGGTGATGATCCCGCAGATGGCGGCGCAGGGTTATCCGCGCGTGTTCGCCACCAACGTCACCATCAGCGCGTCGGTGCAGGCGATCCTGGTGCCACCGAGCCACAACGCGGTGATCTATTCGCTGGCGACCGGTGGCGTGGTCTCGATCACCAGTCTTTTTTGGCCGGCATCGTGCCGGGCCTGCTGCTCGGCTTCTCGATCATGCTGCTGTGCCTGTATTTCGCCTATCGCGACGGCCATCCCAAGGGTGAGCCGGTCCCGATCCGGCAGGCGATGAAAATGCTCGGCGACGCTACCTGGGGCATCGTCACGCTGGTCATCGTGCTCGGCGGTATTCTCACCGGCGTGTTCACGCCGATCGAGGCGGGCGCGGTGGCCTGCGTCTGGGCCTTCTTCGTGACCATGTTCATCTACCGTGACTACAAGTGGTCGGAATTGCCGATGCTGACCTATCGCACCCTGCAGACGGTAGCGATGGTGCTGACGCTGGTGGCGACCGCATCCTGTTTCGGCTATGTCGCGGCGGTGATGCAGATGCCGGCCCATATGACGGAATTCTTCGTGGCGATCTCCGGCAACAAATACGTGCTGCTGATGTGGCTCAACATCATGCTGCTGGTGCTCGGCACCGCGCTCGATCTGGCGCCGCTGCTGCTGATCTGCACGCCGATCCTGCTGCCGGTCGTGAAGAATTTCGGCATCGACCCCGTGCATTTCGGCATCGTCATGCTGCTGAACCTCGGCATCGGCCTCCTCACCCCGCCGGTCGGCACCACGCTGTTCGTGGGGTGCGCGATCGGAAAAGTCTCGGTGGACGAGGTGATGCGCGGAATCTGGCCGTTCTACTACGTGATGTTCGCGGTCTTGATGTTGGTGACCTACGTGCCGTGGTTCTCGATGGCGCTCCCGCATGCGTTCGGGTTCAGGTGAAAAGCTGTCGTCCCGGTAGCTCACTTGCCCGGGACGACCGTTGATCGGCTGGCGCTAAACTTCGACCGCCAGTTGCCGGTAACGTTCCTTGCCGTTCACCAGATGACGTCGCATGGCATCGCGGGCCTTGCGCGGGGAATGGGCGCTGATCGCGTCGAAGATCGCCTGGTGTTCCTTCTGGACGCTTTCCAGGTAGCGCTTTTGCAATTCCGCCTTGCCGTCGAAGGTGCGGATGCTCTGGCGCGGGATAATCAGGCCGCCGAGAAATTCCAGAAAGCCGACGAAGCGCGAATTCTGCGTGGCGATGGCGATGGCGAAATGGAAGTCGAAGTCCTCCTTCACCGCGCGATCGCCATTCTCGATGGCGCGGGTGAAGGTGGCGGAGGCTTTGGCGATGGCCTTGAGCTGTGGAGCGGTGGCGCGCTCGCTGGCGATGGCCGCGGCCTCCATCTCGATAGCGGTGCGCAGTTCTAGAATTTCGATGACGCTGTTCAGCGAGCCCAAGCCGTCGGGGTCGATCGCATAAGGCTGCTGCGTCGGGTCGGCGCCGACGAAGGCGCCTGCACCCTGCCGTGTCATCACCAGGCCGCGGGCGCGCAACGCCGAAATCGCCTCGCGCACCACAGTGCGGCTGACGCCCATGGCCGCCATCATCGCCTGTTCGGTCGGCAGCCGCGCGCCGGCTGGAAGCTGGCCTTCGGCGATTTGGGCCGCGATGCGCTCGACCACTTCCTCAGTGCGGCGCCGCACCGGGGTCAAGGGACGCAGCAGATCGGGGCGGGCCGGCTTGCGGTCGCGGCGGCGCGCCGGGCTGGGTCGGTCTTGTACTGTCATCGTACAACTTTGCTAGCATCGCCCCCGGCGAGGTGCAAGGTTGCGGATGGCCGCCAAACGGGGCGCCTGCTCCGGGCGTTCAGGTGGTCGCGGCGGCGGCAGCGCCTCGCAGGTCGCATTCGACCCAGGCGCCCTTGATGGCAAACCGCTCGAACGGCGAGGCGGCCACGGCCGCTTGCAGCGGCGCGAGGAAATGCGCATCGGCGGGGCTGCGCAGGTGAAACAGGACGTGGTGGGCCGACATGGTATTCCGGGACAGCCAGACGATCCCGGAGAATAGTTCGACCAGCAGTTGGCCATAGCCTGCGAGGTCGGCTTCGCCGAAATCGTAGGTCGGCGATACAGTCATGAAGCGCGCCCGCAGCACCGGACCTTCGAATTTGTGCATCAGCAGTTTGTTGACCTGGCAGAATGCGTGCGGCACCGACCCGTCATAGAGACCGTAAAGCCCTGCCTTGTGGGCGCCCTGGGCCATCAGCGGATCGAGCGCTGCGAAGGGGCCTTGGGAAAAGCTCGAAAAATCCTCTTCGAGGCCCTCGGCGGCCCGCCTCCACTGCGACTTCAGCGACGCCCAAGTCTTCTCGGCATCGATCGGCAGAAGCCGCATGTTGAAGTCCCCCGATCCACGGCAGCGCGCCACCCGGCGAGACGATAATGTGCGCCGGTCAATATAAGTATAACGCTGCGCAGGAGAAAAGCGCGACCAGATGTTGGGCGCTGTCGATATCGGGTAGGCCGGGATGGGGCGCGTTAAGCGCCGGCGCCGGGCAGGCTGGCTGCGGCGATCGCGACGATGGCGCTCAGAAACCGCCATGTACGGGTCAATTGGGAACGGGGGGCAGGGCTTCGGGGTCTCATGACGATCATTCCGGCTGCGCAATCCACTTCTGGCTGCGGGACGACGCACGTCCATTGCCGTCAAAATCATGCGTGCGGGAGCCGCTGTCGAGACCGCCGGGAAAATAGCAACAGGCGCACCGTTTCGCGCCAAAGCGCGCTGCTATTGTTTTCTTTTCGCGCCCGCAGGCGGTGGAAACATTCCCCGCCTACGGCGCCGCCGGTAGGTCGTCATTCCGCGTGACGGGGTCCTGGCAGACGTCGACCCACGCGGCGCCGACCAGTTCGGCCATCCGCGACGGCGGGATCCGTACCGCGCTGTTGGCCGAGCCCGCCGCCGGCAGCACCTCGTCGAAGGCCTTCAGCGAGACGTCGCAATAGACCGGCAACGGCGTCGCCAGCCCGAACGGGCAGACGCCACCCACCGGATGCCCGGTCAGGGCCACCACCTCGTCGGCCTCGAGCATGCGCGGCTTGGCGCCGAGCGCGGCCCTGGCCTTTTTGTTGTCGAGGCGCGCCGTGCCCTTGGTGACCACCAGCACCACGCGGTCGCCGACCCGCAGCGACAATGTCTTGGCGATCCGCGCCGGTTCGACGCCGAACGCCTCGGCGGCCAGCGCCACGGTGGCCGAACTCCGCTCGGAGACGAGGACGGCGATGTCAGGAGCGTGGCTCGCGAAAAATGCGCGGACGGACTCAAGGCTCATGCGGGGATCCAGGCTCGTTTGTTCTTCACCGGGAGTCCGCAGTGGCCGTCGGCAGTCGTTCCATCGCAGCTTCGGTCGCATCTGGCTGGCGCGCTGTCTGCGTTGCTGCGCTGCGCACCACCGATCCCAGAATGCCGACTGCCAGGCAGTACAGCATGCCCTGCGTGACCTGGGAGATGTGGCTGTTGAACAGCGAGCCGAGGAAATTCTGAACCACCACCGCCAGACCGAGGACGCTGGCCATGTCGCGCCCGAGGAACATCTTCGCGTGGACGGCCCACATGGCCAGCAGGACAAGGCCGCCGAGCAAACCGATCTGCAGGGTTACGTGAAGAAACTGATTGTGAGGATCCGCGACCGCTTCGCCATAGGGAGACGGACGCGAGGCTTCCATCGATTGATACAGCGGCCTGATGCTGCCGGTGCCGTGGCCGAGCAACGGCGCTTCCTTCACGAAGATCGCGGCCTTGTTCCAGAAGTCGATCCGGGACGCCGTGGATACGGTTTCCTGGGCGCCGGCGCTCGCCTGCTGGATATCCGTCGCGATTTCGGCGATCCGCCGTTGCGCGCCCGGGGACATCCACAACGAGAGCGCCGCAATGACAACGGCGCTCGCCCCGACAAGCAACGCGCGGCGCCAGCCATTCAACTGGACGAGAAACAATGCCAGCAGCACGCCGGCGACGAGCATGCCCGTCTTCGAGATGTAGATCAGAAACACGTTCGCGAAAAACAGCAAGGCAAGCGCGATCATCAGGATCGCGCGGCGGCTTTCTCCGCGTTGCCAGCCTTTGACCGCGGCGAATGCAAGGCCAAAGGCGCACAGGGAAAAGCACTCGCTCTGGACTGCATTGTCCTTGAAGGGGATGCCGGGCGTCTTGAACCATAACCCGGGGCCGGTCGGCCACAGCATCGTCACATAGGAGATCGCCAGAATGACGATGCAGGATGTCAGGAAGCCGTAGCCGATCTGGATCGCCTGTTTCGGCGTGATGCACGTCGCCATCATCAGCGGAATCAGCAGCAGCTTGGCGTAGGGCCCGACCCATTTCAGGGCGGGGCCGATCGGCTGCATCGACCACGAGACGCCAACGAGCAGAAACGCGAACAGCAGCAGCGGTATCCACGCCGCCGGCGCCCGCAGTGTCTCCATCAGACGATCGCGATCCAGCGTCAGCAAAGCGAGCACCGCGAGAATCGAGACCGCTATGGCTTGCCCGCTGGTCGTGAACGGCAGCATGAAGGCCGTGGCCACCGCGGCGCAATGCCTGGCGACCAGCAGCTTTTCCTGGATTCCCTGCGTCGTCGTGACCATGTCGTCTTTCGTCATATGCCGAGCAGTTTGCGCGCGTTGTTCTTCAGCACCTTGGGCCGGATCTCGTCGCGGATCTCGAGCTTGGCGAAGTCGGCCATCCAGCGGTCCGGCATGATCACCGGCCAGTCCGAACCGAACAGCATCTTGTCCTGCAGGATCGAGTTGATGTAGCGCACTAGGATCGGCGGGAAGTATTTCGGCGACCAGCCGGACAGGTCGATGTAGACGTTCGGCTTGTGGGTCGCCACCGACAGCGCCTCTTCCTGCCAGGGGAAGGAGGGATGCGCGAGAATGATCTTCATGTCGGGGAAATCCACCGCGACGTCGTCGATATACATCGGGTTCGAATATTTCAGCCGCATCCCCATGCCGCCGGGCATGCCGGAGCCGACGCCGGTCTGGCCGGTGTGAAACAGCGCGATGGCGCCGGCTTCCTGGATCGCCTCGTACAGCGGATAGGCCATGCGGTCGTTGGGATAGAAGCCCTGCATGGTCGGGTGGAATTTGAAGCCCTTGATACCGTAATCGGCAATCAGGCGGCGCGCCTCGCGGACGCCGAGCTTGCCCTTGTGCGGATCGATCGAGGCGAACGGGATCAGCACGTCGGCGTTCTGGCGCGTCAGTTCGATCATTTCGTCGTTGTTGTAGCGGCGGAAGCCGGTCTCGCGCTCGGCGTCGACCGGGAAGATCACCGCGGCAATGTTTTTCGCGCGGTAATAGGCTGCCGTCTCGGGAATGGTCGGCGGGTGCTTGTGCGGCGATTTGAAATATTCGGCCATCTGCGCCTGGAAATCGTCGTAGCCATCGTCGCCATGGCAGCCGCAGGGCTCCTCGGCGTGGGTATGGATATCGATGGCGACGAGATCGTCCGTATTGAGCAGCCGCATGCCCGATATTCCTCACATGGCGCCTGGCGCGGGGTTGCGCTGCATTAACAAAAAGCTCCGGGCATTGAAAGGTTAGGGGGACCCGACCGGCCGGCGAGATTTGTGTGCGGATGTCCTGCGCGAAGCGCCGAATCCGGTTCGCTGTCGGTCACGGCGTAGCCCTGTGCGTCGGCGCAGGTGAGGTCACGGTCGAGCGTCGAGTCGGGAGGCGGAGCGGCGCCGCACTCGCCTTTTTGTGGATTTCTCGCCCGGGAAATGGAAAATGGTGCCTGGGGTGGCCGCATACCGCAGGAATGACCGGACAATGTTGCGCGACGGGTCCCGGGCGGATTGACAGTCCGGCGCGCAATGGCTTAGAAACCGCCTGTCTCGGGCGGCCAAGCTGCCAGCGGGACCAAAGCCCATTTTGCCACTTTCGGCCTGTCCAACACGGCCTTTCAAAAGATCAGGATTGTCCCATGAAGGTCCGTAACTCGCTGAAGTCGCTGCGTGCTCGCCATCGCGACAACGTTCTCGTCCGCCGCAAGGGCCGCGTCTACGTGATCAACAAGGTTCAGCGTCGTTTCAAGGCCCGTCAGGGCTGATTGCGACCGCGTCCGGTATGATCGGCTGCCTCCGGGCGGCTTGAAAACCTGCTTCATCACGGCTGTGTGACGGTACTGCTGCTTTGCAGCGCAATTTTTCGCGTCTACACTTTCCGGATGACGTTCAGATTCCCAGCGGCAGGTTTTGGAATTGTCGTGCTCGCGGCATTTGCTGCCGCGCCGGCTTGCGCACAGGGTCGGGATCCGCGGGTCACGCCACCCACGGAGCAGAAGAAGCTCCCGGAACCTCCCGCCAAATTACCAAAGGTCGGTGCCGACCGCACCCGCGGCCTGGATTTTCTGTTCGGGGCGCTCAAGGTCGCGCCCGACGAAGACAGCGCCAAGCATGTCGAGGCACGGATCTGGGCGCTGTGGACCCAGACCAGCAGCGACACCACGGCCCTGCTGATGATGCGCGCCAAGGCAGCCATGGATGCCAAGCAGGTGGATGTGGCGCTGAAACTGCTCGACGCGGTCGTCAAGCTGCGCCCGGATTACATCGAGGGCTGGAACCGACGGGCCACGCTCTATTACCTGCAGAACGATTACACTCACTCGCTGCATGACATTGAGCAGGTGCTGGTGCGCGAGCCCCGGCATTTCGGCGCGCTGGCCGGTCTTGGCATGATCATGCAGGAACTGGGCGACGAGAAGCGCGCCCTCGACGCATTCCGCAAGGCACTGGCGATCAACCCGCACCTCGAAAAGGTGCCGGAACTGGTCAAGACCCTGACCGAGAAGGTCGAAGGCCGCGACATCTGAAATTTAACGATTTCAATGGCATATCACCCCTGCAATTGATCCCCGGGGTGTCCGCGGCGAATTGCCAAGACATCGTCGCCTTGGAACCAAACTTCCGACACATCAAAACGGCCACTAGGGCCATCCCATACCCCTTGGAAGGGAACCTCGTGGCGCCCAAATCCCTGCCGCTTCTCGCTTTGCTATGTGTGCTGATGGCCGCTCCTGCGGCCGCGCAGACCGCCGCGCCGGCGCCCGCCCCCAGCGCCGATTCCCTGACGCCGGAGCAGGCCAGCCGTGCGCTGGAGACCTTGCAGGACGACGGCAAGCGCGCCCAGATGATCGACACGCTGAGGGCCATTGCCAAGGCGACCCCGGCGACACCGGCGGCGGCGAAGCCTGCCGCGCCGCTGGCGCCGGACAGCCTGGTCGCGCAATTGCTGCTCGCGGTTTCCGAACAGGTCAGCGATCTCGGGCGTGAGATCGATGCTGCGGCACGTTCGGTGGTGCGCTTCCCGGCGCTTTGGTATTGGCTACAGAGAACGGCGCAGGACCCCGAGACCTATCAACTCCTGTTCGATATTGCGTGGAAGCTGGCGCTGGTTTTCAGCAGCGCATTCGCGGCCGAATCCCTGGTGTGCCGGCTGCTGCGAAGACCACAGCAACTGCTTGAGGCCCGGATTCCCTATGCGGCGCGCGCACCGGTCCAGGTTCTGGAGCGGATCGATCCACCATCCTCGACGGCGGATATCAGCGAGGTGCCGGATCTGCAGCGGCGCCATCGCAGCCTGACCCGTGCGTGGCAATCGCTGGTGCGGCTGCCGTTCGTCCTCGGCCGGCTGGCGCTCGAACTGCTGCCGGTCGTGGTATTTGCGGGCGTCGTCGTCATGCTGCTCGGCACCGGGATCGGCGACGCCGGCATCGCGCGTCTGGCGATCCTCGCCATCGTCAATGCCTATCTGATCTGCCGCGCCATCGTTTGCGTCGTGCGGTCGCTGTTCGGTCCGCTCGGCCTGATTACGCTGCGCGAAGAGACCGCGGCCTATATCGAGATCTGGACCCGGCGCATCGCGACCGTCTGCGTCTCCGGAATTGCACTGGCCAATATCGCATTGCTGCTCGGATTGTATCGCGGGGGCTACGATGCGCTGGTGCGGCTGGTGATGCTGGCCGTGCATCTGCTCGTGGTCGTGGTCATCCTGCAGTGTCACAGGCAGGTGGCGGGAGCGATCCGTGCGCCGGAGGGACGCATTGGCGTCATGGCGATGCTGCGCAATCGCTTCGCCGGGATCTGGCACGTGCTGGCGATCGCTTTGGTGCTCGCATTGTGGGCTGTCTGGGCGCTGCATATCAAGAACGGCTACGCGCTGCTGCTGCAGTACTTCGTCGGGACGGTGATGGTCGTCGCGGCGGCCAGACTGACTCTTGTCGTTCTGCTGGGCCTGATCGATCGCGGCTTTCGTATCCAGCCCGAAATCCTGCAGCGTTTCCCCGGCCTGGAGGCGCGCGCCAATCGCTATCTGCCGTTGCTGCGCCAGGTCGTGTCCGGCCTCGTCGGCACGATCGGCCTTGTCGCACTGCTCGAGGTGTGGGGCATCGATGCCATCGTCTGGTTCTATGGCGGTCAGGTCGGTGGGCGCGTGGTGTCGGCTGTGGTGACCATCGGTGTTGCCGCGCTGGCTGCCGTCGCGGTGTGGGAGGGCAGCAATGCGCTGATGGATCGGCAACTGGCGTTGCTGACGCGCAATTCGCATTTCGCGCGCGCGGCGCGGCTGCGCACGTTCCAGCCCATGCTGCGCACGACGTTGCTGTGTGTGATCGTCGCCGTGGTCGGGCTGACGGCGCTGAGCGAGATCGGCGTCAACGTGGCGCCGCTCTTGGCCGGCGCCGGCATCGTCGGTATCGCCATCGGCTTCGGTTCGCAGAAGCTGGTCCAGGACGTCATCACCGGCCTGTTCCTGCTGCTCGAGAACACCGTGCAGGTCGGCGACAATGTCACTGTGTCGGGCCTGTCCGGCGTCGTCGAGAACGTCTCGATCCGTACCATCCGGCTGCGCGCCGGCGACGGTGCGGTGCACATCGTGCCGTTCAGCGCGGTGACGACCATCACCAACGCCAGTCGTGGTGCCGGCAACGCTGCTGTCAGCGTCAATGTCGCCTACAAGGAAGACACCGACCGCGCCGGGCAGGTCCTCAAGGAGATTGTCGCCGAGATGCGCGGCGAGCCGGAGTTCCGTCAGGCCATCCGCAGCGATCTGGAATTGTGGGGCGTCGACAAGGTGGACGGATCGATGGCCTCCATCGTCGGGCAGATCCGCTGCACCGATTCCGGACGTTGGCCGGTGCAGCGCGAGTTCAACCGCCGCATGAAGCGCCGCTTCCAGGAAAACGGCATCGAGATTGCCAGTGCCGGGCAGACCATTCTGATGCAGCTTCCCGCGCCCGAGACCGACGACACCGCCGAAGCTCCCACCTCGCGGCGCCGGGCAACCGCCTGAGGGCTGATCTTCACCGGCATGTTCAACGCCCGGCGCGTGTCCGAAGGTCGAGCACAAGGACCCGGACAAGCCGCCTGATCGGTCGGCGAACCGCTAATGCAGCGCCTTGCCGCTGCCGCGTTTGATATTGCAGGGAATCGCAGCCGCATAAAGCTGCTGCAATTCGGCTTCCAGCTGCTCGTTGACCAGCAGAAGCGCTTTCAACGCACCGTGGATATCGCCGTTGCAGGCGGCGATAATTTCATCGATCGCGACGTCACTGGGCGCGCGGGCCATCGAACATTCTCCGATTTTTGTCAGGATCATTTTCCGATTTTATTGGGAAGATATTACGGCAAGGCGCCCGGCGACCCTGTGGATAGCGTGGATAGCTTCGGCCGGCTGCATGGCGACCATCGGCCGCGGCGCGGTGGTGAAATCGGGCGCGATCCCCATATGGGGCGGGTTGCTTCATTTGGGCTGCCAGCGGTGAGAAAAATCGTGATCGTCCTGTTGCTTCTGCTGGTGGTCCCCATCGGCGCCTCGGCGTTGAAATACTGGTTTGGCGATCGTTCGGTTGATTGGCAGAGCGCCGACCGCTCAAGCGCCGGGCTGCTGCCCCAACCGGCCGCGCATCCTGAAGCCCTGGTGCGCGTCTTCGCTGCGCGCACCGTGCGTTGGCGCGGCATCTTTGCGGTTCACACCTGGGTAGTGGTCAAGGAGCGCAATGCGCCGCGCTACACCCGCTATGACTACACCGCGTGGGGCGAGCCGATCCGCGTCAACGGCTTCGCGGCCGATGGCCGCTGGTTCGGCGACATGCCGGAGGCGCTCGCCGCTGCGGATGGCCAAGCCGCCGAAGCCATGATCCCGAAAATCCGCTCGGCCATCGAAAGCTACAAGCTGCGCGCCTATGGCGACTACCGGGCGTGGCCGGGGCCGAATTCCAACACCTTCGTTGCCGCCGTGCTGGCGTCGGTCCCGGAACTGAAGATCGCATTGCCGCCGACCGCCATCGGCAAGGACTATCCCTGGAGCGGCGATGCCTTTGGCCGGACTCCGTCCGGCACCGGCCTGCGCGCCACCCTCGGCGGCTATCTCGGCGTGACCGTCGGCTGGATCGAAGGCATCGAGGTCAATTTTCTCGGCGCGGTGTTCGGCGTCGATATCCGACGTCCGGCGCTCAAGCTGCCTGGAATCGGGCGCCTCGGCCTAGCCGCGTGATCCGGACCGCCGCGAAACCGATCTGCCGTCGCTGCGTAGCTGAAGCGTGCGCAACCATCCCCGGATCATATCGATGATAGCGATCTGCCTGATCGCCACGCTTGCCGCGCTGGCGTTGATCACCCAGGCCGGCGTCGCCGTGCTGGAGCGGAAATATCCAGCTCACAGCCGCTTCGTCGATGTCGCCGGCGGGCGGATTCACGTGGAGGATATCGGCCCGCGCGATGCCGCCGGTCCGCCGATCGTGCTGATCCACGGCGCCACCTCCAGCCTCGAGACCATGCGCTTTCCGCTCGGCGACATGCTGGCCAGAAATCACCGCGTGATCCTGATCGACCGGCCCGGACTCGGCTGGAGCAGCCGAGACGATCTGAAAAATTCGTCGCCGGCGATTCAGGCGCGCATGATCGACGAGGCACTGGGACAACTCGGTATAGAGTCCGCCGTCCTTGTGGTGCATTCGCTGGCCGGCGCGCTCGGGGCGTTGATGGCACTGGACTATCCGCAGCGCGTCGCCGGGCTGGTGATGCTGGCCGGCGTCACCTATCCTTGGCCGGGCGGGGTCGGCACTTACAACGACGTCGTCACCACGCCGCTGATCGGCCCGCTGCTGGCCTACACCATCACTTTGCCGCTCGGCTATTTCCTGATGGAGCCCGGTGCCCGCAGTGTATTCCGGCCGCAGGTCATGCCCGAGGGATATGTGCAGCAGACTGCGACGCCGCTGGTGCTGCGGCCGCGAACCTTCCTGGCCAATGCGTGGGATCTGGTGACGTTGAAAGCCGCGGTCACCGAACAGGCGCCGCGCTATGGCGAGATCAAGGTGCCCACCGTGGTGATATCAGGCGATGCCGACACCACGGTGTCACCGCAGATCCATTCCCGCCGCTTCGCCGCGACCGTGCCACATGCCCGGCTGATCATATTACCTGATGTCGGTCACATCGTGCAGAATGCTGCGCCCGATCTCGTTGTCAGCGAGATCGAAGGCATGATTGCCGCCGCTGACACACGACCGACGGCAGTGCTGCGGTAGCATTCCTTTGGCACTATCCGCCGCCTCAGGCGTTGAGGTCGCGTCCATCCACACCCATCCCATGGAGTATTGCATGACCACGACTTTCGGTTCAGCCAAATGGCAGGGCGGCATCAAGGACGGCAAGGGCGCCATCTCGACCAAGAGCGGCGCGCTGACGGATTATCCCTACGGCTTCGCCAGCCGCTTCGAGGGCAAGCCCGGCTCCAACCCCGAAGAACTGATCGGTGCGGCCCACGCCGCCTGTTTCACCATGGCGCTGTCGCTCATTCTCGGCGAGGCCAAGCTCACCGCCGAGCAGATGGAAACCAAGGCCGACGTCACTCTTGAGAAAGAAGGCGACGGGTTTGCCATCACCAAGGTGCACCTGACGCTGTCGGCGAAGATCCCCGGCGCCGACAAGGCAAAATTCGACGAGTTGGCGGCAAAGGCCAAGGCCGGCTGCCCGGTCTCGAAGCTGCTGAAGGCCGAGATCACGCTGGACGCGACGCTGCTGGGCTAAGCCGCCCAACCTCTGCTCGGCTGTCGTCGCCCGCGAAAGCGGGCGACCCAGTAAACACCATCGTCCCGGTTTTATCACGGGCATCGCGGAATACTGGATCGCCCGGTCCCGGCGCGCAAGTGCGCACCAGGCCGGGCGATGACAGTGGAGTTTGTTGATACGGGGTAAGGTCAGTCCCGCGCCGCTACCTACATCTCCGCGTCAGCCTTCGGGCCGACATAGGCTATGCGCACCATGTTGGTGGCGCCGGGAGTGCCGAGCGGCACGCCGGCGACGATGATGACGCGCTGGCCGGCCTTGGCGAAGCCATCGCGAAACGCGATGCTGCCGGCGCGATCGACCATGTCGTCCTGATCGTGCGCGTCTTCGGCCACCACGCAATGCACGCCCCACACCACCGCCAGCCTGCGGCCGGTGGCGGCGTTCGGCGTGATCGCCACCACCGGCGGTTTCGGCCGCTCGCGTGCAACGCGGATCGCGGTGGATCCTGAACTGGTCCAGCAGATGATCGCGGACAGGTCGAGCGTCTCCGCAATCTGCCGCGCGGCGCCGGCGATGGCGTCGCCCGCGGTGGCTTCCGGCTCCGGCCGCTGCGCGGTGAGCACGCTGCGATAGATCGGGTCGCGTTCGACCTCCTCGCCGATGCGGTTCATGGTGGCGACAGCCTCGACCGGAAATCTACCGGCCGCCGATTCCGCCGACAGCATGATGGCGTCGGCGCCTTCATAGACGGCCGTGGCGACGTCCGAGACTTCGGCGCGCGTCGGCACCGGGCTCTGGATCATCGATTCCAGCATCTGCGTGGCCACCACCACCGGCTTGCCGGCGCGGCGCGCCATGCGCGTCATCTGCTTCTGCAGGCTCGGCACGCGTTCCAGCGGCAGTTCGACGCCGAGATCGCCGCGCGCCACCATCAGCGCGTCGGACACGTCGAGGATTTCAGCCAGTCGGTCGATGGCCTGAGGCTTCTCGATCTTCGACATCACCGCGGCGCGGCCACGAGATCAGCTTCTTGGCCTCGATGACGTCGTCGGCGCGCTGCACGAAGGACAGCGCCACCCAGTCGATCCCGGTCTCCAGCGCGGCTTCGAGGTCGGCGCGATCCTTCGGTGTCATCACCGAGATAGGCAGGTCGGTATCGGGCAGGCTGACGCCCTTGCGGTCCGACATCCGGCCGCCGATCACCACACGGGTCACGGCGCGGTCCGGCGAGCACTCCTCGGCAATCAGGCGGACCTTGCCGTCGTCGAGCAGCAGCGCGTGGCCGGGGCGCAGCGCCGCGAGAATCTCCGGATGCGGCAGCCGCACCCGGGTGTTGTCGCCGGGGGTCTTGTCGGAATCCAGCGTGAAGGTCTCGCCGTTCCTGAGCTGGATGGCGCCATCGGCGAACGAGCCGAGCCGCAGCTTCGGCCCTTGCAGATCGACGAGGATGCCGATCGGGCGGCCATAGCTGCTCTCGACATTGCGGATGGTCTTCACCAGCTCGCGCATCTTGTCGTGCGAGGTGTGGCTCATATTGATGCGAAACACGTCCGCGCCCGCTTCGAACAGCTTGCGGATCATCGTGCTGTCCGATGACACCGGACCCAGCGTTGCGACAATCTTGATGCGTCGCATGCGCCTCATGGCTTGGATCCCGGCGTGACGCTGGGCGGCAGCGTGCCGGGAAGCGGATTGCCCGGTGCGTTCGGCATTCCCGGCAGGCCGCCCTGTCCGGGCGGGCCCGCTGGCCCCGGAACGCCGGGCAGCTTTGGCGGATTTTGTTCGTTGGATTCGGTCAGCTGGACGGTCCATGCGCGCTGTTCGCCCGTGTCGACCTCGAAGAACCCGGTGCGATCGAAGCCGCGCGCCAGACAATTCTCGGTGCCCTTGATGGTGAATTCCTTGTCGCGCGAGCACATGAAGGCCTGGCCGGACCATTCGCCGCCGCGGTCGTAGTCGAGCGCGTAGATGTAATAGAAGCGGGCCACAAGGGTGCCGCGCAGCAGGGTTTCGCAGGCCCGCGACGACACGTTCCACCAGCCTTCGGTGGTCCAGCCGTCGGCGTCCTTGTAGCCCAGCGCGATGCCGACCCGGCTCGACGTATTGTTGCACAGGCGGAAATCGGCCGCCGCCGGACTGGTCGACAGCCACATCAGGGCAAGCGCCAGCACCGGCCAGAGCGCGGCGGCGCGAGGAAGTCGGGAGCGGCAATAGGAATCTGCAGAGGTCATCGAGAGAGGCTATATCAATTCATTGACGATTTCGCGCGAGCCGTCGGATCTGTCCACGGTCGCGGAACCTGCGATGCAGAAGCTTGTTTGGCCGGCGAAGTGGCAAAATCTGTGACAGAGCACCACTTTATGTAAAACCGGGCAAACCACCAACGAGAATAGCGAGACCAGCCATGACGGTTGACAAAACGGCGTCCGACAGCGCGGCGCTTGACGAAAAAACCCGGACCGAGCTGGAAGCCGCGGCCTTCCGGCGCCTGGTCGCACATTTGCGCGAACGGACAGATGTCCAGAACATCGACCTGATGAATCTGGCGGGCTTCTGCCGCAATTGTCTGTCGAACTGGCTGAAGGAGGAGGCCGACGCCAAGGGGGTCCCGATGAGCAAGGACGACAGCCGCGAGGCGGTCTACGGCATGCCCTACGAGGCCTGGAAAACGCTCCACCAGGCGCCGGCAACCCCTGAGCAGGCCGCCGCATTCAAGAAGAGCCATTCCGGGCATTGACGCGCTTTTCGCGCTGCTGTTCCGTGCGGAAAATGAAAGTTGTGGGGGCACTGTGGATGACCGCGATGCTGTCTTGACGCCGGCCGTCCCACTCTTGAGTGTCTTTTTAACTTACGGGCGCGCATAACGTCGCTCCCCTGTCCACCAAACCAATCCCACTAGGAGTATCCGATGGCAAACACGGCCACGTCCGTTCTGGACGATCAGGCGACGCATTCTTTCGCCAAGGACCAGCTCAAGGCCATCGTCGAGCGCATCGAGCGGCTGGAAGAAGAAAAGAAGACCATTTCTGACGACATCAAGGATGTCTACGGCGAAGCCAAGGGCAACGGCTACGACGTCAAGGCGCTGCGCACCATCATCCGCATGCGCAAGCAGGATGCCAACGAGCGCGCCGAGCAGGAAACCATCCTGGATACCTACATGCAGGCCTTGGGGATGCTCTGAGGCGATGGCGTCGCTGTCTTTCTTCCCCTCTCCCCCGCGCGCAGCGTAGCTGCGCGAAGGTGGGAGAGGGTGCATAGGCGGCATTCTGCCGCCGTTATTGGACGGACGCCGATGCGAAGCATCGGCTACGCGAAGTGAGGGCGGGAGAGGGGGAGTAGCCGCGCGCACTTCAGAAGACGCCCCCTCCCGTCTCGAACCCGCTACGCGTGTTCGATCCACCATCTACCCCCAGACGCGGCTGCGCTGCACCCGGGAGAGAGGGGAAAGCCAGTCGATTTATTGAAGTTATTGTCGCTGCGCCTCAGCGCAGTTCGGCGGTCCGGGTGAACGGCGTGGTTGCCAGCGTGGTGATGGCCGTACCGGTGAACCGGTCGCAGACGAGGCCGAGCTGCGGATCGTCAGCGAAGCTCATGGTCACCGCAGCCTGCGGTTTGACGAAATGTGCACGCAAGACGGTGAGATCGCCGTCGCCCATCACCGTCGTGGACATCGACGTGATCGCGCTCGGTGCCAGGATCATCATGCGCGTCCAGACACTCTCGTCGCGGCCCGGTGCGGCGGAGAGCCGTGCGGAGGTGGAGATCGCGCTGATCTGGCCATGGCTGCCCTTGGCCAGCACGGTGGTGATGCTGGTGACCGCCATCGGATTGCGGGCCGGCGAGGCCGGGCGTGCGCTGCGCGGAATCGGCGCGCTGGCGGCCACGATCTGGCTGCGGTCAAGCGGTGCCGACGGCGGCGCATAGGCCAGCGCCTGCTGGAAGGCGGAGGCGGCGGCCGATTGCGGCTCGGCGGCATTGGCCAGGGCCTGGCGGGCGCTGATGGCAGCCACCTGGGCCGGGCTTGCCTGCTTCGGCGCGGCCGGCATCTGGTCCCAGAAGCCGCGGGCATTGATAATGTCGGCGGGCGTCTGCGGCTTTGTCGCGGTGTCCCCGGCTAGACCGGCAGGCGGGCGAGGCGCCGGATTGCCATCCGACGCCATCCGCGGCGCGGGCGGTACGATGTCAGCCGAGGCGACCTGGAAGCTGGCAGCCCGGGCCGGCTTGGCGCGGGGCATCGGAACCGGTTCGGCAGATTTCGCGGGCATCGCGGCGGCCATCAGGCCAATGGTCGAGGGCTTGGCGGGAGCGGCGGGGGCCGCGCCTTCTTCGTCGTCGTCATTCGACTTGCCGCGAAACAGCGAGGTGAACAGGCCGGGCTTGCTCTTGGCGAGGGCGGCGCTGTCGCCGTCGCCGCGCTTCTCGATGTCGGCCATGGCCAGCTGGTAGCCCGGCAGGGGATTGCCATCGGACGGCACATGTACGGTGCGGCCATCCGGGAATACCCGTGCCAGCTGATCGTGGGTCATGCGCGGCCAGTGGCGGATGCTGCCGGTGTCGAGATGGACGAACGGCGAGCCCGATGTCGGGTAGAAGCCGACGCCGCCGCGTTGCAGGCGCAGTCCGGCGAAACGGATCTGTTCGAGCGGCACCGCCGGGATGAAGAAGTCCATGGCGTGGCCCAGCATGTGCTGGCTGGCGCGCGCCACGCCGGACGACCGGCGGCGCAGCATGGCGTTGGTGGCAGGGGAGCGGTAGGCGGAGATGATCTGGATGGGCTGCTTGCCGTCGACGTCGCGGTAGACTTCCCAGAGGATGTCGAACAGGCGACGATCCATGGTGGTGGAGTCCTGGCTGCGCCAGTCGCGGAGGAAATGGTTGATCTGTTTCAGCGCATCTTCGTCGTAGCGACCGTTGCGCTTGAAGGTGACGGTCAGGTCTTCGCCGGAATGGGTGTGGTGGAAGGACAGGGTGCGGCTGTCGCCCAGCGCGGTCGCATCGTGAACCGTGCCTGCGGCTGCGATCAGCAGCAGCGACGACAGGCAGGCGTGAAAGCCGGCGCGCGCAGACAGCGATTTGAGATTGCGTGCGAAACCAACCAGCACGTATGAGCCCACCCAGTTCGATCGATACTTCTTCCGCTACCCCATGTGGCGAAAGAGAGTGAACGCAGTCTTAAAACGGGAGGGTCAAACGAGATCCAAGGCCCCATCCCCCAAGTCGGAGATCAACCTAACCCCCTGAGTATGGCGAAAAATAGCCCATTGCCGCTTTGCGGATGGAGGATGGTTAATGCGGGCAGGGCGGTCCACCCTATAAAAAGGGCCCCGCATCAGCGAGGCCCTTGATTTTGTTGGCTATTATGTCGCCTGCCTAGCGGATGATTCGGCGCTGGCGCTGGTTTCCGGTGGGCACTGGCGCGGGGGTCGGTCCGCCGAACAGCCGTTCGAAGAACGACGGGCCGCTGTTGCTGCTGTTGCCACCGCCGAAGGAGTCATTGAACGCGACGCCCTGCGGAATGTCGGCCTTCGGACGGGCATAGCTCGGCTGGGCATGAGCGACGACGCTCTCCAGATCCTTGCCCTTGGCGTTGCGCAGGATCGCCAGCATCTGCGCGTCGCGCCCGTAGACGTCCTTGCGCAACTGCAGCTTGCCGGCGTCATCGACGAAGGCGGTCTGGTAGGTGATGTTGACCGGGATCGGTGTCGGGAATTTCAGGTCGATCTCGCTCTTGCCGTACATGCCGCGGATCTTCTCCGGCGTGTAGCGCTCGCCCGGCATGATGATGTTGAGCAGGGTCGCCGCGTACTGGTCCGGGTTCTGCACGCGCATGCAGCCGTGGCTGAAGGCGCGTTCGTCGCGGGCGAACAGGTTTTTGTCCGGCGTATCGTGCTGATAGACCAGGAACTTGTTCGGGAAGTTGAAGCGGATGCGGCCCAGCGCATTGGCTTCGCCGGGCGGCTGCGCAATGTGGATGCTGCCGTCGGAGTTGCGCGTGAGCTTGAGGCCCATGCGTTGCAGGACCGTCGGATCCTGCTGCAAGGCTGGCAAATACTCATTGTAGATGATCGATGGCGGCACGTTCCAGGTCGGATTGACGGTGATGTACTTCATCGTTTCCGTCAGCAGCGGCGTGGCATGATTGCCGGGCTTGCCGACCACGACGCGCGTGGTCCAGGCCTGTGCGCCGTTGTGCATGACCTTCAGCGAATAGTCGGGAATGTTGAGAATGACATAGGCGTTGCCGATAGCAGCCGCACCGAGCTGACGCGGCAGCCAGCGCCAACGCTCCATGTTGACGATGACGGTGTCGATCTGGCGATCGCGCTTGGGCGCGTTCATGGCGCGCACGGTGGCCTCGTCGAGCACGCCGCTCGCTTTCAGCTCGTTGCTGGCCTGGAATTTGCGCACGGCGTCCGCAACGGCGGCATCGTATTTCGTGTCGTCAGGATTATCGACGTTGAGCCGGGCGCGCAGCAGCGGCACGCGCGGGTCCTCCATCACGGCCGCTGCCTGCTTCTTCGTCGGCTTGACGAACTTCAGCGCGGGGCCTTCGCCGATCGGCTGCTGCAGCGTGCCGGTCTCGCCGCGCAGTTCGGCGAGCTTCTTCTTCAATTCCTGATAGGCCTTGTGCGGCGGGTTGTAGCCGTCGAGCGCCGCCGAGGGGTTCTTCGCTGTCGAGACATTCACCAGCACTTCGGTCGGATCGATCGGGTGCTCGGGATACTGGATGTCGCCGGAGACCTGAGACCAGTGCATGCGACCGCTCTGGGCCTGGCGGGCATAGTCCAGCACGCTGGCGGTCAGTTTCAGTTCGGCTTCGGCCAGTGCGTCGGGCGAAGTCGCGGCGGCGAAATCCGGAATCGGATAGTCGGCGGCGTTGAGGCCGTCGGACCCGGCGTCCTTCAGTCGCGCGACGACGCTCTTGGCGATGGCGGTCACGGTACCGGCCTGCGTCCACAGCGGTGCGAAGTTGCGGGTGGTGTAGAACTTCTCAACGGCCGCGCGCTCGCCCTTGCGATCGAACAGGCGCGACGTCTTCGCGCCCAGCATCTCGCGCAGTTTGTCGACCACCGGCTGATCCGCGGATGCCACGGTGCTCGCCGGCTTGGCGGCTTCCGTCGACGTTTCCTTGGCCTGCTCCTTCGCGGGTTCGACGGCAGTCGGTGCAGCGGTCGCAGTCGATGCAGCCGGCGTGACCGATTCAGGAGTCGCGGCGGCAGGTTTTGCTTCGGTGGCCGTGACGGTGGTCTTCGCCGCGTCGGGCGTCGAGGCCGTGACGTCGGACTTGAAGTCGCCGGCGGTGGGCGGTGGGACGTTGGCCGGCTCGGGGCGTGGCACGGCCGCATCGATGGCCAGATCGGCAGCGCTGCTGCGGGCAGGTTCTGCCTGCGCGAAAGCCGCCGAGGTAGTGACCGTCAGGAATGTAGCGGCCACGGCCATCAGCACGCGGTCAAATCCCGAGCGGCCATTCGAATAGTCACGCATTCTCGCACCCCTTGGATGAAGCTGTCCCGCCAAGGAACAGGTCCTGTTTCACGTCACGGCAGCTGCTGAAGCGCCTGCATTAGTAGGCCGGCACGCCACGATTCCTACGCGGACGATACACACGCCCGAAACAAGCGCCAGCGCATCCCGGGGTATCTCACGACAAACTGACCGCAACGTGGCGCTTTTGCAATGTAAAGCGCGGTTCTGACGCGCTTTTTGAGTGGTGTGTCACCGCGCCGCCACGGTTCGAAGTTCCCTCTGATATCGATCGCGCCGGTATTGCGCGTGCGTGTTCAGCTGGTCGTTTCGGAGCCGGTAGTCAGTGCGTCTTTGTCCTTGTCCGCAGCTTCATCGAGCTTGCGGTAAAGTGTCGAGCGGCCGATTTTCAGCCGGCGCGCCACCTCCGACATCTGACCGCGGTAGTGCGCAATGGCAAAGCGGATGATCTCCGCTTCCATATCTTCCAGCGCGCGGACTTCGCCGGCGGGCGTCATCAATGCGAGGCTGGCCGCGCCGGCGAATGGCGCGATGGGGATGTCGGCGCCCGATACCATTGCCGGCGCCGTCGCGTGGAATCCCGGCTCGATCATCAGCGGTTCTGCTGCGTGTTCAGCCATGGTCGGCGTCAGTGCCGCCGCCTGCGGGAAATCTGCCAGCCCGAGCTGGTCGCCCTCGCTCATCACCACTGCACGGTAGACGACGTTTTCGAGCTGGCGGATGTTGCCCGGCCAGTCGAGCTGCGCCAGCCTGGCCATTGCCTCGCCGGAGATCCCGGTGATCGGCCGGTTCTCCTCGGCGCAGAACCGCGCCAGGAAATGCCGCAGCAGATGCGGAATATCCTCGCGCCGGTCCCGCAGCGGCGGCAGCGTCAGCGGCAGGACATGGAGCCGGTAGAACAGGTCTTCACGGAATTGCCCGGCCTTGACGCGCTCGAGCAGCTTGCGATTGGTGGCCGAAACGATGCGGACATCGACCTTGGTCGGCTTGCGACCACCGACGGCTTCGACGGATCCCTCCTGCAGCGCGCGCAGCAGCTTGACTTGCGCTGCCAGCGGCAACTCGCTGACCTCGTCGAGAAACAGCGTGCCGCCAGAGGCTTCGACGAACTTGCCTAGATGCCGCTCGGTGGCACCGGTGAAGGAGCCCTTCTCGTGCCCGAACAGGATCGACTCCACGAGATTGTCGGGAATCGCGCCGCAATTGACGGCGACGAACGGCTTGCTGGCGCGCTCGCCGGAGCCATGGATGGCGCGCGCGATCAACTCCTTGCCGACGCCGGATTCACCCTCGATCAGCACTGGAATGGTGGATGTCGCCGCCTTGCGCGCGGTGCGCACGACGTTGTCCATCGCCGCGCTGCGGGTGATGATGTCTGCAAAGGTCAGCCGTCCTTCGCGGCTGTGCTTGATGCGCTGCAGTTCGCCCTTCAGCGCGCTGGCATTGAGTGCGTTGCGCAGGGACACCTGCAGCCGCTCGAGTCCGACCGGCTTGACCACGAAGTCGTGTGCGCCGGCGCGCATCGCCGACACCACATTGTCGATGCCGCCATGGGCGGTCTGCACGATCACGGGAACGCCGAGGCCGGCCTCGCGGATCTTGCCGAGCACGCCCATGCCGTCGAGGCCGGGCATCACCAGGTCAAGCACGACGGCATCGACCGGCGGCGCGTCCGGATCGGTCAGCCGGGCGAGCGCGGCATCCCCGCTGTCGACAATGATGGCCTCATAGCCGCAGCGAAGGACCATGTTTTCCACCAGACGGCGCTGAATGGCGTCGTCGTCGGCCACGAGAATGCGTTCGGCCATAGGGCACTCCAACAGGGGCAACTTGTCCCGATTTGGGCCACCATGGCGAGGAAACCGTTAATGCTTTCCTAACGGCGTGGTGTGTTTCCACCGCTATCTGGATGTCAGCGTCTGGGCGTGAGGCCAAACCTCGAGCGCGCCGCGATAGATCATGTCGCCGGCCACATACAGGATGATGGCGAGGCCGACATAGGCGATCCAGCGGTGGTTCTGCAGCAGCTTGGCGATGAAGCTGGCGGCAAGACCCATCAAGGCGATCGACAGCGCAAGGCCGAAGATCAGGATGGTGGGATGATCGCGCGCCGCACCGGCGACTGCCAGCACGTTGTCGAGCGACATGGAGACGTCCGCCAGCGTGATCTGCCAGATTGCCTGTCCGAGCGTCTTGCGCGGGCCGGCCGGCGTGCCGTCGGCATTGAGCTGGTTTTCCAGCGCGTCGAGGTCGTGCTCATGGCCGGCGCGCAGTTCGCGCCACATCTTCCAGCAGACCCACAGCAGCAGCACGCCGCCGGCGAGCAGCAGGCCGATGATCTGCAGCAGTTGCACGGTGACGCTGGCGAAGCCGATGCGCAGGAGCGTGGCGGCGATGATGCCGATCAGGATCGCCCTTCCGCGCTGCTCTTTGGGCAGTCCGGCAGCGGCAAGGCCGATGACGATGGCGTTGTCGCCGGCCAGCACCAGGTCGATCATCACGACCTGGAAAAATGCAGACAGGGCTTCGGGGGTGAAAAGTTCGGTCATGGGCCGCTCCGTTGAACGTCCAGTCCGACATCACAGTTCACATGAACTGCCAGAGGGGCCCGGGCCTGGACGTGATTACAATAAAGTCCGCGAGGATCGCCCGCGGGTGTCGTTTCTAGTCCGGTCGCTCCGGTTGCGAAACGAGCCGGACCATCTGGTCTGGCTCGATGAGGATAGTGATGCCGATACCGACAAATGTCAGCACGCCGGCAATGTCGAACCAAGTCAGTCGCAGGCCGTCGCGATGACACAGCATTGCGATGCCGGCAGTTGTTGCAGCCATCGCGAACGCCAAGGTCGCCACCGCCGGTGCCAGTGCGTCGAGGGAGATAATCGCTCGCAATGCGAGCGCTATCACCAACATGACAAGCAGAACGGTCGCGAACAGTTCCCTGGTCCGGCCGAGGCCGGGCGCATAGCGGCTATCAATAGGGTTTCGGTCGGTGAATGCCATGCTGCATCTCGTCGCGGCCCGTGATGTTCACCCAGCCGGCCAGCCATGCTACGAAAAAGTCGTCACGTCGATCAATTCAAATTGGATAGTTTCGTAATCATGAAACTTGATCGAGATCAAGTCAAGCCTGCCGAAGGACGGCAGGGCAAGCCTGTGCCCGAGGCCAGGCTGGCACGAAAGCAGGCTGGCGATTGGCTGAAGCAGCGGCGCGCCGAAGCCGGGCTTTCCCAGGTCGATCTCGCCGGGCGGCTCGGTCTCAAATATTACACCTTCATCTCCCAGGTAGAGAACGGGTTCAGCCGGGTGCCCACCGAGGCCATGGAAGCGTGGGCCACCCAGTTGGGCCTCGATCCCTCCGTTTTCGCAAGGCACCTGCTGTTCTACTACGAGCCGGAACTGCACCGGCTGCTGTTCGGGGTGAAGCCATGAATGTGATCGCATTCGCGCAAAGACCAGCCTCCGGCGCCTGGAGCGAGGCTGAACTGAACATCGTTGTGGCCGCGCTCAATCTTCCCGATGGCGACTGGGAAACAGGCACCACCGAATGCGGCGATGCGCAGCCGTATCTGCTTGGACCGCGCCCGGAGCAGGCCTGCGAACTGTGCGTCTCGCGCATCGACGGCCGTTACATTCTGGAGGATGGCGCCGGCCGGCTGCTGTTCGATCACGAAAACCTGGCCCTTGTTGCGCAGCAGGCGAGGGGCGCCCTTCGCCGCACGAATTGGTGGCTTGTCGCACGGGTGGTTGTCTTGTGGTGTACGATTCGCCATGTGATTCATGACAAGATCGAACCCTTGCTCACCGAAAGCGAAGAGCTGCTGGTCCATCTCACACCGCAGCTTGTCGCCTTTGCCTAATTGCTGCGCCAATGAAAGTGCCCATGACGAGATCTGCGACGTCCTACCGCACCGCCAAGGCTGCCCGTAAATCGCTCTCCCGCAAGGCGGCGCCGGCCGCCAAGGCAACTCGCTCACCGGCGGCCAAATCCAAGGCGGCCAAACTGCCGGAATGGAATCTGGCCGACCTGTACTCGGCAATCGATGCGCCGGAAGTGGCCCGCGACCTCGACCGGATTGACGCCGACTGCGCCGCCTTCGAGGCGGACTACAAGGGCAAGCTGGCGACCGAAACTGCCAAGCCGGGCGGTGGCGCCTCGCTGGCGGCTGCCGTGAAACGCTACGAGGCCATCGACGATCTCGCCGGACGGCTCGGTTCATATGCCGGCCTGATCCACGCCGGCGACAGCGTCGACCCCGCGATCTCGAAATTCTACGGCGACGTGTCCGAGCGCATCACCGCCGCGTCGGTGCATCTGCTGTTCTTCGGGCTGGAGCTCAACCGCATCGACGATGCGGTGATCGAACAGGCCATGCAGACCCCGGAGCTGGGCCACTACCGGCCGTGGATCGAGGACAGCCGCAAAGACAAGCCGTACCAACTCGAGGACCGCGTCGAGCAGCCGTTTCATGAAAAATCCCAGACCGGCTACGGCGCCTTTAACCGGCTGTTCGACCAGACCATCTCCGGCCTGCGATTCAAGGTCGGTGGCAAGGAGCTGGCGATCGAGCCGACGCTGACCATGCTGCAGGATCGTCTGCCCGCCAGGCGCAAGGCGGCCGGACAGGCGCTGGCCAAGACCTTCAAGGCCAATGAGCGGACCTTCGCGCTGATCACCAACACGCTGGCCAAGGACAAGGAAATTTCCGACCGCTGGCGCGGTTTTGCCGATGTCGCGGACTCCCGCCACCTCAACAACCGGGTCGAGCGCGAAGTTGTCGACGCGCTGGTAACTTCGGTGCGTGCGGCCTATCCACGGCTGTCGCATCGCTATTACGCCCTCAAGGCGCGCTGGTTCGGCAAGAAGAAGCTGGCACACTGGGATCGCAATGCACCGCTGCCGTTTGCAGCCACCGGCAGCATTCCGTGGGACGAAGCCCGGAGCATGGTGCTGACGGCCTACACCGCGTTCTCGCCGGAAATGTCCGATATTGCCAAGCGCTTCTTCACCGATCGCTGGATCGACGCTGCCGTGCGGCCCGGCAAGGCGCCCGGCGCGTTCTCGCATCCGACCACGCCGTCGGCGCATCCCTATGTGCTGATGAACTACCAGGGCAAGCCGCGTGACGTCATGACTTTGGCCCATGAACTCGGCCACGGCGTGCACCAGGTGCTGGCGGCGAAGAACGGCGCGCTGATGGCGCCGACGCCGCTGACGCTGGCCGAGACCGCCTCCGTGTTCGGGGAGATGCTGACCTTCAAGCGGCTGCTGTCGCAGACCAAGAATGCCAAGCAGCGTCAGGCGCTGCTGGCCGGCAAGGTCGAGGACATGATCAACACGGTGGTGCGGCAGATCGCGTTCTATTCCTTCGAGCGCGCGATCCACACCGAACGCCGCAACGGCGAACTGACCGCCGAACGGATCGGCGAGATCTGGCTGAACGTGCAGCGCGAAAGCCTCGGGCCGGCGATCGACATCAGACCGGGCTACGAGAACTTCTGGATGTACATCCCGCACTTCATCCATTCGCCGTTCTACGTCTACGCCTACGCATTCGGCGACTGCCTGGTGAACTCGCTCTACGCCGTCTACGAAAATGCCCAGGATGGCTTCGCCGAACGCTACCTCGCCATGCTCGCGGCTGGCGGCACCAAGCATTATTCCGAACTGCTGATGCCGTTCGGGCTGGATGCCAAGGATCCCAAATTCTGGGACGGTGGGCTGTCGGTGATCTCCGGCATGATCGATGAGCTGGAGGCGATGGGGTAACTTCGCCGTACAACATATGTTGAACAAGGCCGCAGGGTGTTGTACGTTTGTACAACATCCCGCGGCCTTGTTTTGTAAGGAGGTCGAACGAGACGCGAGCAACTGTGATCCATGAGAAGGAACTGAAGATGAAGCTCGAAATCAAAAAGATCGGCAATTCGGACGGCCTTCTGTTGCCGAAGGAATTGATGCAGCGGCTTGACCTCAAACGGGGACAGGAACTGCATGTGACGGAGTTGGCGGGCGGCGGGTTGCAGTTGATGCCTTACGACCCGGACTTTGAAGAAACGATGGAAATTGCCGACCAGACCATGGACAAGTATCGCGACACGTTAGCGGCACTTGCAAAATGACAGGGATGAGGCATGAGCGAGCTGCTCGAGCCCCGATGGATCACGTATGAGCAGGCTGTCGCGATCCATAGCCGGCAACTCCGTCGTTTTGGCGGTGCGACGGGATTGCGAGACGAAGGCATGCTGCGCTCCGCGCTTGAGCGCCCGGTCAACAAATGGCGCTACGAGCAAGCCGAGTTGGCCGAGCTAGCCGCTGCCTATGCCTACGGATTGGCGAAGAATCATGCTTTCGTCGATGGCAACAAACGCATCGCATTCTTGAGCATGAGGGTATTCCTCATCAAGAACGGAGTTCAATTCGCTCCCGATCCTGCTCACGCAACTTCCATCATCCTCTCCCTCGCCGCCGGAGAGGTCAGCGAGGAAAGCCTCGCGCGCTGGATTCGGGACAACTGGCCGGCTGCGCCAGTCTGAATTCCGGCAAACGGCATTGCTTGCGAAACGACGCGACATGCCGGCTGGTGCCACCGCCGTTGCTCTCCCCTCCCGATTGCGCTAATTCCAAGGCAACATGCGCACCAAGGCTGGAGACGCCCGATGTCAGACCATAACGAAGTTGCCTACACCACCGCCGACGGCAACGATTATCCCGCCCATGAGCAGACCTATGAAGGGTTCATCATGCTGGTGAAGTACGGCACGGCAGGCGTCGTCGCCATCGTCGCCCTGATGGCGATCTTTCTGACCTGATCCATCGCGGCTGCGCCGCGAAAGCGGCATTGTCGCCCCGATTTGCTCACGCGCGCGCCGTGCGCCGCCGGAGGCCCTATGAAGATTGCCGTCGCCAAGGAAATCGATCCCTCCGAGCCGCGCGTGGCGATCTCGCCCGATACGGTGAAGAAGTTCAAGGCGCTGGGCGTCGAGATCGCCATCGAGCCGGGCGCCGGCACCAAATCCGGCATGCCGGATTCGGATTTTACGGCCATGGGCGCTACCGTCAGCGCCGATGCGGTGAAGGACGCCGACATCGTCATCAAGGTGAAGCGGCCCGAGGCGTCCGAGCTGGCGAATTACAAGCGCGGCGCGCTGGTCATCGCCATCATGGATCCCTATGGCAACGACGCCGCGCTGAAGGCGATGGCTGAAGCGGGCGTCTCCGCCTTTGCGATGGAGCTGATGCCGCGCATCACCCGTGCCCAGGTGATGGACGTGCTGTCGTCGCAGGCCAACCTGGCCGGCTACCGTGCCGTGATCGAGGCCGCCGAGGCCTTCGGCCGGGCTTTCCCGATGATGATGACGGCCGCCGGCACCATTCCTGCCGCAAAGGTGTTCGTGATGGGCGTCGGCGTCGCCGGCCTGCAGGCGATCGCCACCGCACGCCGGCTCGGTGCCGTGGTCACCGCCACCGACGTGCGGCCCGCGACGAAAGAGCAGGTCGAGTCGCTCGGCGCCAAATTCCTCGCGGTCGAGGACGAGGAATTCAAGAACGCCCAGACCGCCGGCGGCTACGCCAAAGAAATGTCCAAGGAATACCAGGCCAAGCAGGCCGCGCTCACCGCCGAGCACATCAAGAAGCAGGACATCATCATCACCACCGCGCTGATCCCGGGCCGGCCCGCGCCGCGCCTGGTCACTGCCGACATGGTCGCATCGATGAAGCCGGGCTCGGTGCTGGTCGATCTCGCGGTCGAACGCGGCGGCAACATCGAAGGCGTCAAGCCCAACGAGGTGGTCGACCTCAACGGCGTCAAACTGGTCGGCTACACCAACCTCGCCGGCCGCGTTCCCGCTTCTGCCTCCAGTCTCTACGCGCGCAACCTGTTCGCTTTCATCGAGACCCTGATCGACAAGTCGACCAAGGCGCTGGCGGTGAACTGGGACGACGATCTGGTCAAGGCGACGGCCCTGACCAAGGACGGCGCCGTCATCCATCCGAATTTCCAGCCGAAAACCGCGTAAGGGAGACCCGCCATGGATCATATCGCACAGGCCGTCGACCCCTTCGTGTTCCGGCTCTCGATCTTCGTTCTCGCGGTGTTTGTCGGCTATTTCGTGGTGTGGTCGGTGACCCCCGCGCTGCATACGCCGCTGATGTCGGTGACCAACGCCATTTCCTCGGTCATCGTGGTCGGCGCATTGCTGGCCGTCGGCGTCACCATGGTCGGCAGCGGCGGCATCTGGGCACGCGGCTTCGGTTTTGTCGCATTGATCTTCGCATCCGTGAATATTTTCGGCGGCTTTCTGGTGACCCAGCGCATGCTGGCGATGTACCAGAAGAAAAAGAAGTAAGGGCAGCCCGATGAACGCCAATCTCGCTGCAGTCCTGTATCTCGTCGCAGGCGTCCTGTTCATCCTGTCGCTGCGCGGGCTTTCCAGCCCCGCCTCCAGCCGGCAGGGCAATTTCCTCGGCATGGCCGGCATGGCCATCGCGGTGGCCACCACGCTTGCTGCCCATCCGCCCGCGGACGGCATCGGCTGGGTGCTGGTGATCCTCGGCGTCGCCATCGGCGGCGGCATCGGTGCCGTGATCGCCAAGCGCGTGCCTATGACCTCGATGCCCGAACTGGTCGCGGCCTTCCACTCGCTGGTCGGCATGGCCGCGGTGCTAGTCGCCGCCGGCGCGTTCTACGCGCCCGAAGCGTTCGACATCGGCACCCCCGGTAACATCCATGGCGCCAGCCTGGTCGAAATGTCGCTCGGCGTCGCCATCGGCGCGCTGACCTTCACCGGCTCGGTGATCGCCTTTGCGAAACTGTCCGGCCGCATGAGCGGCTCGCCGATCATCCTGCCGTTCCGCCACATCATCAATATCGTGCTGGCGATCCTGCTGGTGGTGTTCATCGTCGGCCTGGTCAAGACCGGCAGCGTGGTCGACTTCTGGCTGATCGTGATCCTGGCGCTGGCGCTCGGCGCGCTGCTGATCATCCCGATCGGCGGCGCCGACATGCCGGTCGTGATCTCGATGCTGAACTCGTATTCCGGCTGGGCCGCGGCGGGTATCGGCTTCACGCTTGGCAACTCGGCGCTGATCATCACCGGCGCGCTGGTCGGCTCCTCCGGCGCGATCCTGTCCTACATCATGTGCCACGCCATGAACCGGTCCTTTATCTCGGTGATCCTCGGCGGCTTCGGCGGCGATTCCGCCGCGGCAGGCGCCGGCGCCGGCGGCGAAGTGCGCCCGGTCAAGCTCGGCTCGGCGGACGATGCGGCCTTCATCATGAAGAACGCGCAGAAGGTCATCATCGTGCCCGGCTACGGCATGGCGGTGGCGCAGGCGCAGCACGCATTGCGCGAGATGGCCGACAAGCTCAAGGCCGAGGGCGTCGAAGTGAAGTACGCCATCCATCCGGTGGCTGGCCGCATGCCCGGGCACATGAACGTGCTGCTGGCGGAAGCGAACGTGCCCTATGACGAGGTGTTCGAACTTGAGGACATCAACTCGGAATTCGCCCAAGCGGACGTGGCCTTCGTGATCGGCGCCAACGACGTCACCAACCCGGCCGCCGAGGACGACAAGACATCGCCGATCTACGGCATGCCGGTGCTGCAGGTCTGGAAGGCCGGCACCGTGATGTTCATCAAGCGCTCGCTGGCGTCCGGCTATGCCGGCATCGACAACCCGCTATTCTACCGCGACAATACCATGATGCTGCTCGGCGACGCCAAGAAGATGACCGAGAATATCGTCAAGGCGATGTAGAGCGATTGGCTCACCGCATGAAAACGCCCGGCCGCAAGGCCGGGCGTTTTGCTGTTGGCGCCAGCTTACGCGGCCGGGTCTTTCGGCATGCGGTACAAGGCGCACAGCTTGTTGCCGTCGAGGTCGCGGAGATAAGCGAGGTAGAGCTTCACGCCGCCCATGTCGCGCACGCCCGGCGGATCTTCGCAGGTCGTTCCGCCATGGGCGACGCCGGTGGCGTGCCAGGCGTCAACTTCGGCAGTCGATGCCGCGGCAAAGCCGACCGTGCCGCCATTGGCCGGTGTGGCAGGTTTGCCGTCGATCGGTTTGGACACGGAAAAAGTGCCGGTCTTGGTGCGGTAAAACACCCTGTGGCGGTCGACCGCACCCTGCGGAACGCCGAGCGTGCCGAGCAGCTTGTCGTAGAACGACTTTCCCGCGTCGAGGTCATTGGTGCCGATCATAATATGTGAAAACATTTCGTTTCTTCTCCCGATATTTTGCAGGCTCACCTTAAGGCGATAGCCAGTTATAAACATCGAACGCCGTTTGGCGAGCCGGCTGATCTGTTCATCTCATGTGGCAACCGATGGCGCGGTCTCGCGTTGGTTCCGTGTTGCCTCTCTCTCCCTGCTTTCCGCTTCTCTCGTTCCCGGACCCGCCAGATGTCATTGAACACCATTCCCAGGTCGTCCTGGATCTTTCCTGCCTTGGCTGTGGTCTTCGTGGCGGCATCGGCCGGCATGCGACTGACGTTCACGCCTTCGGCCTCGGGGATGCTGTTCGCTGCGGCGCTGCTGGTGATCCTGTTCGGCACCGTATTCGCCGCGGTTCACCACGCCGAGGTGATTGCCCACAAGATCGGCGAACCCTACGGCACGCTGCTGCTGACATTGTCGGTGATCATCATCGAGGTCGCCGTCATTGCAACCATCATGCTGGGCGACAAGGCCGTTCCGACACTGGCGCGCGACACGGTGTTCGCCGTCGTGATGATCGTCTGCAACGGCTTGGTGGGGCTTTGCATCCTGGCCGGCGGTCTGCGTTTCCAGGAGCAGGAATTCCAGGTCAGCGGCGCCAAAGTCTATTTGATCGTGCTGATCGTCCTCGCGACCATCTCGCTGATCCTGCCGAACTACACGCTGACCACGCCAGGCCCGCTCTATTCGGCCCTGCAGCTCGCCTTCGTCAGCGTCATCACGCTGATCCTGTATGGCCTGTTTCTATACACCCAGACGATACTGCATCGGGATTACTTCATCACCAGCGGCGACGACGACGAGGATGAGAGCGACGCATCGAACCGGGTGCTCTCGATCAGTGCCATCCTCCTGGTGATCTCCCTGGTCGCCGTCGTGCTGCTGGCGAAGTCATTCTCGGTGGTCGTCGATGCCGGCGCTGCCGCGATCGGCGCGCCGCCGGCATTCTCCGGCATTGTCGTGGCGCTGCTGGTGCTGCTGCCGGAAAGCGTCGCTGCGATCTCCGCGGCACGCCACAACAAGTTGCAGAAGAGCATCAACCTGTCGCTGGGCTCGGCGCTGGCCACTATCAGCCTCACCGTTCCGGCGGTGGCGCTGGTCGCCTACCTGCTGGACAAGCCGCTGGTGCTGGGCCTCGCGCCGCGCGAAATGGTGCTGATGGTGATGACCTTCGCGATCAGCATGCTGACCTTCGCCACGGGCGTGACGAATATCCTGTTCGGCATGGTGCATCTGCTGGTGTTTGCGGTATTCCTGCTCGTGGTATTTGTGCCTTAACCGATCGAAGGACCTGAATGATGCTCGCTGCCCAATCCGACGTCCAGCAGGACACGCCCGAAGTTCGCGTCACCGAATGGCGTCTGGCGCCGGGGGCGGCGACCGGTCACCACACCCACGGGATGGATTATGTGATCGTGCCGATCACCACGAGCGTGATGACCATCGTGGCGCCGGACGGCACCCGCTCGCAGGCGCCGATCACCACCGGCAAATCCTATTTCCGCAAAGCCGGCGTCGAGCACGACGTGCTCAACGAGACCGACAAGGAAATCGTGTTTCTCGAGGTCGAGGTGAAGAAGGTCTAGGCGCTGCCGACCGCGGTCATGCAAGCGGGCTTCCGGATTCCAGCGGAACCGGAAGCTGTGGCCTGCGCCCGCCGATGCGTCATAAATCTTCTTACTCGTTTCGGCACTGCCACCGATCTGTCGCGATTGATCCCTCAATCAGCCTCAAAGTTCCCGCATGTCAGCGTGGGGAGAGGCTGATCATGCTGAAATACGTTTCCAAATTCGTGCTCGATATTCTGCCGTCGGTGGTGGCGACCATCGTCGGCGCATATATCGTTAACCACTACATCATCCCGAAGCCGGATGCCGGCAAGCCGGCGGCTGCGGTCGCCTCGACGCCGGATCCCGCCGCAGCGAACAAGGCTGCCAGCGCCAAGCCCAGCGAGACCTCTTCCGATCTGGCCAATGTGCCGGCTCCCGCCGTATCCAGGGCCAAGAGTGGCGAAAAAGGTGGCGATAAGCCAGTCGTCGAGAAAGCTGCCCTCGACAAGTCCGAGAAGCCGGATAGCCCCGGCGCGCCGGCCGAGTCGCGCCGTCACCAGCCCGCGGCCCGTGACAAGGCCGTCGCCAAGGCGGCGCCGGCAGCCGCCGTGGTCGCGCCACCGGTCGCCACGGTGAGCGTTGCGCCGTCGAGTGCTGCGCCGGCCGAGAGCGCGCCGACCGCGGATGAACGCCGCGATGCCAATGATCTGGCCCGCGCCGCCATTGAGCGGCTGCGTGGCGCCAAGGAGGCCCAGCCGGCCCCCCAGGAAGCCGCACGGGCTCCCGAGGTGCCGCGTGTTCAGGAAGCCGTGCGCAGCGAGCCTGTGCCCGCGATGCCGCAGTTGCCGCCGCCCATCATGGTCTCGACGCCGAGCGTTGAAACCTTCGGTTCGGTGCCGTCACGGCCGCCTTACGCGCCGGAGCGCAGCGCCGATCCGCGCCGTCCGCGGCCTCCCGGCGAAATTCCGTCGCCGCCGCCTCTCGACCTGCAGGCCGATGCCACCGGCTCGACCCGGCGCGACCGAACCAGCGTTGCCGAAGACGTCCTGTCGGCCGCCAAGTCGGTGTTCCAGTCGGTTATCCCCAAGGAATTCGAGCGCTAATTAGCAAGCGGGCGATTGCTCTGCGTCAGCCGGCCCGGCCGCCCATGCGAGCGAGACCGTTGCGGGCGGCGTCGTCCTTTGGTCGCAGCGTCACCGCGCGGCTGTAGGACTCTGCCGCCTTCGCGCGGTCGCCGATCTCGCTCATAGGCCGTGCCGCGGGCGAGCCAGATCTGTCCGTTTTGCGGCGCCGCCTGAACGGCCTCATCGAGGTCGGCAGCGGCTTCCTGGTTCTTGCCGAGGGCGAGATAGCACTGCGCGCGGCTCAGCAGCGGGTCGGCCTGTAGCGGCGTCAGGCCGTTGGCCGAGGTGAAATCGGCAATGGCGAATTCGTACTGCTTCTCGGACTGGTACATGATTCCGCGCTGATAGAACGCCTGCGCGTTGTGCGGATCGAGATTGAGCGCAGTGCTGAACTCAGCCCGTGCCTCTGCGGATTTGCCCGATTGCGCGAGTGCCTGTGCGCGGGCGAGATGCAGCAGTGCGTCGGCGGGATTGGTGTCGTTGGCTTCCGACGTCGATCCAGCGGGCAGGGGAGAGGCCTGGGGCGCCGCGTTCTTGCTCGAGCCCGGTGTCAGCGACGACAGGTCGAACGAGCACCCGGCGCTGCAAAGGCCGGTGGCGAGCAGCACGACCAACGCGAGGCCGCGTGCGCAGGTGCGGAGGGCCTGGTCGCGAACCGGAGCTACCATGGTCGCAAATCTCGCAGGGCTGGTGGGAGCTATAGGTAACCCGCCGCGCGGCGAAAAGCACCGGTCAAAAATAACGCGGGCTCTGGGCCCGCGCTATTCAAATCAGTCGCTTCGCAAGATCAGCGCGGACCGCGCGGACCCGCGCTGGCACCGGCACCCGGACCGCTGCGGCCGCCACGATCACCACCGGGACCTGCGCCGAACACCGGCTTCGGCTTCATCGGCAGCAGGCCTTCGCGCTGCAGCTTCTTGCGGGCCAGCTTGCGTGCACGGCGCACGGCTTCCGCCTTCTCGCGAGCCTTCTTTTCAGACGGCTTTTCGTAATGACCGCGGAGCTTCATCTCGCGGAAAATACCCTCGCGCTGCATCTTCTTCTTCAGCGCCTTGAGAGCTTGATCGACGTTATTATCGCGAACGAGAACCTGCACGCGGCATCCTCTTCAATTGATCGGATTGGAATTCGGGTAAAGCGAAGGGCCGACGAAAGGCCAAGCCCTCAACCTCAAGGGCGCGGATGTACCAGATCGAATCCGGAATGTCCACCTCGCAGCGCGGTCGTTTTGAGCCTCCGATGGTCGAAAAGTGCGGATTTTTGCGGTCTTTTCGGCAAATTGCACGGCGCCCCCGGTCTCGACAGCGGCTCGGGCGCGGCGGCATAGTTCCCGGACGATTCTGATCTTCAAAGCCATCTTCCGGGGGAATCCCATCATGAATACAAGAAAATATGCAGCCGAAGCGATCGGCACCTTTTGGCTGACTTTCGCGGGGTGCGGCAGCGCCGTGATCGCCGCGGCGTTCCCGCAGGTCGGCATCGGCCTCGTCGGCGTCTCGCTGGCGTTTGGACTCAGCGTCGTCACCATGGCCTACGCGATCGGTCACGTCTCCGGATGCCATCTCAATCCTGCTGTCACGGTTGGCCTTGCGGCGGGCGGACGATTTCCTGCTGGTCAGATCCTGCCCTATATCGTCGCGCAAATCGTCGGCGCGGTGGCGGGCGCCGCTGTACTGTATGTGATTGCCAGCGGTGCGGCGGGCTTCGATGTCGCGAAGGGCTTTGCGTCGAACGGCTATGATGTCCATTCGCCCGGCAAATACAGCCTGATGGCGTGCTTCCTGATGGAAGTGGTGATGACGATGATGTTCCTGTTCGTCATCATGGGCGCGACCCACGGCAAAGCCCCTGCAGGCTTCGCGCCGCTGGCCATCGGTCTGGCGTTGGTGATGATTCATCTGGTCAGTATTCCTGTGACCAACACTTCGGTGAATCCCGCGCGCAGCACCGGGCCGGCACTGTTTGTCGGCGGCTGGGCGATCCAGCAACTGTGGCTGTTCTGGGTGGCGCCGCTGATCGGCGGCGTGCTGGGCGGGGTGATCTATCGCTGGCTCAGCGACACTCCGGAAGGCGTCGTCGAAGGCAAGGTGTCGGCCTGACACGCGCCGGGACCATGGTCCGCTGAGCGGTGAATATGTTGCGGCGGCGTTGCGGCAAACTTCAGGCAGGCTGCCGCAACGCTGGCCGGCCTATTTTGCGGCCGGCGGCGTCACTTCGGTGACGTGGCCCATCTTGCGACCGGGCCGCGGGGCGCCCTTGCCGTACAGATGCACCGTGGCGCCGGGGACTGTCAGCCACTTTGCGTAGTCGAGGACGTCGTCGCCGATCAGGTTGGTCATGGTGACCTGGCCATGGCGCAGCGGCTTGCCCAGCGGCCAGCCGGCGATGGCGCGGATGTGCTGCTCGAATTGCGATACCGAGGCGCCGTCCAGGGTCCAGTGTCCGGAATTATGCACCCTTGGTGCGGTCTCGTTGACCAGCAGTGTTGGCCCATTCTCGCCGGGCACCACGAACAGCTCCACCGCAAACACGCCGACATAGTCCAGCGCGCTGGCGATCTTTTCGGCAATGGCACGGGCCTGCGCGGCCACCGCTTCGGAGACGTCGGCAGGGGCAGTCGAGAATTTCAGGATGTGGTCGCGATGCTGGTTCTCGGTGACGTCGAAGCACTCGACGTGACCGTCGGCGCCGCGCGCGGCAATCACCGAAATCTCGCGTTCGAACGGCACGAAGGCCTCGAGAATCGCCGAGCGGGTGCTGAGATCGTCCCAGACCTGCTGAGGATCGTCGCCCTCGCGGACGATGGCTTGGCCCTTGCCGTCATAGCCGAAGCGGCGCGTCTTGATCACCGCGGGCAGGCCGATCTTCGTCATGGCGGTGCGCAGCTCCGCGGCCGAGCCGACGTCGGCATAGGCCGCGGTGCCGATGCCCAGTTTGGTAACAAAATCCTTCTCGGCGAGGCGGTCCTGGGTGGTCTGCAGGATGCTGAGATTCGGCAGCACTGGCTTGCGCGCCGCCAGCACCATCGCGGTGCCGGCCGGGATGTTCTCGAATTCGTAGGTGATGACGTCGCAGTCGTTGGCGAACAGTTCGAGCGCTTCGACGTCGGCATATTCCGCGCAGGTAGCGTTCTGCACCACGTCGAAGGCCGGCGAATCCGGGTCCGACGAAAAGACCTGGCAGCGCAGCCCGAGCCGTGCCGCGGCCATCGCCAGCATGCGGCCGAGCTGGCCGCCGCCGAGAATACCGATGGTGTCGCCGGGCTTGAGGATCGGCTGCGGGATCGAATTCACGCCGTCTCCTCCGGTCGCTCGGCAATCGCCGCGGTCTGCGCCTTGCGCCAGGCGGCCAGCCGGGTCGCCAGCGCGGGGTCATGCAGCGCCAGCACGGCGGCCGCCAGCAACGCGGCATTGACCGCACCGGCCTTGCCGATCGCCAGCGTGCCGACCGGAATGCCGGCGGGCATCTGCACGATCGAGTACAGCGAATCGACACCCGACAGGGCTTTCGATTGGATCGGTACACCGAACACCGGCAGCTCGGTCAGGGATGCTGCCATGCCCGGCAGGTGCGCGGCGCCGCCGGCGCCGGCAATGACGATCTGGAATCCTTCGGCCTTGGCGCCCTTGGCAAATGCATACAGCCGGTCCGGGGTACGATGCGCGGAGACGATGCGAGCCTCGCTGGCGATGTCGAGCGCGGTCAGGGTGGCTGCGGCGTGGCGCATGGTCTCCCAGTCCGACTGGCTTCCCATGATGATGGCAACGGGCACGGTCATTCCGATATTTCTTTCGAGAATCCAGAAGGATAGAGTGAAATACAGATCGCCCTTGGGCATGGCAAGGCGTGTCGAATGGACTATCCTGTCTTGGTAAAGACCGGCAAGCGTTTAGCAAATCCCGAACACATTCCCGAAGAAAATCCGATGAAAAAGAAGCGCGTGCCGCCCGGGCGGAAGTCCGGAAAGCGCCCCATGGGGAGCGGCAAGCCTCTGTTCCTGCAGCCGAAAGAGCGCGCCCCCGCCGGTTCCGCGATCGCAGGCCGGCCCGCTTTGCGCGGCGTGCATCTGTCTGCCGCGGCGCTGACGATCTCGCCGGCTGGAGCACCGCCTGGCCGAGGCCGAGGCGCGGATCGCGGAACTGCGTGCCTCCGCCGAGACCGATTTCCTGCTCGATATCCTCAACCGCCGCGGCTTCGAGCGCGAGCTCAACCGCGCCATCGCCTACATCGCGCGCTACCGCGCCTCCGGTGCGCTGATCGTGCTCGATGTCGACCGGCTGAAGCCGATCAACGACGCCTTCGGTCATGCCGCCGGCGACGCGGTGCTGAAGGCGGTGGTCGGCGTACTCAGACGCCATGTCCGCGCCTCCGACGTGATCGGCCGGCTCGGCGGCGACGAGTTCGTGCTGTTGCTGTGGAATCTCGGCGAAGCCGATGCGCAGATCAAGGCGGCGGCACTGGAAGCGGCCATCGACCAGCTCACCTTCGTGTTTCGCGAAAGCCGGGTCTCTGCCGGAGCCTCCGCCGGCGTGGCGCTGCTCGGCCCCGGCGTCGATGCCACCGTGGCGCTCGCACAGGCCGATCGCGCGATGTATGCGCGGAAGAAGGAACGGCGCGGGCCGGAGTAAGCGCTGAGCGTTGGCAAGGCCTGTGAACAAAAGCGCTGAAAATGCCGAGCGATTTCACTCAATTGTGGGTTGAGTTGTCGTCGCGCCTGACGTTCAATGAGCCATTGCTCCAGTTGATGTTGGCGAATTTTTTGATGACCTGACGGCGGCAATCGATGATGCCGCCTGCGAGCGGATCATGCGGATCGCATTTCATCGGCAAGTCTGGACCTGGGTCGGCATTTTCACCGCGGTCGTCGGCATTGCCTTGGGGTTTGTCGTTCTCACGCCCGACCGACAGCGCGAGAGCAAGGTGCTTGTTGGTACCGCGCCCACCCCGACCACCTTTGAAGTTCGACCGGTTTCGGCCCAATCCGGAATCGAGGCGCCATCGAAAGCTGCGGCGACCCACTGGCGGAAAAAGCTGGCGACCATCGACGGCGCCGATACGCGTTACGCGACCATTATGGGCGGGCATTTCGGTGGTCAGATCGGCAGCGTGGCGGGCACCCTGGGGAAGCTCCTGCCGTTCGATGACAAGCCGGGCGCACCGATTGCGCCAGCGGCGCCGCCTTCACCTCCGCCGCCAGCAACTGCTGCGTCGGCGCCACCCGCCGCTCCGGCAGCGGCAAGTGCCGCCGCGGACGAGGCGGCGTGCCGGGAGAAGATGCGGCATCTCGGCGTGGTCAGTGCCGGGCCTTGCATCGATGTCAGCGGCATCGTCGAAAATCTCGCGCACGGCAAATACCTCTTCAACAAACCGAAGACCGCCTACGTCGGCGAATCCTTCCGGGTACTGCTCGCGCTGCAAACCGCACCCGGTCAGGACGCCCGCGCGCTTTTTTCTGCGACGGCCGGTGAGGTCACCGAACGCGAAGGCAGGTTTGCCCAGTCGCTTGAAGCCACGTTGGGCGGCGATGATGTCAAGGTTGAGCCGTCCGGACCGCAGGCGCGCACGGCGACCATGGCCGAAGCCGTGCAATGGGAGTGGACGCTGACGCCGCAAAGCGGCGGTCAGAAAACCATGGTCATCGAAGTCGCTGCCACGATCCTTGCCGGGCCGGACAAGCATCGCGTCCAGGTCACGACCTTGCGCGAGCCGATCGTGATTGAGGTGGGCGTGGTGCAGCGGATCAAGCTTTATCTCGCCGAGGTCAACGGCGTTGCCGCCGCCTTCGTCGCTCTGTTCACCACGCTCGGCGGGTTGTTTGGCTTCGTGCCGCCGGTGCGCCGCTTCGTGCTCAAATATATCGGTCATGCCGACCGCAACGAGGCGCCGAACACGCCGGCATAATGTGGCTTGGGCGGATTGTTTCCGGCTGTGAAGCAGCGCGCGAGCGCGGTGCGCATTGTTCGCTCACAATCCGAACGCTTCCAGCAGCGCCGTCTCCGCCTTGCTCGGATGGCGCTGCTTGTGGCGCAGCAGGTAGAAGGCGCGGCGCGGCAGGTCGAACGTTACGCGATGCAACGCGCCGGCTTCCAGCGAGCGGGCCACCACCAGGTCGGAAATCGCGGTGGCGCAGTCGCCGGATTCGACCGCGGCACGCACCGCTTCGTTGGAGGGCAGCTCCAGCACGACGCGCAGCCGCGATGGCTTGACGCCAAGCCGCTTCAACGCCGCCTCGAACATCGCGCGCGTGCCGGAGCCGGGTTCGCGTAGTACCCAGCCGGTGGTGACGAGTTGCTTTGCGGTGACGCGTTTCTGTGTCGTCCATGGATGGCCCATGCCGACAACCACCACCAGTTCGTCGCCGTCGATCCGGCGTGCGGCGAGCAGCGGATCGGCCACCGTGCCCTCGACAAAGCCGAGGTCGGCGGCGCCATCGTGCACCGCCTGCGCCACCTGTTCGGTGTTGGCGATGCTGACGTGAATGTCGATGCCGGGATGGGCCTGCCGAAAGGCCTGCAGCCGCGGCGGCAGCCAGTAGTTCGCCACCGTCTGGCTGGCGGCCACTGCCAGCGAGCCGCGCTTCAATCCGGCGAGGTCGTTCAGCACCTGCACGGCGTCTTTGGCGCGGCCGATCACGGCGCGGGCCTCTACCAGAAAGTCGCGGCCGGTCTGGGTCAGGACGATGCCGCGGCCGATGCGGTCGAACAGCTTGATGCCGTAGCGCGCTTCCAGCGCGGCGATGGCGGCGCTGGTCGACGACTGGGTCAGGTTCAGCTCGCTGGCGGCCTGGGTCACGTGCTGCCTGTCGGCGACCGCGATGAAGATGCGAAGCTGTTCCAGCGTCATTGCACTATCCGATCAGCTTGATCAGCGCCAAACTGAAGCCGGCGATGAACAGGAAGGCGAGGGCGCCGAGCAGCGCCGGCCGGAAACCGCGGGCGGCGAGCTTGTTGATATCGGTCTCCAGTCCCATCGCCGCCAGCGCCACCGACAGCAGGAAGGTGGTCAGCGCCACGATCCACAGCCTGGCTTCTGTGGGAATGCTGATGACGCTGTTGATGCCGACCATGGCAACAAAGCCAAGCACGAACCACGGCATCGGCGGTCGCGCGGTCGATCCGTGCGGGCCGGCGTCGGAACGCCGGGCGGCGCGGGCGGCCATGGCGCCGAGCGCAATCACCATGGGCGCCAGCAGCATCACGCGCGTCAGCTTGGCGACGGTCGCGGATCTCGCCGGCGCTCTGGCCGTCCTGGAATGCCGCGGCGACCACCTGGGCGATCTCGTGGATCGAGGCGCCGCTCCACAGGCCGAAGGCATGCGGATCGAGCTGCAGCAGGCCGGGCAGCAACGGATAGAGCAGCATGGCCACCGAGCCGAACACGGTGACGCAGGCCACTGCATAAGCGACATCCTCGTCCGGCGCCCGCACCACGGTGTTGGTCGCAATCACTGCCGAGGCGCCGCAGATCGAGGTGCCCGCGGCGATCAACTGCGCGAGCCGGCGCTCGACGCCGAGCAGACGCCCCATCCACACCGTGGCGGCGAAGGTCGCCACCAGGGTGGCAGCGATGATGCCGACGCCGCGACCGCCGACCTCGATCACCTGGAACGCCGTGAGCTGCAGGCCGAGCAGGATGATGGCAACGCGCAGCAGCCGGCGCATGGCGAACGTCACGCCGGCCTTTGCCCGGGCGGGGGTGCCGACCAGGTTGTGAAACGCCATGCCGACCACGATGGCCAGGATCATCGGACTGAAGCTCGCCAGACCCGGCAAGTGTCGCAGCGCGTAGGCCGACCCGGCACATCCCGTCGCAAGTGCGAGGCCGGGGATGATGCTGGCGGCAGGAAAGCTGGCGCGGGGAGCGGCAAGGGCCAGCGGCGTTTGCGCGTCGATGTCGGGGATCGTTGTCACGGGGCGGCTCCATCAATTGTCCAACCCAGTTTCTACGTCTTCAATCGATCAATCCAACAGATTGTAAATGTATAATCTATCGATTTTATGAATGATTGGAAGGCGCCCGCCGCATTCATGTCCGGCCGGTCGAGTTGATCGAGCGCAATGATTTGCGCCGGCGGGCGGCGGTAACAACAGACCGTACTCTTTGAAAGGAGTTGCCATGACAGGATTTCGGGCGAGATTCAGTCTCGTAGCCGCCGTCGCGGCGGCGCTGTTGTTCGCCGGCTGTGGTAACAGGCCGGCGGCTTCCGCACCGTTGGAGATCGCCGATGGCGTCGGCAACAGCCACGCCGTAAAGGTCACCGATATCAGCGCGCGCCGCCGCCATCGCCACGTCCGCCGCTATCGTGTCTACCGGCCTTACGTTGGCTACTATCGACCCTACGGCTACTACCGGCCCTATTACGGTTACTATCGGCCGCGACCTTATTATTACGGGCCGGGCTTCTACAAACCCAGCTACTACGGTCCCAGCTACTATCGTCCAGGCATTAGTTTCGGTTTCGGATTCGGTCCCGGCTTCTGGTAGCGCGCATGGGCCGCGCTCATGGCGCTTTCGCGCAGCATGAGCGCGGCCGACGCGCGTTAGCTAAAGGGAACTGAGGTCGTCCGGCACGTCGCCGAACTTTTTCAGCAGTTGGGCGTCGCTGAACTCGCCCATCATCGGATCGCCGGTGCGGCTGAATGCCACTGCGCCGATGCTGCCCGGTGCGCGTGACAACTGTTCGGCGCGGCGGATTGCGCCGGACGGGCTTTGGCATTCCTCAGCGGCGCCGCCGACCGGCGATCCCGCATCATCCTGCAGAAACGGCAGCGCAACGTAATAGGTGACATCAGCCATGGGCGACCCCGGAGAGCGATATGGTCGATAGTGTTCTTATTTTGTTCTTTCGTCAAGCAGGGCAACGCGGTCTGTCCTGATCATCCGGACCGACCGCATTGAATTGCGACGCAGTGCGCGCATCGCCCGCAATGCCAGGCCGTCCTGAAACTCGCGCGGGTTTCACCGGGCCCGTCGCCGGACTACGAACGCATACCTGCGTCTGTGTGGGCTGCGACTTCATCTTCACCGCACGCGTGGAGTGAAGGGCAAGCGGCGTGACGTGGTTGCGTTGATCGCGGCTTGCAGGATGGCATGGTAACGACGTTCACTCGTCCTGCGCTTGCTGCAGATTTGCTGCGATCGCCTACGATCGCAGCGATCTCTAACGATCGCGGCAACGCTGACGATGTTAGCGCTCGTGCTACGCAATGATATCGGGCGTGATCTGGTCTTCGATGAAGGAGATGCGGTCGCGCAACTGCAGCTTGCGTTTCTTAAGGCGCTGCAGCCGCAACAGATCCGGCGCCGGCGAGTGATGCAGGGCATCGATGGCGGCGTCGAGATCGCGGTGTTCCTGCTGCAACCGGGCCAGTTCGGCCGCGAGTTCGCGATCGTTATTGTCGTCATTCATAGGATTAGGCGCTAACTGAGATCGCGGGACTGTCGCGACAGGCTGCAGGGGTCGATTGAGCGACTATCGCCGGTGAGCGCGCACCGCGCAAGCCATTCGGTTCCGGCTTGTTCGATCCGCTCCGGTCACGATTCGTTGCACATGATATGCAAATATGATTCTGCAATTTTCAAGACCCATCGACAGATCTCCACGGTCATGTAAACTTCACACGGTCCAACCGAATCTGAGGTTCAATCCTACCGAGGAGATTTCGAATGGCTTTACAGGCGCATCTCGTTGAACTGGAACGGAAGCACAAGGTTCTGGAAAACGAATTGCACGACGCGCTCGTGCATCTGTCCACAGACGATCTGCGTATTGTGGAATTGAAGCGTCGAAAGCTGATGGTTCGCGACGAAATTCAACGGCTCAAGGGCGGCGTCAGCGATACGCTGCATTAGTCGTCGTCACCGTTTCCACCGCGCGCTGCCGATATCCGAGGTGCCGCCTGCTACGGCACAGCCTGGTCCGCTGACGAGCGAGCCTCGGGGTATTGCTGCAGGCGTTCGGTCCTCCATCGAGGCTCGCCTTAAAGGCCCGCTCCTCGTGACCAATTTTTTTACTCATGGCGGCGCCTCATTCGCTCGCCATCTGTGCGACATCGTCGGCGATGGCCAGCGATGCGGTGAGCCCCGGCGATTCGATGCCGAACAGGTTGATCAATCCGCTGACGCCGTGGGCCTTCGGTCCCTGGATCATGAAATCCTGCACCGCCACGGCCGGCGGCACGATCTTCGGCCGCATCCCCGAATAGCTCGGCATCAATGCACCATCGGGCAGCGCCGGCCAGTAGCGCCGGATCGCCGGATAGAAGCGCTCGGCGCGGGCCGGGTCGACCACGTAGTCGATGCGATCGACCCACTCCACGTCGGGACCGAAGCGGGCCTGTCCCGCAAGGTCGAGCGTGAGGTGAACGCCGAGCCCGCCGGGCTCCGGCACCGGATAGATCAGCCGCGAGAACGGCGCCTTGGCACTGCAGCCGAAATAGTTGCCCTTCGCCAGATAGGCGGTCGGCACCTTGTCGAGCGGCATGCCGGTGAGACGGCGTGCGATGGCCGGCGCGGACAGGCCGGCGGAATTGATCAGCAGGTCGCAGCCAAGCTGCATCGGTGCGTCGCCGCCGACCTCCAGCACAAAGCCGTCGGCCGTGACCATGCCGCTGTCCAGTGGCGCGAGGAACGCAAAGGCCGCACCGGCGGCCTCGGCGTCGCCGCGCAGCGCCAGCATGTAGGCATGGCTGTCGATGATGCCGGTGGATGGCGACAGCAGCGCCGCCTCGCAGCGCAACGCCGGCTCCAGGGCGCGCGCGTCCGCCCCGCTCAGCAGAGTGAGGTCATCGACGCCATTGGTCTCGGCATGGGACCGGATCGCGCCGAGCCGGTCGACCTCGGCGGCGGAGGTGGCCACGATCAGCTTGCCGGAGTTGCGGTGCGGAATGCCATGGTCGCGGCAATAGGCGTACAGAGCGCGCCTGCCCTGGACACACAGCCGGGCCATTCGGCTGCCGGCCGGATAGTAGATTCCGGCGTGAATGACCTCGCTGTTGCGCGACGAGGTCACGGTGCCGATGGCGTCGGCCGCCTCCAGCACGATGACCTCGCGGCCCGCTTGCGCCAGCTTTCGGGCGATCGCAAGGCCGACCACACCGGCGCCGATCACGATACACTCAACCCTGTCCATCGCAGTCCTGTGTCCGCTTGCGAACTATCAAACGTAGTCGCATGCGCTTGATCCCATTCAGCTTCCGCAGCTTAGCGAATCGTTAGGCATGCCAGTCGAATACCGTCGGAACCGCCACATTCGACGGTTGTAAACGTATCCGTTTACCGGATTCCAACACATCTCGCCGGAAACTGCGGCTGCGCATACGCGGGTGTGGAATGGCTGGCAAGACTTTGCTTAGGACCTGGCTCAAGACTTGTCTCAAGACTCGGCTGACTGGCGGGAAGGCGCTGACTCCGGCGGTCGTCGTGGCGTGTCTGACTGGCCTTGCGCTGACTGGCAACGCGGCCTTCGCGGCGACCCGGTTCGCCCCGCCTGACTACATCGGCTCGCTCGATCCGAATCTGATCTGGGAGATCCTGCTCGGCGGTTTTGTCGTGCTGTCCTTCCTGGCCGCGGTGGTGGTCTGGGTGGTGTCGGCGTTTCGCCGCGTGCAGCGGCAGCAATTGCGGCGCGACACCTTTGTCAGTTCGGCGTTCAACCATCTCGGTCAGGGTGTGGTGATCCTCGATGCCGACCGGCGCCTGCTGTTCTGCAACGAACGCTATCTCGACATCTACGGCCTGAAACGCTCGGAGATATTCAAAGGCATCACCTCCACAGGGCTGCGCGAGTTGCGCAGCGCCCGCGGCACGCTGGATGCGGAATCCGTGGAATTTTTCGCGCACCCGATGCCGAAGGGGAGTTTTGTTGCGACCTTGCCCGACGCGCGGTCGGTGGTCGTCAAGGTCAACCCGCTGCCAAACGGCGGCTTCATCGGCATCCATGAGGAATGCACCGAGCAGCGCAAGCTGGCGCAAGAGCTCGAAAGCACCAAGAAATTCCTCGAGATGGTCGTCGACAACATTCCGGTGGCGTTGATCGTCCAGAACGTAGAGGACGGCCGCTACCTGCTCGCCAACCGCGGCTCCGAGGCGGTCATCAATCGTCGGCGCGAGGACATTACCGGGTTGACCACCGAGGATATCTTCAACGCCAGGGAAGCCAAGCTGATCGTCAGCCGTGATCAGGCCGCGATCCACAAGCGCGGCATGATTTCCGAAGAGCATCCGATCAGCACCGAAGCCGGGTTGCGGCTGTTCCTGACCCGCCGGGTCACGGTGCTCGGCGATGGTGGCGCGCCGCAATATCTCATCAAGACCTATGAGGACGTGACCGACCGGCGCCAGACCGAAGCGCGCATGGCCCACATGGCCTATCACGATGGCCTCACCGACCTGCCGAACCGCCCGGCCTTCATGCAGGCGCTGGCGCAGATGATCGAGGCCTGCGGCAACGTCGCCGAGGAATTTGCGGTGCTGTCGATCGATGTCGACGGCCTCAAGGAGATCAACGACGTGTTCGGCTATGCGATCGGCGACAAGGTGCTGATCGAGGTCGGGCAGCGGATCCAGGGTGCGGCGGGTGGCGGCGTTGTGGCACGGCTCGGCGGCGACGAATTCGGACTGATCATCGACGGCAAGCAGCCGCAGGGTGGCCGCGCCATCGCCGAGCGCATTGCCGAACTGCTCGGTCACCAGTTTTCCATCGACGGCAAGTCGGTGCGCGCCGGCGTCACCATCGGCATCTCGCTGTTCCCCCGCGACGGCACTGATGCCGCGGCGCTGCTGGCCAATGCCGGCGCCGCTTTGTTCCGCGCCAAGGCGACGTCCCGCGGCTCGATCAGCATCTTCGAACCGGAGATGGACCAGCAACTGCGCGACCGCCGGTTGCTGCACCAGGATCTCTCGGCGGCAATCCACAACGGCGAATTGTCGCTGCACTACCAGCCGCAGGCCCGGGCCGGCCAGACCGTTGTCGATGACGACATCACCGGCTTCGAAGCGCTGGCGCGCTGGATCCATCCGAGCCGCGGCTTCGTGCCGCCCGGCGAGTTCATTCCGCTGGCGGAGGAGAGTGGCCTGATCGTCGAGATGGGGGAGTGGATCCTGCGCCAGGCTTGCGTCGAGGCGGCGTCGTGGCCGGTGCCGCTGCAGATCGCCGTGAACCTGTCGCCGGCGCAGTTCATGCACGGCGACCTTGTCGGCCTGGTCCATTCGATCCTGTTCGACACCGGGCTGCAGCCCGGGCGGCTCGAGCTGGAAATTACCGAGGGCGTGCTGATCGAGGATTTCGAGCGTGGCCTTGCTTTGTTGCGCCGCCTCAAGGCGCTGGGCGTGCGGATCTCGATGGACGATTTCGGCTCGGGCTACTCCTCGCTGACCTATCTGCAGGCCTTCCCGTTCGACAAGATCAAGATCGACCGCGCCTTCGTCACCAATCTCGGCCACAACCCGCAGTCGGCCGCGATCGTGCGTGCGGTGATCGGGCTCGGCCACGGCCTCGATGTCTCCATCGTCGCCGAAGGCGTCGAGACCCAGGAACAGCCGTCTTTCCTGGCCAAGGAAGGCTGCGACGGTGTGCAGGGCTATTTCATCGGCCGCCCGGCGCCGATCGGCCAGTATGCCGGCCTGATCGGCCGCACGCCGGCGGTCCGCGACGTCGAGCGCAAGGCGGGCTGAGCGAAGGCTCCGCTCCGTCCCAGGCGAAAACGCGGGGAAGGCTTCCGAGTGCCATTGCGAGCACGGTTGAGCCCGCGCGGTTCCGCCGCTAGCGTGCGGCCATGACATCGACAGAACTCATCAGCGACGACATCGCCGCAACCCTGGCGCCGGCCATCGCATTTCCGACCCCGCTGCTGCGCATCGACGCGGTGACCAAGACATTCGGCGGCTTCACCGCCGTCGACGGCCTGTCGCTCGACATCAAAGCCGGCGAGTTCTTCGCGCTGCTGGGGCCGTCGGGCTGTGGCAAGACCACGCTGCTGCGCATGCTGGCCGGGTTCGAGACGCCGGATGCCGGCAGCATCCTGCTCGACGGCGCCGATATGGCGCCGGTCTTGCCGCATCAGCGGCCGGTCAACATGATGTTCCAGAACTACGCGCTATTTCCGCACCTCAACGTGCGCGACAATATCGGCTTCGGCCTCAAGCGCGCCGGCCTGTCGCGCGCCGAGATCGACGTCCGCGTCGCCGAAATGGTGGCGCTGGTGGAGCTTGGCGGGCTGGAGAAGCGCAAGCCCGATCAATTGTCCGGCGGGCAGAAGCAGCGGGTGGCGCTGGCCCGGGCGCTGGCGCGGCGGCCGCAACTGCTGCTGCTCGACGAGCCCTTGGCAGCGCTCGACAAGAAACTGCGCGAAAGCACCCAGCGCCAGCTCATGGCGCTGCAGCGCCGGCTCGGCACCACCTTCGTCATCGTCACCCATGATCAGGAGGAGGCCATGACCATGGCCGACCGCATCGGCGTGATGAAGAACGGGCGGCTCGAACAGGTGGCGACGCCGCGACAGCTTTACGAGGCGCCGGCGTCGCGCTGGGTCGCCGGCTTCGTCGGCGACATCAATTTGTTCGAGGGCGAGGTGACCTGGCATGACGAACATCGCGTCACCGTCACCACGCCGGACGCCGGCGGCATTTCCGCAGCAGAGCCGCGCCAGCCTTTGGCGGGCAAGGCGGCCTGCGTCGCCATCCGGCCGGAAAAGATCCGGCTGTCGCGGCGCGGCCCGGCATCGGATGCCGGTCACAGCGTCGCGATGAACCGGCTCGACGGAGTGGTCAGCGATATCAGCTATCTCGGCGGCGTCTCGGTGTACCAGATCAAGCTCGATCGCGGTGCGACGTTGCGCGCGGCTCTGGCCAACACCACACGGCTCGACGTCGATGCCTATCCGGTCGGCGAACGCGTGGTGGCGTGGTTCACGCCCGACGATTGCGTGGTGCTGGAGCCATGAGCGCGCGCGACCTGTTCACGCGTCCGGCGCGTTGGGCCTCGATCGCGCCCTATGGCTGGATGGTGCTGTTCTTCCTGCTGCCGTTCGGCTTCGTGCTGAAGATCAGCCTGTCGCAGACCGCGGTGACGCAGCCGCCCTATCTGCCGCAGTTCGATCTCACCGATCCCGCCGGGCTGAAGGCGGCGTTCGCCATGCTGTCGCTGGACAACTTTCGCCTCTTGCTGTCGGACAGTCTCTATCTCGCGTCATATCTGCGCAGCGTGATGGTTGCGCTGGTCTCCACTGCCATCCTGCTGTGCATTGGCTATCCCGTCGCCTATGCCATGGCGCGGCTGCCGCAGCGCTGGCAGAGCGTGGCGATGCTGCTGGTGATCGTGCCGTTCTGGACCTCCTTCCTGATCCGCATCTATGCCTGGATCAATATCCTGCAGCACGACGGCCTGCTCAACCAGGTGCTGCTGGCGCTGCACATCGTCGCCGCGCCGGTGGTGTGGCTGTCCACCGACCGCGCGATGATCCTCGGCATGGTCTATTCCTACCTGCCTTTCATGATCCTGCCGCTCTATGCGACGCTGTCGAAGCTCGACGACGCGCTGCTGGAGGCTGCCTCCGACCTCGGGGCCTCGCGCACCGATGCGTTCTGGCTGGTGACATTTCCGCTGTCGCTGCGCGGCGTGTTCGCCGGCGTGCTGCTGTGCTTCATTCCCATCGTCGGCGAATTCGTGATCCCGGACCTGCTGGCCGGCTCGGAGTCGCTGATGATCGGCCAGACGCTGTGGCTGGAATTCTTCACCAACCGCGACTGGCCGGTGGCTTCGGCGACGGCCATCGTGCTGCTGGCGCTGCTGCTGCTGCCACTGCTGGTCTACGACCGGTTGCAGCGCGGTGTGCTGGAGGCAAAGTGATGGTGAGGTTTGCCGTTGCCATGCGCGCCGTGCGCTCCCTCCCCCCGAGCGCAGCGAAGGGTGGGGAGGGCCGGGGTGGGGGGCGCCACACGTACAGCTTTCCATGTTGCGCCCCCCACCCCCGACCCCTCCCCGCCACGCGCAGCTTCGCTGCGCGCGGGGGAGGGGAGAAGGTGGGGCCGCTCATGACCGCGCGCACCCTCGGCCTGTCCCGCTTCAACGCCGTCTCGCTGGCGCTCGGCCTCGCCTTTCTCTATCTGCCCATCGTCATCCTGGTGATCTATTCCTTCAACGCTTCCAGGCTGGTGACGGTGTGGGGCGGCTGGTCGACGCGCTGGTACACCGAGTTCTTCCACGATCAGGCGATGCTCGATGCGGCCTGGATGAGTCTGCGCGTCGGCGCGGTGTCGGCGACGGTGGCGACGCTGCTCGGCACGCTGGCGGCCATCGCGCTATCGCGCGGCGCGGGGTTTCGCGGCCGCACGCTGATGTCCGGGATGCTCTACGCACCATTGGTGATGCCGGAAGTGATCACCGGCCTGTCGCTGCTGCTGCTGTTCGTCGCCATCGATGCCGGCCGCGGCTTCTGGACCGTGACCATTGCGCATACCACGCTGACCATGTGCTTCGTCGTGGTCGTCGTGCAGTCCCGGCTCGCCGGTCTCGACCGCAGCTATGAGGAAGCGGCGATGGATCTCGGCCGCGATCCGGTGCGGGCGTTCATTGCGGTGACGTTGCCGCTGATCGCGCCGGCCATCGCCGCGGGCTGGCTGCTGGCCTTCACGCTGTCACTCGACGATCTCGTCATCGCCAGCTTCACCACCGGGCCGGGCTCGTCGACGCTGCCGATCCGGATCTATTCGGAGGTGCGGCTCGGCGTGAAGCCGGAGATCAATGCGATCTGCACGCTGATCGTCGGCTTCATCGCGGTGCTGATCGTCGCGGCTTCGCTGGCGTCGAAGCTGTCGAGTGCGAGGGGTGAGAGCGCGGCGCCGCTCTAGTATCCGGTCGAGACCGCGATCGCTCCGCTTTTGGCCGGCAGCTGCCTCACTTGTCCGGAGCGACGGTCGGCATCGCTTCAAACAATGCCACTGCTGCGTCCGCTGCGTGCTGATGGATCGCCGCGCGGTCGACACCGGGCGCATCGACGCAGTTCGGCGGAGAATCGCGGCGGCCGGCATCGGTGGCCTCGGGCAGGAAGATGTAGTGCCCGACATCTGCCGGCAGCACGTCGAGTACGCTGGCGCGCAGCCGCGGATGCAGCCACCGGGCGGCAGGCAGTGCGGGGTCGGCACCGCCGACGATGATGCGTGCGGGGGTATCGATGACTGTAAGGCTCGCCGCGTTGAACCCTAGCAATCCGCGTCCTGGCGCCAGCAGCAGCGCCGCCTTCAGGCGCGGATCGCGGTAGTCGTTCGACATGCGCGCCCAGGATTCGCGAAAGACCGCGCTACTCTCAAGCAGGCCGGGGAGGTGATCGGCGAGGTCGGGAAATTCCGGCACGCCCCGAGCGGGGTTGGGATTGGCCGCGGAACGCTGGAAGCGCGAGGTTTCGGTGATCGCGCCGAGCAACGAAGCGACGGCGCAGCCGCCTAGCGAATAACCGGCAGCAAAGACGCGGTTCACATCGATGCGATCGGCGAACTCGCTGTGCGACACCATCCGGTCGAGCAGCACTGAGAGATCGCGGGGGCGTTCCCACCAGCACAGAAATCCCTCGGCACGGTAGGGCTCGTTCAGCGTATTGCCGTGGTGAGCGACGCCGATGGCCATGAAACCGTATTGCGCCAGCCGCCGCCCGAGCCAGCCGAGACCGAGCGCGCTGCCGCCGGTGCCGTGTGATAGCAGGACGAGCGGGAGGCGCTGCGGCGTGGCGCGCAACGCCGCATTCGCGGCCATCGGACCGATGCTATAGGTCGGAGCGGACCGCGGACCGAGCAGCCGTTCATGCGTGATGGCATCATCGGAGGCCGGATACCACGCAGTCCAGGCCAGCGGGCGCGGGCCATTGCCGTCCCAGTTCGGGCGGGCGGGATCTTCAAAGCGGCCTGTGCGATATCCAACTTTCATCGCGCCCAAGCGCCTCAATTTGTAGCCGGGCGATTGCGAATCGACTCAATTCGACTTCGGTGCCGCATCCGCGGGGACTGCTGCCGCCGGCGCAGTCTCCGTCGGCACATCCGTCGCCGCCGCCGGCGCCTGCTTCGCGCCGCCGGTAAACCGCTCCAGCACCGAGCGCACCGCATCACGGGTCTTGCGATCCTTTACTGCGTCGAGCAGCGGTGCGGCGCCGGGCGAGCGGCGGATCAGGCTTTCCGGATCGGGGAAGATCAGCGGATCGTCCCATGGGCCCTGGATCACGAAGGGCAGGTCGAAGCCGCCTGTCGCGCTCGTTGAGGTCAGGCTGGCGACGCCTTTGAGGTCGTATTCCCTGGAGGGGACCGAGGCGGTGCCGGTCAGGCTCAACCGTGCGGTCGGGCCTTCGATGCGGATGTCCTGCGCGGTGGCGGTGCCGTCGTTGAACTTGACGGACATGTTGAGGGTCGTGAACGGCGTGTTGCCGGAGCGGAAATTGCCGCCGCCGGACAGCGGCCGGCGCTCCAGACGCTTCAGCAGCTGTTCGACATTGAAGCCGCTGATGGCGCCGTCATGGCCGGTCAGGGTGGCGGTGCCGTCGAGCGACTGGACGAGGCCGAACGGGCTCGAGCCCGAGGCTTCCAGCGCCATGGTGAGATTGCCGCGGCCGGTCAGCTTGCTGATGCCGAACAGGTCGGAGGCCGTGGCCTGCAGGTCGACGTCGGTGAACTGGAACTGGGCCTTCACGTCCGCCACGGCGTCGGAATGCGCCACGCCGAACGAGCCGCGGACGATGCCGCCATACATCTGCGCCTCGCCCACCGACAGCGCCAGCGTGCCGCCGCGCAGGTTGGCACCCAGCGCGGTGCGGCCGAGCACCGAGGAGCCGACGGTGACCTTGGCCGCCGACAGCCGCATGTCGAGGTCGGTGGTGGACAGCGCGTTGAGATCGAACAGCTGCCGGTTCCAGTCGCGCGCGCCGGAGGCCAGCAGCCTTACGGTGGAAATGTAGGGGGTGAAGTCGAGCGCACCGGCGGCCAGCGTCGCCTGCAGGGTCTGGCGGCCGTTGTTGCTGTAGGTCATCACGCCCTCGGCGACATTGCCGTCGAGCTCGACATTGACGTTGGTCAGCGCCAGCGACGGCCCGACCAGGCTGGCGCGGGCCTTCAGCGCGAAGCGGCCGAAGCCGCCGGCGCCGGGCGGCGCCTGGCCGGCCCAGCGCAGCGCATTACGCAGCGACAGGCTGTCGGCGGTGAGGGTGCCTTCCATCATCAGGCTGGCGCGGTTGGCGACGGTACCGTCGAAGCCCAGCTTGATCGGCGCGCTGACCAGCCGCGCCTTCAGGCCGGAGCGGTCGCCGGACAAAGCGGCGACGAAGTCGCTGACGCTGAAGCTGCCGTCGACGCGCTCGCCGCGCCAGTCGAACTGGCCGGTGGCGGCAAACGAGCGCGAGATCGACGGCCAGGCCAGCGACAGGTCGATGTCGTCGAGCTTTTCGGTGTTGTGCGGGTCCTGGTAGCTCAGCGTGCCGTCCTGGATGCGGATCTCGGAGAACGACAGCGGATTGTCGGCGCCGGGCTTCATGGTCCGGGCGATGTTTTCGATGAACGGCGTCCAGTTGCTGCCGCCGGCGCCGTCGCGGACCACGTGGATGCGTGGCCGCAGCATGATCATGTCGGCGATCTCGAAGCGCTGGGTCAGCAGCGGCAGCAGCCGCAGATTGGCGGTCAGCACGTCCACCGACAACGCCGGGTCGATCTCGCCGCCGCCCTTCAGGCCGACGTCATGGAACGAGATGTAGCTGCCGGGGAACACCGAGACGTCGACGCTGCCGTTGACCACCAGGTCGAGCCCGGTGACCGCGCGGATCTGGGCTTCCACGGCGTGGCGCAGAGCATCGCGGTTGAGCAGCCAGGACATGGCGAACAGCCCGATCAGCGCGACGCCAATGAGGGCCGCAACCGGCATCCCCAGGCGTTTCATTCCTTGGGCTATCGTCAATGATCTATCCGGGTTGGGTTACGTTTGGCGCAGCGGGCGTCTGATCGCGCGCCCCTTGTTCGCAAGCGCGCAATTTGATCGTTTTTCTTGACGCTTTCAAGGCCGCAGAGGGGGCTATGGGGTCGCAGGAGGGCTTCTTCTTCCCCTCTCCCCCAGCGCTGCGAATCGGCGCGCAGTGGGCGAGGGGGCCTAGGCGGCCTTTGGCCGCCGTTCTTAAGAAGGACGCCGATGCGTAGCGTCGGCTATGGCGAAGCGAAGGCGGGAGAGGGCCTTCCGCGCGGCGCCCCTCTCCCGGCCGCGCTGGCGCGCGTCCACCCTCTCCCACCTGCGCAAAGCTTCGCTTTGCTTGGGGGAGAGGGGAAGAAAGCACCCCTCCCATTTGACGCCCTGCAAAGAATTCGCCTAATAATCCACGCAATAAGACCGGCCGCGTGCCATTCAGCGCTTTCCTCCATCAGGTCGAATCTCCCATGAACAAGGTCTATCCCGACGCCAAATCGGCCCTCGACGGCATTCTCAAGGACGGCATGATGGTCATGTCCGGCGGCTTCGGCCTGTGCGGCATCGCCGAGGCGCTGTCCGACGCGCTGCGCGAATCCGGCGTCAAGGACCTCACCGTGGTCTCCAACAATGCCGGCGTCGACGGCATCGGCCTCAGCCGTCTGCTGGAAACCCGCCAGATCAAGAAGATGATCTCGTCCTATGTCGGCGAGAACAAGCTGTTCGCCGCGCAATTCCTGGCCGGCGAACTGGAACTCGAATTCTCCCCGCAGGGCACGCTGGCCGAGCGCATCCGCGCCGGCGGCGCCGGTATTCCCGGCTTCTACACCAAGACCGGCGTCGGCACGCTGATCTCGGAAGGCAAGGAGACCATGGAATTCAACGGCGAAAAGTACATGCTGGAGCGCGGCCTGTTTGCCGACCTGGCCATTGTGCATGCCTGGATGGGCGATACCGCCGGCAACCTCGTCTACCGCAAGACCGCGCGCAACTTTAACCCGATGATGGCCACTGCGGCCAGGATCACCGTCGCCGAGGTCGAGCATCTCGTTCCCGCCGGTCAGATCAATCCCGATCACATCCACACGCCGGGTATTTTCGTGAAGCGCATCGTCGAGGTCGGCACCGCGCAGAAGCGGATCGAACAGCGCACCACGCGCAAGCGCCCCGCACCCGCCGCAACCGGAGAGGAAGTCTGATGGCCTGGACCCGCGACCAAATGGCTGCCCGCGCAGCCAAGGAACTGAAGGACGGCTTCTACGTCAACCTCGGTATCGGTATCCCGACCCTGGTGTCGAACTACATTCCGGAAGGTGTCGACGTGCTCCTGCAGAGCGAGAACGGCATGCTCGGCATGGGCCCGTTCCCCTATGAAGGGGAAGAGGATCCCGACCTGATCAATGCCGGCAAGCAGACCGTCACCGAACTGCCCGAGACCAGCTATTTCTCGTCGTCGGATTCATTCGCCATGGTGCGCGGCGGCCATATCGACCTGTCGATCCTCGGCGCCATGCAGGTGGCGCAGAACGGCGACCTCGCCAACTGGATGATCCCCGGAAAGATGGTCAAGGGCATGGGCGGCGCCATGGACCTGGTCGCCGGCGTCAAACGCGTCGTGGTGGTGATGGAGCATTCCGCCAAGGACGGTGCCAAGCTGCTGAAGAGCTGCAACCTGCCGCTGACCGGCGAGCGGGTGGTCGACATGGTGGTCACCGATCTTGCGGTGTTCACCATCGACAAGCACGGCAAGGAAGGCATGGCGCTGATCGAGCTCGCCGACGGCGTCACGCTCGATGAGGTGAAGGCCAAGACCGAAGCCGAATTCCGCGTCGCGCTGACCAATACGTAAGCGGCAAGTCCCGTTTCCCGGACGCGGTGCGGCATTCTTATGCCGCTCCGCAGATCGGGGATCCCGGTTTTTCCGCACAATACCGGGCCTCCGGATCAGCAGCGCACCACGTCGCAAGTGTGACGCGTTGCGCAGCATCCGGGGCACGCGCTCTCACAGAACGAGCCCCCATGCGCGATCATCTCGAAGACAAGGCCTTCCTGATCCTGATCGTGGTGGTCTCGGTCGCGTTTGCCTTGATTCTCACCTCGTTCTACGGCGCCATCCTGTGGGGCGTCGTCATCGCCCTGATGTTCGCGCCGCTGCATCGCCAGTTGCTGCGCAAGATGCCGCAGCGTTCGAACCTCGCAGCATTGGTGATGATCCTGCTGATCGTCATGATCGTGATCCTGCCGCTGACGCTGATCGCGGCGTCGTTGACCCAGCAGGCCGCCACGGTGGTCGGCAGGATGCAGTCCGGCGAACTCAACTTCGGAAAGCTGCTGCAGCAGATGCTCGATGCGCTGCCAGGCTGGGCCACCGGGCTGCTCGACCGCTTCGGCGTCGCCAGCCTCGGCGACATGCAGGAAAAACTCACGGCGGGTCTGGTCAAGGGCGGCCAGACCATCGCGGCGCAGGCGCTGGACATCGGCCAGAGCACGTTTGCGTTCATGGTCAGCCTGGTGATCATGCTCTATCTGCTGTTCTTCCTGTTCCGCGACGGCGACGCGCTGGCGCTCCGCGTCAAGGATGCGATCCCGCTGCGCGCCGGCCTGCGCGACGAACTCCTGGAAAAATTCACCGTGGTGATCCGCGCCACGGTCAAGGGCAGCCTGCTGGTGGCGCTGGCGCAGGGCGCGCTCGGCGGCCTGATCTTCTGGATCCTCGGCATCAATGCGGCGCTGCTGTGGGCCGTGCTGATGGCGTTCCTGTCGCTGCTGCCCGCGGTCGGCGCCGGGCTGGTCTGGATGCCGGTGGCGCTGTATCTGCTCGCCACCGGTTCATACATCCAGGGCGCGATCCTGATCGCCTACGGCTTCTTCGTCATCGGCCTGGTCGACAACATCATGCGCCCGATGCTGGTCGGCAAGGACACCAAGCTGCCGGACTATGTGGTGCTGATCTCGACGCTGGGCGGCATCGAGGTGTTCGGGCTCAACGGTTTTGTCATCGGCCCGGTGATCGCCGCGATGTTCATCGCGGCGTGGGATATTTTTTCGACCCAGCGCAAGCAGGACAGCGTGGCGGGGTAGGTCACTTGCCCCGGACGCGATGCAATACGAAGTATTGCTTCGCAGATCCGGGGCCTTGCCGGGCGCCGGCGTTCGCGACGGTCCCGGCTCTGCGCAGCGGCATGAGAATGCCGCAGCGCGTCCGGGACAGGTGACCTACGCGGGCCCCTCCGGCAGGTCGGCGAAGCGCGTCAGCCACAGCACCGGGCCGACGCTCGCCGCCACGATCAGCAATGCGGCCAGCGCACCGTCCTCGAAACTGCCGCGGCTGGCATGCTGATAGATCGAGGTCGCCAGCGTGTCGACGTTGAGCGGACGCAGCAGCAACGTCGCCGGCAATTCCTTGAGGCCGTCGACGAACACCACGATCACCGACCCGACCAGCGCCGGCCGCAGCAGCGGCAACTGGATGCGCCTGAGCGCGGTGAGCAGCGGTGCGCCGGCGGCCTGCGCGCTGTCGTCATAGTCGAGGGGAATGCGCGCGGCACCGGCCTTGACGAAGCCCGTGGGCACCGCGAGGAAGCGGATCACATAGGCGATCACCACGGCGGCGCCGGAGCCGACCATCACCAGCCCCGGCGGCGTCATGCCGACCGACGCCGCCATCGCGTTGAGTGCGCCATCGATGGCCAGCACCGGCGTCAGCAGGCCCAGCGCCAGCACCAGGCCGGGCAATGCGTAGCCGGCCTGTGCCGCGGCGAGGCTGAGATTGCTCGGCCATGTCGGGCGCCAGCGTTGCGCGAGCACGACCGTCAGCCCGAGCAGCACGGCAATCACCGTCGCGCTCGAGGCCAGCGCCACCGAATGCCAGGCATCGCGCCACAGCGTCGGATCGAAGCGCGCGAACAACCCGCGCTGGATCGCCTCGCGGATCAGGTACAGCATCGGCACCACGAAGCCGAGCAGCGCCGGCGTGACGCAGGCAGCGAAGGCAAGCGCGGCCGGCGCGCCGGAGAGCCGCCGGCGCGGCGACAGGCGCGGGCTCTCGGCGGAGAATTCGATGTTGACGTCGCGGCGCCCGCGACGCTCCACCGCGATCAGCACCGCCACCGCGGCCAGCATGACCAAGGACAATTGTGCGGCGCCGCTCAGGCTGCCGCGGTTCAGCCAAGTGGTGAAGATCGAAACGGTCAGCGTGCGAACGCCGAGATATTCGCTGGCGCCGATATCGTTCAGCGTCTCCAGCGATACCAGCGCGACGCCGACCGCCAGTGCCGGCCGCGCGATCGGCAGCACGACCCGCCAGAAGATCGTCCACCGTCCGGCGCCGAGGACTTTGGCGGCTTCGGCGAAATCCGCGCTCTGCGCCTGGAACATCGCCCGCGCCGAGAGATACACATAGGGATACAGCACGAGGCCGATGACGAAGACGGCGCCGGGCAGCGAGCGCAGGTTCGGCAGCAAAGCGACGGCGTCGCGCAGGGGCATCACGGTCGCCAGCGCACGATGCATCAGGCCGAGCGGCTCGAACAGATCGACATAGACGTAGGCCGCGATGTAGGTGGGAATCGCCAGCGGCAGCGGCATCAGCCAGATCAGCAGCGTGCGGCCGCGAAAGTCATAAGTGGAAATCAGCCACGCCGCGCCGGCGCCGATGACGAGCGTCAGACTGCCGACGCCGAACAGCAGCAGCGCGGTGTCGCGCAGCGCCTGCGGCAGCACATAGGCGATCAGATGCGACCACAGATCCGGATCGGGCGTCAGCGCAAGCAGCGCGATGGATAGTACAGGCGCGGCGACGGCCAGCGCGGTGAGCGCGGCGATAATGGTGGCGAGGCGAGAGATGGGGGAGTGATTCACGACGGCGAAAATGAAATCCCTCCCTCCCGCGAAGCTGCGCTTCGCCGGGGGGAGGGATGAGGAAGAGCGCGCTACCTGTAGTCCTCAATTATCGAACCCGACTTTGTCCACCAGCATTGCCGCGGCCTTGCGGTTGGTGGCGATGCTGGCGATCGGCATGGTATCCGGCGTGAGCTTGCCGTAGCCGGCGATGGTCGGGTTGACCTTGACGCCGGCGCGCACCGGATATTCGTAGTTGGCGTCGGCATACATCTGCTGTGCCGTTTCGCCAACCAGCCATTCGATCAGCTTGATCGCATTGGCCCTGTTCGGCGCGTTCTTGGCCAGCAGCACCGCGGACAGGTTCACATGGGTGCCGCCGCCGGCGAAGGTCGGCAGGATCACGCGTGTGGCTTGGGCCCAGGGCTTCTTCTCGGGATCGGCATTCATCATCAGTGCCCAGTAGTAGGTGTTGCCGATGCCGATGTCGCACTTGCCGGCGGCCACGTCGCGCGCCGCCTCGCGGTCGCCGCCCGACGGCTTCTGCGCGAGGTTGGCCTTGAGGCCGCGCAGCCATTCCTCGGCCTTCGCCTCGCCGTGCTTGGCGACATAGGCGGCGAACAGGCCGTTGTTGTAGATGTGCTGGCCGGAGCGGATGCAGATCTTGCCCTTCCACTTGGGATCGGCAAGCTCCTCATAGGTGATGGCGTCCTGCTTGACGCGGTCCTTCGACGCATAGACCACGCGGGCGCGCATCGAGATGCCGGCCCAGTGCCCGGCCGGATCGCGGTACTGCGCCGGCACGATCTTGTCGATGACGTCGGACTTGATCGGCTGGGTGATGCCGGCCTGCACGGCGTCGTCGATGCGGCCGATATCCACCGTCAGCAGGACGTCGGCCGGGCTGCTGGCGCCCTCGGCCTTGATGCGCTGCTCGAGTCCGGAGCTGGCCGAAATCACGTTGACCTTGACGCCGGTGTCCTTGCTGAAGGCGTCGAACAGCGGCTGCACCAGCTTGGTCTCGCGATAGGTGTAGACGTTGACCTCTTCGGCGGCCTGCAGTGCGGAGGCGCCGAGCGCGGCGAACGCGACAGCAGCGGACGTGATGGCGAGCATGCGACGTTTGATCATGAACAAGGCCCCGGTGGATGAGCAGCAATGCCGTGTCAGTAGCGCAGCAGGCGCAGCGCTGTCCCCGACACAATGTCGCAGGAGTCGCCATTTAGAGCGATTCCAGGCAGCAAGCTCGTCCGCCTCGATCGGCAGTCGATAGCCGGAACGTGCCGTATTCCATGTCGCTTAGTGGTCCGCCTCCAGCGCGCGCCTGAGCCGGCGGATGATGACGCCGCGGGCGCGGTCGTCGGCCGCGGCGCGCATCTGATCGTTGATGTCGAGAATGAGCTTCGACATGTCGTTGTGCCAGTCGAGTGCGACCACCGCTTCGGGGGCGAGCCGGCGGCGGTGTGTGCCGTCGAGCAGCGTCGGAGCCGACGTCGAAAGCTCGTAGATGTCATCGAGAACCGGCTGGAAGATTTTTGCCCCCGGAACGATCCGGCCGGAGATCAACTCGGACAGGCCGGCGATCGCAGGCTCTTCGCCGTGAACCAAAAATATCCCGCGCTGGATCGGGCGCCGGGCGGCGATCCAGCGCGACAATTCGGCATTGTCGGCGTGGCCGGAATAATCATCGATCTGGCGGATGCGGGCAGCGACACGGATCTCTTCGCCCTGAATACGGACCGCCTTGGCGCCGTCGGCAATGAAACGTCCGAGCGTGCCCTGGGCCTGGAAACCGACCAGCAGCACCGTGCCGTTGCTCTTGCACAGCCAGCGTTTGAGATGATGACGGATGCGGCCGGCGTCGCACATGCCACTGGCTGCAATGATCACGTGAAAGCCGTTGAGCCTGGCGATCGACTTGCTTTCGTCGACGGTCTCGGTGAAGCGGAGATGGGGAGAACTGAGCAGTCGATTGACGTCGACACCTTGATCCAGGCTGGCAGCGTGGTTGCGGAACACTTCCGTGGCACGGATCGCCAGCGGCGAATCGAGAAAGATCGGTGCCGTCGGTACCTCGCCATGGTCCATCAGATCGACCAGATCGACGATCAGTTCCTGGGTGCGTTCGACCGCGAAGGCGGGAATCACCAGCGCGCCCCTGGCCGCAGCGGCGTCGCGGACTTCGGCGGCAAGGCGCTGGCGACGCTGCTGCGGCGTGATTGGCGCACGTGCACGGTTGCCATAGGTGGATTCCGACATCACGTAGTCGAATCCGGCCGGCGCTTGTGGATCTGGTTGCAGCAGCTTCGCATCGGGGCCGATATCGCCCGAGGCCAGCAGCCGCAAGGGTTTGCCGCCTGCGCCTTCGCCGGCGAATTCAATTTCGATCGAGGCCGAACCAAGCAAGTGACCGGCGTTCCAGTAACGCGCGCGAACGCCCGGGATGACGTCGGCCCAGGTCTCGTATTCGACGGGCCTGAACGCGTCCAGCGATGCGATGGCATCGGCCTGGGTGTAGATCGGACTGACCTCGGGCCGCCCGCGCGCAATATTGCGCCTGTTGAGCGCCGCGACCTCCGATTCCTGAATGCTTCCGGCATCGGGCAGCATGTACGAGCAGAGATCGATCGTGCCGCGCGTCGCCAGAATCGGTCCGCCAAATCCTTCGCTGACCAGTTTCGGCAGTAGTCCGCTGTGATCGATATGTGCGTGCGTCAGCAGCACGGTGTCGATGTCGGCGGGAGCAAATGGAAAGGCGCCGTAGTTCAGTTCCTTGAGGGTTTTCTGCCCCTGGAACAATCCGCAATCGACCAGGAAGCGTCCGGTTTGCGTCCGGAACAGATAGCAGGAGCCAGTCACGGTGCGGGCAGCCCCGCAGAATTGGATGGTCACGCTCATGTCTGAATCTCCGGACGGATCTGGCCTTTGGTTTCGTCACGCAAGGCCGCGACGAACAATTCGTCGAGCACGATCGCATTGGTTGGATGCGGCACGCTGTGGGTCGAGCGGATCGAACGGATGCCCGCGTCAGTGAATTGGGCGATCGTGTCGGCCGGGAACAGCGCGTGCGTGACGACGGCATCGATCTGTGTGGCGCCCGCCGCTGTCAGCGCCCTCGCGCAGGCGATCAGCGTGCCGCCCGAGGAGACGATGTCATCGACCAGCAGGGCCGGGCGACCTGCGATCAGTCGCGGATCGGAAAATCCGATCTCCACGGATCGATCGCCATGGCGGATTTTTTGCGCAACGGTGTATGTGAGGCCAAGCCGGCCCGCCAGATCGCTCACCCATTGCCGGGATTCGGCATCGGGTCCGATCAAGACCGTTGCGGGATCGAGGTGGGTCTTGCGCAGCGCATCGGCGATTGCAGGCATGGCCGAGAGGTTTTCCGCGGCGATGCCGGGAAACACGGTTCTGATGTCCGGGGTGCGATGCAGATGCGCGTCGACCGTGATCACGCGATCGACGATTCCGGCAAGCAGTCGGCCGATCGCCTTCTGGCTGATCGCCTCGCCGTCGTGAAAGGCCGTATCCTGGCGCATGTAGCAGAGATATGGCGCCAGCAGGATGAGGCGCTTGCAACCGTCGCGCCGCAGCGCTTCCGCGGCGAACAGCAGCGCGATGAGCTTGTCGTTGGGCTGGTCGAGCGAAGCATAAATGACAGTCGTTGGCGTTGCCGGACCAACCGTCACCCGCATTTCCCCGTCAGGGAACGTGTGCAGGGCGATACCATGCACTGGTACGTCAAGCCGCAGCGCGAGCCGCGCGGCATCGCTGGCTGAAGCCGGCAGCGCCTGGATGGAGATCTCGTTCACGATGCTGTCCGCTCGATGGGTGAATACTGGCCATCGATCGCGTAGCCGGTATTGGCCTTCGCTGCTGCCGCCGCCAGATCGTGCTCCGAGCGGTCGAACGTGTAGACCCGGTAGAGCGGTTCTCCCTGATCGACGCGGTCGCCGATCTTCTTGAACAACTTGATGCCGGCCCCCTTGTCGATCGGCGCGCCCGCCGTGCGGGCCAGGCGGTTCAATTGCAGGCAGTCGATGCCCACGACCGTTCCGTCCGCCGAGGCGGTCACGTCGAACGTCGACGTCCCGAGAGTCGTGCGGCAGGATGACGGCCCCTGCGCGTCGATCACCTTTTGCATTTTCTTGAGCGCCGCGCCGCTGTCGAGCAGTTCGCGGGCGCGCGCATAGCCGCTGCCGCCGCGCAGTTGCGGATCGTATTCGAGCAAATGCGCAGCCAGCCGCAGCGATTTTTCGCGCAGGTCGGCGGGGGCCATGGGATCGTTGGCGAGAACCGCCATGACATCCTGGGCCTCGAGCACCGGGCCGATGCCGCTGCCGATCGGTTGGCGGCCGTCGGTGGTGATCACCTCGACCGAGATGCCGAAATGATCGCCGACGAATTCGAACAGCTTGCGCAGCCGCATCGCTTCCAGTGCATTTGTAACCTTGGCCGTCGGGCCGACCGGCAGGTCGATCAGCAGATGGGTCGACCCGGCCGCGAGCTTTTTCGACATGATCGAGGCGACCATCTGCTCGCGGGTGTCGAGGCTGAGCGGACGTTCGACTGAAATCAGGATGTCATCGGCCGGCGACAGGTTGACATGGCCGCCCCACACCAGACAGCCGTTGCATGCCGCAACGACTTCTTTCATCTCCCCGACGCCCAGATCGACCCGCGCCAGCACTTCCATCGTGTCGGCCGTGCCAGCCGGCGAGGTAATGGCGCGCGATGATGTCTTGGGAATGGTGAGGCCGTGCGCGGCGACGATCGGCACCACGATCATCGAGGTGCGATTGCCTGGAATGCCGCCAATGCAATGCTTGTCGACGACAATCGGGCTGCTCCATTTGAGCTGCGTTCCGGCTCCCGCCATCGCCCGGACGAGCGCGAGCAATTCATCGCTGGTCATGAAGCTGGCCGAGCTGATCAGGAACGCGGCGATTTCCATGTCCGAATAGCGATAATGTGTGAGGTCGTCGATGATGGCGTCGATTTGAGCCGCGTTCAGCGTCCGCCCCTGAATCTTGCCACGGACGGCATCGAGACTGTCAGGCGCCGCCGCAGGCGTGACCATCACCAGCGTGCCGGCCGGTTCGGCGAAGCGCCGGAAGGCGGGTTCGGACAGGCCGATGTCGTCGGGGTCCACCAGCCCATCGTCGTCGGTGATCAGAAGCGTCGCCAGCAGGACTTTTGAATTGCAGCGCAGTTCGACGCGGCTGAAGCCGCGAAAGATTTCCGGACGCAGCGCCTTTGAGCGGCGCGAAATGACAACCACGTTTTCCCGGCCCGTATCAAGATTGACGCGGCGGATCATCAACTGCGGGCGAGAGGAATCAGTGGCCTTCATGAACACCTAACTCCGGGAGGGAAATGCAAGGCAGCTCGATTCCAGCATCGTGGCCGACGGTAGCGCGCGAGGCGCGTCATTTCTGGCGAGCCTAGGGCTTCTGCTGGGGGGGCGCTTGACCCACATCAATGCGTGTCATCGCTCGCACCGTAGGTTTGTCATTTGTCGCGGGAGGGATATGCGATGCAGCTCAGCAACTCCGCAGAGAATTACGGCGCAATCCCGCAGGCCGTGCACTGGTTGACGGTGGTCCTGGTCGTCGTCGCGTGGCTTCTCGGGATTCTCGGCGATGAATTGCCCAAAGGCGCGCTGCGCTCTGCGGGGGCATTTTTTCATGACACCGCAGGGCTCGCGGTCATCATCCTGCTGCTGGTGCGTGTCGCGTGGCGTTTGATTGATCCACCGCCGCCTGCCGAGGCTGTTTCGCTCGGCGTGTGGCAGGATCGCGCAACCGGGCTCGTCCATCTTGCATTGTATGCGTTGCTGCTTGCGGTCCCGGTCGCGGGGATTGTCCTGCAATTCGCGCGCGGTGATGCACTACCGCTATTCGGGCTGGCGGAAATCCCGTCGCCATGGATCCGTGACCGGGCCTTCGCTCACAATGTTAAGGAAGTACATGAAATCATGGCCCACGGGCTTATGCTTCTGGCGGCCCTTCACGCCACCGCGGCCCTGATCCATCATCGGGTCTTTCACGACCGCACGCTGTTACGAATGTTGCCGCATTCCGACCGCTAGCGGGTCATCATCAAGCCGAGGTCATCTCCTGCCGGCGCTTTCCCGACCGGCCTCGACTGTTGTTGGTCTAGGCCTTCGCCGGAGCGTGCGAGAACACCACCTCGATCAGCGTGCCGGAGCTCGGCGCGGTCTTGATCTGGAAGCGGGCGCGGTTGGCTTCGACCAGCGCCTTGGTCAGCGACAGGCTGACGCCGGCGCTTTCCGAAGTGTGATCGGCCGGGGCGTGGCTGTTGAACGGTTCCATGGCAGCGGCCAGTTCATTGTCATTGAGACCCTGGCCGGTGTCGCGGACCCGCAGCACCACATCGCCGAAATCGCTCAGCGCGGTGGAGACGATGACCTGGCCGCCGGCATTGGCCAGATGGATCGAATTGCCGATCAGGTTGAGCGCGATCTGGCGCAGCGCACGGGCATCGGCCACCACGCGCGGCAGCGTATGGGCCAGCGAGGTGCGGATGATGATGCGGCCGCGGTTGGCCTGCGGCTGCATCACGGCGACGCATTGCTCGACCATCTCGTTGAGGTTCTGGTTGGTAAAGGCGAGATCGAGATTGCCGGTCTCGATGCGGCTGAGGTCGAGCAGGTCGTTGATGATGGCAATCACGCGCTCGCCGGAGACACGGATGTCCTTCATGTATTCGACGTAGCGCTCGTTGCCGAGCGGGCCGAAGCGCTGCTCGGTCATCACCTCGGCGAAGCCGATGATGGCGTTGAGCGGGGTGCGAACCTCATGGCTGATACGTGCCAGCACGTCGGCCTTGGCGGTGGCGGCACGGTCGGCCTGGCGGCGCGCATTGAGCAACTCGGTCTCGGTCTTCTTGATCTGGGTGAGGTCGCGGAATACGGCAAAGAAGTTGGGGCCGTCTTCGCGGGTCCGGCCCATCATCACCGACAGCGGAACGAGACCGCCTTCGCGCACCTGGCCCAGCGCCTCGCGGCCGTGGTCGAGCATGGCGGCGACGCTCGCGCTCTTGATGCTGTCGAGATAGTCGCCGACCACGCGCTGGCTCTCCGGCGCGAACAGGTCGACCAGATTGCGTTGCGTCAGCGCGGCGCCGTCATAGCCGAACAGCGCCTCGGCGCTGCGGTTGCACGAATTGATGTTGCCCTCGGCATCGAACATCACGATGCCTTCGGCTGTGGTGTCGAGGATGGCGCCGAGCTCTTCGGCGTCGGCGGCGCCATCGCCTTCAGGCACGGCCGGTGTCGCGGGCTCGGGTCGCGGTTCGCTGCCGGCCTGTTCGAAGATCAGCGCCAGCGCCGGGTCGGCGTCCCAGGTGATGGGGAACAGCTTGGCGTCGGTCGGCTGCAGCGGGGACGCCTGGCCGGCATCGGTACCGGAGATCGTGACGGCCTTGCCGCCATCGGCGGTGCTGCCGCCGGAGACACTCGGCTCCACATAGAGGACGTCGAGGCCGCCGGCGTCTTCCAGCGCGTGCAGCGTCGGATAGCCGGTGCGGGCCAGGAATGCCGGGTTGGCATAAAGCAGCCGGTCGAGCCGGTAGATCAGCACGCCAACCGGCATCAGATCGAGCAGGATCTTGTCGCGCATCACCTCGCCGCGCGCCGGCGGCGCCGGCTCCGCCAGCCAGTCCGGCGCGTCGCTGGCCGAGGCCGGCGCGTCCGACGCCTCGATCTGCGCGAGCATTTCCTCGGCCTCAAGCGGGCTCGGCTGCGGTTCGCCGGTCAGCCCGGTCTCGGCTTCGAGCCGCGCCGACAACTGCCGCGCCAACTCGTTGAAGGCGCTGTTTTCGACGGGCGTGAGTGCCGGCGATTTCAGGTCGCTCGCCCGGAAAGGCACGACATTCTTGGGAGGTTCCACGGTGGTGTCCGGTTCGGTTTGATTCTGGGGTTCGCGGGCGGCCGCTTCGATATCTGATGGCGGGGCGCCGGAGTCGTTCGGCTGGTCGGGGTGGTCCGCGGCCGGGCCGGCCTGGACGATGTCCGCCGACAGCGATTGCGGCGGTGGCTCGCCGACGAATTCGTGGCGCCGCAACTCTGCAAGCCGGGCCAGTGCGTCGAGATCGCGGCACACGCCGAAGCCGCGGTAGCCGGCAAAATTGCGCGCGCGATCGTAGACCGGCAGGCCCGACAGCTCGACCGGCAACCGCGCGCCGCCGTCGGCCGGAAACAGCAGCGTGATACCGCTCCAGGTATTGTGCGTGGCCACCGCACTGAGCACGCGGCCATCGGGATCGAGGCCGTAATCCTCGGCGATCTCGCGCCAGTGGCGGCCGAAGCTCGCGCTAGTGCGGGAGCCGAGCAGTCGCGTGAATTCATCGGAGCCGAGCGCGAAGCGGCCGTCGGCATCCATCTGCCAGGTGAAGCGCAGCGGCTGGCGACGCACCGGCGGCTCCGGCGGCGTTTCCAGTGCAGTTTCCATGGCAGGTGTCGGCTGCGCCGGGGCTTCTTCCGCGACCGGCGTTTCAATTGGTGCGGCCTCCAGCGGCGCGGCTTGTGCCGGCGCGGGCTGGTCGGCCACAGCTTCGATAACAGGCGAAGGCGCATGCGCCGGCACTTCATCGGGTGGTGCCGACGAGGTGTCGATGGCGGCATGGGCGATGGTGTCGGCGATGCTGGCTTCCAGCAGTTCTTCGGCAACGCGATCGGACTCTTCCTCCGCCGCTGCAGCGACGGCGCCCGCTGGTTCGGACACTTCGGTCGCAGCCGGAGTTTCGTGGGGCGTGGGCATGTCGGTTGGTTCGCTGGCGAGCCCTGCAGGTTCGATTTCGGCGACGGCTGGCGCGGGCATTGGCTCCGCCGGAGACGCCGGCGCGGGTGCGATCAGCGCGACCAGGCCGACATCGGCGCCGCTGCCGACGCGCTGCAGCACCACGTGGCCGAAGCCGATCGGCGTTTCGACGCGGCCATCCTTCAGCGCGTCGCTGCGCGCGGTCTCGAGGCCGGCTTCGGACAGGTTGCGAAAGCCGAGCAAAGCGCGGGCGGCATCGTTGGCGCCGATGAACAGGCCGTCGCGGGCAAAGCTGGCGATCGGCGTGTCGATGCCTTCAACGAGGTTCTGCAGTCGCTCCACCAGCGGCATGCCGCGGCCGGTGAAGGCGGCGGCGACCACCAGGATGCCGGCGCTGCCGTCGGCAAATTCGAGCCGTGAACAGGCGCAGGTCATCAGCCCGCCGGGCGCCGCACCGAAGCCGCGCAGCCGTTCCAGCCGCACCGCGCCGGTCGCGGACAGCCGCGGTGCGAGCTGCGCCAGTTGGCGGCGATGCGGATCGGCGGGGCCGAAGGCCCGGGCCGCCAGCGCCGCGCCGTTGCGCGCGCCGAACAGCCGTGCGCCGACCGGATTGGCCCACAGGATGCGGGTGCCGTCGACCGACCACAGCCAGACCGGCTGATGGCTGGTCGCATGCACCGCCAGCCTGGCATCGCCGACGCCCCGCAACTGGAATTCCGCATTGCTCATAGGTATTTCATGACTGATTCTTGTCGGCGTCCGATAATCAGGGACCAGATATGCACGGCCAAAGGATGTCAGGCTTAACGCTTCGTTACTATCGCCTGCCGCGACCGTCAGGTCCACGCTGCTGGCCGCCCCGTACAGGCCAAAACGCCAACAGGCTTAATTGCCGCATGGCCGAAACTCCCGACACAGCCCTGCGTTGCACCAGTTGCAAAACCGGAACAAAGGTTCACGATGCAAGCCGGCCGGCGACGGATGACCGCGTCACAGCGGCGACGTCTGCGGTGGTTAACTTCAGTGGGCGAACGGGGAGCCAGGGCTGTGGATGGCCCTGCAACACAGGAGTGGGACATGAGCGACGAACGTTTTGAAATTCCCAAGGACATGAAGTCGATGGCGGAAGCGAGCTTCGAGCAGGCGCGCAAGACCTTCGAACACTTTCTGGCCAGCGCCCAGCAGACTGCCAGCAGCATTGAGGACAAGGGCGCCACAGTGCGCGCCGGCGCCAAGGACATCAGCGCCCGGGCCATCGGCTTCGCTGAAAAGAACGTGCAGGCGTCGCTGGATTACGCCCAGCAGCCGCTGCACGCCAAGGATCTCGGCGACGTCATGCGGCTTCACAGCGAATACGTGCAGGCGCAAATGAAGGCACTGGCAGAGCAGGCCAGCGAGATGGGCCAGATCATGACCCAGACCGCCATGGAAGCGGCCAAGCCGAAAAACTGACGAGAACCAGAACCGTCAAGAACGGGATACCTTACCCTGGGTTGCACGAATCCGGTTCCATTGCCGGGAACGTGCATCTGGGTAAGGGCTGCTATACGTTTTTGCGTTGCAATATTCTGTTGCGCTGCACAAGTCCGACAGGATATTGCTCAATCTCTCTACCGATTGCGTAATTTGCCACCCGGTCGGCGGGGACACGCCGTCCGGGAGCGTGGCACGGTCCCCTCAACACGAAGGATGCACGTCATGGCTGAATCCAACGATCCGTTCTCCTCCTCCGTCATTCCGTTCCAGATGCCCGAGCAGGTTCGCGCCTTCGCCGAAAAGGGCGTGTCGCAGGCCCGCGAGAGCTACGCCAAGTTCAAGGACGCCGCCGAAACCCACAACGGCACCATCGAGGCAGTGTTCTCGACCGCGACCAAGGGCGCGACCGACTATTCCGCCAAGCTGCTGGACATCGCCAAGACCAACACCAATGCCGGCTTTGACTTCATGCAGTCGCTGATCGGCGTGAAGTCACCGGCGGCGGCGATGGAGCTGTTCAGCGCCTTCGCCAAGAGCCAGGTCGAGACCCTGACCGGCCAGACCAAGGAACTGGCCGAGATAGGCCAGAAGATCGCCTCCGAGACCGCCGAGCCGATCAAGACCGGCGCGGCAAAGCTGTTCAAGCCCGCCGCCTAAGCGAGCAGGCGAGCGACGATTGCGAAGCCCGGGCCGGCGGCCCGGGCTTTGTTTTGCCGGGATCGGGCGAGCCCGCGCAAGAACTGCCGATTTCGCCGCGCACATCGGCTGAATTCGCCGCAACAAGGCGATTTCAGCCTCCTCGCGGCCTTGCCAAAGAGATGCGTTGCATCTAGTTTCCCGCCTGTTCGCGACCCCCTCGCAGGGGCCGATCAGGGATGCAGTTGTAGCTCAGTTGGTTAGAGCGCCTGTTTGTGGAGCAGGAGGTCGCTGGTTCGAGGCCAGCCAACTGTACCATGCTCCCCGTCCAGCTTTCAGATCCGGACCGAGCGTCGCCTCATGGTGCATGTCGCCGTGATGGCTGGATGTATGCGGCCTGCAGGGCAACATCACCCGCCTGACACACCGTGTCACCCCGTCCGCTTTCTCAGCCCCGCGCAGGGCTTGCAAAGGCGGCGCGCTTCACGGACATTTTGCCGTCGTCAATCACGTCGAGGGAGGATTTGATGGGACGCTGCGGGAGACTGCGCCGCGACACAACGCTGGGCGCGGCGATCATGCTGTTGCTGCTGGCGGGCGCCGCCCAGGCCTACTCGCCGGAGCAGGAGCAGCTGTGCACCGGTGACGCGATGCGGCTGTGCAGTTCGGATATTCCCGACGTCGATCGGATCACCGCCTGCATGATCCGTCAGCGGGCGCAGCTCAGCCCCGGCTGCCGGGCCTTCTTTCGCGAGTCCGAACCGTCGCCCGCGCTGACGCCGGTCACCGCCCGCAAGCCGCTCAGCATCAAGCCGCGCAAGGCGAAGGCTCCGCGCCGCAAGAATTGAAGCGATCGTTGCAGGACGGCGCATCGGCCGTTCGCTGTGCCGGTCGGCAGCTTGGCCGAACTGCCGCGCTGTCAGTCAACCGGCCGGAAAGTCGCGCCGCGACAAGCTGACGCGTTGGTAACGATGCCGTCAGGCCACATGTCCGGCGGTGAGGAGAATCATCTTGAGCGCTGACTACAAAGCCGAGATCGACCGACATTTCACGCGGTTTGCCGACCGGTTGCCGCCGAAACCGGCGCAGTTCATCAACTGGCTGCGCAGGCCCTCGTCCCGCCTGCTGAGAATTCCGCTCGCCGGACTATTGGTGGTGGGCGGGACCCTCAGCTTTCTTCCCGTGCTCGGCCTGTGGATGCTGCCGCTTGGTGTGGCGTTGATCGCCCAGGACGTTCCCATCCTCGAGAAGCCGACGGCGAAGTCGCTGGGATGGCTGGAGCGCAAGTGGGTCGAGCGTCAGCGCGCGAAACAACACAAATAGCAGTTTGATAGTTGTCGCAGTCACGGTTCAGTCGCACGACTGACTCATTTTTAGCCTGCTGCACCGCATTGTGTGCCTCAAAAGACAGCATGGCGGATAAACCCGACCGCTAAAGTGAAGCAGGCGATAAATTTTCCTTTAACGAATCAGCGCGCTGATTCATTTTCGCCTTCTGGGGTCAATCAGGAGGCCGGACATATGAACGTTATTGTTTTTGCATCGCGTAAAGGTGGCTCGGGAAAAAGCACCCTTGCCGCTCATCTTGCTGCACAGGTTCACAAGTCTTCCAAGCCGTGCCTGCTGATCGATGCCGATCCGCAGGGATCACTCACGCTTTGGCACAAGCTGCGGGGCACCAACGAGCCGCCGCTGAAGGTTGCCAATCGCACCGTCAGCGAGATCGTCGCCGCCGCCAAGCGCGATGGAGTCGAGTGGGTGTTCATCGATACCCCGCCCAACACCTCGGCGGTCGTGGACGATGCCATCAAGAACGCCACCATGGTGATCATTCCGGCGCGTCCCGGCGTGTTCGACGTCAATGCCGTGCAGGACACCATTCAAAGCTGCCGCTCCGCCCGCAAGCCCTATGCCGTCGTGATCAACGGTGCACCGGCGCGCCGGGACGACGTGGAGAGCCGCATCGTGACCATCGCGCGCGAAGCCCTCGCCAAGTTCAAGGCGCCGGTCTGGGCGGGCCAGATCACCAACCGCGCCGATCTGCTGATGGCGCTGGGCAACGGTGAAGGTGCACGCGAATACGCCGCCGAGGGTCGCGCGGCCGGCGAAATCAGCAAGCTATGGGCTGCCATCGAACGCTCGATCAAGGCGATCCGCGGCAGCGCATCGGCCACCGGCACCATGCACAAGCAGGCGGCATAATCTCCGTCTGACTCCGACGACTGAGGCGCGCGAGGTTCGCGCGTTTTTTGCTGTGGGCGATCGGGCGGTGTTTGCGCGTGGCGTTGTCCGGCGCCGGCATCGCTGATGCCGAGCCTCTCGCGGTGAGCCTCGACGGCCACGTGCGGCAACCATGCCATCCACGCAAAAAAAAGCCGGACTCAAATGAGCCCGGCTTGAGGTATTGGCCACGTGAGGCCGACACAATCACCTTCCAAGAGGGATAACTGAGAACCCGCTCCGCTGGAGGAGGGGGACAAAGCGCAGAACGGGCTCTCAGCGTGCAAGGATTATGTCCCCTGCCGGCGCTGGTGAGCAACGCCTCACCTCGCATGTCAGTCATGCGAGTCCGGGGATGGACTGGAACTCACGAAGGCCAGCGCTGCGCCTTGCTGACGATGAAGTCGCGAAACACCTGGACACGTGCCACGGTCTTCAATTCTTCGGGATAGACGAAGTAGGTATCGAGCTGAATCGAGTCGGACTCGCTGAACAGCTGCACCAGTCGGTTGTTCTCCTCGACCAGATAGTCGGGCAGGGCGGCGATGCCGAGGCCCTGCTGGCAGGCGCGCACCAGGCCAAGGACGTTGTTGACCTTGAAATAGGGCTCACGCGGACCGGATCCATTGCGCCCGGCCTCGATCAGCCAGGCGCGGTTCTGCAGGTGCACGGCGACCTGGCTGTCGCTCAGCATGATGATCCGATGGCCATCGAGTTCTTCCAGCGTGCGCGGCGTGCCGAAATGCTTGACGTATTCGGGCGAGCAATAGGCGTGGAAGCCCATCGCGAACAGCTTGCGCTGGATCAGGTCGGGCTGGGTCGGCTTGCGGGTGCGGATGGCCACGTCGGCCTCGCGCATCGACAGGTCGAGTTCCTCGTCGGTGACGATCAGTGAGATCCTGATTTCAGGATACAGCGCGGTGAATTCGCCGAGTCGCGGAATCAGCCAGTTGATGCCGACGCCGGGGGTGGTGGTGACCTTGAGATCGCCGCTCGGCCGTTCGCGGCTGTCGGTGAGCTTGGCGCGTGCCGCCTGCAACTGCATGAACACGTCATGGGCGGTGCGGAACAACAGGTCGCCCTGTTCGGTGAGGATCAGGCCGCGGGCATGGCGATGAAACAGTGAGACCGACAGTTCCTGCTCTAGCGCGCTGACCTGGCGCGACACCGCCGACTGCGACAGCCCGAGTTGTTCGCCGGCATGGGTGAAGCTTCCCGCCTCCGCCGCCGCGTGAAACACCTTCAGCTTATCCCAGTCCATATCCGTGAATCCGTCGCGAGTTCGTGCCATGATTACTCCGCCGCTGCGCGGTCGTGGGCGTGTGCAGCCAGATAACGTTCGACTTCGAGCGCGGCCATGCAGCCCATGCCAGCAGCGGTGACCGCCTGGCGCCAGGTTTCATCGGCCACGTCGCCGGCGGCGAATACGCCGGGCACCGACGTCGCGGTCGAATTCGGCGCAACCTCGACATAGCCCGACGGCCGCAATTTGATCTGGCCCTTGACCAGGTCGGTGGCCGGGGCGTGGCCGATGGCGATGAACACGCCGTCGGCGGGAACGTCCGTCGTCGCACCGGTCTTGACGTTCTTCAGCCGCACATGGGTGACCTTGGCGGGACCCGCGGTGCCGCAGATCTCGTCGATCGCCGAATCCCAGATCACCTTGATCTTGGGATGCTTGAACAGTCGCTCCTGCAGGATGCGTTCGGCGCGGAAATGATCGCGGCGGTGGACGATGGTGACCGAGGCGGCGAAGTTGGTCAGGAACAGCGCTTCCTCGACCGCGGTGTTGCCGCCGCCGACCACCACGACGTCCTTGCCGCGATAGAAGAAGCCATCGCAGGTGGCGCAGGCGGAGACGCCGCCGCCCTGAAACTGCTCCTCCGAGGGGATGCCGAGCCAGCGCGCCTGCGCGCCGGTGGCCAGGATCACGGTCTCGGCCAGATAGATGTCGCCGCTGTCGCAGACCAGCCGGAACGGGCGCTGCGCCAGATCGAGCTCGGTGACGAGGTCGGTGACGATTTTCGTGCCCACATGGGCCGCCTGCTTTTCCATCTGCTCCATCAGCCACGGGCCCTGGATCACATCGGCGAAGCCGGGATAGTTTTCCACGTCGGTGGTGATGGTGAGCTGCCCACCCGGCTGGATGCCCTGGATCAGCACGGGCTCCAGCATCGCCCGCGCGGCATAGATCGCTGCGGTGTAGCCGGCGGGACCGGAACCGATAATGACAACTTTGGCGTGGATGGGGGCGGCCATGGTCAGAATCCCTTTCTGAAGGGAAATTGGTCAGTTGTGATGCGAAATGCTCACGCGACAGCGTCGCGGCGACCGGAAAGTGGCAAATCCGAGTCTGACTTAAGTCTAGGTTATCTGGCGAGCTATGCAAGAATTGCAATCCGTCCACGCAGATTTTCCACGGATGACGCTTAATTTCTGCACCGCACGCGCAATAAAATTGCGCCAAACCGGGCGCTTAGGCTATGAACTTGGGGGAAGAGAACGAACCGACCTCTGCCACCAGCCAGGACCTGCCCCGCGTGCCGAAAAGTCTCGACGAGATCGACCTCAAGATTCTCAGTGAAATCCAGGCCGACGGCCGCATCACCAATGTGGAACTGGCGCGCCGGGTCGGCATTTCGCCGCCGCCCTGCCTGCGCCGGGTGCGTACGCTGGAAGAGGCCGGCTACATCCAGGGCTATCGTGGCCTGCTCGATCCGCGGCTGCTCGGCTTCGACGTCACGGTGTTCGCCTCGGTCCACCTGTCGAGCCAAGCCGACGCCGACCTCAAGGCGTTCGAGGATTTCGTCCGCAAGGAGCCGCTGGTGCGGGAATGCTGGATGCTGTCCGGCGAGATCGACTTCATCCTGAAATGCGTGGCGCCGGACATGGCGACGTTCCAGGAGTTCGTCGGCCAGCTCACCGCCGCGCCGCACGTGCGGAACGTGCGCACGTCGCTGGTGCTGCACAACTCGAAATATGCCGCCGCGGTGCCGCTGGAGCTCAAGGTCGCGGGCTGATTCACTTGCCCCGGACGCGGAGCAGCACTTCGTGATGCGCCGCGTCCGGGGCAAGTAATTGCGATGCACGAAAAAGCCCGCGTTGAGAACAACGCGGGCTTCCCGAAGTCGAAGGAAATCTCAGCTCTTCTTGCGCAGCATCGCGTCGAGGCTGATCGGGCCGCCGCCGGACGTCGCCAGATACAGGCAGGCGAAGCAGAACAGAATCGCGGCGGTGCCGCCGTTGAGCAGCGGCAGGAACACCGGCTCGGCGCCCTTGAACATGTGGCCGATGAAGTACGCGAACGCCATTTCGCCCGCGAGGATGAAGGCCACCAGACGGCTGAAAAGACCGACCATCAGCAACGCGCCGAGAACGAGTTCTATAGTGCCTGCCGCACCGATCAGCGAAAATAGTTCGACCTTGGCGAAATACGGCACGGCCGGAAACTTGAAGATCTTCGCGACGCCGTACTGAAACAGCAGCAGGCCGGTGATGAAGCGAAACAGGCTGAGCGCCGCCGGCTGATACTTGGCGGCGATGGAATCGAAATTCATGAATAGTCCCCCAGTCGAGATGTAGACGATTGTGATGCGAGTAGTGCGTTGTCCGAACACGATTGAAAGCAGTTTTCAAGCCAACCGCGTTCAAAAGCACAGGCCTGTTAAACACAGCCGCGTGACAATTATTCCGGTCTTCCTCGCTTTTGATTGATCGGCGGGACGGACGGTTGCATGGCGCAGCAAAAAGGCCGCGGTGGGCGCGGCCTTTGTTGCTGGTGGCTATGCGAAAGGCTCAGCGCCACTCAACCTTGGTGATCTCGTAGGCCTTGGCGCCGCCGGGAGCAACGACCTCGACGGAGGTCCCCTTGGCCTTGCCGATCAGCGCGCGCGCCAATGGCGAGGTGATCGAGATGCGGCCCTTCTTGGCGTCGGCTTCCGGCTCGCCGACGATCTGCCAGACCGCCTTCTTCTCGGTGTCCTCGTCGATCAGAGTCACGGTGGCGCCGAACATGATGGTGTCGCCGGAGAGCTTGCTGATGTCGATGATCTCGGCACGCGCCAGCTTGTCCTCGAGTTCGTTGATGCGACCCTCGTTGTGCGACTGCTCTTCCTTCGCGGCGTGATATTCGGCGTTTTCCGACAGGTCGCCATGGGAGCGGGCTTCGGCAATCTGCTCGATGATCCGCGGGCGGTTCACCGTCTGACGCTCCTTCAATTCAACCTCGAGGGCGGCATAGCCGCCGGCGGTCATCGGGACCTTCTCAACCATCTTTCTTCGTCCTCTAACGTCATGCATACGCCGATGCGGCGCACGCATTACAGTGCAATTTGGCAGGTGGCGGCGCAGCGATGCGCGCAGCCTCATGTCGTCCGGATCATCGATCGAAGCAGGATCTTATCACAAATCAGGACAGCGGGTCCGGATCATGCGGCCGACCGTGCTCTCACGTGCGAACAAGCGCCGAAACAGAACAATGACATGACTGGCGAGTTCCAGTCATGCCCTGTTTATTGCTGATCGGGTCCGGTCAGGCCCGGCCGGGATCAGGTTTCGGAAAAGTAACTCTGCAGTGTGCGGACCTCAAGGTCCCCGTCCCGATAGGCCCGGATTCCCTGCGCGGCCGCAACGGCGCCCGAAAGAGTGGTGTAATACGGAACTTTATGCAAGAGGGCAGCGCGCCGCAGCGATCGGCTGTCGGCCAGTGCCTGCGGACCGTCGGTGGTATTGAACACCAGGCTGGATCTCGCCATTGGTGATGGCATCGACGATATGCGGCCGGCCTTCCAGCACCTTGTTGATCTTGACGGCGGGGACCCCGCTGTCGACCAGGAAGCGCTGGGTCCCGGACGTCGCCAGCACCTTGAAGCCCTGCGACGACAGCAGCCTGACCGCCTCGAGGATGCGGGTCTTGTCGTCCTCGCGGACCGAGACGAAGACGGTGCCCTTGCGCGGCACGCGCGTGCCGCCGCCGAGCTGGCTCTTGGCAAACGCAACCTCGAAGGAACGGTCGATGCCCATCACCTCGCCGGTGGAGCGCATCTCCGGCCCGAGCACGGTATCGACGCCGGGGAAGCGGGCGAAGGGAAACACCGATTCCTTGACGCCGACATGGTCGAGCTTGCGCTTCTGCAGATTGAAGGAGGCGAGCTTCTCGCCGGCCATGATGCGCGCGGCGATCTTGGCGACCTGGATACCCATCACCTTGGCGACGAAGGGCACGGTGCGCGACGCCCGCGGATTGACCTCCAGCACGTAGATCTCGCCGTCCTTGATGGCGAACTGCACGTTCATCAGGCCGACCACGTCGAGGCCGAGCGCCATGTCGCGGGTCTGCGCCTCCAGGCGCGCAATCATTGCGGCATCCAGCGAATGCGGCGGCAGCGAACAGGCGGAGTCGCCGGAGTGGATGCCGGCTTCCTCGATGTGCTCCATGATGCCGACGACAAACGTGTCCTTGCCGTCGCACAGGCAGTCGACGTCGATCTCGATGGCGTCCGACAGATAGCGGTCGAACAGCAGCGGATTGGTGCCGAGCACGGTGTTGATCTGGCCGGTCTTGTCGTTGGGATAGCGCGCCTTGACGTCGCCCGGCACCAGCTCCGGCAGCGTGCCGAGCAGGTAGTCGCCGAGCTGGCTCTCCTCGCGGATGATCTGCATGGCGCGGCCGCCGAGCACGTAGGACGGGCGCACCACCAGCGGCAGGCCGAGGTCGGACGCCACCAAGCGCGCCTGCTCGACGGAGTAGGCGATGCCGTTCTTCGGCTGCTTCAATTTCAATTTGTCGAGCACGCGCTTGAAGCGGTCGCGGTCCTCGGCGAGATCGATGGCGTCGGGCGAGGTGCCGAGAATGGGGACGCCGGCGTCTTCCAGCGTATGCGCCAGCTTCAGCGGGGTCTGGCCGCCGAACTGCACGATGACGCCGTGCAGCCTGCCGTTCTGCTGCTCGGTCTCGATGATCTCCAGCACGTCCTCGCCGGTGAGCGGCTCGAAGTACAGCCGGTCGGCGGTGTCGTAGTCGGTCGACACCGTCTCCGGGTTGCAGTTGATCATGATGGTCTCATAGCCGACGTCATGCAGCGCGAAGCAGGCATGGCAGCAGCAATAGTCGAACTCGATGCCCTGGCCGATGCGGTTCGGACCGCCGCCGAGGATGATCACCTTGTCCTTGCCCGAGGGCCGGCTTTCGTCGGCCGTGGTGCCGGCAAACGGCGACTCGTAGGTCGAGTACATATATGCGGTGGGCGAGGCGAATTCGGCGGCGCAAGTGTCGATGCGCTTGAACACGGGGCGGACGTCGAGCGAGCGCCTGAGAGTCCTGACCTCGACTTCGGTCTTGCCGGTGAGCCCGGCGAGACGCGCATCCGAGAAGCCCATGGCCTTCAGTGAGCGCATGCCGAACGCATTGCCCGGCAGGCCGTTGGCCTTCACTTTGGCCTCCATGTCGACGATGCCGCGCATCTCCGACAGGAACCAGGGATCGATCTTGCAGGACGTGAAGATGTCGTCGTCGCTCCAGCCGAGCCGCATCGCCTGCGCGACCTGCAGCAGGCGGTCCGGCGTCGGCGTGCCCAAAGCGGCACGGACGGCGTTCTTGTCATCGCCGCGGCCGAGGTCGTCGATCTCGATCTCGTCGAGGCCGGTGAGGCCGGTCTCGAGCCCGCGCAGCGCCTTCTGCAGCGATTCCTGGAAGGTGCGACCGATCGCCATGACTTCGCCCACCGATTTCATCGAGGTGGTGAGCGTGGTGGAGGCGCCGGGGAATTTCTCGAAGGCGAAGCGCGGAATCTTGGTGACGACGTAGTCGATGGTGGGCTCGAACGACGCAGGGGTCGCGCCGCCGGTGATGTCGTTGGCGATTTCGTCGAGCGTGTAGCCGACCGCCAGCTTGGCGGCGACCTTGGCGATCGGGAAGCCAGTGGCCTTCGACGCCAGCGCCGAGGAGCGCGACACGCGGGGATTCATTTCGATCACCACCATGCGGCCGTCGGCGGGATTGACGCCGAACTGCACGTTGGAGCCGCCGGTCTCGACGCCGATCTCGCGCAGCACCGCCAATGAGGCGTCGCGCATGATCTGGTATTCCTTGTCGGTCAGCGTCAGCGCCGGCGCGACCGTGATGGAGTCGCCGGTGTGCACGCCCATCGGATCGATGTTCTCGATCGAGCAGACGATGATGCAGTTGTCCTTCTTGTCGCGGACCACCTCCATCTCGAACTCTTTCCAGCCGAGCACCGATTCCTCGATCAGCACTTCGGAGGTCGGCGAGGCGTCGATGCCGCGCTCGACGATCTCTATGAATTCGGCCTTGGTGTAGGCAATGCCGCCGCCGGTGCCGCCCATGGTGAAAGAGGGGCGGATCAAGGCCGGGAAGTCGATCACGTCGAGGGCGCGCAAGGCGTCGGGCAGGTTCTTGACCTGCACCGAACGCGGCGTCTCCAGCCCGATCTTGGTCATCGCCTCGCGAAAGCGCTGGCGATCCTCCGCCTTGTCGATGGCGTCGGCGGTGGCGCCGATCATCTCGACGTCGAATTTTTCCAGCGTGCCCTGCTTGCGCAGGGACAGCGCGCAGTTCAGCGCAGTCTGGCCGCCCATGGTCGGCAGCAGCGCAAAGCCCTTGGAACGGTCGCCGCGCTCCTTCTCGATGATTTTGGCGACGATCTCCGGGGTGATCGGCTCGATATAGGTGGCATCGGCCAATTCCGGGTCGGTCATGATGGTCGCCGGATTGGAATTGACCAGGACGATCCGGTAGCCCTCTTCCTTCAGCGTCTTGACCGCCTGGGTGCCCGAATAGTCGAATTCGCACGCCTGGCCGATCACAATGGGACCGGCGCCGATGATCAGGATGGTGGATATGTCTGTGCGTTTGGGCATTGCATCTCGCGAGTGGTGTCAAATCGGCACAAAAAAAGGGCGCGCGTGTCGCGCGTCCCTTGGGCCTGGGCGCCGAGCCAACCTCGAAGTCAAAGTCGACCCGCGCGCGCGGCTGTCTTTAGACCACATTGCCGGGGCGGGGAAGGCTTTTGAAGCCGCCGTCAACCGGGAATATACCGGCGCGGATCGCTCGTCGAAGCAAGGTGGGGCGGCCTTCGTGGCAATAGGGCTTGCCGAGCCGAAGCGGCGGAGGCTGGAGGCCCGGCCTGGACTTGAACCAGGATGAAGAGCGATGCACTGCCCCCGCGTAACTTCCGCCACCGGGCCGCCGACGATCATACCGATCATAGGCCGGCAGGCCACTTTTAATTACCGGTAGGCTTAAGAATGTCTATGCGCCGGGAAGGTATCAGAGGGCGTGCTGGGCGACGAACGTCATGCGCCATGGGTTATGGCCGATGTTGGCGGGGACCCGCGTGGCGGCGAAGCCCGCCGTCTGGAGCCGGGCGATCATCTCGGCATCGCTGTAACGCTGCAGCCCGACCTTGGCCCGCAACTGCCGGTAGTCCGACAGCGCGGTGCGCACCAGTCCCCAGAGCGCATCCTTCATGAAGCCGTGGGTCCAGGCGAGGCGGAGCAGGGCGATCACGTCGCGGCCCATTCCGGTCTCCGGCGCCAGCACATCGCCCACCACCAGCCGCCCGGCGGGCTTCAGCAGGCGGCGGATCACCGCGAAAGCCGAGTCCAGCTCGGCCGGGCTCATGTACTGGCTGACCGAGTTCATGATCGCCAGATCGACGGAGTTTTCGGCCAGGCCCGGCAATTCGTCGAGCGACCGCACCTCGATTTTGGCATTGCTGGCAAAGCGGGCCGCCAGCCGGCCGCGAACCCCCGGCGCGGGCTCGGACAGAATCAGCCTGCCGCAGGCCTCGGCCACACGGCCGGCGGACAGCGCCTCGCCGCAGGCAAAGTCCAGCACCACGGCGTCGGGCGCCCCGATGTAGCCGATAATTTCCCGGGCAATGACCTCGAAGTGCACGTCACGATGCAGCCTGCTGGCATAAATCGTGTGCGTGGAATCGTAATAATCGATCCATTCGTCCATGGGGCTAGGGCCTGGTTATTGTTTGTTCCGCCGATGGAACCTGGATAATCGTGCTGCGTTAGGCATTCTCTAGAGCGTTTTGGCGTCAAGGGGAAACCTCTTCACTCCTGTAAAACCTGTCGGGTTTCATCGTGAAGACGTGATCTTTGTTCAAGACAGTCGGGCAGGCTTGGGGAGAATGACCGGATTCTGTTGCCGCATCGCTCCGCCGCTTGAGCGTCGAATCAGCGTTCCCAAATGTCAAAGGAAGGTCCACCGTGAGTAAAACACCCACTGCAAGCAAAGTTGCTCCCGATCTCGATACGCCGACCGATCTGCCGTCCGCGGCCGTGGAGAAGATCTCCAAGACGTTGAACGTGCTGCTCGCCGACGCCTTCGCGCTCTACCTCAAGACCAAGAACTTCCATTGGCACATCAGCGGCCGGCATTTCCGGGATTATCACCTGATGCTCGACGAGCAGTCGGATCAGATTTTCGCCACCACCGATGCGCTGGCGGAGCGGGTCCGCAAGGTCGGCGGCCGGACCGTGCGCTCGATCGGCGAGATCGCCAAGCTGCAGACCATCAAGGACAACAACGAGGACTATGTTCCGCCGCGTGAAATGCTGCGCGAACTGATGAACGACAACAAGGCGATGGCCGCCGCGATGCGCAAGGCGCACAAGGTCGTCGACGACGTCGAGGACGCCGCCACCGCCGGGCTGCTGGAAAACTTCATCGATGAGACCGAGCGCAGGACCTGGTTCCTGTTCGAGGCCAGCCGTCAGGAAGGCGGCAACGAGGACTAAGCGTCGTCCATCAGGCGATGATCCGGAAGCCCTCTCCGCAAGGAGGGGGCTTCTTTTTATTCCTGGTCGGCGCCGCGGCGACCAGCGCCGTCTCGCCCGTATTATCTTGCCGGCAATGCTTCCAGCGCCTTGGCGATCGCGCGCAGGTCCAGCCACGCCATGCGCTTGTAGGACGGCGAGCGCAGCAGATAGGCGGGGTGGAAGCTGGCGATCGCCCGAATCGTGCGCGTACCGGTGTCGTAGTCGACCCAGCGGCCGCGCGATTTCATGATGCCGTCCCTGGTCTGCAGCAGGGTCTGCGTCGAAGGATTGCCCAGCGTCACCAGGATGTCCGGATTGACCAGTTCGATGTGGCGCTGGATGAAGGGCAGGCAGGTCTGGGTTTCCTGCGGCGTCGGCGTGCGGTTGCCTGGCGGTCGCCACGGAATCACGTTGGCGATGTAGACGGTGGTGCGGTCGAGGCCGATGGCCTTGAGCATCAGATCGAGCAGCTTGCCGGAGCGGCCGACGAACGGCAGTCCCTCTATATCCTCCTCGCGGCCCGGCGCTTCGCCGACGAACATGATGCGGGCCTGCGGGTTGCCGTCGGCGAACACCAACTGGGTCGCGGTGGATTTCAGCGCGCAGCCTTCGAACTTGTCCATGAGGCCGCGCAGCGCCTCCAGCGACGGGGCGGTACGCGCGGCATCCCGCGCGGCGGCGATGGCGACTTCCGGCGCGATCTCGACCTTGGCCGGCGGCTTCGGCTTGGCCTCGGCGTCCATCGAGGCCAGCGTCCGGCGCTGCGGGGCCGGTTGGGCCGCCGCCCGCACGGTCGCGGCCACATCGACGTCGGACATCCGGTCCACCGGCTCGTCCATCAGCGCGCAGTCCACCCCGGCCTCGAGGTAGAAGGCCAGCAACTGGTGCACAGTGGGGGCGGGGTCAGGCGTCATGGCGCGGCGTCAACAACATGCCGCCAATCTAGAACGGATCGCCCCGCAACGGAACGCCCGGCGTCGCATTTCTGTCGTTGTGCTTGTTCTTCCGCCAAAAATCGGAAACAACCACCCTAGAAGCGTTCTGAAACGGGCATAAGACCAAATCGAGATCACAATATGAGCACCGACGAACTGCCGCCCCGGGAGTCCATGGAATTCGACGTCGTCATCGTCGGCGCCGGCCCGTCGGGCCTGGCCGCCGCGATCCGGCTGAAACAGCTCAACGCGGAACTCACCGTGGTGGTCGTGGAAAAGGGCTCCGAGGTCGGCGCCCACATCCTCTCCGGCGCGGTGATCGATCCGGTGTCGCTGGACAAGCTGATCCCGGACTGGCGCCAGGATGCCGACTGTCCGCTGAAGACCCAGGTCAAGGACGACCAGTTCTATTTCATGACCAAGACCGGCGGCTTCAGGCTGCCGAACTTCCTGATGCCGCCGCTGATGAACAACCATCACTGCTTCATCACCTCGTTGGGCATGGTGACGCGCTGGCTGGCCGCCAAGGCGGAAGCGCTCGGCGTCGAGATCTATCCGGGCTTTGCTGCTGCGGAGACGCTGTATGACGAGAGCGGCGCGGTGCGCGGCATCGCCACCGGCGACATGGGTATCGGCCGCGACGGCAAGCCGAAGGACAGCTTCACCCGCGGCATGGAGCTGCTCGGCAAGTACACCTTGTTCGCCGAGGGCGCGCGCGGCAGCCTGACCAAGCAGCTGATCGCCAAATTCGCCCTCGACAAGGACTGCGAGCCCGGCAAGTTCGGCATCGGCCTCAAGGAAATCTGGCAGATCGATCCGGCGAAACACCAGAAGGGCACGGTCAAGCATTCGTTCGGCTGGCCGCTCGACAACGACGTGGGCGGCGGCTCGTTCCTGTATCACTACGACGACAACCTGGTGGCCGTCGGCTTCGTGGTGCATCTGAACTACGAAAACCCCTACCTCTATCCGTTCGAGGAATTCCAGCGCTTCAAGACCCACCCCTTGATCCGCGACACCTTTGTCGGTGCGAAACGGCTGGCCTATGGCTCGCGCGCCATCACCGAAGGCGGCTACCAGTCGGTGCCGCGTTTGACCTTCCCGGGCGGCGCGCTGATCGGTTGCGCGGCGGGGTTCGTCAACGTGCCGCGCATCAAGGGCGTGCACAACGCCATGGCGTCCGGCATGCAGGCCGCCGAGCACGTCGACGCTGCGCTGAAGGCCGGCCGTGCCAATGACGAGTTGGTGGATTACGAGAACGGCTGGCGGGCGTCGTCGATCGGCAAGGACCTGTTCCCGGTGCGCAACGCCAAGCCGCTGTGGTCGAAGTTCGGTACCCTCGTCGGCAACGCGCTGGGCGGCTTCGACATGTGGTGCAACACCTTCGGTTTCTCGCTGTTCGGCACGCTCAAGCACGACAAGCCGGATCGCAAGACGCTGAAGCCCGCGAAGAACTACCAGCCGATCGCCTATCCGAAGCCGGACGGCAAGCTGACCTTCGACCGGTTGTCCTCGGTGTTCCTGTCCAACACCAATCACGAGGAGGACCAGCCTGTCCATCTCAAGGTCGCCGACATGGCGCTGCAGAAGTCGTCGGAGCATGACGTATTCGCCGGCCCGTCGAACCGCTATTGCCCGGCGGGGGTCTATGAGTGGGTCGAGGAATCCACCGGTCCGCGCTTCCAGATCAACGCGCAGAACTGCGTTCACTGCAAAACCTGCGACGTGAAGGACCCCAACGGCAACATCACCTGGGTGCCGCCCGAAGGTGGCGGCGGACCGAATTACGAGGCGATGTAGGGGCGACGTTCACGAGCGCCGTCGCATTTCCCGGACGCGATGCGGCATTCTCAGGCGATGCTCTTGCATCGCCGACATGCCGCTTCGCAGATCCGGGATCCCGGTTCGCAAACAAGGATCCTGGACCCCGGGTCTGCGGAGCAGCACTTCGTGCTGCGCCGCGCCCGGGGAACGCAGCGTTCGTCACGGAACCGCCACAGTGCGGGCGCCTTCAGGGATATAGTGCCATCGGCGGCATCTATCGGCATGGGCGGTTCGGGCCCGATCCTTGCGATTGAGCGCCAAACGCGGCATTGTCAGAGGGCTTGATGCTGCCGGGTCGGTTGCGCATCGGAGCCTTATCCGTAAATCTCCGTTTTCTTTTGGAGCCAGGCCCATCGTGATGTTGTCCAACCTATTTCGTCGCCTGACCCTCGCCGCTGTGGCTGTTGCAACGCTGGCGTTGCCCGGCACGTTGCTGGCCCAGACCCCCGACCATACGGCCGACAGTTCGGCGCAGTTTCCCAACAGCCGCGACCTGAAATTCCTCACCACGGCGGGCAGCTACCTCGCTGCGCGCCACGCCAGCGTCGAACGCGATGCCAGCTCGGCTGCGGCGTTTTACCGCTCGGCGCTGCGCACCGACCCGAAGAACAACGAACTGCTCGACCGCGCCTTCATCTCCTCGCTGGCCGACGGCGACATCGACGAGGCCGTCAAGCTCGCCGACCGCATCCTGGTGATCGACAAGCAAAACCGCGTGGCGCGGCTGGTGGTCGGCGTGCGCGACCTTAAGCTGAAGAAATATGCCGCGGCGCAGACCAACATCAACCAGTCGATCCGCGGCCCGATCACCGATCTCGTGGCGACGCTGCTGTCGGGCTGGGCCAGCTATGGCGCCGGCGACAGCAAGACCGCAATTTCCAATATCGACAAGCTGGCCGGTCCGGAATGGTATCCGATCTTCAAGGATCTGCATGCCGGCATGCTGCTCGACCTCGCCGGCAAGCAGAAGGATGCCGGCGCCCGCTTCGAGCGCGCCTACAAGCTCGACGATTCCGCGCTGCGCGTAGTCGACGCCTATGCGCGCTGGACCTCGCGCAACAAGGACGATGCGTCCGCGCAGGCGATCTACGAGAATTTCAACAAGAAGCTGGCCCGCCATCCGCTGGTGCTGGAAGGCATCAAGGAGACCAAGGCCGGCAAGAAGCTGCCGCCGCTGGTCGACAGCCCGCAGGCCGGCGCCGCCGAGGCGCTGTACGGCATCGGCGCGTCGCTGACCCGCCGCGGTGGCGAGGATCTGGCGCTGGTCTATCTGCAGCTCGCGCTTTACCTGAAGCCCGATCATTCGCTGGCGCTGCTGTCGCTTGCCGATCTCTATGAATCGGTGAAGAAGCCGGCGATGGCCATCAAGGTCTATGAGCGCGTACCGGCCAATTCGGCGCTGAAGCGCAACGCGCAGATCCAGCAGGCCACCGATCTCGACGCCGCCGACCGCTCGGAAGAAGCGATCAAGATCCTCAAGGGCGTCACCGCCGAGGATCCCAAGGATCTCGAAGCCATCATGGCGCTCGGCAATATCGAGCGCGGCAAGAAGAAGTTCGCCGATTGCGCCGAGACCTACAGCCAGGGCATCGACGTGATCGCCGCCAACCAGGACAAGCCGAACTGGGTGTATTTCTACTTCCGCGGCATCTGCCTGGAGCGGTCCAAGCAGTGGGCCAAGGCCGAGACCGACATGCGCAAGGCGCTTGAGCTGCAGCCCGAGCAGCCGCATGTGCTGAACTATCTCGGCTATTCCTGGATCGACCAGGGCATCAACCTCGACGACGCCATGAAGATGATCAAGCGCGCCGTCGACCAGCGGCCGGACGATGGCTACATCGTCGATTCTGCTTGGCTGGGCCTATTACCGGATCGGCAATTTCGAGGAAGCCGCCAAGACGCTGGAGCGGGCCATCGACCTGAAGCCGGAAGATCCGACCATCAACGACCATCTCGGCGACGCCTACTGGCGGGTTGGCCGCACCCTGGAAGCCAAATTCCAGTGGCAGCATGCCAAGGACCTGAAGCCGGAAGCGGAAGAACTGCCGAAGATCGAAGCCAAGATCGAAAACGGCCTGCCGGACGATCCGTCATCGTCCGCAGCCTCTGCCGACAAGAAAAAAGAAGACGGCAAGGGCGGTTGATCGAAAGGCTGGTTCGCCGATGTCGGCGCTGAGGGATACTGCGCGTGCCAAGGTCAACCTGACCCTTCGGGTGGTTGGCCGCCGCGTCGATGGCTATCACGATCTGGAAAGCGTCGTGGCGTTCGCCGATTGCGCGGACGCCCTGGTGCTGGACGTGGGCGGCGAACTCGCGCTCTCGACCAGCGGTCCGCGCGCGCAGGAATGCGGCGAGGCCTCCGACAATCTGGTGATCAAGGCGGCACGCCTGCTCGGCGAACGGGTCGAGGGCCTGAAGGTCGGCGCGTTTGCGCTCGACAAGCATTTGCCGGTGGCCGCCGGCATCGGCGGCGGTTCGGCCGATGCTGCCGCGGCGTTGCGGCTGCTGGCGCAGGCCAATGGCCTTGCTGCCGACGAGGCGCGATTGCTGGAAGTCGCGCGGCTGACCGGCGCCGACGTTCCGGTGTGCCTGGAATCCCGCGCCTGCGTGATGACCGGTGTGGGCGATACGCTGCTGCCGCTCGGCCTGCCGCGATTGCCCTGCGTGATGGTCAATCCGCGCGTGCCCGTGGCGACCAAGGATGTGTTCAAGGAACTCGGCCTGCGCAACGGCCAGCTCCGCGTCGGCATCACCGACGTGCTGAAGGCGCCGAAATGGCCCGGCGAAGACGCCGCCATCGACGTCTGGATCAAGGCGCTGGCCGCCGGCGTCAACGATCTCGAAGCCCCGGCGATCAAGGTCGAGCCGGTGATCGGCGAGGTGCTGTCGGCACTCGGGGCGCTCGACGGTGTCCGGCTGGCCCGCATGTCCGGCTCCGGCGCCACCTGCTTTGCCCTGTTCGACGACGACGCCACCGCGCAGCAGGCCGCGCAGGCGATCGGGCAGGCGCATCCGCAGTGGTGGGTGCATGCCGGGGCGTTGAACTGAGTTCACCGCAATTTCTGCCGTCATCCTGAGGCGCCGTCGCTCTTGCGACGGCCTCGAAGGATGGGCCACGTGCTCTTGCGCCCGCTTCCGCATCCTTCGAGGCTCGCCGAAAAGGCGAGCACCTCAGGATGACGGCGTCATTGTTTGCCTCAGTGCGACCGTGCCAGACAGAACGCCACCACCTGCTCCAGCGCGGTCTTCATCGGCGACGGCGGGAACAGCGCCAGCGCGTCGACGGCCATGGCGCCGTAATGCTGGGCGCGGTTGATGGTGTCTTCGAGGGCGCGGTGTTTGGTCATCAGGCCGATGGCGTGGTCGAGGTCGCCGTCCTCGATTTCGCCGCGCTCCAGAGCCTTGACCCAGAAGGCGCGCTCGGCGTCGTTGCCGCGGCGGAACGCCAGCACCACCGGCAAGGTGATCTTGCCCTCGCGGAAATCGTCGCCGACATTCTTGCCGAGTTTGGCGGCCTTGCCGCCGTAGTCCAGCACGTCGTCGACCAGCTGGAACGCGATGCCGAGATTCATGCCGACCGAGCGGCAGGCGGTCTGCTCGGCCTTCGGGCGGCCGGCGATGACCGGACCGACCTCGCAGGCCGCGGCGAACAATTCGGCGGTCTTGCCGCGGATCACCGCGAGATATTCGTCCTCGGTGGTCGCGGTGTTCTTGGCGGCGGCGAGCTGCATCACCTCGCCCTCGGCGATGGTCGCCGCGGCAGAGGACAGGATGTCGAGCGCGCGCAGGCTCCCGACCTCGACCATCATCCGGAAGGCCTGGCCGAGCAGGAAGTCGCCGACCAGCACGCTGGCCTCGTTGCCCCACAGCATGCGGGCGGACAATTTCCCGCGGCGCAGCTCGCTCTGGTCGACCACGTCGTCGTGCAGCAAAGTGGCGGTGTGCATGAATTCGACGGCGGCGGCGAGCTTGATATGGCCGTCGCCGGCATAGCCCGTGAGATTGGCCATCGCCAGCGTCAGCATCGGCCGTAACCGCTTGCCGCCCGACGAGATCAGGTGGTTGGCGACCTCCGGGATCATGGTGACCTCAGAGCCGGTGCGCGACAGGATGGTGCTGTTGACGCGCTCCATGTCGGCCGCAACCAGCGCCACCAGTTGATCGATCGATGCGGTGGAATGGCTCTCGAAGGGAACTATGACCGCCACGCTGTAAGTCTCCGGATTGCGACAGCAATTCCCTGCATGCGAGATTGCAGGATACGCTGTATGCCATTTAGGTCGAATCCGGGTTGGCAACAGGTGTCGTCAGCGGCCGATTTCGACACGGCACAATAGAAACTGCGGGCTGGCGCGGCAAGGGCATGCGGCGCCTGCGGACCCCTCAGACGGCGGCAAAGGAACAGGACCGTGCGCGAACTGGTGCGAACCAACGATGTGGTGCTGGTTTCGGCGGTCGGGTCGCTGCTCGATGGTGCCAATATCCACCATCTGGTGCTGGACCAGAACATGAGCATCCTCGAAGGCTCGGTGGGCGTGATCCCGCGGCGGATTCTGGTCCACCAGGACGACCTCGGCGAAGCGCGCCAGGTGCTGACCGATGCCGGGCTCGCCCACGAGTTGCGGGCTGATGACTGATCTGCCGGCGGAGACCACCGACGACGCCTTTCTCGGCGGCAGGTTGCGGCTGCGGCAGCTGCGGTCCGGCCACCGCGCCGGCCATGACGCCATGCTGCTGGCCGCTGCCACCGCGGCGCAGCCTGGCCAGGCGGTGGTGGATTTCGGCGCCGGCGTCGGCGCGGCCGGGCTGGCGGTGGCGCGGCGCGTGGACGGTATTTCGTTGCGGCTGGTGGAAATCGACCCGGTGCTGGTGCGGCTGGCGCGCGATAATGCCGCGGCCAATGGCCTCGGCGCCGAGGTGGTCACGCTGGATATCGGCGCGGGTGCCGCGGCTTTTGCCGCCGCCGGACTTGGGCCGGACAGCGCCGACGTGGTGCTGATGAATCCGCCATTCCACGATGCCGCCCGGCACCGCGGCTCCCCGGATGGGGCGCGCCAGATCGCCCATGTCGCGACGGCGACCACGCTGCAGGCGTGGGTGCATGCGGCGCGGCGCGTGCTGAAATCCGGCGGCGCGCTGACATTGATCTGGCGCGCCGACGGCCTGGCCGAGGTGCTGGCGGAGCTGCAGCGCGGCTTCGGCAGCATCAAGGTTCTGGCGGTGCACAGCGCTCCCGCGGAACCCGCGATCCGCATCATCGTGGCGGCCGTGAAGGGCAGGCGGGCGCCGCTGAGCATCGTGCCGGCGGTCGCGCTCAGGGATGCATCCGGCGCGCCGGATCCCCATATTCGGAATGTGCTGGACGGAACGGCGGCGCTGCGGTTGTGAACGCGCGAGGAAACCTATTGCGGCAAGGTCTCGGATTGTTTCTGCGGCGCGGAGGTGAAGTGGATCGCTGCGAACAGACAGCACATCAGCATCATCAGCAGATAGATCTTCATGTCTTCCTCCGCTGAGGCGTCTTCGCCTTGTGGGATTTCAACGCACCGAGCGTTGCTCAGTTCAATGACACCCGCGTGATAAAATACGGTTAAGGCCAGCGTAACGAGATGGGTAAACTTTGCGACAACGAGCAGGAACAATGATGAAAAGCCTTATGGACATGATCCCCGCGCGGTTCCGCCGCAGCACCGCCGTGGTTCCGGTCGTGCGGCTGTCCGGCGTGATCGGCGCGGCGACGCCGCTGCGGCCGGGCCTGTCGCTGTCGGGTGTCGCGAAGCTGCTGGACAAGGCCTTCGCGACCAAGAACGCGAAGGCGGTGGCGCTGCTGATCAATTCGCCCGGCGGCTCGCCGGTGCAGTCGCGGCAGATCTTTTTGCGCATCCGGCAATTGGCCGCCGAGAAGAAGCTGCCGGTGCTGGCGTTCGTCGAAGACGTCGCGGCATCGGGCGGTTACATGATCGCCTGCGCGGCCGACGAGATTTTTGTCGATCCGTCGTCGATCGTCGGTTCCATCGGCGTGGTCGGCGGCACCTTCGGTTTCCAGGAGTTGATCAGGAAGATCGGCATCGAACGACGGCTCTACACGGCCGGCGAGCGCAAGGCGACGCTCGATCCGTTCCTGCCGGAAAATCCCGACGACGTCGCGCGCATCAAGGCGCTGCAGCGTGAGATCCACACCATCTTCATCGCGCTGGTGAAGGGCAGCCGCGGCGCCCGCCTGACGGGCGCCGACGACGTGCTGTTTTCCGGCGAATACTGGGCCGGCGAATCCGGCATCGCGCTGGGGCTGGCTGACGCCGTCGGCGACCTCCGGTCGACATTGCGGGCGCGCTTTGGCGACAAGGTGGACATGCCGGTGATCGCGCCGCCGACCGGACTGCTGGCCGGGCTCCTGGGCCGCAAGTCCGGTGCCGGGGTTGAACTGGCGCTGGATGGCCTTGGCGGGCTGCCGGAGCAGCTGATTTCGGCGCTGGAAACCCGGGCGATCTGGGCCAAATACGGCTTTTAGCGGGTCGCCGGCCCGCGCCATTTGGCCCCGCAGAAGCCGATTGCGGGAACGGCCGAGTTGCGCGAAACTGCGGCCCTGGGGGCTGGACCATGAACGACAAGGATCGCGCGATGCCGCCGCTGGTTGCAATTGCAGGCGCCCTGGGTGGGGCCGCCGTTGTGAGATGGGCCTATCGGACCGCCGTCCGGATCAACCACGAGCTGGAGCAGGCCCGGCTGTCGCGGATGACGGAGCCGTCCGCCACTGAAATTCCGACGCTGCGCCGCGACCCCGCCACCGGCGCCTACCGCCCGGGCTGACGCAAAACACCCCCAAAATGTTTGCGCCGGTCTGAGGATGGGGCACCATCCTCGAAACCGGCGAGCAAACATGGGGGGTCGTGAACAACTTGGAGGTTGTCTGGTCCGGCGCGCTTTCGTCGTCGCGCCGCCTTCACATGGATAAGCCCGCTGCGCCCGGATCGTTCCCCCGCCGCCGCGTTGCTGAGAACAACGTTCGACGGCGCCCCGGTCTCGTTCGCGCTAGGTACGACAGCGCCCCTTGATAGCCGGGGTGGTACGCACAAGCCACAACCTCTGGCCGTGTTCCATCCACACCGGTTACCGCCGGGTTAGCGGATTTGCTGCAATCGTCCTGCGTGCATCCGGCAACGGCCTCGCCGCATCGCCTTGATTCCTTGGGGACCCGCCGATACGGTCCCGCGCGCTCCCGTTCCCGAAAATCCTCAACGAATCCCAGATCGCCCCCATGGACTCCATCCCCCCGCATATGCGCCCGGAACGCTCGTTCCAGGGCCTGATCCTGACCCTGCAGCGCTATTGGGCGGATTACGGCTGCGTGATCCTGCAGCCCTACGACATGGAGGTCGGCGCCGGCACGTTCCATCCCGCCACCACGCTGCGGGCGCTCGGTCCGAAGCCGTGGAAGGCCGCCTATGTGCAGCCGTCGCGCCGGCCCAAGGATGGCCGCTACGGCGAGAACCCCAACCGGCTGCAACACTATTACCAGTTCCAGGTGATCATCAAACCGTCGCCGCCGGACCTGCAGGATCTCTATCTGAAGTCGCTGAAGGCGATCGGCGTCGACACCGCGATGCATGACGTGCGCTTCGTCGAGGACGACTGGGAAAGCCCGACGCTCGGCGCCTGGGGACTCGGCTGGGAGTGCTGGTGCGACGGCATGGAAGTCAGCCAGTTCACCTATTTCCAGCAGGTCGCCGGCGTCGAATGTTCGCCGGTGGCCGGCGAACTGACCTACGGCCTCGAACGCCTGGCGATGTATGTGCAGGGCGTCGACAACGTCTATGACCTCAACTTCAATGGCCGCGACGGCGCCGACAAGGTGACCTATGGCGACGTCTTCCTGCAGGCCGAGAAGGAATATTCGCGGCACAATTTCGAGCACTCCGACGCCGACATGCTGTTCGAGCAGTTTCGGATGGCCGAAGGCGCCTGCCAGAAATATCTCGCCGCCGGCTGGAAGGACGGCAAGCGCGAGGAGCACCTGATGGCGCAGCCGGCCTACGACCAGTGCATCAAGGCCAGCCACGTCTTCAACCTGCTCGACGCCCGCGGCGTCATCTCGGTCACCGAACGCCAAAGCTACATCGGCCGCGTCCGCGATTTGGCAAAAGCCTGCGGCGAAGCCTGGATGGCGACAGAGGCGGGCGGGGCGCAGTGATACAAGTGCCGCTTGCTACATGTGAAGCGCAGACGTTTCTGCTCCCCTCCCCCTTGCGGGAGTGGGGCGGGGGTGGGGGTCCACAGGCGACGGCCGATATGGTTGGATGGCTCGCGATGCAGGATCGCCAGCAACGATTCGCGCGCAACATGCGCAAGGAGCCGACCGATGCCGAGCGCGCGCTGTGGCCGCGGCTCAAGCATGACATTGCCCTGACGGGATCGCATTTTCGCAGGCAGGCCTTGATCGGCCCGTTCATCGTTGACTTCGCCAGTCGCAAGGCGAAGCTTGTGATCGAACTCGACGGCGGTCAGCATGGCGCGCAACACGACGCCGATGCCCGGCGCACGCGGTTCATCGAATCCCGCGGCTACCGCGTGCTGTGGTTCTGGAATCACGACGTGCTGGGCAATCTCGACGGTGTGTTAAGCGAGATACAGAGCGCGTTGACCCCCACCCCCGACCCCTCCCCGCAAGGGGGAGGGGAGACGCGCCAGCATGCGAAGCGTGCTTTGACGCTTCCTCGCAAAGAGCACAATTAAAATGCCCGATCTCCTTCTCGAACTGTTTTCCGAAGAAATTCCCGCCCGCATGCAGGCCAAGGCGGCGGAGGATCTGCGCCGCATGGTGACCGATCGGCTGGTCGCCGAAGGCCTGGTCTATGAAGGCGCCAAAGCCTTTGCGACGCCGCGGCGGCTGGCGCTGACGGTGCATGGGATTCCGGCGCGTCAGTCGGATCTGAAACAGGAGCGCAAGGGGCCGCGGGTCGGCGGCGCCGAGGCCGCCATCGCCGGCTTCCTGAAGGCCACCGGGCTCAATTCGCTCGACGAGGCAAAAATCCAGCGCGACCCCAAGGGCGATTTCTACATCGCTCTGACCGAGAAGCCGGGCAAGCCGACCCTCGACGTGCTGGCGGAAATTCTGCCGCTGATCATCCGCACCTTTCCGTGGCCGAAATCGATGCGCTGGGGTGAGCGTTCGGCGCGGCCGAGCGCGCTGCAATGGGTGCGGCCGCTGCATTCCATCGTCGCCACCTTCGGCATCGACACCGAGGAGCCCGAAGTGGTGCCGTTCACGCTGGACGGCGTCACCACCGGGCAGACCACGCGCGGCCATCGCTTCATGGCGCCCGACGAATTCCCGGTGCGCCGCTTCGATGACTACGTGACCAAACTGCACGCCGCGAAAGTGGTGCTCGATCCCGAGCGCCGCCGCGAGATCATTCTGGCGGATGCGCGCACGCTGTGCGGCGCGCAGAATTTCGAGCTGGTGGAAGATCCCGGCCTGCTCGAGGAAGTCGCCGGCCTGGTCGAATGGCCGGTGGTGCTGATGGGTTCGTTCGATGAAGCGTTCCTGGCCATTCCCGACGAGATGATCCGCGCCACCATCCGCACCAACCAGAAGTGCTTTGTGGTGCGCGATCCCGCCACCGGCCGTCTCGTCAACCGCTTCATCCTCACCGCCAATATCGAGGCCTCCGACGACGGCGCCGAAATCCGCGCCGGCAACGAGCGGGTGATCCGCGCGCGGCTGTCGGACGCAAAGTTCTTCTACGACACCGATCTGAAAACGAAGCTGGAAGACCGGCTGCCGAAATTCGAGAACATCGTGTTCCACGAAAAGCTCGGCAGCCAGGCCGAGCGCATCAAGCGTATCGTGCGGCTGGCCGCCGAGATCGCGCCGTTGGTCGGCGCCGATGTTGTGCAGACCAAACGTGCGGCAGAGCTGGCGAAGGCCGATCTGCTCACCGAGGCGGTCGGCGAATTCCCCGAGCTGCAGGGTCTGATGGGCCGCTACTACGCAAAGGCCCAGGGCGAAGATGACGCCGTCGCAGCCGCGAGCGAGGATCATTACAAGCCGCAGGGGCCGGCCGACCGCGTGCCGAGCGATCCGGTGTCGATTGCGGTGGCGCTGGCCGACAAGATCGTGACGCTCACAGGATTTTGGGCCATTTTCGAACCACCAACTGGATCGAAGGATCCATTCGCGCTTCGCCGCGCGGCGCTTGGAAGCATCAGATTAATTATCGATAACGAAGTGCGCCTCTCCGTACGCGCCTTGCTAGTTAAGGAATTAGAGCGATGGTTTGAGGTGTTGGTACCTCGCGTGCATGCCTTTTCTAAGGAGCAAATCGACGAATCCACGAGAGCAGCAACTGCCGATATTCTCTCCTTCTTCGCCGACCGCCTCAAAGGCCAGTTGCGCGAACAGGGCGCGCGTCACGATCTAGTCGATGCGGTGTTTGCGCTTGGCGGTCAGGACGATCTCCTGATGATCGTTCGCCGCGTCGAGGCTCTCGCAAAATTCCTCGACACCGATGATGGCAAGACGCTGCGCGCGGGTGTGAAGCGTGCCTCCAACATCCTCGGCATCGAGGAGAAGAAGGACAAGCGCGCTTATGATGGCGCGCCGGAAGCTGCGCTGTACCTGCTCGACGAGGAGAAGGCATTGGCCAAGGCGATTGCCGAGGTCGGGCCGGAAGCCAGTGCCGCCGTGGCCAAGGAAGATTTCGCCGGCGCGATGACAGCGATGGCCAAGCTGCGTCCGGCGGTGGATGCGTTCTTCGACAAGGTCAAGGTCAACGACGACGACGCAGCCGTGCGTGAAAATCGCCTGAAGCTGCTCAACGAGATCCGCGCCGCCACGCGCGCGGTGGCGGATTTCTCGAAAATCCAGGATTGAGCGCGTCGCGCGTTGACGCGCGCGCTGTCGTTCCCCGGGCGCGATGCAGCGCGCCGCCGGCGATGCGCAGCATCGCGGGCGGCGTGGTGCGTCGCAGACCCGGGGCCCACGCTTGAATAAGGTGTACCTGGATCCCGGATCTGCGCAGCGGCATGCGATGCAGCGCATCCGTGCGAAGCTTTGCTTCGCTAGGCCGCAGCGCGTCCGGGAAACGGCAGCAGTGGCACGCGAACACGATGCAAATTTCTTCATCGCGAATATTGACAAAAATCCTATAGCAGACTTATAATCTCCTCGTCCTGCTCAACGAGGGGCGCTGTCATGAGGCGTCTTGAGAGTGGAGGAGGATGCGGTGTCCCGCGCATGCGCCTCGCAAGCGCATCCCGGGAGGCTGGGGTCACCGTCCGGGCCCTACTACGGGGGCTCTGCCTTGAGTGGCTGGACGCGGATGGCGAAAGGCGGGCGAAATCCCGCCGGGGTGGCTCCCAAAGGGAGTTCACGTGCCAGCCCGGAAGCACGGTCCCCTCGCCATAAACCCCGCGGTGGCGCGCCCGCAGGCGCCGCGATCCATCGCAAGATGGGCCGCGCCAAAACCACCACCCCGCGCCTGCCGGCGCGCCGCTCCCCTCATGTCCCGAGGGGAGATCTGCTCACACCTCGGACGCATCATGCGCCGCGAGACAGCAGAAGCTTGGCTGTTTGACATTCGAATCGGTATCCATTGCCGCGCTCCACGACGCAGCGCAGCAAATTTACTGTGCGGTGCGGTATCGTGGGTTCCATTTGTCGTAAATGGTTCATACGCGACCTATAGTCGGGGGCCTTCAGATGCCCCGGCGCCCTGAAGGGCGAGATCCGGGCTGCATTGCTTTCGGAGAATGCGTGATGAAGCTTCGTTCCTTGATCCTGGCCGTGCTGGCCTTTGTGGTGCTTGCACCGGTGCAGGGCGCCCGCGCTGCCGACGTGATCTGCTACAATTGTCCGCCGGAATGGGCCGATTGGGGCACCATGCTCAAGGCGGTCAAGACCGACCTCGGCTACGACATTCCCACCGACAACAAGAACTCCGGCCAGGCGCTGGCGCAGATCATCGCCGAGAAGGCCAATCCGGTCGGCGACATCGGCTATTTCGGCGTCACCTTCGGCATGAAGGCCAAGGCACAGGACGCGCTCGAGCCCTACAAGCCGGCCCATTGGGACCAGGTCGATGCCGGCCTGAAGGATCCCGACGGCTACTGGACCACGATCCATTCCGGCACCCTCGGCCTGTTCGTCAACAAGGATGCGCTGGGCGGCAAGCCCGTGCCGAAGTGCTGGGCCGATCTGTTGAAGCCCGACTACAAGGGCATGGTCGGCTATCTCGATCCGTCCTCGGCCGCGGTCGGCTATGTCGGCGCCGTCGCCATCAACCTCGCGCTCGGCGGCACCGCCGACAATTTCGAGCCCGGCCTGAAGTTCTTCAAGGACCTCAAGAAGAACGATCCGATCGTGCCGAAGCAGACCTCCTATGCTCGCGTCGTCTCGGGCGAAATGCCGATCCTGCTCGACTATGACTTCAACGCCTACCGCGCCAAATATTCCGAGAAGGGTAATTTCGAATTCGTGATTCCCTGCGAAGGCTCGGTGGTGTTTCCCTACGTCGTAGGCCTCGTGAAGAACGCGCCGGACAAGGACAAGGCCAAGAAGGTCATGGACTATCTGTTGTCCGACAAGGGCCAGGCGATCTGGACCAACGCCTATCTCCGCCCGGCTCGCAAGATCGAGCTGCCTGCGGCCGTGAAGGCCAAATTCCTGCCCGACAGCGACTACGCCCGCGCCAAGAGCGTGGACTGGGGCAAGATGGAGCTGGTGCAGAAGGGTTTTACCGACCGCTATCTCGCCGAAGTCCGCTAACTCTCGCTCATTCTTTACCTCTCCCCGCCGTGCGAAGCTACGCTTCGCTAGGCGGGGAGAGGTCGACCGGCGGAGCGTAGCGAAGCCGGTCGGGTGAGGGGGCTGACTCAGGGCCCTCATGGTGAGGAGCGCGCCCCTGGGCGCGCGTCTCGAACCATGAGAGGGTTGTTACCATCCTTCGAGACGCGGTCGAAGACGACCGCTCCTCAGGATGAGGACGATGCGCGGGCGCCGCTATGGCCGCAGCGCCGGAATTGTATTTCAATCCCGGTGAGCAATTTTCGAGTACGATCGTTTCATGTCGCATAAATCATTCGTCTGGCTCTGCCTGCTGCCGCTTGTGGTGGTGACGGCTGCCTTCTTCCTGCTGCCGATGGCGCAGCTGCTGGTGGTCGGCGCGTCAGGCCCGCGCGGGCTGTCGGCCTATGTCGCGATCCTCACCGAGCCGCGCTACCGCGCCACCCTGATCAACACCGTGGTGCTGTCGGCCGCGACCACCTTCGTGACGCTGGCCATTGCCACCATTGCGGGCCTGTTCCTGCAGCGTCATCGCTTTCCCGGCCGCGCCGTGCTGATCGCCATGCTGACCTTTCCGCTGGCGTTTCCCGGCGTGGTGATCGGCTTCCTGATCATTCTGCTCGCCGGCCGCCAGGGACTGATCGGCGCGGTGTCGAGCGCGGTCACCGGCGAGAAATGGGTGTTCGCCTATTCGATCTGGGGACTGTTCCTCGGCTATCTCTACTTCTCGATCCCGCGCGTCATCCTCACTGTCATGGCGGCGGTGCAAAAACTCGATCGTGGGCTGGAGGAAGCGGCGCGCTCGCTCGGCGCCAGCCCGTGGGCGGTGCAGCGCGACGTGGTGCTGCCGGCGCTCGGGCCTGCCTTCGTCGCTTCCGGCGCGATTGCCTTCGCCACAGCAATGGGCGCCTTCGGCACGGCGTTTACGCTGGCTACCAACATCGATGTGCTGCCGATGCTGATCTATACCGAGTTTACGCTGGCGGCGAACTTCTCGATCTCGGCGGCGCTGTCGATCGGCCTCGGCGTCATCGCCTGGGCGATCCTGGCGCTGGCGCGTTCGTTCAGCGGCGGCACCGTCGCGGCGGCGGGATAGCATCATGCGCGACCGCCTGATCTTTGCCGGCCAGCTCGGCTTTACCCTTCTCGTCGCCGCGTTCCTCGTGGTGCCCGTGGTGCTGTCGATCTCGGCCGGCATCACCGTCAACTACTTTCGCGGCATTTCGTCCGGCGTCACCCTGCAATGGGTGGCGCAGGTCTGGGACCTCTATGCCGGCGAGATCGGCCTGTCGTTCCTGATTGCCTTTGCCACGCTGATCGTGACGCTGGTCGTCGGCGTGCCGTCAGCCTATGCGCTGCATGTGCGCGGCGGCCGGCTGTCGCGCATCATCGAGGAAGTGATCACGCTGCCGCTGGCGATTCCCGGCCTCGCCATCGCACTGGCGCTGCTGCTCACCTATGGTGGCTTCAGCGGCTTTCGCCGCTCCTGGGCGTTCATCCTCGCCGGCCATGTGGTGTTCTGCATGCCGTTCATGGTGCGCTCGGTGATGGCGGTGTTCTCGACCATCGACATCAGGACGCTGGACGAGGGCGCGGCCTCATTGGGCGCCTCGCCGTGGCGGCGCTTTTGTAATGTCATCGTGCCCAATGCGATGCCCGGCATAATCGCGGGATCGCTGATGGTGGTGACGCTGTCGCTCGGCGAATTCAACCTCACCTGGATGCTGCACACGCCGCTGACCAAGACATTGCCGGTCGGCCTCGCCGACGCCTATGCCTCGATGCGGCTGGAAGTGGCCTCCGCCTATACGCTGATCTTCTTCGTCATGATTGTCCCGTTGCTGGTGGCGATGCAGATGCTGGCTGACAAGGGACAAAAAACATGATGACCACAGCCGCACACGGCGCCGCCGTGCATATCGAAAATTGCGGCAAGACCTTTGCCGATGGCACCCAGGCATTGGCGCCGGCTTCGCTCGACATCGTCAGCGGCGAGACGCTGGTGCTGCTCGGCCCTTCCGGCTGCGGCAAAACCACGATGCTGCGCATCATTGCCGGACTGGAGACCCCCGACCAGGGCGGCCGCGTGCTGTTCGACGCACAGGACATGACCGTGGTGCCGATCGAGCAGCGCCATGTCGGCATGGTGTTCCAGTCCTACGCGCTGTTTCCCAACATGAGCGTCGCCGACAATATCGGCTACGGCCTCAAGATCCGCGGTGTCGCGAAGGCCGCGCGCGACCAGCGCATCGCCGAAATGGTGGCGCTGACCAATCTCACCGGGCTGCAGGACCGGCGCATCGATCAGCTGTCGGGCGGCCAGCGCCAGCGCGTGGCGCTGGCGCGCGCGGTGGCGATCCGGCCGCGCGTGCTGCTGCTCGACGAGCCCCTGACCGCGCTCGATGCATCCCTGCGCGACCGGCTGCGCGGCGAACTCAACCGCCTGCTGCGCTCGCTGGGCATCACCGCGATCTATGTGACGCACGATCAGGCGGAAGCCATGGAGTTGGGCGACCGCATCGTGGTGATGCGCAAGGGCGCGATCGCGCAGATCGGCACGCCGCGCGAAATCTACTTCGCGCCCACGAGCCGGTTCGTGGCGGAGTTCGTCGGCGCCGCCAATATCATCGAGGCGCCGGTGGCCGAGGGGCATCTCGTGCTGCCGGGCGGACGCCTCGAGGTTGCGACCGCGGCCGATGCCGCGGTCGCAACTGCTGCGGTTACCACCGCTGCGGTCGCAACTGCCATGATCAGGCCGGAGACCATCGCCATCGTCGATGCCGCCAATGCATCGTTACACGGCATCATCGACAGCATCAGCTTCATCGGCGACAAACAACGCATGGTCGTGACCGGTGCGGCCGACAAGCCGCTGACCATCGACGCGCCAAACACGGTTTGCGTGAAGACCGGCGACCGCGTCGGCCTGTCCGTCGCGCCCGCTGCGGTGCGGCTGCTGCCCGGAGACGCGTGATGTCGAAACCGATCCTGATCGCGCAGATCTCCGACCTGCACATCAAGGCGCCCGGTCAGCTGGCCTATGGCAAGGTCGATACCGCGGCAGCTCTGCAGACATGCGTGGCCGCGCTGAACGCCTTGCAGCCGCGGCCCGATCTGGTGGTGATCTCTGGCGATCTCGCGGATACGCCGACGCCGCAGGAATACGACCACCTCAGGCGATTGCTGGCGACGCTCGAAATCCCTTTCATCGGCATTCCCGGCAATCACGATGCCCGCGCGATGATGCGCGCGGCATTTCCCGAACAGGATTTTGCGGCGCCCGACGGCGCGCTCAATCAGCTGCACAGCGTCGGGGGCCTCGACCTCGTGCTGCTGGACTCCAGCGTGCACGGCAAACCGCACGGCGAACTCGACGCCGCTACGCTGCAATGGCTCGACGACACGCTCGCCGCATCGTCGGACAAGCCGGCGCTACTGTTCCTGCATCATCCGCCGTTCCGCACCGGCATTGAACACATGGACGTGCAGAACCTGTTCAATGCCGCCGATCTGGCCGCGATCGTCCGCAGGCATCCGCGCGTGCAACTGGTCGCCGCCGGCCATGTCCATCGCGCGACGCTGACTTTTTTGCCGGCGTGCCGGCGACCATTTGCCCGGCGCCCAATCACGCGGTGGATCTCGATATCGACGCGCGGCGCGCGCCGTCGTTCAACGTGGAGCCGCCGGCGTTCCATCTCCACGTCTGGTTTCCCGGCGACGGCTTCGGCCATGTGGTGACGCATCAGGTGCCGATCGGCGAGTTCGACGGGCCGCATCCGTTCTTCGGCGCGGATGGCAAGTTGCTGTAGCGCCGAAGCTCAGGCTGTCGTCCCCGCGAAAGCGGGGACTCAGTAAACGCAGGCGACAGTAATTCAAGCTTGAACGGCTGTGTTTACTGGGTCGCCCGGTCAAGCCGGGCGATGACAGTGGAGTTTGTTTGGGCGCCGCGCGTTTACCGCGCGGTCAGCGCGTCCTGCTTGATGATCCTGAACCGCGCCGCTGCATCTTCCTGCCTGAATAGCGCGATGCGATCAATCGCCACTGACGTCAATGCCAGGGCGTCGAAGCGTGCGCGCAGCATGGCCAGGATCGGTCGCTGCCGCGAATCGTTCATGCGGCCGGTCAGCGTCATGTGGAAGCGGAAGTCCTCGCCGACATAGGGATAGCCCCAGCGGTCGAGCTGTTCGACCTGCCGCGGCGTCAGCGTTTCCGGCTTCCGGCGTGCACGATCCTCGGCCGAGAGCGGCGCGCGGAAGGCGTCGAAGGCCTCGACGCAATCCTGCGCCAGCGCCTGCAGCGTCGGTGAACGCTCGGCCGGGACCACGGCGATGAAGCCGCTGATGGCGTGGACGGCCGGCTTGATCACGGGAATTTCGCGCGGCTGCCGCGCGAAGTCGGCGCAGGCCGCCAGGAGCTCCGCTTCGGTTGTGCCGGGCGCCAGCGCGAACGGGGCCTTCAGCGTGGCATGGAAGCCGTATTTGCGCGGATCCTGGGTCAGTTCGTGCCAGTCCGGCGCGGTCGCGACGGCATCCTTCGGAAAGGCCACGTCGTTGCCCGACAGGGCGTCATAGCCGAGCAGGGCGGCGCCGAAGCGGGCAAGCGGTTTGCGGGTGGGCGGGGCGTAATAGATCGCGTAACGGGGATATGAAGTCATCGCTGCAGTCTAAAGCAACGTCACGCCGCCGCAACCTTGCTGAGCGCGGGCGCCGACCGCGTCACGCGATCCGTCTCGGTGAGATGCACCAGCCGCCCGGCAGCGATCACCGCGACGACGCGCGGCCGCAACGCCACGGTATCGTCGACCAGGATGATGTCGGCGCGCTGGCCGGCCTGGAGCGTGCCGCGGTCGGTGAGACCGGCCGCTTGCGCCGGCGCTGACGACACAAGCGCCCAGGCCTGCGGCAGCGGCAAGATGCCGTCGGCCACCAGGCGGAACGCCGCCAGCAACTGCGCCGGATAATAATAGTCGGACGCCAGCACGGAGCACAGGCCCTGGGCGATCATGTCGGATGCCTTGGTCCAGCCGGTATGGCTGCCGCCGCGCACCACGTTGGGCGCGCCGGACACGATGAAGTCGCCGGCCGCAGCGGCGGCCTTGGCGGTCTCGACGTTGATCGGGAATTCGGCGATCGTGACGCCGAGGTCGCGGAATTCGTTGCGCATCGCCGGGGTCGCATCGTCGTGGGACAAGGTCGCTACGCCTGCTGTGCCTGCCGCCTGTGCCAGCCGTGCGATCGAGCCCGGCACCTGATCGGCACGGGAGATGGTGCGCTCCACCAACTGATCGAACGCCTCGAAACTCAGCCCGGTGCGCTCCGCCATGCGGATGCGCTTTTCCGGCTTCTTCGGATTGTGCACGGCGGTGGTGATGTGGTCGTTGAACGCCAGCAGGTCGATGCGGCCGTCGGCGAGCCACGCCTTGATCTCGTCCTCGGCGTCGAGGTTGTAGGTCTCCTGCCGCAGGTGAAAGCGCGTGTCGGCGGCAAGCTGCGGCCTCAGCGCCTCGATGGCCTCGAGCAGGCCGCGCGCATTGTCGATGCTGCGCAGGCCCGGTTCCCACGAGCAGGTCGTGCCATGGAATACGGTGGTGATGCCATTGGCGATCACCTGGCGGTCGCTGTCGATCAGCGCCACGTCGATGGGGAAGTCGACGCCCGGGCGCGGCATCATCTGGCGCTCGAAGGCATCGCCGTGAATGTCGACGATCCCCGGCAGCACCAGCAGGTCGGCGGCATCGATGGTGAGCGCGGCGCGGCCGGAATGGGAGTCGACGGACGCAATGTCGCTGCCTGCGACCTGCAGCGAGGTCTCGGCGATCTCGCCGTCGACGAGCGTGCGGCCGCCTTCAATGAGGATGTCGATCATGTGGATATCAGTTGCTCTGCAGGAAGCGATAGGGTGGGCGAGGATTGAGCTTCATATTTGCCGACAAAATCCTCCACGGCAAGGTGGCGGAAGTCCGGCAAGGCCTGGCGCAGCGTTTCGTGGTCCCAGTCCCACCACGCCAGTGCGACGAGCCGCTCGGCAATGCCGTCGGCGAAGCGCGGGCGGATGGTGCGGGCAGGATTGCCGCCGACGATGCTGTAGGGGGGCACGTCCTTGGTGACGATGGCGCCGGCGGCGATCACCGCGCCGGTGCCGATGTTGCGGCCGGGCAGGATGACTGCACCGTGGCCGATCCAGACGTCGTGGCCGATGGTCACGTGATGCGAACGTCGCCAGTTGAAGAAATCGGCGTCGTCGCTCTCGCCGGCAAAGTAGGCGCTGGAGCGATAGGTGAAGTGCGACTGGGTCGCGCGGTGCATCGGATGATTGCCGGGATTGATCCGGGTCATCGCCGCGATCGAGCAGAACTTTCCGATCGTGGTGTAGGTGATCTGGGAATCGTTCACGACGTAGGAGTAATCGCCGAGCGCGACTTCCTGCAGGATGGTGCGGGCTCCGACCTCGCAATAGGCGCCGATGCTGACATCGCGCAACGTGGCGCTGGGATCGACGAAGGGTTCGGTTGAAAGCATCTTGCCGGCCATGAGAAGTCCCGTGGATCACGGCTGCGTTGCGCCTCCGCCTGCGCTCCTCTTCAATCGCTTCCGTGACGGCGTCATGACGCGTGCGTGACGGCCGCACAGATATCCCGGCGTTTGCGACGCGTCGACCTGTGCAGTTCCGGGCGCGTGTCACATCACTGTAAAGGGCAGGCGTTAGCGGTGTGTCATCGATGATGACTGGAGTTTCGCATGCTGGTGGTGGAAGGGTTGACGTGCCGGTTCGGCACCAAGGCAGCCGTGGACAACGCGTCGTTCTCCATTCCGCCCGGGAGCTTCGTCGGCGTGATCGGCCGCTCCGGCGCCGGCAAGTCGACGCTGCTGCGGATGATCAACCGGCTCGCGGATTCCACCGAAGGCCGCATCCTCTATGAGGGCGAGAACGTCACGGCGCTTCGCGGCAAGGAATTGCGGCAGTGGCGCGCGCGTTCGGCGATGATCTTCCAGCAGTTCAACCTGGTCGGTCGGCTCGACGTGCTGACCAACGTGCTGATGGGCCGCCTTGCGGCGACGCCGTCATGGCGCTCGCTGACCCAGATCTGGTCCGAGAAGGATCGCGCACTGGCGATGTCGGCGCTGGAGCAGTTCGACATGGCGCAGCCGGCATCGCAGCGCGCCGATCAATTGTCCGGCGGCCAGCAGCAGCGCGTGGCGATCGCCCGCGCGTTGGTGCAGGACCCCGACATCATCCTCGCCGACGAGCCGATCGCCTCATTGGATCCGCGCAACACCCGCATCGTGATGGATGCGCTGCTGCGCATCAACAAGCATTTCGGCATCACCGTGATCGTCAACCTGCACTCGCTGGATCTGGCGCGCAGCTATTGCGACCGGCTGATCGGCATGTCGGCCGGCCGCGTGGTGTTCGACGGCGCGCCCGCGGCGCTGACCGAGCACGTCGCGCGCGAGCTGTACGATCTCGAGGCCGACGAGGTGATGGGCACGGCGTCGGGGCACGTTCCCGCCGACACAAGAATTCCGGCCTTCGGCACGGCCGCCGTGGCTTGAGCAAGACGTTTCGTACGTGGGCGGCCTGCAGTCGCGCAGCCGCTCTTCCCACCATGACAAAAACAGGTGATCCGATGATCAATCGTCGCACGATTTTGCTCAGCGCCGCGGCGCTGGCCCTCACTGTCTCCGCCGCTTCGGCGCAGGACTGGAAGACCAAATATCCGGAACTCACCTTTGCAGTGGTTCCCGCCGAGAATGCTTCCGGCGTGACCGAGCGCTGGTCGCCGTTCGCCGCTTACCTGTCCAAGGAACTGGGCGTGAAGGTCAATCTGCGCATCGCCAACGATTATGCTGCGGTGATCGAGGGCCAGCGCTCCGGCAACATCCAGCTCGCGAGCTACGGTTCGGCCTCGTTCGCGCGTGCGCGCCTCACCGGCGTCAAGACCGACGCCTTCGCCAATGACATCAACATCGACGGCTCGACCGGCTACTACTCGGTGTTCTTCGTCAAGGCGAGCAGCCCCTACAAGACCGTCGACAATCTGAAGGGCAAGAACCTCGGCCTGGTCGATCCCAACTCGACTTCGGGCAACAACGTGCCGCGCTTCGAGCTCGACAAGATGGGCATCTCCGATGCCGACACCTATTTCAGCAAGGTGGTGTTCACCGGCAGCCACGAGAACGCGCTGCTGGCGCTGTCGCAGGGCACCGTCGATGTCGCCGCCAACCAGTGGACCAACGACAACGACTCGACGCTGCAGCAGATGCTCACCAAGGGCATGCTGAAGAACAGCGACGGTTCGGCGATGAAGAAGGAAGACTTCCGCATCATCCACAAGTCGGCGCCGATCATCAACGGTCCCTATGCCTACAGCTCGGACCTGCCGGACGACCTGAAGGCGGCGATCGCCAAGGCTTTCATGGACGCGCCGACCAAGGACAAGGCCGCCTTCGACAAGCTCTCGGATGGCCAGAAGAAGGGCTTCCATCCCGCCACCACCAAGGATTGGGATGCAACGGTCGAGCTGATCAAGTTCGTCGACAACCTGCGCAAGAAGAAGGCGTCCTGATCGTCAGGCATATGAACGGAGCCGGGTCCTTTTGACCCGGCTCCATATTTTTTGAGATTCGCTGAGATCCGCCAGACATGTCCGCCGCCGTTTCCATCCTGCCGGGCCCGCAGCTCGCTGCCTTGAACGATGCCTACCGCAAGGCGGTGGCGCGCAAGCGGATGCGTATGGCGGTCGCCGCGGCCGTCTTCGCAGCAGCGCTGTTCGCGGCCAGCGTCGGTGCAGAAGTCAATCTGCGTACGCTGTTCACCTATATCGGCAACTTCGTCAGCTATTTCGATCGCATTCTGACGCTGGAAAGCGGCGCGCGGGTGTGGACCGACGTCCCCGAATGGTTCTGGGGCTGGAACAAATGGCTGTGGCTGCTCGGCGAAACCATCCTGATCAGCTATGTCGGGACGTTGAGCGGTGCGATCCTCGGTTTCGGGCTGAGCTTCGTGGCGGCGGAGAATACCTCGCCGTCGGTCTGGCTGCGTTTCGTGGTGCGGCGCTTCATGGAATTCTGCCGCACCGTGCCGGATATCGTGTTCGCGCTGATCTTCGTCATCGCCTTCGGTCTCGGTCCGATGGCCGGCGTGCTGGCCATCGCGATCCACTGCGTCGGCGCGCTCGGCAAGCAATATTCCGAGATGGTCGAGAACATCGACATGAAGCCGGTGGAAGGCGTGCGCGCGACCGGCGGGGGCTGGGTCGCCTGCATGCGCTTCGCCGTGCTGCCGCAGGTCACCGCGGGCTTTGCCAGCTATTCGCTGCTGCGCTTCGAGATCAATGTGCGCGGCGCCTCGGTGATGGGGTTTGTCGGCGCCGGCGGCATCGGCCAGGAACTCATCGTCGCGATCCGCAAGTTCTACTATTCGGATGTCAGCGCGATTCTGGTGCTGATCATTCTCACCGTCTTCGTCATCGATATCGGCACCGGCTGGGCGCGCCAGCGATTGTTCGGCCAGGACGGGCGCAAATGACCATGTCATCCGAGCCCAACGACCATCCCGATCTGGCAGGCCTGCGCGCCCGCTATCCGGCGATCTTCTTCCGGCCGCTGTCGTCGCGTCTCGCGGCGCCGCTGCTTCTGCTGGGGGCGGCGGCGCTGCTTGTGGTCGGTCTCTACCTGCTGGAATTCTCGCCGGCACGAATGCTGGCGGGGTTGCATCAGCTGGTCTGGATCACCCTGATGATGTTCCCGCCCAATCCCGGATCGTCGCTGCCGACCTATCTGGCGGCGATGGGTGAGACCTTGTCCATTGCCTTGCTCGGCACGGTCCTCGCGGCGCTCTTCGCTCTGCCGGTCAGCCTGCTGGCGGCGCGCAACATCGTGCCGTCGGCGATCTTCCGGTCGCCGATCCGTCGCTTCCTCGATACGATCCGCGGCGTCGATACGCTGATCTGGGCGCTGGTCTGGATCAATGTCGTGGGCCTCGGCCCGTTCGCCGGGGTGCTGGCGATTGCGGTGTCGGACTTCGGCGCATTCGGCAAACTGTTCTCCGAGGCGATCGAGGGCGCCGACAAAAAGCAGGTCGAGGGCGTCCGTGCCTCCGGCGGCAATGCCCTGCACGAGATCCGCTTCGGTCTGCTGCCGCAGGTGCTGCCGGTGATCGCGGGCCAGGTGCTGTACTTCATCGAATCCAATACCCGCTCGGCGACCATCATCGGCATCGTCGGCGCCGGCGGCATCGGCTTGCAACTGGCGGAGCAGATCCGCACGCTGGAATGGCAGAACGTGTCGTTCCTGATCCTGATGATCCTGGTGGCGGTGGCTGCCATCGACTTCATATCGAGCCGGCTGCGCTTCGCCATCATCGGGCGACGGGCTGTGGCGTGACGGCAGTCGCGTGTCCCGGACGCGCTGCGGCATTCTTCATGCCGCTGCGCAGATCCGGGATCCAGGTTTCTTCAGGTGTACCAAGGCCCCGGATCAGCAGCGCACCACGTCGCAAGTGCGACGCGTTGCGCAGCATCCGGGGCACGAGATAGAACTACCCGTTTTCCACAACGAACTCGACGCGCTCGGCGACGAAGCGCGAGCGTGAGAACTTCAGCGGTGTGCCGTCGATGCCAACGTCGGTGCTGTCGACGATCAGCACCGGGCGGCCCAGCGCGATGTCGAGACGTGCCGCATCGGTGGCATTGGCGATGGCCGCGGTGATACGGGTCGACAGCCGGCGGTAGTCCGTGATGCCGTAATGCGCCAGTAATTTTGTGGTGGAGTTCAGGCGCTCGTAGACCGCTGCGGCGTCGGCAAAGCGGTCGGCGGGAAACCAGGTGGTGCCGATGCAGATCGGCGTCTTGTCGGCAAACCGCAGCGCCTCGATCCGCACCAGCGGCGCGCCGGTCTTCAGGCGAAGCTGTTTGGCGATGTCCCGCGTTGCCGGTTCGGTGCCGGATTCGATCAGCCGGCCGTCCGGCTCGCGACCGCCGGCGCCGACGATCTCCGAAAACCGCGTGCGCGAACGCAGCGGATAGGTCAGCTTCGGCGCTTCCACATAGGTGCCGCTGCCGCGCTCGGCGCGCACAAATCCGCGTTCCGCCAGCGTCGCCAGCGCGCGGCGCACGGTGTGGCGGTTGACGCGGTAAATCTCCGCGATTTCGGTTTCGCCCGGCAGCTTGTCGCCGGATGCGTAGGTGCCGTCGGCGATGCCGCGCTCGATACCGTCGGCGACCTGCCGCCACAGCGCCACGCCTGTGTCCTGCATGCTCATGTTGGCGATCTACACGCAGCGCTGCGTCCGACGCCAGAAAAAAGTGCAGATGTCATGAAAAGGTCATGGCATCTCCGTATGAAGTTGTCTATTAACATAGACAACTTCACGCAGGCAATCGGACCCCATGACCAGCGCCGACACAGACGATCTCACGACGCGGCGGCAGGCCGCCATGGCCGTGCTCGCTCACGTCGCGGCCGACGATATCGCCGGGCATCTGGTCGGCATTGCCGTCCCTGCCCATGAAAACCTGCGCGAGCCGGAAAACGGGCTGGTGATGTTGCGCGGCCGTGCCGGCGGCGACGGCGCCCCCTTCAATCTCGGCGAGGCCACGGTATCGCGCGCAGCGGTGCGGCTCGCCAGCGGCGAGGTCGGGATCGGCTACACGCTCGGTCGGGATCGCGACAAGGCAGGGCTGATTGCCCTGTGTGACGCGCTGATCCAGACGGCCGACCATGCCGCGGCCATCGAGGCACAGGTTCTCGCGCCGTTGCGCGCGCGGATCGATGCCGAGCGTCGTCGCAAGACGGCCGAGACCGCGGCGACGCGGGTCGATTTCTACACGCTGGTACGCGGGGAGAGCTGATCATGACAACGGTTGCAGAAATGCCGGCGGGATTCGCCAACAAGGTTCTGTCGGCGCAATCGACCTTCCGCTCGGTGATGGACGCCATGGCGCGGCCCGGCAGCGTGCAGCGCATCGCGGCACCCTCCGGCGTGCCCAGCCCGATGATGCGCGGGACCGCGGCGATTGCGCTGACGCTGTTCGATCAGGATACCCCGGTCTGGCTCGACGCCGCGATGGCGACGGCCCCCGACGCCGGCAAATGGATCAGGTTTCATTGCAGCGCGCCGATGGTCGCCGATTCCGGCATCGCGGATTTTGCCGTGATTGGAAATCCCGCCCTGTTGCAGGGGCTCGATTGCTTCGCGCTTGGCAGTGGCGAATATCCCGATCGCTCGACCACGCTGATCGTGCAGGTGGAGAGCCTGACGCATGGGTCGGCCATCGAGCTGTCCGGTCCCGGCATCGACGGCACGACGCTGCTCCGCGCGACGATCGGCGTTCCCGATTTGCTCGAGCAACTGGCCGTCAATCACACGCTGTTTCCGCGCGGCGTCGACCTCATTCTGGTGGCTGACGACGCCATCGTCGCGATCCCGCGCACCACGCGCCTTGTCGCGAAGGAGGGCTGACCATGTATGTAGCCGTCAAGGGTGGCGAACGCGCCATCGAGAACGCACACCGTCTGCTGGCCCATGAGCGCCGCGGCGATCGTGATGTGCCGGAAGTGTCGCTGGACCAGATCTCCGAACAGCTCAGCCTTGGCGTCGATCGCGTCATGACCGAAGGTTCGCTGTATGATCGCGAGCTGGCGGCGCTGGCCATCAAGCAGGCGCGCGGCGACATGATCGAGGCGATCTTCCTGCTGCGCGCCTTCCGCGCCACGCTGCCGCGCTTCGGCGCCAGCGAGCCGGTGGACACCGGGCAGATGCAGGTGCGGCGGCGGGTCTCGGCGACCTTCAAGGACATTCCCGGCGGCCAGATCCTCGGCCCGACCTTCGACTACACCCATCGCCTGCTCGATCCGTCGCTGCTCGGCACATCTGCCGCGCCGGAAGCGCCGGAAGCGCCGGCAGCCGCGGACGAGGCGCCGGTGGCCATGCCGCGGGTGACCGACATCCTCGGTCGCGACGGATTGATCGAAGCCTCGCAGCAGGCCGAGCTGGACGCGCCGGTCGGTGATCTCACCCGAGACGCCCTGAAGTTTCCCGCCGAGCGCGATTTGCGGCTGCAGAATCTGGCGCGGGCCGACGAGGGTTTTCTGCTGGCCATGGGCTATTCCACCCAGCGCGGCTATGGCCGCAACCATCCCTTCGTCGGCGAGATCCGGCTCGGCGAGGTCGAGGTCGAGTTCATGGCGGAGGATGCCGGCTTCGTGGTGCCGCTCGGTGCCATCACCGTGACCGAATGCCAGATGGTCACCCAGTTCAAGGGCTCCGATACCCAGGCGCCTTGCTTCACCCGCGGCTATGGCCTCGCCTTCGGTCAGTCCGAACGCAAGACCATGTCGATGGCGCTGGTGGACCGTGCGCTGCGCGCCCGCGAACTCGGCGAGGACGTCGGCGCGCCGGCGCAGGACGAGGAATTCGTGATGTCGCATTCCGACAATGTGCAGGCCACCGGCTTCGTCGAACATCTCAAGCTGCCGCACTACGTCGACTTCCAGTCCGAACTCGGCCTGCTGCGCAAGCTGCGCAAGGAATTCGAACAGGCCAATGCCGCGCCAGACGCCATGAAGGAGGCCGCGGAATGAACGCGCCGACATACAATTTTGCCTATCTGGACGAGCAGACCAAGCGGATGATCCGCCGCGCCATCCTCAAGGCGATCGCCATCCCCGGCTATCAGGTGCCGTTCGCGTCTCGCGAAATGCCGATGCCCTATGGCTGGGGCACCGGCGGCGTGCAGGTGACCGCGGCAATCCTCGGGCCGGACGACCGGCTCAAGGTGATCGACCAGGGCTCCGACGACACCACCAATGCGATCTCGATCCGAAAATTCTTCGAGAAGACCGCGGGCGTCGCGACCACCACCAGCACCATCGATGCGACGGTGATCCAGACCCGGCACCGTATTCCGGAAGCGCCGCTGCATGAGAAACAGGTGCTGGTCTATCAGGTGCCGATTCCGGAGCCGCTGCGCTATCTCGAGCCGCGCGAGACCGAGACGCGGCGCATGCACGCGCTGGAAGAATACGGCCTGATGCACGTCAAGCTGTACGAGGACATCGCGCGCTTCGGTCACATCGCCACCGCCTATGCCTATCCGGTCAAGGTCAATGCGCGTTATGTGATGGACCCGTCGCCGACGCCGAAATTCGACAACCCGAAGATGGACAACTGCCCGGCGCTGCAATTGTTTGGCGCCGGCCGCGAGAAGCGCATCTACGCCGTCCCGCCGCATACCTCGGTGGTGTCGCTCGATTTCGAGGACCATCCGTTCACGCGCTATCGTCACGACGCGCCTTGCGCATTGTGCGGCGCCGACGATTCCTATCTCGACGAGATCGTCACCGACGACAAGGGCGGCCGCATGTTCGTCTGTTCCGACACCGACTTCTGCGAGACCCGCCAAGCCGAAGGCCATCGCGGCAGCGAGAATGCGGATCTGCCCGGGGAGAAAGCCCATGTTTGAGATCGCCAAGCCGCCGCGCGACGACGACCAGACGCTGCTGGTCGCCGACGGCCTGTCCAAATCCTTCGGCCGGCTGCAGGCCTGCCGCGACGTGTCGTTTTCGCTGTATCCGGGCGAAGTGCTGGCGATCGTCGGCGAGTCCGGCTCGGGCAAGTCGACGCTGCTGCAACTCCTGTCGGCGCAGATGGCGCCCAATGCCGGCAGCGTGTCGTACCGCATGCGCGACGGCGTGCTGCGCGATCTCGCGGCGCTCGGCGAGGCCGAACGTCGCTTCCTGTTCCGCACCGACTGGGGTTTCGTGCATCAGGATGCGGCCATGGGCCTGCGCATGGGCGTCTCCGCCGGCGCCAATGTCGGCGAACGGCTGATGGCGGTCGGTCACAACCATTACGGCAAGATCCGGCAGACGGCCGCATCCTGGCTGGAGCGCGTGGAGATTTCCACCGACCGCATCGACGACGCGCCGAAAACCTATTCCGGCGGCATGCGGCAGCGGCTGCAGATCGCCCGCAACCTCGTGACCGAGCCGCGGCTGGTGTTCATGGACGAGCCGACCGGGGGACTCGACGTCTCCGTGCAGGCGCGCCTGCTGGACATGATGCGCACCCTGGTCAGCGAACTCGGCCTCGCCGCCATCGTCGTGACCCACGATCTCGCGGTAGCGCGGCTGCTGTCGCACCGGGTGATGGTGATGCAGGGCGGACGGGTCATCGAGACCGGTCTGACCGACCAAGTGCTCGACGATCCGCATCAGCCCTATACACAACTGCTCGTTTCCTCGATCCTGCCGGCGTGAGGTCCAGATGATTCCGATGATCGATATCCGCAACGCCGAAAAGACCTTTGTGATGCACCTGCAGGACGGCATTCGCCTGCCGGTGGTGCGTGGCGTGTCGTTTCATGTCTCGGCCGGCGAATGCGTGGTGCTGTCTGGCCCGTCCGGCGCCGGAAAGTCGTCGATCCTGAAGATGATCTTCGGCAACTATCGCTGCGACGGCGGCGTGATCGGCGTGCAGCATCAGGGCGCATCCATCGACATCGCCACGGCCGAGCCGCGCCAGATCCTGGGCGTGCGCCGCCACACCATCGGTTATGTCAGCCAGTTCCTGCGCGCGGTGCCGCGCGTCGCTGCGCTCGACGTGGTCGCCGAGCCGCTGCTCGCCAATGGCGTGGCGCGCGACGAGGCGCAGGCCAAAGCCGGCGCGCTGCTGCGGCGGCTCAACATTCCCGAGCGGCTGTGGAAGCTGCCGCCCTCGACCTTCTCCGGCGGCGAGCAGCAGCGCGTCAACATCGCGCGCGGCTTCATCTCCGACCTGCCGATCCTGCTGCTCGACGAGCCGACGGCGTCGCTGGACGCCGCCAACCGGGCCGTCGTGGTCGAACTGGTCGCCGAGAAGAAACGCGCCGGCGTCGCCATGGTCGCCATCGTCCATGACGACGACGTCCGCCAATTGATTGCCGACCGGCTGGTCGATGTGACATCGTTCGCCGCTGCCTGAGAAAGAAGACCATGAAGACGACACAGACAGAGACCGTCATCGGCAACGCCCGCATCGTGCTCGCCGATCGCGTCATCGAGCAGGGCTGGATTGCCTTCGCCGATGGCAAGATCGCCGAATTCGGCGAGGGCGACGCGCCCGCTGGCGCCGACGATGCGCGCGGCGACCTGATCATGCCCGGCCTGATCGAACTGCACACCGACCATCTCGAAATGCATTTCGTGCCGCGACCGAAAGTGTTCTGGGATCCCGTCGCCGCCGTCGTCTCCTATGATGCGCAACTGGCGACGTCGGGCATCACCACCGTGCTGGATTCGCTGCGGGTGTGGCGCGAGAAGGGAGCCGAGGAAGCCGATGGCCATGCCGGCCTGCTGGCGGATGCGATTTCTGCGGCGCGCGATGCCGGCATCCTGCGCGCAGATCACTTCCTGCATCTGCGCTGCGAAATTCCGATGCCAAGCGTGGTCGATGAGGCCAAGGAGATGGTCGGCCGCCCCGACGTGCGATTGATGTCGCTGATGGACCATACGCCGGGCCAGCGCCAGTTCCGCGACGAAGCCAAGCTGCGCACCTATTATCGCGGCAAAGGCGCAGGCAAGACCGACGCCGAGCTCGACGAGTTATTCGCCCAGCGCTTCGAATATCAGCGGCTCTACGCCGCCGACAATCTGCGCGACATCGTGGCACTGGCGCAGAGCCACAGCATCCCGCTGGCCAGCCATGACGACACTACCGAGGAGAACGTGGCCGACGCGATCCGCGACCGTGTCTCGGTGGCAGAATTCCCGACCACGCTGGAGGCCGCGCGCGGCCTGCACGAGGCCGGCATCGGCATCCTGATGGGCGCGCCGAACGTGGTGCGCAACGGCTCGCATTCCGGCAACATCGCCGCGGTGGATCTGGCACGCGAGGGACTGCTCGACATCCTGTCGTCGGACTACATCCCATCCAGCCTGCTGATGGCCGCGTTGCAGTTGCCGGTGCGCGTGCCCGGCATTGATCTCGCCGCCGCGGTTCGCACCGTCACCAAGCGGCCTGCCGAGGCGGTCGATCTGCCGGATCGTGGCGAGATCGCCGTGGGCAAGCGCGCCGACCTGATCCGCGTCCATGTCGCGCGCGACATTCCGGTGGTGCGCAGCGTCTGGCGCGAAGGGCATCGGGTCGCATGACCGACACGGCCACGATATCCGAAGCGGACGCGGCGAAGATCGGGCCGGGCCGGCTGGTACTGGTGGTCGGGCCCTCCGGCGCCGGCAAGGACACGCTGATCGATCTCGCGCGCGCCGCCTGCCGCACCGACAACACGGTCGTGTTCGCGCGACGTGTGGTGACCCGCGAAGCCTCGGCGTTCGAGGACAATGCGCAGGCGACGCCGGACGCGTTTCGGCGCGCAGTCGCCGATGGATTGTTCGCCATCCACTGGGAGGCGCACGGTCACCATTACGCGCTGTCCAGCGCCATCGATGACGACATCATGGCTGGTCGCACGGTGGTCGCCAACGTCTCGCGCACGGTGATCGATGCCTTGCGCGCTGCCTATGCCGAGGTCGTCGTGGTGCTGATCACCGCGCCCGCGGATGTTCTGGCGGCGCGTCTGGCGGCGCGCAACCGTGGCAGCGACGGCGCGCCGGCCGCGCGGCTTGGCCGCGAGGTGACGCGGAACTTCGTGCCCGATCTCACCATCAACAATGTCGGCCGCGCGGAAGACCATGCGGGCGAACTGGTCCGCATCATCAGGGGCGAATGACGACCTCGGCGCGGATGCGCGACAGGTGTCTGGAGGCAGGAGATCCAACATGACGGTGATCGCGACGATCGAACAGCTCGAGCAGATCTACGGTTCATTCGACAAAATCGGCGAAGCCACCACCGCCAAGGTCGCCGACTGGGTCACGCCATCCTATCGCCGCCTGATCGAAGCCTCGCCCTTCGCCGCGCTGGCGACCATGGGGCCGGAAGGGCTGGATTGCTCGCCGCGCGGCGACCTGCCGGGCTTCGTGCGGGTGCATGACGACAGGACCCTGATGCTGCCCGATCGTCGCGGCAACAATCGCGTCGATTCGCTGCGCAACATCGTCAGGGATTCCCGGGTGGCGCTGCTGTTCCTGATTCCCGGCGCCGGCACCACGCTGCGCGTCAACGGCCATGCCCACGTCTCGGCGGATCCGGATCTGCTGGCGTCGTTCGAGGTGGACCGTAAGGCGCCGCGCACGGTGGTGGTGATGCGGGTGGAGGAGATCTACTTCCAGTGCGCGCGGGCGATCGTGCGCTCCGCGCTGTGGAATCCCGACAGTCGGGTCGATCCGGCGTCGCTGCCGACGCCGGGCGAGATCCTTGCCGGGATGAGCGACAACCGCGTCGGCGGCGTGGACTACGACAAGGCGTGGCCGGAACGGGCACGGCAGACACTTTGGTAAGTGCGTGTCGGCCTGATCGAAGGCGTCGGATCAGCCATTCAGCGCGGCAGGTGAGATACTGCGCCGGACGATACTGCGCATCGCAAAGCTGGATTGCAGCCGCGCGACGCCGGGCATCCGCGACAGATGCTGTTTGTGGATCCGCTCGTAGTCCTGCATGTCGCGGGCCTGGACGTGGACCAGATAGTCGTCATTGCCTGACATCAGGTAGCACGACACGACATCCGGACATTTCGCGATCTCGCGTTCGAAGGCGGACAGGGCGTCTTCGCTTTGCCGGTCCAGCGTGATGTGAACGTGCACGGTCATGGTGAAGCCGAGTTCGTCGGCGTCGATGTCTGCGGCATAGCCCTTGATGATGTTCCGCTTCTCCATCTGATGGACGCGCCGGGTGCAGGCCGTCGGCGACAGCCCGACACGTTCGGCCAGCACGAGCTGGCTGATCCGGGCGTCCTGGACCAGCTCGCGCAGGATCTTGCGGTCGAACGAATCCAATTGCTCAGCCACTGCCAATACCTCGTAAATTCACTAATGAAGAACCAGTTTCCGCCGAATTTCGCCGTATTTGACCTTATCGAACCCCAAAATCGGCGTAAAGCCTCACTGGCAAAATGCGACAATGATCCCGGTTTCCGGACTAGGGGGCAGATTGTTGGCTGACGCAGCGGTGAGAGAATTCGGGCAACACGCCAGTGCCACGCTGACGGTCGATCTGGTGGCGCTCGGGAGCAATTATCGGCGGCTTGCCGACACGGTTGGACCCGACGTGGTTTGCGCCGGCGTCGTCAAGGCCGACGCCTATGGCCTTGGAGCCCGACGCGTCGCGCCGGCGCTGCACCGGGCCGGCTGCAGAGCATTCTTCGTCGCGCATCTCGATGAAGGCCTCGATCTGAGACAGTACCTTCCGCCCCGCACCGCGATCTATGTCCTCAACGGCCTGCCGGTCGGCGGGGAGGGCGACTGCGCCGCAGTCGGCCTCGTCCCGGTGCTCAATTCCCGCGAGCAGGTCGATGCATGGTCCGCCTGTGCGCGCAAGCTGGGCCGGGCATTGGGCTCCGTAGTCCAGGTCGATAGCGGGATGTCGCGGCTTGGCATGTCGGCAGGCGACGTCGCACAGTGGACCGCCGCCGGCGGCGCGGCAGCGGCGGGCATCGATGTTCAGCTCGTCATGAGCCATCTGGCCTGCGCGGACACGCCGGCGCATCCGGCGAATGCCCATCGGCTGGCGCAGTTCGAAGCGATCGTCCGGCATTTCCCGCAGGCGCAGCGGTCGCTTGCGAACTCGTCCGGCATTTTTCTTGGTCCTGCGTTTCGCCAGCATCTGGTCCGGCCAGGTGCGGCACTCTACGGCATCAATCCGTTGCCGATGCGGTCCAATCCCATGGCAGCGGTGGTGGGATTGACCGCGCGGGTCGTGCAGATCCGTGACGTCGGCATTGACGCCCATGTGGGCTACGGCTGGGACTTTCGCGCTGCTCAGCCGACGCGGCTGGCGACGCTGGCGATCGGCTATGCCGACGGATTGCACCGTGCGCTGGGCCGTGGCGGCGCGCTGTACTTCCGGGGGCGGCGACTTCCCGTCGCCGGGCGCGTGTCGATGGATTCGCTGACGGTCGATCTCGGCGACCTGCCACCTGATGCGCTGACGCGAGGCTCCGAGATCGAAGTGATCGGTCATCATCAATCGATCGACGATCTCGCCTTGGCGGCCGGCACGATCGGCTACGAAATCCTGACCGGTCTCGGCCAGCGTTATCAACGAATTTACATCGACGACAAAGACAAGCGGCCGGCTGGTCCATCTGGAGACGTATTGCAATGAAGGTTCTGGTTCTCGGCGCCGGCGTGATCGGCGTCACCACGTCGTATTATCTGGCAAAGGCCGGCTTCGAGGTCACAGTGCTGGATCGCCAGCCCGGCCCCGGCCTGGAAACCAGCTTCGGCAACGCCGGAGAAGTTTCGCCAGGCTACGCGTCGCCATGGGCGGGTCCAAGCGTGCCGGCCAAGGCTATCGGCTGGATGTTCGATCGCTACGGCCCGCTTGTGGTCCGGCCGCAGGCCGATCCCGCCATGTGGCGCTGGATGCTGCAGATGCTCCGCAATTGCACATCGGCACGCTACGCGCTCAACAAGTCGCGCATGGTCGGTGTCGCCGAATACAGCCGCGATCTGCTGCGGGAGCTGCGCGCCGAAACCGGCATCGCCTATGACGAGCGCAGCCAGGGCACGCTTCAGCTGTTCCGCAAGCAGTCGCAGCTCGATGCCACCGGCGGCGATATCGATGTTCTCAAGCAGTACAACGTGCCCTACGAGGTGCTCGATCGCGCCGGCTGCGTGCGCGTCGAGCCCGGCCTTGCTGCGGTCCAGCACAGGTTCGTGGGCGGGCTGCGTCTGCCCGACGACGAAACCGGCGACTGCCATCTGTTCACGCAACGGCTGGAGAAGATCGCGGCCGGACTCGGTGTTCGCTTCGTCTACGGCACGACCATTTCGGCGCTGAACGTCGAAGGCGACCGCATCGTGCACGTCGCCACCGACAAGGGCGTGTTCTCTGCCGATCGCTATGTGATGGCCATGGGCAGCTTCTCACCGATGTTGCTCAGGCCGCTCGGCATCAAGGCGCCGGTGTATCCGGTGAAGGGCTACTCCATCACCGTTCCCATCGGCGATGCATCCGTCGCGCCGCAATCGACGATCATGGACGAAAGCTACAAGGTGGCCATCACGCGCCTGGGCGATCGCATTCGTGTGGGTGGCACTGCCGAGGTCGGCGATTACAATCCGACGCAACCGCTGGCGCGACGGCGGCCGCTCGACAAGTCATTCACCGACCTGTTTCCCCAGGCCGGCGATCTCTCACAGTCCACGTTCTGGAGCGGACTGCGGCCGATGACGCCCGACGGCCCGCCCATCGTGGGGCCAACGCATCTGGCCAATCTCCACCTCAATACCGGCCACGGCACGCTGGGCTGGACCATGGCCTGCGGGACCGCGCGCGTCCTCGCCGACCAGATCGCCGGCAAGGAGCCCGAGATTGACGTCAAGGCGCTGGCGATCAGCCGCTACGCCACCGCCTGATCGTCATCGGGGCATCCCAATCCTGTTCCGCGGAGCGGCGGTTGTGCACGCTCCGAGGACAAGCTGGACTGCATCAGAGCGGTCGCGCGATGCGCAAACCGTCGATCGGCGACAATTCCAGCATAGGCTGCAAGAAGCCTTGGATGCAGTCTTGCAAAGCAGGGAAGGCAGTAGTGGCTCTCCGGCGGCGCGATCGTCTCGGGCCCGGAAGTGCACCACAAGTCTTTGAAATGATTGGTAGCGAGGAGAGGGACTCGAGCCCCGACACCAAGATTATGATGCCTGTGTTCCGGGGTATAGGGCGCGCCGTGAGATATTTTGCGCGCTGTGGGGCGCGCTGGCCGACAAGGCAGGCGAAATGGCGATGATTATAGTCTGGCTGACTAACGCCACCTTTCGACTGCGGAGCTCGTCCGCATTCAGCCCGGCAAGAACACCGCGAACGGCTCGTCGGTAATCTTCTGCAGATGCGATTTATAGAGTTGGTAATTGGCATCCCCAGCCAGCACGCGCCCAAAGGTCGGAGATGCGATCCGGGCCATCGGCACATAGGCAATCGGCGCCGCAATCGGCGTCAGCAGTGAGCCTCTGCCCGCCAGCAATGTGGTGATGATGCCGTACATCTCGCCGGCGATGGTTGGCCGTGAGATGGTGATCAGGCGCACCTGACCGTGCCGGTTGGTGATCAGATAGATATGACCGGACTGGTTCGGCACCGAGACCTCGCCATACTGGGTGTAGGCAGCATCCTCGCGATCGGCTTCGCGAAATTCAAAATGAGAATTGATGGCATCCCAGGCAATCTCCGTACGATAAGCGAAGATCGCGTCCTTGTCGCCGAACGACGGACGCAGGGTGACGTAAGCGCCCTCCATCCACAGCATCGAGCGCCGCGAATAGGCGCCGAGGTGATCCGGCGCGATATCGCCATGGCCGTTGCCCGGCACGGCCACCGGCGCATCGGCGCCCTTGCGCAGCGAGACGCCGAGCGCCTGTTCAAGCCGCACGGTGGTGGCAAGGGTGAACGGGCGACTGCCGCCGAGCGCTTTCTCGAGGGTGGAGATGCTGAGCTTGGCCTGTTCGGCGAGTGCCTGCCGCGAGATACGACGCCGCGCCAGTTCTTCGCGAACGGTCGCGGCAATCTCCCTGCTCTGCTCGTCTGAGAGCTGTTTGTCCGGCATCTGCATCGTCACCCCTATCTCGGACGCCGACTCTAGCAGACGCACAATCCAGCACAAAACCGGACAAATCCGCCGCGGCAGCGGCACGTTCGGGCGGCCGATGGCAGAACTAGGCCGATCATCACGCTCGTCCGACAACGATGACTCCCGCACAGATTGGGCATCGGAAATGCCTTCGGGAGCGCACGCCATGACCACCCTCGATCTCCACCACGATGCCGAACCCACGGAGCCGGGCGTCACCGGCCTCCCGGATTTTGTCGAGCGCATTCTGCTGACCGTGCTGGCGACCGCGAGCGCCGTGCTACTCGGTATCGGCCTGCTGCTGTTCGATCACGTACCGGCATGGTCGGCCGAGACGCCTGCCACGCCGATGGCGCAGCCCGACGACGCCCGTTCCGGTTCGCTGCTGATCAAGACGGACGACGGCACCATCGAGGCGGCCCGGCTCGGTCTCGATGTCGACGTCACAGTCTCGGGTCCGACCATCCGGTCCCGCATCACCCAGACATTTCGCAATCCGACCAGGGATTGGGTGGAAGCGACCTACCTCTATCCGCTGCCGCAAGGCGGCGCCGTCGATACGCTCAATATGGTGATTGGCGACCGCGTCATCATCGGCGACATCAAGGAACGCCAGCAGGCCCGCATCGTCTACGAACAGGCCAAACAGGCCGGACGGAAAGCAGCGCTCACCGAGCAGCAGCGTCCCAACATGTTCACCAATGCCGTCGCCAATATCGGCCCCGGTGAAACCGTGCTGGTGCAGATCGAATACCAGGAGCCGGTGCATCAGTCCGGTTCCGAATTCTCACTGCGCATCCCGCTGGTCGTCGGTCCGCGCTACAACCCTGCACCGATCGTGCAAAGCGTCGACCTGCGCGCCGACGGCGGCGGCTGGGGCAGCAGCAGCAACGATCCGGTGCCCGATCGCAACAGCATCACGGCGCCGGTGCTGGATCCCGCGCAAAATGCGCCGGTCAATCCGACCACCATCACGGTGCATCTGCAGGCCGGCTTCCCGCTCGGCGAGGTGAAGAGCCGGTATCATCGCGTCAATATCGAAAGCCCTGACGGTGCCACCCGTCTGATCACGCTGGCCGATGGTCTGGTGCCCGCCGACCGCGATTTCGAACTGACGTGGACGCCCGCAGCCGGAAAGACGCCATCGGTTGGACTGTTTCGCGAGCATGTCGCGGATGCCGACTATCTGCTGGCGTTCGTCACGCCGCCGGTCGAACAGGCCGAGCAGAAGCCGATGCCGCGCGAAGTGATCTTCGTGATCGACAATTCCGGATCGATGGGTGGCACCTCGATCACGCAGGCCAAGGCCAGCCTGATCTACGCGCTCGGCCGCCTGCAGCCGACCGACCGTTTCAACGTGATCCGCTTCGACCACACCATGGACGTGCTGTTTCCCGCCCCGGTCCCGGCCGACAGCGCGCATGTCGGCGACGCCACCGCCTTCGTCGGTCGCTTGCAGGCGGCCGGCGGCACGGAAATGGTTCCGGCGATGCGCGCCGCGCTGACCGATGAAGCCGGCGACGCGCCGAACATGCTGCGTCAGGTGGTGTTCCTGACCGACGGCGCGATTGGCAACGAACAGCAGCTATTTGACACGATCACCGCGATGCGCGGCCGCTCCCGGGTGTTCATGGTCGGCATCGGCTCGGCACCCAACACCTATCTGATGACGCGCGCCGCCGAGCTCGGCCGCGGCACCTTCACCCATATCGGGTCGGTGGCGGAGGTCGAGGAGCGCATGCGCGACCTGTTCGGCAAGCTCGAAAATCCCGTTGTCACCGGGCTCAGCGCGACGTTTTCGGAAGCCACGGCGGACATCACGCCGGCCATCATTCCGGATCTCTATCGCGGCGAGCCGCTGGTTCTCGCCGCCAGGCTGAACAAGCTCGCCGGCTCGGTGCAGATCAAGGGCCGCGTCGGCGACCGTCCCTGGACCGTCACGCTGCCGCTGGCCGGGGCTGCCGAAGGCAACGGCCTGTCGAAGCTCTGGGCCCGCCGCATGATCGACGACGCCGAAGTCGCCCGCACGCTGCAGAAGATCAAGCCCGCCGACGCCGACGCCGTCATCCTGAAGCTCGCACTGGAGCATCAACTGGTGACCCGGCTGACCAGTCTGATCGCCGTCGACCAGACGCCGAGCCGTCCCGACGGCGAGCCGCTGAAACTGGCGCAACTGCCGCTCAACCTGCCGGCGGGCTGGGATTACGCCAAACTGTTCGGCGAGAAACCGCAGCCGCTCCGGGCCCCAAGCGAACGCCGCGTCGAAACGGACGGCGGCAAGACGCAGTTCGCGGAAGCCAAGCGTCCGCAGCCCGTCGTGACGCCTTCTCCCAGCACTGTGACGCTGCCCAGGACCGCGACCGATGCCGAACTGAAAATGATCATCGGCGCGGCGTTAATCGCCTTCTGCCTGATGCTGCTGGCCCTGAACCGACGTCAGGTATCCCCCACCTGATGTCGCGCGCCTCCCTCCGCGGTGCGCGCGGTCTCCGGACCGCGCGCACCTTTCTCAAGGATCACGCCATGTCGCGCGTCATGATTGCCTTCGCACTCGGGCTCATCCTGTTTGGCCAGGGGGCTTACATCCATGCCAAGGCACTAGTCGCGCAGGCCCTGCTGGAGCGGGCGTTCACGGAGACGCTCGCGCGTGGCCAGGACGTCAAGCCGTGGTCCTGGGCGGACACTTGGCCAGTGGCGCGTATCGACGTGAAGCGGCTGCGCGCCAGCGTCATCGTGCTCGCCGGCAGCAGCGGACAGGCGCTCGCCTTCGGCCCCGGCCATGTCGAGAACACGCCCGACGCCGGCGAGTCCGGTGTCGCGGTGTATGCCGCGCATCGCGATACGCATTTTCGTTTTCTCGGTGACCTCATCGTCGGCGACGACATCGACGTCACCCGCCGTGACGGCCGCACGTTTCGCTATCGCGTCACTGGAACGTCGGTGGTGCCGTTCGACGGCTCCGGTATCGATGCTCAAGCCGACGGATATCACCTGGCGCTGTCGACCTGCTGGCCTCTCGATGCGATCACACCGGGTCCGCTGCGCTATGTGGTCCACGCTGCGCTGCAAGTAACGCAACAGAGTGCCGTCCGTCCCTGAGCAAGGTTGTGACGGAGAAAATGCGCGTCTACCCACGAACCATGCTTTTTTGCTGTTTGCTAATCCTCTACATGACGACAGGCCCTAGATCTCGGCGCTCGTTGGTCTTTTTCAGTGTTGTTATGCTCATAGAGGATCTGAGCAGCCGAAAATGACAGAGCGGAATCGTCGCGGCAACCACAGGTGAAGCTAGAGCATAGCGGCGACCGACACGCGTGCCAGCCTGAAAGGTATTTTAGCAAATCATTGAATATGCTGAGATATTTGGTAGCGAGAGAGGGACTCGAACCCCCGACCCCAGGATTATGATTCCCGTGCTCTAACCAGCTGAGCTACCTCGCCACGGTGTCTGCAGGGGTTCAAACCACCCTTGCGAACGCGCGGCATATAAGAAGTCGGACGACTCGATGTCAAGCAAAGCCGGACCGGAAATCGACGTTCCGGCCGCCCGGCCGCCGATTTCGCGGCCGGGTCGGTATTGCCGCCCGATCAGGCACTTAAGCCGGGCGTCTAGCCGCCGTCATAGGCCTTTTTCAGCGCCGCCAGGTCGAGCTTGACCATGCCCATCATTGCTGCCATGGCGCGCTTGGCGCCCTCGCCGTTGCTGTCGGCGAGCATTTCGGTGAAGCCTTTCGGCACGATCTGCCACGGAACGCCCCAGCGGTCGTTCAGCCAGCCGCATTGCACCGGCCTGCCACCGTCGGCGATCAGCGCGTCCCAGAGACGGTCGACCTCGGTCTGATCGTCGCAATTGATGGTGAACGACACGGCGTTGGTGTAGGGCACCGCCTTGCCGCCGTTGAGCCCGATGAAGCTCTGCCCCGCGAGGGTGAAGGCGACCACCAGCACGTCTCCCGCCTTGCCGGAGGGGTTGTCGATGGGGCTGCGCTGGACCCGGTCGACCCGCGAATCCGGCAACAGCGAGACATAGAAGTTTGCGGCCTCTTCGGCCTCGCGGGCGAACCACAGGCAGGGCGCGATCTTTGACATCGTTATTCTCCGATCTCTCTGTCAGGCGTTGGCAGCGGCGGGTTGCGCCGCGCTTGCCGCAGCCATGTCCATCCACACCACCTCCCAGATGTGGCCGTCCGGATCCTCGAAGCTGCGGCCATACATGAACCCGTAGTCCTGCTGCGGGCTCGGATCGATCGTGCCGCCGGCATTCTTCGCCTTGCCGACCAGCGCATCAACGGCGTCGCGGCTGTCTGCGGAAAGGCAGATCAGGACCTCGCTGGAGGTCTTCGCGTCGACGATTGTCTTCGTCGTGAACTGCTTGAATTTCTCGTGCGTCAGCAACATCGCGAAAATGGTGTCGGAGAACACCATGCAGGACGCGGTGTCGTCGCAGAACATGTCGTTCTTCCTGGCGCCGATCGACTCGTAAAAGGCGGTGGCACGGGGCAGGTCGGTGACGGGAAGGTTGACGAAAATCATCTGGGGCATTGCGATGTCCTCTTGGGTGGCGATGATCACAGGACGGACGGGCCGGCGCCGATCCGACATCGCTCGGAATATTTTTGTCGGCGGAATATTCGGCCGTTCATTGGCTGCGCCAACGGACGTAATGTCGCACGTGCATTGCAGCGCATTGTGATGCCCCGCAAAATAGTCGTTGATTGTCGCGGAAGCGACTCGCAAGTTAACAACGCAGGTCCGGGCTCGCAGGGGAGAGATATGATGTTGCAGCGCAATCGCCTTGCGGGCGCACTCGCCGTTGTCACCGCGCTCATGGGCGCCAGCGCCATGGCGCAGGACTATCCGACCAAGCCGATCACCTTGATCGTGCCATGGCCGGCCGGCGGCTCGACCGACATCTCGATGCGTGCGATTGCCGATGCCGCGTCGAAACATCTCGGGCAGCCGATCGCGGTCGACAACAAGGGCGGCGGCGGCGGCACGGTCGGTCCGGCGACCATGGCGGCGGCGTCGAAGCCGGACGGTTACACCATCTCGCAGATTCCGATCACCGTGTTCCGGCTGCCCCTGATGCAGGAAGTGTCGTGGAATCCGGAAAAGGATTTCAGCTACATCATCCATCTCACCGGCTACACGTTCGGCGTCACCACCAATTCGGAATCGCAGTTCAAGACCTGGAAGGACGTGGTCGATTTCGCCAAGGTCAATCCCGGCAAGGTGACCTATGCAACGCCGGGCACCGGCACCTCGCTGCATGTGGGCATGGAGCAGATCTCGGCGCTGGCCGGCATCAAGCTGACCCAGGTGCCGTTCAAGGGCGGCGCCGAAACCAACGCCGCCGTGCTCGGCAATCATACCATGCTGCAGGCCGATTCCACCGGCTGGCGGCCGCTGGTCGATGCTGGCAAGCTGCGTCTGCTGATGGTGTGGACCGACAAGCGCTCGCCGAACTTTCCCGACGTGCCGACGCTGAAGGAGCTCGGCTATCCCATGGTCTATGATTCGCCGTTCGGCATCGCCGGTCCCAAGGGCATGGACCCGAAGATCGTCGCGAAGCTGCATGATGCCTTCAAGAAAGCGATCGAGGACCCGGCGGTGATCGCCACGCTGGCCAAATACGACATGGTTCCGAACTACAAGAACACCGAGGACTACAAGAAGTTCGTGGTCGAGGTGACTGCGTCCGAGCGCAAGGTCATCGAGGGGATCGGGTTGGGCAAGAAGGCGAACTAGCGCAGCGTGTCCCGGACGCGGTGCGGCGCGAGCGACGATGCGCAGCATCGTCCGAAATGCCGCTCCGCAGATCCGGGATCCCGGTTTCCTGCTTGCATCACCGAGGCCCCGGATCTGCGCAGCACCACGTCGCAAGAGCGACGCGCTGCAGCGTGTCCGGGGCACTTGCTTCAATTGAAAGAAATTCATGACAGACCAGACCCGACCGCGCTTCCGCCTCAACAATTCCGAATTGTGGACCGGTGCGATCGGTCTTGCGCTCGGCGTGTTCGTGATCCGCTCCGGCCTCAAGCTCAAGCTCGGCACCATCAACGATCCCGGCTCCGGCTATGTGCTGTTCTATACCGGCATCCTGATGTGCCTGTTTGCGGCCTCGATCATCGTGGCGGCGATCACCGAGGGCGGGCCAACCTTCGGCTCGCGCTGGGAGGACGCCCGCTGGAGCAAGCCGGTTGTGATCATCGCCGCGCTGATCGCCTATTCCATCGCGCTCGACCAACTCGGCTTCCTGATCTCCACCATTCCGCTGATGCTGCTGTTGCTGCGGGCCATCGATCCGGTGCGCTGGACGCTTGCCGTGCCGCTGGCGGTGCTGGCGCCGCTCGGCGTCTGGTGGGTGCTGAAGCGCGGGCTGCTGATCCAACTGCCCTCGGGCATTTTTGAAATCGGCTGACGGGACCCGTTCATGGACGTTATCACCAATGTCATGCAGGGGTTCGGCGTCGCGCTGCAGCCGATCAACATCCTGTACTGCTTCATCGGCGTGTTCATCGGCACGCTGGTCGGCGTGCTGCCGGGGATCGGCCCGATCTCGGCGATGTCGCTGCTGCTGCCGATCACTTTGTCGGGCACGCCGGAATCCGGCATCATCATGATGGCCGGCATCTATTACGGCTCGATGTATGGCGGCTCCACCACCTCGATCCTGGTCAACATACCCGGCGAGGCGGCCTCCGTCGTGACCTGCATCGACGGCCACCAGATGGCAAAGCAGGGCAGGGCCGGCCCCGCGCTTGGCATCTCCGCGCTGGGCTCGTTCATCGCGGGCACGTTCTCGCTGGTCGCCCTGATGCTGGTGGCGCCGAAGCTCGCCTCCGTCGCCATCGCCTTCGGCCCCGCCGAATATGCCAGCCTGATGGTGCTCGGCCTGGTCGTGCTGACCTTCCTGACCCAGGGCTCCATGGCCAAGGCGCTGTTGATGGCCTGCATCGGCATCGTGCTCGGGCTGATCGGCCTCGACGGCATCACCGCGCAGCCGCGGCTAACCTTCGGCCGCATCGAACTGATCGACGGCATTGGCCTGGTGCCTGTCGTGATGGGCCTGTTCGGCCTCGCCGAGGTGCTGCTCAATACCGAGCAGGTGATCAAGCGCGACATCATCAACGCCAGGATCACGCAGCTATTGCCGAACAAGGAAGACTGGAAGGCGAGTGCCGGCCCGATCGGCCGCGGCACGCTGCTCGGCTTCTTTCTGGGCATCCTCCCCGGCGGCGGCGCGGTGGTGGCATCGTTCGCGTCCTATGCGCTGGAGAAGCGCCTGTCGAAGACGCCGGAACGCTTCGGCCGCGGCGCCATCGAGGGCGTCGCCGGACCCGAGGCCGCCAACAATGCGGCGGCCGGCGGCGCCTTCATTCCGCTGATGACGCTGGGCATCCCGCCCAATGTGGTGATGGCGCTGCTGCTCGGCGCGTTCGTCATTCACGGCCTGCAACCGGGCCCGCTGCTGATCTCGCAAAATCCCGGCCTATTCTGGGGCATCGTTGCCAGCATGTATATCGGCAACGTGATGCTGCTGGTGCTCAACCTGCCGCTGATCGGGATGTGGGTGCAGCTGTTGAAGCTGCCCTACAACGTGCTGTTCCCGCTGATCATCCTGTTCACCATCATCGGCGTGTATTGCAGCAGCAACAACGTGTTCGATGTCTACGTCATGGTCGGCTTCGGCGTGATCGGCTATTTCATGCGCAAGTTCGGCTACGAGCCGGCGCCGCTGGTCCTGGCCTTCGTGCTCGGTCCGCTGCTGGAGAACAACTTGCGCAAGTCGCTGATCCTGTCGCAGGGCGATCTGATGACCTTCGTCGAGCGTCCGATCTCCGCCGCCTGCCTGGCGCTGGCATTGCTGTTGCTGGTCGGCCCGCTGCTGCCGGCATTCCGCAAAAAGCGCGAACTGGTCGCGCTGGACGAAGGCGCCTGACCGGCGACACGCCGGTGGCTGCGGTCAGCGGCGCAGTGGGATGATGGCGCCGCCGGAGCCGGAGCGGAGCCGTTCGGCCGTCGGACATGTCGCCACCCCGGTGCGCCGCGGGTGGAACGGCTGCTCGATGGTGGTGCTGTCGCAGCCAAGGGTTGCCGCGAGCGTGCTGGTGCTGGCGACGACGGCATCCTCGATCTGCGATCCGGGCGTGTGGGCCACGATCAGATGGTCGACGGACAGCCGTTTGCGCATGTGCAGGTCGACGCCGACCCGGTAGCTGAACAGAGCGTGGATGATGTCGCGGCAATCCTGGATGACGATCAGGCCTGCCTTGGCAGGTGGGGTCCGGCTGATTCGGCCCGCGAAACGCAGCCACAGCGGCAGCGAGACACTGGCATCATGCAGATAGACCAGGGGATAGGCAGCCCTGGCGGTCTCCCGATCGACGGGATATGCATGGAATTGCTGGTTCATTGTCGGCTCCCGGTAACCCGTGAAATTGCTTGGGGGCCGCTATGCCGGCATTGATCTACGTCAACGCCGGGGGCGTTTGATCTAGGTCAAAGTATGCCGGATTACCGCGGTGAGTGAACCAGGGCGAACCCACGTGATGACCACTGTCGGGCCTTGCGCCGGAATGGATAAAACGGATTGCAGGCACGGTCGCGGCCTGAACGGTTGCGACGACTGCAAGGTACGCCTTTTCAGCGTCTGCGGCGTGCTGGAACCGGCGGAGCTGGACGATCTGGACCAGCTCAGCCACGTCAAGATCTTCGCGCCCAAGACCATGCTGTTCGACCAGGACGCGCTGGCCGGTAGCGTGTTCAATGTCACCGAAGGTATCGTCCGGCTCTACAAGTCGCTGCCCGACGGGCGCCGCCAGATCGTCGGCTTCGCTTTGCCCGGAGATTTTCTAGGTCTGGCTCTGATGGACCGCTACGGCATGGCCGCCGAGGCCGTGACCCAGGTCAAGGTCTGCCGTTTCGCCCGCCCGGCCTTCGTCACCTACGTGGACGGCAAGCCGCACCTGCTACGGCGGTTGCATGAATTCGCCGGCCACGAGCTCAGCCTGGCACAGGACCAGATGCTGCTGCTCGGCCGCCGAACCGCGGAGGAGAAGGTCGCCGCCTTCCTGCTCAACCTGCAGACCCGCTACGGCCGGATCGGCGCCACCTCGGTCACCGTGCCGCTGCCCATGAGCCGGCAGGATATCGCCGATTATCTCGGCCTGACCATCGAGACCGTGAGCCGCACCCTGACCAAGCTGGCCAAGGAAAAGGTGCTGGTGGTGGTCCCCGACGGTGTTCGGTTGCTCAGCGTCGAACGGCTTGATCAGCTTGCCGCGGCGTAGGCCGGCGCCGGTCGGTTTTGATCCATCTCAAACGATTTGCGAAAGCTGCCAGCTAGACATCTCTCCGTAAAAAAGGAGGGAACCTATGCCCGTAGATAGCATGCTGGTGGCTGCGGCCGTCACGCTGATGTTCGTTGTCTTTGGCGTCGTCATGTTCTGGGCCGAAAGGCAGACCCGGAACCTGTGATCCACGGCCTGCAGCAGCCACGCAAAGTGGCTGATTCTTGCTCCGAAACATGCCATGAGGGTTGCGGCCGGCGCGAGTTTACTCGCCGGCCGGGTTCATGGCTGTGAAGGAGAATCGCGTGGTCGCTGAGATCAGTCCGCTCGCCGGCAAGACAATCGCGCCGGCCATGCTCGTTAACGTGCCGCGGCTGGTGACGGCGTACTTTTCCGGTAAGCCGGACCCGGCCGTTGCCGCACAGCGCGTCGCCTTCGGCACCTCCGGCCATCGCGGTTCGGCCTTCAGTACATCGTTCAACGAAAACCACATCCTCGCCATCAGTCAGGCGATCTGCAATTACCGCCGCGGCGCCGGCATCGACGGCCCGCTGTTCATCGGCATCGACACCCATGCGCTGGCCGAACCGGCGCTGGTCAGCGCGCTGGAAGTGTTTGCTGCGAACGGCGTCACCGTGATGATCGACGCACATCACGGCTACACGCCGACGCCGGTGATTTCCCACGCCATTCTCACCTACAACAAGGGCCGCAGCGGCGGCTTTGCCGACGGCGTGGTGGTGACGCCGTCGCACAATCCGCCGGAAGATGGCGGCTTCAAATACAATCCGCCGAATGGCGGCCCGGCCGACACCGATGTCACCGGGGCGATGGAGAAGACGGCCAACGGCTTCCTGGAAAACAACCTCGCAGGCATCAAGCGCATGCCCTATGAGCGCGCGCTGAAATCCGCCTTCGTGCAGCGCTACGACTACGTCACGCCTTATGTCGCGGACCTCGCCAACGTCGTCGACATGGAGGCGATCCGCGCTGCCGGCGTCAGGATCGGCATCGACCCGCTCGGCGGCGCCGGGGTGCATTACTGGCAGCCGATCATCGAGCGCTACAAGCTCCACGCCACCATCGTCAGCGACGTGATCGACCCCACATTCCGTTTCATGACGGTGGATTGGGACGGCAAGATCCGCATGGACTGCTCGTCGCCCTATGCCATGGCGCGGCTGATCGGCATGCGCGACAAGTTCGACGTCGCCTTCGCGAACGATACCGATGCCGACCGCCACGGCATTGTCACCGGTACCGGTGGGCTGATGAATCCGAACCACTATCTGGCTGCGGCGATTTCCTATCTGTTCGAGCACCGGCCGAACTGGAGCAAGGATGCCGCCGTCGGCAAGACCATTGTCTCCAGCGCCATCATCGACCGCGTCGTCAACAAGATGGGCCGCAGGCTGGTGGAGACGCCGGTCGGCTTCAAATGGTTTGTCGACGGCTTAAGCTCCGGCTCGTTCGGCTTCGGCGGCGAGGAGAGCGCCGGTGCCTCGTTCCTGCGCCGCGACGGCTCGGTCTGGACCACCGACAAGGACGGCCTGATCCTCGGCCTGCTGGCCGCGGAAATCACAGCGGTAACAAAGCAGGATCCAAGCCAGCGTTTTGAGAAGCTCACGCAGGAATTCGGCGTGCCCTATTACGAACGGATCGACGCGCCGGCCACGGTTGCGCAAAAGAACCTGCTGAAGAAACTGTCGCCCGAGCAGATCGCCATGACCCAACTCGCCGGCGATCCCGTGACATCGACGCTGACCGCCGCGCCCGGCAACAACGTCGCCTTTGGCGGCATCAAGGTCTCCACCGCCAACGGTTGGTTCGCGGCCCGTCCGTCGGGCACCGAGGACGTCTACAAGATCTACGCCGAGAGCTTTGTCAGCCCCGCACATCTGCGCCAGATCCAGGACGACGCGCAGACGGCGATTGCGAAGGTGTTTGCGGGGGCAAACGCCGGAAAATAGGCGCGTGAAGCAATCGCACCGTCATCCTGAGGCGGCTTCTTCGCGGCGCATTGCGCCGTGAGGAAGCCCTCGAAGGATGGCCGCGCACTCCGCCGTCGTCCTTCGAGGGGCACCGAAGAGGCGCCCACCTCAGGATGACGGCTCACTTGCTTGCGTGCTGACTTCAATGCCCGCTGGTGCGCCAGCGCAGCAGCCGTCGCTCGGCGACCGACATCGCGAGCGCCGTGACGTAGCCGATGATGCCGAGCAGGATCACGCCGGCGAATAGGTCCGCCGAACGAAACGACCGTGCCGACAGCAGCACCCAGTGGCCGAGGCCGTCGAGGCCGGCGAGGATTTCGCAGACCACCGAAAGGATCAATGCCACCGTGAGGCTCAGCCGCATGCCGGACAGGATGTCGGGACTTGCCGAGGGCAAAGCGATCTTGAAGATCACCGCCAGCCGCGACATGTGCAGGGACCGCGCCACCTCGTAGAGCCGTGGCTCCACCGCAGCAAAGCCGTGTACGGTGGCCAGCAGCATCGGCCAGATCGCGCCGAACGCGATCACGAACAGTGCCATGCCCTGGGTCAGCCCGAACAGCGCGATGGCCACCGGGATGATCGCCGACACCGGCAGTGGCCGCAGGAATTCCAGCGACGGCGCCACATAACTGCGCATTGTCTTCGATGAGCCGATCATGGCGCCGAGCGCCACGCCGACGATGGAGGCGGCGAGCCAGCCATAGGCCATGTGCTCCAGTGTCCCGAGCGTCTTCGCCAGCAGGTCGCCTGACGTGAAGCCTCGCACCAGCGAAGCCCAGGCGCGGTCCGGCCCCGGCAGGAACACCGGCGACACCAGCTTGAGATTGGCGACCGGCTGCCACAGCGCGACGAAGCCGGCAGCGACCATGAAGCTCGCGATGCGCCAACCCAGCAGAGCGACGTTCATGCCGTCTCTCCTGCCAGCGCGGCCGGGCCGAACAGATGGCGCTGCGCCACCACCAAAGCGGTGTTGAGCGCATAGCCGATCAGGCCGATCCACAGCAGATAGGCCAGCATCAGGTCGGGCCGCAGCGCCTGCTGGGCGATCATGATGCCAGCGCCGAGGCCGATAGGGTTGATGGCGATCTCGACCGTCACCGCCACGATCAGCGCGATGCCCGCCGCGAGTCGGAACGCGAGGAAGATCCGCGGCAGCGCCGCGGGAATGATGATCTTGCTGATACGGTCGCCGGGCGACAGCCGTAGCACCCGCGACACTTCGATCAGCCGCGGCTCGATGCTGCCCACCGCGGCGCGGCTGAGGATCAGCATTGGCCAGACGCAGGCGAAGGCGACCACCACGATCTCCATGCGATAGCCGAAGCCGAGCGCGATCAGCGCGATAGGGAGCAGCGCGATGGACGGGATCGGCCGCAGCGATTCGATGGTCACTTCCATCAGCCGGTCGAAGGGCTGAAACAGGCCAAGGGCGATGCCGAAGGCGAGGCCAACGCCGCTGCCGATCAGCAGGCCGGCCACGGCCGAGGCCAGCGTGTCGCGGGTGGCGACCAGCAGCGAACCGTCGCCGAACGCTTCAACGAGTGCAATCGCCACGGCGCTGGGCGGCGCCAGGGCGTCGCTCTGGATCTGTGACATGCGTGCGCCAATTTCCAGCGCGACCAGAAGCGCCACCGGGAGCAACGCCGCTTTCAAGCGCTCGCGACTCATGCTTCGGAAGCCTTGATGAAGTCGAACAATTCTCGGCGCAGCCGCAGGAACTCAGGATCTTCCCGGGTGGTCAACTGGTCGCGCGGGCGTGGCAGATCGATCTTCAGTTCGATTCCGATGCGGCCGGGATGCGGCAGCAGGCCGATGACGCGGTCGCCGAGATAGATGGCTTCTTCCAGATCGTGGGTGACGAAGATGACAGTGGCATTGCTGGCTTTGACCAGCGCCAGGACCTCGTCCTGCAGGCCCTGTCGCGTCATGGCGTCGAGCGCGCCAAAAGGCTCGTCCATCATCAGCGCCTTGGGCTCTTGCGCCAGACAGCGCGCGATCTGCAGCCTCTGCTGCATGCCGCCGGACATTTCCGCCGGATATTTTGCGGCATGGTTGGGCAGGCCGACCTTGTTCAGCAATTCGTCGATACGGGCCGCACGTTGTGCCGCGGGCACACCGATGGTTTCCAGTGCCAGCGAGACATTGCCGGCGGCGGTGCGCCACGGCAGCAGCGCCTTGCCATAGTCCTGAAACACGATGGCAACGTCGCGCCGCGGCGCGCGCATCGGCTTGCCGTCGAAGCTCACGTCGCCGGACGTCGGCTGATACAGCCCGGAGGCAAGCCGCAGCGCGGTAGTCTTGCCGCAGCCCGAGGCGCCGATGATGCAGAGGAATTCGCCGGGTTTCACATCGAGCGAGAGATTCTCGATGATGGTCTTGCCGCCGAGATCGAGCGTGACCCGTTCGAAGGCGATCAGCGGCTTTTCGGGCAGCACCGATGTGACGTCGCGGCGGAGGGCGGACATGTTCACCAATCAATCTCCCTGGCCGGGCGGATAGACATAATCCAGTGTCGAATGCAGATGCGACGCGAGTGTCGCCTGGGATGCGCCGACGTCGCGGGCGAGAATACGGTCGGCCAGCAACTGGTGCGCGGCGACGAATCGCTCACCGCTGTCGAAACCACGCATCATCACCCGGCGATAGCGATAGGCCTGATCGTAGAGTTCGGAATGCGCCGTCAGCAGCCGTTTCGAACCGCAGGCAGCCAGCAGGGCGGTGTGAAAGCCCTTGTGCAGTTTGTCGAAATCCGCGGCGCCCTCGCGAAACGCATCGCCGATCCGTTCGATATGTTTGCGCATCTGGTATAACGCTCCGACAATGCCTGCCTCCCAGGCGTCGTCGCCAAGCTGGATCGCCAGCCGCAGCGCCTCCATTTCCACCACGGTGCGCATCCGGGTGATGTCGGCGAGGTCGTCGCGGCTGATGTCGGCGACGCGAAAACCGCGCTGGCCGATGCCGACGATCAGGCCGCGCGATACCAGCCGCGACAGGCCTTCGCGCATTGGCGTTGCGCCGATCTCATAGCGTTGGGCCAGATCGGTGATGCCGAGCCGCGCGCCGGGCGCCAGATGCCCGGCGATGATGTCGTGCTCCACCAGGCTCGCGGCACGCTCGCTCAGCGTGTCCTGGGTGGACACCTCTGCCGGGTTGCCGCGCGCCTGGTTGGTCATGGGGATATCTACTTCAGGATCAGTTTGTTGAGGTCGAGCTTGCTCTGCAGCATCTTCTGCGATGCCATGATGTCGATCCACCACGCCAGCTGCTCGGCCTTCAGCGCCGGATCCGACTTGTTGGGCGGCGACGCCTTCACCAGCTCGATCGCCTGCTTGGTGAACTTCGAGATCGAGGCGGAGGCCTTGTCGCGGTCGTTATTGACGATCACCGCGGCTTCGGCGATCGCGTCGCGGAATTTCTTGACGGTTGCGGGATTCTTCTCCGCCCATTCGCGCGATGCGGCGTAGAAAATGATCGGCTCGGTGCGGTTGAGTTCTTGCGCGTAGCGCGCGCCAACGCTGCCGAGGTTGGCATTCAGCATGCGGGTGACGAACGGTTCGGCGGTTAGCACCGCATCCACGCCGCCGGACTTGATGATATCCGGCATGGTCGGGAACGTGACCTCGACGAAGTTGACGCTCTTGGGATCGACGCCCTTTTCCACCAGCCACTTGACGAACAGCACGTGCAGGAAGGCGCCAAGCCCGGGCGCGCCGACCTTCTTGCCGACGAAATCCTTGGGATCCTTGATGGTGATGCCGTTGCGCACGAAGGCGGTGATGTTGGCGTTGGAGATCGGGTTCATCACCGACGCGCCGGCCACCGCGACGAGGTCCAGCCCGCCGTCGGCGGCCTGCAGGAACACTGTGGAGGTCGGGCCGCCGATCTGGATCGATCCGGACAGGATCGCGGCGGGAATGTTGGAATTGATCCCGATCAGGATCATCTCGGCGTCGAGGCCGTGCTTCTTGAAGATGCCCTCATCGACCGCGACCATCGCCGAAGCGCAGTCCGTTGTTGCAGTGCAACCGATCTGAAGCTTGGTCTGCGCAAAAGCAGGCGCGGCAAAGGACATTGCGGCGCAGACGAACACTGTTGTGAGCTTTTTCACTCTTTCCTCCCCTGATGGCGATATTTTGGATCGCCCCTTGTTTATCGATATTTTTTTTGATCATATATTTTATCGAAGAACAAAAGCAAGTGGGAGATGTCCTTGAAACTCGCGACATATCGTTCCGGCGGCCAGGAAAAGGTCGGCGTGGTCCATCAGCACGATCAGAAACTATTCGATGTGGCTGCCGCCGCCAGCCGCAACGGCGGCGCCAATCCGGCCTTCGCCTCGATGCTGGCGCTGATCGACGCCGGTGAGTCTGCACTGGATTCGGCGCGCAACCTATTCGACAAACATGCCGGCGACGCATCGCTGTCGGTCGATGTGGCCGGCGCCGAGATCCTCGCGCCGGTACCGGAGCCGCGGCAGTGCCGTGACGGCATGTCTTTCCCGATTCATATTCTGGGCGCCCCGAAGGGCCAGCGTCGCCTGGCGGCCCGTGCCGCCAACGACATGGAAGAACTGGCGCGCATTGATGCCGAACCGCCCGGTGAATTGCCGGACGTCTACAAGAAAATTCCGATCTACTACATCACCAACCGTTTTTCGGTGCGCGGCACCAACACCACCGTGAAATGGCCCCGCTATAGCAAAGTGATGGATTACGAACTGGAGTTCGGCATCATCACCAAGAACAAGGGTGCCAACATCAGCGCGGCCAAGGCGAAGGATCACATCTTCGGCTATACCATCTTCAACGATTTCTCGGCGCGCGACGCCCAGCGCCTGGAAATGGAAGGCAGACTCGGCCCCTCCAAGGGCAAGAGCTTCGACGGCGGCAACGTGATGGGGCCGTGGATCGTCACTCCCGACGAGATCGGCGATCCCTACAAGCTCAAGATGGAATGCCGCGTCAACGGCAAGGTGCGCTCGACCGGCGTCACCGATGGCATGCTGTTCTCCTTCGAGGAACTGATCGCGCATATCAGCCAGGACGAGACCCTGATGCCCGGCGAGTTCATCGGCTCCGGCACCGTCGGCAACGGCTGCGGTCTCGAACTCGGCTGGTATCTCGAGGATAATGACGAGATCGAACTCGAGGTCGAGAAGATCGGCGTGCTGAAGAACAAGGTGGTGCGGCAGAGCTAACGCGAAGTCTTGTGTTCCGGACGCGGTGCGGCGCGACGTGCCGCTCCGCAAATCCGGACCCACAAGCCGCTAACACAAGTATGGGTCCCGGGTCTGCGGCGCACCACCATCGCTGGGCGATGGCGCTGCACCGCGCCCGGGACACGAAGCCAAAAATTTGAAAAGCAAAAGGGAAGAACCTCCATGGCCCGACGCCTCATCGATATCTCCGTGCCCTTGCAGAACGACGTGCCCGCCGATCCGCCGGGCAATGGTCCCGCGATCGAATACATCGATCACCAGCAGGGCCTGCCGCGCATGCTGCAGTTCTTCGACGGGCTGAAGAAGGAAGACCTGCCGGACGGCGAGGGCTGGGCCGTGGAAATGGTCAAGCTCTCGACCCATAACGGCACCCATCTCGATGCGCCCTGGCATTTTCATCCGACGATGAATCGCGGCGAACGCTCCTGGACTATCGACGAAGTGCCGCTGGAATGGTGCCTGCAGCCTGGCGTCAAGCTCGACTTCCGGCATTTCCCCGACGGCTACGTCGCCAATGCGGCCGATGTCGAGGCCGAGCTGAAGCGCATCGGCCACACGCTGAAGCCGCTGGAAATCGTGGTGGTCAATACCTCGGCCGGCGCCAAATACGGACAGCAGGACTACGTCACCTCCGGCTGCGGCATGGGCTACGAAGCCACCATGTATCTGCTGGAGCGCGGCGTGCGCCTGACCGGTATCGACGGCTGGAGCTGGGACGCACCTTTCGTCCACACTGCCAAGAAATACGCTGAGACCCACGATGCCAGCCTGATCTGGGAAGGTCACAAGGCCGGCCGTCACATCGGCTATTGCCACATCGAGAAGCTGCACAATCTCGAGGAGCTGCCGTCCACGGGCTTCACCGTGTCGTGCTTCCCGGTGAAGATCGAGAAGGCATCGGCGGGCTGGACCCGGGCGGTGGCGATCATCGATAGCTAGGACGCATCGGGCGCCGCTCAGTTCTTGACCGCATAGAGCGGCGTCCGCAGCGTCAGCTGGTAGGCCGGCTTCGGCACCCAGGATATTTCAGCCGTGAGGCCGAACAATCGGTTGTCATCGTCATCCAGCCGCTCGAGATCGAAGCGGGCGATCGGCTGGGTGAACGGCTGGAACGGCGTCAGCGCCAGGATCTGCGCCCCGCCGAAGGATTGCACGCCGAACCGGCCGGACAGTTTCCAGTTGCTCGGCCACTGATAGTAGCCGCCGAGATAGCCGATGATCGACGGCTTGATCCGGGCAAGATCGCTGTCGACGGCGACGCTGACATAGCGCACGCCGGCCAGCAGTCCCCGGGTCTCGTCGGGGTCGAGCGCATAGTCGAAATCGACGATGCTGGTGAGGGTGGTGGTCGCCAGCACGCTGGATGCGATCGACCGCGACAGCGTCGATTGCAGCGTGACGGTCGGAATCGATCCGCCGTTCTGCTGGATGACGTCGGCCTGAAAGCCGATGTTCCGGCTGTCCGCGGTCAGCCACGTCCATGACGTCGCGTCGGTGCGCGTGGTGCTGGAGCTGACGCCGCCATAGACCGAGACGCGGTCGTTGAGATCCAGCGTGATCGGCGCGTTCACCGAGACCGTCTGGCTCGCTGGTGACGACAGCGCCGGCAATGCCGTGAAATTCCTGAAGCCGATGCCGAGCGCTCCGGAGGGCAGGGTGGTATAGTAGGTCTGGAGGTCGAGATAGATATTGGGCACTGCCCGGGGTGGCTTTGCGGCGCCGTCCTCGTCGTCGCTGCTGTCCTTGCCCAGTGCCGGACCGGCCAGCGACAACGATCCGAACAGGAGCAGCACAGCCGCGGATCGCGCTCCGGCGTGACGATGCCGTCGAAATGCCTGCTGGCCCGCGCGCCGAACAATCACCCCAGCCCCCAATCCTGACAGCAGCAATGCGGGAGAGATTAATCCGGGACATTCTTGGGTGACAACCGGAGATCCGCCAGCAGCGGCAGAGGCGGACGTCGATAGACGACGCATGGAACCCGGGGCCCCCGGGATGCTTGTCAGTTGCGCGGCTTGAGCCGCGCGGCAACGGCAGGGCACCATGCGACAATGGATCATCATTCTCGGACTGGCAGCCTTCACACCGTTGCCGGCTGTGGCGGCCGAATTGAATGCCGATACCATCAACGCCGCGAACTTTGCCGGCAAGTTTCCGGTGGAAGAAAAGATCAGCCCGCTCGCGATCAAGGTGCAGGTCTTGCTCGACCGCGCACATTTCTCGCCGGGCGAGATCGACGGCCGCTTCGGCGACAATGTGGAAAAGGCGCTGCAGGCCTTCACCGAGGCCAACGGTATGACTGCCGGCAAGGTGCTGACGCCGGAGATCTGGACCCGCCTGCAGCAGGTCGCGACCGATCCCGTTATGGCGGACTACGTCCTCACCGACCGGGATGTGAACGGACCATATCTCGAAAAGTTGCCGGTCAAGATGGAGGACATGAAGGAGCTGAAGCGGCTGGGCTATACCAGCGCGAAGGAAGCGCTCGGCGAGCGCTTCCACATGAGCCAGGAACTGCTGGCCGAACTCAATCCGAAGCAGAAGTTCGACCGCGCCGGCGACAGGATCGTCATCGTCAACCTGCCGCCTGATAAAGCGAAGGAAAAAGTGACGCGCATCGAGGTCGACAAGGTCAGGCAGACGGTGAAGGCTTTCGGCAAGGATGGTGCGTTGCTTGCATTCTACCCGGCCAGCGTCGGGAGCGAGGAAAAACCCACGCCGACAGGAATGTTGAAAGTGGTGTCAGTGGATGCCAATCCGACCTATCGCTACGATCCGAAGTACAAATTCAAAGGCGTGGAGTCCACCAAGCCGTTCACCATCCGGTCGGGCCCCAACAATCCGGTCGGCAGCATGTGGATAGGTCTGTCACAGCAGAGCTATGGCATCCACGGCACCGGCGATCCCTCACGCGTCAGCAAGAGCGACTCCCACGGCTGCGTCCGTCTTACCAACTGGGACGTCGAACGCCTCGGTGCCATGGTGAAGAAGGGCGTCGAGGTGAGCTTCGTCGACGGCAAGCAGGCGGCAAAATAGCTCCGCCATCGGCCTGTCGCTGGGGCATCACAGGTAGCGGCCGGGCGAGAACGCGCTGACGTCGAAGGGCGGCGGCGCGCCGGCGATCATCGCCGCGATGGCGACGCCTGTGCCGGGCCCTGTCGAGAGACCGATATGCTGGTGACCGATCGACAGCCAGAGGCCGGAATGCCGTGGTGCGGCTCCGATCATCGGCAGGCTGTCGGGCAAAGTCGGGCGTGCCCCGCGCCAGGGTTCGTCGACCGCCTCGCCGAATTCGGCGACGCCGCGCGCCAGCGGCACCACGGTATCGAGCTGAGCGAACGACGATGGCGCATCCCGCTCGGTCAGCTCGACGCCGGTGGTGACGCGGACGCCTTGCTCCATCGGCGTCATGATGAAACTGTGTTCGAGGTCGTGGATGGGGCGAAACAGGGGACGCGCGGCATTCGGCCTGAAATGTTGATGGTAGCCGCGCTCGAACGCCATGGGTACCCGATAGCCGAGCGGCCGCAACAGGTCGGCGGACCACGGCCCCAGCGCCACCACGATGTGACGCGCGGTGAGCGCGCCGTTTGGCAGCATCACGCGCCAGCCGTCGCCGTCCGGCACGACGGCCTGAATGTCGGATTGACGCATCTGGCCGCCCGATCCCGCAAACATCCGCGCGTAAGACCTCACCAGTTCTGCGGGTGAATCGACGGATGCCGTATCGGTGTGCAGAAGTGCAGTCTTGTAGACCGGCAGGATATTCGGCTCGAGCGCCGAAATGCCCTGGCGATCGAGAATTTCGCTGCCGATCCCGTATTCGGCGAGGAACGCCTGCTCGGCCTTTGCTGCCTCCACGGCGTCGCTTCGCCATGCCTTCAGCCAGCCGGTCTCGCGGATGCGGTGTGCCGCATTCGCAGTGACGATCCACTCCCTGTGCAGCTTGAGTGATGCCGTGATCAGGCCGTGCAGGGCATCCGCCCGCGGTTTGGTGCGCGAAGGAGTTGCATTGGCGAGAAAACGGGCGAGCCATGGCGCATTGCGCGCAGACCACGCCGGGTCCCAGCGCAGCGCCGGGTCGCGATTCAACAGGTATTTCGGCAGCGCTTTCCAGAGCGCCGGCTTGTTGATGGGCAGGATCGACCCGCTGCTGAGAACCCCGGAATTGCCGTAGGACGTCTCGGAGCCCGGCTCGCGCCGGTCAATCAGCATGACCGACAGTCCGCGCTGCAACGCTGCATAGGCCGCAGATACGCCGACGATGCCGGCGCCCAACACGATGACATCCGCGTGGCTGTTTGTAACGTTGTCCGACATCGCCGCTATTCTCCAAGACTCGGTACGCATGTCCGGCCGTGATCGACCGGCAACAGGGGGGCCTCGACATCTATCCAGTCCCTGCCGAGAATTGGGAAGGCAACTAACGTGCCCGTTTGGCTCAGCCGCGATAATCCCGCACGCGCTTGACCATCTGCTCGACATGGGCGATCGGCGTTTCCGGCTGGATGCCGTGGCCGAGGTTGAAAATCAGGCGGCCCGCCGCGTAATTCGCCAGCACGTCGTCAACGGCGCGGTCGAGTGCGCCGCCGCCAGCGATCAGCACCAGCGGGTCGAGATTGCCCTGTACCGCAACCTTGCTTTGCACCCGCTCGCGGATGAAGGCCGGCTCGGCGGCCCAGTCGATGCTGACGCCGTCGATGCCGGTGGTCGCCACATAGTTCGGCAACTGCGCGCCGGCGCCGCGCGGAAAACCGATGATCTTCGCGCCCGGCACTTTGGCGCGCACGCCATCGACGATGCGTTTGGTCGGCTCCACCGACCAGCGCTGGAATTCGCGCGGCGGCAACACGCCGGCCCAAGTGTCGAAGATCTGCAGCACGTCGGCGCCGGCCTGCAACTGGCGCAGCAGATATTCGATCGAGTTCTCGACGATGGTGTCGATGATGGCGGCAAAGGCGTCGGGATGGCGATAGGCCATCATCCGCGCCGGTGCCTGGTCGGGCGTGCCCTGACCGGCCACCATGTAGGTCGCCACCGTCCACGGCGCGCCGCAAAAGCCGATCAGCGCAATCCTGGAATCGAGTTCAACGCGCACCCGGCGCAGCGCCTCGAATACCGGCTCCAACTTGCTGAAGTCGGCCTCGCGCGCCAGCGTGGTGACCTTGTCCGGCGTGTCGAGTGGATCGAGCCGCGGGCCTTCGCCAACCTCGAAGCGCACGGCGCGACCGAGCGCATGGGGGATGACCAGAATGTCGGAGAAGATGATCGCGGCGTCGAAGCCGAAGCGCCGGATCGGCTGCAGCGTGACCTCGGCGGCGAAATCCGGATTGAAGCACAGGTCGAGGAAGCCGCCCGCCTTAGCGCGGACCTCGCGATATTCCGGCAGATAGCGACCGGCTTGTCGCATCATCCACAGCGGCGGCACGGCCTGACGCTGGCCGGCGAGGACGTCGAGAAACGGCTTGTTGGTGAGGGACTGGTTCAAGCGGGGCTTCCGTGGTTGATCGCGAAGTGCGCGTGTTGCTCTGATACACTGCTGCCGGACCGTTGGCGAGATCCGCAAGCGCGGCAATCCGAAGGCTATCGGCATGGCAAACCTTTGTTTTATCTCAAAAATCCGATAAAGCCTTGCGTTATGGCGTGGCGGCGAGCCCGGCCGGCCTGTACCGAACCAACTGGCGATGACCGACATGACCCTTGATTCAGAAAACTCCGGCGTCGCCGAACAACGACGCGCCCGAGCAAAAGTCTGGTTTGAATCCCTGCGCGACCGGATCTGCGCCGAGGTCGAAGCGCTGGAGCGCGAGGCGCCGCCGGAACTGTTTTCGGGCGCGCCTGCCACCTTCACCTACAAGCCCTGGACGCGGGCGACCGGGACCGGCGGCGGGACGGGCGGTTTCCTCAGCGGCGGGCGGCTGTTCGAGAAGATCGGCATCCACACCTCGTCGGCCAATGGCAGGCTGTCGCCGGAGATGGCCCAGAAGCTCCCCGGTGAAGGTACGCAGCTGGACTATGTCTCCACCAGCATCAGCCTGATCATGCATCCGCGCAGCCCGCGGGTGCCGACCGTGCACATGAACACGCGTTTCCTCTCCACCGCACAGAGCTGGTTTGGCGGCGGCGCGGATCTCACGCCCATGCTGCCGGAGCAGCGGCGCGACGATGCGCTCGACGCGCAGACCTTCCACGCTGCGATGCGGCGGGCCTGCGATGCCCACGACCCCGCTTACTACGAGAAGTTCAAGGCGTGGGCGGATACGTACTTCTTCCTGCCGCATCGCGGTCAGGCACGGGGTGTCGGCGGAATCTTTTACGATCATCTCAACACCGGCGATTTCGACAAGGATTTTGCCTTCACGCGCGATGTCGGCGACGCCTTTCTGGATGTCTATCCAAGGATCGTGCGCGCCCGCATGCTGGAACCATGGACCGACGCCGAGCGCGAACAGCAGCTTGCCTGCCGCGGCCTCTATGTCGAATTCAACCTGCTGTATGACAAGGGCACCATGTTCGGCCTGCAAACCGGCGGCAATATCGAGACCATCCTGAGTTCGATGCCGCCTCTGGTGAGCTGGTCATGAGCGATCGCGGTCCCGCCCCGGAACGACGCAGTGTCTGGAAACCGGCGCTGGTCGCCACGGTTGTTGCCGTCATGGTTATAACGATTGGTGGCCTGCTGACCGATGTCGGCCCTTGGTATCAAAATCTCCGCAAGCCATCGTGGCAGCCGCCGAACTGGCTGTTCGGTCCAACGTGGACGACGATATTCGTGCTGGCGGTCATCTCGGCGACATTGGCCTGGCGCAACGCGACCGATGCCGCGACGCAGCGCCAGGTGATCGTCCTGTTCGTGCTCAACGCATGTCTGAACGTGCTGTGGAGCGCGCTGTTCTTTGCCCTGCGGCGGCCGGACTGGGCCTTGTGGGAGGTCGGATTCCTGTGGCTGTCCATTGTGCTGCCGATGATCGTGACATGGCGCCTGTCGCGGGTGGCAGGCCTCTGCCTGCTGCCGTATCTCCTGTGGGTTTCCTTCGCTGCGTTCCTGAACTTCACCGTGGTTCGTCTCAACGCGCCGTTTGGCTGATACGGACCCGGCAGCTATCAAGCCGTCGGGGCTGACGGCGGGCGCGCCAGCTTGACCGCGCAGGACAGTTCGATGTTGAGCGTGAATGCAGCCGCGCCTTCGTCGACGATCCGTTGCGGGCTGTCAGCCAGGCTGCCAGCGCGGTCGATGGCGTTGCGGTAGTCGCTCTTCAGCCCGTCGAGGTCCGGATAGGCCGGGAAGTCGTAGAACGACAGTTCGGGCGGCTGCAGACCCGGCGATGCGGCAAGGAGTCGCTTGAGAATCTGGCCGCCGCTGAGATCGCCGAGGTAGCGCGTATAGGCGTGCGCGATCAGCCTAGCCCCGTCGCCTTCGGCGCAGGCGGCGATGCGCTCCGCATAGGCCTTGCCTTCCGGTAGCAGCGGGACAGTGGAGAAGTCGCCATGGCAAAGCGCGTTGAGATCGGCTTCGAGCGCGGTCGCGCGGTCCAGTCCATAGGCCGCGAGTTCGCCGAGAGCCGCCTTGTCGCGGTGCCGTTCAAGGCCGCTTTCCAGAGCCCGGTAGGCCGGCAGCAGATTGCGCTGCAGCAGGATGTAGTCCGAGCGGCTGGCCTGTCCGCGCAACAGTTCGCGAATGATGCCAGATCGTTCGGCCTCGGCATGCAGGGTTTTGGTGCTGAAATAGAGCGCGTTCACCACGCTTGATATATCGCTTGCGGTCGTCGTTCCCGTCATGGCGTCTCCCGGGGCGTCGCATTGTCCACGCCGTCACTTGGTTGTCGCGTCACCATATAGATATCGTCGCAGGACGCCACGGCGGTTGCCGCTCGCGGCGCCTCGACCTCTAGGGTCGTGGGTCGCCGCCGACCGTCGCCCGGGTCAGCCGTAGCCGGTTGTGGGTGCGCGGCAGGAATTGCGCACCGCTGGCGCCGAGGAAGTCGCGCATCGCCAGCGCCGGCGGCAGCAGCACCTTGTCCTTGCGGTTGACCACAAACCATTGCCGGATCACCGGCAGGCCGGTCACGTCCAGCGCCACCAGCCGGCGTTCGTCGAGTTCGGTGGCTACCGTATGCGCCGAGATGAAGGCGATGCCGAGTCCGGCGATGACGGCCTGCTTGATGGTCTCGTTGCTGCTCATCTCCATGCCGAGCGGCGGACGGATGCGGGCGGATTCGAACAGCTGTTCCATCAGGCCGCGGGTGCCGGAGCCGGGTTCGCGGGTCAGGAACGTCTCGCTGGCGAGATCGCTCGGCGCGAGCTGCGCCTTGCGCGCCAGCCGGTGCTTGGTCGGCGCGATGATGACATGGGGATGATCGCCGATCAGGTGCACGTCCATCTCGATGTCCACCGGCGGGCGGCCCATGATCGCGATGTCGAGATCGTAGCCGCGCAAGGCCGCGCCGATCTCCTTGCGATTGCCGATGGTCAGGGTGATCTCGACCTTCGGATGCAGCTTCTGGAACCCGGAGATCGCGAACGGAACGAAGTATTTTGCGGTCGAGACCGCGCCGACGGAAATCCGTCCGGCGGTGACGCCGGCCATCATCTCCAGCGATGTGGCACAGGCAGCCATCGCCGCCTCGATACGCTCGGCCAGCGCCAGCACCTCACGGCCGGCATCGGTCAGAAGCATGCCGTCGCTGCTGCGCTGGATCAGCGGCAGCCCGGCCAGCGCCTGCAGGTTGCGCAGCTGCAGCGTCACCGCCGGCTGCGTCAGGTGCAGTCTGCCCGCTGCAGCGGTGATGCTGCCGCTGGCGGCGACGGCGGCCAGCGCGCGCAGCTGCCGGATCGAGATGTCGCGAAAGCGCTCCGTCATTATAACGTTTTCTTCTGTACATGAGCGGAAGTCGCAAATTCACTTATTTCGACGCGGCGGTCAATATCTGTGGGCAACCGGCGCGACAGCCCCAGGCCGCGCCTATGCAGCAGCCGCTGCGTGCCAAAAGAGGCACGATGCATTCGGGAGACCAAGATGATCGATGAGACGACGCTGCTTCGGCACACCAGCGCCTATGCCGGGCAGGATTCGCTGCGTCTCGCAGTGGCCGCTGCGGTGGACGCGTTTGCGGCTGCCTCGATCGAGATCTCCGAACTGATCGGCCGCGGTCCGCTGGCCGGGATCACCGGGCAGGCGCATGGCGCCATCAACGCCGACGGCGACGTTCAGAAGGACCTCGACGTCCGCGCCGACCAGATCATTCGCCGTGCGCTCGCCGCGGTGCCCTGCGCGGCGTTGGCCTCGGAAGAGGCCGAAGCGCCGGAACCGGGCGACGTGTCGGCGCCGATTTCGATCGCCTATGACCCGCTCGATGGTTCGTCGAACATTGAGACCAACATGACCGTCGGCACGATCTTTTCGATCATGCCGGCATCATCGGGCGATGCACCGTTCGCTGCAAAAGGCAGCGCCCAACTCGCCGCCGGCTTCGTGGTCTATGGCCCGCAGACATCCATGGTGCTGACGCTTGGCGACGGCGTCGATATCTTTACGCTCGATCGCGCCAAGCGCTCCTACAGGCTGATCCGGCGGCGCGTGCAGATTCCGGTCGAGCGCGCCGAATTCGCCATCAATGCCTCGAACCACCGTCACTGGGAACAGCCGGTGCGCGATTTCGTCGAGGAATGCCTGGCCGGCACCGACGGGCCGCGCAGCAAGAACTTCAACATGCGCTGGATCGCGTCGCTGGTGGCGGAGGCCTATCGCATCCTGATCCGCGGCGGTGTGTTCCTGTATCCGTCCGACGCGCGCGACGGTTACGCCGACGGCCGGTTGCGGCTGCTGTACGAGGCGCATCCCATGGCCTTCATCATGGAACAGGCCGGTGGTGGCGCCACCACAGGCCGCGAGCGCATTCTCGACCTCGCGCCCTCGGCAATCCACCAGCGTGTGCCGCTGATCATGGGCTCGATCGACAAGGTGCAGCGCATCCAGCAACTGCATCTCGATCCCGCGCCGCGCTGCAGCCAGTCCGGTGTCTGAGAGAGTCCGGGCGACCGAGTGACGCAGAATTGCCCGCTCAGGTCCGTTGCCGAGCTGGCGCGCAGACACCTTCCAGGTGACACCCGCCTGCGCGCAACACTAGTCGCAATCCTGTAGTAGTAGAGTTGAGCCCTGCATTGAGGGCGTTGCGCGCCGTCGTGACCGCTTCGCGGCACGCTGCAGGTGGATGCCGACGTCGGTGAAGCCGCAACGGTGGCGATTTCGGCTTCCCTGTGTTTGCCCCATTCCAGGTCGGTTGCGCACCCTCGCAGTCCATAAGAAATACTTTGACCAGATCAAAGATAACGAAATTTCCCTAATTTAACGGATTGCGCTGTTGTGCGTCTCGACGGTCGATTGATCGCGCAGGGATGACGCCCCGCAGAGGGCAGACAGGGAACGATCATGGACTCGCGCATGACCTTGCGTTGCTATCTCGCGGATGCGGTCTTGCGCATGCCGGACGGTGCCGCGGTGGCGACGGTGATCGCAGCGATTGCTGGCTCCGCCGTCGACCTAGCCGCGCTGATTGCCGACGGGCCGCTTGCCGGCATCACCGGCGCAGATGGCGATGTCAATTCGGACGGCGATCGGCAGAAGGACATCGATCTTGCCGCCGACCAAATGATGCGCCGCGCGCTGCGGGCCTGTCCGGTCGCCGCCGTATTGTCCGAGGAGCTGGCGATGCCGGAACTGCTCGATGCCGACGCGCCGCTGTGCGTCGCGATCGATCCGCTCGACGGCTCCGCCAATCTCGCCAACAACATTTCGGTCGGCACCATCTTCTCGATCCGCCGCCGCGGCAACGATGTGCTCTCGACCTTCTTCGAGCCCGGCACAGCGCAATGTGCCGCCGGTTTCGTGGTCTATGGGCCGCAGACGACGCTGGTCCTGGCGCTCGATGGCCGCGTCGACATCTTCATTATCGACCGCCGCACCCAGCAATTCGTCCTGATCCAGCGCGATGCGCGGATCGCGCCCGACACGCCGGAATTCGCCATCAATGCCTCCAACCGTCGGCACTGGCACGGTCCGGTGCGCGCCTATATCGACGAATGTCTCGCGGGTACCACCGGCGATCGCGGCACGGATTTCAACATGCGCTGGATCGGTTCGCTGGTCGCGGAGTCCCTCCGCATCCTGACGCGCGGCGGAGTGTTCCTCTATCCGGCCGATGCGCGCCCGGGCTATCGCGAGGGCCGGCTGCGGCTGCTCTACGAAGCCCATCCGATGGCACTGGTGATGGAATGGGCCGGAGGTGCCGCGACCACAGGACGCCGGCGGATTCTCGAACTCGCAGCAAAGTCGCCGCATCAGCGGGTGCCGTTGATCATGGGCTCGACGCGCGGCGTGCGCGACGTCGTTGCCATCCACGAGGGCATCGAGCCGATGTTCGACAATAGCGACGCACCGCTGTTCGCGCGGCGTGGCCTGTTTCGCTGAGCGGGAACGATCACATGTCACGCAGCTATCCGATCATTTCGATCACCGGCTCGTCCGGCGCCGGCACAACCTCGGTGAAGAAGACGTTCGAGAACATCTTTCGTCGCGAACGCGTCAGCGCGGCGTATATCGAGGGCGACGCCTTCCATCGCTACAACCGCGCCGAGATGCGCAGCAAGATTTTCGAGGAAGGCGAGCGGGGCAACAAGCATTTCAGCCACTTCAGCCCCGAGACCAACCTGTTCGAGGAACTGGAGAAGGTGTTCCGCGACTATGGCGAGTCCGGCACCGGCACCACGCGGCATTACGTCCATGATGATGACGAAGCGAAGCTCTATGGCGCGGCCCCCGGCACCTTCACCGACTGGGGACCGCTGCCGGAAGGCTCGGATCTGCTGTTCTACGAGGGGCTGCATGGCGCCGTGGTGACCGACAAGGTCAACATCGCCCAGCATGCCGACCTCAAGATCGGCGTCGTGCCGGTGATCAATCTGGAATGGATCCAGAAGCTGCACCGCGACCGCGGCGATCGCGGCTACACCCAGGAGGCGGTGACCGACACCATCCTGCGCCGGATGCCGGACTACGTGAACTACATCTGTCCGCAATTCGCCGAGACCGACATCAACTTCCAGCGCGTGCCGACCGTCGACACCTCGAACCCCTTCATCGCGCGCTGGATCCCGACGCCCGACGAATCGATGGTGGTGATCCGGCTGAAGAATCCGCGCGGCATCGATTTTCCCTATCTGCTGTCGATGATCCCCAACAGCTTCATGTCGCGCGCCAATTCGATCGTGATCCACGGCGCCAAGCTCGATCTGGCGATGCAGCTCATCCTAACCCCGCTGATCCTCCAATTGATGGAACGCAAGAGGCGCACGGTATGAATATCCAGACTCCGGCTCCCCAGATCGATCAGGCGAGCGTCCCGCATGCGGACATGGCCAATGCGATCCGTTTTCTCGCCATCGATGCGGTGGAGAAGGCCAGGTCGGGCCACCCCGGCATGCCGATGGGCATGGCTGATGTCGCCACCGTTCTGTTCTCGCACTTCCTCAAATTCGATGCCGCCGATCCCTCGTGGCCCGACCGCGATCGCTTCGTGCTGTCGGCCGGACACGGCTCGATGCTGCTCTATGCGCTGTTGCACCTGACCGGCTCGGCGGAGATGACGCGCGACGAGCTCAAGTCGTTCCGGCAGGCCGGCTCGAAGACGCCCGGCCATCCCGAATACGGCCACACCGCCGGCGTCGAGACCACCACAGGTCCGCTCGGTCAGGGCATCGCCACCGCGGTCGGCATGGCGCTGGCCGAACGCCTGATGAATGCCCGCTTCGGCGACGATCTCGTCGACCACTACACTTATGTGATCGCCGGCGACGGCTGCCTGATGGAAGGCCTCAGCCAAGAGGCGATTTCGCTGGCCGGGCATCTGCGCCTCGCCCGCCTGATCGTGCTGTTCGACGACAACCAGATCTCGATCGACGGAGCGACCTCGCTGACGTGCTCGGACGACCAGCTGGCGCGTTTCGCGGCCTCGGGTTGGTCGGCCTGTCGCGTCGACGGCCATGATCCCGAGGCAGTCGCCGCGGCGATCGCAGGGGCGCGCGACAGCGACCGGCCATCTCTGATCGCCTGCCGAACCGTGATCGGCTTCGGTTCGCCGAACCGGCAGGGCAGCGAGAAGGCGCATGGCGCGCCGCTGGGTGCCGAGGAAATCGCGGCGACGCGCGCGGCGCTGAACTGGCCCCATGCGCCGTTTCAGGTTCCCGATGCGTTGGCGCGGCAATGGCGCGCGATCGGCACGCGCGGGCAGGCGGCTCATGCCGAATGGACCGGCCGCGTCGCACGTGTCGATGGCGCCGTGCGGAACCGGCTGCAGGCCGCGTTGAATGGCGCGCTGTCCGCCGACTATGACGCCGCGATGATGACCCTGCGCACGCAATTCGCGCAGCAGCAGCCGAAGATCGCAACACGGCAGGCGTCGCAGATGGTGATCGACGTTGTTGCCGCGGCGTTGCCGAACCTGCTCGGCGGCTCGGCCGACCTCACCCACTCCAACCTGACCCGCGCCAAGGCACAGACGCCAGTCCAGCACGATGCCCTCGATGGCAGCTATGTGCATTACGGCGTGCGCGAGCATGCCATGGCGACGGCCATGAACGGCGTCGCGCTGCATGGCGGCTTCATTCCCTACGGCGGCACCTTCCTGTGCTTTGCCGACTACAGCCGCCCCGCGATCCGGCTGGCGGCACTGATGGGCATCCGCGTCATTCACGTGATGACCCATGATTCGATCGGCCTCGGCGAGGATGGACCGACCCACCAGCCGGTCGAGCATCTGGCGAGCCTGCGCGCAATTCCGAACCTGCTGGTCTTCCGCCCAGGCGATGCCGTCGAGACCGCCGAGGCTTGGGACTGCGCGTTGCGGACGCCGCATGCGCCGTCAGTACTGTGCCTGTCGCGGCAGGCGCTGCCGGTGTTCCGCGATGCCGTTGACGCCACCAACATGGTGGCGCGTGGCGCCTATGTGGTCGTCGAGCCGGACGGCGGTCGCGACGTCACTTTGATCGCAACCGGCTCCGAGGTGTCGATCGCACTGGCCGCGGCAAGACTGCTGGCGGAAGACGACATCCGCGCCGCGGTTGTGTCGGCGCCCTGTTTCGATCTGTTCCGGCTGCAGCCCGCCGACTATCGCGCGGAGGTGCTGGGCCGCGCGCCGCGCGTCGGCGTCGAAGCCGCGATCGAGGGCGACTGGGCGCGTTGGCTCGGTGACTCCGGCGAATTCGTCGGGATGACCGGCTTCGGCGCATCGGCGCCAGCCGACGAACTCTATCGCGCCTTCGGCATCACCGCCGAGGCGGTGGCAACGGCGGCGATGCGGGGTATCGCCCGCGCGCGCCTCGTCGCCGCCGAGTGAATTTCGGAAATCGCAGAACGCAACGGAGGACCCATGGCACGCATTACATTGAGGCAATTGCTCGATCACGCCGCCGAACACGGATATGGCGTGCCAGCCTTCAACATCAACAACATGGAGCAGGGGCTGGCGATCATGGAGGCCGCCGCGGCGGTCGACGCGCCGGTCATCATCCAGGCCTCGCGCGGTGCGCGCTCCTACGCCAACGACATCATGCTGGCCCGGATGATCGATGCGCTGGAGGAGATCTACCCGCAGATCCCGCTGTGCCTGCATCAGGACCACGGCAACGAGGAATCCACCTGCGCTACCGCCATCAAACATGGCTTCACCTCGGTGATGATGGACGGTTCGCTGAAGGCCGACGCCAAGACGGCGGCGGATTTCAACTATAACGTCGACATCACCCGCCGCGTGGTGGAGATGGCGCATTGGATCGGTGCTTCGGTCGAGGGCGAACTCGGCGTGCTCGGCTCGCTGGAGCACGGTGGCGGTGAGCAGGAGGATGGCCATGGCGTCGAGGGCAAGGTCAGTCACGATCAACTGCTGACCGATCCCGACCAGGCCGTCGACTTCGTCCGCGCCACCAAGGTCGATGCGCTGGCGATCGCCATGGGCACCTCGCACGGCGCCTACAAGTTCTCGCGAAAACCCGACGGCGATATTCTGGCGATGAATGTGGTCGAGGAAATCCACCGCCGGCTGCCCGATACCCATCTGGTGATGCACGGCTCGTCCTCGGTGCCGCAGCCGCTGCAGGACATGTTCAACGCATTCGGCGGCGAGATGCCTCAGACCTGGGGCGTTCCGGTTGATGAGATCATCCGCGGTATCAGGCATGGCGTGCGCAAGGTCAATATCGATACCGATTGCCGCCTGGCGATGACCGCGGTCTTCCGCAAGGTCGCCACCTCGAACAGGAGCGAGTTCGATCCGCGCAAATTCCTGAAACCGGCGATGGACGCGATGCGCGACCTGTGCCGCGAGCGTTTCGAACAGTTCGGCACCGCCGGCCACGCCGCGAAGATCAGGGTGATCCCGCTGGCCGAAATGGCCAAGCGCTATCGCAGCGGCGCGCTCGACCCCAAGACCGGCGCCATCGCGCAAGCCGCCGCGTGAACAGAAATTCTTCCATCCGGTGACGCCCGGTCCCACAACAAGGAGGCCACCATGAACGAGCACGCTTCGATCACCATCCGCGGCAAGGATCGCTACGTATCCGGTGTCATGGAATACAAGAAGATGGGCTACTGGGAGCCCGACTACACGCCCAAGGACACCGACATCATCGCGCTGTTTCGCGTCACGCCGCAGGACGGCGTCGATCCAATCGAGGCCTGTGCCGCAGTGGCCGGCGAATCCTCCACGGCGACCTGGACGGTGGTGTGGACCGACCGTCTCACGGCCGCTGAAAAATACCGCGCGAAATGCTACCGCGTCGATCCGGTGCCGAACTCACCGGGACAATACTTTGCCTACATCGCCTACGACCTCGACCTGTTCGAGTCCGGCTCGATCGCTAATCTGACGGCGTCGATCATCGGCAACGTGTTCGGCTTCAAGCCGCTCAAGGCCTTGCGCCTTGAGGATATGCGCCTGCCGATCGCCTATGTGAAAACCTTTCAGGGGCCGGCCACCGGCATCGTGGTTGAGCGCGAGCGGCTCGACAAGTTCGGGCGCCCCCTGCTTGGCGCCACGGTGAAGCCGAAGCTCGGCCTGTCCGGTCGCAATTACGGCCGCGTGGTCTATGAAGCGCTGAAGGGCGGCCTCGACTTCTGCAAGGACGACGAGAACATCAATTCGCAGCCGTTCATGCACTGGCGCGACCGCTTCCTGTATTGCATGGAGGCGGTCAACCGCGCGCAGGCGGCGACCGGCGAGGTCAAGGGTACCTACCTCAACGTCACCGCCGCAACCATGGAGGACATGTACGAGCGCGCCGAACTCGCCAAGGAACTGGGCTCGGTGATCGTCATGATCGATCTGGTGATCGGCTACACCGCCATCCAGTCCATGGCCAAATGGGCGCGCCGCAACGACATGATCCTGCATTTGCACAGGGCAGGCCACTCGACCTATACGCGGCAGCGCAGTCATGGCGTCTCGTTCCGCGTCATCGCCAAATGGATGCGGCTGGCCGGCGTCGATCACATCCATGCCGGCACTGTGGTCGGCAAGCTGGAGGGAGATCCGGCGACGACGCGTGGCTATTACGACATCTGCCGCGAAGACCATAACCGCATGCAGCTCGAGCACGGCGTGTTCTTCGATCAGGACTGGGCGAGCCTCAACAAGCTGATGCCGGTGGCGTCCGGCGGCATCCATGCCGGGCAGATGCATCAGCTGCTCGATCATCTCGGCGAGGACGTGGTGTTGCAGTTCGGCGGCGGCACCATCGGCCATCCGCAGGGCATCCAGGCCGGTGCAACCGCCAATCGCGTTGCGCTGGAAGCGATGATTCTCGCCCGCAACGAGGGCCGCGACTATCTGCACGAGGGGCCCGAAATTCTCGCCAAGGCGGCGCAGACCTGCACGCCGCTGAAGCAGGCTCTGGAGGTGTGGAAGAACGTCACCTTCAACTACGAATCCACCGACACGCCCGACTTCGTCGCCACCGCCAGCGTTTCCGCATAAGGAGGCCATCATGCGCGTCACCCAAGGATGCTTCTCGTTCCTGCCCGACCTTACCGACGAGCAGATCACCAGCCAGGTGCAGTACTGTCTGGATAACGGCTGGGCGGTGAACCTTGAATTCACCGACGACCCACATCCCCGCAACACCTATTGGGATATGTGGGGCCTGCCGATGTTCGACCTGCGCGATGCCGCCGGCGTGATGATGGAACTCACCGAATGTCGCAAAGTCTATGGCGACCGCTACATCCGGCTGTCGGCCACGGATAGCAGCCACGGCTGGGAATCGGTGAGGCTGTCCTTCATCGTCAACCGGCCGAAGATCGAGCCCGGCTTCCACCTCGAACGCCAGGAAGTGGGCGGCCGCAACGTCCGCTACACCACCAGATCCTATGCCGTCGATCGTCCCGAGGGCAGCCGCTACGGTGGTTCATGAGCACGCCGGCGATGGCGGAGGCGGCAGACCAGTCCGCTCCCGAGCGGATCGATCTGCGCGCCGAGTTCAGCGCGGTCGGGATCGGCGAAATCCTGGACCAGCTCGATCGCGAGCTGGTCGGGCTGAAGCCGGTCAAGACCCGGATCCGGGAGATTTCGTCGCTGCTGCTGATCGAGCGCATCCGCAAACGCATGAACCTCACCTCGGAGGTGCCGACGCTGCACATGTCGTTCACCGGCAATCCCGGCACCGGCAAGACCACGGTGGCGCTGCGCATCGCCAGCATCCTGCACCGCCTCGGCTTCGTCCGGCGCGGCCAGGTGGTCTCGGTGACGCGCGACGAGCTGGTGGGACAATATATCGGCCACACCGCGCCGAAGACCAAGGAGATCCTGAAGAAGGCGATGGGCGGCGTGCTGTTCATCGACGAGGCCTATTATCTGCACCGGCCGGACAACGAGCGCGACTATGGCCAGGAAGCGATCGAGATCCTGCTGCAGGTGATGGAATCGCAGCGCGAAGACCTGGTGGTGATCCTCGCCGGCTATGGCGACCGCATGGACAAGTTCTTTGCCAGCAATCCCGGCTTTCGTTCGCGCATTGCCCATCATATCGACTTTCCGGACTATTCCGACGCCGAACTGCTGACCATTTCCGAGCTGATGCTCAGTGACATGAACTACACCTTCACGCCCGAATCCCGCGCGGCATTCGAGCGCTACATCGAACTGCGCAAGACGCAGCCTCTTTTTTCCAATGCGCGCTCGATCCGCAACGCACTGGATCGCATCCGGCTGCGCCAGGCCAGCCGCCTCGTCGCCGATCTCGATCGGACACTGAACGTCGACGACATCATGTCGATCGAAACATCCGACGTGCTGGCCAGCCGGGTGTTTGGAGCCGTTCAAAATCCATGAGGCTTGAGCATTTCTAAAGCGTGCATGCCGATATGTATTGAGAGCCGCCGACGGCGGTCCTACACATTCGCAGGGCCTGACCGGCCCGGTCACTCCGGCAAAGGACATGCGAATGGCGATGCAGCGGGTTGAAGTTGTCGATGTCACCGACGCGGAATCGGCGCGGGCCTATATCGACCAGACCGTGCTGGCGACGTTCTGCCGCGTGCTGGCGCAGTCGCGGCTGCCGCCGGTGGAGGTGATGCGGATGCTGGCGTCGGCGCTCGGCGCCACCTATCGCGAGGTCGTCGGTGCCCATCTGGACGGCCGGTGCCCGTGCGGCTGGCGCCCGCTGCCGGCGAAGGACATCGAGGCGTTGCACGCATCGCTGGCGGATGCGGCGGGGCCCAAGCAACCCGACGATCTGAACACCATGGTCATTGCCGGCCGCGCCTGAGCGCGTCGCTGGCGATGAATCAATCGGCAATGCGCACAGAATAGCGCCTTGATGGCCGGTCGGCCGACGCTGGGAGAGCCCGTTCGACCCGCGACGACATCGTGATGCCTTCCGGGTGGCAATTCCTTTAAACCTAAACTACCTTGGCCCGATCCTTGAATGGCGAAGCCATCGCGATCGGGACCAGTGACCTCATGACTTCTCCTCTTCTTCGTTCTCCGCAGTCGTCCACCGCCTCGACCGTCTGGCGCGAGGTGGCTGCCGCCATCGCCGATATGGGGGCGAAGCGCTGCTTCGGCCTGGTCGGCGGCGCCAATTTCAAGGTCACGCTGGCGCTGACCGAGCGCGGCGTCGCCTATACGGCCGCGCGCCATGAAGGCGGCGCGGTGTCGATGGCCGACGTGGCGGCGCGCCTGACCCGCGACCTCACGGTGGTCAGCGTCACTGCCGGGCCGGGGCTCACCAACGCCATCACCGGGATCGGCGAGGCCGTGAAGAGCGATACGCCCTTGCTGGTGCTGGCCGGCGACGTGGTGCTTGGCGACAAGCACTCCGCCTTTGCCTTCAACCAGGCCGAGCTGGTGCATTCCGTCGGCGCGATCTGGCTGCAGATCGCCGATCCGCTGACCGCCTACGAAGATGCCCGGCGCGCCGCCACGCTAGCGCTGAAGCATCGCACGGCCGTCGTGCTCAGCCTGCCGGTCGATGTGCAGGAGATGGAGGTCGGGGCGCATCTCGGCAAGCGACATCCCGTGGTGATCGCAAAGCCGCCGCTCGACGGCGCCAGGCTCGAGGAACTCGTGGCAGCGATCCGCGACGCCAAACGGCCACTGATTCTGGCCGGTCACGGCGCGGTGGTCGCCGACGCCGAGCCGCTGCTGATTGAGCTGGCCGACCGGATCGGGGCGTTGCTGGCGACCTCGATCCAGGCCCACGGCATGTTCGCCGGCCATCTATGGACGCTGGGCATTGCCGGCGGCTTCTCGTCGCCGGCCGCGGCGGAACTGATCGCGCAGAGCGACATGATCCTGGCCTTCGGCATGTCGCTGAACATGTGGACCACCAAGAAGGGCAAGCTGATCTCGGAATATGCCCAGCTCGTCCAGATCGATGTCGAGAAGGGCCGCATCGGCGTGCATCGCCCCGTCGATCTCGAACTGGAGGGCGACGCCGCAGCGGTCGCCGGTGCGGTGCTCGGCGCGCTGAAGAATGACGCGCCGTTCGCCGGCTGGCGCACGCCGGAGACCGCGGCGATCATGGAAACAAAAAGCAACCGCCGGATGCCTTACGAGGACAGCGGTACTGACGAGTTCATTGATCCGCGCACCCTCAGCAAGGCGCTGGACGATATCCTGCCCAGGGATCGCACCGTCGTGGTGGACGGTGGCCATTTCGTCGGCTGGGTCGCGCGTTATCTCTCGGTACCCGATTATCGCGGCTGGTGCATCCCGATCGCGTTCCAGTCGATCGGCCTCGGCCTGGCCGGCGCCATCGGCGCGGCCGTGACACAGCCCGAGCGGCTGACGGTGCTGGCGGCCGGCGACGGCGGCTTCCTGATGTCCATTGCGGAACTGGAGACCGCGGTGCGTTTGAAAAAGCGCATCTGCATCTTTATCTACAACGACAGCGCCTATAGCGCCGAGGTGCACCACTTCGGCCCGGAAGGCTACGCGCCCGGCATGGCGCAATTCCCCGTGACCGATTTCGCCGCCATCGCCCGCGGCTACGGCGCCGACGGCGTTGTGGTGCGCAGCGTGGCCGACCTCGAACCGGTGAGGCGCTGGGTCGATGCCGGCGCGCAGGGCGTGTTCGTGGTCGACGGCCGCATCAATCCGGCCTTGGTGGCCGACTGGTATCGCGACCTGTTCAGCGGCACGAATTTGTAGTCCGCGGTTTCCGCCGCGCACCACGGCTGTCATCGCCCGGCCGCGCGCAGTTGCGCGCAAGGACCGGGCGACCCAGTAAGCTCCGACGGCAGTGATAGAGCCGCAGCGCCGGTGTGTACTGGATCCCCGCTTTCGCGAGGATGACAGCATTGCGTAAGGTGCGGGCTGCACTTGCGCCGCCAAATCCCGCCACCATCTGACATGGCAAAGGACAACCGCCATGCTGGATTTCACTCATGAACAGTTCGACGAGAATCCCTCGTCGCAAAAGATAGATCCCGTTCCGCCGAACGACATCGCACTGCTCGATGCCTATTCCAATGCGGTGATCGACGTCACCGAACGCGTCGGCCCTGCCGTCGTGCGGGTCGAAACCGGGTCCAAGGAGCCCGGCCGCCGCCAGCGCGGCGGGCTTGGTTCGGGCATCGTGATCTCGCCTGATGGCCTGGTGCTGACCAACAGCCATGTGGTCGGCGCCGCCAAACAGATCAGGCTGCGCGACACCGAGGGTATCGTCACCGAGGCCCGCGTCCTCGGCGTCGACCCCGACACTGACCTCGCACTGCTGCGCGCCGATGGCGCGCGCGACCTGCACTATGCGTCGCTGGGCAATTCCAGGACCTTGCGGCGCGGCCAGCTCGTGGTGGCGATCGGCAATCCGCTCGGCTTCGAATCCACGGTGACCGCCGGCGTGGTGTCGGCGCTCGGCCGTTCGATCCGCTCGGTGAGCGGGCGGAATATCGAGGACGTCATCCAGACCGATGCCGCGCTCAATCCCGGCAATTCCGGCGGCGCGCTGGTGTCCTCGAAGGGCGAGGTGATCGGCGTCAACACCGCGATCATCCAGGGCGCGCAGGGCATCTGCTTTGCCGTGGCCAGCAACACCGCGCAGTTCGTGCTGTCGGAGATCATCCGCCACGGCTATGTCCGCCGCGCCCATATCGGCGTGTCCGGCCAGACCGTGCCGATCCCGCGCCGCCATGCGGTCATCGCCGGCATCGACAACGCGATGGGCGCGTTGCTGCAGCAGATCGAGCCGGGCAGTCCGGCCGAGAAGGCCGGCCTGTTGCCCGGCGACGTGGTGACCAGGCTCGACGGCGTCGATGTCCACGGCGTCGACGACCTGATCCGCATCCTCGACCGCGACCGCATCGGCCGTACTTTGGAGATGGAAGTGCTGCGCATGGGCCGCGCGCGGGTGATTGCAATCGATCCGATCGAACGCAAGAAGGTGGCACGGGCCTGAGTTCAAGACCTCGATGGTCACTGCGCTCTCAATTGTCACCACCCGCGAAAGCGGGTGGTCCAGTAGACGCCGGCGGCTGTGATAGGCCGCCGGCGCTGGTGTTACTGGGTCCCCGCATGCGCGGGGACGACAGTCTCAGTTTGCACTAACCGTTGTGCTTTGTTCCACGCCCTGCAGCCACGCCTTCGCAACCGTCAGATCCGCCTGCGACAACTGATGTCCTACCGGCAACACCTTTTGCTGCACATCGGCGCCGGCGTTGCTCAGCATGTCCGCCAGCGCCGCGGCATTGCTCGGCGGAATGATCGGGTCCGACGTCCCCGACACGATCAGCACCGGCTTGCCGGACAGCTCAGCCTTCGGCACGTCGCGCAACGGCACCATGGCCCGCAGCAGGATGCCGCCGGCCAGCGTTTCCGGACGCAGCAGCATCATCGCCGCGGCGATGTTGGCGCCGTTGGAATAGCCGAGCGCGATCGGTGCCGCGAGATCGTAGCGCTCGCGCGCCGCGGCCACGAAGTCGGCGAGTTCATTGGCGCGCTTGCGCACATCGTCCTCGTCGAACACGCCTTCCGCGAGCCGGCGGAAGAAGCGCGGCATGCCGTTCTCCAGCACCTTGCCGCGCACCGAGAGCAACGCCGCGCCCGGTGCGATGGCCTGGCCGAGCGGCAGCAGATCGTTCTCGTCGCCGCCGGTGCCGTGCAGCAGCAGGAGCGGTGCAGCCTCGCGCCGGTTGCCCGGCGCGAAGCGATGAATGTGCGAAAGATCGGTCATGCGCTTTCCCTTTCCAGTGACGGCAGCACCTTTTTGATCTCGGCGCGATGCTTCTCCAGAAACGCCGGCAGCTTCAGATGCTCGCCGAGCGATTCGACGGGCTCATCCACGGCAAAGCCGGGGATGTCGGTGGCGATCTCGAACAGGATGCCGCCCGGCTCACGGAAGTAGACCGAGCGGAAGTAGTTGCGGTCCTTCTGCTCGGTCGGATGCATCCCGTGCTTTTGCACGAGCTTCTTCGCCATGGCGGCCTGATCGGCGTCGTCCACAGCGCGGAAGGCGATGTGATGCACCGAACCCGCGCCCTGCCGCCCCGGCAGGAAGCCGCCGGCCTCGTAGATGTCGACGATGCCGCCATGCGCTGCGTCGGCCTTCAGCCGGATGATAGAGCCCTCGCGCCCGGTCTCGGCAAAGCCGAACACGTCGGTGAGGATCGCACTGGTCTTCTCCGCCTTCTCCAGCAACAGCGTCACGCCATGGAAGCCGCGGATCGCATGTTCCGCCGGCACGTCGCCATTGCTCCAGCCGGCCTCGTTTTCGGCGCCGGGGATGCCGACCAGCGCCAGGCTCATGCAGTCGGGATCGGTGAACGGCAGCACGGACTCGCCGAAGCGCTTTTCCAGCGCCTCATGGGCGATGCCCTTCTCGATGAAGCGGTGGGTCCAGTAGCCCAGCGAGCGGGCGGGTACCCGGAACGCGGTCTGCTGGGTCTGGCCGACGCCGCCGCGGCCGGGCGCAGCATTCTCCCACGGGAAGAAGGTGAGGATGGTGCCCGGGTTGCCGGCCTCGTCGCCGTAATAGAAGTGATAGGTGCCGGGATCGTCGAAATTGACGGTCTTCTTGACGAAGCGCAGGCCCAGCGCCCGGGTGTAAAAGTCGAAGTTCCGCAAGGCGTTGCCAGCGATCGCGGTGACGTGGTGGATGCCTGACATGGTCTGTCTCCTGACTGCGGAGGCGGTGCGCCTCCCATTGCAGGGATAATTGGGCCGACGTGGAACAAAGACAATCTGGTGTTTCGTGGTATGACTGTCTATGATTCGAAGACAATTAAGCTGAAGCCCTCACCCTGAGGAGGCGCTCTTGCGCCGCCTCGAAGGGCGAGGGCTCCTCACCCTCATGGTTCGAGACGCGCGAAGACGCGCTCCTCACCATGAGGGGAGCGGTGTGTGCGGCGAACAAGGTCCAAAGCGGACAAGGACAGTCATGGACAAGCTCACCAGCCTGCGCGCCTTCGTCAAAGTGGTCGAACTCGGCAGCTTCTCGGAGGCCGGGCGGCAGTTGCGGCTGTCGCGTTCGGCGATCTCCAAATATGTCGGCGAACTCGAGCAGAGCCTCGGCGTGCAGCTGCTGAACCGCACCACGCGCCATGCCGCGCCGACCGAGAACGGCCAGGCCTATTTCGAGCGTGCGTTGGGGGTGCTGGCCGATCTCGACGCTGCCGATCAGGCCGTGGCGCAGGCGCAGGCGACGCCGCGCGGGCTGCTGCGCGTGAATGCGCCGATGTCGTTCGGGACGCTGCGGCTGGGACCGGCAGTGGCCGACTTCATGGCTGATTATCCGGAGCTGCAGATCCATCTGGTGCTGTCCGACGACCAGCTCGACCCAACGCAAGGCGGCTTCGATGTCACCTTGCGCATTGCCGATCTGGAATCCTCCAGCCTGATCGCGCGAAAGATCGTCGGCATCGATCGCGCGATCTGTGCGTCGCCGGACTATCTGGCAGGGCATGGTGAGCCGACGACGCCGGCCGAACTGCGTAAGCATGCGCTCCTGACCTACGGCTTCCTGCTCACCGGCAATCAGTGGAAGCTGACGGGAAAGGACGGCGATCACTGGATCCAGCCGGCGTGGAATCTGTGTGCCAACAATGCCGAGGTGCTGTGCGACGCCGCCGTGAAGGGCCGCGGCGTGGCGCTGCTGCCGACCTTCATTGCCGGCCGCGCATTACGCGACGGACGGCTGCGCAGTTTCCTGTCAGACTACAAGGCGCCACCGCTGACGCTGTATGCGATCTATCCGCCGACGCGGCATCTCGCGGTCAAGGTGCGGCTGTTCATCGATTTCCTGGTGGCAAGGTTTGCGGGCGTGCCGGAATGGGATGCGCCCTCTTAACCTCTCCCCGCAGGCGGGGAGAGGTTAGAAGGTTCATCGCCACATGCCGCGCATGCGGGCGCCGATGTCGACGCGGACGCCCTGGCTGGCGACGCGGGCCGCCGCCGCGGTGGAGGCCAGCGGCCAGCTCACACGTTCGAACAGGTGCAGCAGGCGGTCGGGAATGAAGCGGGTGCGCGCGGCGTAGACGTGGCGATCGCCCTGCGGGTTCTGGCCGTAGGTGAAGAAGCGCTGCGGCACCATGATGGCGAGATCGTCCTTGGCGCGGGTCATCGCAACGTAGAGCAAACGCCGCTCTTCCTCCAGTTCGGCAGAGGTGCCGGTGCCCAGATCGGACGGCATGCAGCCGTCGACCACATTGAGCACATAGACCGATTTCCACTCCTGGCCCTTGGCCGAATGAATGGTGGAGAGGATCAGATAGTCCTCATCGAGCAGGGGCACGCCGGCCTGATCGCTGGTGGCGTCGGGCGGATCGAGCGTCAGCTCGGTGAGGAAGCGCTCGCGCGACGGATAGCCGGAGGCGATCTGCTCGAGCTGCACCAGATCGGCGCGACGCGTCGCGGCGTCCTCATGGATGCGGTCGAGATGCGGTTCGTACCACAGCCGCGCGCGCTCCATCTCCGCAGGCCAGCCGGCGCGGCCGGAGCGCAACTCACTGAGCGTGTCGACGAAGCCGCGCCAGTCGGCGCCGGCGCGCGGCGGGGCTGGCGCATCAATCAGCGCGCCGACCGGATCGGGCGAGGCCGCCATGGCATCGAGCGCGCGTTGCGCCGAGGCGGGGCCGACGCCGGGCAACAGATGCATCAGGCGAAAGCCGGCAACGCGGTCGCGCGGGTTTTCGACGAAGCGCAGCAGCGCGAGCAGATCCTTGATGTGCGCGGCATCGAGAAATTTGAGGCCGCCGAACTTCACGAAGGGAATGTTGCGCTTGGTCAGTTCGAATTCCAGCGCGCCGGAATGCGACGAGGTGCGGAACAGCACCGCCTGCTGCTTCAGCGTGGTGCCGCTTTCGCGGTTGTCGAGAATGCGCTCGACGATGCAGCGCGCCTGGTCAGTCTCGTCGCGCACCGCCACCGGCTGCGGCTTGGCGCCGGAGGCGCGGTCGGTCCACAAGTTCTTGGTGAAGCGCTCCTTGGCCAGCTCGATCACACCGTTGGCGGCGGCCAGGATGGTCTGGGTCGAGCGATAGTTGCGGTCCAGCGTGATGATGTCCGCGGGCGGCGAAAACTGCTTCGGGAAATCCAGGATATTGCGCACGGTGGCGGCGCGGAAGGAATAGATCGACTGGGCGTCGTCGCCGACCACGGTGAGGCCTTGGCCGCCGGGCTTCAGCGCCAGCAGGATCGACGACTGCAGGCGGTTGGTGTCTTGATATTCGTCGACCAGCACGTGATCGAAACGGCCGCCGATGTCGGCCGCGAGCAGCGGCTCGGCCATGGTCTGCGCCCAATACAGCAGCAGGTCGTCATAATCGAGTACGTTCTGCTTCTGCTTGGCCTCGACATAGTTTTCGAACAGGTTTCGCAGTTCGGCGGCCCAGCCGGCGCACCATGGAAAATGCGCGCCGAGCACCTGATCGATGTCGGTCTCCGCGTTGACGCACCGCGAGTAGATCGCGAGACACGTGCCCTTGGTGGGAAAGCGGCTCTCGGTCTTGGACAGGCCAAGCTCGTGGCGCGCGAGATTCATCAGGTCGGCGGAATCCTCGCGGTCGTGAATGGTGAAGCCGGGATCGAGGCCGATCTGCTCGGCATAGTCGCGGAGGATGCGCGCGCCGATGCCGTGGAAGGTGCCGGCCCAATGAAGCGCATCGGTCAGCACGCCGGCCTTGTCGCCCATCACCTGTCGCGAAATGCGCTCGACGCGGCGGGCCATTTCGGCGGCGGCGCGGCGCGAAAACGTCATCAGCAGGATGCGGCGGGGATCGGTTCCATTGACGATGAGGTGCGCGACCCGGTGCGCCAGCGTGTTGGTCTTGCCGGAGCCGGCACCGGCAATCACCAGCAGCGGGCCGGCTGGCGCCGCGCCGTGCGACAACACGCCATGTTCGACGGCGCGGCGCTGTTCCGGATTGAGAGCATCGAGATAGGCGGCTGGCGCGAGCACGGGCGATTCCAGGGGGCGACGAATCACGCTCGCTGATTCCCGGTTTGTTCGCAATGCCGGTATGCCCCGCGATCGCGCTAATCGTGCCGATGATCGTGCGTCGGCAGCGCCAGGCCGAAGGTCTTCGTGAGATCTGCCACCTGCGCCGGTGTGAGAAAACGCGGGTTGAGGCCGCGCAGCAGCAGATAGAGCTTGGCGGTCTCTTCCAGTTCCTCGATGGCGAATACCGTGGCTTCCAGCGAATCGCCTGAGACCACCGGGCCGTGATTGGCCAGCAGCACGGAACTGTATTCCCCGGCCAGCCCCCGGATGGCGTCGGCCACGGCGGGATCGCCCGGCCGATAATACGGCACCAAAGCGGTGGCGCCGCATTTCATCAGATAATAGGGCGTCATCGGCGGCAGCGCGGCGCGCGGATCGATCTCTGGCAGCATCGACAGCGCCACCGAATGGGTCGAATGCAGATGCACCACCGCCTGCGCCGCCTTGCGGGTCGCGTAGAGCGCGGTGTGCAGCGGCACTTCCTTGGTCGGCGCGTCGCCCGACAGCAGACGGCCTTCGGCTCCCAGCCGCGACAATTTTGCCGGATCGAGCGCGCCCAGCGAGGCGTTGGTCGGCGTCACCAGCCAGCCGCCGTCGTCGCAGCGCACGCTGATGTTGCCGGACGAGCCCGGCGTCAGCCCGCGGTCGAACAGCGAGCGGCCGAGTCGGCAGATCTCTTCGCGCAGTCGTGTGTCGGTCATGGCGTGCCCCCGTGGCGCCTTGTCCCACGCTTTGGCAGGATGGCCAAGCCGTGATACCGAAGGGCCAAGCCGCGCGCCAAGGCGGCCATGAAAACCCGGGGAAATGCCGCATGCCTATCGCATCCGAGAAACCACGCGTCGCCGTCATCGGGCTCGGCTCCATGGGCTACGGCATGGCGCTGTCGCTGAAGCGCGCCGGCTTCCACGTCACCGGCTGCGACGTGTCGGCTGCCGCCGTGCAACGATTTGTCGATGATGGCGGGCATGGCGCGGGCACGCCGGCGGGAGCCGCGGAGAATGCCGATATCGTGGTCAGCGTCGTGGTCAATGCGGCGCAGACCGAAACCATCCTGTTCGGCGCTGACGGCGTCGCCGAAACTCTGCCGAAGGGGGCGGTGTTCGTCTCCAGCGCCACCATGGATCCCGACGTGGCGCGCCGCCTGGCCAGCACGCTCGAACCCAGCGGCCGGCACTATCTGGATGCGCCGATCTCCGGCGGTGCGCAGCGCGCGGGGGAAGGCGAGCTGACCATCCTGGCCTCCGGCAGCAAGGCGGCCTTTGCCCGCGCGCGGCCGGCGCTCGATGCCATGGCGGCGAAGCTCTACGAACTGGGCGACGAGGCCGGCCAGGGCGCGGCCTTCAAGATGATCAACCGGCTGCTGGCCGGCGTGCATATCGCCGCAGCGTCCGAGGCCATCGCCTTTGCGGCGAAGCAGGGCCTCGACATCCGCAAGGTCTACGAGGTGATCACCGCCTCGGCCGGCAATTCCTGGATGTTCGAGAACCGCATGCCGCATGTGCTGGACGGCGACTACACGCCGCGCAGCGCGGTGGATATTTTCGTCAAGGATCTCGGCATCATCCAGGACATGGCGCGCACGGCGAAATTTCCGGTGCCGGTGTCGGCCGCGGCGCTGCAGATGTTCCTCATGACCTCGGCATCGGGTATGGGCCGCGACGACGATGCTTCGGTGGCGCGGATGTATGCCAAGGTGACCGGGACCAAGCTGCCCGGCGATCCGGCCTGATCGACAATAGAGGACATTCAATGCCCCGCTTCGCTGCCAATCTCACCATGATGTTCAACGAGCACGAATTCCTCGATCGCTTCGATGCGGCGGCCAAGGCCGGCTTCACCGCGGTCGAATTCCTGTTCCCCTACGAGCATCCGCCGGAAGCCATCGCCGAGCGGCTGCAGCGCAACGATCTCAAGCAGGTGCTGTTCAACCTGCCGCCGGGCGACTGGAATGCCGGCGAGAAGGGCTTTGCGGCGCGGCCGGACAAGTTCGACGCGTTGCGGCACAGCGTGCAGACCGCGCTGCCCTATATCAAGGCCACTGGCGTTCGCCGCGTGCATCTGATGGCCGGCATCGCCGATCGCCGCGACCCCAAGGCGGTGGCGGCATTCCGCAAATCGGTGGAATGGGCCGCGAATTTTGTCGGCGATCACGGCGTCGACGTGGTGATCGAGCCGATCAACCCGCGCGACGTGCCCGGCTATTTCCTCAACGATTTCGGCTTTGCCTGCGACCTGATCCGCGACCTCGGAATTCCCAATGTCGGTTTGCAGTTCGACATCTATCACTGCCAGATCCTGCACGGCGACGTCACCATGCGGCTCCGCGAGATGCTGCCGCTGATCGGCCATATCCAGATCGCCAGCGTGCCGTCGCGCAACGAGCCCGGCGAGGAACTCAACTATCCGTTCCTGTTCGATGAACTTGACCGGCTGGGCTACGACAATTTCGTCGGCTGCGAGTATCGCCCGGCCGGCGACACGGTCGCCGGGCTCGGCTGGTTTCAACCCTACGCCGGAGCGAGGACATGACGCTGGCGCTGGGATGTATCGCCGACGACTATACCGGCGCCTCCGACCTCGCCAACACCCTGACCCGCTGCGGCTTGCGCACGGTGCAGACCATCGGCATCCCCGCTGACGATCTGGCGCTGCCCGAGGTCGATGCGGTCGTGGTGTCGCTGAAGAGCCGCTCCGTCGCCGCCGACACAGCGGTGGCGTGGTCGCGCGCGGCGGAGAAGTGGCTTCGCAGCCGCGGCGCCGAACACGTGCTGTTCAAGATCTGCTCGACCTTCGATTCCACCGACAAGGGCAATATCGGTCCGGTGATGGACGCGCTGCGCGCCGACAGTGGCGACGCCATGGTGCTGGTGACACCGGCCTTTCCGGAGACCGGCCGCTCCGTCTATCAAGGCAACCTCTTCGTCGGCAGCGTGCCGCTCAACGAAAGCCCGCTGAAGGATCATCCGCTCAATCCGATGCATGACTCCAACCTTGTGCGCGTGCTGGCGCGGCAGAGCGCGACGCGGATCGGCCTGCTTGATCTCGCCACCGTCACGCGCGGGCCGGAGGCGGTGCAGGCACATCTGCACGAACTCGCTGCCAAGGGTTTTGGCGCGGCCATCGCCGACGCGGTGTTCGGCCTCGACCTCGAGACGATCGGCACGGTGGCGTTGAGCCATCGTGTCTCGGTCGGCGCGTCCGGACTTGGGCTTGGACTGGCGCGTGCGCTGCTGGCGTCGGGCCGGGTGGCGGCTGCAACATGCGGGACCGATGAGGGCGAGCCGGTCGGCGGCGCCGCGGCATGTCTCGCCGGCAGTTGTTCGCAGGCGACGTTACAGCAGATCGCGGCGGCGGAGCGGGTGATGCCTGTGCTGCGCCTCGATCCGGAAAAAATCATCGCTGGCCCAACGGAAACGCAAGAGGCGCTGGCGTGGGCGCGCGCGCGGATCGGGCAGGGGCCGGTGCTGATCGCATCGAGCTCGACGCCGGATCAAGTGACCGCCGTGCAGGCGCGGCATGGCCGCGATGCGGCCGGCCATGCGATCGAACAGGCGATGGCCGATCTGGCTGAAGGGCTCATGCAGTCCGGCGTGCGTCGATTGATTGTCGCGGGTGGCGAGACGTCGGGTGCGGTCGTCGACCGGCTCAAGATCCCTGGCTTCCTTGTCGGCGCCGAGATCGCGCCCGGCGTTCCGGTGTTGCGCACTATATGTCCAACTGGCGACAGCAAACTTCTGGCGTTGAAGTCAGGCAACTTCGGCGGGCCCAGATTTTTCACAGATGCCGTCGCCTTGATGAACTGACGGTGGCCTGTTTGCAGAGAGATACTAAATTACTCACATAAGTTTGTTTTAGAATGCCATCCCCGGCTTCCTTGCCGGCGCCGCGATTGCGCCCGGCGTTCTGGAGCTGTGCGCCATATGTCCGATTGGTGGCAGAAAGCTGCTGGCGTTGAGTCGGGCAACTTCGAGGGGCCTGGATTTTTCACGGATGCCGTCGCGTTGATCAACTGGCGGTGGTCTGTTTTGAAAGGTGATAATAAATCGCTCGCTTGAGGTGGTTTCAAACTACCGTCGCTGCCCGAAATAGTCGCTAGGATACCACCAGAGTGCTCATATATTTTTTACACTACTCTTCTTTTTAAGCTTCGTCTGACAGATTTACCGTTGCGAACGTCGGCGTGATTTCAGCCTGCTGTTCTACAGACGCCGACATGTGCGTCAGAATTATAACAAAGTATCGCTCATTTTCACGCCAACGGTTTGCGCCGAGGAATCCTCATTCATGTTTGCTCGCCTTTCAATCCGCGCCAAGATTAGTTTGGTCGTTTCTTTCCTGCTGATCGGCATGGCGGGAATGGGCTTTCTGGCGATCCGGAACATGCGGGCAATCAATGCCCGCGCGGTCGAAATTCAGGCTAGCTGGCTGCCGAGCGTGCGTTTGCTGGGACAACTGCGTAGCAGCGTCGCTTCGTACCGCAACGTTGTTCGCGGGCATCTGTTGTCGCCGAAGGTCGAGGCCAAGGTGGACGCCGAGAAGCGGCTGGCGAAGTTTCTTGAGAATCTTGCCAAATTCCGTGCTCAATACGAAAAGTTGATCTCGTCTCCGGAGGAGCGTGCCCTCTATAGCCAATGGGCTCGGCAGTGGGACGTCTACAAGACGGCGTCGCTGGAAGTTTTGGCGCTGTCCAATCAGAGCGTCGGCAAGTTCCCGCAAGATGCCCAGGATCTCAACGAGACCAAGGTTATTCCGCTGGGGCAGCTGTCCGACACTACCCTCGAGAAGGACATCGACCTCAATAACAAGGGAGCCGACGAGACCGGTGCGGCGGCGTCTGCGGAATATGATTCTGCGTTCCTCATGCTGACCGCGTTGCTGGGGATCTCGGGGGGGCTGGGCATTGGCGTTGCCGTCTATCTCGTGCGCGACGTGTCGTTGGGCATCGCCTCGATCGTCAAGCCGATGCAGGCGCTCGGCAGCGGCGATCTCACCGCGATGGTGCCGTACCAGGGCATGAAGACGGAGATCGGATCGATGGCCGATGCGTTGCAGATCTTCAAGCAGGCTCTGATCGACAAGAAGGCCGCAGACGAAGCGGCCGCCGTCGAGGCAGAAGAGAAGATTCAGCGCGGCGAGCGCGTCGACAGGATCACCCGCGACTTCGAAGCCCTGATCGGCGAGATCGTCGAAACCGTGTCGTCGGCATCGACGGAGCTCGAGGCGTCAGCAGGCACGCTCACGGCCACTGCGGAACGCGCGCAGGATCTGGCAACCGCCGTTGCCGCGGCTTCGGAGGAAGCCTCGACCAACGTGCAATCGGTGGCGTCGGCCACCGAAGAGATGGCGTCCTCGGTCAACGAGATCAGCCGCCAGGTGCAGGACTCGGCGAGCATCGCCAGCCAGGCCGTGGATCAGGCGCGCGTGACCAACGACCGCGTTGCCGAACTGGCGCAGGCTGCCTCGCGGATCGGCGATGTGGTCGAGCTCATCAATACCATTGCCGGCCAGACCAACCTGCTGGCGCTGAATGCGACCATCGAGGCAGCGCGTGCCGGTGAAGCCGGCCGCGGCTTCGCGGTGGTGGCGTCGGAAGTGAAGGCCCTGGCGGAACAGACGGCGAAGGCGACCGGCGAGATCTCGGCTCAGATCTCCAGCATCCAGTCCGCGACGCACGAGTCGGTGGGGGCGATCAAGGAAATCGGGGATACCATCGGGCGGATGTCGGAGATCGCGTCCACCATCGCCTCGGCGGTGGAGGAGCAGGGCGCGGCAACGCAGGAGATTTCCCGCAACGTGAAGCAGGCCGCGCAAGGCGCCATGCAGGTGTCCTCGAACATCACCGACGTGCAGCGCGGGGCCAGCGAGACCGGCTCGGCGTCGTCACAGGTGCTGTCGGCGGCGCAATCGCTGTCGTCGGACAGCAATCGCCTGAAGCTGGAGGTCGGCAAGTTCCTGAGTGCGGTTCGCGCGGCCTGAGACCCGGCGATTCGCTGCAAGGCCGGCGCGCAGGGGCGGGCCGGGTGGCGGCTGCAACATGCGGGACCGACGAAGGCGAGCCGGTCGGCGGCGCCGCGGCGTGCCTTGCCGGCAGTTGTTTGCAGGCGAAGTTGCTGCAGATTGCGAAAGTGGAGCATGCGCTCGCCTGGGCACGCGCGCGGATCGGGCAGGGTCCGGTGCTGATCGCCAAGCTGCTGCCGCTGAAGTCTGGGAATTTCGCCGGTCCGGGATTCGTTGAGGATGCGCTCAGGCTCATGAAGTAAACAAGGCGCCGTTGGTCCGATGACGTACGCATCAGTTGAATTAATCCGATGCATCGGTGCTCAGGGCCGCTATCGCACGCATGGAAGTCATGTGCGCAGGTACTGGGTCCCTGCACGCCGCCTTAACCTTATGCGCCGAGGATAGCCCGGCAATCTGAACTGCCGCCATGTCGCCTGGCATCAGACAAAACGGAAACCTGGTCATGTTTACTAGCTACTCCATCCGCACCAAAATTACGGTCGTTGTTTCGTTCCTATTGATTGTCCTGGCGACGGTGGGATTGTTCGCGGTCACCAAGATGCAGGCGATCAACGCCAACGCGGTTGATATCCAAACCAACTGGCTGCCGAGCGTGCGTGCGCTCAGTGCGTTGAAGACCGGGGTATACTCCTACCGCAGCGCGATCAGGGCACACCTGTTGGCAAAGACCGCGGATGGCAAGGCGGCGGTGGAGAAGCGGGTTGCCTCAATCCTCGCGGACAACGACAAGACTCGGCGGATCTACGAGAAATACATCAGCTCGGCGGACGAACGCGCATTGTACGATTCATGGAGCCGGCAGTGGGATCTGTATGAACCCGCCGCCCAGAAAGTCATGGCGTTGTCGCGGCGCGACGCTGGCCGCAGCGCCGACGAGGCGATCCAGCTGAATGAAGGCGAAGTTCATCCGTTCGGGCAGAAGGCCGACGCCTTTCTGGAAAAGGATATGGCGCTGAACAACGCCGGGGCCGACGCGGCCGGCAAGGCGGCCACCGAAACCTACAACAACGCCTTCATGCTGCTGGCGGTCGTCCTCGGCCTCGCCATCGCGATCGGCGCCGGCATCGCGATCTATCTGGTGCGCGACGTCTCCAGAGGCATCGCCTCGATCATCGCGCCGATGCAGGCGCTCGGCCAGGGCGACCTGACCGCAGTCGTGCCGCATCAGGGCGAGACCACCGAGATCGGCAAGATGGCTGAGACGCTTCAGGTGTTCAAGCTGGCGCTGATCGACAAGCGGGCCGCCGACGAAGCGGCCGCTGTCGAGGCAGAAGAGAAGATTCAGCGCGGCGAGCGCGTCGACAAGATCACCCGCGACTTCGAAGCCCTGATCGGCGAGATTGTCGATACCGTGTCGTCGGCATCGACGGAGCTTGAGGCTTCAGCAGGTACGCTCACGGCGACCGCGGAACGTGCGCAGGACCTGGCAACTGCCGTTGCCGCGGCTTCGGAGGAAGCCTCGACCAACGTGCAATCGGTCGCGTCGGCGACCGAAGAGATGGCGTCCTCGGTCAACGAGATCAGCCGCCAGGTGCAGGACTCGGCGAGCATCGCCAGCCAGGCCGTCGATCAGGCGCGCGTGACCAATGACCGCGTTGCCGAACTGGCACAGGCTGCCTCGCGGATCGGCGATGTGGTCGAGCTCATCAATACCATCGCCGGCCAGACCAACCTGCTGGCGCTGAATGCGACCATCGAGGCAGCGCGTGCTGGTGAAGCCGGCCGCGGCTTCGCGGTGGTGGCCTCCGAAGTCAAGGCGCTGGCCGAACAGACCGCGAAAGCCACCGGCGAGATCTCGGCGCAGATCTCCAGCATCCAGTCCGCGACGCAGGAGTCGGTGGGGGCGATCAGGGAAATCGGGGATACCATCGGGCGGATGTCGGAGATCGCGTCCACCATCGCCTCGGCGGTGGAGGAGCAGGGCGCGGCAACGCAGGAGATTTCCCGCAATGTGCAGCAGGCCGCGCAAGGCACCATGCAGGTGTCCTCGAACATCACCGACGTGCAGCGCGGGGCCAGCGAGACCGGTTCGGCGTCGTCACAGGTGCTGTCGGCGGCGCAATCGCTGTCGTCGGACAGCAATCGCCTGAAGCTGGAGGTCGGCAAGTTCCTGAGCTCGGTACGCGCGGCCTGAGACCCGGCGATTCGCTGCAAGGCCGGCGCGCAGCGGCGGGCCGGACGGCCGACGAGAGTCCCCGCCCATGGCGGGGACAGAAGCAGGGAGCCATCGAAATTGGTTACCGCGCTTGCTACTTCTCCTTAATGAAATACCGCCAGAGTGTCCAAATCTGATGCTGGTGTCGTGCCCAACGACCCCAGCGCAATGAGGACACGGTAACCATGCTCGCCAGACTTTCGATCCGCGCCAAGATCACCTCGGTCATCGCATTCCTGCTGATGATCATGTTGGTGTCGGGCATGCTGGCGGTCAGCAGCATGAGGTCAATCAACTCCAGCGCTGCCGAAATCGAGAATGTCTGGCTGCCGAAGGTGCGGACTCTTGGCGAATTGCGAGTCGGCATCGGCATTTATCGCAACATGATCCGGGAGCACATGCTCAATGAAGCGGCCGGCGAAAAGGACCGGATGGCCGGCATGATGGCCGAGCGGGACCAGTTGAACGTGAAAACCCGCGACAAATACGAGTCGATCATCAACACGCCGGAAGAGCGCGCGCTGTTCAACGACTGGAAGCGTCAGTGGGACGTCTACAAGAAGGGCACCGAGGAGGTGATTGCGCTATCCCGCGCCAGCGCCGGAAAGGTTGCCGCCGAGGCGCAGACCTTGCATTCCAAGACGGTCAATCCGATCAGCCAGAAGGCCGAGGAGCTTCTGGTCGCGGCGGTGAACCTCAATAACAAGGGTGCGGCGGAAGCCGGGAAATACGCTGCCGGAACATTCGATTTCGCTTTCATGGCGCAGGCGATCGCGCTGACGATTGCTGCAGTGCTCGGCATCGGCATCGGCATCTACCTGGTCCGCGACGTATCTTCCGGCATTGCCTCGATCGTCACGCCGATGCAGGCGCTCGGCAATGGCGACCTCAGCGCGGTGGTTCCGCATCGCGGCGAGACCACCGAGATCGGCTCGATGGCCGACGCGCTGCAGGTGTTCAAGCAGGCGCTGATCGACAAGAAGGCCGCGGATGACGCAGCCATGGTCGATGCCGAGGAAAAGATCCGCCGCGGCGAGCGCGTCAATACCATTACCCGCGATTTCGAGGCCATGATCGGTCAGATCGTCGAAACCGTCTCGCATGCCTCGACCGAACTGGAGGCGTCGGCGGGAACGCTGACGGCCACGGCCGAGCGGTCGCAGCAACTGACCACCATGGTGGCCGCGGCATCGGAAGAAGCCTCCACCAATGTGCAGTCGGTCGCTTCCGCCACCGAAGAGATGGCGTCCTCGGTCAACGAGATCAGCCGCCAGGTGCAGGACTCCGCGCGTATCGCCGGCGAGGCGGTGGCGCAGGCGGAAAAGACCAACGATCGCGTCGGTGAGCTGGCCAAGGCCGCGGCCCGCATCGGCGACGTCGTCGAACTGATCAACACTATCGCCGGCCAGACCAACCTGCTGGCCCTGAATGCGACCATCGAGGCGGCACGCGCCGGCGATGCCGGCCGCGGCTTCGCGGTGGTGGCATCCGAGGTCAAGGCGCTGGCCGAGCAGACCGCCAAGGCGACCGGTGAGATCAGCGCCCAGATCAACGGCATCCAGGCCGCGACGCAGGAGTCGGTGAACGCCATCCAGGAAATCGGTACCACCATCGGCCGGATGTCCGAGATCGCCTCGACCATCGCCTCGGCCGTGGAAGAGCAGGGCGCAGCAACGCAGGAAATTTCCCGCAACGTGCAGCAGGCCGCGCAAGGCACCCAGCAGGTATCCGCCAACATCACCGACGTGCAGCATGGCGCCAGCGAGACCGGTTCGGCCTCGTCGCAGGTGCTGTCGGCGGCGCAGTCGCTATCCACCGAGAGCAGCCGACTCAAGCTTGAGGTCGGCAGGTTCCTGAGCTCGGTACGCGCGGCCTGAGACCCGCGATTCGCTGCAAGGTCGGCGCGCCGGTCGTCGGGCAGGCCGTCGGCTGGCGGTTGGTCGAAAGCAGGGAGCGATAGAACTTCTTTACCGCGCTTACTACTTATCCTTAACAAAATACCCGCAGAGTGTCCCAATCCAATGCTGGTGTCGTGCCCATCGACCCACGGCCAAAAGGACACGACCATGCTTGCCCGCATCTCCATTCGCGCCAAGATCACCATCGTCATTTCATTCCTGCTGGTGGCGATGACCGGCATGGGCCTGCTGGCAGTTGGCAAGATGCAGACGATCAATGCCAATGCGGCGGAGCTGAAGGACAACTGGCTGCCCAGCGTTCGCGTGCTCGGCGCGCTGCGCGCCACGACGATCGACTATCGCAACCTGATGCGGGCGCACATCCTGGCGCAGAATGCCGAACAGCTGGAAGCGGTCGACAAGGGCATCGACAAGATTGCCAAGCGGATCCTCGATCAGCGTTCCGAATTTGAAAAGCTGATTTCGAGTGCGGAAGAGCGCGCCGTCTACAGCGAGTGGTCCACGGAGTGGGAAAACTACCTCTCCCGCAGCCAGAGCCTGCTGGCGTTGGACCGCAAGAACCTCGGCAAGGGGTTACTCGAAGCGCATGAGTTGAATCTCAAGACTGTCAATCCGCTCGGTGCCAAGGCGGACTTCGTCCTGCTGAAGATCATCGAGATGAACAACAACGGCGCCGAAGCATCGGGCAAGCGGGCGACCGAGAGCTACAATTCGGCGTTCACGTTGTTGGCCATCATTCTCGGCGTCTCGGCGGCGGTCGGCATTGGTGTCGGCGTCTATCTGGTCAAGGACGTCTCCGCGGGTATTGCCTCGATCGCCTCGCCGATGCAGGCGCTCGGCGAAGGCGATCTGTCTGCAACGGTGCCGCACCGGGGCGAAAAGACCGAGATCGGCGGGATGGCGGATGCGCTGGAGCTGTTCAAGCAGGCACTGATCGCCAAGCGGGCCAGCGATGCAGCGTCGGCCATCGAGGCCGACGCCAAGATCGAACGCGGCGCGCGGGTCGACAGCATCACCCGCGATTTCGAGGCCATGATCGGCCAGATCGTCGAAACCGTCTCGCATGCCTCGACCGAACTGGAGGCGTCGGCGGGCACGCTGACGGCCACGGCCGAACGGTCGCAACAGCCGACCACCATGGTGGCGGCGGCGTCGGAAGAGGCCTCCACCAACGTGCAGTCGGTTGCCTCCGCCACCGAAGAGATGGCGTCCTCCGTCAACGAGATCAGCCGTCAGGTCCAGGACTCCGCGCGCATCGCCAGCGAGGCAGTGGCGCAGGCGGAGAAGACCAACGACCGCGTCGGCGAGCTGGCCAAGGCAGCGGCCCGCATCGGCGATGTCGTCGAACTAATCAACACAATCGCCGGCCAGACCAACCTGCTGGCGCTGAACGCGACCATCGAGGCGGCTCGCGCCGGCGATGCGGGCCGCGGCTTCGCCGTCGTCGCCTCGGAAGTGAAGGCCCTGGCGGAGCAGACCGCCAAGGCGACCGGTGAGATCAGCGCCCAGATCAACGGCATCCAGGCCGCGACGCAGGAGTCCGTGGACGCGATCAAGGAGATCGGCACCACCATCGGGCGGATGTCCGAGATCGCCTCGACCATCGCCTCGGCGGTGGAAGAGCAGGGCGCAGCGACGCAGGAAATTGCCCGCAATGTACAGCAGGCGGCGCAGGGCACCCAGCAGGTCTCCGCCAACATTACCGATGTGCAGCATGGCGCCAGCGAGACCGGTTCGGCCTCGTCGCAGGTGCATTCAGCCGCGCAGTCGCTGTCGTCAGAAAGCAGCCGCCTCAGGCTCGAGGTCGGCAAGTTCCTCGCGTCGGTTCGCGCCGCCTGAAGACATTGCGATGAACTCGCGTCGCTTGCCCCGACAGGCGACGACCTGTCTGACGCGTGACGGTCGGCCCAGCGCGCGCCTGCGTCCACTCCTCTGACACGGCAGCACTCCATCGAAGCTACTGATGTTTCGCCGCCAGATATGCATCTAAATACCGCGAGAGCCGACAAATGACGCATCAGCTTGCCGGCGCCTTCACGGCGCGGTGCGAACTGTTGTGCCGACGGTAGTTTCTGGTGGGAAACTCGTAATTCTACGGGTCTGCGATTTAGCAATTCGTGATGAATATCGGATTAGCGTGTTCGCCCGGGGCCTGCTTTGCCCGAACGGCAGGGTTCTCGCGAGGATTTTGTCTCGCACGATGAGCCGCCTCGGTTCGCCTTCGATGGTGCTGACCACGGAACACCAGGATTCGAAACGACATGTTTTCTCAATTTTCAATTCGAATGAAGATGACGATCGTCATCTCCATTCTGCTGCTGTCGATGTCGGGGCTCGGATTGCTTGCCGTCCGAAGTATGCAGTCGATCCACGCCAAGGCCGCCGATATCCGGACCAACTGGTTGCCGAGCGTGCGTGCCGTCGCGGAATTGCGGGCCGAGACCATCAATTACCGGAATATTATTCGCAAGCACATTCTGGCGGAGACCGCGCCGGCCAAGGCTGCTTCCGAGAAACGATTGAGCGAAGTGGTCCAGGTGATCGCCAGGATCCGCGACGGCTATGTGAAGTTGATCACCTCTGCGGAGGAAAAGGCGCTCTATGACAAATGGAGCGAGCAATGGACCGCTTATGGAGCAGGCGCCCAGGAGGTGCTCGCTCTTTCGCATGCCAGCGTCGGCAAAATTCCCCATGAGGCGAACGACCTCAATGAAAGCAAGGTCAACGATCTCGGAAAAGCGGCCGATATCACCCTGGAAAAGGATATCGATCTGAATAACAGGGGCGCAGATGCCGCAGGCAAGGCTGCCGATAGCGACTATGCAACGGCGTTCGGAGTTCTTGCGGTCATTCTCGGGGTGAGCGTTGTATTCGGCGTCGGTGTCGGTATTTATCTCGTGCGCGACGTATCACGCGGCATTGCCTCGATCGTCACGCCGATGACGGCGCTGGGCACCGGCGACCTCACCGCCGTGGTGCCGCATCAGGGCATGAAGACGGAGATGGGGATGATGGCTGACAGCCTTCAGGTCTTCAAACAGGCCTTGATCGACAAGCGCGCTGCTGACGAAGCCGCCGGCCTCGATGCGCAGGCCAAGATCGAGCGCGGTCAGCGGCTCGACCGCATCACCAGCGATTTCGAAGCCATGATCGGCGAGATCGTCGAGACCGTGTCGTCGGCCTCCACCGAGCTGGAGGCGTCTGCCGCCACCCTGACCGCCACGGCGGAGCGCTCCGAAAATCTCGCCACCACGGTGGCTTCGGCATCGGAAGAAGCGTCCACCAATGTGCAGTCGGTGGCCTCGGCCACCGAGGAAATGGCGTCGTCGGTCAACGAGATCAGCCGCCAGGTGCAGGATTCCGCGCGCATCGCCAGCGAAGCGGTGATGCAGGCGGAAAAGACCAACGAGCGGATCGGCGTGCTGGCGGCCGCGGCCAGTCGCATCGGCGACGTCGTCGAGTTGATCAACAACATTGCTGGCCAGACCAATCTGCTGGCGTTGAACGCGACCATCGAAGCGGCGCGCGCTGGCGAGGCTGGCCGCGGCTTCGCGGTGGTGGCGTCGGAGGTGAAGGCGCTGGCCGAGCAGACCGCCAAGGCGACCGGAGAGATCAGTGCGCAGATCGACAGCATGCAGGCGGCGACCGGCGAGTCGGTGAGCGCGATCAAGGAGATCGGCGTCACCATCGCCCAGATGTCGGAAATCGCCTCGACCATCGCCTCGGCGGTGGAAGAGCAGGGCGCCGCGACGCAGGAGATTTCCCGCAACGTCCAGCAGGCGGCGCAGGGCACCCAGCAGGTCTCGGCCAACATCACCGACGTGCAGCGCGGAGCTACCGAAACCGGTGCGGCCTCGACGCAGGTGCTGTCGGCGGCGCGGTCGCTGTCGCGCGACAGCAACCGGCTCAAGCACGAGGTCGGCAGGTTCCTCGACACGGTCCGCGCCGCCTGACCGGCGAATAGCGGGCGGGCGCGGGGGCGATCACGCGCTGCGCGTCGCACTGGGTTCCGTCAGCGTCAGGCACCGCCGCACAATCGTCTTGCGCGAAGGTGTCTCAATAGGCAGGCGCGGCGCGCAGAAAACAGGCATTGCGCATCGTGAAGTCGGCACGCCGTCGCTCTCGGGCTCAAAACGGTTGCCCCGCCGCCACGGCCGGGTGCCAAATCGCACTGATGTCCTCGAAGTGAAGCGGTCTGATGCCGCGGACGTTGGCTATTCTGCGGGGTTCAGGTAAATCTTTGCCGGCGAATGGAAGGTCCTGCGCATCGTCCCCACGGCATTTGAGGAATACCTGTTCGATGATTGCTTTGGTGCGCATTGCGTTGAGCCGACCCTATACTTTCGTCGTGCTCGCGCTGCTGCTTCTGATCGTCGGCCCGCTGGCGGCTTTGCGCACGCCGACGGATATTTTCCCCGAGATCCGCATCCCCGTCATCGGCGTTATCTGGGGCTATACCGGCCTGCCGCCGGACCAGATGGCCGGGCGCATCACCACGCCGTTCCAGCGTGCGCTGACCACCACGGTCAATGACATCGAACACATCTCGGCGAATTCCTATGCCGGCTTCGGCATCGTCAAGATCTTCTTCCAGCCCAATGTCGATATCCGCACCGCCAACGCCCAGGTCACGGCGATTTCCCAGACGTTGATCCGGCAGCCGCCGCCGGGCGCGACTCCGCCGCTGATCCTGAACTACTCGGCGTCGACGGTGCCGATCATCAACATCGCGCTGTCCGGCGAAGGCTTCAACGAACAGCAGCCGCAGGACATCGCCTTCAACCAGTTGCGCACGCAGCTCGTCACCGTGCCCGGCGCGGCGATTCCGTTTCCGTTCGGCGGCAAGCAGCGGCAGGTCACCATCGATCTCAACCCCGGCGCGCTGCAGGCGCGCGGCCTGTCCGGCCAGGACGTTGCCAACGCACTGGCCGCGCAGAACCTGATCACGCCGGTCGGTACCCAGAAGATCGGTGCGTTCGAATACACCATCAATCTCAACAATGCCGCGGTGAAGATCGACGAACTCGGCAACCTGCCGATCCGCAGCGTCAACGGCGCCATGCTCTATGTGCGCGACATCGCCACTGTGCGCGACGGTAATTCGCCGCAGACCAATATCGTCCATGTCGACGGCAGCCGTTCGGTCATCATGCAGGTGCTGAAGGCCGGCTCGGTGTCGACGCTGGATATCATCGCCGGCATCAAGCAGAAGGTGATCGATTACGGCCCGGCGCTGCCGGACGGGGTCAAGATCAGCTATATCGGCGACCAGTCGGCGTTCGTGCGCGGCGCCATCGAGGGCGTCGCCGTCGAAGGCGTCATCGCAGCGCTGCTGACATCCGTGATGATCCTGCTGTTTCTCGGCAGCCTGGCGCTCGACGGTGATCATCGCGGTGTCGATCCCGCTGTCGATCCTCGGCGCCATCATCATGCTGTCGATGATCGGCGAGACGCTCAACATCATGACGCTGGGCGGCCTCGCTCTGGCGGTCGGCATCCTGGTCGACGATGCCACGGTGACCATCGAGAACATCAACTACCATCTGGAGCACGGCAAGGACGTCGAGCCGGCCATCATGGACGGCGCCAACCAGATCGTGGTACCGGCCTTCGTGTCGCTGCTGTGCATCTGCATCGTGTTCGTGCCGATGTTCTTCCTCAACGGCATTGCGCGCTTCCTGTTCGTGCCGATGGCCGAAGCCGTGATGTTCGCCATGCTGTGGTCGTTCCTGCTGTCGCGCACGCTGGTGCCGACCATGGCCAAATACCTGCTGCACAAGCACGTGCAGCATGCCGAGGGCGAGCGACCGCCCACGCGCAACCCGCTGGTGAAATTCCAGCGCGGCTTCGAGGCCCGCTTCGAACGATTTCGCGCGGGCTATCACGGGCTGCTCGATCTGGCGCTCTCGCACCGTCCGGTGTTCGTGGTCGGCTTTCTCGGCGTTGTCGCCGTCTCCTTCCTGCTGGTGCCGTTCCTCGGCCGCAACTTCTTTCCCACCGTCGATGGCGGCAGCATCCTGATGCATGTGCGCACCCAGGTCGGCACCCGGGTCGAGGAAACCGCCAACCAGTTCGCCGACATCACCAAGGCGATCCGCAAGATCATTCCGCCGGACCAGATCGACGCGATGACCGACAATATCGGTATGCCCGTCTCCGGCATCAATCTGACCTACAACAACACCGGCGTGATCGGATCGCAGGACGGCGACTTCCAGATCAAGCTGAAGGAACACCACAAGCCGACCGCGCTCTATGTGCAGGCATTGCGCGAGCAACTGCCGCGGCAGTTCCCCGGCGTCAGCTTCGCCTTCCTGCCCGCGGATATCGTCAGTCAGATCCTGAACTTCGGGGCGCCGGCCCCCATCGATCTGCAGATCAGGGGCAACAACCTTGCCGGCAACTATGCCTATGCCAGCAAGCTGCTGGCGCAGATGCGCCGCATTCCCGGGATCGCCGACGCGCGCATCCAGCAGTCACCGAACAATCCGGGCTTCAACGTCGATGTCGACCGCACCCGCGCGCAATATGTCGGCCTCACCGCACGCGACGTCACCAATTCGCTGGTGGTCAATCTGGCGGGCAGTTCGCAGGTGGCGCCGACCTATTTCCTGAATCCGGACAACGGCATTTCCTATTCCATCGTGATGCAGACGCCGCAATACAGGATGGACTCGCTGGGCGCCCTGGAGACGCTGCCGATCACTGCCGTCAATGCAAGCACAACGCCGATCCTTGGCGGTGTTGCGAATATCAGGCGATCGGCTTCCAACGCCGTGGTGTCGCAATACGACATTCAGACCATGGTGCAGATCTACGCCACCACCCAGGGCCGGGATCTCGGCGCGGTCGCCAATGACATCTACAAGGTGATCGACGCCACCAGGGCTGATGTGCCGCGCGGCAGCAACGTCGCTTTGCTCGGCCAGGTGCAGACCATGAATTCGGCCTTCTCGGGCCTGCTGTTCGGCCTGCTCGGCGCGGTCGTGCTGATCTACCTGCTGATCGTGGTCAATTTCCAGTCGTGGTCCGATCCCTTCGTGATCATCACCGCGCTGCCGGCGGCGCTCGCCGGCATCGTCTGGATGCTGTTCATCACCCACACCACATTGTCGGTGCCGGCGCTGACCGGCGCCATCATGTGCATGGGCGTCGCTACCGCCAATTCGGTGCTGGTGATCTCCTTCGCCCGCGAGCGCTACGCCATCCTCGGCGACCCCATCGCCGCCGCCTCGGAAGCCGGCTTCGTCCGCTTCCGGCCGGTGCTGATGACCGCGCTGGCGATGATCATCGGCATGGCGCCGATGGCGCTGGGGCTGGGCGAGGGTGGCGAGCAGAATGCGCCGCTCGGCCGCGCCGTGATCGGCGGCCTGATTTTTGCTACGATTGCCACGCTGGTGTTCGTCCCGGTGGTCTTCAGTATGGTCCACAAGAAGCAGTCGCCTGCGGAAGCGGGCAGCTCGGAGTTGTCGCATGTCCACTGATCCCAAGCAGGTCGACGCGAAGCCGGTGTCCCTGCGCAAACTCGGGCTGGTCGGGGTTGTCGGCCTGTGCGCGGCCGGGGCCATCGTCGTCACCGGCATCATGGCGCGGGCGAAGACCGACAGCGAGCTGAGGAGCTGGACGGAAGCGCAGGCGATCCCGAGCGTGGCGGTCGCCAACGCCGACCCGCGGGCGCTCAACGCGACGCTGGATCTGCCGGGCCGGCTCGAGGCCTATACAAGGGCGCCGATCTTCGCCCGGGTCAGCGGCTATCTAAAGGAGTGGAGCGCCGACATCGGCGCCCAGGTCAAGGCCGGCCAGGTGATCGCCGAGATCGAGGCGCCCGATCTCGACCAGCAGCCGCTGCAGGCCCGCGCCGACCTCGCCAGCCAGCAGTCCAGCGCCCGGCTGTCGGAGGCGACGCTGACCCGCCGCAAGTCGCTGGTCGCCTCGAACTTCGTGTCGGCGCAAGAAATCGACGAGCGCTCCGCCGACCTCGCCAACAAGAAGGCGGCGGTCAATTCCGGCACCGCCAATGTCGAACGGCTGGAAGCGCTGGCCGGCTACAAGAAGATCACCGTGCCGTTCGACGGCGTCGTCACCCAGCGCAACACCGACGTCGGCGCGCTGATCTCCGGCGGCACCGGGACGGGGCTGGCGATGTTCGTGATCTCCGACATCAGGAAGCTGCGCGTCTATGTCGATGTGCCGCAGAGCTATGTGCCGGCCATCCGGATCGGTGCCAAGGCCATCATCTCGGTCCCCGATTATCCGAACCGGACCTTCCCGGCGACCGTCGAAGCCTCCTCGCAGTCGGTCGATGTCGGCTCCGGCACCACCCGCATGCAGCTGGTGCTGGACAATCCGAAGGGCGAACTGATGCCGGGCGGCTACGCCAATGTGAAGATGAGCCTGATCCGCGACAGCGCGCCGCTGCACATCCCGGCCGGTGCGCTGATCTTCAGCAAGGACGGCCTGCGCGTCGCCACCGTCACCGCGGACGACAGGATCCTGTTCAAGCCCGTGACCATCGCCCGCGACCTCGGCCGCGACATCGAAATCGGCTCCGGCATCACGCCGGACGATCGCATCGTCACCGCGCCGCCGGATGGTCTGAACGACGGCGACCAGGTGCGGGTGTCGAATACGGCGAAAGACACCAAGCCGGCCACAGCGTCGGAAAAGCAGGACGTGAAGGGCTGAGAGTAGTTCTGACGGCCGATTGACAAAGCAACGCGGCTCTGTTTTTCCCTCTCCCACAAGCGCAGCGAAGCTGCGCGCAGGCGGGAGAGGGTGGATCGAAGCCCCGCGAAGCGGGGTTCGAGACGGGAGAGGGGCTCTTGCTTCAGAGCCCGTGGCCCCCCTCTGCCGCCCGCGCTGCGCGCGGCCACCCTCCCCCACGAGGGGGGAGGGGACTACAGCGCCCGAGGCCGCTACCCCACTTTCCACTCCAGCACGCCGTCCCCAGCCGCGCTGATCGTCCCCACCGTCCCCACCGGGCTGCGGTCCATGTTCATCAGATGCGCCAGCGTGGCGCCATCAGCCGGCACACGCGCCAGGGCGCGGGCATTGTCGGCGGTGCGCAGGATCACCACGCCGTGCTCGGCGTTGCCGTTGCGTCCGTAGATCACCGTAAAGCTCTCGACCGTGCCGTTGCCCGATGCTTCCGTGACATAGCGCGGCACCGGCCGGCGGTTACGGTCGGCCTCGGCCTGCACGTTGGTGTCCTGTGCCAGCGCGTCCCTGGGAGGTTGCGACGACAGCACCAGCGCATGATGTTTGGTGACGAAGCCACCCTGGCCATAGAGCAGGCCGGTTGTCGCGCCGGCGCGGATCTTGCGCACCATGGCGCAGGCGGCATGCGCCATGTAGTCGTTGAGCGGTGCACCGAAGAAGGTGAGGCCGCCGGTTACCGTGGGCATCACGTCGGCGCCGAGGCCGAGCGTCCGCCGCGCCATCTTTGGCACGCAGGGAAAGCAGTCTGTATAGCTCGATGGCGTCGAAGCCCTTGTCGTTGGCCAGATCCATCGCCGCCGTCAGCACCGCATTCTGGGCGTGGCTTTCGTAGAACTGGTCACGATCGAGATAATCGCGCGGCTCCTCGGCCGAGGCGCCGCCGTGGATGTGCACCATGCGGTCCTCAGGGATCCCTGCGGCGCGCGCCTTCGCGAGGCTGGTCACCAAAATCGCCGCCGCCTGGTTGACCATCGGGTTGGCCACCATCAGCTTGGTGTAGGGCCAGGCGATCAGCCGGTTGTCGGGAGTGGGCGTGGTGATCTCGGCGGGCGTGTAGGCCTTCTTGATCCAGGCTTCGGGATTTTGGGCGGCGACTGCGGCATAGCGCGCCCACAGTTCGCCGGACTCTTCGGCCGCTTCGCGCGGCGTCAGCCCCCAATGCGCGGCCGTCGCCGCTTCGTAGAACGGATACACCGTGACCGGCTTGGCGATGCCGAGTGTGGCGGCCATCGGCCTCTGGTAGTTGGCGCCGCGCAGCGGCTCCGGCGCGTCATGGGCAAAGGGCGGCCACGGCAGTGTCACGCCGGCGCGCTCGGCCTTGGTGGCGGTCGACTGCGCCTCCGCGCCGCAGATCGCCGCCACGCGGGATTCGCCGCGCGCGATACGTTGCGCCGCCTCGTGGATGTAGCGGATCGGACTCTCGCCGCCGACAGGGCCGTAGTAGCAATGCTTCGGTGCGATGCCGAGCCTGTCGCTGAGCAGCTTTGCCGGATCGTGATAGCGCCAGCTCAGAAAATTCACGATGTCGAGGGAGTCGATGTCGTGGAGCAGCCTGCCGCCGCTGTCCTGTTCCGCGCGCGTGAGTGCCTGCACCATCAGCGCCAGCGGCTCGAGGCCGGCGGCGATCTCCTTCGGATGATCGGAGAATTCGCCGACGCCGACGATGACGGGAATGCGGTCTTCAGTTTGGTCGGTCATTTTGTTGTTTCACTTTCTTAGGTCATCATCTCGCCGTCGCCCGTCGAGGCTCGCCGAAGCGGCGAGCACCTCAGGGTGACGGCTGCAACAAGCTTATCGTCATCTTGAGGTGCGCGCAGTTGCGCGCCTCGAAGGATGGCTGCGAGCTCCATCTATTCCGCTACCAGCGCAGCCAGATGCTCGGCGGCATCGGCAAAATCTTCCTTGAACTCCTGCACAACTGCGCCTGCGGATTTGACGCTGTCAATCAGACCGACGCCCTGGCCGACGAAATAGCTGACCAGGTCGCGCGCGGCGGCATTGCCAGCCGCGGCGGAACGATCGATGGAGGCGAAGGCGTCGCGGCTGATGATGCTCTGTAACGGCATGGGCAGCGCGCCCGGACTGTCCGGCCCGCGATCCCAGGCGTCGGTCCAGACGGAACGCAATTGCCGTGCGGGTTTGCCGGTGCGGCCCTTCGAGCGCACGGCATCGCGCGACGAGGCGGCGATCATCTTCTCGCGAAAGATCTCCGTCGTCTCGGATTCCACCGTGGCCAGCCACACCGAGCCGGTCCAGGCGCCGGCGGCCCCCATGGCCATGCACCCCGCCATCTGCCGTCCGGTCATGATGCCGCCAGCGGCCAGCACCGGCACGTCGCGGATCGGCTTGATGGCCTTGATCACTTCCGGCACCAGCACCATGGTCGATACCTCGCCGCAATGGCCGCCGGCCTCGGTGCCCTGCGCCACTAGAATGTCGACGCCCGCCGCCACCTGGCGGATGGCGTGCTCCCGGGCGCCCACAAGGGCCGCGACCGGCACGCCGTGCTGCTTGCCCATCTCGATCATTGCCTTGGGCGGCACGCCCAGCGCATTGGCGATCAGCCGGATCGGATGGTTGAAGGACACGTCGAGCAGTTCCAGCGCCCGCGTGCCGTCGAATGGCTGCGGCTGGTCGGCCGGCACTTCGGTCATGGTGAGCTCGATGCCGTATTTCTTCAGCAGGTTTTCGGTGAAATCGCGATGCGCCGGCGACACGCGGCTCTCCAGGCTCTTCCACGTCACGTTCTTCTCGCCGGCCGTCGACATGTTCTCCGGGATCAGCACGTCGATGCCGTAGGGCCTGCCATCGACGTGGGCGTCGATCCACTTCAGCTCCTGCTCCAGCGCCTCCGGCGAATGCACGGTGGCGCCGAGCACGCCGAAGCCACCGGCGCGGCTGACGGCGGCGACCACGTCGCGGCAATGGCTGAAGGCGAGCAGGGGAAAGTCGATCCCCAGCATCGCGCAGATTGGCGATTTCATGATGCGTTGCTCCCGGCGGGGTCGTGCCCGCTCGTTCGGCGGGTTGCTGCGACGCTAGCGCAGGGGATGCGGTGGTGCCAAGAGAGGCGAAGCTTTTGCCATTGTCGTCACCCGCGAAAGCGGGTGACCCAGTTTGCCGTCGCGCAAGCGAGTCGCTCGGAAGGCGCGTTGACTGGATCCCCGCTTTCGCGGGGACGACAGCAGTACAATGTCATTCCGCCCGGCAAAATATCGGCCGTGCGCGTCGCCGATTTCCTGCTTGCGCTTTCGCGTCATGGGGCAAATGCTGGGCGCAACAAGCAAAATAAAACGCAGGGAGCAACACCATGGCCACGCAGCCGCAATCCGCCCAGGGCAAGCCAGCCGCGCGCTATGACGTCGTCGTGGTCGGCGCCGGATTCGCCGGCCTGTACATGCTGCACCGACTGCGCGGCCTCGGTCTTACGGCGCGGGTCTATGAGCAGGGCGGTGATGTCGGCGGGACCTGGTACTGGAACCGCTATCCCGGCGCGCGCTGCGACGTCGAAAGCATGCAATATTCGTTTTCGTTCGACGACGAACTGCAGCAGACGTGGAACTGGAGCGAGCGCTACGCGCCGCAGCCGGAAATCCTGCGCTACGCCAACCACGTCGCCGACCGCTTTGACCTGCGCCGCGATATTCAGCTCGACACCCGCGTCGAGTCCGCCGTGTTCGACGAGCACAGCAACCGCTGGACGGTGACGACCTCCGGCGGCAGCGTTTCCGCGCGCCATGTCGTGCTGGCCACCGGCTGCCTGTCCAATGCCCGGATGCCGGAGTTCAAGGGCCTGCGCGATTTTCAGGGCGAGGTCTATCACACCGGCCACTGGCCGCATGCACCGGTGGACTTCACCGGCCTGCGCGTCGGTGTGATCGGCACCGGTTCGTCGGCGATTCAGTCCATTCCGCTGATCGCCGAGCAGGCGAGCCAGGTGTTGGTGTTTCAGCGCACCGCCAATTTCAGCGTGCCGGCGCGCAATGCACCGCTCACCGACGAGGAGCGCGCGCGCTGGCGCGCGGATTATGCAGAGCTGCGTCGGCGCGCCCGAGAGGATATGAAGAACGGTATCCTGCAGGTGGTGCCCGACCGCGGCGCGCTCGACGATCCCGACGATATCAGGAGCCAGAAATACCAGGCGCGCTGGACATCGGGCGGACTGACCTTCATGGGTGTCTACAACAATCTCGCGCTGGAGCAGGCTGCCAACGACACTGCGGCGAATTTCATCCGCGAAAAAATCGCGGAGATCGTTGAGGATCCCGAGACCGCAAGACTGCTGCAGCCGGACAACCATCCTGTCGGTTCAAAACGCATTTGCGTCGATACCGACTACTACGCCACCTTCAATCGCCCGAACGTGAAGCTGGTGGATATCCGCTCGCATCCGATCGAGCAGATCCTGCCGCATGCGGTGCGCAGCGGCGGCAAGGATTATGAGGTCGATGCCTTGGTGCTGGCCACCGGCTTCGACGCGATGACCGGCTCGGTGGCGAAGATCGACATTCGCGGACGGGGCGGCCAGACGCTCAACGACAAATGGGCGGAAGGCCCGCGCACCTATCTCGGCCTGATGAGCGCCGGCTTCCCCAACCTGTTCCTGATCACCGGCCCCGGTAGTCCCTCGGTGCTGTCGAACATGATCGTGTCCATCGAGCAGCACGTCGACTGGATCGCCGACTGCCTCGCCTATATGGGCGACCGCGGCGTTGAGACCATGGAGGCGATGCGCCCGGCCGAAGACAAATGGGTGGCCCATGTCAACGAGGTCGCGCAGGGCACGCTCTATCCGCAGGCCAATTCCTGGTACATGGGCGCCAACATCCCCGGCAAGCCGCAGATCTTCATGCCCTACATCGGCGGCGTCGGCGTCTACCGACAGATCTGCAACGACGTCGCGGCAAAGGATTACGAGGGATTTGCGATGACGGTGGAGACGGTCACGCACAAGGCGGCGGCATCCTGACGAGCGCTCAACATACTCGGCCGTCATCCTGAGGCGCCGTCGCACTTGCGACGGCCTCGAAGGATGTGCCGCCTGCGCTTGTCGCCGCATCCTTCGAGGCTCGCCAAGTGGCTCGCGCCTCAGGATGACGGCAGCGGAGTGTTCGCCTCAAAACGCCGTATAGCCGCCGTCGATCACGAATGTATCGGCGGTGTGATAGGACGACGCCTTGCTCATCAGATACACCGCGATGCCGCCGAAGTCGGACGGCTCGCCGAACCGGCGCATCGGAATTCGCGGCATCACATTGGCGACGAACTTGTCGTTGGCCATCAGGCCCGCCGTCATGTCGCTCTTGATCCAGCCCGGCAGGATGGCATTGGCGGTGACGCCCTGGCGCGCCAGTTCGACGGCGAGCGCGCGGACCAGCGCGTTGATCGCGGCCTTGGTCGCGGCATAGTGCTCGTTGCGCGCGGTGCCGAAGATCGACGCAAGGCTGGAGGTCGCCACCAGCCGGCCGAACTTGTCGCCGGCTTCCGCCCGCTCGGTCATGTGCCGCGCCGCTGCCTGGAAGACGTGAAACACGCCGTCGAGATTGGTGGCGAACATGCTGCGCCACTGCTCCTCGGTGCGATCGATGAAGGCGTGGCGTCCGCCGCCGCCGATGCCGGCATTGGCAAAGCAGCCATCGACCCTGCCGAACCTTTGCAGCGTGGCATCCATGGCGGCCTTCACCGAAGCCGTGTCGGTGACGTCGCAGACCTGGCTGTCGACCTTGCCCGCGCTGCCCGCCATGGTCGCGGCCGCCATCGCATTCTTGTCGGCGTTGCGGCCCCAGATCGAGACGCTGGCGCCGGCCGCGGCCAGTGCCTGCGCGATGCCGAGGCCGATGCCGCCATTGCCGCCGGTGACGATGGCCACACGGCCGCTCAGATCGAAGATGCTCATCGGCGTTTCCGTTGTTTGGCGTGCGTTGGTCGCGCGTCCGGGGGCGATCAGGTGCTCGCGCGGGAGCATGGACAAGCGCGCCGGAAAAATCAAATATGCAGAGATCAAATGCTTCTGCCACACCGCGGAATAAACACGCGGATCATTGACGAGGAAACGATGCAGTTCACCCATGTCACGCTCGATTTCGACGGCCCGGTCGCCATCCTCACACTCGACCATCAGGAGGTGATGAATGCCGTGTCGATCGACATGCTCGGCGGTCTCGGCGAGGCGCTCGATGCGATCGACGATAAGCGCGACGAGGTACGCTGCCTGGTGATCACCGGTGCCGGCCGCGCCTTCTGCACCGGCGCCAATTTGCAGGGCCGCAACAACCAGGTGACCAAGACGAAGAGCGGCGCCGGCGCCGCGCTGGAGACCGCCTTTCATCCGTTCCTGCGCCGGCTGCGCAACCTGCATTGCCCGATCGTGACCGCGGTGAACGGCCCCGCCGCCGGCGCCGGCATGAGCTTCGCGCTGATGGGCGACATCATCCTGTGCGCGCGCTCGTCATATTTCCTGCAGGCATTCCGCCGCATCGGGCTGGTGCCGGATTGCGGCTCGACCTGGCTGCTGCCGCGCCTGGTCGGCAAGGCGCGCTCGGTGGAGCTGTCGCTGCTCGGCGAGCGGCTGCCTGCCGAGAAGGCGCTGGAATGGGGCCTGATCAATCGCGTTCATGAGGATGCGGTCTTGATGGAGGAGACCATGAAGCTCGCCCACGACCTCGCCAACGGCCCGACGGTGTCGCTGTCGCTGATCCGCAAGATGTACTGGGAGAGTTCGGAGAATTCCTTCGAGGAGCAGATCAACCTCGAATACGAATCGCAGCGCATCGCCGGCGCTACCGAGGATTTCAAGGAAGGCGTCTCCGCGTTCCTCGAAAAACGTCCCGCCAAGTTCAAGGGCAAGTAACTGCGCGTGGGCGGCTTGACCGCCGCGGCAACCATGGACGAGCTGCTGGCGCGCAGCGCGGCGGCGTGGTGTCCGGGCGCTACCGGCGTGACGTCGGCGGTGCGCCTGTCCGGCGGCGCCAGCCAGGAGACGTGGTCATTCGACATCGTGCATCCCGATGGCGCGATCGGCGCCATCCTGCGTCGTGCGCCGCAGGGTTTTGGCGCGGCATCGGGGCGCGCCTGCGGGCTCGACACCGAGGCGGCCTTGATTCGGCTGGCCCGGAACGCCGGCGTGCCGGCGCCGGTGGTGCTGCATGTGCTGGAGGATGGTGACCGGCTCGGCACCGGCTTCATCATGCAGCGGATCGACGGCGAGACCATCCCGCGGAAGATTCTGCGCGATGCGATTTTCGCCGGGGTGCGCCCGAAACTGGCGCGACAGGCCGGCGCCATCCTGGCAAAAATCCACGGAATCGCGCTGCCACAATTGCCTGAACTTCGTCGCATGACTGCCGCAACGGAAATCGACGAACTTGCCCGCGACATCCGCAGCTTCAACTGGCCGCGGCCGGTATTCGAATTGGCACTGCGCTGGCTCCGCGATCGCGACCCCGGTCCGCCGGAGCACACCACCCTCGTGCATGGCGATTTCCGTCACGGCAATCTGATGATCGGGGCCGACGGCATCCGCGCCGTGCTCGACTGGGAGCTGGCGCACACCGGCGATCCCATGGAAGATCTCGGCTGGATCTGCGTCAATTCCTGGCGGTTCGGCGAGATCGACAAGCCGGTCGGCGGCTTCGGTTCGCGTGAGGATCTGTTCGCCGGCTATCAAGAAGCCGGCGGCGGCCGCATCGATGCCGAGCGCGTCAAGTTCTGGGAAGTGATGGGCACCTTGCGCTGGGGCGTGATGTGCTGCGGCATGATGCAACGGTTTCGCGAGGGACCTGAGCATTCGGTCGAGCGCGCCATGATCGGGCGCCGTTCGTCGGAAACCGAGATCGATCTGTTGCGGCTGCTGGCACCGCGGGCATGATCCCGAAAAGTGGAATCCGGTTTTCGGACAGGATCATGCCCCGTCAAGAAGGATCATGAAATGCAGGACGAACCGACCCCGGTTGAACTGATCAATGCGGTCGCCGAGTTTCTCCGCGCCGACATCGTGCCGCAAATTTCCGGCCACGCTGCCTTCAAGCTGCGGGTCTCGCTCAATGCGCTCGATCTGGTGGCGCGGCAATTGTCGTTGCAGGGGGGAGCGATGCCGCGGAATTGCACGGTCTGACTATGCTGCTCGGCGTGCACGGCACGCTGGCAGGCTTGAACGCAGACCTTGCCGAACGTATTGCGCAGGGCGACATCGATCTGGAAACGCCCGGCGTGAAGGATCATCTGTGGCAGACGACGCTAGCGAAGCTGGCTGTCGATCAGCCAAACTACGCGGCGTATCAAGAAGAACTCAAAAAGTAGCTACGCACTGGCGCTAGCCACACGTGTCCCGGACGCGGTGCAGCGCTCTTTGCGCTGCTCCGCAGATCCGGCAACTGTAATTTTCGTGATCAAGCGTGAAAGGGCGCTTGATCACGAAGCACCGCATTGAGGGTGACGAGCAGCTTGCGAGCGACGGCGATCAGGGCGATTTTGGCGGGTTTGCCCGCGTCTCTCAGGGCACGATAGGCTGCTGCGAACCGGGATTTGGTTCGAGTGACGGAGACGGCCGCCATGTAGAGGGCTTCGCGGACCCGGCGCCTGCCGCCGTGGATCTTGCGGGCACCGCGGAACTTGCCGCTATCGACATTGAAGGGCGCCAGTCCAGCCAAAGCGGCGATGGCCTTTGGCGAGCGGGAGCCGAGTTCCGGCATCAGTGCCAACAGCGTGGCGGCGCAAACCGGGCCGATGCCCGGCACCGAGCGCATCAGGCGTTGTGCGGCGTGCAGGCCCTGCTGCCCGGCAATCAGGGTGGCGATCCGCCGATCGATGCGCTGGATAGCCTGATCGAGCCAGGCGATATGCTGCATCAGCTCGTCCAGCAGGTCGGCGCCGGTTGCGGCAAGGCGGGTGCGCTCCTGCTTGCGGCAGGCGACGAGCTGATCGCGGCGCTTGTGCAGGTCGGCAAGCTGCTCCCGCGCCGGGTCGGTGGTGCCGTCGGCGCCGGGCCGCAGGCATTGGGCCATCGCCGCCAGCATCCGCGCGTCGATTGCGTCGGTCTTGGCGAGCAAGCCGATGGAGCGGGCGAAATCCCGGGCGCGGGCGGGGTTGACCCGCGCGAAAGCGATGCCGGCCGCGCTCAAGGCCCGGCGCAGCGCCTTGTCGTAGTGGCCGGTGGCCTCGAACAGCACGAATACATCGCTGCCGGCCCACCCCGCGATCAAGGCGTTGACCGCCTCGGGGAGGTTGTCGATGCGGCGCACCGTGCCGATGTTGCTGTCGAAGACGTCAAGAAAGTCCTTGGAGATATCGATTCCAACGAAGCCAGGATGTATGATCATGATGCCTGTCCCTGTGCTGCGAGGTCCGCGGCGAACGGCCTCGATCAACTGTTCAGGTGTGGGTAATGTAGCGCGGGCGGGTGCCAAGCCGGATCACGGTCTTCATGACCAGGGGCCCAACGGCATCCCGCCCCCACCCATCATGTCAGATCCCGACTACACAGGGACCCATGGGCGACAAGAAAAGTGGGCCCCGGATCTGCGAAGCAACACTTCGTGTTGCATCGCGTCCGGGGCACGCAACAGTTTGTTACTTTCCCACCCAGTTCGGCTTGCGCTTTTCCGCAAACGCCTTCGGGCCCTCGATATAATCCTGCGACGCCACCATCGCCTTCACCGCGGGATATTCGCGCTGCTCGGCGATGGCCTGTTCCAGCGATACGGCCAGCCCGCGTTCGATGACCTGCTTGGAGGCGCGGATCGACATCGGACTGTTGCCACAGATGGTCTGTGCCCAGCGCTCGGCAGCGGCCAGCGCCTGGCCCTGCGGCACCACCTCGTTGACGAAGCCGAGTTCAAGGCCCTCCTGTGCTTTGACATGGCGGCCGGTGAGGATCATGCCCATGGCGCGCTTCAGACCGATCTGACGCGGCAGCCGGTGCAACCCGCCGGCCATGGCGGCAAGGCCGACGCGCGGTTCGGGCAACGCGAACACCGCATTCTCCGAGGCGATGATCAGGTCGCAGGCCAGCGCGATCTCGAACCCCCCGCCCATGGCGACGCCGTTGACCGCGGCGATGATCGGTTTGTCGCAATCGAACCGCGCGGTAAGTCCGGCAAAGCCCGACGTGTTCCAGCCGCGCTTGCCGCCGGCAGCCTGCCATTTCAGGTCGTTGCCGGCGCAGAACGCCTTGTCGCCGGCGCCGGTGACGATCGCCACCCATTGTTCGGGGTCGGCGGCGAAGTCGTTGAACACGTCGTGCAGCTCATTGTGTGCGTCGGTGTGCAGCGCGTTGTACACTTCGGGCCGCGACAGCGTCACGATGGTGATCGGACCCTTGCGGGTCACGGTCGAGAATTGCAGAGCCATTGCGGCCTCCCTTGTTTTTTCGTTGTGCAGAATATCCGGCGATGGGCCGCGCTTGACTTGATCTGACGATGTCATCTTAATCGCTCGATTAACAAGAGCAACAAAGCTCGCGACAGAACCGGGAGAGCGCCTTGGATTTTTCATTGCCGGCCGATCTGGTCGCCTATCTCGCCGAGCTCGATCGCTTCATCGCCAAAGAGATCAAGCCGATCGAGGATGCCGACGACAACATCCGCTTCTTCGATCATCGCCGCGAATGGGCGCGCACCGATTTCGAGAATGGCGGGCTGCCGCGCCATGAGTGGGAAGCGCTGCTGCGCCGCGTGAAAACGCTGGCCGATGATGCCGGCCATCTGCGCTTCGCGATCCCGAAGGCCTATGGCGGCAAGGCCGGCTCCAATCTGTGGATGGCTGTCATCCGCGAGCATTTTGCCGCAAAGGGTCTTGGCCTGCACAACGACCTGCAGAATGAGCACTCCATCGTCGGCAACCTGCCGCTGGTGACGATGCTCGACCGCTATGGCCGCGACGACCAGAAGGCGATGATCGAAGGCTCGATCACCGGCAAGTACCGCATCACCTTCGGACTCACCGAACCCGAGCATGGCTCCGACGCGACCCATATGGAAAGCCGCGCGGTGCAGGCGACGCGCAACGGTGTCTCCGGCTGGGTGATCAATGGCGAAAAGATGTGGACCACCGGCATGCATGTGGCGACCCATTGCGCGCTGTTCGCGCGCACTTCGGGCAATGACGGCGATGCGCGCGGCATCACCTGCTTCCTGGTGCCGGCGAAAGCCGAGGGCGTGAAGATCGAGGAGTATCTGTGGACCTTCAACATGCCCACCGATCATCCGCGCGTCAGTTTCACCGACGTGTTCGTGCCGGACGATGCGCTGTTTGGCGAGGTCGGCCGCGGCCTGTCATTGGCGCAATGCTTTGTGCATGAGAACCGCATCCGCCAGGCGGCAAGTTCGCTGGGTGCCGCGGTGTACTGCATCGAGGAAAGCGTCAAATACGCGCGCGAGCGAAAACCGTTCGGCAAGGCGCTGGCCGAGAACCAGGCGATCCAGTGGCCGCTGGTGGAGCTTGCCACCCAGGCCGAGATGCTGCGGCTCTTGATCCGCAAGACCGCGTGGGAAATGGACAAGCTCACCCAGGCGGAAGTCGAGCACACGCTGTCGGATCGCGTCTCGATGTGTAATTTCTGGGCCAACCGGCTGTGCTGCGAGGCTGCCGACCGCGCCATGCAGGTCCATGGCGGCATGGGCTATTCCCGTCACAAGCCGTTCGAGCACATCTATCGCCACCACCGCCGCTACCGCATCACCGAAGGCAGCGAGGAAATCCAGAAACGCAAGGTCGCGGGATTCCTGTTCGGCTACATGGGGGCGGGGAAACACTGAATGTTACCTCTCCCCGCCTAGCGAAGCTGCGCTTCGCCGGGCGGGGCAAGGGAAAAAGGGCGCCCCCTCAGTTCGCATACCTCGCGGTCAGATCCCGCGAGATCTTCGCGCCTTCGTCGATATAGCGGCGGATGGCGATGCCGGCGGCCGGGGTGCAGGTCCGGTAGGTCTGCTGGAACCCGTTATAGCCACGGTTGAAGCCGGCGATCATGCGGGCGCGGCGCTCGCCGGACGGTGTCTCGGCATCGACCAGCGCCTGCATCTCGTTGCGCCATTTGGCGCCTTCGTTGCTGCCGCAGATGCCGCGCAGATAGTGCAGGGTGCCCAAGATCTCCGCCAGCCGCTGCAGGTCGCCGTCGAACGGCGCAGCCGCGTCCTGCGCCCGGATCGGCCCCAGGCCGCAGGTCGCGAGAATGAAGAAGGCAACGGTGAGACGTTTGAGCATGAAGGGTATCCGGAGCTGCCGAGATATGCCTTCTCGGGGCGGGCGGTGCAAGGCAATGCCGGGTCGTATCGGATGCCGGGCCGTCAGGCGCCGATCAGGGCCCGGGCGGCGGCGATGATCTCGGGCAGGCCGGGGGTCAGCGGGCGGTCGCCGGGGGCATCGGGCGGCAACCAGGCCAAATCGTCGAGTTCCTCGTTCAGCACAGGTTCGCCGGCGCGCCAGCGCGTGGCGAAGGACATGATGACGAAATGCGCGGTGCTGCCGTTGGCGCCGGGCAGCACCTCGCGCCACCCGGCCAGCCCGGCAATGTCGATCTGCAGCCCGGTTTCTTCCATCACCTCGCGCCGCAACGCGATCTCGAGCGATTCCCCGAACTCGACCCGGCCGCCGGGGAGCGACCACAGGCCGAGACCGGGCGCACGGGCACGGCGGACCAGCAGGATCCTGCCGTCACGGAAGATCGAAGCGCTCACCGCAAGCTGCGGCCGGATGGGAGTTTGCGGGCTCATGAGGGTCAATGGGTCATGATGTAATCGACGTCGGGCTCCTGATCCCGGCCGTTGATGACGCCACCAGCCACCGCCACCAGCGGCTTGACCCAGCCGACCGCCTGTTCGGCCAGGGTGGCGCGGGTCTTGTCCTGCTTGGCCTCGCGCATGGCATCGCCGACCGCCGTCAGGATCGATGTCATGGTGGCGACGACGGTGTCGAATTCGGCGCGAACGGGGAGGCTCGCCGATTCATAGGAGGCGATCGCCAGGTCACGCGACTTGAAGTTCGATTTGATGAAATGCTCGGCGTAGGTCAGCGGCTCCCACTCCAGGAACAGCTCGAAGCAATCGGGCATGTCCGGAATCATCTCAAGAAGCATGATGGCTTCGTTGAAGTGGTTCAGGTAGTCCGTGGCGAGGCCGGTGCGCGGATTGATGTTGGCGGCGATCAGTTCGGCAGCGGACGCAGGCGTGCCGGCATCGGCATCATCCGGATTGTGGCGATCAGTCTGCGCCGGTTTTTGAGCCGTCATGGTCATCTTTGGCACTGTCGGCGTTTCAGGTTAAAACCACCTGAAGAGATTGGCGCATAGGTGAGTCAATGTGCGGGCGTTTTGTCATTACATCCGCACCGGCGGCACTGAGGCAGGTATTTGGCTACGCCGAGCAGCCCAATTTTCCGCCGCGGTACAATGTTGCGCCGACGCAACCGATCCCCGTGGTTATCCTGGAGAACGGCGCGCGGCACTTTCGCCTGATGCGCTGGGGCCTTTTGCCGTCATGGGTGAAGGATCCCCGCAAGTTCACGCTGCTGATCAATGCGCGCAGCGAAACCGTGCAGGAAAAGCCGGCCTTCAGAAATGCCATCCGGCGGCGTCGCTGCCTGATCCCGGCAGACGGCTATTACGAGTGGCAGACCATCGACAAACGCAAACAGCCGTACTTCATCCATCAGCGCGATGCGCAGCCGTTCGGTTTTGCGGCGCTGGCGGAAACCTGGATGGGACCGAACGGCGAGGAAGTCGACACCGTGGCCATCGTCACGGCGGCGGCCAGCACCGGCATGTCGGTGCTGCACCAGCGCGTCCCGGTGACCATCGCGCCGGATGACTTTTCGCGCTGGCTGGATTGCAGCAGCGACAACGCATCGGACGTGATGCCGCTGCTGCACGCGCCTGACGATGGCGACTTCGTCTGGCACCCGGTCTCGCCAGCGGTCAATAAGGTCGCCAATGACGACGCGCAATTGATCCTGCCGATATCGGCCGCCGAGGCCGCGGCACCGCCGGCAAAAAAGCCGGTCGCGCGCAAGGTGGCCATGGCTGCGCCGGAAGATGGCGGGCAGGGGTCATTGTTCTAAGCACACTGTCGTTCCGGGTTTGCTCGGGCGTTGCCCTCGCGCCCTGGAGCAACAGTTTAGATCACGGCGTCAATTCACGTCCGTCGAGCCACTTCGCATAGATGACGCGCTCCTGCTCACCGAATCCGATCGACTCGTAAAATGCCTTCACCCGCGTGTTGTCGCCGCGCACCATCAATTGCAGCTTTTCGATGCCGCGTGCACGCAGCCAGTTCTCCGCCGCCGTCATGATGGCGCGGCCGAAATCCCTGCGTTGATGATCGGGATCGACGCTGACGTAGTAGACCCATCCGCGATGGCCGTCATGGCCGACCAATACCGATGCGACGATGCTGTCGCCATCGTGGCCGACCAGCACATCGGCATTGTTGCCGGAGCGTGCGAGCCGGATGTCGGCTTCCGGATCGTTCCACGGCCGCACCAGTCCGCAGCGCCGCCACAGCGCGATGACGCCGGCTATATCCGCATCTGTCAGTGACGAGACTTTCATCGCTCGACCGCCAGCAACACCTTGCCGGGATTGAGAATGCCGAGCGGATCGAGCATCGCCTTCAATGAGCGCATCAGCTCGATCGCTACCGGATCCTTCACCGAGGGCAGGTCGGCGGCCTTCAACCGGCCGATGCCGTGCTCGGCCGAGATCGAACCGCCCATGCGCAGCACCACCTCGAACACGACTTCGTTGACGTCATGCCAGCGCGCCAGGAAGTCCGCCGCGGTCCAACCCTCCTTCGGCTGGGTCACGTTGTAGTGGATGTTGCCGTCGCCGAGATGGCCGAACGGCACCGGCCGCGCACCCGGCATCAGCTTCAGCACTGCGGCATTGGCCTCAGCGATGAAAACCGGCACCGCGGCGACCGGCACCGAGACGTCGTGCTTGATCGAGCCGCCTTCCGGCTTCTGTGCCGGGGAAATCTCCTCGCGCAGTTTCCAGAACGCCTGGCGCTGGTTGAGGTTTTCCGCGATCGCGGCGTCGTCGACAATGCCGTCTTCGAATGCGCGCTCGAGGATGGCTTCCAGCGTGGCGCGCGCATCCTCGCGCATCGACGACAATTCCATCAGCACGTACCAGGCATGCTTGCTCTGCAAGGGATCGCGGACGCCGATGCCGTGGCGGACGCTGAAATCCACCGCGATGTTGGCGATCAGCTCGAAGCTGGTCAGGCTGCCGGCGGCCTCGTTGCGCGCGATGGCCAGCAGCTTCAGCGCGTCGTCCGGCGACTTCAATCCGACGAAGGCGGTCTCGACCGCGCGCGGCTTCGGGAACAGCTTCAATGTCGCTGCGGTGATGATGCCGAGCGTGCCTTCGCCGCCGATGAAGATGTTGCGCAGGTCGTAGCCGGTGTTGTCCTTCTTCAGCTTGGTCAGGCCGTTGAGGATGCGGCCGTCGGCCAGCACCACTTCGAGCCCGAGCGCCATTTCGCGCGCCACGCCATAGGCCAGCGCCGTGGTGCCGCCGGCATTGCTGGACAGGTTGCCGCCGATCGTGCGGCTGCCCTCGGAGCCCAGCGACAGCGGGAACAGCCGGTCGGCCTCGGCAGCGCGCGCCTGCGCATTTTGCAGGATCATGCCGGCTTCCACGGTCATGGTGTTGGATTCGGTGTCGAGATCGCGCAGCCGGTCCATCCGGCGCATCGACAGCACGACTTCGCCGCCATAGGGCGTCTGTCCGCCGACTAGACCGGTATTGCCGCCCTGCGGCACCAGCGCGGTGCGGGTTTCGCTGGCGAGCTTGCAGATCGCAGCGACCTCGGCCGTCGAGCCGGGCCGCAGCACCAGCGGCGAGGTCCCGCGGAACAGGTTGCGGTCCTCGGTCACGTATTGATGGACGTCGGCCTGGTCGGTGACGGCATATTTTTCGCCGACAATGGCGCGAAAGCGCGCGATGGTGTCGGGCGAAAGGGCGGCGGGCGTCGGATAAGCGATGTTCATGCGGTTTCCCGTGCGTTTCTTGGTCTTGCTTCGTTACACCGCGGCGCGGCGCAGCCGGTCGTTGATGGCTTCGCCGAGGCCGTGGTCCGGCACCGGCATCACCGCGATGCCGGCGGCGCCCCGGGCATCGAGGGCGCGAAGATAGCCGAAAAGATTGGTTGCGGCTTCAGCGAGATCGGCCAATCCGGATAGATTCATCACCGCGATGGCTTTGTCCATGCCGGGCAGGACTGCGGGCCCGAAGGCCAGCAGCGCCTCGCCGGGACGGACCTCGTCCGCCATCAGCCGCACCGGCGTACGCGGTGCGTAATGCGAGGCCAGCATGCCCGGCGCGAGCGGCTGCGCCATGGCGCCGTCCGGGGCCTGGGGCGGTTGCAGCAGGGCCCGCCCGAGCACCTGCTCGATGGCCTCGCGCGGCAGCCCGCCCGGGCGCAGCAGCATCGGCTGCTCGAAACAGCCGACGATGGTCGATTCGACGCCGACCGAAACCGCACCGCCGTCGACAATGAGGTCGATACGGCCGGCCAGATCGCTCTGCACATGGGCCGCGGTGGTCGGGGAGACGTGACCGGACAGGTTGGCCGAGGGCGCCACCACGGCGCCGCCGAAGGCCCGCAGCAGCGCCACCGCCACCGGGTGGGCCGGTATTCGGACGGCGACAGTGTCTAGCCCGGCGGTGGCGAGATCCGCGACAGGGCAGTTCGGCGCCTTCGGCAGTACCAGCGTCAGCGGCCCCGGCCAGAACGATTCGGCGAGATTCAGCGCTTCGGCATCGAAAACGGCGATGTTTCGTGCGGCCGCGAGGTCTGCGACATGGGCGATCAGCGGATTGAAGGCCGGGCGGCCCTTGGCCTGATAAAGCCGGGCAATCGCCGCCGCGTTGCCGGCGTCGGCGCCGAGCCCGTAGACGGTCTCGGTGGGAAACGCCACCAGACCGCCGTTTCGCAGGCAGCGGGCGGCATCCTTCAGCGCGTCAGGATCGGCGGCGGTCATCCGGGTGGTCAGGCCCACGGCCATGTCAGGGCATCCTTCATTGTATCGCAGGTTCTTTAGCGGGGTTCTTGCGGTATGCGAAACCCAAGGCTATAAGCCGCCCATTGTCGGAGTGTGGCTCAGCCCGGTAGAGCACTGCGTTCGGGACGCAGGGGTCGCAGGTTCAAATCCTGCCACTCCGACCAATTAATCAATAGGTTAGCCTTTTCAACGCTTTCCAGGGCAACGAAATGGGCAATGAAATAAGCCCTACCCTCTTGAATCGAACTTGGTGCTGTCTTCGTTGACGTTGCGCCTCGGCCGACATTGTCATGGCCACGCGCTAGCTCGCCGATTTATGTTGCGATTCAGCAACACTGTAATTACGATAGTGACGATACGGATTCAACCGTGGGGTCTGTCATGCCTCTAACTACAATGCAGGCAGCCCGAAAGATTTGCGAGCATGGCTCGTGGAAAATCACCAATCTCGGGCTGCAAAAAATTTCGTACATCGCGCAAATGCTGTTTATGGGTGACCATAACGGCTCGCGTCTATTAGACGCCGATTTTGAAGCTTGGGACTACGGACCTGTAGTTCCGGATCTCTATCGGCGCGTTCGGATGTTTGGAGCGAACCCAATCCAAGACATCTTCTTCAATGAGCCGCGCCCAAATGATGGGCTCCGCGAGGCGTATCTTCATAATGTATGCACGCATCTGGCAGGGAAGCGCCCCGCCGAGCTGGTAGCCATTACGCATTGGAAAGATGGCGCCTGGGCCAAGAATTATCAACCCGGCACCCTCGGTGTCTCGATCCCAGACAGGGATATTCTGAATGAGTACAAGCGACGATCCGAGTCGGGAAATAGTTAAGACTGGTGAATCTCCGTCAACAACAAAGCCCATTTCAGAGATTCTCGCTCGCGGGACAGATGCTTCGCCGCCGCTTCCGGTCGACGAAAGCGCAGCAGCATTAGAGCAACGTCTGCAGAAAGAGACGGATGGTCGCCAGGAGGACAAATTCTACGCTATCGCCATAGGAACGGTGCTTCTGGATATGGCGATGTTCCAGCATTTGTCAGTCATCGGAACGGTATGCATATTTGTGCTGGAGATCATCATTCTCCTAGGCTTAGCAAAACGGCTGGGTAGCGAGCACGTCACGATACTTCTTGATTATCTTTTTTATCAGTTGTGCAAATGGATTGGGCTCGGAAAGAGCTAAGATTCAAGTCGCGCTCGGCAACGCGTTCAGCCCCTTCCCCTAAGCGCCTCTGCCATCTCTTCTTGGAGGTCCGGATCATGGTGGCCGTAGTTGTCCTGCAACTGCTCGAGCGTCATTGCCAGCACATCTGCTTGCCCGCTCGCTCTAAGCGGCAATCGCCTTCTTTGCCGCCTGGGCGAGAAAGCCGGATCTAGTGAAACCCTCACGCTCTGCGAATCGATCAATCTCGTCGAGAACGTCAGAGGGCATCGTGATGTTGATGCGCACGCTTTTGACCGCTTCAACTGGGGCATCGATAAGAACCGCGACGCCGTCTCGATTGACCTTGTCGCTCATGATCTCCTCGAGCGAGGAGGGCTCAGGCGCAGCTTCGCCGTCTTCTGCCAGACCTTCAAGATGGAAGGCGAGTGCTTCAGTGGCCATGGCACGCGCGTCGTCGAGCGTGGTGCCTGCGGTGATGACGCCAGGAAGATCAGGAAACGACACGCCGTAGTCGCTGTCGGCCTCTTTATGGATAAGGGCGATGTATTGTTGCATTCGTCATTCTCCGCCATCCGGCAGCGAGCCCAACTGGCTCTATTCGATCAGGTGAATTTCAACGAAGCCTGTTTTTCAATGCTCCTCAGAGTGCCGATGGGAATATCCCGCTTGGGATGCGGAACCGTGGCCCGTCCGGGCTTCGTCGGATGCTTGAATTGAACATGGCTCCCCTTTTGGGCAACTTGAACCCATCCATCGGCCTTCAGGGCTTTGATGATGTCTCGGCTGTCCATGTGTATTTATACACACTAAAATGTAGCGTGTGTCAAGAAAAATGCGCAAAGCAAGTTCGGCTGCGGAAAGTCAACGGTCGGCATTTTAGTTTGGCCGGAGCCGATTCCATCAAGCTTCTGATGACCTAGAGGGCCGCCCGGGAGGTGGTCCTGCGCCAGTTGTCTAGCTTATTCCCGACCCCCACGATTCCACAAACTCTGGCGCTAATCCGGCGAGGTCTCATCGGCATTGCCATCGATACAGCGAGAGCGGTGTCCACAAGCGACAATGCTCCAAGCCTCACCGCGACGCCTCACTCCCGGCTGGCGTCGTGGTGAGGGGGCGGTCGAGCTTGTGGGACGCTACGAGGGGACACTGAGCGCCCATACGTCCGCCGAGGTGGACTCGGTGCAGTAAAGTCGCTCTGCCCCGCTTCCGCACACGAACGCGCTCAAAGCCGAAAAGGCCGATGGGCGCGAATTCTGACCAAATTCTCGCATTATGCACAGTGGTGCGGGTTTTGTAAGCATATGCTTGCAAATACTAGATCGGTCGCTTATAAGTAAGCATTGGGCCGGAGATGCTTACATGAATGAACTCACAGGACGCGCTAAGGGGGGGAAGGCCAGAGCCGACTCTCTGACAGCTAAGGATAGGAAAAGTATAGCGAAATTGGCTGCAGCCTCCCGGTGGGACATCTCTATTCCGGTCGCGACCCACATTGGTGAGCTTAAGATTGGCGACCTCGTTTTGCCTTGCGCAGTGCTTCCCGACGGCACTCGGGTGCTTTCTCAGGGCGGCATAACAACGGCCTTCGGCCCCGTCACGGGCGGCTGGCAAGCGCGGAAACGAGCGGCAGAAGACGACAATAATGCTTCGCTCCCGACCTTTCTGGTTGCTGGATCGCTGAAAGAATTTATCCCAGACAGCTTGCGCGATCTTGTTTCCAGCCCGATCAAATATCGCGATCCGCGCGGCGGTCCCGTGCGCGTTGGGCTGGATGCCAGTCTGTTACCGCAGGTCTGTGAGGTCTGGCTGCGCGCGCGTGATGCCAAAGCTCTGACAAAAATTCAGATCCCGGTCGCAGATCGCGCGGATATTCTAATGCGTGGTTTGGCGCATACCGGCATTATCGCACTCGTCGATGAAGTCACCGGATATCAACGTGATCGAGCTAAAGACGCGCTCGCCAAAATTCTGGAAGCGTTCATTGAGCGCGAATTGCAGCCTTGGGTACAGACGTTTCCGGCCGATTATTACGAGGAAATTTTCCGGCTTCGTGGGCTGGATTACCCCACGGCTTCGGTGCGACGCCCCCAGTACTTCGGGGTCCTTACGAATGATATCGTCTATAAGCGTCTAGCTCCTGGCGTACTGGATGAACTTAAACGCGTGACGCCCAAGACCGAAACGGGCCGGCTCAAACACAAGCTTTTTCAAAAGCTGACAGCCAACATTGGTTATCCAAAGTTGCGAGAGCATCTAGGTGCAGTTGTTGCGGTCATGAAGCTGAGTAATGATTGGCACGACTTCAAGACGAAGCTAGATCGGCTCTATCCTCGGCAAGACGTGCCAACGCAATTGACGTTGGAATATTCTCCAGAAGAGGACAGCGGAAAGGGATTGTGAAATGAAATTCGAGCATCGCGATGTAACCTTTGATGTGCATCAGCAAACCGATAAAAAGTGGGAGTGGATTGTGTACCCAAAGGCCGAAAAAGGGACTCGTTTTAGCGGAACAAGTCCCACGGAAGCCGAAGCCAATAAAGCGGCGTGCAAGGGAATTGATGAGCGGTTAGAAAAATGAAAGAGGCTGCAAACTGAGACGGCCTTACCTCAGCAAGCGCTCCACGTCGCACTTGCTGCCACCCGATCCCACGAAGATGATTTCGCCAATGTTATAGCCAGACGGAGAGTCGATCTGCAAAATCGCATCTGCTGAGTATGAGTACTCATAACAGTATCGCGTTTTGACGTAGATGTTCTGGCCATCCACTAAATACAGGTCTTGAGCTTTCCTGGTCACTTGGACCTTGTAATATTCTGCAGCTTGCGCCGTCGGGGCAGGCGTGGCTAGAAGAAGCGCGATCCAGCACGTTGCGCGATAACTCATACGTTTCTCCAATCCCCATCTATTGCAAATTTGGGGCGTCTGGTGATCATCATTCAAACTCACCGACGGCCATTTTCTGATTAGGTAGCTGCGATAGTACAGGCCGGTACTGAAGCTCGGTCGGCGACATAGAAAGCGGCAAACGTCAATGCCTTCATGGCTAGGCACGGACCAACAACATCGATGAGTTCGTCAGATGCCGTTGTTAGGTGCCTGGAGGGCGCTGCCCCTGAAACTGGATACCGCACTTTTTCATAGTGCTGGCTTGTTCGACGGCGACCATTTGGCCCTTCATTTGGGCAAGTTCTGCTGCTGTCTGCTTGTCGCCACCCACAAAAAATGCCGCCGGCCAAAAAATGACAACAGCTGCCGTTGTCGCGATGGTGTCGTTTGTTCTTTTTTGATCCTGTGCGCCAGACAGCGCGGCGGCCCGTTGGGAAATGCCCTGTGCCTCCATGGCGAGCTGAGGACAGGTGTGATTTTGATACATGACCGGCGAGACGTAGGCCGGAATAATGTCGGATGAAGCAGACGCGCACGCGCCAAGAACGGCAGCAATTGCCGGAACCCATAAAATACGCATTTTAAAATTCCCCAGACCGGCCAATATCCAAGCGCAACTTACGGGCGAGGGCAAGAGCGGCGACTAACTTCGATCACCTTTGTCGGCCGAATGCCCCCGCGGCCTCGTCCTGAAAATCCGGGTGATGGTGGCCATAATTTTCCTGCGGCTGCTCCAGCGTCATTCCAAGCCAGCCGGCCGCCTGCCAAGGATCGGTACCCTTCTGCATCAACCACGTCGCCGCGGTGTGGCGTAGGACATGTCTGACAACGTCGGGCCCCAGACCAGCATCCTCGATGATCGCATTCCAGCCGGTTTTTATTTTCTCGGCGTACTGCTGTCCGTCTGATCGGTGAACGATGAACTGCACCGGCTCGCCGAGCGTTGTCGCCAGCGCCAGATCGGTGTGCCGCCAGCGCGCTAAATGCGGTCGCAGCCTGGTGGCGACCTTTGCCGGTGGCCGGCGTTTGTTGGTCCTCACCTCGTCGGCACCGCGGCCGTGATAGACCCATCGATCGCAGTCCATCCACGGATGCGTCGTCGTGGCCATCCATTGTGTGCGTCGGATCGTCTCTTCGCGGCGGGCGCTGTACAGCCCCATCAGGATGAACCGGGCCACGGGCCGGCGCCGCGCAACCAGCCAACCGGGACGCCGAAACATCCTGCCCGCCTCGTCACGTTGCCAGGCTCCAAGCTCGCGATCCCATACAAAGCCGATCGCCGCGCCGAGAAGGCGGGCAGCCTCGGACCGAAGCAGCCAACGCTCCCGGCCTTTCTTCTTTTCAGGAAGGGTGACCTTCGGCACGACGTCTAGGGTGTGCTCGCCGTGGTAGACGTTGACCGCGGCCCGCAAATCCTCGAGATGCCGGCGGGCGGTCTGATCCGAGATGACCCGGCGCTTCTCCAGCTTCCGTTTCGCGTTGCGCTCATTCTTCGAGTCAGTGCACCAGTCGACGTAGTCGCGGCAGAGCTCGGCTTTAATGTCGCCGACCTTCATTTCACCGAAGAACGTGTTGATGCTGGAAAGGCGGATTACCAGCTCATCGTGGCGCCGAACGATCTTGCGCTCGTCACTCGAGATCGGCTCGCACTGATCAATCCGGCGCTTCAGTTCATCGAAGCGTTTCGGAAGCTTTGCCTCTTCGTATGCGCCGATAACATCGGCGATCAGGAGGGCAGCGGGATTACGATTGCCGATGGTAGGGGTGTGTCGTTCGCTGAGGTACGCTTCGAGGGCGCGCGCCGCTCCCTCAGTTTCCTCGCGAGTGCAGCCTGTGCCGATCTGCCGTCCCCGGTCGAGGATGATCCAGTAGCCCTTGTCGTCTCGGAAGTAGAGACGGGGCGGGCTTGCTTTGCGGCCAGGCATGGCTTCACCAGAGTTTTGAGGGCTCGTGGAGTCGTCAGATCCTTGCCGGCGACCTTGGCGATAGCCAGTCCGCCTGCACGGGCGGCGGTCCTCAGGGACGACAGGGTCAGCGGCCCCTGAGGAAAGAACACCGCGACCGCTTCTGCAAGGGTCATCGGCTCATCATCGCCCCAATTTTCGGGGGCGGGACGGGCTCTGACACGGGCCATCGGGTCGCGGTGAGGGCGGGTCATAAGGTGTCTTGCGCCTCTGGCGGCCTAAGCGTGGTGGCAACGCGAGGCATCAGCACGGCCCTCGGCTGCTCTGTTTCATCGTGCGCCGCACTTTGCGCGAACAGCTTCTGCTACGTTGCGCATAATTTGCAGAAGATCGTGCTCATCGGCTGTAAAGCAGGTTCGTCGGCTCTCGCCGACGTACTCTAGAAGCGCAGCCGCATCCTCCAAGTTGGTCGGACTAAAGTTGATGATCTTCTCTTCGATGGCCGTGAGAGCGCGATGAGCCTTTGCTAATCGGCGTTCTGCCGCCCGCTTGCCCCTGGGGATTTGTCGTGCAAGAGCCTTCTCTTGCATTTCATACTCTACGCGATAGCCAGAGAAGCGCTGCTCGATTTCTTTGAGCTGCTCCGCGGTTGCCTCCGCCACGCATCCGTCATAGCTGCGTTGGATTTCTTCGCGTGAACGGTAGAACCATTTCGCGGCGGGAATCTCTAGAGATTTTCCGTCGGTAACTATCTGGATGGCCGGGTTTGTGCCGCCCTCCACGCATGGGGTACGGGCATCATATGGGAACGCCTCTTCAGCCTCCGCTGCGGCTGCGACCTCCTGCTCCGCGGCTGCGAAAGCTGTAACAAGGTCTGTTAAACTGGACGGATTGCGCCCACTGAAAAAGGCTGCGGTAACTGTCTCGAAATTCGGAGTGATCACGTCGGCCGTTTTTACTGCTGTTGCGGTGTGCATTGTCATACCCCTATGAGTTGTCACGATGAGTGGAGTGTTGCGGTTCAAGTCCTCCGTCGCTCGGTGGTGTCAGCGCGAGCGCACGGTGGATCAGCCCCAACGTCTGTCGCAGGCCGGATGCCGGAACGCCCGGCAAGGCTGCTTCAACGGCGGGGATGATTGCTTCAAGATCCGTCCGCGCGTGACGGCAGGCTTTGCGCAGCGCGATGTTCTCTGCGGTGAGCTTGGGGAGGTCGGCGATCGTGTCGGCCATCACGCCACCTGCCTGATGACGGGCTTCGACCATCGCGGTGCGACCCAGCTGAACAGCCGCTGCCACAGGGGCTCGACGGCGTCGAAGAACGCGTTGAGCTCGTCGCTCTCGCGGGCTTCGAGCAGGCGCACCTGCCGGTGGGTGAAGTCGGAATGTTCGAAATTTCGTCGCTGGCCCATGACGCCGAGCCGGATGGCAAGGACGCCGACGCGGCGCTGTTCAACAGTCGGCAGGCCATCCCATGCCGCGTTGGCATCGAAGGCGTCGATCTCATGGAAGTTCGGCAGGCGGTCTTCCGGCGATACATAGCGGGCGGGGCGGGGGAGCGCGGCCGGTGCAATTTGGGCGGTGGGTGGCTGTAACAAGGCTGTGGCTCCCGATTGAACGAGAGCAGTCTAACACAATAATGGGTTAAATAAACACATAAATGGGTTATGTGCGGTTAAATTTACCCACAAAGAGATTGGCATATTTCCAGTCTCCACGGCTCAGCCTATATGGGTCGCTTCCACCATGCCTAACTGTGTAGGTAGACTCATCAAGGTCGACGACCGTCGCTATAAGCGAATACGTCGCTTTAGCCTTGTCGTCATGTCGGGTGAAAATCACCTCGTTATCTGGGCGAATTGGAAGGTGGGGGTTTGCCAGGGAAATGTCGCCTGCACGAAGGATCGGATGATTTTGATTGTCTGGGATTAGGATGCCGTAGCCGCGCCTGACGCGCAGCAGTGGTTCCGGCCTCGCAATATAGTCAACTGGCGTGGAGTCGAATCGATAGCCGTTGTCTTCTGGCAATAGGGCGAAGACACTAAGTAGGTCCGTTGAGGCGGGTATCGCAAACTCGGGTGCCTTTGCGGGATTCGGAATGGCTGAGCGAGCTTCAATGATGGCTTCATCAAGTCTTGCTTCGCTAATGGCCAATTCAGAGAAGGTTGGGTCGTCGTCCAACTTTAGCGCAGCGAGTATTCGGGGAAACGCTCGGGAGTGCTTGGTCTCGCCTCTCTCGATCCGGTCGATGGTTTGCTGTGAAGATTTAACGAGGGACGCAAGGTCCGCTTGGCTAAGGCCAGCCTGCTCGCGTCGTTCTTTCACAAGCCGACCCAATCGCGTCGCCGCAGAGAGCGTTCTTTCGAGGGCGCCTTGGAGCAGGTCCTCAAATTCCTTATCGAATTCAGTCATCTGGCTACTCCAACACACTCTCAACCCAAAATAAAACACTTAAGTGGGTTGAAATTAACACGATAGTGGGTTATCTGGGGTCTATGACCTCACGCCCTGACTGTTCCGAGACCATCGTGCTGCTCGAAGAGGCGATTTTCTACTTCGACGGCTCCGAGAGCAAACTCGCGCGAGCCGCGGGTTTTTCGCAAAATGCCGTATGGCACGCGCGTCGCGTGGGACGTGTTTCTGGTGACCTGGCCGCGGGCATTGATCGTGCCACTAAGGGGCGCGTCTCAATTCGTCGCACCCGTCCGGACCTTTTAGGAGCGGTCAGCTCGCAAGGAAGCCTGCCCTTTGGGGATGCATCGGAAAGCGAAATCCCCTCGCCGACAACAGATCGAATCACCTCCTCCGCTCCCAAACCGGAGCGCTTAGCATGATGTCCTTCCACCGGGATCTTCCCATCCGAGCTTATGGGTGTCGGCCCGAAGTGCCGGCGCCGGTGTCGGCCATGGTCAAAAGCTCGTCCACGTACATCTGGATGGCGGCGTTGATCTCATCCCGGATTCCCGCTTGGTGCACTCCTAGATTCTGCGAACACATATCAGCGGTACGAGTTGCGAAGATTGAGACGTCTTCTGGATCGAGCAGTCCTTTCGCGGCTAGCGTCATCATCAGGCTGGCAATGGTGGTGAATTGGGTGACCAAGGCCGCCTGCAGTACTGCGCCCGCGGTGGTGTTCGCTATTTTCAGCACCGCCTCCATGTCTCGTTCGTCCATTTCACACTCCGTTGGGTTGCTAGAATCCCCCCAACGTAGCGTCCCGCCGGGTGTAGCGATAGTTGCATCCGGGGCGCCTGCCAGCGACTCCTGCTGCGACGCAAACGGCGTTGCTAATGCACCGTGTACCCAAGTTGCCTGTGATACAGCGGCCCATGCAGCCGGATCATCTCCCGGTCCCATTCCTGATATCGCAGGATCGCAGCCATCGTCTGGATCTCCGCGCGCGTTCTCGTGCGAGGCGGAGGGGTGATGGCCGACGATCGCACTCTCATCAATTCATCCTTTCTTGCACAGCAGCGAGCGGACGCGGCGGGGTGGCCCGCGTCCGCTCGCCCTTGTGCGCCTGGTAGGGCCGGGGCGAACCCTGCAGGCAACAGCTTCCTGATCACTGCAGGCGTGCCGCAGGCGCAGGATCGTGACCAGATTTTGGACCGCTCAATTTTGAGCCGTCGTCCTCTCAAAACTCTCACTTCTCACCAGCAGCAGCCGCCGTCGTCGTCGCCAAACTCTGTCGGCGCTGCCTGGTCGTTCTTTAGTTCGCGTTGTGTTGCGTAACGCCTTTCGTCCCAGACATAGGGACACAAGGCATGTCGGAAAAATCCGAAATTCGGTCGGACAAAATGAGTGAGTTGTTGCTGAACGAAGCATCGACCCTTCTGAGACAGGTCGCCGGCAATCGCCGGGCCGACGAATCCAAGAAGGCTGTGCTTCGCAGGGTAGGACGCGAGGTCAAGGACTGGACGGCGTCTCGCATCAAGGACGTCTGGTATCGCGATCCCCGCGTCAGAATTCGTGCGGACGAGGTCGATTATTTGCGAGCGCTGGTCGATCAGCGCGAAGGGAAGAAAGCGGATGTTGATGAACTGGATGCGCTCCGCACTCGAATTGCACGTCTGGAGTTCCTTCTCGAAGCGACAGATCCGGCGCTCGGTCGCGCGGGGCTTTCTCAGGATCGGCAAGAATTCGGCGAAATGGGCGGAAGACCTGGCGCTGTGGATTGATCCGACGCTTGAGATGGAAGCATCCAAATCGGTTGGAGGGCAGGGGTGATGGCCGAACCGCAGCGCCTTGAAACCCGCCTCGACCGCCTTTGGGCGGAATGGATCGAATTCCGCGACATCGCCGTGAAGTCCGGCGACATGCAGGACGGCATCGCCGCCGGAAAGGCATGGTCCCGTTGGCTGGCCGAGTTCGTTCCAGACAGAGGCATCCGGCAGGCTGTTCACGGCGCGGGGCAGTCACAGGAATGACGTCAGAGGCGCCCGTACCGCCGCATTCGATCGAGGCCGAGCAGGCCGTGATCGGTGCTGTCATCATGAACCAGGAAGCGTTCGACGTCATCGAGCGCAAGCAGCCGCTCGTGCCTGCGGATTTCTTCGAGCCGTTGCACCAATTCCTGTGGGAGCGGTTTCAGCAGGAGCACGCCGCCGGACATCGGCTGGATTATAGGTTGGCAATGATCGCGCTTGGCGCCGCCGGTGGGATCGCCGTCGCGCAAAGTACGATGACGGTGGCCAAATATGCGGCGCAACTCGCGGCAGCTGCTACGACGGTGGTGAATGCGCCGGACTATGCACGCACGATCGCCTCGCTGAGCGCGCGTCGCAAATTGATTGATGCCGCGGAAGTCATGTTGATCAACGCGCGCAGCGACATGTCGCCAGCCGAGTGCGCCAACATTGCTATTGAGACGATCGACGAATGTGCGGCGAAGCCGAACCGCGGCACGGCTCGCATCAACATCTTCGATGCCGCGGAGCGCTCGCTGCAGCGCATGCAGGTCGGCATGCAGAACAAGGGCAGGATCTCTGGCGTTTCCACGGGCGTCTACGATTTGGATATGAAGACCGGCGGTCTGCAGCCCGGAGACCTCATCATCCTCGCCGGCCGTCCCGGGATGGGAAAAAGCGGTGTTGCCGTCAGCATCGCCCGCGCCGCGGCGTTCAACAACTTCCCGACCTTGTATTTCTCCTTGGAGATGGGCGAGGTAAGCCTTGCAGATCGCGTGCTGGCCGAAATGTGCTTCGACGCGCGCGATCCGGTCACTTACGAGTCCATCGCCCGCGGCACACTGAGCGTCGGCCAGGCCACGCGCGTGATCGAAGCGCGCCGACGGCTGGTTGAAACGCCGTTTTCCATTGAGGTGCAGGGTGGCCTGGCGCTGTCGCAGATCGCGACGCGAGCGCGAAAGCATAACCAGATGCTGGAGCGGAAAGGGATGGCCCTGGGCCTCCTGATCGTCGACCACATGCACATCATGTCGGCTTCGAATCGATACGCCGGCCAACGCGTCAACGAGGTCACCGAGATTTCCGCCGGCCTGAAGGCGCTGGCCAAGGAGCTCGGCGTCCCCGTGCTGGCGCTGGCGCAGCTCTCCCGACAGGTCGAGGCCCGCGACAACAAGCGACCGGGTCTGTCCGATCTGCGCGAATCCGGCGCCATTGAACAAGACGCCGATCTGATCATCTTCCTCTACCGGGAGGCCTACTACCTCAAGGACAAGATCGACGACGACGCGAAGGATCAGGCCCGCCTTGATCGCCTGCTTGAGGTACAGAACAAGCTCGAGGCCGCGATCGCAAAGAACCGGAACGGGCCGACGTGCACGGTGGATCTGTTTTTCGATGCCGGCTGCAATGCTCTGAGCACGGCCGGGAGGTGGTGAGGTGGTCATGACCAAGCTCGGCGTATTCGCGATCAGCCGGAAGCTGATGGGTCGTGACGACCCTTTTTTTGGCGACGACCCGTTTTCCCGTCGTGAGGCGTGGCAATGGCTGATTGCCGAGGCGGCGTGGAAGCCGCGCAAGGTCAACGTCGGTGCAGGCCGTGGCGCGACCGTGGTGTCGCTGGAGCGCGGCCGAGCTGGCGCACAGCAAGGCCTTCATGCAGCAGGCTTGGGGATGGTCGTCGGAGAAAGCCGTTCGGACTTTCCTTGATCGTCTGGAAGCTGACGGCCGCATATCGCGTCAAGCAGGCAAACCAACTGGCCAACCATCCGCCGTCATAACTATCTGCAAATACGATGATTATCAGTTTGGTGAGTTGGTCGCTGGCAAACCAATGGGCAGTAGTGGGGCAGACCATCCCGAAAAAACAGACACGCCATCAGACCTGCCATTAGACAAACCAATAGGCGAACCAAGATCAGCCGATAAGCCTTCTTTTGAAGGGGAAAAGCTCTTCCACGACGTCATCGATGGCGAACCAAAAGACCATCCAATAGGCGAGCCAACGGGCGAACCAACTTCGAAAAATGGGCAGCAACTAGAAGAAGTAGAAAATAAGAAAAGAAAGAATACGCGCTCTCGCGCTGGTGAGCCTGCTGGCTTCGCCGAATGGTATTCGATCTATCCGAAAAAGAAGAAGCCCGACGCAGCGTTGCGCGCCTACGCCCGGGTGATCGCCAGCGGTCGAATCTCGGAAGCCGACCTGCTAGTCCGTACCAAGCTATTCGCCGCCGAATGGGCGAAGCGCTCGGTAACGGACCGGAAGTATATCCCGTATCCGGCGACATGGTTGAACGACGGCGAATATGCCGATGAGCCCGATGGCCCAGCGCCGAAGGTGCCGGCTCCCACGCAGGATCCGAAAACATTCACCGACGAACGCTGGAAACAGATGCTCACGCTGCACGCGCGCGGCGGCCAATGGTCAACCCATTGGGGCCCGCCGCCTGACGCGCCGGGCTGTCTGGTGCCGGCGGTGCTGCTGCTGCAGGCGCGAAGCCGTAGTCCGCCGCCGGCCGGCAATAACAGCGAGCCTGATGCCCTTCATTGAAACGCGAGCATGGCTATGACGATTTTTCCGGAAACGCGCGCTACAGCGCACGCAAAACCCCGTCACCGCTTGGTGGATACGTCATTCATCCGGAAAAACCTTCCGCCACCGGGAAGCCGACCGGAATCCGTAGACGTAGCCCCACCAGATTTCTGTGAAGGTGGCCGCGCCCCAGGGCATAGGGCTGGGTTCGCATCCATCATCATCCTCGGGGAGTTCGATGGGGATGGGTATGGCCGGGCTGGTCCACATGATGCCTCCGGAGGCCATGCGGATGTACTCGCATTCACCCGCGTCGGTGCATTCATCAATGGTGATGGCGAGTTCGCGGAGATTGGAGCAAACGAAAATTCCCACAAGATCGTGGGTTTCGATGATGCGAACAAGGAAAGTGGGCATTTTTCACAACCAGTGCCCCTGGTCGAACTCCCCGTGCGGCCATGTTACATCGGGCGGACTCGGCTGACTAGCCGGCCCCCGGGCCCAACTGCGCATTGCGCACGCGGAGTTGCCGGGAGAGCTATGACCCATAGCCCAAGCGTCCCGAAACTACTCTTCCCGCGCGAGGGCGAATCGACGTCTGAGCGATTTCTCAATCCGCGCGACATGGCCAGCCAACTCGGGGTGCCACTTTCTGTCCTTGTGCGAGATCAAGGCCGTCCAGCCATGGACCTGGTCCGGGACAATGGCGACGCTCGGTATCGCCGGCCCATCGATCAGCGGGCCGAGTTCTTCGCGGAACAAGAAAATCAGCTCGTCGGCAGCAACGGTTTTCGTCTTCGGCATGCATTCCTCAATTCGAGTGGGCACTCTTACGCAGATATTGGCATCGGTGCACGGCATTTCACGATCAGGAGGGCGGCTTGATGGTTGACCACCGCCTTAACCGTCCCCGCTTATTCGCGACTACACAGCAAGGAACGAAGCATCCATGAAGCAAACGTCTAGCAAAGCTACGCGGGTGAAAACGCCTATCGATGTCGAACTTGCGCTGCGATGGGCCTGGCGCGACGAGTTGTCGAAGCGGCAGACCTCGGCCGCCGAGGCGGTCTGGGACCGGATTGACGACTTCGGCCGCCACGGCGGCGTAGATGTCGATGGCGGCGGTGGCGTGCAGCGCTATGATTTTGGCGTTCCGGATCCCGACGCGGAAATCCTTGAACGCGCCATCGCCGAACTTGAGCCGGTGGTGATCGATTGGGGGGAAAGCCTGGGGTTGATCGCCGGAGACCTAGCCGGACTTCTAAGCGTCAACGACTTCAGGCGCCAGCATCAGCCCCAGCCCAAAGCGGGCTGGGGCAAGGCCGGAGACCGCGCGTTGCGAGGGTGGTTCGGTCCCGGTGGCGAACGGCCTCAGCGCGACCGTCCGCGCGATGTCATGATGGTCGGGACCTTCAATCCGAAGGTGCTGGTAACTGTCCATGCGATGGGCGCCAGCCGGCCGGATTGGCGGGAAGATGACCCAATGCCCGGCCGGGTGCTGTCGACCAACGGGAAAGACGCGATGGTAGAAGGAAAGTGCGAGGGCCGAAACAGGTATTCCGCCGGCAGCTACTGCCCTCTGGAATGGGATCCGTCGCCATTGTCTATCATCCAGGCCCGCGCGGATTACGTGGTTTGGCTGGAAGCGCTGCACGATCTCGCTGCATCGGTCGAACTCACGAAGTTCACCTTGCTTCCACCCCGCGCTGCGGTGGCCCCGTGGTTCGGCGACAAGGACGCCGGGGGTAGGGTGATCCATGTGCCGCCTGTCGGGCCGATGGTACGGCTGCCGTTGGTGCCGGCGCGAGGGAAGATGCTGCATCCATTCCGACGGACCAAAGATGCCAAAACAGCGAGCGCTCGCGAGGCCTTGCGATGAAACACCAATGTCCTCTGGGCAAATTACCTGACTAACGCCCCCTCATTTGCCGCGTCCGATCCCGGCTGGAAGAGAGGGTGTGGTTGCGCTTGGAGGTGCAGAGTAAATCTGGTGGTTGTAGACGCCGGGCAATGTGTTTGGAGCTGAAAACGCACTATTAAAAAATGTGTTTGGAGCTGGAAACGCACTATTGAAAACGGATGCAGGGTTTACAGAATCGACCTGAAAACTGCTCGAGGCAGTAGGTGAAGCGATTGTGGACCCGTTCAATCCCACCTGAGGAAGTGGTGGCCCCGGTGGGAGGCTGACTGGACGTGGCACCGGCACCGGCACCGGTGGTACAGGTGGCACCTGAGGCACCTGAGGTGCAAGCGTGGCGATTGGCGCAGGTGTTACGGGTTGAGGAAGCGTTATTCGCTCCAATACCGACGGTCTGTTTCCTAGCCGTTGACTCACGTTTTCATTGCTCGGACGGGTCAACCTGAACGCATGGGATGAATTCGCGATCACGAAAACTTCCGTGTCGGACAGCCTGTATGAGCTTGGAGCCGGAATTATCACTATTTGTGTTGGAGTGCGCTCTGTTGACGGTGTCCTCGGCAGGACCCGCTCGACGACGGCTGGGAGCAAGCGTTCTGCCAAGAATATCGTGGGCGATATCAATACCCATGCGCAGCCGAGCGCTAAGCAGCCAGCCACAAACAATGCTATCGTGAATTCAAGACCCTCCAGCCACTTGAATGGTCGATCGAGTAATAATTTTACTAAGCCTTTGACATATCGATCATAAAGATAGGTCAAGACCAAGCCAGCGGTCACTATCAACGCGACGTTCCGAGTCGTCTCTAGATCGATCATTTGTCACCCTCCGCTTCTCGTGTGAGAAGCCTACGACGGTCTGTTCATAGCTCAGAAAATTCAACTGTGAGCACAAATAGGTGTTGCTTTGCGGTGTGTTTCTTGACATCCCTCTAACTATCGGAAGTCCGCAAGGAAATCACCCGCCCGCTGCACCCGCAGCGAGGCGGGTTTCGCATTTCATGAGGCAAGCAGTCGCATGAGCAACGTGGTCAAGCTGTCATTCGGTCGGACGTACACCGATGGCGGCAAGGCGCGCGTCCGGCGGCGCCGGGATGACGTTGGTCTGGCCAATTTTCCCAAGATCACGGTACTCGACGATAACTTCGCTCGAGATCGTGTGCCTTGCGACTACATCGCTCCTGACCACGATTGCGCCTGAGTGCCGGCACCGCGTGACCGGCGCTTCCGTAATCGAGAGCCTGAGCCAAATCGCCTTCGCGGCCGGCGCGGTGTAGCGCAGCGATTGCGACGCCTTGCCAACGAGCCGCTGTGTCGAGACTGCGCTGCGCGCGGGCGGGTGACACCGGCCACGGTGCCCGACCACATCATTCCGCTGGCGCCACCGTTCAATGGAACGGACGACGACAGCAACATCCGCTGCCTTTGCGGGCCCTGCCACAAGATCAGGACGGCTGAACAGTTCGGCCATCGCATGGTGCACGGCACCGACGTGAATGGCAGGCCACTCGACCCCGCTCATCCTTGGAATCGGACACTACCCCCGGGGGCGGGTCGAAACTGACAGCAATAGGGAGCGGACACCGGTATGGGTCCTTCCTTCGCACTGAGAGCAAAAATCAAAGGCGACCCATCGCAATTAGGCCGACAGGCGATCTGATATCACATTGAAAATATGAAGATATCTCGCCTGTTTGAATTCGCTGGAAATCAAACAATATGCCCAGAGGTGGGAAGCGCGAGGGTGCGGGGCGAAAGCCTAAGGAAAAAGCGGGGCCGCCGCTAAAGCTTGTGCCGTCCGCGCCGCCACCAATGCAGTCGGACCCGTCGGTTGTCGATGGACTGACCGAGCCGCAATGGTCCGCCCAGTTCACCGACGAGCTCGATCAGGATCTCGCTCGCCGGCAGTGGCGCATCATCATCGGCGAGCTTCGCGGCTCCGAAAAGCTGGCGAACGCCAATGAGCGACAGGTCAAGCGTTTAGTCGACTCCTACGTGCTCTATGAAATCGCGATGCGCCACGTCGCGGATGAGGGGGCCGTCTTCCCACGCAAGGGCAAAAAGCAGCCTGCGTACAATCCGTGGTTCACAATTTTGAAGGACGCGAACGCGATGGCGTCGGCTGCTGAAGCCGAACTAACCATCACGCCGCGCCGGCGCAACAATGGCGGAAAAGTCCAAAGGCAAAAGCCGTCGGTCGTCGGCGGCGGGTACCTCAAAGCGGTTACCAACTGATGCCACTACGCGGTGGGCGCAGGACGTCGTAAGCGGAAAGATCATTTCCGGTGAACTCGCACGGTGCGCGGCTGAGCGACACCTGAAGGACCTGGCCGACGGCGCCGCGCGCGGGCTGCACTGGGATTCAAAGCGAGCTCAACACGCAATCGGGTTCTTCCCGGCGGTCTTGTCGATCACGGAGGGCGCCAAGGTCGGCGAGCCATTCAACCTTCTGCCTTGGCATACGTTCTGTGTCGGGTCGCTGTTCGGCTGGCGGATGGCAAGCGGCCGGATGCGGTTTCGGTCAGGATGGCTTGAGACCGGCAAGGGGCAGGCGAAGTCGCCGCTAATGGCCGCCATCGGTCTCTATATGATGGGCTACTACGGCGTTCAACGCGCTAAGGTCTATGCCATCGGGCAGGACAAGGCGACGGCGAACGTCCTGTTTAAGGACGCGGCATCGATGTGCCGCGCACCGATCCCGGGCACCGATCCGGAAGACAACGACACGCTGGAATCCCGCGGCGACGTGATCATCCGCGGCTTCCTGGACAACGCATTCAAAATCGAACACCCGGACACGAATTCAGTTTTTCAGTCGCTGGCGAATGGCGAGGCGATCTCCGGTCCACGACCCATCCTGGTGTCCGCCGACGAGATCCACGAATTCAAAAGTAATTCGTCAATCGAGACTTGGCAGCGAGCTATCGCGAAGATGCCGGGCGATGCGCTCATGCTGATGGGTACGAACACGCCAGCATCGACCCGGCTGGTCGGTACCGAGTATTCAAATTTCTACCAGCGCGTGGCCCGCGGCGAGTTTATTGACGACGAAGCGTTTGCCTTCATCGCGCGAGTGGACAAGGCAGATTACGAAACTGTCTTCGAAAACGAGGACTGCTGGGTAAAGGCGCTGCCGGCTCTCGGCATCACGTTCCCAATCGAGAATATTCGCGGCCAAGTGGCCACTGCGCGAGAACGTCTCTCGACGGCAATGTCCGTCAAGCGTCTCTACTTCGGAATTCCGGTCGGCGTCGTCGATTTCTGGATGGCAGAGGAGCCTTGGGCCGCGGTCCAGGCGCCAGTCAATCCGGACGATCACAAGGGCGAGGCATGCTGGCTGTCGCTGGATCTGTCCAAAAAGAATGATTTGACCGCGCTGTCCGCTTGCTGGGATGGCAAGAAGGATGGTGGAAAGCACCTCTTCGTCAAGACCTGGTACTGGACGGTGCAGGATGGTTTGGCCGACCGCGCGCGTCGCGACATAGCAAAATACGTCGAGTGGGCTGCTGATCCAGCAATCGATTTCACGGCCGTTCCCGGCAAGACGATCGACAAGACCTTCGCGGCCGCGCAAGTCGCCAAGCTCGTCGCCGAGCATGATGTCAAGTTTCTCGCGTTCGATCCGGCCGGCATGGCCGACTTCATGGCGGCCTGCGAGCAGATCGGCCTTGCGGTCTGGGTTTACGAGGGCCCTGACAAGCCTGAGGGGACCGGCCTCATGCTGGTTCGCCACAATCAAGGTAAGCGACGCGTCTTCGAGGAAAAGCAGCCGACCATGCCGACGTCTATTGAGCGGCTGGAAGACAATGTCCTCGACGGCACCGTCTCCATTGACGACTCGCCCGTCACCTACATGTGCGCCGCAAACGCGATCATCGAATCCGATGGGCAAGGTAATCGGATGTTCGACAAGGCAAAATCGCGCGGCCGCATCGACGGAATCGTGACCACGGCGATGGTTGTGGGCGCCGCCACCAACGAATTGAAGGAGGGTGGCGTGGACATTGGTGCATACTTCGCCAACCCGGTGATGTCGGCGTGAGCATTTGGGATGGCTTCGGAATGTTCGGCCGGCGGAAAGTCAAACTGACGGACCCGGCGAGCTTCCACCACGATCACTCTACCTGGTCCGGGAAGGCGACGTCGCCCGATGCGGTCCTGCAGCTCTCCACTGCCTGGGCCTGCGCACGTTTGAACGCGCGGACCAAGGCCTCACTGCCTTTGAAGACCCACAGCCAGAAAGACGGTTCGGTCGATACGAGCCATCCGCTATATGACCTGCTTCACGATAGTCCGAATGCTGATCAGACGGCGATCGAATTCTGGGAAGGCCAGTACACGGCGCTGGAGCTGCGCGGGAATGCCTATGCTGAGAAGGTGTTTAGCGGCAACACGCTGGTAGCACTGCTTCCGATGAATCCAGACTTCACGCAGGTCTATCGAGACCCTCAAGATGGATCACGGCGATACCGATACTTCGACGCTGCGACAGGGATCCGCAGTCCTGACGGTGGCTGGGGCGAAGACAAGGTATTCCATCTGCGCGGATTCGGTGCCGGCGGCCTAATGGGCCTTTCGCCGATTGCCTATGGGCGGCAGACGCTCAGCACCGCGCTGGCTGCCGATGAGGTCGCGGGCCGAACGTTTGCCAACGGCCTTCAGCTTTCAGGCTTTGCTGTCGATCAACCGAACGCCAAGACGACGCAGACCCAGCGCGAAGACCTGGTGAAGCTCTTCGATCAGTTCGCCGGTTCGCAACGCGCGGGCAAGGTGATGCCGCTGCCGCCGGGATTCGACTTCAAGGCGCTGGGCATGAGCCCGGCAGATTCTGCAGCCGTTGGAAACCCGCGGCTTTCACGTCGAAGAAATCTGCCGTTGGTTTGGCGTATTTCCGATCCTGATCGGCCATGCCGCGGCTGGGCAAACGATGTGGGGCTCCGGTGTGGAGCAGATCAACCTTGCCTGGTTGACGCTTTACCTCGGGCCCGAGTTGCAACGCATCGAACAGTCCATCGAAAAGCAGCCGATGTCGCCAGCCGATCGGAAGAAATTTTACGTGGAACATAACGTCGACGCTCTGCTTCGGGCCGACAGCGCCGGCCGTGCCGCGTTGATGTCGGTGCAGGTGCAGAACGGTCTGAACACCCGCAACGAAGTGCGGAAAAAGAACAACGACCCGCCAATGGCCGGTGGTGACGTACTTACAGTTCAATCGAACCTCGTTCCTCTCGACATGCTCGGCAAGCTTCCTCCGGCGCAGACTCCCGATGGCTTTGGCGTGCCTAAGCCTAAAGAGCCGAGCCCCGGACCCGCGCCATCGCCGGCTCCGGCCAAGAAGCCCGCATAGGACGACACATGCAATATTTGCGCATCCTTTCGGCCTTCGCGGGCCAGCCTTGGGCTATGCAGCCAGAGAAGCTGGAAGCGATTAGTGCGTTCTTGATGTTCAAGGCCCGCGGCGGAACACTGTCGCAGGACGAAGTGCAGGCGCGCATCTCCGATCGTCGCGCTGAGCAGACCGTCAAATCACCCGGCGGCATCGCCGTCCTGCCGGTGTCGGGCGTCATTTCCCAGCGCATGGGCATGATGCAGGACATCAGCGGAGGGACGTCGACAGACGCGCTGTCGCAGCAGTTCGATGCCGCTTTGGCTGACGATACCGTCAAGGCGATCATCTTTGCGCACGACAGCCCGGGCGGCGGCACCTACGGCGTCGATGAGCTCGCGACCAAGATCCGCGACGCGCGTGGCATCAAGCCCATCGTGGCGCAAGTCGACAGCCTCTGCGCCTCTGCGGCGTACTATCTCGCCTCACAGTGCGACGAAATTGTCGTCACGCCAGGCGGGGAGGCGGGGTCGATCGGCGTCTATTCGGTTCACGAAGATATTTCGAAGATGCTGGAGAAGGAAGGCATCACGCCGACCCTGATCAAAGCGCAGAACGGCGTTCACAAAGCCGAAACCGCCAATATCAACCCGCTTTCGGCAGAGGCTCACGACTACCTGCAGCAGCGCGTCAATCTGGCGGAAGACGCCTTCATCAAGGCCGTCGCCGACGGCCGCAAGGTGACGCAGGCGCAGGTCCGCGACAATTTCGGCAAGGGGCGGATGTTCGGCGCGCAAGAGCTGGTCAAGCGCGGCATGGCCGATCGTGTCGGCACGATGCAGGACACGCTGCAGCGCTTCGGCGTCTCGGCGCCGCGCCTCGGCGCCTCCGCCAATTCCCGCCGCATGTTCGCGGCCGGCGAGAATCCCTCGCTGTCACAGATCGAGGAAGTCCTGCGCGAGGCAGGCTTCCCCATCGCCCTTGCAACCGCATTCGTCTCACGCGGCAAGGGTGCGCTCCAGAGTGAATCTGGGCCAGACGAGACGCGGACGCTCTCACCGGACGCGAAAGCGTCTCTGCTGAAATTCATCGCCGGACTCGGCTGAAAAGGAAAAAGCTATGGACAAGGAATTCCAGGAACTGCTCGCAAAGCTCACCGCGCGCGACGAGGAACTGAAGGCGCTGGTCGAAAAGGCCAACGGCGAAGCCAAGATTGCAGGGCAGGTTGCCGGCGAGACCAAGGCGGCGATCGAGAAGATCGTCGAGGGCAATGCGGCGATCCACGCCCGCCTGCTCGACATGGAGCAGAAGCAGGCCCGTCGCGCTGGCGGCGATTTCGACCTGCGCGTCTCGACCGGGCAGAGCTTCACCGACAGCGACACCTTCAAGAAGCTCGCTTCGGAGATGCGCGGTACCGCCCGCATGACGTTCAAATCGGTGACGATGAATGCGGCGGTGACGAACGTCACCAGTAGCACCACGGGCACCGGCGGCGCCGGTAATGCGATCGCACCCGACCGGCTGACCGGCATCATCACGCCGCCGAACCGGCGCATGACGGTGCGCGACCTGTTGCTGCCTGGCCGTACCGGCTCCAACCTGATTCAGTTCGTGCAGGAGACCGGCTTCCAGAACATGGCCGCGCCGGTCGCCGAAGCTGCCTCCAAGCCGCAGTCGGACCTGTCGCTCGATCTGGTCGACACGCCGGTCCGCACCCTGGCGCACTGGATCAAGGCGTCGAACCAGGTGCTGGCCGATATCCCGCTGCTGCAGTCCTATATCGACGGCCGCCTGCGCTACGGCCTGCAATACGTCGAGGAGCAGCAGCTGCTCGCCGCCGACGGCACCGGCCAGAACCTGCTCGGCCTGATCCCGCAGGCGACGGCTTTCGATACGTCGCTGCTCAAGGCCGATGACCAGCAGGTCGACGTTCTGCGCCGCGCCATCCTGCAGGTGCGCATCGCTGAATATGCCGCGTCCGGCATCGTGCTGAACCCGCACGACTGGGCCGACATCGAGACCCTGAAGGATGCCAACGGCCGCTACCTATTCGGCAATCCCGGCGCCAGCCTGCAGCCGACGATGTGGGGCCTGCCGGTGGTCGACACCAATGCGATGCCGTCCGGCCAGTTCATGGTCGGCGCCTTCAACATGGCGGCGCAGGTGTTCGATCGCGAGGACGCCAATGTCCAGGTGTCGACCGAGGACGCCGACAACTTCACCAAGAACATGGTGACGATCCGCGCCGAGGAGCGCCTCGCACTGGCAGTGTTCCGCCCGCAGAGCTTCGTCTACGGCGGGTTCTGATCCCTGTCGCAACAACCGGGGCCGGCATCCTGCCGGCCCCCTCGTTGAGGAAGCAAGTCATGAAGGTCAAAGTCCTGAAAGCGCATCTCGGTCCCACTGGATTTGTCCATGCCGGCGACGAGATTGACGTCGATATCGTCCGCCATCGCGCGCTGGCCCGCACCGGAATCGTGCCGCCGCCGGATGGCGAGGAGCCTGCTTTGCAGGTTGCCGGCGTCAAGCACGGCCTCACCAATTCGGACTTCAAGCCTCGCCGCGACCGCGTCGTCGAGATGAAGCCGGACCTGACCGTTTCGCAGCCCAAGGCCACCCCGGCCGCAATCGGCGCCAAGGCGCCCTAGAAGGAGACGACCATGCGACGTTACAAGGTCACCGTTACCACGGCCGCCGACGGAACTGTCACGGCCTACAGCCCGCGCCTCGCCGGCAAGATCCATAGTATTCAATATGAGAAGGACACCGCAAGCGCGGGGGCTAACGCCTACACGGACGGCGTGGATTTCACGATTACGGCTGAGATAACCGGCGAAAACGTCTGGACCGAGTCCAACGTGAACGCCTCGGCTGTGCGGTATCCTCGCGCGCCAACGCATTCGCAAGCCGGCGTCGCCGCGCTATTTGCGGCTTCTGGAACGGCCGTTCAGGACAAGGTTGGTGTTGTCGATCGCCTGAAGATTGTCCTGGCGCAGGGCGGCGCGGCCAAGGTCGGCGCTTTCCACATCCTCGTCGACTGATCGTCCATGCGCCTGGTCCCGGTCACGCCGCCTGCAAACGAGCCCCTCAGCGCCGAGGATGTACGGGCGCGTCTGAACATCGGCACGGAGATTTCCGACGATGTGCTGGATGCGTTCGTATCCTCGGCGCGCCAGGTGCTCGATGGCGTCGACGGCTATCTGGGCCGGGCGCTGGTCACCCAGACCTGGAAGCTGCTGCTGCCATGTTTCCCGCATCATTGGCATTGCGACGGCGCAGTCATCATGATTCCGCTGCCGCCGCTGCAGGACATCAATTCAATCTCCTATGTCGATAATACCGGAGCGTCCGTGATCATCGATCCCGCCGATTATCGGATTGTCCAGGGTCCGCGGCCCTATGTCGTGCCGGTCTATGGCAAGAGCTGGCCGCCGGCGCGCTGGCAATCCGATGCGGTCGAGATCGAATTCGTCGCCGGCTATGGCGATGAGGGGACTGACGTTCCGGAGCCGATCCGCTGCGCGATCGCGCTCTCGGTCAGCCAGTTGCGCTCGCTGTCGACGCGCGACCAGAATGTGATGGTCGACAGCGTGATCGGTGTGGGCTCCAAGACCTATGCGACCGGCCGCGACGGCGGTGCCGACGCGCTGGGACCGGCTGCCATGATGCTGGTGTCGACCTATCGGGTGCTGGCATGAGTCCGGACGATGCGCTGCGCATGACGCGCTCGCTGGTCAACGAGAACGGCCAGGCCGTCGCCATCCGCCGCTACAGCGGCACCGGGCCTGCGCGCTCCTATGTCGACACCGCCACCACGGCCTTCGTCCGCAATTACGGTTCCAAGGAACTGGTCGGCGCCATCGTGCAGGGCGACCAGGTCGCCGTGGTGCTGGTCGACACGCTGGCAGCGATCCTGCCGGTGACGACGAATGAATTTCTCGTCGTCAACAGCAAGGAATTCGCCATCAAGAATCCGATGAAGCGCGTCGTCGGCGGCGTGCTGATTGCCCTCGAAATCCACGCGAAGGGCTGATGACAACCGCATCCGAAGCTATCGCCGCGATCCGCGGCATGATCGAGGGCAGCCTGCCGGTCCACCCGACCACTAGCGTCGCGCTGCCGGTGAGCTGGCAGGGCGAAGATGCCTTCGTGCTGCCGGACCAGCGGGCGCCCTTCGTCTACGTGCTATTCGACACCGTCAAGTCAAGCACCATCGAGATCGGCGGCGGGCGCGGCGCCAACCGCCATCGCAATCCCGGCTCGGCCACCATTCTGGTGTTCGTGCCGCTGGGCTGGGGGCTGCAATACGGTACCGATTATGCCGAGCACTTCGCCGCGCTGTTCCGCAGCTATCGCGCCAACGGCATCACCTGCGATGCGGTGACCGTCTATCCGGGCGGCCCTGGCTCGCAGATCGCCGTGCCCGGCATAGAGAACGAAGCGACCGGCTATTTCTGGTCCGGCTGCGAAGTTGAGTTCACTTTCGACCTGATCGGCTGAGCCGAAAACCCCCAAGCACAGGAGCCTGCCCATGTCCGGTCTCGCGGAAAGCGTCTCGGAACGCCTCGTCTACAAGATCTATGCCTCGCCGGAGATCGACTCGTCGACCGAGCCGGTCGCGTCCGTGGCACCGGGCGCGTCGGGCGGCCAGGTGCTGCGCCATGTCTCGCACAACCTGGCGCTGACCAAGGACAACTACCGGCCCAATGAGAAGCGCGAGGACGCGCAGCAGACCATGGGCAAGCACGGCAGCCGCACCGTACCCGGCACCATCAACGGCTTCCTCAGCCCCGGCACCCACCAAGATCTGTTCGCGGCGGTGATGCGGTCAGTATGGTCGACGCCGATTGCGCTCGACGAGACTGACTTCACCAGCGTCGCCTTCGATGCGACGGCCAAGACCGCGACCTTCGTCTCCGGCGACCCGGTTGCGCTAGGCCTGCAGGTCGGCATGATCGCAGAATTCGGCGCACTGGCGACAGCGGAGAACAACCGTGGCTTCCTGATCCTTGGCTTCAGCGGGTCAAACAATCGTGTCGTCAATATCTATCCCGCGCCGGTCACCCAGACGGCTGATACCGCCTTCACGCTGGCAACGGCGCCGGTGCTTCTCAATCCTGCGACGCAGGCTGAGCGTACCAACTACAAGGTCGCCTTCGAGGTCAATAATCCCGATATCGACCTGTCACGCTTCTACACGGAATGCCGTATCGGCGGTTTCGACCTGTCGATCGGCGTCAATGCCAACGTCGGCCTGAATTTCAGCCTGCTGGGCCGCAACCGCCAGGTGCTGACCGGCGCTGCCGCGCCGTTCTTCACCGCACCGACCGCCGAGACCACCACGGACATCCCGACCGCGATGCAGGGCCTGCTCATGCTCGGCGGTTTGGTCATCGGTGTCGTCACTGGCCTCAACATCAAGGCCGACCTGGGGCCTGAAGCCGCCAAGGCGATCAATCCCGATGGCCTGGTAGCCGGCATCCTGCTCGGCGACTTCGTCTGCAGCGGCGACTTCACCCTATTCCTGACCGACGGTGTTGCGCTGTCGGCCTTCGACGACGAAACCGAACTGGCGCTGCTGGCCTATCTGCCGTCATCGAATACCGCGTCGGCTCCGGCCAATGCATTCTTCCTGCCGCGCATCAAGGTCAACTCGAACGGCGAGTCCGAGGTCAACAAGGCCAAGGCGATCCAGTGCCAGTTCGAGGCCGCGCGCTATGTCGGCACCGCGCCGGGCATCCCGTCGACCACCATGATGATCGTGGACACCGCGGTCGCCTGATCGAATCCCCGCCGCTACGGGGACACCCGCTCGGGTCAAACCGGGTGATTGCGCAATCGAACCGGAGGCGCTGGCGGGTGCCTCCGGTTCACCCTCCGCCAAGGAAAGCAACCATGAGCAACAAATTCGGATCTCTCGTCGCCGACGTCGCAAAGCCGTTTCGCGTCGAACTGATCGACCCATCGACCGAGGATGTCATCCGCGACAAGGCCGGCCGCGCCGCCTATATCGATGTCTGGGCTGCGGATGGCGAGCAGGCGCGTCAGTTCGGCCGTCAGAAGCGCAAGGACCTGAACCTACGCATCAAGCAGTCGCGCAATGGCAAGGTCGAGCCAGACGATGCGCTTGACGCAAATATCGCCATGTGCGCCGCGCTGACCGCCGATTGGTACCTGGTCGATCGTCTGTCGCGCGAGCCTCTCGATGTGCCCTGCACCCTGGAGAATGCGGCGGATCTTTATTCCCCGCCGGGCATGGGATGGATTTTCGTGCAGGCGTGGTCAGAAGCCAATAACGCTGCGAATTTTTTGCAGAAGCCGCCGACCATCTCGCCGATTACGCCGACGCCGTCTTCCGAGCTTCTGCCAAAGTAGGGTCCGCCGGCACCGAGGGCGATCATGCCGAGCTAGCGAGCAAGGTGTTCGCTCAGCTCGGCCTGAAGCCCAAGCCGATCGCCACCCTGGACCCGCTGCCGGAATTCCCATGGGCCGTGAGCCATGTCTGGGATTGGTTTCACGAGTTTTCCATCGGACTCAAAGCCAACGGCATGGCGCCGGTGATGGCCGGATGGGACGACGTCCAGCACTGGTCGCAAGCGATGCGGCTGGATCTTGAGCCTTGGGAGAAGCGGCTGCTGGTGCGACTCGCCAATCTCCGGGCCTCGGTGCAGGCCGAAACCGAGGCCGCCAAGGCAAAGGACAAGAAGTGATGCCGATCCAGTCGAAGATCGATCCGATCGGCAGCACGATCCAGCTTATGATCGACGAGAGCGTCTCGCCCAGGGCTCGCAGCCAACTGTTCGCGGACTTCGTGAAAGGCGGCATCGCGGAAGCAAGCGACATGAACCGCCGGCTCGGCGTCACGGCCGCGCCCGTCATCACGGTCGATGGCCAGCGGGGCGCAAGCATCGATCGCGTCAAGCCGGATGGCGCCGTGGTCGCCGAATGGGAGACCGCGACGCCGGCTGTGCTGTGGATCTGGAACGCGTTGCGCAGCCGCTCGCCACGGCTGACCGGAAAGTATCGCGATAGCCACCAGCTCATCTGCGACGGGCGGGAGATCTCTTTCGGCGACAACATTCCAGTCGCGCAGACCTACGTGTTCACCAACCCCGAACCATACGCACACAAGATCGAGATCGGGAAAACAGAATCGGGTCGCGACTTCGAGATCAAGGTGCCAAATCGCATCTATGAGCGCGTGGCTACACAGGCCGCCACGGCATTTCCAGGTCTTGCGATTACCTTCGACGACAGCGGAAAGTCGCCTTCCATCACCGTAACGGCCAAGGTCGATTAGTTCATGGCATCAGCCAACGAAGCGGTCAAACGCCTCAGGTTCGAGGTAACGACGACGGGTGCCGAGCAATCGGCCGCCCAGCTTGGTCGCGTCGCCGTGGGTCACGATGCCGTATCGACGGCTGCGGCGACGTCCGGCCGGACCATGGCCGGCTACGAAGCACAGATGGCCGCCATCCAGAAGCGACAGGAGGCCTACACCGCTGCGATCGTCGCCAATACGGCGGCGCTGACCAATTCCAACGGCGCGATGGCCGCGGCGAACGACAACGCAGCCAGGAGCTTCGCGGGCGCCAGCATCGAGGCCGCCAGCTTGGCCAACCATGTCAAGTTGGTAGGCGAGGCGGCCTATGCCTTCTCGCCGGCGTTCCGCGAAGTCGTCAACGGCCTTGCGGCGCCGGCGCTGCGTGGCGCCTCCGTCGCGCTCGTCGCTGTAGCCGGCGGGGTCGTCACGGCCACCAACCTTGCCGGCACCGGCCTGGTGAGGCTGGGCGCAGCAGCTGCGTCTGTCGCGCCATCATTTGGTCCGGTGGCAGCCGGGATCACATCGGCCGGTGTCGCGATGCAGGCGTTCAGCCCCTCTCTGGCAGGAGTTGCGACCTCGATCCTTTCGAAGCTTGCCCCGGCAATCAGCTTTGTTCTCGGTCCCGTTCTGCTGCTCTATCACGCGGTATCGCTGATGATGGAGGCATGGCGGTTGGGCGGAGAAGAGCTGGACCGGTACCGCAAGATCGCCGAGGATGCCGCGAAGGTCGATCTGTCCACCACCTATTTCCAGAGACTGAGCAAGGGTGCCGAGGCTGCGAAGCTGCCTGTCGAGGCGCTGACTGCAGCGCTGACCACCCTGCAGAAGCAGTCAGCCGATCAGCTTGGCGGCAGCGCACTGGGCAACCGGCTCGCCGCATCGGTGAAGGTCGGCAATTTTGCCGACAACACTGGCGTGCAGGAATATGCGCAGGCCAATACGACGCAGCAGCGCTATGAGGCGATCGTCTCATTGATCCATCAGGCGATGCAGGCTGGCCAGCGCCTGGCTGCGCTGGATATCGCCGGTACTGCCTTCGGGCCGGAGGCGGCCGCCAACCTGCGAAAGGATTCTGGAGTATTTCGACAAGCTCACCGCCGCAGCAGCGAAGATCTCCGATGCCAAGCTAGTATCGCCGGAGGATGTCGGCCGCGCACTCGACCTTCAGACCCGTTATGACGCCGCGGTCAAGATCCTCGAAACCCGCTGGCATCCGATCCAGGATCTCCTGACGCAAGCCGGTGTCGAGTTTCACGCCAACTGGGTTGCGACCGTCGAGACCATTGCCAACGGTGTCGACTGGGCCACCAAGCTGGTCGCCAAGCTCGGCGACGTGCCGTCATGGTTTCAGAAAAAGATCAACGAGGGCAGCCAGTGGATCATCGACAACACCACGACGCCCGAAAGCCGCAAGGCGGCTGAGACGTCCTACGGCATCTCCAGCGATCCCGCCGAGATGGCGAAGGGAACTGATGCCTATGCCGTCGCCGTCAACAAGCTGCGCGCCGGGTTGCAGGATCAGGCTGAACAGCAGCGCAAGGTATCGGAAGCCAATACCATTGCGCAGAAGACGCTCGGCGATACGTCGCATGAGATCGACAACCTCAAGAAGAAAACCGAAGAGGCGGCCGACGCCTACGATCGCGCGCTGGAGAGTGTGACCAAGCACACGGCGCGGATGCAGGCCGATACCCAGGCGGTCGGGCTCGGCGCCGGCGCATTGGAGGAATTTCGCGCGCGGGCGCAGCTCACGACGGCGGCGCAGCTCGCAGGGCGTGAGTCCACGGCTGCCCTGACGGCGGAGATCGAGAAGCAGGCCAAGGCAGCCGGCGCCGCCGGCGAAGCGCTGGCAAAGATGCGGATCAATAACCAGATCCAGTTCGACAGGTCGACCATCGGCCTGTCCGCCGATGACGTGCAGATCGCGACCCAGCTGCGCAGCATCTATCCGGAAGTTACCACGGCGCTGAATTCATCAGAGGCTGCAGCCATGCGCCTCAACAATGAAATGCGCCTGAGCAAGGACATCACCAGCGGCTTCGGCAACGATCTGGTCAGTGGCCTGATGCGCGGTGAGGATGCCATGAAGTCGCTGACGTCGGCGGCATCAAACCTGGTGCAGAAGCTGGCGGCAGCGAACCTCAATCGCTTCATGTCTGGCGGCAGCCTGTTCGGCAATCAGAACCTGATGTCGGGAAATGGCGCGCTGGGTGTCGCCAGTGCCGGCGTCGCCGGCTATCAGAGTGGAAACGCGGCAACGGGTGCGCTCAGCGGTGCGATGGCCGGTGCGACGTTCGGGCCTGCCGGTGCCGTTGTCGGCGGCGTTGCTGGCCTGATCGGCGGCATCCTCGGCGCCGATGCCCAGGCTAAGGCGAAGCTTGAGGCGGCTCAGACCGAATGGAAGGCTGCCGGGCCGGCCTTCGAGCTGTTCCTGTCGCAGATGACCGGAGGCGTGCAGGGCGGCCTGTCGCAGACGTTCCAGCGGCTGCTGGCGCAGGTCAACGACTTCGCCACCAAGGCGGCCAAGGCGCAGGATCTGGCTTCGGTCGGCCGGGTCTATGAGGCCTTCAACGCCAACGTCTACCGCACCACGGATGCGTTCCGGCAATCCTTCGGCGGCATGCTCGATGCCATCAATGCGGGGCTGGGGCCGAACTCGCCGTTTGCCGCAGCCAGCGACAACGTCAAGCAGGTCGGGACCACCCTGAAGGGTTTTATCGACGACGTGCGCGTGGCCTACGCCAACGACCGCATCGCCGCGGCGGCCGGCAGCACGCCGCTGATCGCCGGCGGTGGCGAGGACCGCATCGCCGCGGCGACGGCCGCGGCTCAGAAGTATCTGCTGACCCTGCTGGGCCAGCCGCCGGTGCTCTCTGAGGTCGCGACCGCGATCCAGAAGATGCAGGGCACCGCGGTGCAGCTCAAATCGGTGCTCACCGATCTCGGCATGTCCGCCGAGGATGCCGGCCGCGCTATCGACAATGGCGTCACCAAGGCGATGAAGGATCTGGCCGACAATTTCTCCGCCGGGCTGGCCGCGCGGCTCAATTCCGCAACCGGTGCATCCTACCTGAACGATGCCACGGCGCTGTTGAAGCAGCACGCCCAGGACGTCGCCGACGCAGCCGCACTCGGCATCAGTCAGGCCGAGGTCGCTGCGGTGTTCCGTGCCGAGGCGCAGAAGATCGTCGACGATGCCGGCCTGGTCGGGGACTCCTTCAGCCAGTTCATCGAGCTGTTCCCGGATTTCAACGGCGTTGTGAGCCAGTCCGCAACCGCGCTGCAGGCTGCGACCGAAAAGGTGCAGGCCTTCGTCAAGTCGCTCAACGACTATCTCAACGGGCTGAAGGTCGGCGCCAATTCCACCTTGTCGCCGCAGGCGCAGCCGGCGGCGGCGCAGTCGGATTTCAGCGCGCAGTTCGCGCTGGCGAAGTCCGGCAATGCGGATGCGCTCGGCACCATCACGCAATACGCCACGACGCTGCTGGACCAGGCCAAGTCGTTCTATGCGTCGTCGGCCGGCTACAGCGACATCTATGACCAGGTCACGAACGCACTGAAAACGCTGCCGGCATCGCTCGGCGCGACCGATAGCTCCGACAAGATCGTGGCGGCGATCAATACGACCGCGACGACCAGCGATGCGCTGCAGGCCCAGCAGAACGCGCTGGCGGCGCAGCAAGCCACCTACCTGCAGACGCAGGTGTCGCTGCTCGGCGCCATCAACTCGCTGGCCGACCGCTTCGTCAACGCCATCAACGGGCTCGGTGGCATCACCGCCGGCATCGGCAACACGCACACCCAGCAGTTCGGCGACATGATCGGCCGGCTGGTGACCATCGCGCGCACCAGCGGCTCCGGCAGTAGCGGCTCGATCTGGAGCTGGCTCGGTTTCCAGAATGGCGGCGTCATTCCGGGCTATGCCGATGGCGGCGTAGTCGGCAACGGCACCTTCGGGATCGACAGCGTGCGGGCGCGCTATGCCGGCGGCGGCGACATCATGCTGGCCGGCGGCGAATATGTTATGCCTGCGGCGCAGACCTCAGCCTACCGGTCCGCGCTCGACGCCATGCGCAGCGGCGGCTGGGCGAATGACAACCGCGCGCCGACGGCCGGCAGTTTCGACTGGCAGGGGCTGGCGCGCGCGAACAGGCAGATCAGCGATATCAGCGATGAGCGTTTGTTGAAAAAGCTCGATGAGCTGATCGACGCTGTCAACGCGACGCCTGGCAAGAACACCGACGCGACGCGGCGGCTGGTAGCCAATCTGAAGCAGCGAGCAGCAGGGTAGGGGATTCAATTGTCCGGATTATCGCTCTATGCCCACAAGATCGTCGGCGACCAGATCCTCACCATGGGGCGCTGGATGTCGCTGCATATTGCCGACCCAACGGACTTCGGCTCGTCGGCCAATGAGGTGCCGACCGCGGGCACCAATTATTCCCGGTTTGATGTGCAGGGCCTGATGTCGCCGTTCGATCTCTCATCGGGCCGTTCCACGCTGCTCGGGGTGATCAATATCGGCCCGCCGCCGGCTGGTGTCGATTGGGGCCTGATCGTTTTCGCCGGCTTCTGGGACGCCCAGGACGGCGGCAACATGATCATGAGCGGTCCGCTGCAGACCGCCCAGGACATCTTCGCCGGCAAGCAGTTTCGGCTGCTGCCTGGTCAGTTCACGATAGGCAAGACGCCGTAGCAATGCCGGCGACGGGCGAACGTCGCGATTGTCCCACACTCCAAAGGAGCACCCATGCCCGACTACTCGGCATCCAACGAACTTGGCGGCACCAAGCAGGCGATCGCCTCGACCTATAAGACGCTGCTCGGTCTCTCCGTCTCCAGCGCGGTGGCGCTGCGGCGCCCGCGTATCTTCGATGTCATCTTCGGCGTCGAAGGGACGCCCTCCGACCAGGCGATCGTCTGGGACGCATCGCGCACCACCACGGTGGGCACTGGTACGTCCGCGACACCGAACCCGATCGACACCGCAGATCCGGCCGCACTCACCGTTGCGACTGCGAACCTGACGGTCGAACCGACCGTCACCGCGTCCTCGAACCTACTGCCGGCGGCCGTCAACCAGCGTGCCACCATCCGCTGGGTCCCGACGCCCGGCAAGGAGCTGGTGATCCCCGCCACCAACCTGGCCGGCATCGCGTTCCGCGCCAAGTCGAGCGGTTATGTCGGCTTCGCCAACGTCACCGCGATGTTCAACGAGTAGGCGCCATGTTTCGTCCGGACGGCGTGTTCATCTGCACCGATGCCGAAGGTCGCGAGACCCACACTGATTCCTATCAGTGCGGGCATTGCGGCATGCACAACGTCGTCCGGACCAAGACCCGCGACACCGACATCGGCGGCTGGTGCCGCGTATGCACCAGCAACGTCTGCCCGCGCTGCCTTGTGTCGGGGCGCTGCGATCCGTTCGAGAAGGCGATCGAGCGGGTCGAGGCGCGGGCCATGGCTCTGCGCTCTTACGGCCTGGCCGGATAGATAGATGTTCGGCGGTCATTCCTTCGGCGGCGGCGCGTTCGGCGATCTCGGCAACGAAGCCGCGAGCATTACGCCGGTCTTTGCCGATAGCTGGCACCCGCAATATCCGCAGCCGTCGCGGAGCCGCGTCAGGGCAGCAGCGGCGGTTGCGGCGATCGCCTTCTCGTCGTTCTTCACCGATCCGGGCGCGCTGGTCCGTCCGGAGCAGACCACGCCGGATCGCTGGTTCGTCGATCTGGCCCAGCCCCAGCGTTTCCGGCCTGCGCTGCGCACCGCCGCGCAACAGTTCGCAGCCTTCGTCGAGGCGGCGCCATTCGATGAGACGGTCACTACTGAGCGCTGGGCGCCGTCGCTGGCGGAGCCGCTGCGGTTTCGACGAGCAGTCAAGGCGGGGCAGCAACAGTTCGCGGCCTTCGTCGAGGCGGCGCCGTTCGATGAGACCAGCACCAGCGATCGCTGGATGCCGGAGTTGTCGCAGCCGGTCCGCTTCCGGCCGGCGCTTCGGGCTGCATCACAGCAGTTCGCCGCCTACACGCCATTCGAGGCATTCTGGCAGCCGCCCCTTGCCGAACCGGTGCGTTTCCGGCCGGCCTTGCGCTCCCACGCGCAGCAGTTCGCTGCCTTCGTCGAGTTCGCACCGTTCACCGAGCAGGTTTCCGCCGATCGGTGGGTGCCTCCGCTGTCGGAACCGTTGCGTTTCCGGCCCGCGTTGCGGACCGCAGAGCAGCAGTTCGCCGCCTACACCCAGTTCGAGCCGTTCTGGACACCGCAGGTCGACGATCCTCAGCGCTTCCGGCCGGGGTTGCGCGTCAACGAGCAGCAGTTCGCCGCCTTCGTCGAGTTCGCACCGTTCACCGAGCAGGTTTCCGCCGACCGGTGGGTGCCTCCGCTCTCCGAACCGGTCCGCTTCCGGCCGGCGCTCAAGGTCACCGCGCAGCAGTTCGCTGCCTTCGTCCAGTTCGCGCCCTTTGCCGAGCGCGTCAGCGCGGATCGCTGGGCGCAGCCGCTGTCGCAGCCGGTCCGGTTCCGGCGCGGCCTGCGCGCTGTCGACCAGGAATTTGCCTTTCTCACCGAGCGAACGGTTCCGCTTTCGTCTGAGACCATCTCCTTCAGCTTCGGCTTCTCGCTGACGATGGTACCGACCTCCGACGCCGAGCAATCGCTGTCGGACAGCCGCGCGCGCTACGCCTATTCGGCCGTGATCTCACCATGGCTGCTCTCCGACAACGGGACCTGATCGATGTTCGGAGGCCATCCCTTCGGCGGCGCGGCGTTTGCCGATCACCGCCAAGTCACCATCAACCTGTTCTTCGGCTTCGCGATCTCGATCGATCTCGAATACCGCATCTATGTGGCGACCGAGGAACTGATCACCGCAGCCGACGACACACCCCCGTCGCAGCCTTACGCCGGTGTGCTTGACGAGCCGCTGGACTTCACCTGGTCGATGCTGGGCAGCTCCGGCATCGGCGGATTCATCACCGGCAAGGGATCGACCGTGATCAGCAATCTGGATGGGCGCTTCGACGTCCTGACGCAGCGCTATGCCACGGACGGCCAGCCGGTCGAGGTGCGGCTTGGTCGCGTCGGCACCCCGCAGACCACCTGGCCGATCGTGCTCAAGGGGCTGTCGTCCGGCGAGTTCATCAACGATGCCAGCTTCGAGATCTCGACCGAGGACAATGCCTACAAGTTCGACGTGCCGGCCAGCGCCGTGGTGTTCGCCGGCACCGGTGGACTCGAGGGCGGCGAGGATCTCGCCGGCAAGCCGCTGCCTTTGTGCTTCGGCTGGGTTCTCAATATCGAACCGCCGCTGGTGACGCCGAATGAACTGCTCTATCGCGTGCATGACGGCGAGGTGCAGGCGATTGCCGCGGTCTACGACCAGGGCGTGCCGTTGGACCTCGATCAGGACTATGCCACGGTGGCGTTGCTGCGCGCCGCAGCAGTGCCGGCCGGACACTACGCGACCTGTCTGGCGCAGGGCTGGTTTCGCGCCGGCTCGGTACCATCGGGGACGGTGACGGGAGACGTGCAGGGCGCTGCACCGGGCGGGGTCTTTGCGCAGACCACGGTCGATATCGTGCTGGCGCTGATCGCCCGCGCATCGGCGGTGAATGTGCCGGCCGATATCTACATGCCGTCGCTGGCCGCGCTCAACCTGATCCAGCCGGCGCCGGTCGGTATCCATGTCAGTCACAACGACACCTCGACGGTTGCGGATATCATCAACCTGCTGGTGGTCGGCATTGGCGGCTATGCCGGCTTCCGGCGCGACGGCAAGTTCTACATGGGACGGGTCGACGCACCGATGGGGCCGCCGACCAAGCGGTTCGACAGCACGAACTTCGATCCGAATCCGACCAAGCAGAAGCTGCCGGACGGCATTTGGCCGCCGCCATGGAAGTGGCTGATCGGCTACCAGCGGAATTATACGGTGATGACCAACTCCGCCGGCGCGGTATCCGATGCGAGGCGCAGCTTTCTCGCGGCGGAATATCGCTATGCGCAGGCATCGGCGCCGGCCGTCAAGGTCGATCATCCGTTCGGCAAGGATCCCGATCCGGTGAAGGCCTGTTTCCGTGACCAGGCCGATGCTGCGGCGGAGGCGACCCGCCGCCTGGCGCTGTATCGCGTGGCACGCGGTCTCTACAGCTTCGGCATCTCCGACCGCGACGCCGCGCTGCTCAATGTCGGGCATCAGGTGTTCATCCGCCACGCGCGCGGCGACCTCGCAGCCGGACGCAACATGATCGCGGTCGAGATCCACCACAAGGCTGCCGACAACGGGGCCACCATCACGGCGTTCGGCTGATGGCGACCGCACGCATTGGATACGTCAACATGGCCGACGTGGCGCGGCTTTCGGTATCGTCGCAGAACCTGCTGGCGCCGATCGCGCGGCTGCAGGATCCGCATGTCGGCGTGCGGTGGCAGGGCACGTCCGGCGCCGAGTGGATCGTCGCCGACCTCGGCGCGATCAGGACCTTCGACGCCGTGCGGATGATGGGCCTGACGGCAGATACGATCCGCATCCGCTATTCGACGACCGACCCGACCGCCGGCGATGTCGCCGACAGCGGCGTGCAGCCGGTCGACCAGGCATTCCTGACCTTCACCGAGCTGCGCCGGGTGACGGCGCGCTTCGTCCGTGTAGATGTCACCAGCACTACGATCTGTTCCGGCGGACGGCTGTTCATCGGGGCGCTGGAAACGTTCGGCATCAACTTCGCCTGGGGCTGGACCCGCAAGTGGGTCGATCCCTCCGACCGCAAGAAGACCGAGGGCGGCCAGACCGTGATCAATCGCCGGCAGCGCTACCGCATCTTCGCGGTCAGTTTCGAGGCGCTGACGGATGCCGAGGCCAATGGGTTCACCGACGATATCGACCGCATCAACGGCCTGACCGACGACGTGCTGTTCGTGCCGGTGCCCGACAGCAGCAACCTCGAACGCGATTCCATCTGGGGCCTGATGACCGACCTGTCGCCGGTGGCACAGCAATTCCTCGACCGCTGGACCAAGCAACTCTCAATCGAACAGAGGCTCTGATGGCTGACCTGAAATTTGCATCCGGCGTTGCCGAAACCGCCGTGACTTTTGGCGCGACCGGCGGGACCGGCCTCGGCGATATCTTCCTTGCCGGTGCGATCGACTCCGATCATTCAACTTTCGCGGCCAAGTTCACTGACGGCGAGATGATGGCGGTCAGGGTGTTCGGCGGCGGCAAGTGGCTGGAGGTAGAGGCCACCTACAACGCCGGCGCCAATAGTCTCACGCGCACCGTCTTCCGGGATTCCTCGACCGGATCGAATATCGTGCTGTCCGGCACCATGACGGTTCTTCACGGCTGGGGTGCAGCCGATGCCCGCGCCGCGGTGCGGACCGATCGGGCGTCAGGTGCGCTCGCGGCGTTGCACGGCAGGTGCGTCCTCAAGAAATCCGGCGCTAACCTTCTGCTTAAGCCGCTGGACGGCAACACCATCGTCATCAACGGCGTGCTCTGCTCCATTCCCGACGCCGGCGTGACGCTGGCGCCGCCGGCAACAAGCAACACCAGCTATCTGATCTATGCGTTCATGTCCTCCGGCACGATGACGCTGGAAGCATCGACAACCGCACATGCCACGCAGGCCGGGACCGGCATCGAGATCAAGTCCGGCGATGCGACGCGAAGCCTGGTAGGGCAGGCGCGCACAGTCTCGTCAGCCTGGGTCGATACCGACGCGCAGCGTTTCGTGATTTCCTACTTCAACCGTCGCGGGATCGGCGGCCATTCGTTCTTCGGCGCCAACCGGTCAACGACCTCGACAAGCTACGCCCTGGTCAGCAGCAACGACATCCTCACCGAATTCCTCACTTGGGGAGATGAAGCCGTCGACCTGCAATTCAGCGGCGAGGCTTCGAACAGCGTCACGGGTGGACAGGTCTCGGTGTCGTTCGGCATCGATAGCACCTCCGTGGCGGAGGATGTCTTTGCCAGCGCGCAGTCGGTGTCAGGCACGTTCGATATCGGTCCGGTTGCTCTTTCAATGACAAAGAGCGGTCTGGCCGAAGGCTATCATGGCGTCAATCCGCTGGTGAAGGTCAGCAGCGGTACCGCAACATTCAACGGCAGCGGCACCGCCGGCACCCGGTGCACACTCTATGCGAAGATCAGGGGGC